>NZ_WRPA01000002.1 GCF_009831655.1 Shewanella insulae | reverse complement strand
ACGCGAGCTGGGTTCAGAACGTCGTGAGACAGTTCGGTCCCTATCTGCCGTGGGCGTTGGATGATTGAAGGGAGCTGCTCCTAGTACGAGAGGACCGGAGTGGACGAACCGCTGGTGTTCGGGTTGTCATGCCAATGGCATTGCCCGGTAGCTACGTTCGGAATCGATAACCGCTGAAAGCATCTAAGCGGGAAGCGAGCCCTAAGATGAGTCATCCCTAGACCTTTAAGGTCTCTAAAGAGCCGTCCGAGACTAGGACGTTGATAGGCAGGGTGTGTAAGCGTTGTGAGGCGTTGAGCTAACCTGTACTAATGACTCGTGAGGCTTAACCATACAACCCAAAAGGGTTTTTACTGCAAAGTAAGTAATGGTTACTGAATCAGAAGAATACAAAGTACTTGATTGAAGTGTGGTCATAAATTGCTCCTGCATTTATGACATACAGTACATCCGTGTACTAAAACTCAAATTGACTCTTAGATAAGAGTACAGCTTTCCGAATTTCCAATTTTGTCTGGAAACCATAGCATTGTGGTACCACCTGATCCCATCCCGAACTCAGAAGTGAAACGCAATTGCGCCGATGGTAGTGTGGGGTCTCCCCATGTGAGAGTAGGTCATTTCCAGGCGCCTAATAAACGAAGAATCCCCAGCACCTAGTGTTGGGGATTTTTTCGTTTAACAGCTTTTGAAATATCAACTCGAACATGGGGAATATAAAGAGCCCGAACGTAGTGAGGTACATTTCCATGTGATTGGTCGATAATTGCATCCTGCATAATCGACACTTCCACCGTCCGTGGTGGTCGTATGGTGAAGCACTTGCGTTTATCAAACGAAGTTTGATGCAAGGGATGAACGCGGAGAGCTTTGCTCGAAGCTGGCCATGACAGGCGCATAATAAGACTCTACATGCAGCCAAAAGCTATTCATGCAGTGTGGCAGTTGAGTGCTCCATTCATTAACTGCATTTCCGCCATCCAGGCGGTCAGGCCCCTCAGCTCGCAGCTTAGCTACTTCGCGCTCCAGTCATCCATCAAGCTTCGCCTGATAAATGGATGCCTTACGCCCCCATATTAGAGCTGATTGATTGCTGAAATTAACTTAAGCAGGCCGAATAGTAAGATTTTTATCAGTCGATAATGTAAATGCTTAAGTCTTAAGGCCGTGATAGGTCGTTCATATCGCTATCAAACATATCTAGCCGATAAGATTTATGTTCGGGAGTTGGGGCAATGAAAGCGATGGATATCGGAGGGAGGGAAAGCCCGAGCTAATTTTCGGGCTTTCGGATTCGTTGTTATAAAGAGAGGAGCTTTTTTATGATGGGTGTATTGGCTTCTGGAAAGTCATAGTCTTTGAGCTCGTCGAGTCTAGCCCATTGAATCTCTTGTCCTTCAAGCCCTTGAGCTTCACCAGAAAAGGATTTTACTGTGTGGATGTCAAGATACACCTGTTTATCTGGATAATCGTGGGAAATTGCCATTAAGGGGCTTGTGGAGCTAACCTTTATTGCAACCTCCTCCCTTAACTCTCTTATCAGCGCTTCGGAGGTTGTTTCACCAGATTCGACCTTGCCACCAGGAAATTCCCACTTTCCACCTTGGTGTAGATGATCTGGGCGTTTGGCAAGTAAGATCTGCTCCTGTTCATCGAATACTATACCTACCGCGACGTGCACACGTTTCATTTACTGATCCTTAAAAAAGTCAGTTTCTTCGTAACCTAGAGAATCTAGTGTTTCTGGATCAAATTCGGGTTTTACCGGGATGGCATGCTTTTCTGATGCCCAATCGCCTAAGTCGATGAGTTTGCATCTTTCACTGCAAAATGGCTTGAATTGAGACTCTTTAGACCAAAGCACTTCTTTTTGGCAGGTAGGGCACTTAACTGTAGTTGGCATGATCATTCCCATGGGCCGATTTATAACAGTCGACTATGGTAAACCACTTTAGGTGCAGGTTGCCAACATAAAGTCTATCGATCTGTCTGAGTGTTTTTGTTGGTCAAAGAGTACGAAATGTATGGCGTAGCGGTTACGATTACCACTAATGGTTGGATAACACCCCTGAGCGGGATCAATCTTCACTCGTATTAATGAGAGGGCCTGAGTGCTTGTGCCTTGATAAAAGCCGGCGTTGGCGGTCGCTGGATTATAGACAGTTGTCTTTCGGGTCAGGTCAAGTAACAACTTGATTGGCGTAAGCAGACACTCAAATTGCTCTGTCCAGGCCTTATATTCTTGCTGGCGTATTTCCCATGGCTTCGCTAACCAGTAATGCAGCTGTGGGAGGTCGAAGTTGCAGCACGCACCAGGCATACCAAATCGCTGGCGTAAGGCGGAGAGAAATCTATCTTGTTTAAGTTTTTGCCCTGGCCGTTCACAGCGAATGAGTTTAGCTCTTGCCTCTTGCATTTGGCTTATATAGCTCTCGACCTGTTGTTCGTCGATATGGGGAAGGTGTTGCCACTTTTTCAGATTGATTAGTTGTTTGTCGATATCTTTTATGATCTCGCCGCGATAATCGCAACGTTCGGTAAGTTCACAGAGAGAAAATAGGGGATAGAAACAACGGTGTTGATGATCTTGATCTAAATTACTTTGTACCTGATTAGCAAGGTACTCGAGCCTGAGATAGCTCCGAGTCTTCTCGTTTAGAGGTTGTTCATAGATCAATTCATTCATGACGTAATTAGGTCTGTGCGGCTAATTTTATATATTTATTATGTAAAGCAGCGACCTTGTCTCTTAAGGCCGATATGTCGCCTTGATTGTCGATAACATCATCGGCTTTGGATAACTTTTCGTCTCTGCTTGCCTGGCTAGCTATTATGTTTTTTACTTGCTGAGCATCCACAGCATCTCTTTCAGTGGTTCGTTTTATTTGTAACTCTGGCGAAATATCAACCACTAAAGTGCAATTGACTAAGCTATCTAAACCGTTCTCAAATAGCAAGGGAACAACTAAAATTGCGTAGGCAGAGGTCGCATTTTGCAGTTGTGTTAACATTTCGGCACGAATTAACGGGTGGAGTAGGCCATTGAGCCATTTTCTCTCTGAAGGAGTGTTGAAAATCTTATCTCTTAAAATGGCGCGATTGAGCTCACCGTTTTCAAGTAGGGCACTAGAACCGAAATGTTCTACGATTGCCGCTAAACCTTCTGTTCCTTTTGCGACAACTTCTCTACTAACGACATCTGCGTCAACAAGATCAATTCCTAGTTCAGCAAACAAGTTGGCGACCGTGGTTTTACCACTTCCTATGCCGCCTGTGAGACCTACAACAAATTTTGACATGATGTTTTATGAATAGATGGTCATAAGGTAGATAGATACCAGTTTACTATTTTTTCGCCCCAAATCATGGCGATCCAGCCCGCTAGGGCGATATAAGGGCCAAATGGTATTGGATTACCCGAATTGATCTTCTTATTGACGATGAGCAGCAAACCAACGACGGCGCCAACAATGGAGGATAACAGGATGATTAGGGGCAGTAGTTGCCAGCCAAACCAGGCGCCAAATACGGCTAATAACTTAAAGTCGCCATAACCCATACCTTCTTTGCCGGTTAATATTTTGAATCCCCAGAATACGCTCCAAAGGCTCATATAGCCTGCTGAAGCGCCAATGACAGCATCGGTAATAGAAACGAAGGTACTGTCTAAGTTGATCAACAGGCCTAGCCATAGCAGTGGCAGTGTGATCTGGTCAGGCAACAGCATCTCATCGAGATCTATCCCTGTTAAGGCTACCAGACCAAAGGTTAGTATGGTTGCAAAGGCGAATTGCCAGCTTGGACCGAAGTGATAGGCTAAATAGGCCACCGCCAATCCAGTTATGGCTTCGATGGCTGGGTATCTGGCCGAGATGCTAGTTTTGCAATGATCGCATTTACCTCCAAGCATTAACCATCCCAGTATGGGGAGGTTATGCCAAGGCTTTATGCTGGTTTTACACTTAGGGCAGGATGAACCTGGAATGATAAGGTTGTATTTTTTCGGAAAGTCATCGATAGGCTGGGTTAGCTTATCTCTAATTCCCGAAACTACATCGTTATGGTATTCGTCGAGATATTGGTTACATTCTAGCTGCCATTCTCTTTTCATCATCACGGGAAGGCGATGAACGACTACATTTAAAAAGCTGCCAATTACGGCGGCAAAGACGAAAGAAATTGCGGCAAACAGTAAAGGGTACTGAGCCATTAATTGGATAAATTCAGTCATTGATAAAGCTTATTTATTATTTGATAGAGTCGGTTAGCCGACGACGTTACCCATTTGAAAGATCGGGAGGTACATACCAATGATTAGACCTCCAACTAACGTACCTATAACCACCATCATCATGGGTTCAATTAGGCTTGATAGGCCATCTACGGCGTCATCTACTTGCATTTCGTATATGTTCGCAATTTTATTCAGCATATCATCGAGGCCACCAGACTCTTCTCCAATCATCACCATTTGAATGAGCATATCGGGGAAAAGACCGGTGGTTCTCATCGCTACGTTCATTTGCATACCAGACATAACCTCGGTACGCACTTTTATTAATGCGCTCCGGTAGACATAGTTACCTGAGGCTCCCGCAGCAGATTCTAAACCATCTATTAGCGGTACGCCGGCAGCAAAGGTTGTTGCAAGAGTGCGAGCAAATCTTGCCATAGCGGCTTTGTGTAGAATCTCACCAATAATTGGTACTTTAAGTACTAGTTCATCTACTTTATTGCGGAACGCCTCAGATTTTAGATGAGCTCTTTTAAATGACCAAATAAATATAATGATACCGATTACAAAAAGATACCAAGAAGATTGGAGCCAGCGTGAGATGCCTACAATCATTTGTGTAAAAGCGGGAAGTTCTGCACCAAAACCTGCAAATATGTCTTCAAACTGGGGAACAACAAAAAGTAATAGTAGAGTTGTAACGGCTATAGCAACAACGACAACCGCCGCAGGATAGAACATTGCTTTTTTGATCTTGGATTTTAATGCTTCAGCCTTTTCTCTGTAGGTTGCAATTCTATCAAATACAGCATCTAAGGACCCTGAATGTTCTCCTGCGCCTACTAAATCAACATACAGGTCATCAAAGTATTGTTTATGAGGCCTTAGGGAGTCTGATAGTGGGATACCCGCTTGAACATCTGCCACAATGGTTCCAAGTAGTTCACGCATTTTGGGCTTTTCATGACCACGGCCCAACATTTCGAGAGTGGTAACAATTGGTACGCCTGCTGCCAGCATAGTCGCTATTTGACGAGTGATCATGGCGATATCCATCGCCTTGATTTTAGGATCACTCTTAAACAGAGGCTCTGCTTTCTTTTTGACAACTTTCGGGTTGACGCCTTGTGATTTTAGTTGCGCTTTAATTTCGGCTGATGACGTCCCTCTTAATTCTCCAGAGGTCTTTTTTCCGTCGCGGTTCGTTCCCTTCCATTCGAAAGTGACCACTTTCGGTTGTGATTTGGCTGCTTTTTGCTTTTTAGTTGAAGTTTTAGCAAGAGATGCAGTAGCCATTATAGTGTCCTTTATTAATCTAGTTTAACTAAGTTTTAGAAGCTAGTTACACGATTTATTTCGGCAATACTAGTTACCCCGGCAATAACCTTTCTGAGGCCGGATTGCCTAAGATCTCTCATTCCTTGCTCTTTAGCCTGATTGGCAATTTGCAAAGAATTTCCTCCTTCCATAATAGTACGGGCAATCTCATCTGACATTTTCATTACTTCATAAATCCCCACCCGGCCTTTGTACCCGCCGGAACATAGGTCACAACCAACAGGTTTATAGACGGTAAAACCCTGGTCAATTTGAGCTTGTGAAAAACCTAAGTTGAACAACTCATGTTCTGGAATATCCTCAGGCTGTCGACATTCGGTACAGAGACGCCGAGCAAGACGCTGTGCAATAATCAGGTTTACAGAACTGGCTATGTTATACCCAGGAACCCCCATATTAATAAGGCGGGTTAGGGTTTCTGCAGCAGAGTTTGTATGCAGAGTTGATAATACTAAGTGACCAGTTTGCGCTGCTTTAATCGCGATTTCAGCCGTTTCTAAATCGCGAATTTCACCTACCATTACGACATCGGGGTCCTGGCGCAGAAAGGAACGAAGCGCTGAGGCAAAAGTGAGACCAGCCTTGAGATTAATATGAACTTGGTTAATGCCTTCCAAGTTGATTTCTACAGGGTCTTCAGCGGTAGATATGTTACGTTCTTGGGTATTGAGTATGTTTAATCCTGTGTATAGAGAGACTGTTTTACCCGAACCTGTTGGACCGGTAACCAAGATCATGCCTTGAGGTTTGGCAAGCATCTCTTCGTATAGTGCTCTTTGATCTTCTTCATAACCCAGTTTTTCAATACCTAACTGGGCTGATGAGGAGTCCAAGATACGCATTACAATCTTCTCGCCCCAGATGGTGGGGAGAGTACTAACACGAAAATCAATAGACTTAGAGCGTGAAAGTTTCATCTTTATCCGGCCATCTTGGGGAACTCGACGTTCAGCTATATCAAGTTTTGACATGACCTTTAGACGTGCTGATATTCGTCCCGACAAGTTAACTGGAGGCTCGGAAACTTCATGTAAAATACCATCGATACGAAAACGAATACGGTAGCGTTTTTCGTAAGGTTCGAAATGTAAGTCAGATGCGCCTTTTCTTATAGCATCGGTAAGAATTTTATTGATATAGATGACGATGGGGGCATCGTCACTTGCATCACTAGCCTGATCCTCTTGACGTTTGTCTGTATCTGTTATTTCAATTCCAGACAACGAGTCTTCATCAATGCCGTCTAGATCCAATGCTGAAATATCTTCTTCGAGGACTTTTTCAAGAGCTTGGCTGAGTTTATCATCCTCAACAAGAATTGCTTCTGCATGTAATCCAGCACTGAATTGGAAGTCTTCTAGAGCGGCGATGTTCGTAGGATCGGATGTTCCTATATAAAGACGATTACCACGTTTGAATAGCGGTAAGCACTTGTGTTTTTCAATTAGCTTCTTATTCAGGAATGCTTCCGGAATGCTGGTGATATCAAACTCATTTAAGTCTAATAAAGGTGTGCCATACTCCTCGTAGCAGAGCTCTGCCACTTCCCTAGCAGAAAGCACTTTGGTGGCAATTAAGGTGCTGACCAGTGGTTGTTTGTTTTTACGGGATAGAGCTACGGCTTCTGACAACCGCTCTTCGCTAAGTAGTCCTTTGCGAATAAAAAGGGTCGATAATCCCAAATGTAGACCGGTTGAAGGCATGAGTGCTCCAAATGAACAGAAGTTCTAAAATAATAACGCTTTTTTAGAGACTTGTCATTTTTGTTAATATGGGAAAATGCTTTTGTCGGGATGAGTTTAGTAAAGGGCTTAGCTGTTTTCTTATTTGACAAAATTTTGACGATTGTGGCTTGTTAGTCAAGAAGTATTTCTATCTAGTAGTGCTACGATTGTAATACCTCTCTTTAGTTTTTGGCTATTTGAAATTCATATAGAACCTTAGGAGAATAAATTTAATAAAAAGCAATGGTTACTCGTTGGTTTTTCTGTATGCTAATGTCTATGCAGGTGATGTGCTATTTTAGGTAGGGAAATGACAGTAAGGGTATATGCGTTAGGAGTGTTGGTTGGTCTATTGGCCATTTTTGTTTCAGGAACACTTTTTTCCTATGACTTATATTTTTTGCTAGGGCTTGGGAATGAATATGATCTGAAAAGGTTTTTTGTTGTCGGATTCATATGGTTGTGTTCGTTAGCGCTGTGCTTTGTTAAGCAAGAACAGAATGTTTATGGATCTTATCTTGTCATTGTTGGAGTCGCTTTCTTTGTTTTATTGTCATTGGTATCTGCATTTTTTAGTAAGCATCAGTTCTGGGCATTTGTTGATGTAGTCAATATTTTCATGTTAATGATGGCGGTTTATTTCTTTGTGGTGTCATTAAGGAGTTTGCATGAAAAAGCCTTGTGCGCCATGTTGTTTTTTTGTGCATTATTCTTTTCACTATTAACTCTTTTTAAGTATTCTCTTTTTTTGATTTTCTCCTATGTTGACATTAATAGTTTCGATATTCATGGTTTGATTTCTGGTTATACCAATGTAAGATTATTCAATCAATTGCAGGTTATGATTGTTCCGTTGTTATATATTCCTGTCTGCTGCAAAGATTTAAGAAAATTTAAGGGCCTCTCTGCTGTTGCTGTGACACTGCACTGGGTAGCGCTTTTTCAATCTGAAGCCCGCGGTGCAGTTTTATCACTTTCCCTTGTTTTTATTCTGTTCTTTTTTAACTTGGAAAGAGGAAAGCGAGTTGGTTTTCTCAATGAAGTGTTGCGGCCATTGGCTTTTGGTATCTTACTGTGGTTGTTATTTATTAAGATAATTCCTTATTACCTTTTCGATAATGTAACATTTCAACTCAGAACGACTAGCTCAGGTCGATTGGATTTTTGGTTGTTTATATTAAAGGCTATTCCTGATTCTCCTTGGTTGGGGTTTGGTCCGATGAGTTTTTCATGGGCAGAAGGAAAGCCCTTACCTCATGCACACCCTCACAATATCACTATGCAAGTTTTATATGAAAATGGTGTATTGGCTTGTTTGATTTTTGTTGTGTCAGCATTGCATGTTGTATTTAAAGTTTTGAAGTCGGTAGGGGCAAACGAATCTTTTTCAAAGTTTCCATTTTATTTCTCTTTGTTGTCAGGGTTGTGTTATTCACAGTTGAGTGGGGTACTAGTCATGCCTTTTTCTCAATTATTGTTTTCTCTCGTTTTAGCTTTATCTATATCTAGCCCACAGAAAAATAACTGTGTGGATTATTATCGCATTAAACGTTGGATTATAATAATGCAGTTCTTAGTCGTTACGTTTTTTTCGGTGGTAATGTTTATTTCATACAATCATGAAGGACTCTCTGCTGCCTTCTTTCCTCGGATATGGTTAAGAGGAAATGTAATTAATTAAGTTTTTTAAAGGTGAAAGAATTGAGTTGTTTTTTTAGGTTTCATATAGATTTTTGTACCATGCAATTATTTTGCAGAGTAAAATTAAAATGGATTAGCTGAGAATTGAAAAGATTGACACAGTAAAAAAAGGCCGCGTAAGCGGCCTTTTTGACAGAGCTTTATACATTAAGATGCTTTACAGGTAGCCGTTGGCCAGTCACAAACAATAGCAGTGGTGTTTTCGTCTTGCGCGTTAGTAGTTGCTGTACCTGTCAGAGAGGCCAGATCTGTAGGCTTAGTAATAGCCCCAGAGCAAGAGGTTGGAGCGAAATCGGGAATTGTGGTTTCACCAATTACCGCAGCAGATGCAGCTTTAACATAGGCAGTCGCTTCGCCTAGGCAGGCATTGATCTTACCTTTGTTTACATACTCTTTGTAAGCAGGTAGTGCAATTGCGGCGAGAATACCGATGATTGCAACAACGATCATTAATTCAATCAGGGTGAAACCCTTAGCGTTAGTCTTCTTGATACCTTTCATTTTTACTCTCTCCGTTTGACAGAACTCTGACTCGACTCATCTCGATATTGAACAGATGGTGTGGCTGCACAATGATTCTAATACCAACTTTCTCGTTATAGTGAAAATTGTCGTGAAACACTATAACTTGGGTTACTTGCTTAGAACTAAGGTGCCAAGACCTACTGCTTAACTTGCTCCTGCGTAACTTAAGACGTCGTCCCTGGTCAAATCGTTATTGCTATCAACTAGTATTTTATGAATTCCTGAGTGAGATGAACATGACGGTTTTGTTTATCATGGTCTGCTTATCACTCTCGGTTTTCACTCTAAGTTTGATTAATCTTCAATCGGCAAACTGCACCATTTGGCAATTTAGTTTGTTGAAATCATTTGGTTACAATCAACTTGAGGTTTCTATAACTAGTTAGCCCATGGCTCTTACCTGTCCAGATAACCGTTCTTGATTAACATAGCAATGTTAACAAGGTGTTGCCTTTGACTGGTTGCTAGTCGATAAAATTCTCTGTTAACTATAATTAATGCTTTCGACTTACTAAGTCGGTCTACCTTCATGGTAAGCTGGCCGAAAGGGCCATCTCGCCTACAGCCAAAGTTAGTACAAAGTTAACAAAAAGGGAACCGTAAATCGCATCAAAGTACTAATTTAATGGTGAATTTGTCTAACAAACTTCTTTTTTTGTAATAAAAGTTATAGCGTAATTATGACTTTGACTGAAAATTTGGCGATCGGGGTAGAAGTGTCAATTTTATAGCGGTTAAAAGCCCGCCTCTGGCTGGTTGATTTATGTACAAGCTTTAGTGTTGGCTTAATTTGTTGTGCAAATGTTGCTCAATCTGGTTGGGCTCCTGTACCAGACTGAGCATTTAAGCCTTCGCCAAATTTTTCATTAAGGAAAATTAATCTTTAAGCCGTAACGACAAGTCTAACGCTTTGACATGTTTAGTGAGGGCGCCTACCGAAATATAGTCTATGCCTGTCTTGGCGAAGTCAGAGATAGTATCTAGGGTCACGTTGCCCGATACCTCGAGCTTTACCCGCTGGTTTTCGTTATAGCTGTTATTTAGCTCTACGGCCTCAATCATCATGGTGACGTCAAAATTGTCGAGCATGACGATATCGGCACCCGCATCGAGGGCCTGCTTCAGCTCATCAATACTCTCGACCTCGACTTCCACTAGCTTGTCGCTGGCTAGCTGACGGGCGGCTTTGATGGCAGAGGCGATAGAGCCACAGGCCATGATGTGATTTTCCTTGATGAGGAAGGCGTCGAATAAACCTATGCGATGGTTTTTACCGCCGCCGCAGGTAACGGCGTATTTTTGCGCCGTGCGCAGACCTGGAATGGTCTTGCGGGTGTCTAATAGCCTGCATTGGGTGCCTGCGAGCCTGTCAACATAGTGTTTGGTTAAGGTGGCAACGCCAGATAGGGTCTGAATAAAGTTCATCGCGGTACGCTCACCGGTGAGGATGGCTCGTGCCGAGCCTGACATTTCGCACAGGACTTGATTGGGGAGTACGAGGTCACCATCGTCTACATGCCAGTGCAGGGCGACTTCGCCACCTAGCTGGTTAAACACCTGCTCAGCCCAGGCCTTACCACAAAAGACGCCTTCTTCACGGGTGATCAGTGTTGCCTGTGCATATTTATCGCTAGGAATAAGCTGTGCTGTAATATCCAGGCTCAATTTTTCTTCGGCGGTAAGATTGGTGTCGGCCTGAAAACCTAAGTCTTCTTCTAGTGCGACCTTGACGGCTAATCTAATGTCATTTTCCAGCATCTTTCTATCCTCATGGCTGCTTGCAGCGCTCCGTGAGTTTATCTCAAGTGGATCGATAGTATTATCGTTTGTGTTTCTATGGCCGCAAGCACTTAGCTATATGCCGTTAATAGTAACAAATCCCAGATTGAAAAAGCAGGTATATTTGGCTGACTTAGCCGATCATCAGACCTATTTGTGCCGATTTGTATTCATTTGTTTTGCATGACTGGCGACAGTCAACCGAATTAGGTTAAAGTGCTAACAGCTTGATATTGTTTGGAGGTAGTTAGGCTCGTGGCTAACATGAGGTTGCATAAAGGGTGGATTCAAGAGTGTCGGCAGTGTGTCTCGCCGCATTTTAATGCCCGTCCCAACAATGAAGTTAGTCTATTGGTGATACACAACATCAGCCTTCCCGCTGGTCAGTTTGGCTTGCCCTATATAGATCAGCTTTTTCAGGGCTGTTTGGATGTTCAGGCTGACGAGAGTTTTTGCGACCTGCAAGGGCTAGAGGTGTCCGCTCATTTTCTGATCCGGCGAGATGGTGAGCTGGTGCAATATGTGAGCTGCGATGACCGCGCCTGGCATGCGGGGATCTCTACATTTGAGGGGCGAACGGGTTGCAATGATTTTGCTATCGGCATAGAACTGGAAGGTACGGATACTACTGATTATACCGATGCCCAATATGAGCGGCTGAAGCAATTAACCTTGGCCTTGTTTGACGCATATCCTATGCTCAATAGAAATCTTATCGTCGGCCATAGTGATATTGCGCCAGGGCGTAAGACAGACCCGGGTGAGAGTTTCGACTGGGACAGATATCGCGCGAGTTTGGATGAAGCGTAACTTACCTAAAAGCTTGGTTTACCATTAAACACAATAATTAGATGGATGTGAGAGGGGAGTGAGATGGCACTGTTTTCCTTATTGATGGCGATCATGATAGAGCGCCTCAAGCTATTACCCCAGGCATGGCAGCTGGAAACCTTATTAGCTCTATACGCCAAGAGCTTCTTTGGCCGTAAGCAGTTAACCAATGATCTTATGATGGCGGTCGCGCTGATCTTGCCGGCGATAGCCGTGCAGATCTTGGCCTGGTTTGTGGTCGGCATGTTTTGGGGGCTGTTGAGCCTCGCACTCTGGGTTGGGGTGTCGATTCTCTGTTTTAGCCACCTCAAACAGCGGCAGATCTTCAAGCAATATATTCAGGCCGCTTGTCGCGGCGATGCTCAGGCTTGCTATCATTTTGCCGACGAGCTCGATCCCTACGTTTCACTCAATGCCGTATCGGAGCAGGAACTTGGTGAGAAGGTTGGCCAGGCGGTTGCGTGGCTCAATTACCGCTTCTATGGTGCTGTGGCCTTATACCTTATCTTCTTCGGGCCAGCCGGGGCTGTGCTCTACTGTACCGTGCGCTATTTCTCTGACGATGCCAAGAGCCGAGGGGTAGAGCTTCCGCTAGTAGACACCGCCTTGATGTTGTTGGACTGGCTACCGAGCCGCCTGATCGCCCTGGGCTATGTGCTCAGCGGTCATTTTTCGCTGGCATTTGCTCGTTGGCGACAACAGGCTTTGTGCTGGCGTTGCCCGGCAAGGGAGGTGATCTCAGAGGTTGCGTTGGCGGCGGAGACCATAGAATTTAGTTCCCCGGCACCTATTTGCGTCCAATCAACCATCTCTTTGCTACAGTTGAGTAAGCGAAACTTTATCTTACTCGTGATCGGTCTCTCTTTGCTGACGATCTTCGGGGTAGTAGTGTAGGAGCTTGGTGAAGCCGGTGGTTATTTTGTGGTTTACTCGTCTAGTTTCCTCTACTCAAGGCTAGCCCTGAGGGTCTGGTGCAATGGTCAGACCCCTTAGTCATAAATATAAGCTATTCTCACAAATCGTGAGTTTACATGAAGCAGATCACGAACTGGACATCTGAAATGTGATTTGATAAAGTGCGCTCAGTCAATTAAATTGGTAAGACCAATTTACAATAGGAGCTGAGGGCCATATGGCTTATAGCAAAATCAACCAGCCAAAAATTTCTGACGTGATCATGAATCAGCTGGAGCAGATGATCCTAGAGGGGAGTCTGCAACCGGGTCAGAAGTTACCACCAGAGCGTGAATTGGCACTGCAATTCGAAGTCTCTCGACCATCTCTTCGTGAAGCAATTCAAAAGTTAGAAGCAAAAGGCCTGCTGCTGCGTCGTCAAGGCGGTGGTACCTATGTCAAAGAGCAACTTTGGCAGAGCCTTGCCGATCCTATTGTGGAGCTGATGCACAGCGATTCCGAGAGTCAATATGATCTCCTCGAGTTTCGTCACGCCACTGAAGGCATGATGGCTTATTTTGCGGCGCTTCGGGGTACCGATGCCGACATGCAAAACATCAAAGAAAAAATCCAAGCGGTAGAAGCTGCGTCTGACATTGAGGCGAAAGCTGAGGCGATCGTGTGCTTTTATCGCGCCATTGCGGAAGCCTCACACAACGTGGCTATGCTGCACTTGGTACTGAGTTTATCTCCAGTGCTACATGAGAATGTGGCGCAAAACTTAGAGTTGCTAAAGCGCAGAGCTGATGCCTCTAAGATGGCAAACGAGCATAGGCAAGATCTTCTTGCCGCCATCGTGCGTCGTGACCCTGAAGCAGCAAGAGAAGCCTCAAACGAGCATCTAAGCTACATTGAGGAAGTGATGTTGTCTGTGAGGGAAGAAGATAGCCGGTTGCAGCGTAGTCTGCGCCGATTGAAGAGTGGCGCATAGGCAGTCTGTCTAGTCGCCACTTTTTATTATTCAATTCATACAATTAATGTATATAGGGAAGGACTGCGAAATGTCTGAACATATGCTGCAAGATTTAGATCCGTTAGAGACTCAAGAGTGGGTCGATTCATTACAAGCCGTATTAGAGCAAGAAGGTCCGGAACGTGCTCATTTTCTTCTTGAGAAACTAATCGACAAGGCTCGTCGTAACGGTACTCATCTGCCTTATAAGGCGACCACCGCCTACCTCAACACGATTCCTGCCGGTCAGGAACCTCATATGCCTGGTAACCAAGAGATGGAGCGTCGCATTCGCGCCATCATTCGTTGGAATGCCCTGGCCATGGTGCTGCGTGGTTCGAAGAAAGATCTTGAGCTGGGTGGTCACATTTCCAGTTTCGCTTCAAGCGCAACCATTTATGATGTTTGCTTTAACCACTTCTTCCGTGCGCCAAACGAGAAGGATGGCGGCGACCTGGTTTACTTCCAGGGTCATATCGCACCAGGTATCTATGCGCGCTCTTTCCTCGAAGGTCGTCTAACTGAAGAGCAACTGGCTAACTTCCGTCAGGAAGTGGACGGTAAGGGGCTATCTTCTTACCCACACCCTAAGTTGATGCCAGACTACTGGCAGTTCCCAACGGTTTCTATGGGTCTGGGCCCTATCCAGGCTATCTATCAGGCGCGTTTCCTGAAATACCTGACCGACCGTGGTTTGAAAGATTGCTCTGAGCAAACCGTATACTGTTTCCTGGGTGACGGTGAGTGTGACGAGCCAGAAACCCTAGGTGCTATCGGTCTGGCCGCTCGTGAAGAGTTGGACAACCTAGTCTTCATCGTTAACTGTAACCTGCAGCGTCTTGATGGTCCTGTACGTGGTAACGGCAAGATCATTCAAGAACTTGAAGGTGAATTCCGCGGCGCAGGCTGGGAAGTGGCTAAGGTTATCTGGGGTCGCTACTGGGATCCGCTATTGGCTCGCGACACCAGCGGTAAGCTGCTGCAGCTGATGGAAGAAACCGTCGATGGTGAATACCAAAACTGTAAGGCCAAAGGTGGCGCTTACACCCGTGAGCACTTCTTCGGTAAGTACCCTGAGACGGCCGAGATGGTGGCCAACATGTCCGACGATGACATCTGGCGCCTCAACCGTGGTGGTCACGATCCAGTGAAGATCTATGCCGCGCTGCAACATGCTAAGAACACTAAGGGCCGTCCAACCGTTATCCTGGCCAAGACAGTTAAAGGTTATGGCCTTGGTGATGCCGGTGAAGGTAAGAACATCGCGCACAACGTTAAGAAGATGGACATCAGCGCCGTACGTTACTTCCGCGATCGCTTCAATATCCCGATCCCTGACGACAAGCTAGAAGAGATTCCTTTCTATCACCCAGGTCCAGATTCGGAAGAGGTGAAGTACCTTCAGGAACGCCGCGCCGCGCTGCACGGTTCTATGCCGGCTCGCCGTCAGAAGTTCTCTGAAGATCTTGAAGTGCCATCACTGAAGATCTTCGACTCTATCCTCAAGGGCTCTAATGGCCGTGAGATCTCGAGCACCATGGCGTTTGTCCGTATTCTGACTGCGCTGCTGAAAGATAAGAAGATAGGTAAGAACATCGTGCCTATCATCCCGGATGAGGCGCGTACCTTCGGTATGGAAGGTCTGTTCCGTCAGGTGGGTATCTATGCTCACGAAGGACAGAAGTATGTGCCACAAGACTCGGATCAGGTGGCTTACTACCGTGAAGACAAGTCAGGCCAGGTACTGCAAGAAGGTATCAACGAGCTTGGCGCCATGTCTTCTTGGGTATCTGCGGCGACCAGCTACTCGGTTAACGATACGCCAATGATTCCATTCTACATCTACTACTCTATGTTCGGTTTCCAGCGTATTGGCGACATGGCATGGGCGGCAGGTGATATGCGTGCTCGCGGCTTCATGGTCGGTGGCACCTCGGGCCGTACCACCCTGAACGGTGAAGGTCTGCAGCATCAGGATGGTCACAGCCATGTATTGGCGAACACGATTCCAAACTGTATCTCTTACGACCCAACCTATGGTTATGAGATTGCGGTAATCGTTCAAGACGGTATCCGTCGCATGTATGGCGACAATCAGGAAGATATCTTCTACTACCTGACGACTATGAACGAAAACTATGTTCAGCCTGAGATGCCAGAGGGTGCCGAGGAAGGTATCGTCAAGGGCATCTACAAGCTGGAATCTGTCTCTGGCAGCGGCAAGGGTAAGGTACAGCTAATGGGCTGTGGCACCATCCTAGAACAAGTTCGCAAGGCTGCGCAGGCGCTGGCGAAAGACTTCGGTATCTCGTCTGACGTATTTAGCGTGACAAGCTTCAACGAGCTGACTCGCGACGGTCAGGCGGCAGAGCGTTACAACATGCTCAACCCAACCGAGGCGCCTAAGCAGGCTTATATCAGCCAGGTGCTGTCTAGCGATTCACCGGCCATCGTAGCGACCGACTATATGAAGATATATGGCGAGCAGCTGCGTGCCTATGTTCCTACCGACTACAAGGTGCTGGGTACCGACGGTTTCGGCCGCAGTGACAGCCGCGAGAACCTGCGTCATCACTTCGAAGTGGACGCTAAGTTCATTGTGATCGCCGCACTGAAGTCGCTGGTTGACCGCAACGAGTTGCCTGTTGAAGTGCTTACGCAAGCGATTGCCGAGTACGGCATCGATGCCGACAAGATCAACCCACAGTTCGCGTAAGGGGATAGAGAATGGCTGAATTAAAAGAAGTTTTAGTCCCCGATATCGGTGGGGATGAAGTACAGGTTATCGAGATCTGTGCTGCGGCGGGCGATACTCTGGCCGCCGAAGAATCGATCATTACCGTTGAAAGCGACAAGGCGACCATGGATATTCCTGCGCCTTTCGCCGGTAAACTTGCCGAGATCAAGGTCGCCGTGGGCGATACCGTGTCTGAAGGCACACTTATCGCAATGATGGAAGCGGGTGAGGCGCAAGCTGCCGAGCCTGCACCAGCAACCGAAGCGACTTCTGCAGCGGCTCCGGCTGCGCCAGTAGAGACCGCACCAGTTGCCGCTGCGCCAGCGTCTGCACAAGTCATCGAAGTGACAGTACCAGATATCGGTGATGCCTCAGATGTCGACGTTATCGAGGTGCTGGTGGCCGTGGGCGACAGCATAGATGTCGACACAGGGCTTATCACCCTTGAAACCGACAAGGCAACCATGGAAGTTCCAGCTCCGGCTGCGGGCGTGGTGAAAGAGATGAAAGTGGCCGTTGGCGACAAGGTCTCTCAAGGATCTCTGGTATTGATGCTTGAGGTGAGCGGCGGTGAAGCCGCGGCTCCTGCACCGACAGCAGCCCCTGCGGCGAGCGCGCCTGTAGCAGAAGCTGCGCCAGCGACAGCTGCCAGCATCGAAGTGAAAGAGATTAGCGTACCCGATATCGGCGACGCGTCTGACGTCGATGTTATCGAGGTCTTGGTTGCTGCCGGTGATGTGATCGAGGCCGACCAAGGCCTGATCACCCTAGAAACCGACAAGGCCACCATGGAAGTACCAGCACCGTTTGCCGGTAAGCTGGTTTCTGTAACCGTTAAGGTGGGCGACAAGGTATCTCAAGGCAGCGTCATCGCGACCATAGAAACACAGTCGAGCGCCCCAGCGGCGGCTCCTGCTCCGGCAGCTGCTGCTCCCGAGCCTGCCGCACAAGCCAGTGCGCCTGCACCTGCGGCGAAGCCGCCAGTGCCACATCATCCGAGTGCCGGTAGTAAGCCTGCTACAGGTGCCGTGCACGCCTCGCCAGCGGTTCGCCGTATGGCCCGTGAGTTTGGTGCAGATCTGACACAGGTAACGGGTAGTGGCCGTAAGGGACGTATTCTGAAGGAAGACGTTCAGGCCTTTATCAAGTATGAGATGTCTCGTCCTAAAGCCTCTGCGGCCACTAGCGTGGGCGCCGGTGAAGGTGGTCTGCAGGTGATTGCTGCGCCTAAGGTTGATTTCGCTAAGTTTGGTGAAGTGGAAGAGGTGCCGCTGAGCCGTATCCAGAAGATCTCTGGACCTAACCTGCACCGTAACTGGGTTACCATTCCACACGTGACTCAGTTCGATGAAGCGGACATCACGGAGATGGAAGCCTTCCGTAAGCAGCAAAATGAGCTTGCGGCTAAGCAGAAGTCTGGCGTGAAGATCACTCCTCTGGTCTTCATGATGAAGGCGGTTGCCAAGACACTGCAGCAGTTCCCGGTGTTTAACGCCAGCCTGAGTGCCGACGGTGAGTCACTGATCAAGAAGAAGTACTACCACATTGGTGTGGCGGTCGATACGCCAAACGGCCTGGTAGTGCCTGTGGTGCGTGACGTCGACAAGAAAGGCATCATAGAGCTGTCAGCCGAGCTGATGGAGATCTCGGTTAAGGCACGTGAAGGCAAGCTTAAGGCGGCCGACATGCAGGGCAGCTGTTTCACCATCTCTAGTCTGGGTGGCATAGGCGGTACGGCATTTACGCCTATCGTCAACTACCCTGACGTGGCGATCTTAGGGGTTTCCAAGTCTGAAATTAAACCTAAGTGGAATGGTAAAGAGTTCGAACCTAAGTTAATGTTGCCGCTCTCTTTATCTTACGACCACCGTGTGATCGATGGCGCCATGGCGGCACGCTTCAGCGTGACCCTGTCAAGTATGCTGTCCGACATACGCACACTTATTTTGTAATGATGAAGGCTACTCAACATGAGTAGCCTTTTGTTTAACTCCTTGAAAGGTTAAAATGCGGCCACCTTACAAGAACTAACGTTCAAAAAGCTGGCGTCATAATGGGTTGGGCCGGAATTCCTCCCAACACAATGAGAAAGAATAGAGGAAAACATGAGTAACGAAATCAAAACTCAGGTAGTGGTTTTAGGTGCAGGCCCTGCAGGTTATTCAGCAGCATTCCGTGCTGCCGACTTAGGTCTGGAGACCGTTATCGTAGAACGTTTCAGCACCCTAGGTGGTGTGTGTCTGAACGTGGGTTGTATCCCATCTAAGGCACTGCTGCACGTGTCGAAAGTGATTGAAGAAGCTAAGGCCATCTCTAGCCACGGTGTGGTATTTGGCGAGCCACAGATCGATCTCGATAAGCTACGTGAGTTTAAGCAGAGTGTTATTAGCCAGCTGACTGGCGGTCTTGGCGGCATGTCTAAGATGCGTAAAGTGAACGTGGTTAACGGTCTGGGTAAGTTTACCGGTCCAAACACCATCGAAGTCGCCGGTGAAGATGGCGTGAAAGTGGTTCACTTCGAGCAGGCGATCATTGCTGCGGGTTCTCGCCCAATTCAACTGCCTTTCATTCCTCATGAAGATCCACGTATCTGGGATTCGACCGATGCACTTGAGCTGAAAGAAGTTCCTGGCAAGTTGCTGGTAATGGGCGGCGGTATTATCGGTCTTGAGATGGGTACTGTGTACTCGTCACTAGGAAGTGAGATCGACGTGGTTGAGATGTTCGACCAGGTGATCCCTGCTGCCGATAAAGATATCGTTCGTGTCTACACCAAGAAGATCAAGAAGAAGTTCAACCTGATCCTAGAGACCAAGGTGACTGCCGTTGAAGCGAAAGAAGACGGTATCTATGTTTCTATGGAAGGCAAGAAGGCACCGACCGAGCCAGTACGCTATGACGCCGTATTGGTTGCCATCGGCCGTACGCCAAACGGTAAGCTGATCGACGCCGACAAGGCTGGCGTAAACATCGATGAGCGCGGCTTCATCAATGTCGACAAGCAGATGCGCACCAATGTGCCACACATCTATGCAATCGGTGACATAGTGGGCCAGCCAATGCTGGCGCACAAAGGCGTGCATGAAGGCCACGTTGCTGCCGAGGTGATTGCGGGCATGAAGCATTACTTCGATCCTAAGGTGATCCCATCAATCGCCTACACAGATCCTGAAGTGGCTTGGGTTGGTCTGACCGAGAAAGAAGCTAAAGAGCAAGGCATTGCCTACGAAACGGCAACCTTCCCATGGGCTGCAAGTGGTCGTGCTATCGCCTCTGACTGTTCAGACGGTATGACTAAGCTGATCTTCGACAAGGAAACTCATCGTGTGATCGGTGGTGCCATCGTGGGTGTTAACGGTGGTGAACTACTAGGCGAGATCGGCTTAGCCATCGAGATGGGCTGTGATGCCGAAGATCTGGCGCTAACTGTTCATGCTCACCCGACGTTACATGAGTCTGTCGGTCTTGCGGCTGAGATCTACGAAGGTTCAATTACCGATCTGCCAAACCCTAAGGCAAAGAAGAAAAAGTAATTCCTTCTCAAATCAGAAAAAGCGCTCATTGAGCGCTTTTTTTTTGGTTGGCTAACTTATATATTATATTTTTGTAACAATTATAAGTTTTCCGCGCTATGCCCGAACCTCGTTGTGCTGTTTGTCTGAGATGGGATCCTCTATGAGCTTTGCCAAGGCGTTACGTTTACTAAGCCTTTTCGTGCTGATGTTCGGTTTTACCTTTCCGAGCGTGGCAGGCGATCTGGTGCAGAGGGTCTTTAGTGCTCGGGATGGCCTTAACAATGCCACGGTAAACGATATCAGCTTCGACGAATACGGTTATACCTGGCTCTCCACCGAGCAGGGACTTTACCGCATCAGCGATACCAAGGCCCGGCGCATAGATAAAGACGCCAATCATATTCGTCTCTCCGATGAGTATATCTACCTTGCCGAGTCTCTAAGCAAGCAACATCTCTTGGTCAGCAGCTACGCCAACACTTACCTGTATGACATAGTCAAAGATGAGTTCGTTCAGCTGGGGGGGCCGGCACTGTTTCCCGAGTTTAATCCCAGCGGACTACAGGCGGTCACCCGGCAAAAAGATGGTAGCTATGTGCTGCTCAGCTATTTTGGCGAACTGTATCGGCTCGACTATGAGGCGATGTCGCTTACCTTCATCAGCGCCCTGCCAAGCGATCCCGATATGCCCTGGTTTGTGTTGTCGCAATTTGGCGATGCCCAGCTGATAGTGGGTAAGAGTTATGAGTTACAGCTCAGAGACAGCCTAGGTATGCTCAGAGGCCTCTTTCCTTGGAGCGAGGAACAGGGACAGATCAAGAGCCTGTTCGAAGACAGGGCGGGGCGCTTGTGGCTGGGCTCGAGCAATGGCTTGTATCGTGTCTATCCCGACTCCCTGACTCTGGAGAAGGTGGAGCAGATCCCCTTCTATGTCACTCAGATGGCTCAGGACAAGCTAGGTTTTCTCTGGCTGTCGGGGCGAGAAGGCCTGATCAAATGGAACCCAGACACCCTGGAGATTAAACGCTTCACCAATGAGCTTAAGTTGGCGGCGGATCTGGATTATATCTACGATCTGGCGGTGGATGACAACGACTTGGTCTGGGTCGGTGGTTCGGGAGACGGTCTGGCGATCATCGCCG
The DNA here is from genome assembly GCF_009831655.1 of Shewanella insulae. Taxonomy (GTDB): domain Bacteria; phylum Pseudomonadota; class Gammaproteobacteria; order Enterobacterales; family Shewanellaceae; genus Shewanella; species Shewanella insulae. The sequence continues at coordinate 319,126 of NZ_WRPA01000002.1, read as the reverse complement.
ACGATCCCGATTTCGTGCTGGATAATTTTACGCGCAATGCCCCCTACCGCCTGAGCGATGAGATGATATGGAGTATCTTTGCCGACCAAAATTATCTTTGGCTAGGTACAGATAAGGGCCTTATCGAGGTCGAACGAATGGCCCAGAAGAGTCAGACCTATCTGCCCGATGAGATGGAAGTCAACGATAGCGTCTATACGGTGAGTGAGCTTGACCCGCAGCGCCTGTTGGTTGGCACCACTAATGGCTTATTTGTCTATGACAGGCAAACGCGTGAGATGCAGCGCTTCAACGAGTTTACAGGTGGGCGCACCTCGCTCGAAAATAAGATGGTCTATTTCAGCTATAAGGACCCCTTGATCACCTCTCGCTGGTGGTTTGTTACCGCAACTGGTCTGTTTTACTGGGACAAGGGCAGCCTGGAGCCGAGCCGTATGCAGGTCAAGGGGGTAGATGGCACCTTGCATCAAATCCCGCTGCGTTCAATTTACCGTGCGGCCGATGGCAAGCTGTGGATCGGCGGCGAAAATCTATTTGGTTATATCGATAGCAAGGGGCGCTTCTATTCCCGCATCGATATCTTTGCCGATGACCATATATCTATCGATGTCAGTTATATCAAGGAAGTGGATTCTGGTGTGCTCTGGTTGGGTACCTCTCCCAAGGGCCTAGTGGAATATCACCCCAAGACGGGACTGACCTATTTTCTCACCGACAACTGGCAGGTGGAGTGTAGCTCTGTCTATTTCATCGAGCAGCTCCCCGGCTATCGTGTGCTCGGCTGTGCCAACTCTCTGGTGAGGCAAGATCTCACCACAGGTGGGATCACGGTTATTGAGAAGCAAGATGGGCTTATCAGCCACGAGCTCAACGATGGCGCCTCCTTCTATCAACCCGGTACCGGACTGTTTGTCGGTAGCCCAGATGGGGTTTCCCTGGTGGATGTGCCTCAGATGCGTAATCGCCTGGCGGAAGATGGCATCATGATGGAGTCTGTCTCTGTATTCTATGAGGACAACACCGAAACCAAGCTGGTACCTGAGGCGGGCATGTTGATCGAACCCGGTGCGCGCCTTATCAGTTTCCAGCTGACCAGCCTCGACTATCTGACCGACATTCCGTTTCAGCTGCAGTATCGTCTGCGTCGCGGCAAGGCCTCTCAGGAGAGCAAGTACTTACAGCTGATGGGCCAGTCTCAGGTAAACGTCTCCGGTCTCAAGGAGGGTCATTACACCTTAGACATTCTCAGTGAGGAAAACGGTGTCTGGTCGCAGACCCCTTATTCATTCAACTTCGTGGTCGAGGATTACTGGTGGAACTACGACTGGTTCAGAGGCTTGCTGCTGCTTTCGCTCTTACTGGTGGGGCTCTACTTCCTGCTGCTGCGTCAGAAGCAGATAGGCGCCTTCAGACGGGTCAACAAGAAGCTCAAGGAGAGCGAGGACAGGCTGCGACAATCACTGCGGGGAAGTGACTCAGAGTTGTGGGAGTGGCATAGCGAGAGCGAAACCTTCCTGTTGGAAAACCGGGGTCGCTACTTCCCGGACAAGGGCGATGCCTTCGAGCTCAAGATGGAGGAGTTCCCCATATTTGCCGATGACCAGGATAAGGTCTTCACCGCCTGGAAACGTCTGCTTTCCAAGCAGGATGACAGGTTGGATGTGGATTATCGTTACCGCCGCCCCGACGAATCCTGGGGCTGGACCCGGGTGCGCGGCCGTGCATTGGAGTTCGACCCGATCAGCGGCCGGGTGAAGAAGGTCGCCGGTATCTACACCGACATCACCACCCAGCGAATGCTGGAAGATGACGTTAAGCTGCTGGCCCAGGCGTTTGCCAACACCTCCGAAGGGGTGCTTATCTTAGACGCCGATGAGCGGGTGAGGGTCTCCAATAAGGCGGCGCAGAGCATCTTGGGGATGACGGCCGAAGAGTTGAAAGACAGATACTTTGCCCAGCTAGTTCACAGCAGCGAAGACAGAAGCGATGAGATTAACATTTTGCTGGAACAGGGGATCACCTGGACCGGTGAGCATGAGTTTCAGTGTAGTGAGGGGCTTATCTGTCCCGTGTGGCTCAACCTGTCGACCATGAGAGATGAACGCGGCGCCATCAGCCATTATGTGGCGGTATTCTCCGATATCACAGAGCGTAAACAGACAGAGGCGGATCTACGTCGTCTGGCCAACTATGATGTGCTCACCGGCCTGCCGAATCGCTCCCTGTTTGCCTCGCGTCTGGCCAAGTGTATCCACCGCGCCGAGCAGACCCAGGATAAGCTGGCATTAATCTTCCTCGATCTGGATCGTTTCAAGAACGTCAACGACTCCTATGGTCACTCCATGGGGGACGCCTTGCTGGTAGAGGCCGCCAGCCGCTTGCAGTCCTGTGTGAGTGAGAACCATACGCTCTGCCGTTTCGGTGGCGACGAGTTTGTGATCCTGATGCGAGACATGGTCGATATCGATGAAGTTAATCATCTGTGCGAGGCATTGATCCGCCAGATAGAGAAGCCATTCGAGCTCTATGGCCGCGAGTTTTTCATCTCCACCAGTATCGGGGTCAGCCTGTGGCCCGACGATGCCAAGGAGCCGGAGGTGCTGATTAAGAACGCCGATCAGGCCATGTACCATGCCAAGGAAGAGGGCCGGGGTAACTTCCAGTACTTCTCTGCCGAGCGTAATGCCGAGGCCCTGTATCACCTTAAGCTGGAGGCCGAGCTGCGTAGGGCGATGGACCGACAGGAGTTTGAGCTCTACTTCCAGCCGCAGATCGATATACTTAAAGACGACAAGGTGGTTGGGATGGAGGCATTGCTGCGCTGGCATCATCCCAAGGAGGGTTACATACGTCCCGATATCTTTATCAGGGTGGCCGAGTCCTGTGGTCTGATCATCGATATCGATCGTTGGGTGATCAACCAGGCATGTATACAGGGCGCCAAGTGGGCCAAGCATTTCGGCGATGATCTCAAGCTGTCGGTTAACGTCTCGGCGGTGCATTTCAGACAACCCGATTTTATCCAAGATGTACAGCAGGCGCTCAAAGAATCTGGCATGCCGGCCAAGATGTTAGGACTTGAGATCACCGAAGGCGTCTTGATGAAGGAGCTGCATGTGGCCAAGGATCACCTAAAGGCGCTGCGGGAGATAGGTATAGAGGTGGCCATCGATGACTTCGGTACAGGCTATTCGTCGCTCGCCTATCTGCGCAGCTTCGATGTGAGCACCCTCAAGATCGACCGCTCCTTCCTGATCGATATTGCCAACAACGAGGCGGATCAGGCTATCGCCAGCAGTATCATAGAGCTGGCCCGTAACCTTAAGCTCAAGGTGGTGGCCGAAGGCGTCGAGACCCAGGAGCAGTTAGAACAGGTCTTCAGCCGCGGCTGTTACGTCATACAGGGCTACTATTTTGCCAAGCCGATGGGCATAGATGAGTTCGAGAAATATCTCTATATTCAGTCTCAATAGCCGCCTTGTCATCGCGTGATAGTGCAAACTTTCTTGTTTGCTAGGGTCTGTTTATCTTTCTGGTTTTATTTTTGTTCAATTTAAACGCGTTATGCGCTAGGCGTGAGCGTTGAAGCATAGTGCACTATGTGAATTGTGAACAACATAGGGCAGGGCGCGTTTAGATGAACCCTTTGGGCAGCGTTTGTAGGCCATTTCTACTGCGTTATCGCCAGTTTGTGTAGAATCACTACACGACACAGGCTCGGCCTTGTATAAATCACCTGCAAACTGCTGCAAAAACAAACAGGAAAGGTCAACAGGCCCTAGAAGTTTGCTAGAATATCTTGTCCCTTTTTTCATAGGAAGAAAAACCGCCGATGATCAAGCCTTTTCTACTCTCTTTGCTGTTGGTAAGCTTTACCTTCGCTGCCGCGAGCGAGGAACGTCCCAAGATCGGTCTGGCCCTCAGTGGCGGCGGCGCCAAAGGGGCGGCCCATATTGCCGTGCTCAAGGCGTTGGAGGCGGAACACGTGCCCGTCGACTATATTGCCGGTACCAGCATAGGTGCCTATGTGGGCGGCATGTATGCCCTAGGCTATAGCGCCGAAGAGATCGAAGAGATCATGATGGGTTCCAACTGGAACGCCGGCTATTCAGATACCATTCCCCGTGCGGCCCTAAGCTATCGTGGCAAGCAGCAGCGGGACAGATTCAATATTCCCATCAACATAGGTTACAGCGACAAAGAGGTGAAAGTCCCTAACGGCCTGCTGCGCGGCCAGTCCATGTCTATGTTGCTGCAACACTCTACGGATCTGGTGCATAAGTTCGAACATTTCGATGAACTGCCAATTCCCTATCGTGCCGTGGCGACCGATCTCGAGACCAGTGGCGCCGTAGTGATCGACAGCGGCAGTTTGGTGGATGCCATGCAGGCCTCGGCCACGGTTCCCGGAGCGTTGCAGGCGGCCCAGTACAAGGGACGTATTATCGTCGATGGTGGCATCGCCAACAACATGCCGGTCGATGTGGTCAAGGCCATGGGCGCCGATATCGTCATCGCCGTGGATATCGGCTCCTCTCTGGTGAAGCGGGATCAATTGGAGAGTACGGTAGCCGTGCTCAATCAGCTATCGACCATGCTGACCAATGCCAGTACCGAGCGGCAGAAACAGCTGCTCACCGAACAAGATATCCTGATCCGTCCCGAGGTGGGGGAGCTCAGTACCACAGATTTTGCCATCATGCCGGAGGCCTACCGTCTGGGTGAGGTGGCGGTAAAGGGAAAGCTGGATAGGCTTAAACGGCTCGCCGTGACCAATGAGCAGTATGCTGCCTATCAGGCCCATAAAGATGCCGTCAGTGTCGGTTGGCTCTACAACCTGTCTCGCCCCGTAGTGGCCATACGTTTTGACAACAACTCTAAGGTGAGCGAGAAGCTACTGGCGGAGACTCTGGGCATAGAGCCTGGTGAGGTGGTCGATAGGGCTAAGCTGGAGCAGGGAATCAATAATGTCTACGCCTTGGATAAGTTCGAGCGGGTCAACGCCGAGTTTATCGACACAGATGAGGGGCGGATACTGATTTTGCAGACCCGAGCCAAGTCCTGGGGGCCAAACTATTTCCAACTCGGCTTTAGCTGGGAAGATGACTTTACCTTAGACTCTGTGGTGGCGTTGGATATGGCCTACACCATGACAGACCTCACCGCTTACGGCGGCGAGTGGCGTAATGAGCTACGTCTGGGCTATGAGAAGCTACTCTCTTCCGAGTTGTATCTACCCATGGACAGCGACCAGCGCTTCTTTTCCCGCGCCCAGATAGGCTATGAGAAGAAAGATTGGACCCTGTACGAGGAGAATAATCGTTTCTTAGAGCTCAATCAGGTTAAGTATCGTACCGAGCTGGGCGTTGGCTTTAACTACATTAAGGAAGGGCTGGTGGAGCTTGGGGTGATGGGGGAGACCGGCTATCTCGAAAATGCCGCGCTAGAGGGGCAGGCGGATTTTAGCTCCTATGGCGCCTACCTCAAGTTTGGCTTCGATGACCTGGACAGCATCAGTTTTCCGACCTCGGGTAACCGTGTCACTGTCAACATGTACTATCGTCATGAGCAATCTCCCGACATCTTGGGCGAAGATCCTTCCGAGACCTCCTTTCAGATCACGGCCGATTGGCGCGGTGCCCTGAGTGTGGGCAACCATGCCTTCGTAGGAAAGGCCTCGCTGGCGACCGTGGATAAGGAGCAGGGCTTCAGCGTGAATGTCTCCGAACTGGGTGGCTTCCTTAACCTTTCTGGCTACCATAAGAACTCCCTGGTAGGGCCCCATAAGGTGTTCGGCGCCTTCATCTATCAATACGATCTGGGTCGAGACGTACTGGGGATGACAGACTATCCCCTATATCTAGGTGCCAGTATCGAGGCGGGTAATGTTTGGTCGATCCGCGATAGCGTGAGCCTAAGCGATCTTATCTATGGTGGCAGTCTCTATCTGGGGACGGATACCGCTATAGGGCCGGCGGCAATCGGTTATGGCTGGACTGACGATGGCGAAAATACCGTCTTCCTCTTCCTGGGCAAGAACTGGTAGGCAGGCTAAAGCGTCATACAAAGTTACAAAATCGCCCTACAGTCCAACAGGCTGGGGTGTTAGTGTGTCATTCGCAATGGTTTCTAACCAAACAATAAACAAATAAGAGTAAGAATCGGGGATTTCGAGATGAAAAAAGTCAGTCATTTGGCATTAGCCGTGGCATTGGGCTTGGGCCTGGGCGCCTGTGGTAGTCATGACGCCAGTCAGGTTGAGAGTGTACAAGCGGCGAAGGTATCGGGCGTTGAGAAAGAAAATTTCGATCCTCAGGTGCGTCACCAGGATGACTTCTATTACAGCGTCAACGGCCACTGGTTGGCGACCACGCCTATCCCTGCCGACAAGTCTAACTACGGCGCCTTCTCTGTGTTGTATGAACAGAGCCAGAATGCTCTGAAAGAGATCATCGATGAAGTAGCGGCTAAGCCAAACAAGGCCGAAGGCTCTAGCGAACAGAAGGTGGGCGACTTCTACGCCAGCTACATGAATACCGAGCTGGCCGAGCAGTTGGGCGTGACCCCAATCAAGACGCCGATGGCTGAGATCCAGGGTCTTAAGAGCCACCAGGATGTAGCCAGCCAGATGGGTAAGCTGCTGGTCTCAGGCGTACAGATGCCATTGGGCTTCTATGTCAACAACGATGCCAAGAAGTCGACTCAATATGGCGTCTATTTCTACCAGTCAGGCCTGACTCTGCCGGATCGTGACTATTACCTGAAAGACGATGCAAAATTTGTCGCCAATCGCGCTGCGCTACAAAGCTATGTGACAGATCTGCTGGCCAATGCGGGTTATGCCCACGCAAAACGCGCCGCTAAGAACGTTGCCGAGATCGAGCACTTCCTAGCAGAGAGCCAGTGGACGCGCACCCAGTCTCGTGACGCCAACAAGAGTTACAACAAGATGGATATCGCTGGCCTGCAGAAAACGGTCAGTAACTTCGATTATTCACAGTTTGCCAATGGCGCCGACATGAATAAGGTCACCGAGGTGATCGTGCGTCAGCCCTCTTTCTTCGAGAAGTTTGGTAAGCAATTTAATCAGTTTAGCGTCGAGCAGTGGCAGGACTACCTGATGTTCCACCTAGTGGATAGCTACGCCGAGTTGCTAAACAAGGAGATGGTGGATCTACACTTCGCCTTCCATAGCAAGACGCTGATGGGCATCGAAGAGCAGAAGCCGCGCTGGAAGAAGGCGGTCGACGCGGCGGATCAGGTGATCGGTGAGCTGGTGGGTAAAGAGTACGTTAAGCGTCACTTCAAGCCGGAAGCCAAGGCCCGTATGGAGAAGATGATCCATAACCTGATCAAGGGCTTCGAGGTAAGTATCAACGAGCTTGAGTGGATGACTCCTGAGACTAAGGTAGCAGCGCAAGAGAAGCTGTCTAAGTTCAACTACAAGATTGGCTACCCAGACAAGTGGAAAGACTATACAGATCTGAGCATCAAGGCAGACGATCTGGTGGGTAACTACAAGCGTTATGCCCACTTCGAGTATAAGACCATGCTGGACAAGCTAGGCAAGCCAATCGATCGCACCGAGTGGCACATGACGCCGCAGACGGTGAATGCCTACTACAGCCCTGTGATGAATGAAATCGTCTTCCCGGCCGCTATCCTGCAGCCACCATTCTTTAACATGGATGCCGACGATGCAATCAACTATGGCGGCATCGGCGCCGTGATCGGCCACGAGATCAGCCATGGTTTCGACGACCAAGGCGCCAAGTATGACGGTGACGGTAACCTGAGAGACTGGTGGTCAGACAAAGACAGAGAAGAGTTCAAGAAGCGCGGTGCTCAGCTCAGCGCCCAATACTCAGGCTATGAAGCCCTACCGGGTAAGTTTGTTAACGGCGACCTCACCCTGGGCGAAAACATAGGTGATCTGGGCGGTCTGACCGTGGCGGCTCGCTCCTACAAGCTGAGCCTTAATGGTAAAGAGGCACCTGTGATCGATGGCCTGACCGGCGAGCAGCGTCTGTTTATCGGCTGGTCACAGGTATGGCGTCGTAACTATCGCGACGAAGAGCTTGGCCGTCGTCTGCTGACCGACTCACATTCCCCAAGCCACTTCCGCGCCATGGGTACGCCGCGTAACATCCCAGCCTTCTACGAGGCATTCGATGTGAAGGCGGGCGACAAGATGTACTTGAGCGAAGAAGAGCGTGTGAAGATCTGGTAAGCCCAGAGCTCTGTTAAATATAAATAAACAAAAGCCCATCCTAGGATGGGCTTTTTACTACCTGAGCTTTGAGGATTATCGCCCGCTTGGGGGCTCACTGTGCCAGATAGTCGGCGAACTCCTCGAGACTCTTGAGCTGCTGATGGGCGGCGGCCCACCTGGCCTGGCTTGCCTCATGGGGCGCCGGAATGACGACAGTGTGCATGTTGGCGGCTCTGGCGGCGATCAGGCCGTTGAAGGAGTCTTCGATTGCCAGGCAGTGCGAAGGCGCGACATCCAGAGCCTTGGCACAGTTGAGGTACACCTCTGGGTGTGGCTTGCCCAGGGCCAGCGTCTCGGCGCTCTCTATGGCATCGAACTTATCAGCAATGGCCAATTTTTGCATCACGGCATCGATCAAAAGCGTCGGTGATGAGGTCGCCAGGCCAATCTTGAGCCCCCTCTGTTTGCAGGCCTCTAGGGCCTGTTTGACGCCGGGCATCGCCTCGCCGCTACGTATTATCTCATCGGCCACCTGCTGGACAATGGCCTCGGCGGTCGCCGCATTGTCATAGCCTTCCCAAGGGTGGCGTTTATACCAGTAGTCGACTACCTGGTCGATGCGCAGCCCTGTGGTCTGCTGGGTATCGCTGAGGCTGATGGGTAGCCCCAGCTGGCTCAGCACCTTGTATTCTGCCGCCTGCCAACTTGGCTCGGAATCAATAAGCACGCCATCCATATCGAAGATGACTGCGGCGAAATTTATTTGGCTCATAGGTAAGTCTTTTGCTGGTTCATTTTGATTGAGAAAGTGGAATATTATGCGATTTCTTCGGGTATTTACGAGCCCTCAGGGAAATTTTTTCTCCGGCTTTTTTCCTGGTTGTCTTCGAGTTTGGTCGTTTGGAATGAATTTTCGCGGTTTGTTAAAATCAATTAATTTCAATTGGTTAACTTGTTATTCAAACTATCGTCTAATTTCCTTTGTTTCAGCGCTGCGCTAATTTGCTGGGCACCCTAGGAAATCCCGGTAATTTCTCACTTCTAAGAGTGTGATCTGATTCATACTTTTGCAAAGCTGTAGTATAATGCGGCCGGAAATACGGGTTGAGCCTGCTTGACTGTGAGCTTCAGAATTGAAGACGTGCAGTTTCGCTGTTAGAACGCCAAACAAAGAGGAATGTTGCCGTGCTAGAAGCATATCGTAAACACGTCGCAGAACGTGCTGCAGAGGGCGTAGTCCCTAAGCCACTAGATGCCCATCAAGTGGCCGAATTAGTCGAATTAGTAAAGAATCCACCTGCGGGTGAAGAGGAGTTTATCCTCGACCTGCTCGAGAACAGAATTCCACCGGGTGTTGACGAAGCGGCCTATGTGAAAGCCGGTTTCCTCGATGCGGTTGCTAAAGGTGAGGCAACATCTCCTATCCTGTCTGCGACGCGCGCCGTCGAGCTACTGGGAACCATGCAGGGCGGTTACAACATCGAGCCCCTGATCGCTCAGCTCGACGATGACGCTCAGGCGCCATTGGCGGTTAAGGCACTGTCAAATACCCTGCTGATGTTCGATGCCTACCACGATGTGGTCGAGAAGATGCAAGCGGGCAACGCCCACGCTAAGCAAGTGGTTGAGTCTTGGGCCAACGCCGAGTGGTTCCTGAACCGCCCTAAGCTGGCTGAAAAAGTGACTCTCACTGTATTCAAGGTTACAGGTGAAACCAACACAGACGATCTGTCACCAGCACCGGACGCCTGGTCTCGTCCAGATATCCCGCTGCACGCCCTGGCGATGCTGAAAAACGCACGCGACGGCATAGTGCCAGATGAAGCGGGCGTGAAAGGCCCAATCCAAGAGATCGAAGCCCTGAAACAGAAGGGTCATCCACTGGTTTATGTGGGCGACGTTGTGGGTACAGGTTCTTCACGTAAGTCTGCGACCAACTCTGTGCTTTGGTTCATGGGCGATGACATCCCATTTGTACCTAACAAGCGTGCCGGTGGTTTCTGTCTAGGCGGCAAGATAGCCCCTATCTTCTTCAACACCATGGAAGATGCCGGTGCACTGCCAATCGAGCTAGACGTGAGCAAGATGAACATGGGCGATGTGATCGACATCTACCCATACGAAGGCGTGGTTAAGCTACACGGCACTGACGAAGTGATCTCTGAGTTCAAGCTCAAGACTGAGGTGCTGCTTGACGAAGTACGTGCCGGTGGCCGTATTCCGCTGATCATCGGTCGTGGTCTGACCGATCGCGCTCGTGAGACCTTAGGTCTGCCTGCCTCTGATGTATTCGTGCGTCCACAAGATGTAGCCGATTCTGGCAAGGGTTTCACCCTGGCGCAGAAGATGGTGGGTAAGGCATGTGGCGTTACCGGTGTGCGTCCTGGCCAATACTGCGAGCCTAAGATGACCTCTGTGGGGTCACAAGACACCACGGGTCCAATGACCCGTGACGAGTTGAAAGACTTGGCATGTCTTGGCTTCAGTGCCGACCTGACCATGCAGTCATTCTGTCACACGGCAGCTTATCCTAAGCCTGTAGACGTGAACACTCACCATACGCTACCTGATTTCATCATGAACCGTGGCGGTGTATCGCTGCGTCCTGGTGACGGTGTTATCCACTCTTGGTTAAACCGTATGCTGCTGCCTGATACCGTAGGTACGGGCGGTGACTCTCATACTCGTTTCCCAATCGGTATCTCTTTCCCTGCGGGTTCTGGTCTGGTGGCTTTCGCCGCTGCGACTGGTGTGATGCCACTGGATATGCCTGAGTCTATATTGGTTCGCTTCAAGGGCGAGATGCAGCCTGGTATCACGCTACGTGACCTGGTACATGCTATTCCGCACAAGGCGATCGAGATGGGTCTGCTGACCGTTGAGAAGAAGGGCAAGATCAACGCCTTCTCTGGTCGCATCCTGGAGATCGAGGGTCTTGAGAAGCTGAAGGTTGAACAGGCATTCGAACTGTCTGATGCGTCGGCCGAGCGTAGTGCCGCCGGTTGTACCATCAAGCTGGACAAAGAGCCTATCATCGAATACCTCAATTCTAACATAGTGATGTTGAAGTGGATGATCGCCGAAGGTTACGGTGACCGTCGTACCATCGAGCGTCGTATCGCCGCGATGGAAGAGTGGTTGGCTAACCCTGAGCTGATGGAAGCAGACAGCGATGCAGAATACGCCGAAGTGATCGAGATCGATCTGAACGAGATCAAAGAGCCTATTCTGTGTGCGCCAAACGATCCAGATGATGCCGTGCTCCTGTCTCAGGTGAAAGGCACCCAGATCGACGAGGTGTTCGTTGGTTCTTGTATGACTAACATCGGCCACTTCCGTGCTACCGGTAAGATGCTGGACAAGTTCGCCAAGACGCTACCAACCCGTCTGTGGATCGCACCGCCAACTAAGATGGACCGTGATCAGCTGACGGAAGAAGGTTACTACGCCATCTTCGGTCGTGTCGGTGCGCGCATCGAGATCCCTGGTTGTTCTCTGTGTATGGGTAACCAGGCACGTGTTGCCGAAGGCGCGACCGTAGTGTCTACCTCTACCCGTAACTTCCCGAACCGTCTGGGTACAGGTGCCAACGTCTACCTGGCATCTGCTGAGCTGGCCGCGGTAGCCTCGCTCTTAGGTCGTCTGCCAAGCGTTGAAGAGTATCAAGAGTATGCGAAAGAGATCGATGCGACTGCAGCCGATACTTACCGTTACCTGAACTTCGACCAGATCGATTCATACACACAAAAAGCGGGCGAAGTGATCTTCCAGTCTGCCGTGTAATCAGGATTGATAACGCAAAAAGGCCAGCTGATTAGCTGGCCTTTTTTGTGTCTGCTCTTTCACTTAGGGAAAATGTGCTTACCGACTGTGCTTGTCGATTAGGAGTACTTGCTGTGCAGCACTTCCAGTAGTTGATCTTCTAGTTGGAAGCGTGTCTCCATGGCGTCGCCTAAAGAGGAGAGATCTTTGTCCAGCTGATAGAGGATCTTATCGTCGCTGGCACTGGTGTACTTGTCGTTGAAGTCTAGGGCGAGATCTGTGGTTTCGCTGATCTTAGGCACTATGGTCTGCGCCAGCGTCTGACTGGATTCACCGTTTTTCTCGCAGGCGGTAACCACGCGATCATAGACCTCGAAGTGGCCTTCGGAGACATAATCGACCAGGAGATCACAGAACTCTTTTACCGATTTGAAGGCGGGAAGCGACTGATCCATCGCCTCATAGGGCGGTAGCCCGGCGATTTGGCAGTAGTTAATCAGTAGCTTACGACGGTGGTTTAGCCATTGATCAATCAGTGTATTGGCGCCACCCCATTTCTGTTCGGCCCGTTCCAATTGCTTTAGCATGATGATCCCCATCGCAAGTTATTCTATGACTTCTAATGTAGGTGAGAACTACTGCTTTGATCAACCATTTTTTAGTCGAACGAGACGATCTTTCAGCTGGTCGAATCTGCTTGTTTTGTATACAAAATGACGGGGGAGGCGCTGGTAAGAGAGGCGGAAATAAAATGCCCAGCGATAGAAATCTATCGCTGGGCGAGTAAAGTTTTTGCGGGCTCGATGCGACGAGCTTCTTGATTGTTCTTGCTAGCGCAGACTTTTTATACCAAAGGCAAAGAGGGGGTGCAACTTTTTTCTAACGAATTGCGGGTTGAGGCAGGCAATTTGCGGCACAGGCGAAACCTTGGGTGAAGGGGGCGTCGGGGTAACAAAATAATCAAGCGGTGTTTGTCACATAAATGCGCCGATGGAGGTTACTTTACTCGCGTAAATGCTAAACTACTGTCCCAGCGAAAAATCAATAAGCGTAGGAATAGAGCCTTATGGCAGAACTAAAAAATGATCGTTATTTACGTGCCTTACTAAAACAGCCTGTTGATGTGACTCCTGTGTGGATGATGCGTCAGGCGGGTCGTTACCTTCCTGAATATAAAGCAACCCGCGCACAAGCCGGCGACTTCATGTCACTGTGCCGCAATGCCGAGTTGGCTTGTGAGGTGACGTTGCAACCGCTTCGTCGTTACGATCTCGATGCTGCGATCTTATTCTCTGATATTTTGACCGTGCCTGATGCCATGGGCCTGGGTCTCTATTTCGAAACCGGTGAGGGTCCTCGTTTCGAGCGTCCAACCGATACGCTAGATGCCATCAAGAAGCTGGCGGTGCCGGATCCAGAAGATGAGCTTGGCTATGTGATGAATGCCGTTAGCACCATTCGTCGCGAATTGAAGGGCGAAGTGCCACTGATCGGCTTCTCTGGTTCACCTTGGACGCTGGCGACCTATATGGTCGAGGGCGGCTCGAGCAAGACCTTCGAAAAGATCAAGAAGATGGCCTATGCTGAGCCTGCGGCACTACACATGCTGCTAGACAAGTTGGCCGATTCTGTGACTCTGTACCTGAACGCTCAGGTAGCGAACGGTGCTCAGTCGTTGATGATTTTCGATTCATGGGGTGGTGCGCTGTCGCACACCGCTTACCGTGAGTTCTCGCTGCGCTATATGCAGAAGATCGTCGACGGTCTGACTCGTCATGCGGACGGTCGTCAAGTGCCTGTGACCCTATTTACTAAGGGCGGCGGACTCTGGTTAGAAGCCATGGCCGAGACTGGCTGTGATGCACTGGGTCTTGACTGGACTGTGGATATTGCCGATGCGCGTCGTCGCGTAGGCCACAAGGTTGCCCTGCAGGGTAACATGGATCCATCTATGCTTTACGCCTCGCCAGAGCGCATCCATGAAGAGGTGCGTCAGATCCTGGCCGGTTACGGCGAAGGTTCGGGCCATGTGTTCAACCTGGGTCATGGTATTCACCAGCATGTGGATCCAGAGCATGCGGGCGCCTTTATCAAGTCGGTTCACGAACTGTCGGCGCAATACCATAAGTAAGAGGCAGTAACCTCTAAGCTAGCCAGTCGGGGTAACTCGACTGGCTTTTTTTTGCCTGTGATTCCTGGTTAATGCTGTCCTTACTACCTATTAAAAAATCGAATAGTAACTAATGTGTATTATCGGAGAACATCTGCTAACCTGAAATTAGTCAGAAAAACAAGGATTTCGATATGAAAAAGTTTATAGCAATCAGTGTGATATGTTTCGCGGTCTTCTTGGGTCTGCTCAACGGCATTCACCATATCTATGTTGCTAATGCAGACACCATGGCGGGCCAATATATGGTTGCCGCGCTGGTGGTGGTCATGTGGGCCAGCCTCTTCGCCTCGCTGGCTAGCCTGGCGTATCCCTTCCTTCGTCGCCATCTGGTGATCTCCCCGCAATAACTCCCGCCTCATCGATATCGGGGCAGTGCGATCATGAATCGGCTGCCCCGGTCGGTTGCACTTTGCACCTCGATACGACAGCCGAGTCTGGCCAATAGCTGCCTGACGATCGCCAGGCCGACCCCCAACTGGGGTAGGGCCTCGCCCTGGCAATAGTAGAGTGCTGGTTGGCTCGGGCTAGGCGCCTGCTGCAGGGCGGCAATGGCCTCTGGCTGCATGCCGCTGCCCGAGTCCTGGATCACCAGATAAGATCCCGAGGCCAGCCGCTGGGGATAGACGGCTATCTCGCCGCCAGGCGGTGTGTGGCGTAGGGCGTTGTCCAGCAGGTTGTTGAGCACCCGCCCCATCAGCTGGGGATCGGTATACAGGTATTCATCTTCATCGCCTCGATGGATTCTGAGGCTGACCTCTGTTTGTTTCGCCTTGGGGGTGAAGGTTTGGGTGAGTTCATCGAGAATCGACTGCAGCGAGACGCGGCGCATGTTTGCCTTGAACTGGCCGTTCTCCAGCGCCGCCAATTCGAGCATCTGTGCCAGCAATCGCTGTAGCCTCTGCCCCGAGGCTGCTGCGTACTGCAGCAGGCTGTCGTCGCGTTCATCGACCGGGCTCACCAGCCAGGTATCCAGGTATCCCAGCAGTGTGGTGAGCGGCGTCTTGAGATCGTGGGACAGGTGCAGCAGGAACTCCTGCTTGGCGGCCTGCTGCGCCGTCACCTGACGTTGTTTCTGCGCCACCTCTTGCAGCAAATGATTGATCTGCCCATTGAGCTGAGCCATCTCCTGGCTGCGACTCGGCGCCAGTGGCAGGGTGAGGGGCTGGTCTATCGGCTGGTGTTCCAGTTCGCCGAGAGCCTGGGTGAGGCGGTTGAGCGGCCGCGTCAGGTAGCGCAGCAGCAGGGCAAACAAGATCAGGGTAAACAGGGCCCAGCTCCCTAGGGCGACGCCCCAGCGTTCGGGCAGGTCTTTGGCCTGAATAAGTGACTGCCAACTATCGAAGGCCTCGCCGCCGATGATCACATAGAGATAGCCATTGAGGGCTCCACCCGGAGCTTTAAGTGGGCTGGCAGAGAAGATCT
Source organism: Shewanella insulae (assembly GCF_009831655.1). GTDB lineage: Bacteria > Pseudomonadota > Gammaproteobacteria > Enterobacterales > Shewanellaceae > Shewanella > Shewanella insulae. Next base: position 303,557 of record NZ_WRPA01000002.1, on the reverse strand, counting down.
TCTGTTGGCTATCGCTCCTGGGATCTGTACCTAGGATAGGCAGGGGCTCGCCTCCCAAGAAGGCTCGAATCTTAGCAGTGTCCACCCTGTGGGTCCTTATCTGCTGCTCCTTGGCGTCGAAGGCGATCACCTTTCCCTGAGGGTCTAGGGTGTAGATCTCAAAGCTGGGGCCCAGCAGCATGAGATCGTGAAAGGCTTCCTTGAGGGCGGCATCTGAGGTGATCCCCTGGGACAGTAGCGGGTTGATCTCGGTCATGTGGGTCGCCAGCTCCCTGTGCAGGGATTGCTGTACTAGGCGTTGACTGTGTTGCTGACTCAGGCTAAACCACTGCCAGAAACCGATAAACAACAGCAGGACACAGGCGCTGGCAAGCAGCAGGATGCGGCCGAACAGGCTATTGACCATGGCTAGTGCGCCGCCGGTGGGGCGAACTTATAGCCCACCCCCCATACCGTCTGCACCAGCTCATTGCTGGTGGGGCTGCTGGCCAGCTTGGCCCTGAGGCGATTGATGTGGCTGTTGACCGTGTGCTCGTAGCCTGCGTAGGAGTAACCCCATACGGCCTCCAGCAGTTGCATGCGGCTGAACACCTGGCGCGGATGCTGGGCCAGGTAGTAGAGGAGATCGAACTCCCTGGCGGTGAGGGCAAGGGGTTGGTTGGCGGCGGTGACCTCCCGCGTCTTGCTGTCGATCACCAGTTCGTCGAAGGTGAGGGCATACTGGTCGCTGGCCTGCTGGGCGGAGCGTCTGAGCAGCGCCTTGACCCTGGCCCTGAGTTCCAACACGCTGAAGGGTTTGACCAAGTAGTCGTCGGCGCCAGACTCCAGGCCGAGGACGATATCCGCCTCGCTGTCTCTGGCGGTGATCATCATACAGGGCAGGCACTTGCCCTCCTGACGGAGTTGCTGGCACAGGGTCAGGCCGTCGCCGTCGCTGAGCATGCGATCCAGCAGTAGGAGATCGAAGTGCTTAGTCTGCATCTGTTGTCTGGCCTGGGTCAGGCTAGTTACCTGTGTCACCTCATGTTGCAAGGACTCAAGGTTCAGGCGTATCAGTCTGGCGAGGTCTGGCTCATCTTCGACTAGCAAGATGCGCCGCCTTTCATCTAGCGTCCTGTCGCTGTTTATCACAGACATAGCAAACTCCCTCTAGTTGGCCTACATCCAGTAGACCCAGCCCAGAGGGAATTTATTTCGTCAAAGGTGAATATTCGCTATCTATCAGCGGGTACGCTGTATGGTCACCTTGAGTACTGGGTTGTCGAATCTGTGGCTCGCCATGAGGACAGAGTCGTTGAGGCCATCTTCTTGGCCGATCACCCCTGGGTGAAGATGTACACGATCCACATCATCACGGCTGCCATTAAAGCCTTCGCCGCCATCTGCAGGCCCTGGGATAGAGCCCTTGAGCTCGCTGTTGGCTTCTGTGCCAGCATCATAGGCGGGCGTGTAGAAGCTCTGGGTCTGATCCACTGCCATCTGGCTGATATCTATTTCGTCCAGGCCGCTAAAGGCGTCGTTGGTGTTGACCAGCATGGTCAGCAGTGACAGGGAGGCAGTTGCCTCCTCGGTTTGGGTCAGGGTCAGGCTTTCACTCGCCCCGGGAGGGAGTATGCCTGCGCCGCTCACCACCAGGTTGACGCCGTCCATCTCGGCGCTATAGCCCGACTGATCGCCGCCCTCGGCCAGTTGCTCCAGCGCCAGGCTGGCAGGCTCGCCGCTTTGCCAGGCATGGTAACCATTGGAGGTTGCCAACAGGGCCAGAGGAGACATAGGTTGGTTCGCCGTCAGGTTGGTCACCGTCAGGGTAAAGCTGCGCTCCACGGGCGGAGTTGGCGGCTCGGGCATATTGGCATCGTGGTCGTTGTCCGAGCAGGCGCTGAGTATTAGTCCCGCGCTGAGTGCCATCGCCGACAGGGGGAGGCTGGTCTTGAACTGTTGCCATTTCATCATAACCTCCTACTTAACAGTGACTGTGACGCGGGCGACCGGATTGAGCCAGCGATGTACCCGGCTGTCGAGATCGCTCATGCCGCCAGCCGGATCTGTGTCACCAAGGATGCCGGGGTGGATATGCACCTTGTCGTTGGGGCTGGTATCGGCCACGCCGCTAGCATTGTTGCCGCCATCACCGCCCGGTGCCGCGGGGATCCCCGGTACGCCAGGCATGCCGCCGCCATTGATGATCTCATCGTTGGCCTCAGTACCGGCGTCATAGGCGTTCAGGTTCAGGGTATAGGTGCCGGGCGTGGTCGGGATCTCCCAGCCGTCCAGGCCGATGAAGGCGTCGTTGGTGGGCAGTATCATGGCGACCAGTGACATATGGGTCATCGCCTGAGAGTCTAGGCTAATGCCAGTGACATTTTGCCCTGGGACCATCAGGCCGCCTGCGGGATTAGACTGGGTGACCCCATTGGCTGCATCGACCATGGCGGCGAGATCCGCGATGTCGCCGCCCTCTGCCATCTTTTGCAGTGCGCTGGTGGCAGGTTCGCCCGCCTGGAACAGATGCATCTGTGCATCATGGGCGGCGATGAGGACAGGGGTAAAATGGTTGCCATGGGTGAGGTTGCTGACGCTGATGGTAAGCTCGGCCGCGCCGATTGGTGTGGCAACTAAGCCAGCTAGAATTAGGCTGGCGCTGATTTTGCGTAGGGTCATGGGGTTCTCCTGATTGACATGATCGAATCCTAGCTTCAAGCATGGCTTTCGGAGATCACCTAAGTATCGCCAAATTATCACAAAAGATTCACAACTCACGCTTGGCGGTGAACTGGCTCCCAATTTGACCCAAGAGTTATGCCTCAATCGCCAATACCTGCGCTAAGTCAATGCAGCGGTGATTAGCCGAAGGCAGGCTATTGGCTAGTTTTGCAACGGGCAGTCACCAGGCGGTTTAAACCCTAGGGTAAATAGGGTATTTTCCTCGCCGATTCGAATACTTCCCCTAAAAGCGACCCTAGTAGGATGGCTCTGAGACAAGATGCGCATTAGCAAGAAAATCCTGGTTTTTGTGGCCGGCTTCTGCCTACCCGCCATCATGGCCACCTCCTACGGGTTAAATGCCTGGTACGAGTTGCGCCTGAGCGATCTTAGTCAGGACGTTGAGCAGCGGGCGCTGCAGAATATTGCCCAGCATCTTGAGGAAGATCTCCGGCAGTTCGAGCTGTTTGCCCAGCTCTATGGGGTTCCCATGGTGCTATTACCCGCAGAGCAGCGCCAGACACTGTCGGTGACCTGGCACGCCATGGCCCTGTCGAGTCATGCCAGCCTCTACTCCATCCAAGCCGATGGCATCATCTCCTTTACCGATCCCAGTCCGGAAACCCAAGGGCTGGATCTCGACTCCTTACGTTCTGAGTTACTAGCGCTAGAGGGAAGCCGCACAGGTTTTCTGCTGCAGGACAAGCAAGGTTATCTGGCCTGCGTGATCCCTCTCTCCGATAACAGGCGCCTGTTGATGGTCAGACGGGTCGACAACCGGTTATTTGAACATTATCAGGCCCATGCTTCGCTGGCGGAGCTGAGACTCGCCGCCACCGCGCCTAACTTGTTAGGTCTGCCCTCAAAGGAGCGTGTGACCCTGGAGGTGCCCAGCCTGCTTGGTGACCATTCGCTGCTACTGGATATCGCGCTCACGCAGCAGAAGAGCCTGCAGCAGAGTGGCCCGGCGACCCTGGTCTATCTTATCGGTGGCATCAGTCTGTTACTCCTGTTGCTGGGCTACCTCTGGTTGCGCCATGGGGTGGTCGATCCCCTCAAGCAGCTATTGCGTCAGCTCTCCCTGGTGGATCCGACGGCGAAGACCTATCAGCCGATTCGTGCCAAGGGCACCTCGGAATTTATGGTGATCTCCGAACAGGTCAATAGCCTGCTGGCGCGTATCTTTCAGCAGAAGGAGCGCTCCAAGATCACCCTGGAGGCGATTGCCGAGGCGGTGATCCTCACCGACAGCTGGGCCAAGGTTATCTATCTCAATCCCCAGGCGGAGCGGCTGCTCAAGGTGAAGGCAGAGTCTGCGGTGGGGATGAACCTGGACAAGGTGTTTCGCAGCGAGCCCGAGCTGAATCAGTCGCTGTTTGCCTTCATGGCGAGCGGCACGCCGACGCCCATGCTGAGCAAGGTTAAGTTTACCAGCCATACCCCTAGGCTGATGGAGCGTAGCATCAGCAACCTCAAGGGGCCGAACAACAAGATCATCGGCACTGTGATAGTGCTGCGGGACATCACCCAGGAGGAGCTGCTCAAGCATCAGCTTAGACGCAGGGCGAACTTTGATAATGTTACGGGTTTGCTCAATCGCTGCGCCTTCGAGGAGCGTGTTCAGGCCTTTGCCGAGGACGCCCAAACTCTGGCGATCTGCTATTTCGACCTAGAGCAGTTTAAGTTGATCAACGACTCCTGCGGTCACAACGCCGGCGATGCCATGTTGAAGATGGTGGCTAAGGCGATTCAAGCTAGCCTAGAGGGGCAGGGCTTGTTGGCCCGCCTGGGTGGTGATGAGTTTGGCCTGGCGCTGAAAGACTTAGAGGTGGTGGCGCTGGCTCAGCAGGTGAAACAGATCATCAATGCCGTCGGTAAACAGGTGATGGAGCATCACGGCTGTCATTATCATGTGGGGATCAGCGCCGGGGTGGCACTGGCCAGAGCGCCATACATCAATGCGCTGGAGCTGCTCAAAGATGCCGATATCGCCTGTATCGCCGCCAAGCGCAAGGGCAGCAATCAGGTGCATTTCTATGATGATAAGGACAAGGAACTCACCTATCAGCGCAACGCCCCCAAATGGGCGGTGCGTATCGCCCAGGCGATAGAACACAACGAGCTGCTGCTCTACTATCAGCCAATCAAGGCGCTGGGGCTACAGGGCAAGCAGCGCATGGAAGTGCTGCTGAGGATCCAGGAACCCTGTGGGCGTATCCTGGCTCCGGCGCAGTTTATCGCTGCGGCGGAACGCTTCAAGCTGATGACAGATGTGGATAAAGAGGTGATACGTAAGACCTTCCTCTGGCTTTCCCTGCACGAGGAGCTGTGGGCGGATCATTGCCTGTCTATCAACCTCTCGGCCAACAGCCTGGGGGCCGAGGGCATGGTGGATTATATCATCGCCCAGCTAAAACGATTCGCCATCCCCAGTCAGTGTATCTGTTTTGAGATCACCGAGACCAGTGCGATTCAGAATCGTAACCGGGCGATGGAGATGCTCAATCAGTTGAAAAAGCAGGGCTTCTCCTTCGCCTTGGACGACTTCGGCACCGGGTTCGCCTCCTACGGTTATCTGCGGGAGTTGCCGGTGAACTATGTGAAGATCGACGGCTGCTTCATCAAGTCCCTGGCCAGCAACGCCAAGGACTATGCCATCGTCAAATCGATACACGACGTCTGCCGCGTGATGGGCATAGAGACGGTGGCTGAGTTCGTGGAAAACCAGGAGATCATCGAGCGCCTTGAGTCGATCGGTATCAACTATGCCCAGGGCTATGCCATCGGCCGTCCCAAGAGCCTGGATCAATACCTCAGCGCGCCGACCGACAATGTGCATCGGCTGATGGCCTAGTTCTAATGCCGTATAGCCTGGTCGCCTGGCCTTAAGGCTTGTACTTTGGACTTAAGTGTGTGAATTTGGACACTATCCATTCATTCACACCTTAGGTTTTCGATGCAAGCTTTAGCCGGTAAGGTCGTTATCATCACGGGCGCCTCCGAGGGCATAGGCCGCGCCTTGGCCAAGGCGATGGCGCCCCTGGGTTGTCGTCTGGTACTCACCGCCCGCAGTCAGGGGCGACTGCACTCCTTGGAGCAGGAGCTCTCATCCATCGCCAGCGTGCCGCCCTTAGTGATCCCCGCCGATGTGACAGACGCCACCGCCTGCCAAGGCCTCATCGATGCCTGCGTGGCTCACTTTGGTCGCCTGGATATTCTGGTCAACAATGCCGGCATGACCATGTGGTCGCGCTTCGATGATCTTGAAGATCTCTCCATTCTCGAACGTGTGATGCAGGTTAACTACCTGGCTCCGGCCATGCTGACCCATTTTGCCCTGCCGCATCTTAAGGCCAGTCGCGGGCAGATAGTGGTGGTGGCCTCGGTGGCGGGCCTAACCGGCGTGCCCACCCGCAGTGGTTACAGCGCCTCTAAGCATGCCGTGATGGGTTTCTTCGACTCGCTGCGTATCGAGCTGGTGGAGCACGATGTGGCCGTTACTCATATCTGTCCCGACTTCGTGGTGTCTGAGATCCATAAACGCGCCTTGGATGGCCAGGGGAATCCTCTCGGTAAGAGTCCGATGCAGGAGGCTAAGATCATCACTGCCGAGCAGTGCGCCCAGATGATGCTGCCGGCTATTGCCGGGCGTAAGCGACTGCTTATTACCTCAACGCGTGGCCGCTTGGGCCGCTGGTTTAAGCTTATCGCTCCAAGCCTGATTGACAAGATCGCCCGCAAGGCGATCGCCTCAGGGCATTGATTGTCCTAACTAAAGCCCGTTGCTAGCGAGCAGGGAGAGAATGCCTGATAAAAAGCCCAGTGAAAACTGGGCTTTTTAGTCTAATGAGCTAAGGGGAGCTTACTCCTTGGTGATATCCAGGTTAATCAGCCACCAGGCTCTGGCCTCAATGTCACCCGCCTCGACCACGTCGCCACTGCGATATGGCTTGGCAAAATGAGTCACCACAATCGGTTTGATGGTTTGGAAACGTCCCGGGTTGACGAACCAGGCGTTGTAAGGATCCTCTTCATTCATGCTGACTGTGACCTCAGAGCTGACCGGCTGGCTTAAGCCTGGGCAGGTGTAGCGGCTTTTGGAGGCAATCGGATAGGCTACTCGGCTACCATCGCTACACAGGCTGGTGTTTTGCAGCCTGAGGGTGATGAAGGTGCAGCCCTTGTAATTGTCAGGGTCGGTACATACCTGTGTCACCATAGTGGTGTAGCCGCCTCTCAGTTCATCGTCCTCATCCTTACTGAGCGCATCACCACGCCCGCCGATGGCGGTGAAGTAGGAGACGTCCCCGGCGCCAACCTCTGCCGGCGAGACCATCTGCAGCTCGCTACCATCGAAGGTCAGGCTGGCTTCTTCGCCAAGGCCTGGCTCGATATCCCTGAGGAACAGCTTGTAGTTCAGGCTGGCACTCTGATAGTTGTTGCCGCCATCGTCGGTGACTATGATATCGAAGTAGTCGTTATCGCCTGAACGCGGATAGGCGTGCAGGGTGAGTTCGCCCGTCGAGGTGAGCTCGGCATACTCGGGTGATACTTGGAGGCCGAAGGCATAGGTGAGGTTACCAAAGGCGTTGGTAAACTCTGGTGGTAACACCTTGCGATCCGGGTAGTAGACCACTGATTGAGTGATCTCATCCAGGCTGAGGCCGGGGTGAGCAGCCTTGGCTATGCTAACGTTGAAGTCGCGTCGGGTACGTTCATAGTTACGGCTCTGCTCGATCACAGTAACCTCGGCGATGCCCGCCGCCTTCACTGTCATCTCACCTGTCGTCTCGTTCAGGCTAATCACCTTGCTGGATGCAGTATCCGCATAGTAGCTGAGCTCACTGTCGATTCCGCGACCGCTGATACCAGGGACATTTAGGCTGGCACCAGGGCTATACACACTGCTGACCAAAGCGCTAGAGAGTGCCAGTTCTGGGTTTTCGCTACCCTTGTCGATCACTACATTCAGCTCGGCCTTTTGCGACAGGTGACCGGCATCGCCGCTGTCTGTCACTATGTAGGTGACGCTGCCCGTGTTCTTGACCGTCAGCGTCTTATTGGCCAGGTCGACACTGACCACATCACTCTGACCGCTATGTAGCTTCATACTCAGGTTGCCGATGGCACCCGACATAGGGATTTCGATGGTCTTGCCCGGCGCGTATTGGCTGCGCACGGACGATATCTGCAGGCTACCGTATAGCGGCGCCACATCGACGAAGAAACGGCTGCTGGCGGGGTGGTAGAAGTCGTTGCCGGCATCGGTTGCGGTGATCCAGCCGCGCCCTGCACCGACAATGGTGATCGCCTTGGTATCGGCATCCTGGCTGAAGACGCCGTCGCCGCCATTCTCTACCTGATAGCTTACCTGGCCCTGATTGTTGCTAGGCTGGGGGGTGAAGAGGGCGTTAGCGGCATAGTCCACACGGCTATTTTCCACCACGAACAAGTTGTTGTCTTGTTTGGTTATGGTGACGCTAAATTGCTGCTCTTGAGCCGTCCACAGTTCGCCGCCATCGTCTTTAACGATCACCTCGACCGTGCCGGGTTTGAGCACCTGCATTTGGCCGGTTGTCGCATCCAGTGTAACCACATCGGTGGCGCTGGTGGGAGCTAGACTATAGCTCAGGCTGCCATTGGCACCGACGATCTGTGGCGTCAGGGTTTGATTAGCCTGATATTGGGTGTCCAGGCTGATTGCCTGCAGTGAACTGGCGATCATGGCCTCGACCTTGACCTTAAAGGTGCGGCTGGCGTTCAGGTAGTTATCGTTACCCGTATCTGTTACCTCAACCTCTGTCTCACCTACGCCCTGGAAATTAAACTCTCCCTGCTCGGCATCTGTGATGCTGATGATATCCTCGGCTGCACCCGCCTTGATAGCGAAATGCAGTGTGCCCTGGACGCCAGTGACATCGAAGCTAGCCGTCTTATCGGCGTCGAAACGTGTGGTCACATCGCTCGCCTTTAAGGCAAGGTTCTGCGCCTTGTCGATCTGAACGCTAAAGCGTTGAACTGGCACCTGAGTATGGTTGGCCGGCGCGACTTGTTGCACCTCAACCTGGGTCTCACCTGCACCAAGTATGTTCATCGCCCCAGTGGTGGGATGCACCTGAACCACCTGAGTATTGGCGCCCGCGGCCAGCTGGTAGTGGACCTCACTGGTGGGCATGCCGCTATAGACTGGCAGTAGCTTACCGCCAAAGATCAGTGGCTTGCCTGCGATATTCTGATAGGTGGCAAAGGCGGTCTCGGCCGGAGCAATGTTTATGTTGAACTCACGGGTATCTGCCTCGAAGTTACGGCCACCATCGTCCTTGGCCAGCAGCTTCACGCTGCCGCTGCCTAGCACGTTGATCTTACCCTGAGCATCGATCGCTACTACGTTAGCAGGCTGATCCTCGGCCAGCGTCAGGCTGAGGGTGCCTTTGACACCGCTGATGCTTGGGGACAGCTGGGCGCCGGCAACATAGCTCTGACTGATATCATTGGTCAGTAGCGGTGAACGGGCGGCCTTACTGATGCTGATGCTAAAGCGTTGGCTGGCCGATTTAGTCTGGCTGTTGCCGCTATCTGTGGCGACAAGTTCTGTAGTGCCGGCATTTAGGATAGAGAGATACTGCTTGTCGGCAGAGATCTTGACCACATCGGTCGGGGCGCCATCAACCAATTGATAGCTGATGCTGCCTAACTTGCCCGTGATGGCGGGGCTGAGACGCTGATCTGGTGCATAGGCTTGTACTAAAGCCTGAATTTGAATGCCAGGGTGCGCTTGTTTTTCGGGTTGCGGTGCAGGACTGTCCGAGTCGCCTCCGCCGCAAGCGGTGAGTAAAAGGGTGAATAACAGGGGTAAGTATCTCATTAAGCCTCCAGCTTAAAAAACAGAGGCGGCGAGTATACATATGTGAATAATCTGCTGCAATACGAGGGTAAAATATTGAATTATGCTAATATTGTGGTTTTTATTGTAGATAAATAATGTATTCAGGCTATTTCTAATACATGATTCGAAAGTAGCGCTTAACTTATTGAGTCGTATAAAAAAGCACCTAATACCCTTGTAGAGTATAGGTGCTTTTATGCGATTTTATTGCATGAAAACTGAGCGTGATCCAGATCTCAACTTCTCATGAATATCCCTTTGTGGGTATTAGGCCTGCTCGCCTTCCCGGGCGATAGCGCGATAGGCGATATCGGTACGGAAATAGACGTCATCCCAGTGGATCTCGTTGACCAACTGATAGGCACATTGCTGCGCCTGGGTCACATTTTCACCCAGTGCTGTGGCGCACAGTACGCGGCCGCCATTGGTGACCACATGGTCATCCTTCATGCTGGTGCCCGCGTGGAATACCTTGGCATCATCGCCGCCCAGGTTCAGTCCCTGAATCACATCGTGCTTGCGATAGGCATCTGGGTAGCCACCGGCGGCCATCACCACACCCACGGCGGCGCGGCTGTCGAACTCGGCGCTCACCTTGTCCAGCTCGCCACGGGTGGCGGCCAGGCAGAGCTCGACCAGATCTGACTTGAGACGCATCATGATTGGCTGGGTCTCTGGGTCGCCGAAACGGCAGTTATATTCCAGTACCTTGGCGCTGCCATCTGGCGCGATCATCAGGCCGGCATAGAGGAAACCTGTGTAGACATTGCCCTCGGCGGCCATGCCATCTACGGTTGGACGAATGACGTTTTCCACTGTCCAGTCATGAACTTCTTGTGTTACCACAGGTGCTGGAGAGTAGGCACCCATGCCGCCTGTGTTCGGGCCGTTGTCGCCATTGTCTCTGGCCTTATGGTCCTGGCTGCTGGCCATGGCCAGAATGTTTTTGCCGTCGACCATGACGATGAAGCTGGCTTCTTCGCCCTTGAGGAACTCCTCGATCACTACGCGAGAACCCGCCTCGCCAAACTTGTTACCGGCCAGCATATCTTCGATAGCCGCATCGGCCTCGGTCTGATCCTGGGCGATGATCACCCCTTTACCCGCCGCCAGGCCGTCGGCCTTGATGACGATAGGGAAGCCAGTGTTGGCAGTGACTTCTGTGACATAAGCCTTGGCTGGCTCGATCTCGGTGAAGTTCGAATAGGCTGCGGTCGGAATATTGTGGCGAGCCAGGAAGTCCTTGGTGAACGCCTTAGAAGACTCTAGCTGCGCCGCACCTTGGGTCGGGCCGAAGATAGGCAGCTTGGCCTCGTTGAAAGCATCGACCACGCCTAGGGATAGCGGCACTTCAGGGCCGACGATAGTCAGCTCGATCGCCTGCTCCTTGGCGAAGCTTACCAGCTCAGAGATGGCTTCGACGGCAATCGAAACGTTCTCAAGCTTAGGCTCCAGCGCTGTGCCGGCGTTGCCCGGCGCCACGAAGACTTTCTCGACCAACGGCGATTTGGCGGCCTTCCAGGCCAGGGCGTGCTCGCGTCCGCCGCTACCTATTACTAATACGTTCATGCTATATCCTTAAAACGGCGCCCGGGCTTGTGACCCAGGCGCGAAAGCAAATTAATGACGGAAGTGGCGCATGCCGGTGAAGACCATGGCCATGCCATGCTCGTCGGCCGCTGCGATGATCTCTTCATCGCGAATCGAACCGCCCGGCTGGATGATGCAGCTGATACCGGCGGCTGCGGCCGCGTCTATACCATCGCGGAAGGGGAAGAAGGCATCGGATGCCATGACAGAACCTACGACTTCCAGATTCTCATCGGCGGCCTTGATACCTGCCACCTTGGCGCTGTAGACGCGGCTCATCTGGCCCGCACCCACGCCGATTGTCATGCTGTCTTTGGCGTAGACGATGGCGTTAGACTTAACGAACTTGGCCACCTTCCAGCAGAACATGAGGTCTTTCATCTCGGCTTCGGTAGGCTGACGCTTGGTCACCACCTTGATGTCGCTCATCTCGACCATGCCTTGGTCTCTGTCTTGGAGCAGCAGGCCGCCGTTGACGCGCTTGTAGTCCAGGCTGCGGGTCTTGGTGGTCCATTGACCACACTCCAACAGACGCACGTTAGCCTTGGCCGCCACTACGTCGCGTGCCGCCTGGCTGACGACTGGCGCGATGATCACCTCGACAAACTGACGCTCGACGATGGCGCTGGCGGTCTCGGCATCCAACTCACCGTTGAAGGCGATGATGCCGCCGAAGGCTGAGGTTGGGTCGGTTTGGTAGGCACGGTTGTAGGCCTCGAGCAGGTCCTTGCCGATGGCAACACCACAAGGGTTGGCGTGCTTGACGATAACACAGGCCGGCTCGCTGAACTCTTTGACGCATTCCAGCGCCGCATCGGTATCGGCGATGTTGTTGTAAGACAGTGCCTTACCTTGTAGCTGAGTCGCGCTGGCAACCGAGGCTTCGTCGATATTGAGGTCCACATAGAAGGCGGCGTTCTGGTGGCTGTTCTCGCCGTAACGCAGATCTTGCTTCTTCACCAACTGAGTGTTGTAGGTGCGTGGGAACTTGGAATCCTGGTGGCATTCGTCCTGGCTGTGCGCCGGTACCCCATTCACCGCGTGCGGTGGCACTTGGGTGCCGAAGTAGTTGGCGATCATGCCATCATAGGCGGCCGTGTGTTCGAAGGCGGCGATAGCCAGATCGAAACGTGTCTCCAGCGTGGTGCTGCCCTGGTTGGCCTGCATCTCTTGGATCACGCGATCGTAGTCTTTGGCGTTAACAATAATGGTGGTGTCTTTGTGGTTCTTAGCGGTAGAGCGCACCATGGTTGGACCGCCGATGTCGATGTTTTCCACGGCGTCGGCCAGGGTGCAGCCTTCTTTGGCCACAGTTTCGGCAAATGGGTAGAGGTTAACGGCAACCAGATCGATAGGCTTAATGGCGTTCTGTTCCATCACGATCTCATCGATACCGCGACGGCCGAGGATGCCGCCGTGCACTTTAGGGTGCAGGGTCTTTACGCGGCCGTCCATGATCTCAGGATGGCCCGTGTAGTCAGAGACCTCAATGACAGGCACACCGTTGTCTGCTAGCAGACGGGCGGTGCCGCCGGTAGATAGCAGTTCAACACCTTGAGCGTGCAGGGCTTGTGCAAACTCCAGGATTCCGGTTTTATCAGAAACGCTTAACAGCGCGCGACGAATAGGTCTGGCATTATTCATTTTAGGTACAGGGTCCAGTGGTTATTTTAAGGATCTTTCGGAAAGCAGAACAGTTAGCACTTGCTAACCATAGGCGTATTGCTTTCCAAAAGCCCCTCAAAACTGTGTACTCCCATCGCGGCGCGCATATTTTAACGTAAAACTGTGTGCCATGCCGTTTTTTTCTGTGCGATTTCACAATACGCCATAGCGAACAAGCAACAGATTAGGATTTACGGCAGAATAACCCTTGACCTTAGATTTAACTCTAAGGTTTATACTGGCACTATCGCAATGAACAAAGGCTCCGTGGAGGCAATATGTATCGTATTGGAGAGTTAGCCAAGCAGTGTGAGGTCAAGGCCGATACTCTGCGTTTCTATGAGAAACATGGCCTGTTGTCACCGTCGATGCGCAGCGACTCGGGTTATCGCCTCTACAGCGAACAAGACGCCGAAAGGCTGCGCTTCATCCTGCGGGCCAAGGCGGTGGGCTTTACCCTGTCGGAGATCACCGAGCTGCTATCTATCGATCTGGACAAGTCCAACTGGGCCTGCGCCGATGTGAAGGGGATGGTGGATATCAAGCTGGCCAATGTGGAAGAGAAGATCGCCGAGCTGAATCATTTTCGCGTTTCTCTGCAGCGGCTATCCGATGCCTGCTGCGGCGGGCCGGAAAGCGCCGAGCACTGCTCCATCCTGGAGGCGCTCGAGTCCAACGTCGAGGTGAAGTGTGAGAACCACAGCCATGATCACGGCGAAACCGAATATAAAACCAGTTGTAAGCTAAAGGGTTAACCTATGTTGTTATCTAATTTTATCGATCTCTTTCTCGATTCCGCGCCCTGGCTGTTGTTGGGTCTGGTGCTTGCCGGTATGTTGAAGATGTTTGTGCCCATGACCTGGATGCAGAAGCAGCTGGGCGGTCATGGGGTGAAGACCACTATCAAGGCCGCCGTATTAGGCGCGCCCCTGCCACTCTGCTCCTGCGGCGTGATCCCTGCCGCAGTCGGTCTGCGCCGCTCGGGTGCCTCAAAGGCGGCAACTACCTCATTTCTGGTGTCGACCCCTGAGACGGGCATCGACTCGGTGAGCGTCTCCTATGTGCTGCTCGGCCCCTTCATGGCGGTTGTCAGGCCCATAGCCGCTGTCACCAGCGCCATAGTCGCCGGCCTGTTGGTGGGGCGTGATGATGACGAAGCCAAGACAGAGGAAGTGGCACAATCGGCCACTTCTAAGCAAAACGGGGCGGACAAGGCTGAGGCGAGCAGCTGCTGTAGCAGTAAGGCTGCCGAAAAGCCTGATGAGAGGTCGCTCGATAAGGCTGAGTCATCGAGCTGCTGCGGCGATAAGCCCAGTGCACCTGTGCGCATGACGGCGGATGCCTCTCCCATGATGATGCGCCCTTTGAGTCCTGATGCCGTGGTTAAGCCAGAAGCTTTGGTTAAACCAGAGACGGTTAAACCAGAGGCGGTTAAGCCCGCAAGCGGTTCATGTTGTGCGAGCAAGGCGGTCCCCGAGCCGAAGCCGGTCAGCTCATGTTGTAGCAGCAAGCAAGAGATGAAGGCGGCTAGCTCGTGCTGTTCGACGAGTGCTAAAGCGGAAGATCAGAGTGCTAGCCAAGGTGAGAGCTGCTGTGAGTCCACCAAAGATGTGGCCAGCGAACTCAAGGGCACCTCGGTACTGGCGCGCATGGGCAAGGGCCTGCACTATGCGGCGACAGACCTGGTACGTGACACCACCATCTGGCTGCTGATCGGTCTCTTCTTTGCGGCCCTGGTGCAGACTTATGTGCCGGGGGATTTCATGGCCAAGTGGGGCGATGGCATCTTGGCTATGCTGGTGATGGTGCTTATCTCTGTTCCCATGTATATCTGCGCCACGGCATCTACACCGATTGCGGCGGGTCTGTTGCTGGCCGGAGTATCGCCGGGTGCCGTGCTGGTCTTCATGTTGGCGGGTCCGGCGACCAATATCGCTACCCTAGGGGTGGTGACCAAGGAGCTGGGTAAGCGCGCCCTCTATGGCTATCTGGGTGGCGTCTTGGGGGTGGCCTTGGTATCGGGCGTCTTGGTGAACTACCTGGTGGCGACCTTTGGGTTCGAGGTGATGCCACAGGTGGGTGAGCAGCATAACCTGTTGCCCTCTGTGGTGGTGAATGCCTCGGGGATCATACTGGCGATACTGATGCTCAAGGTCTTGCTGGCCAAGCTACCGAAGAACTGGTGGCGCCGGGATTGCTGCTCTTAAGAGCCAGCTTCAACCAATAAAAAAGGCACTCAATAGAGTGCCTTTTTACTGTCTGTGTTGTGAGTTATTTCACAAGCCGGAAGATAGGCAAGGACCGCTTAAGTCGCAGGGGCTTCGGCTGCGTTGAAGTCACGCTCTGTGGTGGTGCCTTGAGTGACGGTCACGTCCTGCTCATCCACATGAATGAAGAAAGGCGCATCGACGTCATCTGCGCCGTTAGCCACTTCTGGATCGTCATTCTGTGCCAGACAGGTATAGCCCAGGCTGTAGTTGGCGCCGGCAACGAAGCCAAACTCATACTCGTAACCAATAACGGTTTCTGTCTCGTCGGTGACAGGGTTAACACGTGCAGAGGCGATAGGCGCCATCTGTGGCTCGACAACGTCTGCTTCTGGGCGGAAGTCCAGCATGTTCTCCAGCGCAGTTGCCGTTGGGTACAGGTAGACGGCTGGGCTGAACTCTGAACCACCGGCGGCAGCTTCACAGTCTGCCATCACGCTGGCGTCGACCATACCGTGAATGGCACCCACTTCTGCGTTGTTGACCAGTTGTACCGAGGTAGGCTTAAGGGTCCAGTAGTCCTTGTTGCCGTGGGGAGCCTGTAGGCCTTGAGAGAGGTTAAATTCGGCGACGAAGTTGTTTACGCCCGCCGCGATAGTGAAGGCCTTGTTGAAGAAGAGACGGCCTGTGCCTTCCTCTTCGGCGCCCTCGCCGCCACAGCTGCCGTTGCTGTTGGTGACCAGACCCGCGTCCATGTCATCCATGGTCTTTACGTAAGAGCTGTTGGTGTCGGCCACTTCGCTGTTTTGCATATAGATACACATCTGGTATTCGCCGACAGGAATAGACTGACCGCTTACCAGGGTCTCAACCTCTTGGCCTTGTACCGTCAGTAGGTCGACGTGTTTTAATTCGCCGTCCTCTGAGACGTCGAATGACAGGGAGCCATCGCTGCCTTTCAGTACCACCTGTTTGAAGGCGATGTTCACCACTTTGGCATCGGCAGGGTTATCCGATACTCCCAGGCTGAAGACACCCGTTTGTGGTGTTTCAGACTTGTCGTCGCTGCCACCACAGGCGGCGAGTAGGCTGGTGAGTGCTATGGCGATAATCGATTTTGAATACTTCATAGGTTACCTGTTCATCATGTTGGTTAATCAATGGTGCCAAGCTCGCGATGCCCTAAGGGGAGGCAGCGAGTCTCGGCGTGGTTGATTCTTGCTTTTCTAAGTGCAGCTATAAGAATAGGCCAACGGACGCTCAAGTCCACCTAAATCAGGGCTTCGAGGCGCACTATGAATAAAGTTTAATTGCCAGGGTGGTGAGCACTTACTCTAAACGCCAAGGCCTTGGCGAGAGTCAAAAAACTTACGGGGAAATCACTGTGGAGTTGGCTAAAAAAAGAACGATTCATCAAGGGGTTTGACGAATCGTTCTGGGTGTCTTTCGGCCAGCTTTTCTGGTCGAAGAGGTGCTAACTCAGCTTCGAGTTAATCCTTGATGTCGGCGTTGTGGTAGACGTTTTGTACGTCGTCACAGTCTTCCAGTGCGGCCTGGAATTTTTCGAATTGGGCGATCACTTCTGGGTCGCTAATCTCTGTCATGGTCTGCGGCACGAAGGCGATCTCTTCCACTTCCATTTCTGTTTCGGGGAAGGCCTCGTTTAGGGCGGTCTTCGCCTTGTTGAATTCAGTGTTAGGCGCAAACACGCTAATGATACCGTCTTCTACCTCGATATCGGCCACATCGACGTCGGCCATCATCAGGGCTTCCAGTACGGCTTCTTCATCTTCGCCCTTAAAGGCAAATACCGCTTGATGATCGAACATGTGACCAACAGTGCCAGGGCTACCCAGCTTGGCATCGTTTTTCACAAAGGCCTGACGCACCTCGGTAAAGGTACGCTTACCGTTGTCGGTCAGACAGTCGACGATCACCATGGCGCCACCTGGGCCAAAGCCTTCGTAACGTGCGGTTTCATAGTCTTCACCACCGCCGCCCTTGGCTTTTTCAAGGGCGCGTTCGATGACGTGAGCAGGAACCTGATCTTTCTTAGCCTTGGCGATCATATGGCGTAGTGCCAGGTTGCCGTCAGGATCGAAGCCACCGTTCTTTGCGCAAACATAGAGTTCTTTGCCGTAGCGAGAGTAGAGTCTCGTCTTCTGCCCAGCCGTTTTGGCCATAGATTCTTTGCGGTTCTGGTATGCTCTTCCCATCTTGCGATATCTCTTTAAGCGAAAAAAATTGGCCCAATGTTAGCAGCTTTATCGACGATTTTGCAGACTCTGGAGCTTATTTTGTTAAATCTGTGCTACCTAAACGCCCGAGTCTGGTGGCGGGGTGATGAAATCAGGGATCTCCAGGATCTCCCCTGGCCTGCGGTCAAACAGGGACTGATAGATATACTCGATAAAGGCGCGATACTTGCGCGGCAGATAGGCTCGGCGGGGAAAGCTCAGGGTGATGGCGGTCTGCGCCATGGGAAAGTCAGTCAACAGGGGGATCAGTAGCCCCTCTTCGATGGCAGCCTGTGCCACCAGGGTCGGCACTGTGGCTATTCCCAACCCTTCGATGGCGGCCTCTCGTGCCAGGGTGACATTGTTGACCGTCAGCTGAGCCTCGGGTTCTATGGTGATCCATTGTTTGCCATCGAACAGAGTCCAGCCGCCGTCGATATGGGTCGACTTGAGGCGAATCGCCTTGTGGGAGGTCAGATCCTGTGGCGTAGTCGGTATGCCATAACGTGCCAGGTAAGTGGGGTTGGCTACCAAAGATTTATCTGTGTTGAGCACCCGATAGGATTGCAGGCGGGAGTCGCGCACATCTGACACCTGAAACAGAATGTCTATCCCTTCCTCTATCATGTCGACCTTACGATTGGTCAGCTCGGCGTCCAGGGTCATCTCCGGGTGCGCCTCGAGAAAGCGGGCGAAGATGCGGCCGAAGAACAACTGTCCCAGCTCTATGGGACAGACGATCTTCAGGTTGCCCTTGATGGTCTCCTGGCTGGCGCTGAGCTGGTCTTCGGCGCTCTGCAGGTCCATCAGGATCCGCTGGATCTTGTTGTAATAGATGCTACCCGCCTCGGTGAGCTTGAGGGCGCGGGTGGTGCGATACAGCAGCTGTACCCCGGTATCTGTCTCAAGTTCGGCGATCTTACGGCTCACCGTTGCCTTGGTGAGTCCCATCGCCCTGGCGGCCGCGGTGAAGCTGCCTTTTTCCACCACCTGGGCGAACATCTGAATGCGATTCAAATCCATCTATTGTTACACCTGTGAAACAGTTGGTAATTTTTTAACTATCTAATAAATATTATAAGACAGTAGTAAACTATCAAATCCTAATCAAGGTATTTATCCGTGGGGGTTGGATGTCAAAGCGTCGCATATTTATCGTATTACCGCTGCTCTTGTTAGCCCTGGTGGTTGCCGGCTACTACTGGTGGAGTCAGGTTCGATTTATCGAGTCGACCGACAACGCCTATGTCGAGGCCGATATCTCTAACATCAGCGTCAAGGTGCCGGGTTATGTGGTGACTGCTAAGGTGACAGATAACCAGCATGTGGAGCAGGGGCAGTTGCTGGCCGAGCTGGAGTCGAATCAGTACCGCGCCAAGGTGAGTCAGAGCCAGGCGAGTCTGCAGAGCCGTCAGGCAGAGCTGCAGACCCTGTCGGCCAAGGTGACGCTGCAACAGGCTATTATACGCCAGGCGGCCGCCGGTGTGGCCAGCGCCGAGGCGGAGAAGATCCGCGCCGAGCAGCAGCTTAAACGCACCACCAAATTAAGACACAGAGATTACAGCTCACAGGATGAGGTGGATCAGGCGACTGCCGCCTTCGACTCGGCCGTGGGTCACCTAGACGAGGCCAAGGCGGCCCTGGTGGCTAAACAGGCCGAGCTGGCGGTGCTTAACGCCCAGCTGAATCAGAGTCAGTCCCAGGTGGCCCAGGCCAAGGCGGGCCTGGAGCTGGCCGAGATACAGCTGGCCGATACCCAGATCAGAGCCCCCTTCTCAGGCGTGATCGGCAAGCGCGGCGCCCTGACCGGCCAGTATGTGCAGCCGGGGCAGTCCCTCTACAGTTTGGTGCCGGATGGCGCGGTGTGGATCACCGCCAATTTCAAGGAGACCCAGATCCAGCATATGCAGCCTGGGCAGTTGGTTCAGGTTCATCTCGACGCGTTTCCCGACCAGAGCTTTACTGGTGTGATCGATAGCCTGGCACCCGCCTCTGGCGCCAAATTCAGCCTGTTGCCGGCGGAAAATGCCACCGGCAACTTCACCAAGATAGTACAGCGCATTCCGGTGCGGATCCGTTTGGAACTGGACGACCAGACCAATATCGTCCCCGGCCTCAGTGCCGTGGTGAAGGTGGATACCCGAGGCGCGCCGAAAGATACTGTGATCGCCAGCAATCGTAAGCAGGTTTCGGTTAAGGCCACCCAATGAGCGGCGTGAGTGCCACCCAGGAGAGTCCTGTAGTAACGGGCGAACTAGATAAGCCGCAAGTCGCTAGTCCCAAGACGGCTAGGCCCCAGGGATATGAGCGCGGCAGCTTTCGCTCCTGGGTCGCCGTATTCGCCGGCCTATTTGGCGCCTTCATGGCGATCCTGGATATTCAGATCACCAACGCCTCGATGAAGGAGATCCAGGGCAGCCTGGGGGCGACCCTGGAGGAGGGCTCTTGGATAGCCACCGCCTATCTGGTGGCCGAGATGATCGCCATCCCACTGTCTGGCTGGTTGAGTCAGGGGCTGTCGGTGAGGCGTTATCTGCTGTGGACCACGGCGGCCTTCATCTTAGCCTCTTTCCTCTGTTCGCTATCCTGGAACCTGGAGGCGATGATCGCCTTTCGCGCCCTGCAGGGCTTCTTCGGCGGCGCGCTGATCCCGCTGGCCTTTCGGCTCATTTTGGAGCTGCTGCCCGAGGAGAAGCGCGCCACGGGCATGGCGCTGTTTGGCGTCACCGCCACCTTCGCACCATCTATCGGCCCCACTCTGGGGGGCTGGCTTACCGAGCAGTTTAGCTGGCACTATCTCTTCTATATTAATATTCCGCCCGGGCTGCTGGTGATGGCCATGCTCGCCTATGGTTTAAGGCCTCAGGCTATCGATTGGGACAAGCTGAAGAACGCCGATTATTCAGGCATTGTCACCATGGCGCTGGGTATGGGGTGTCTCGAGGTAGTGCTGGAGGAGGGCAATCGTAAGGATTGGTTTGGCTCAGAGCTGATCCAGAACCTGGCGATCGTCGCGGTCATCAACATCGTCCTGTTTGTCTTTATTCAGCTGCGAAAGTCATCGCCGCTGGTGAACCTCAGGTTGCTGGGGCAGCGTGACTTTGCCCTGTCGACCCTGGCCTATTTTCTGCTGGGGATGGCGCTGTTCTCGGCTATCTATATGATCCCCCTCTATCTGTCGCAGATCCATGACTATAGTCCGCTGGAGATCGGCGAGGTGATCATGTGGATGGGCTTCCCTCAGCTGCTAGTGCTGCCGCTTGTGCCGAGATTGCTGCAAAGGTTCGACGGGCGTTACCTGGCGGCCTTCGGCTTTAGCATGTTTGCCCTGAGTTACTACATGAACAGCCACATGACGCTGGACTTTGCCGGCGAGCAGATGATCCTGGCCCAGGTGGTCAGGGCCCTTGGCCAGCCCTTTATCCTGGTGCCTATCGGCATAATCGCGACCATGCACATCAGCGCCCAGCAGACGCCCTCGGCCTCGACCGTGCTCAATGTGATCCGTAATCTCGGCGGCGCCTTCGGCATTGCCCTGGTGGCCACCCTGATCGACAATCAGTCGCGTACCCATCTGGCAGACATGAAACAGACGGTGACGGCTGTGAGCGGCCAGGCATTTCAATATCTGCAACAGACCACACAGCTGTTTGTGCAGGGGGGCTCGGATCCCGTGACCGCCCAGGCGCAGGCCAAGGCCATGCTGGCCAAGACCATGACCCAGCAGGCCTACATTCAGGCCTATAACGATGTGTTTCTGATCATCTCGGTGCTGCTGATGCTGGCCGTGGTGGCCGTGCTGATGATCCGTAAGCCTAAATCCGACGCTGCCTAATCGTTAGCAATTAGCCAGCTAGAGCATGGAGAGGCTGATCTGCCTGAAGGGGTATACCTGGCCGCCAAACTCGGCGGCAAAGGCCTCGGCATCCTTCTGCTCACCGAAGCTGGCTAGCGTCTTGCCCATGGCGCCGGTCTGGTTCGACCCCACCACGTACCAGGCCTGTCTGGCGTCGATAAAGTGACTGTCCTGCGGTGCCTGCCAGGGGCTCCTGGCCATGTCGTGCACATAGATCTCCTTGACCTGTTTGCGGTACTCGGGATCCAGCAGGAAGCTAAACAGATCCCGGGTGGAGCAGAACTTCTTCACCGTATCTTCGGTCTTGAGATAGAGCTCGCCCTTGGGGCCGGGGAAGTTACCTATCAGCATGCCGCACAGGTGACACTCGTCGCCGTGCTCTATGGCGACCGCCTCTCGGACAGCGTTATTTTCACTCTCTTGCCCGCAGGCACTCAGCCCCAGTAGGAGAAGGCTGACGAGACTCATGAACAGTGGCGAATTGGCAAGCTTGGTTTGGCGCATTCTGGTTTGACGCATTAGAGTGTCTTCCTGTTAAAGATTAAGGCGGCTAAAGAGAGTGGGGCGAATACCCAGGCCAGGAGCAAGGAAAACAGGCCGCCGGCCGACATGCTTCTGTTGATGGCCACCGCCAGCACACCGTTGACATCCTTGGTATCCAGGCTGGCGAGATTCACCAGGCGGAAGAGATCCGCCGGGTTGAGCATCATCAGCTGCACCAGCTGCTGCTGGCTCAGCCCTTCCTCTATACCGACCAACACCGCCAGCAGGGCGAGATCGAACACCAGCACGAAGAAGAACCAGAGCATCAGCGCCAGTCCGGCAGCCTTGGATTTCTCACTCACCGACAGGCTGATCACATAGGCGATGCTGATAAAACAGAGGCCGAGCAGGATCGCGGTGGCGATAAACAGGCCGAAGCTCTGCAGCACCGCGCTTGGGTCGGATTGGCTGGCCAGTAGCACAGCGGCACTGCCGAAGCCCAGGCTGGTGGCCAGTGCCATGATGGCCCCCTGGCCGACAAACTTGCCTAGCAAGAGCTGGGTATGGCTGATGGGGTAGGTGAGCAGCAAGAGCAGGGTGCCGGCCTCTTGTTCGCCGACGAAGCTGTCGTAGGCCAGCAGCAGGGCGATAAGCGGGATCAGAAACACCGCCAGGCTCGACAGGCTGGCGATGGTGGACGACAGCGAGGCGGTGCCTAGCTGCCCAGAGGCGACCGAGCCATAGTAGCTGAGCCCCAGGGAGAGCACGGCGAAGATGAGGGTAATGGAGATCAGCCAGCGATTGCGCAGCCCGTCCTGAAACTCCTTGATGGCGACGGCGAGAATGGCATTCATTGTGTTGGCCCTCCTTGGTGGCTGGCATTCGGGCTGCTTGCGGCGGTACCCTGGCCGAGATAGTGCTGGTAGACACGTTCCAGATCGGCGGGTTCGACGCGAATATCCCCCAGCTGATCCAGCTCGACCAGCTGACGTATGATGGCGAGCTTCTCCTGTTCGGGTACCAGTAGCTGATCCGGGGCGATAAGATAGGGGGTGAAGCGAGCATCCTGTTTCAGGGCGCCGTTGAGCCCCTGGGTCTTGATGGCCACGGGGAGTTTTGCCTGCAGTCTGAGCTCGCTCAGGCTGCCCTTGGCCAGCAGGCGGCCGCCTGAGATGATCAGGGCGCGGTCGATATGCTGCTCGACGCCGGGTAGCACATGGGAGCAGAGTATGATGCTGGCGCCTTCGCTCTTGAGCTTATCGACGCTGGCGTAAAACTCCTGGGTGGCGATGGGATCCAGCCCTACTGTGGGTTCATCAAGCAGCAGCAGCTTAGGGCTGCCGAGGAAGGCCTGGGCCAGGCCAAGACGCTGACGCATCCCCTTGGAGTAGGTCTTTACCTGGCGATCCATGGCGTGGGTCAGGCCCACCTGCTCCAGCAGTTGTTCGATCGCCTGCTTAGGCACAGATTTGAGGCGGGCGAAGTAGCGCAGCACCTCGCGACCTGTGAGCTGATCGTAGAAGCTGACATTCTCCGGCAGATAGCCGACCTGCTTGCGCGCCTCGAAGGCTTGCTTGGAGAGGGGATCCTGGCCAAATACCTTCACCTGGCCGTCTGAGGGGGGGATGATCCCCAGCACTAGCTTCATGATGGTGGTCTTGCCGGCGCCGTTGTGGCCAAACAGCCCCATGACTTCGCCGGGAAAGAGTTCAAAGTCGACCTGCTGGAGCGCCGCGACCTTGCCATAGTGCTTGGCGACGCCGCTCAGGGAGACTATGGGTCTCGAAGGAGAAGATGCTTGCATAGTGTCACTCTGCCTCATTAATAACTGCCTGCCGGGCACCCAGGGAGGGGGCCTGCATGAGTGGAAAACTGTCTTTGACGCCTGCGGGTTTGAGTACGGGAAACTGGGTCTGTATCCAGCGCAGGATAAGCACGGCCGGGCTGTCCAGTAGCATCTTGGCCTCAGGATATTGCCAGATCAGCTTGTCGATGCCGTCGTTGGGCTCGAAGGGTCTGTCGCCATAGCCGTCGTTGTCGAGATCCCAGCCCAGGTAGTTGCTCCAGAAGTTACCGGCGCCGTCCTGGCTCCATTCGGCCTGACGGTTGGCCACATATTTCACCTGCACCGGATTGTTGATAAAGCTGTTGCCAAACACTTTGGTGTGCTCCGAGCCGGCGGTGAGGTGTATGCCGATCTCCGCGGTGTCGATCAGGTTGTGATTGATGCTGTTGTAGGCCGAGTTATAGACAAACAGCCCCTTGCCCTCGCGGCCCAGCACCTTGTTTTCCGGTTTGGTCCAGACCCGGTAGATGCGGTTATGGCTGATCTCTGAGTAGGTGATGAAATTCATCAGGAAACCATAGTCCTGGCTGTCGCGGCTCTCATTGCCGCTGACGGTGAGATGGCGTGAGCTCATCAGGGCATAACCGGCGCGGGTGTCGTAGGCCAGGTTGTCCAGCACGCGATTGCTGTGGGAATACATATAATGAATTCCGTAACGAAGGTTATGCATAGTATTGTTTTTAATGGTGTTATGTTGGCTTGAGATGATGTAGATACCATCGCGGGTCTGGCTGACCTCGTTGTCGCTCACCTCTACATTTTGCACTATGGAGAGCTGGATCCCGTTGCCTCTGTCGGCGGATCTGAGCGCCGGGTTGCCCTGGATGCGGTTGTGGTGAACCTTGATCTCCTTGCCCTTCTGCAGCCAGATACCGAAGCCATCACCCTTTAGCCGATTCTCTCTGATGGTGAGCTGGCTGGCGGTTTGGTCCGAGTAGATGCCGGCGTTCTGTGCGGTGAGATCGTCCCCCCAGTTGACTATCTTGAGTCTCTCTATGGTGACGTTGGAGCTTTGCAGAAGCAGTGCATTGCCCTTGCCCTGGGCGTCTATGATGCTGGTGTAGCCATCGGCGCCAGACAGGGTTATTCCCTTGTTGACGATGAAGTTGCCCAGATAGCGGCCCGGTTGTAGCTGGATGGTATCGCCTGCTTTGGCACTCTCTAGCACCAGTTGGAGATCTTGCTCGGGCGTCACCTGGATTTCGGCCGCCAGAGTCGGCAGGGCCAGACCCAGCATGATGCATAGCAGGCAAAGGCACCTTAAGGGGCTAAGCAGGCCGGATATAGTCTTGGGTGTTTCATGGCTGTGGTTCAAAGCGTATTACACCTCTTGCGCTTATCGCTTTTATTTTTTTACCGGTTTTTACTTATAGAAGGCAAGGGCCTAACGCGGTGCGTCAGGCCCTTGCATCACGCTTAGGCTTCTACCAACATGCGGCCACGCATCTCCATGTGGAGGGCGTGACAGAACCAGTTGCAGTAGTACCACTGCACGCCTGGCTTATCGGCGATGAAGGTAACAGATGCCGTGGCCTGCGGGCCAATCTCCATCTGCACCCCATGGTTGGTCATACAGAAACCGTGGGTCACGTCTTCCACCTGATCCAGGTTGGTGACCACCACGGTAACTTCGTCGCCCAACTTAACCTTAAACTCACTCATGCCGTAGTTTGGCGCGACCGAGGTCATGTAGACGCGAACCTTGTTGCCGTCGCGGATCACCTTGTTGTCCATCATGAGGCGCACGCCATCTTTTTTTGCCATGGCCACTGTGTCGGCAAACAACGGGTCGTCACGAGTCCAGAGCTTCTTCGGCTTGAGCTTGCTGCGGTGCACTATGATGCAGTCATGGGGCTCGGCGAAGGTAGGACCGTCGTGCACCAGCTTCATCTCATCGCCTGAGATATCGATCAGCTGATCGTTCTCTGGGCGTAGCGGACCCACGGGCAGGAATCTGTCCTTGGAGAACTTACATAGAGATACCAACCACTTACCGTCGGCGTCGCGGGTTTCGCCCTGAGAGGTATGGTTATGGCCCGGCTGATAGTGCACGTCCAGCTTCTGGCGTAGGTAATTCACCTTCTTGCCCTGGTAGGCCTGAATGGCTTCCTCTACGTTCCACTTGGCGATCTGGCTATCGAGGAAGAGGGTGGTGTAGGCGTAGCCCTTGTTGTCGAACGCCGTGTGTAGCGGGCCGAGGCCTAGCTCAGGTTCACCGACGATGGCGTCTCTTGGCTTGATCTTGTCCTCGAACAGGTCGTCCAGCTTCTCGATGGAGATGATAGAGACGGTAGGTGACAGCTTACCGTTGGCGACAAAGTATTTACCGCTCGGCGAGGTGTTCAATCCGTGAGGCGACTTAGGCACGGGAATGTAGCGGGTCAGATCTGAGCCCTTACGGCCATCCAGTACAGGTACATTGTTGCCGTTGTAGGTCTTGAACTTACCGGCCTTGACCGCGGCTTCACAGCGGGCCAGGTTGAAGATCACCACATGGTCACGCTCGGCGGTGATCATCTCGCTGAGGTTCATGCCCATCTCCGAGTTGTAACAGGTGGAGGCGAAGTACTTACCGTCGTAGTCGGCGTCAGTGTTGTCCAGGTTACCATCGACCATCACCTGGAAGGCGACCTCCATCTTCTCGGCGTCGATCACGTTGAACAGTGAGCGGTAGGTGCTGACATCTTCCAATGTCTCCTTACCATTGTTGTCCAGTGGGACCTCGAACTCGCCGTTACAGATGACATACTTGGTATAGGGAACCTTCTGTACCCGCAGGCCGTGGATGGCTTGGGCGTTAGGCACAGTGATCATCTTATCTGTCTTCATGACGTCACAGCGGATACGCGCCACGCGTGTGTTGGCCTTATCGTTGATAAACAGATACTTACCATCGTAACGACCGTCTTGCATACTCATGTGAGGATGGTGGGCATCGCCCGCCAGCAGGTGAGCGCTGTCACCCTTGACCGCCTTACTCTCGTTGGTGATGCCCCAGCCGGTGGCGCTGTCGATGTTGAATACCGGGATACGCATCAGCTCGCGCATCGAGGGCAGGCCCATGATACGGACTTCGCCCGAGTGTCCACCGCTCCAGAAACCATAATATTCGTCCAGCTCACCCGGATGCACCACTGGGCTGTTGCCAGCCTCGGCCGCCTGGGCCTTGGCCATCGAGGCGAACATGGCGGCGCTCATGGGCGCGGCGACAGCGCCGGCGCCGAGCAGGGCCGTCTTGCCCATAAACTCGCGTCGTCCGGCGTTCTCCAACTGGTTTGCCGGTTTGTTATTGTTATCTTGCATAGTCCATCTCCATCATAGTTGTATTGACTTTAATTACCTGCACTTAAATGTGTGTTGCTTGGTCCTATACGGCAGTGACCGTTGGGATCTCTTGTTCTTTATATTGCTTGCGCTTGCGAGCCATCTTCTTCAGCGGTGGGCACTTCTCTTCGTTGAAATAGGTCACCTGACAGTCGAGGCAGTAGTGGCACTCGCGCATGTTGATCACCCCGTTGGAATGAATGGCCTGGATCTCGCACTCTTTGGCACAGGTCTTACAAGGCGTGCCGCACTCGGGGCGACGCTTGAGCCAGTCGAACAGACGTACGCTGTTGCTTACCGATAAGGCCGCGCCCAGCGGGCAGAGATAGCGGCAGAAGGTCTTGCGATTAAACAGGCTGGAGAAGATCATCAAGAGCGCCCAGAGAATGAAGGGCCATTCGCGATCGAACTTGAGCAAGAAGGTGGTCTTGAAGGGTTCTATTTCGGCAAACTGCTCGGCCATGGCCAGTGAATCCAGCGACAGGCCAAACAGCGCCAGTAAAATCAGATATTTGATGGCCCAAAGGCGCTCGTGCACGGCGAAGGGTAGCTCTATTTGTGGCAGCTTGAGGTAGCGGCCCATGACATTGACCAACTCCTGCAGGGCGCCGAAGGGACAGAGCCAGCCACAGTAGACGGCGCGTCCCCACAGCAGCATGGTGACCGCGGCGGCGCACCATAGAATGAAGATGATGGGATCGAGCAGGAAGAGATCCCAGGAGAAATCTTTCATCAGGGCGTGCAGGAAGGTGAACACGTTGACCACGGAGAGCTGTCCGCCCCAGCTCCAGCCGATCACCACCACTGTCACCACCAGGAAGCCATGGCGGAGTCGGTGCATGAAGGTAGGGTGTTTGACCAGAATATCCTGGAAGAAGAGGATAAGCAGCAAGACCCCCATGAGGATCAGCAGCAACACGACTTCTACCTGTCTGTCGTGCCAGATCTGCTCCACCATGGTGAGTTCGGGTTCTGGGACTATGGCCGCAGGGGTGTCCACATACTTGTCTAGCGGATCGTATTGGCCTTTAAAGCTGGTGAACAGGCTGTCGATAGGGCCGGTCTGGCGTCTGACCAAGAGCTCGAATTGCCAAGGGGCACCGGGGTCGAACTCGTGATGCTCGGCGATGCGAAATACCGACATCTCTTTGAACTTGGGGGCGCCCTGAATGTATAGGTCGCTGATGCGGTTGTGGTCCAGGTCCCTGAAGGAGATGGCGTTATCTTTCTGATGGACCTGGATGCGATCGAAGATACCGCCGCGCACATAGCCTGAGCCCTTGAACGAGTAGCCATTGCCCATGACGGCCACCAGGTGTTCGCCGGGTTGTAGGTTCTGCATCATCCATTGATAGTCGGCGTCGCCGAAGAGGTTCTTGCCTATGGTGGGAATGTCGGCCAGGGTGTAATAGATCTCGGCAAACATCTCCTGTTTCTCATCCGCACTGGCCTTGTCTACGTCCTCGGCGGCGGTGCCCTCGAAGGCGTCATCTACGGCGCCGCGAGTCAGATTGAGTTTACGGATAGAGCCATCCCCGGTCAGCTCGGTCCAGCTGGCCTGGGTGAAGAGTTCCTGCTTGATGGTGGAGATGGGCTGGATCTGATCGGCCTGCTGCTCAATGATCCCCAGAGCGATGGCGGCCTGGGTGGCGGCCTTGGTGATGGCGACGTTCATCACCATGACGGTCACGGTCGCCCCCGAGAGGCCGTCGATGGCGACTATGCCCTCTTTTGCGTTACCGCCTACCTTGAGCCTGTCTTTGACCGACAGCCCGGTATATTGCTCGGCAAACTTCCATAGCTTACTCTCGGGGATCCCCGCCAATATGATGGGTTCATGGTGCTCCAGCACCTTAGCCCCCAGGTATTTGCCCTCTGGGTCTATGGCCACCAGGATATTAACCGGCTCACCCGAGTAGGCAGGAATGCGGGCGATATCATTGGTCTCGAAGCCATAGCCCAAGATCTGCTGATCTTTGTAGATGGTCCACAGGGCGGGTTCGCCCTGTTTGTCTGAGATGCGGGTGGCATCAGGAAATAGCTCATGCAGAATGGGCTGGGGATCTTTGGGCGGGCTGACGAACAGGGCATAGCTGGGCATGGCTAGCATAAGTGCCAGCATGAGTGCCAACAGGGTCAATAAAATCCATTTCGCTTGCCTCGCATGGTGCATCAAACTTGCCACTCGAACGCTCCTACAGTCAGTCTCAAGGTGTGTCAACCTAGCGTTATTTATAGTGCATCCTAAATGCATCTTTAAGCTCGTGGCGTGATTAAGATCAAATAAATTGCAAATTTGTTAATTTGACAGAGTTTTGGCTGATGCGGCGTGGGGGCTGGGTCACTCTGGCTGGCGGTCAATAAGTGGCATTGAAATTAAATTGGCCGCTTTGTTATCGACTATTTCTTATTAACTAAACGACAGGCCGCGTCGCCAGAGCGATGGGGCGCGACCTGTTGGGAGAGTATAGTTGCTCTCTATGGAACGCGATTTATTTTAGGCTCTCGTAATAAGCCGCCAGGTTGGCGATATCTTCGTCTGTCAGTGGCATGGCCATAGGTGCCATCACTGGGTCTTGTCGGGTACCTTCCTTGAAGGCTTTCAGCTGTTTCTCTATATATTGAGCCTTTTGGCCTTTGAGGTTAGGGTAGATGGGGGCCAGAGAGATACCATCGGCACCGTGGCAGGCGGCGCAGAGCATAGATTTTGCTTTACCTGCTTCGATATCGCCGGCTTGCGCTGCCAGAGAGAATAGGCTTGCTAATGCGATAAGGGCAATCTTTTTCATATGTACTCCGTAAGAATAAGTTCTTAATTATTAAGAACAAATGTTGTCGCAATATCTGATGACAGACGACTTAGGTCATCTAAATGTAGGCGGCGTCAATCCGGTGCTTCCTAGTTTAGAATGGTTAACTTTGGCAAATGAATAATAGGTGTATTTATAATGTATGTATTTGACCGAGGTCAAGTCTGGCCAAAATTTGCGGTGGGCATCACACCTTCTCATGCATCACTGCGAGTGAGCCACTATCTGCTAGCATCTGTTGCTTGATAATGTCGTTAAACTAGGTTCAGCGATTTGGTAAGTTTTTGATAAATTGAGGAGAATGGTGTGCGTTGGGAGAATGTGGCATTTGCCAAGCTGAGTCTGGATCGGCTGTACGAGCTCTTGAAGCTGCGGGTCGATGTGTTTGTGGTTGAACAGGCCTGTGCCTACCCAGAGCTGGACGGCAAAGACAGCCTGCCCGAGACCCGTCATCTGTTAGGCCTGGATGAGCAAGGGCGGATCGCCGCCTATGCCAGAGTCTTGGCCCCCGGGGTGAGTTATCCTCAGGTCAGTATCGGCCGTGTCATCGTCGCGCCTTCTGCCCGTGGAGAAGGTGTCGCCAAGCCATTGATGCAGGAGGCCATTGCTATCGCCAAACAGGCTTGGCCTGAGCAGGGAATACAGATTGGTGCGCAGGAATACCTTAAGGGCTTCTATCAAGGGGTGGGTTTTCGACCCGTGTCTGAGGTCTATCTCGAGGATGGTATCCCCCATCTCGATATGTTGCTAGACGCCTGATTGAGGAGCGCGAGTACAAATAAAGGAGCACAGGGTGTGCTCCTCTATGTTCGGGTAATTGAGCCGCTAGGCTCTTCAGCCACCGAGTCGGTTACTGTTCCCTGAGTTGGATCTTAGGATCATGTTCAACTTCACCATATCTGTCTATGGTCGACAGCCGGTTCTGTTGGGCGATGATCGCCAGTGGACCCGAAGGCAAATGGCGAACAAACAACAGCCGATACCCGTATCGATGCAGGCTATAGAGGGCCATCTTTTGTTCCGCACTCATCGAGCTCCAATGCTCATCATGATGCAGGACGTTCCCTCGCCTGTCTTGCAGTTGCTGTGCTATTTGCATGTTATTATCTACACGTTTGTCGGCCGATGTAGCCAATATATCTTCTGTGCTGACAGCGTCAGACAGTTGTAAAAGATTAATCTTAATTAGATTAACGTCAGTCATTCTACTGACTTTGCTTGAACATAAATTGAACGAGATCAATTTATGGAGCGAGAAGTGGGTCCGAAAGCGAAAAACTATGAAAATGCTCACATCTCGGTAACATTTTGAGACAGGTGTAAAATGATTAATTATATCGAACCGTTATTTCGGCCGCCTTCCGAGTGGAAGTCGCTCATACTTCAGGTCACCAATGGCTGTAGCTGGAATCGCTGCCATTTCTGCGATATGTATAGTGCGCCGCAGAAGCAATTTCGTGCACAAAAAATAGATAAAATCGCAGAAGACATTCAACGGGTTGCCCAGCGAAATCTGCCGATCTCAAGGGTATTTCTAGCAGATGGTGATGCCATGAGCCTGCCCTTCAATCGTCTCGAAGCCATCTGTTTGTTGATCCGTGAGCATCTGCCCCAGGTGACCCGCATCAGCAGTTACTGCCTGCCGCGTAATCTCAACAATAAGACGGATGCACAGCTCGCCCGTCTCAGAGAGTTGGGGCTCAGCCTACTGTACGTGGGCTGCGAGAGCGGCGATGACGAGGTGCTGGCCCGTATCGAGAAAGGCGAGACCTTCGACTCCTCCTTGCTGGCACTTAAGCGCATACGCGCCGCCGGCATGAAGTCTTCAGTGATGATACTCAATGGCCTGGGGGGCGTGGAGTTGTCCAGGCAACATGCGATTAATTCGGCGCGCCTGATGAACCAGGCGCAGTCGGACTATTTGTCGACCCTGGTGGTGACCCTGCCCCTTGGCAAGGCGCGTATGGACGCCGGATTCGACGGCGACTTTAAGCTGCCGGACCAGCATGGCCTGCTGAGCGAGATGCAGCTGCTGCTGGGCGAACTCGAACTGAAGAAGACCATATTTCGCTCGGATCACGCCTCTAACTATTTGGTGCTCAAGGGGATACTGGGCCGCGACAAGCAGAGCCTGCTGGCCCAGGTCGATCAGGCGATTCAGGGGCTGGTACCCCTGCGCCAGGAGTGGCAGCGCGGCCTGTAAGCCGCAGCGCTCATGCTGGTGGAATTAACGCTCGATATGACTTTAGCGTTCGATATGAATTTCGCGCACCGGGCAGGGGATCTCTATGCCGGCCTGGCGTAGCGCGTTGATCAGCTCCAGGTTGACCTGATACTTGTTCTGGTAGTAGCTATTGGTGGGCACCCAGTAACGCAGGCCTATCTCTAAGCCTATGCTGTTGAAGCCGTTTATCCCTATCTGAGGGGCGCGTTCCCGATTTACCTCTTCGTTGGCATCCAGCACCCGCTGGGCGATGGTCAGCACCTGGTTGGCGTCGCTGGCGTAGCTGATGTTGAAGCGAATCTCGACCAGCTTGTCGCTAAAGGAGTTGTGCAGGATCTCACCGACGATATGTTTGTTGGGGATGCTGATCACCTCGCCTTCCTCGTTGGTGAGCAGGGTCAGTCCCAGGTGGATGCTCTTGACCACACCGCTGACCCCCTGGATCTCTATGGTGTTGCCCACCACGAAGGGGCGGGTGACGATTATGGTGACGCCCGCCGCGTAGTTAGAGAGCATCCCCTGTAGCGCCAGGCCTGCGCCTAGGGAGGCCGCACCGATAGCCGCCACCATAGGCGTGATGCTGATCCCCAGTTTGCCCAGGGCGATAACCCCCACCATGATTATGATGAGAATGCGCACCAGATTGGAGACGAAGTTGCTTAGGGTGATGTCTATCTCATGCTTCTCAAACTGGCTAGCCACCAGGTTGGAGATCTTGTTGGCGACCCAGAGTCCCAAGAGGAAGATAAGTAGCGCGCCGACCAGCTGAAAGCTGTATTTCACCAGAAACTCGGTCAACAGGTTGTAGACATTCTGCAGTTGCGCCAGCTCCTGCTCCAGACCATTCTCATTCATAACACTCATCCTAAAATTTACCGGGAACCTAGATCGCCCCGCCTTGGGTCTTAATTTGGGTATGTTACTTAATATTCAATGGCTTGATAACAAATATCTCAAGTTTGCTTCATGGTAAAAATTAGCGTGAAGCGCATCAAGCAATTGTGATTCATTCGAGGGATTGTCGACCAGTATAAGATATAGTCTATTTCACCCCTAAGATAAGCTATCTGTTTAGTGAAAGAGGCATTATGAAAGCGTTAATTTTGGCCGTGGGCGTGCTGTTTTCGGCCGCCAGCCTGGCCAGTAGCCTGACCACAGGCGACCGTATCGAGACGATCACCCTGGCGGATCAACACCAGGCCGTGTGGGAGCTTAGCACCAATACTCAGGTTTTACTCTTTAGCCGTGGCATGAAAGGGGGGGAGATCATCCAGGAGGCGCTAGAGTCTCTGGAGGGGCCTATGCCTAGCAATTGGCGTTATGTGGCCGACATCAGTGGCATGCCCTCCTTGATCGCCAAGTTTGTGGCCATCCCCAAGATGCAAGACCTCGGCTTCACAATAGGCCTGGATCAGGAGGGCGAGGCGACTCACCTGCTGCCCGGTGACAAGGAGACGGCGACGGTGATCACCCTAGATGGGCTCAAGATCCTCAAGGTAGTTCAGGTCGATTCGGCCAAGGCCCTGCTCGAGGTGGTGAAATAAGCCGAAAACCATCATCTGTTGCCGATAAGAATTTTCCTTAATGATTATCGGCTTAGCTTGGTTTTTGCTGCGGGAGAAATTGCGTAGTACCTTTCGGAATAAAAAATTACTTATTAAGCATAAAAATTCGTTGATCTCGGCAGGGAAATAGCGTTTACTTCGCAGCGATTTTTAACGGAATCAGGCTGAACTATTTTTATTCTGCTACGGAGATACTGGCGAGATTAGCCAATTTCAAGCGATTGATGTTAATGAGTATTATGACCAGGCTACCTTTGAGCGTATCAAGGCCTTTGCTCAGGACAAACCGACACCTTTCGTGGTGATTGACACTAAAATCATTGCAAAACAATATGATGATATGGTGCATAATTTCCCTTATGCCAGTATCTATTATGCCGTCAAGGCGAATCCCGCCAAGGAAGTATTGACCCTGCTGCGCGACCGTGGCGCCAACTTCGATATCGCCTCTATCTATGAGCTGGATATGGTAAGCGACATCGGCGTGACGCCAGATAGGGTTAGCTATGGCAATACCATCAAGAAGCGCAAAGATGTGCGCGCCTTCTATGAGCGCGGTGTGCGCATGTATGCCTCCGATTCTGAAGCCGATCTGCGTATGATCGCCGAGGAGGCGCCCGGTTCACGTGTCTATGTGCGCATCCTGACCGAAGGCACCCACACGGCAGATTGGCCCTTGTCGCGTAAGTTCGGCTGCCAGAATGAGATGGCCTTCGAGTTGTTGGTGCTGGCCAAGCAATTGGGGCTCGAGCCCTATGGCATCTCGTTTCATGTGGGCTCACAGCAGCGCGACATAGGCGCCTGGGACTCGGCCATCGCCAAGGTGAAGAGCATCTTCGAGCGTCTGCGTGAAGAGCATGGCATAGAGCTGAAGATGATCAACCTAGGCGGCGGCTTCCCGGCGAACTATCTGGATAAGACCAACGAGCTGGGTACCTATGCCGAGCAGATCACCCACTTTCTTAAGGAAGATTTTGGCGAGCAGCTGCCGCAGATCATCCTGGAGCCGGGTCGCTCGCTGCTATCCAACGCCGGTGTACTGGTGTCTGAGGTGGTGCTGATCAGCAAGAAGTCGCAGACGGCGTTGGAGCGCTGGGTATTTACCGATGTGGGTAAGTTTTCCGGCCTGATTGAGACCATGGATGAGGCGATTAAATTCCCCATCTATACCGAGCGTCAGGGCGAGTTGGATCGCTGCGTGATCGCCGGCCCTACCTGTGACAGCGCCGACATCATGTATGAGCACTACAGCTACGGCCTGCCGCTGGATCTAAGCATAGGCGACCGTATGTACTGGCTGACGGCCGGTGCCTATACCACCACCTATTCGGCGGTCTGCTTCAACGGTTTCCCGCCGTTGAAAGACTACTATCTCTAATAAGGAAGAGCCTCTAAGGTAAAAGGGGATTTTAGAGAGATGAAAAGGGCGCTTAGGCGCCCTTTTTAATGTCTAATGCCCGCGTTATTTGTCGTGGGACTTAAGGATTTGATGCAGCTCCTCTTTGATATGCAGTTTCTGCTGTTTGAGTACCTTGACCTCTGGGGTGAAATCGCTGGCCGCATGTTGCTCTAGCTCTTTAATCTCGTCGTCGAGTTCGTTGTGTTTGTTAAACATCTTGAGAAAATGCGCGTCTTTTGATTTTAGTTCGCTGATCAGGTCTCTGTATTCTGGAAACATATTGGCCGTCCTTCTTGGTCAAAATGGGTGAGAGGTCATAGCAAAAGTGGTTAATTTCCCTTTGCTATGGTTTCAGCCTAGCGCGATCCGTTTGCTGGTTTTGTGATCGACTTCACCGCCTGGGATTTCGATTTGGTGGCTTTACTACAGTGAGTTTAACCTGTTGTCATACAAGCTTATTTTATGAGTCTTATTTGGGTGTAAAACCAATTTTTCGGCGATGGCCTAGGGCGAGTAATAAATTTTGCCGGGTGGCTGGCAGCCTAGGTGGGAGTTGCTATATTTGCAGTGCGGCTAGCGCAAATGCTTTGGTAAATTCATTACAACAAAATATCTAACTACTGGCGGGGAAAGTGTGATCGGGTTAACCTTAATGGCTTTCATACTAGGTTAAAGTCCATTTTATAAGAATTTTATAATCAAAATTGAAAGGGGTTTTCACAATGTCAGATGTATTTCATTTAGGCCTGACGAAAGAGATGCTAGATGGTGCAACACTTGCAATTGTTCCGGGCGATCCGGAGCGCGTGAAGCGTATTGCGGAGTTGATGGACAATCCAACATTCCTGGCCAGTCACCGCGAATATACCAGCTACCTTGCCTATATCGATGGTAAGCCGCTGGTGGTTTGCTCTACCGGTATCGGTGGTCCATCGACCTCTATCGCCGTGGAAGAGCTGGCACAGCTGGGTATCGACACCTTCCTGCGCGTCGGTACCACAGGTGCCATTCAGCCAGAGGTTAACGTGGGTGATGTGATCGTGACTCAGGCGTCAGTGCGTCTAGACGGTGCGAGTCTGCACTTCGCACCTATGGAGTTCCCAGCCGTGGCGAACTTCGAATGTACCACCGCCATGGTAGCAGCGAGCCGCGAAGCTGGCCTAGAGCCACATATCGGTATCACAGCATCGTCAGATACCTTCTACCCAGGTCAGGAGCGCTACGATACGGTGACGGGTCGCGTGACTCGTCGTTTTGCCGGTTCGATGAAAGAGTGGCAGGATATGGGCGTACTCAACTATGAGATGGAGTCATCGACTCTGTTTACCATGTGTGCGACTCAAGGTTGGCGTGCGGCCTGTGTCGCGGGTGTGATCGTGAACCGTACTCAGCAGGAGATCCCTGATGAGGCGACCATGAAGAAGACCGAGACCAGTGCCGTGTCTATCGTGGTTGCGGCGGCGAAGAAGCTGCTGGCTTAAGTATTGCTCCCTAACAAGTTGTTAGATTAAAAAAGGCGCCTGATGGCGCCTTTTTTGTGGGCATGCATAGAAGCACGCTTTGTTCATAAAACTTAGAAGTGATACTTGGCGATCACCGAATAGGTGTTCTGATCTATGCCCTTAACACCGTATTTGTTCTTCCAGTAATCGTATTCGATACCGACAAACAGCTTGTCTTTCTTGTGGGCACCGAAGATGGCCGCGCCCAGATCGTACTTGACCTGAGGGTTGAAGTGGAAGTTCTCTTCATAGCCTGTGTTGTCGGCCGAGAATACCCAGTCGATAAAACCGTCGAGCACTATGTTCGAGTGGCCTACCGGGAAGTCCATACGAAAGACTGGGGTCAACTGCCAGCCGTCGCTCAGGTTACCACTGTTGATGGCATCGCGGCGGTAGGTGTTTAGCTGGAAGTAGCTAAAATAAGGGATCTTGAAGTCCAGACCCACACCGTAGAGGAAGCTCTTCACCGGGCCTTCGCCCTCTTCGTAGGTGAGTGCCAACGACACGTCAGTGATGGCACCGACGCCCACAGGCTTGCCTAAGATCTTGCTGGCGCTGAAGCGGGGTGAGATCTCACCATAGGTGGTGCTGTCTTTACCGCCGTTGTTGCCGTTGAAGAAGATGAAGTCCTGGAAGGCGAACCAGTCGCCATACTTCCAGCCGCCAGCGGTTTCTATGGTCACTGTGGTTTGTCGCTCCGAGGGAGCAAGATCATAGTTGTCGCCATAGAGGGCGGTGGCGCTGAGATCCCACCATTGAATCATATCATCGGCCAGCGCTGGCTGGGCGGCGAGTAGCGCGAGGAGAAGCCATTTCCTGTTCATCATCTTTTACCTTTATCGTCGTTTTTTGAGTTATTTTGGCGTGCAGCTATTTGTGGTTAATTTGAAAACAATCTCGGCGCTCTTCGGTGCCTTTTCGGACTGTTTTCACGCCGTATGTTTTATGCGCCGCAAGTATACGGGAATTCGCCATTGTGCCCAATTCCAAAACAATGACTTTTGCGTAGGTAAATTAAATGTTTGTCGCCTGTGTCACATTTGTGTCTTGACATAATATGTCGCATTGCAACAAAAGAGCTGATATAGTCTTGGCAGGGATACTCTCATTTCAGGGGGGAAATATGGAGTTTTCTAATCCTATCTTTATCTGGATTGCCGTCGGTTTAGTCTTGATGTTAGCCGAGATCATTCTGCCCGGCGGTATCGTTATTTTCCTGGGCGCCGCCTGTTTGGTGGTGGCGGGCGCATTGACCCTAGGTTGGGTCGAAGGCTTTGTGCAGGCCCTGACGCTCTGGTTCATCACCGCTATCGTCTTGTTGCTGGCTTTTCGTCAGGTGACACAGCGTCTAGTGGGTGGTGATTCCCATGTGGATAATACCGATGAGGAGTTTGACCTTTATAATCAAGTTGCCGTCGTCAAGGCGGCGATCGGCCCGGCACAGCAGCAGGGACGCGTCGAGTTTCAGGGAAGCGAATGGCCAGCACTGGGTGATGGCAGCGAGATCCCGGTCGGCGCGCGCGTCAGAGTGATCTGTCGTGATAATATTGCCCTGGTCGTTGAACCTATGACAGAGCAGGCATAGCCTGGCTGCTTAATTACAGGATGGAATCTATGTTCGAATTTACCATTTTTATACTCTTCGTTTTCTTTATTCTTTATAACTTGTTGTTGATCGTTCCCATGCGCGAGGTACATGTTATCGAGCGTCTGGGTAAGTTTAGGGTGGTGTTACAGCCAGGTTTTCACTTTCTTATTCCCTTCTTCGACCGGGTGGCCTACCGCCATGATACCCGTGAGCAGGTGCTGGATGTGCCGCCACAGAGCTGTATCTCGAAAGATAATACTCAGCTGGAGGTCGATGGCCTGGTCTATCTCAAGGTGATGGACGGCAAGCTGGCCAGCTATGGTATCGAAGACTATCGCCGCGCCGCGGTGAACCTGGCCCAGACCACCATGCGCTCCGAGATAGGTAAGCTGAGCCTGAGTCAGACCTTCTCCGAGCGAGACAGTCTCAACGAATCCATCGTGCGTGAGATCGATAAGGCGTCCGACCCTTGGGGGATCAAGGTGCTCAGATACGAGATCAAGAACATTACTCCTTCTTACAAGGTGATCCATACCCTGGAGAAGCAGATGGAGGCCGAACGTAGCAAGCGCGCCGAGATCACCCTGGCCAATGCGGAGAAGGCGGCGATGATCAACCTCTCCGAAGGGGAGCGCCAGGAGGCAATTAACCTGTCGGAAGGTGAGAAGCAGAAGCGGATCAACGAGGCCAAGGGGACGGCCCAGGAGATCGCCATCGTCGCTCGCGCCAAGGCGGAAGCCATGACCCTGGTATCTGAGGCGCTGGCTCTGGAGGGCGGTAACGAGGCGATGAATATGCAGCTCAAGGAGCAGTTCATCAATCAGGTTGGCAAGATACTCAACGAAGCCGATATTTCTGTGGTGCCTGCGGAGATGGCCAAGCTGGAAGGATTTTTTGAGGGTATGGAGCAGGTGACTCAGAGTGTGGGTCAGGTAAAAGGAGGTCGCGCATGATTGCAGGTATCAACACAGATTTAATCGTACTGGGCATTTGGGGGCTGATCTTTGCCATCTTCATCATCAAGCTGTTCCAGTCTATTCGCCTGGTGCCCACCAAGTCGGCTTACATCGTTGAGCGTCTGGGGAAATATCACACCACCTTAGATGCAGGTTTCCACGCCTTGGTGCCTTTCATCGACAAGGTTGCTTATGTTCATGACCTGAAAGAGGAAACTATCGACGTGCCGCCCCAGGAGTGTTTCTCCAGCGACGAGGTGAATGTCGAGGTGGATGGGGTGATCTATATCTCTGTGGTGGATCCTGTGAAGGCCAGCTACGGGGTGACCGATTACCGTTACGCGGCTATCCAACTGGCGCAGACCACCACCCGCTCTGTGATAGGGACTCTGGATCTCGATCGTACCTTCGAAGAGCGCGACGTGATCAGTGCCAAGGTGGTGGAGGTGCTGGATCAGGCCGGCGCCACCTGGGGTATTCGGGTACACAGATATGAGATCAAGAACATCGCGCCACCTGAGACGGTGAAGAACGCCATGGAGATGCAGGTGAACGCCGAGCGTGAACGCCGCGCCCTGCTGGCTAAGAGCGAGGGTGACAAGCAGAGCAAGATCAACCGCTCCGAGGGGGTCAAGGCGGAGATGATCAACCGCTCAGAGGGTGAGATGCAGAAGCGGATCAACGAGGCCGAGGGTAAGGGCGAGGAGATCCTCACCATCGCCAAGGCGACTGCCGAGTCTATCGAGCGTATGGCTCAGGTGGTATCGGCGCCCGGTGGTAAGAATGTGGTGCGCATGCAGCTCGGTGCCCAGTACCTCAAGCAGTTCGACGGCCTGACCAATAGCGCTAACAAGATAGTGCTGCCCGGCAACATGATGGACTTCGAACACTGGATGGATAGCATGGGGCTGGAAGAGAGCAAGGACTAAGCCTCGCCACCCTATCATTCCCTAAAAGCTCAGGCAGTTGCCTGGGCTTTTTTATTGCCTTGGCCTAGGTGTGCTTGACCTTAGACGACACCGTCGACGGTAGGATCACGCAACGCCTCCTGTTATACTTGCCGCCTGATTTTTTGGAGGCAAGAATGGACGTATCTTCTTTACTCGACGGCTTAAACGACAAACAGCGCGAGGCCGTCGGCGCACCACAATCTAGCATGCTGGTGCTGGCTGGCGCGGGCAGTGGTAAGACCCGGGTACTGACCCACCGCATCGCCTGGCTGATGCAGGTAGAGCAGCAGAGTCCCTATTCTATTCTGGCGGTGACCTTTACCAACAAGGCTGCGGCCGAGATGCGCGAGCGTGTGGAGAAGGTGAGCGGCAGCAACATGGGCCGCATGTGGATCGGTACCTTCCATGGCTTGGCTCACCGTCTACTGCGCACCCATTATCAAGACGCCAACTTGCCCCAGAGTTTCCAAATTCTCGATTCGGACGATCAGCTCAGACTGATTAAGCGGATCCTCAAGAGCCTTAATCTGGACGAGAAGCAGTATCCGCCCCGTCAGGCCCAGGGCTATATCAACGGCAAGAAAGATCAGGGGCTAAGGCCCAAGCATATCGATGCCGGTGGCTTCCCCATAGAGCAGAACCTTTTGAAGATCTATCAGGTGTATCAGGAGTCCTGTGATCGTGCAGGACTGGTGGACTTTGCCGAGATCTTGCTAAGGGCCCACGAGCTGTGGCTCAACAAGCCTCATATTCTGGAGCACTATCAGGAGCGCTTTAAGAACATCCTGGTGGACGAGTTTCAGGACACCAACGCCATCCAGTATGCCTGGATCCGCGTGCTGGCCGGCAGCTCGGCCAATGTGATGATAGTCGGCGATGATGACCAGTCCATCTATGGCTGGCGCGGCGCCCAGGTGGAGAACCTGCATAAGTTTCTGCAGGACTTCCCGGCGGCCCAGACCATACGCCTGGAGCAGAACTATCGCTCCAGCGGCAACATTCTTAACGCCTCCAACGAGCTGATCGCCAACAACCCGGACCGACTGGGCAAGAAGCTGTGGACCGAAGATCAGGCAGGCGAGAAGATCGGCCTCTACTGCGCCTTCAACGAGATGGATGAGGCCCGCTTCATCGTCGGGCGCATCACCGACTGGCAGGACATGGGCGGCAATCTTAGCGATTGCGCCATCCTCTATCGTTCCAACGCCCAGTCGCGGGTGCTGGAAGAGGCGCTGCTCCACAAGGGGATGGCCTATCGTATCTATGGCGGCCTGCGCTTCTTCGAGCGTCAGGAGATCAAGGATGCCATGGGGTATCTGCGCCTGATCAGCAACAAGAACGATGATGCCGCCTTCGAGCGTATCATCAATACGCCGACCCGTGGCATAGGCGACCGAACCCTGGAGATCCTGCGCAGCACGGCGCGCCAGCAGCAGCTGACCCTGTGGCAGACCTGTCTGCGTCTGCTTGACGAGAAGGTGCTCTCTGGACGCGCAGCCAACGCGGTACGTGGTTTCATGGATCTTATCGTTACCCTGCAGCAGGAGACGGAGGAGCAGTCGCTGCACCGGATGACGGATCATGTGATCCAGGCCTCTGGCCTCAAGGCCATGTATGAAACGGAGAAGGGCGAGAAGGCCCGCGCCAGGGTGGAAAACTTGGAGGAGCTGGTCACCGCGGCGCGTACCTTCGTGATGCCGGAAGATCTCGAAGACTTGGGCGAGCTGAACGCCTTCTTGTCCCACGCGGCGCTCGAGGCGGGCGAGGGCCAGGCCGATGCCTTCACCGACGCGGTGCAGCTGATGACGCTGCACTCGGCCAAGGGCCTGGAGTTCCCCATGGTGTTCATGGCGGGCGTCGAGGAGGGGATCTTCCCCAGCCAGATGGCGATGGATGAGGGCGACCGACTGGATGAGGAGCGCCGTCTCTGCTACGTGGGCATGACCCGCGCCATGAAACAGCTCTATATCACCTATGCCGAGTCGCGCCGTATCTATGGCCGGGAAAACTATGCCCGTCCGTCGCGTTTCATCAAGGAGATCCCTGGCGACTATGTGCAGGAGATCCGCATGCGAACCAGCGTGTCGGCACCGGCAAGCAGCAACAGATTCAGTCAGGCCCAGGCCGCCTTCAACGATTCCGGCTTCAATATCGGCCAGCGGGTGAATCATCCCAAGTTTGGCGAAGGCAAGGTGACAAACTTCGAGGGCAGCGGCGCCCAGGCCAGAGTCCAGGTAGATTTTCTCGACGTGGGAAGCAAGTGGCTGGTGGTAGCCTATGCGCGTCTGGAGACACTATAGGCTCGGGTTGATAAAGCGCTTGAAACTCTTAGGGCGTCAGTCATAATGCCAAAGAATATTGATGAGCTTGCCCACATAAATCAAAGGCCAAAGC
Organism: Shewanella insulae; assembly: GCF_009831655.1. Taxonomy (GTDB): domain Bacteria; phylum Pseudomonadota; class Gammaproteobacteria; order Enterobacterales; family Shewanellaceae; genus Shewanella; species Shewanella insulae. Next base: position 261,372 of record NZ_WRPA01000002.1, on the reverse strand, counting down.
AGTCGTTAGGAGAGCCTAAAAATGAGCTTAAGGGATAAATTGGACGCCTATTTGCGTCTGGCGAGGATGGATAGACCCATAGGCACCTTCCTGTTGCTATGGCCATGCCTAATGGCGCTGGTGCTGGCCGCCGGTGGCATGCCGGATCTTAAGGTGTTGATCATCTTCGTGATCGGTGTGGTGGTGATGCGTGCCTGTGGCTGCATCATCAACGACTATGCCGATCGTAAGTTGGACTCACATGTGGAGCGCACCAAGAGTCGTCCCCTGGCCAGCGGTGAGGTGACGGTCAAAGAGGCACTTATCCTGTTTGTGGTGATGGGCCTGCTGGCCTTCGCCCTGGTGCTGATGCTCAACCCACTGGTGGTTCAGCTCTCCTTCGTCGGTATCATACTGACCATCATCTATCCCTTTACCAAACGTTTCACCAACATGCCGCAGATGTTCCTCGGCGTGGTGTGGAGTTGGTCGATTCCTATGGCCTACGCGGCGCAGCTAGGCACAGTGCCGACGGAAGCCTGGTGGCTGTTTGCCGCCAATTGGTGCTGGACCGTGGCCTACGACACCATGTATGCCATGGTAGACAGAGACGATGACCTCAAGGTGGGTATCAAGTCGACGGCGATTTTGTTTGGCCGCTTAGATCGTCAGATCATCGGCCTGTTTCAACTGGCCGCCCTCGGCTGTTTCGTCATGGCCGGTCTCAGCGCCGATCGCGGCCTGGTCTTCGCCCTGGGGATCCTCACCTTCATAGGTTTCGGTCTCTATCAGCAGAAGTTGATCTTCGATCGTGAACGCGCCCCCTGCCTACAGGCCTTCCTAAATAACAATTGGGCTGGTATGACGCTATTTGTCGCCCTGGGCGCCGATTACCTGATCTAAAGCGGACGCCTTCGATAAGCAGCCATGGTTAGCTACCATGGCTTTTTTATGTCTGTTCACCCCTGTCCCAGCCTAACTTTTAGCTGTTGGGTGAGTCGCTCATGGAGGAAACAAAAAAGCCAGTTATTTGTAACTGGCTTTTTATGTCATGGGAGGATGAAGCTTACTTGCTGTCGGCTTCCTTCAGCCACTGGGCGGCGCGCTTGGCGAAGTAGGTCAGGATGCCGTCGGCACCGGCGCGCTTGAAGCACAGCAGTGACTCCATCACGATTGCCTTCTCGGCCAACCAGCCATTCTCTATGGCTGCCATGTGCATGGCGTACTCACCGCTCACCTGATAGGCGAAGGTCGGCACGGCCAGCTCTGTCTTGACGCGGTTGACGATATCCAGGTATGGCATGCCTGGCTTAACCATTACCATGTCGGCGCCTTCCTGGATATCCAGGGCCACCTCGTGCAGTGCTTCGTCGCTGTTGGCGGGATCCATCTGGTAGCTGTGCTTGTTGCCACCCTTGAGGTTGCCGGCAGAGCCGACCGCATCGCGGAATGGGCCATAGTAGTTAGAAGAGTACTTGGCCGAATACGCCATGATCTGGGTGTTCACGTGACCCGCCTCTTCCAGCGCCTGACGAATGGCACCGATACGGCCGTCCATCATGTCTGAGGGCGCCACTATATCGGCACCGGCTTCTGCGTGAGACAGGGCCTGCTTCACCAGGATCTCTGTGGTGATGTCGTTCAGGATATAGCCGTCTTCGTCAATGATGCCGTCTTGACCATGGGTGGTGAAGGGATCCAGCGCTACGTCTGTCATCACCCCAAGCTGTGGGAAGGCTTCTTTCAGGGCGCGAACCGCACGCTGAGCCAGGGCGTCGGCATTGTAGGCCTCTTCGGCCATCAGGGTCTTCTTCTCGGCTGGGGTCACAGGGAACAGCGCCACCAGTGGGATCCCCAGCTTGACGAGTTCTTCTGCTTCCTTGAGCAATAGATCGATTGAGTAGCGCTCGACACCTGGCATTGAAGCGACCTGCTCAGTACGGTTATTACCTTCGAGCACGAACATAGGGTAGATCAAGTCGTTTACCGACAGCTGGTTCTCGGCCATCAGACGGCGACTAAAATCGTGTTTACGCATGCGGCGCATTCTGCGCTGAGGGAAAGCACTGGTAATGATGTTCACATTCGACTCCTAATTTAGGGTTGTTTGCTTTATTGGGCTACACATTTCACTTTCATCCGTGGATGGAGCATAGCCACTAAGTCGTTAACTTTATTCTTCGAGTTCGGGCGAATAGACGCAAACGCGATTTCGGCCCTCATGCTTGGCACGATAGAGTGCCTTGTCTGCCTGGTCGACCAGCTGTTGAATGTGCTGATCATCGACGATCACTTCGGCGCAGACCCCGATACTGATGGTGAGCGGAATAGCCTGTTCTCCCCAGGCCAGTGGTAACTGGCAGATTGTGCTGCGCATCAGTTCAGCTACCTGCTGCGCCCCGTCTGGGGAGGTGTTGGGCAGTATCATAGCAAACTCTTCCCCACCGAAACGTGATACCAGATCACTTGGGCGTCTTAATTTTGCCTTTAACGCCTGGGCTATGGTCTTGAGTGCCTGATCTCCGGCCAGGTGGCCATAGGTATCGTTGATCGCCTTAAACCTGTCTATATCTATCATAAGGACCGCCAGCGGTGTCTGCTGACGACGACTCAGGCGGCCCTCTGCCTGTAGGCGTTTCTCGAAGGTGGCGCGGTTTTTCACGCCAGTGAGACTATCGACCGTGTTTTGCTCGGTAAGTTTCTGGTTGGCTTCATTTAATTCTCGAAGTGCGATCTCCAGCTCTAAAGTACGCTCTTGCACCATCTGCTCCAGGCGTTCGTTGCTGTCGGCCTCGACCTTGAGCGCCTCTTCACGTGCCTGACGGATCCGCTGTGCCTGTAGCAAGGCCTCCTGCTGGATCTTGAGCTTGGCCTTACGTTCGTCGTTATAGCGTATTGCCAGTACAGCGGCCATGAAGACGATTTCGAAACTCAGACCGACCATGATAGGCGTCTGGTGCATGATGGGCAGGTAGATGACCCCCAGATACATCATGGCGGTGATAAAGGAGCCGATCAGCATACCCGACCAAGCCAGGGTGTAGAGCCTGGCCAGCTTATGGCCTCGCAGGCTCAGCAGCAGGGCGATGAGCATCAGCATGCTGGTGGTGATCAGCACCGCGACTATATTGACCTTGAGGGCCACCGAATAGTTTAAAAATGGCGTGACTAAGGTGAGAAACAGTCCGGTGGCGGCGCTGTAGCGGCAGAGCCTCAGCATCTTGAGGTTGTGATACTTTAGCTGCAGCACCTTCTCGGAAAACATCAGCACGAAGGTGAGGGCGATCGGGATCAGTATGGGGATCATGATCGCCTGCAGTATGGGCCAATTGGGCCAGAGGTAGCGAAACGACAGGCCATGCAGGCTGGCCACCAAGAGGGTGACAGACAATACATAACCAGAGTAGTAGCTGTAACTGTAGGAGCGCGAGGTGAGCGCGATAAACAGGCTAAACAGGCCGATAGCCATCAGGGCGCCCAGCTGGAATCCCTGGTAGAGGGATTGTGTCTCCGTGGCCTTGACTATGTGATCGGGCGACAGCAGGGAGAGGGGCAGGTTGGCGCTCCCCTCGGTATCGATTCGAATATAGAAGGTGTGTACCACCTCGGGAGGCAGTTCGAAACGATAGAGGAAATCGTTGTTGATAATGGGGCGCTGTCGAAAGGGGTAACTGTCGCCCATCTCCAAGTGCACAGTCGGTTTACCGGCTTGCAGATGGTACAGGTCTATCTTATTCAGGTGCGGGTTACCCAGCTGAAGATAGCGCCGCATCTGGGTATCTGTGGCGTTATAGAGGCTGATCTTGACCCAGAAAGGCTTTACCCCCAGATGCTGGTTAAATTCCGGGGTCAATCGCTGCCAGTGGCTGGAGCTTAGCTTGCTGACCTGCTCCAGGCTGGTCAGCGAATCATCTTGCACATAATAGAGCCAGGAGGCGAGCTCGATAGACTGGTTTTTATTGACCGCCAGCAGCGACTTCCCTTGGCTAAAGCCGGGGAAGCTCAGGGTGATCAGCAGTAACAACAGCTTAAAGGGGCTCATAGTCCGCTTCTAGGCCGAAGAAGGCGCAGCTGTTGTGATAGGCCTGACGGGCAAAGGCCTCCTCAGTTTCGCCCCTGAGCTGGGCGATGACCCGGCTGATGTAGGGCAGGTATTGCGGCTTGTTCTTGCTCGATTTCGGCTTGGGTCGCATGCTGCGAGGCAGCAGATAGGGACTGTCGGTTTCTATCATGATGCGCTCGGCGGGAATGTCGACCACCAACTCGGCCAGCTCTTGGCCACGGCGCTCGTCGCACACCCAGCCAGTGATCCCTAAGTGCAAATCTAACTCTATGTAGCGCTCCAGGCTGGCACGATTGCCGGTAAAGCAGTGCAGCAGGGCGCCCTTAAGTTGTGGACGATAGCGCTGCAGTATGGCGGCAAAGTCCTCATGGGCATCGCGCTCATGCATCAGCACCGGCATCTCAAGCTCGACGGCCAGAGCCAGTTGGGCCTCGAAGGCCTCGCGCTGTTTTGGCCGGGGCGAGAAGTCGCGGTTATAGTCGAGGCCGCACTCGCCGATGGCGACGACGCCGGTTTGTTTTGCAAGTTGTGTGAGTCGTTCACGGCTGCCGGCATCCCACTCGCTGGCGTGATGGGGATGCACCCCCGCCGTGGTGTAGAGGGCGTTTGGGTAACGGGCGACGCAGTCGATTGCCTGCTGGCTCTCGTCTAGGCTGGAGCCAATAACAATGAGCGGCGATACCCCTTGGGCCGCCGCATCATTGATTAGCGTGTCACACTCTTGTTCTAACGGGCTGCCAACCAGGTTGACAGCTATGTCTATGTAACTGGGCATTAGTCGATGCGTTTTACCCTGATGGTGGCGTTAGTATCCTCTTTACCCAGCAGGAAAGAGCCAAGGGCGCCCTTCTCTATGTAGACCTTTTCCCCGGTTTTGAGTTTATAACGACGAGAATCGTTCTGTTTCCATACCTGGCCGTTGTCGAAGGTGATGGTCAGTGCGCCGTGTGGATTCTTCCTTATCGATACAACCGTTAGGTTGATCTTGTCGAGCTCTGCTTTTTCTTCTTTATAGACCTTACCGAAGCTGGCCTCTGCAGCGGCCGGAGTGCTGGCCACGACGGCGGCGGCCTGTGGTGCCGGCTTAGGTTGTGGCGCTGGAGCGGGTTTAGATACTGGTGCCACATGGCTGCTGGCCTGAGGCTTGTTACCAACCTTGGCCGCCAGCTTGTCGTAGCAGATCAGCCTGTCTAGCTTGTCTTGTTTGGCCGCACACTGGCTGAGTTGCTGCTCGATACCGGCAGAGGCGTTGAGTGAAAAGAGTAGAGTGGAGAGAGCTATCCAGCCGGTCGGGGCCGCAAAACGTAAGCGCATATAGAGTTCCTTTTTATTATGGAGAGTTCGCGGCGAGACAGTTAGAGAGGGGAAATAATAACGACAAGCTATCCGTGGCCGAATAGCTTGAAGTAAGATTCTGTTCTATTACTCAGCGTTGTCTTGCTCGGAGAGCTCGTCTTCGTCAGAGTCCTTTTTACTGTAGAAACGCGCGGCAATCAATCCCCCCTCAAACAATATCAGCATAGGAACGGCCAACATGGTTTGCGAGATGATATCTGGCGGCGTTAACAGCATACCGATCACGAACGCGCCGACAACTATGTAGGGACGCTTGGCTCGCAGATCTTCTACCGTGGTGACGCCGGCCCAGCAGAGCAAGATCACGGCAATCGGGATCTCGAAGGCAAGTCCGAAGGCGAAGAACAGCTTGAGCACGAAGCTCAGGTAGCTGCTGATATCGGTCGCCACCTGTACCCCTTCGGGAGCCACGCTGGTGAAGAAGCCGAATACCACGGGAAACACTATGTAGTAGGTGAAGGCGATACCCAGATAGAAGAGTAGGGTGCTGCTAGCCAGTAGTGGCACCATCAAACGCTTCTCATGCTTGTAGAGGCCTGGCGCGATAAAGGACCAGATCTGGTACAAGACATAGGGAATAGCGATAAAAAACGCCAGAATCAGCGTTAGTTTAAAGGGAGCAAAGAAGGGCGCGGCCACATCGGTCGCAATCATACTACTGGACTCGGGTAGCGCCTGCATGAGCGGCGTGGCCATGTAGTGATAGATATCGTTTGCCCAGTACACCAGACAGATAAAGACCAGAAGGACACTGCCAATGGCTTTGAGCAACTTGTTGCGTAACTCGAGCAAGTGGCTTATTAACGGCTGCTGTTGCGACATGAACTACCCGTCAGATTTTTCGGTTGAATTGCTGGCCTTGGCTGTCGTGGTCTCTGCAGGTTTCGCCTCGCTGGCGGCATTGTCGCTGCCACTGGCAATATCTTCTACCTTATAGGGACGATTAACAGATTGGGCTGCTTCTTTTAATTGATCGATTGAATCCTGTAACTCGGGCGAGAGATTCTTCAGACCCTGGTTTTCCGCCTTCTTGAGATCGGCGTGCAGCTGCTCAATCTTAAGCTCCTGCTCCAGCTCATCTTTTACCGAGTTAGCCATGCGTTTCATGGCACGAATCCAGCCTGTAATTGAGCGTACCGCGACCGGTAGTCTTTCGGGGCCGAGTACGACCAGCCCCAAAATACCAATCAACAGCAGCTCCATAAAGCCGATACCGTCGAACATAAGGAGTTACGCCTGTTCTTTATCCTTGGACTCAGTCTTTTTTTCTTCAGTCTGAGCAGTTTTTTCTGCATTTGCGTCTTCGATAGCCTTCTTCTCTTCTTCAGAAGACATGGCATTCTTGAAGCCTTTAACAGCACCGCCGAGGTCACCACCTAGAGAGCGCAATTTCTTAGTTCCGAAAAGCAAAACAACGATTAAAGCAATGATAAGAAGTTGCCAAATACTGATGCCACCCATGTAACTTTCCTCTTGATGTAATACTGGTCCTATTATGACCCTTTGGTTATTTAGTGCTAGCTAAAATTTGCGATTCTTTGGTCTAGATCGCCATCCGAGTAACCAGAAGGTTGCGCCGATGCCGATACAAGCATAAGAGGCCCATAGTGTAGCGTTTTGAGAAAACAAAATACTGCCACAGATCACTAAAACTGCTGATGTGATCAAAAGGTAGTTGCTTTTATGGGCTTTTTGCTGCTGCTTCAGGTAGCGATCCAGCAGCTGATTCTGGCTATTGACGAAATTTTTACCCATTTTCAGGTTGTCATAGACAAGTTCAGGCAGCTCAGGCAACTTGTCTGTCCAGTAGGGGAACTGTTTCTTGATCTTCTTCGCCATGCCCATGGGGCCCATCTGCTCGGCCATCCAGCTCTCCAGGAAGGGCTTGGCCGTCTGCCAGAGATCCAGCTGAGGGTAGAGCTGACGTCCCAGTCCTTCGATATAGAGCAGGGTCTTCTCCAGCAGCACTAGCTGAGGCTGTACCACCATGTCGAAACGGCGGGCGGTGCGAAACAGCTCCAGCAGCACATGGCCGAAGGAGATCTCATCCAGCGGCTTGTTAAACATGGGTTCGCACACCACCTTTATCGCCTGCTCGAAGGCCACCAAGTCGGTGTCGGCCGCTACCCAGCCCGACTCGATATAGAGCTGGGCGATGCGGGTATAGTCGCGGTTGAAGAAGGCCAGGAAGTTCTCTGCCAGATAGCGTTTATCCTGCTCTGTGAGAGTGCCCATGATGCCGCAGTCTAGCCCTATGTAGAAGGGATCTTCCGGATGCTCTGTGCTGACAAAGATGTTGCCGGGATGCATGTCGGCATGGAAGAAATTGTCGCGAAACACCTGGGTAAAGAAGAGCTCGACGCCACGCTCGGCCAGCAGCTTGAGGTTGGTGCCCTGGGCTTCCAGAGCGGCCCTGTCCGACACCGGCACGCCATAGATGCGTTCCATGACAATCAGGCGGGTAAAGCAAAATTCTTCATACATCTTAGGGATGTAGAGGGCGCCCGAATCGATGAAGTTGTTTCTGAGCTTGATGGCGTTGAGCGCCTCGAGCTTGAGGTTGAGCTCGCCTTCAATGGTGGTGCGGTAGTCTTCCACCACCTCGGCGGGGCGCAGGCGGTTGCCGTGGCCCAGTAGGGTCTCCAGCACCTGGGCACTCTGGGTCATCAATTGCAGATCCGCGTGGACCTTCTCTTCCACATTGGGTCTGAGCACCTTGAGCACCACCTCTTCGCCGTTAGACTTGAGGGTGGCGGTATGCACCTGAGAGATAGAAGCAGAGGCCAGCGGCGTGTCGTCGAAGTTGTCGAAATAGGTCTCTATGGGGGCGCCGAGCTCTGTCTCTATCTGGGTGCGGGCGATGGCGCTGTCGAAGGGGGGCACCCTGTCTTGCAGCATGGCCAGCTCTTCGGCCCACTCGTCGCTGAGAAGGTCCCGGCGGGTCGACAGCATCTGACCAAACTTGATGTAGACGGGGCCCAGCTCCTGCATCGCCAGCTTGAGACGCTCGCCGCCTACCTTGTCTTTATGTTGGTTGGTTAACCAGAATAAGCTCCAGCGCAGCAGCCTGAAATACCAGGGTTTGAGCTTAGCGGGGATAAGATCATCCAGACCATATTGAAGCACCGTCTTTACGACTTGGTATGCGCGCCGCATGCTTTTGATTGTCATCTGTTGCTGTTTGCCTTGTTTATGAGTCGCTCAATCCGTTGGCTTAAGGCGTCGGTATCGGCCTTAAGTTGTTCGATTCTATCACTAAAATGAACAAGTTCTATCTTATGTGGGCTCAGGCGATACTCTTCTGTGGTCAGCTGGCCCATATGATCCCAGCTCTTGTTCAGCACCTGAGTCAGCTGTTGTTTCAGCTGCTTGGCGCCCTCGGTGAGCAGATGGGTTGGCGCATCGCCTATGTAGCGCGACAGGGGCTCGGCAAAGTCGAACTCCACCTGCTGCAAGAAGTGGCTAAAGCTCTGTAGCAGGTTGAGATCCCCTTCCAGGGTGAGCTTGTCTTGCTTGATCAGCTCGGTAAGGTTGGCGCCCTCGGTCAGCTTATAGAGGGTGGTCATATCGGCATAAACCTTGGTCGTCACCTCGCCGTCATATTGGCTAAAGACTTGAATCTCTTTGGCAAACAGCAGGTAGATGGGCCAGCCCAGTTGACTGAGTTCGAGACAGAGTACTCGCCCCTGCAGGTTGTGGAGTTTGGCGTAGGCGCCGGGAGACTGCTGAGTTACTTTTTTGAGTGCGGTTTCGAGGGCCGCACAGATCAGCAATGCAATTTCACGTTTCATGCGTTACCTAAGACCTGTGAATCGTTGGCTGCTGGGCTCGTCATTAAATGATGACGGCGCAAAGGTGACGCTATTCTACACTAAACTGGCGGTAAAAGGGCTAAGGATAAAGCTAATTTATTCAGTAGGATTTGGGGTGTGTGGGCAAGGAAGAGCTAGCAAACAAAAAGGCCCCGACTGTGCGGGGCCTCTTTCGAAATAAGAATTGATATTCAAACCAATATTAGAACTTGTAACCCTTGTGCAGGGCGACGATACCGTCTGTCATATTGGTGTATTCCACCTGCTCGAATCCGGCATCTACCATCATTCCTTTAAGGGTTTCCTGATCCGGATGCATACGGATAGATTCGGCCAGATACTCATAGCTGCCGGCATCCTGGGTGATGATATCGCCCATCTTAGGCAGTATCTTGAAGCTGTAAAGATCGTAGACCTTACGCATCAGGTCGTGCTGTGGCTTAGAGAATTCGAGGATCAGCAGCTTGCCGCCTGGCTTAAGCACGCGCAGCATAGAGCGGATCGCCGCATCCTTGTCTGTTACGTTACGCAGTCCGAAGGCGATGGTGATGATATCGAAGTGGTTGTCAGGGAATGGCAGTGCCTCGGCGTTCGCCTGCACATAGTTGACGTTACCCACTACGCCACGGTTACGCAGCTTCTCGCGGCCCACCTTCAGCATGGAATCGTTGATGTCGGCCAGGGTCACCTGACCTGTGTTGCCCACGATATGGGAAAACTTGGCGGTAAGGTCGCCTGTGCCGCCGGCGAGATCCAGTACCTTCATGCCCGGACGCGCACCCGCACTCTCTATGGTAAAACGCTTCCACAGACGGTGAATACCAAAGGACATGACATCGTTCATGATGTCGTATTTGGCGGCGACCGAGTGAAATACGTCGGCCACTAGGTCTGCCTTCTTCTCAGCTTCGACCGTTTTATATCCAAAATGGGTACTGTTTGAGCTGCCCTCTGACATTACTGGCTTCCTGTTTATTGCTGCTGTTAACCGCGAGTGTAAGTGATTGACTCGGTTTGCTGAATCATTGGTCTATCACTCTGTGATCGATGTAAATAATCCGCGCACAATTAATTGAAAAATGCGTGATAGCGCAGAGTTTAAACTAGAGTTTCAAAAACGAGGAGCGCATTACAGCATAATATTAGCAATATGCCAAATGCGCCGATTGGCTTATCCCAGGGGATGCTGTGCCTGTCGCCCCTGAATAAAAGCGTAGATCAGCTCGGCTATGCTCTGACCCGTCTCCCGGCGACCGGCCTCGACACCCGCCACGTGACAGCTGGGGGCCGCCTCGGCCAGATGCAGGTAGGCGGCCGGGGTCTTGCTGGCGACTTGATTCACATAATAGAGGGCGTCCAGCAGGGGAATACCCGCCGCCGTCGAGGCGCTGCTGGGCATGTTAGTGATGGCATCGAGATCCAGTTCCAGCGCCACCGGCAGATCGCTGGCGTTGAGATCCTCAACTATCGTCTTCAGTGCCAGCTCCAGGCTGATCTCGCGTCTCACCCAGATGGCCTGCAGCGTGTGCCACTTGCCGCCGAAGGCACTCAGCTGCTCCAGGGTCTGCTGACTGTTTTTCAGCTCGTGCAGTCCCAGCACATGGTAGTGACCCAGGGCGCCGCTGGCGGCGGCGTAGCTAAAGCCATTGCCGCTGTGGCGGCCCTCGCGCGGGCGAAAGTCAGAGTGGGGATCCAGGTTGACCGCGGCTACGGGGCGGCCAGCTACCTTCTTGGTGGCCATCAAGAGGCCATAGGCGTTGTTATGCCCGCCGCCAATCACAATTGGCTCCAGGCCTGCCGCCATGATCTCGCCGACTATCTCTATCACCCGCTCATCTAGCCTGTCGACATTCTCCCTTAAGATCTTTGCGCTGCTGCCCTCTGGCAGCTGTAGATCGTCAGTGGCAATTTGCCCCAGCACCATGCAGTGGTTACCGTCGAGAAACTGGTTCGACTGGAAGTTACAAAACTGCGCCATGGCGGCCTCGAAACCATCGACGGCGCCGCCGCGTCCCAGATTGGCCCTGGGGCCGATATCTTCGCCTATCCCAAGGATGACGAAGCGCACGCCGTCGGCCTTAGCCTTTGCCAGCTGCTCACTCAGTGGCGCCTTGCCCTCATAACAGTGCAGGGTCTGGCCTATCTTGGTTTCGCCCTCGCGCTCGGCGACAAAGTCCTGGCAGCGCTCGGCGGTAAATGGAATTAGGGTTTGCATTATGGGTTCTGTTTTTTGTTGTTGATGCAAAGGTGGGGTAATTTTAATGGATAAAATTTAGAAAAGTTTGATTTTTTTGTGGGCTGCACAAATTTCAGTTTTTTGGATTAGATTTTGGGGGATTCGGCTTGAGCAACTGGTGATGGGATTCGAATGTTAGCCCGTGGCGGCATAGGTGTTGGATGGATGTTTGAAGGTCGCACCTTCATGGCAACCTATCACCTGCGGTGGGTGCAGTATAAGGATATACCAATGTCGTGATCACATGGATGTGAAAGAACGACCTTATGTGCAAACACTATTTTGGCTCGGTGAGTGAAGCGCAGCTTCAAGCTAACGAACGAGAGGCATGGATGCCGAACTGGCCTTTAAACAGGGAGGTTGTTCGTGAACATCCATGTGGGCTCTGCGAAATCATCCCTGATTTCGAAGGCCAAAATCGTGTTTACACTGGGTATCTAACGTCTCTTCGATTTGGCCTTACTTAGATGGCATTGAGACAAGTTATTCTTTTTAATAAAAAACGCGCGGAAATGTGACTGAACATGTTGATTGCTGCCTGATCAATAGCTTAATGTGTAACCAATCAAGGACAGAGCTAGGTGAACTCGAATCAAACATCGACTACGTTATTCAGGGAAGGAAAAGCCAACCACCATGCGCCAACAAACGACCTCAAAAGTCTACACTGACCCCATTTATTTACATGCTTGGTCTCCTACCTTACAAGGTAGCGTACCTTGCAAGGTCTCACTAATAAGCTGTTAAGGCACACTAATTATCAACTGAGGAGTACTAATTGAAGATCGTATCAGTTTTTAACAACAAAGGTGGTGTAGGTAAATCTACCCTAAGCTTTCACTTAGCTTGTGCTTTGTCAGAGATGGGGAAGAAAACGTTAATGATTGACCTCGATCCTCAATCTAATTTGACTCTACAGTGCATTTCTCCTGAGAAATTGGAAGAGCTTTGGACAGAGGAAGAACCTTACATTGAGGATTTCCAAGCTGCCTTGGAAGAATCAGGTGAATCCTTTGAAAAATTCGTCGAGAAACCAAGATCAATTCATTGTTTACTTAAGCCAATTGAAGATGGTGTATTTGAGTCATTTAGCTTGGGAAGCGTCTATGAAATCAATAATAATTTAGGGTTGATTCCCGGTCGATTAAGCCTTCACTCTTATGAAGATAAAATATCAAAATCTTGGAGTGATGCATTTCTAGGCGACCCTCAAGCTCTAAGAGTAATAACAAGCATTAGAAATATTTGCCTAGAAGCAGGAGATAAATATGGCTATGAGTACGTAATAATTGATACATCTCCGAGCCTGGGAATTTTAAACAGAATTCTCATATCGATGTCTACTGGCTTCTTTGTGCCGTGTATGCCCGACATGTTCTCAACATTCGGTATTACAAATATTGGCCAAGCGCTTAAAATCTGGAAAAATCAATTTGAAACGATGTATAGCCTGCTACCTGACAAAAAGCGAGCTGTATTTCCAAAGAGCTTTGTAAAGTTTCTCGGCTTCACCATCTACAATGCTAAGAAGTATACTGGCCAGAATGAGCTTGATCTTGCGGCGGCACATTATTCATACGTAAATCGATTGCCAAGCTCAATAAAAACACATATACCTGCAGAATGTTATGATCACTTAGGCGAAGAAGTTATAGGTTCACCTATAGGCTATAAGTCTGTTATGCACTCGCATAATACCCTTCCTTCAATGGCGCAGAAATATAGAGTGCCTATCTGGGACGTCCCAAATCAAACAAATTTACTCGCTGAAGATAGGCCTACTATATCGGGTAATCGTGAGATGTATTTCGAAAAAAGGGCCCTCTATCACTCCTTTGCAGAGGATCTTCTAACTAGATTAGAGGGGTTAGAGGATTAATGGAACAGGAGATTAAAGAAAGATACAAAGATGTTCTCGAAGTCTATGATCAGAATTTTGACTCTCTTGAATTATTCTACAAGACTGTGAGGAGCTTTTTCGAGGCTCGATCACTAAAAGGTGTTGTGCATTCAATTCGTCATAGGTTAAAAGACGTCGATCACCTCATTGAAAAGGTTGAACGAAAAAACCAGGAAGATAAGCAAAAGCCCGAAGCAGAACAACTAGGCCCAATTAATGGGGATAATTTGTTCGGTCGAGTAACAGACATGGCGGGCGTTCGAGTTCTTCACCTACATCAAGAACAATTTGAAACTATCCATAAAGAGATAATGAAAAAAATCAATGACGGTGATTTCTGCTTATTCGAAGATCCAAAGGCGTACACTTGGGATCCAGATTCTGATAGATTCTTTAAATCTCTTGGTATAAGAACTCAACAAAAAGACAGCTTCTATACGAGTATCCACTACGTTCTAAAGCCAAACGAAAGAAGTCCTATAACATGCGAGGTTCAAGTTCGGACTCTATTAGAAGAGGTGTGGGGGGAAATAGATCATACAATGAACTATCCCACGCCTGTAGAAGATGAACAATGTAAAGAGAACATAAGGGTATTGGCTCGATTAGTCAGTGCAGGGAGTCACCTAGCGGATTCAATCATGCGGAGATATGGCAGGCCTTAACAAGGCGCTGCTGTCGGACATATTTGCTGCTGTGCTCCAAATTCGCCCCAGAGCACGGCGTTAGCACATAAAAACATTAATCTGAAGCTCACATATATAGTTCTATAGTTCTAACTCATTTTTGTCCAAAAATGTAATGGGGTTTGGATATCCAGTGAGGTTAAATCCAAGAGATAGATAACCCAGTGTAGATGCTGCTGAGGGTATCGAAAACAGGGATGTTTTCGTTAAGCGGTCAGGGATGACGTATAGCGTCCCGAGGCAGTAGCTGCACATAAGCGAGCCGCAGGCTATTAATTGCAATGAAGGTTCGACTTCATACACTCTGACCGGAATCCACCAAGCCAAATGCAAAATGTTTAAAAAGAGCCTGCATGCCTTGGCAGTACCTGTACATAAGGTCGTTCCTTCACCTCCATTTGATCACGACATTGGTGCATCCTTGCACTGCACCTGCCGCAGGCAATTGATACACCATAAAGCTATGGTTTAAAGCTCTCTCTTAAACATCAAGCTAGTTTGAGGCAAAATAGATAACGCTGTTCTTTACTGGCCGAAGGTATTTCGACATAACTATTGATTATAGTGAGAGAAGGGTGGCCATCGATAGGCCACAAAAAAGGACGACTCATGGTCGTCCTTTTTGCTTCCTGACTAGGGCTAACTGGCTAGCCTAAACAGCCTAGCCAAAATCATCATGCCATTTCGGGCATCAGCTTAATCGATATCTAGAGGCTCGGGTGACAGGATGATGCCTGTGTTGTCGGCGTAGACATGGTCGGCTGGCAGGAAGGTGACGCCGCCGAAGTTAACTGGGATCTCCAGTTCGCCCACGCCATGGCCGTCTGCGCCCACAGGGATAGAGGCCAGGGCCTGGATGCCTATGTCGAGATCTTCCAGTGCGTCGACATCGCGCACCGAACCATAAACGATAATGCCTTCCCAGTTGTTTGCCACGGCGATCTCGGCGATGCTGGCGTCGACCAAGGCGCGACGCAGGGATCCGCCACCGTCGATCAGCAGTACCTTGCCTTCACCATCCTGTTGCAGTACTTCAGCGATTAATCCATTGTCTTCGAAGCATTTAATGGTGCTAATTGAACCGCCGAAAGAGCTACAACCACCGTAATTACTGAACATGGGTTCAACAACATCGACCACATCAATGTAAGTGTCACAAAGTTCTGAGGTGTTGTATTCCATAAGTCATACTCCTGTAGAGAGGCATTTTACTGGGATAAATCAGCAATATATTGTTACCAGCCAGTATATAAGGGATTCTTAAAAAGAAAAGCGTTATAACTCACGCTATTGGTGATAATAGCGGCGTTTGGCTAACTTGTTGTAATCTTTCTTCTGTTGCTTTCTTATTGTGCAAAAAACATGACCAAGGTCATTAAATAACGTATTTTAATTACAAGCTGAGGCTAAATTTGTTAGCATGTAGGCAGTCAACGATTAACTTAACTTTAACTTGCTTTAGGGGCACGGATCCCCCAGTTAGCTTATGGATGGCAGAGGGCCTTAAGAAGGTGCCTTATGGAAGCTTCAAACACAATTGAACTAATTGGCTATTCCGCCTCAGTAATGGTGGCTATCTCTTTGATGATGAAAGATATAGTTTGGCTAAGATGTCTTAACTTTACCGGTTGTGCACTGTTTGTGATCTACGGGATCTACATCTCGGCCTGGCCGGTTGCCGGCATGAATGCCTTTGTCGCCTGTATTAACGTCTATCACCTAGTGAAGCTGTTCCGCGCCAAGACTCAGGTGGGTAAAACTGCCGAGGCCTAGTTGCTGCAGACCTTTGCTGTCATAAATATTTAGGCTGGATGTCACCTAGGCGTCATAGCGAGTTTTTAGGCTCCTGATCATATCACTTGATCCGGAGCCTTTTATGTTTCAGACCTTAGCTAAGTTAGATCGCCAGGCCTTTGCCGCGATCAACGCCTGTGGCGTGGCTTACCGTCTAAACCCTAAGGCCAAAGCCATCTCGGCAACGGGCGATGGGCCTTATTATCTCTACCTGAGTGTCCTCTTGTTGCTGCTCGATGAGCGGGGAGAGCTGCTGTTTAACACTGCGCTGGCCGCCTTCATCATAGAGCTCCCCCTCTATCTGGTACTGAAAAACAGCATTCGACGCACACGTCCCTGCCATCAGTCTCTGCCCGGCGGCAATAGCCTGATGCTGACCTTCGAGCCGTCAGACAAGTTCAGCCTGCCATCGGGTCACACGGCCGCAGCATTCGTCATGGCCAGTGCCATCGCCTGGTGTTATCCCACCTTCACCTGGTTGGCCTTCGGCTGGGCCGGGGCTATCGGTGTTTCGCGTATCATCTTGGGCGTGCATTACCCGCTGGATATTCTGGCTGGTGCCCTTCTGGGGATGACGAGTTGCTACCTGGTGTTACCTCTCGTCGGTCAATAAATCACTAGCAGGAGTCAGCACAAACATGCGTATTCTTTACGGCGTGCAAGGCACAGGGAATGGCCATCTTAGTCGTGCCAGAATCATGGCGAAAGCCCTTAAAAATCAGCGAGTCGATGTCGATTTCTTCTTTTCCGGTCGTGACAGTCAGCGTTATTTCGACATGCAGTGCTTCGGCGAGTATCGTGCTAAGCCTGGGTTAACCTTCGCGACGCAAAATGGCTGCGTCAGCATCGCCAAGACGGCGCTACAGAACTCCTTAAGTGCCCTGGTGAAAGACGTTCGCGGCCTGGATCTCAGTGGTTACGATCTGGTGCTTAACGACTATGAGCCCGTCTCTGCCTGGGCGGCACGCATTCAAGGGGTGCCCTCCATCGGGGTGAGCCATCAGGCGGCGCTGCAGTACGATGTGCCTAAGGTGGGTAACGGCTGGTTTAATCAGATGCTGCTCAACTACTTTGCCCCGGTCGATCGGTCGCTTGGCTGCCATTGGCATCATTTCGGTTTTCCCCTGCTGCCGCCCTTCGTGGAGGTGGGTGAGGCGGTGGCCTATAACTCTCACGATATTCTCGTGTACCTGCCGTTCGAATCGCCCGAGGATATCAATAATCTGCTCAAGGAATTCGGTGAGTATCGTTTCCACGTATTTCATGGTTCGGGCGCGCCTAAGGACTGCGCCGATAACCTGATCTGGTCTGGCTTTAGCCGCGAGGGCTTCAAGGCCAGGTTGGCCCAGTGTGGCGGCGTGATCGCCAGCGCCGGTTTCGAGTTGGCGAGCGAGGCATTGACCCTGGGTAAGAAGTTGCTGGTGAAGCCGCTGCACGGCCAGTTCGAGCAGCTCTCTAATGTGGCGGCGCTGGAGCTGCTGGGCGCGGCCGAGAGCATGAAGTGGCTCGACCCCGCGGCAGTCAAGCGTTGGCTGCGGGCCTCCAGGCCTGAGCCTATCGCCTATCCCCAGGTGGGGGATGCCCTAGTAAGCTGGCTAAAGCAGGGTAACTGGCATCAGGGAGAACAGTTGTGCCAGGAGCTGTGGCAACAGGTGGAGCTGCCGGAATCATGGCGTAAGAAAAGTCCTTAATGTTTGATTTTTTAGGATGTTAACTCATTTTTTAAGGTGAGATATGCGGATCTCTGACTATACTCATTGAGTCGGACATTCATGGGACAAGGACACCGCATGCTGGGTCTCACCTTAGCTAAACCCAAACGCCTCACCATACGCTTTACCGTGGTGGGCATCTTTATCATTGCTACTCTGTTTACCGCCTCGGTGGCCATTGGCCTGCAATACTATTTCAGCCAGCGCCTGGCCACGGAGGCCAGTCTTAAGCTCTATAACCAGAGCGCTGACAGCACAGGCAGTTACCTGAACCAACTCGATAATCAGGCGATCAACACCACTAAGTTGGTGGCCAACTTCGAGGGCTTGTATACGCCCATGGGGCTGAGCCAGGAGGCTAAGCAGGTGTTCAGCCAGGCGATGCGTTCGGCCAGGTTTATCTATGCCATCTATCTCGGTAGTCCAGATGGGGATCTGTTTGAGCTGGTGAATCTTGATGCCCACCCCATAGTGAGGAGTCAGCTCAAGGCCTCCCTGGAAGATCGCTGGGTGATCATCAGTATTCAGGGTAAGGGGCAGGAGCGTATCCGTGCCTTCCACTATCTGGATGCCGACTTTAAGCAGAGGGCGAGTAGGATGGAGCCCACAGATTATGACGCCAGCATCCGTCCCTGGTTTATCGATGCGCGACCCGACAAGGTGTTTAAGACAGAGCCCTATCTGTTTCAAAACCTGCAGGCGCCGGGCATCACCTATTCCATCCGTCTGCCCAATAGTGACGCCGTGCTGGCGGTAGATGTTGCCCTGTCGAGCCTGGATGACTACTTGGCGCAGCTGGGTAGGGGGGATGCTCAGGAGGGGCGCGAGGTCTATGTCTACCGGGCCAGCGGCGCCCTGGTGGCCTCTAATCACCAACAGGTTAATCAGGCGGAACTCCCCACGCCTAAGCCCCTCAGCCTGACCCCAGAGGAGCAGGCGCTGGTGGCCAATACCCCACCACTCATCGCCTCCAACGAGACCGACTGGCCGCCCATAGATTTTGCCGTGGCCGGGCTTCCCATGGGCTACAGCATAGATGTGCTCAACCTGGTGGCCGAGATGACCGGCCTGACCATCAACTACAACAATGGTTTCACCTGGCCTGAGTTTGTCGATAAGTTCAGGTCGCGGGAGATCAACCTGCTACATTCTGTGCTCAATAGCGAGGCCAATCAGTCGCTTGGGGTCTTTAGTCAGCCCTTTCTGAGCATGCCCTTCGCCGCAGTGACCGGGCCGGGAGAGGCGCCGATTAAGCATGTGGGCCAGCTGGCGGGTAAGCGAGTGGCGATTCCCAGGGGCTGGTCGATCATCCCTATCATCAGGCAGCATTTTCCCGAGGTTGAGGTGGTCGAGGTATCGTCGACCCGAGGGATACTCCAGGCGGTGAAGGAGGGGCGGGCGTTTGCGGCAATCGACAACAGCATAGTGCTGCATTACACGGCGCGGCAGTATTTTATCGACGACCTGCAGTTTCACGAGGATCTGGACTATGCCCCCATAGACATCCACGCCGGGTTGAGCATAGTGATGCATCCGGAAAACGCCGACCTCATCGCACTGATCGACAAGGCCATAGCCCATATCAGCCCTGAGCAGATTAAGGCACTACGCAACAAGTGGTTTGCAGAGGGACAACAGGTGGCACCCGCCAACGTGCAGGGTACCGTGCCCTACAAGGCACTGATAGATATCGCCGCAGATCCTACCAGGCAGAAGCAGCTAGTCGCCATCTCACTCAATGGCGAGCCCAGTTTCGTCTATGTCTCGCCACTGGGCAGTAGCGCGGCCGAGCAGGAGTATTTTGCCATACTGGTGCCTCAGGAGATGTTGCTGGCATCGAGCCTGGACAAGGTGAAGAAGTCGATCGCCATCACTGGCCTGTGTCTGTTGCTGGCACTGCCGTTTTCCTGGTTGTTTGCTTCTCCCATTATCTCGCCGATAAAGCTGTTGGCGCTGGAAAACCTCAAGGTGAAGTTTCGCCGCTATGATGAGGTGACCAGGGTAGATTCCTACATCAAGGAGATCGATGAGCTGGCGATCTCCCTGGTGGATATGTCTGAGTCTATTCGTCAGCACGAGCAGGACCACAAGGCCTTGATGGATGCCTTCATCAAGCTGATCGCTCAGGCGATCGATGATAAGTCACCCTACACAGCCGGTCACTGTAACCGGGTGCCCGAGCTGGGACTGATGCTGGCCGAATATGCCGCCCAGTCGGATCTGCCCGCCTTTGAGGCATTTCGCTTCAAGAACGCCGACGAGCACAGGGAGTTTCGCATCGCCGCCTGGCTCCATGACTGTGGCAAGATCACCACCCCTGAGCATATCGTCGACAAGGGCAGCAAGCTGGAGCTGATCTACAACCGTATCCACGAGGTGCGGATGCGCTTCGAGGTGCTCTGGCGTGACGCCGAGATCCACTGTCTCAAGCAGTGCCAGGAGCATCCCGAGCGAGAGGCCGAGTATACTGAAGAACTGAGACGGCGCCATGAGCAGCTGACTGAGGATTTCGCCTTCATCGCCGGGGCCAACGTGGGCGGCGAGTTTATGGAGCAGGCCGATATCGACAGGCTCAAGACCCTGTCGGCAATCACCTGGCAGCGCCACTTCGACGATCGCCTCGGCCTGTCGCCGGTGGAGGAGCTTAACTATCCCGAATTTACTTCTGATGTCAGCCTGCCGGTGACCGAGCCGCTGCTGGCAGATAAGCCACAGCATGTGATAGCCCGCCACAGGCCTGAGGTGTTCGATCCTAAGTTTGGCATCAAGATGAATGTGCCCGAGGCGCTCTATAATCAGGGGGAGATCTATAACCTCAGCATCTCCCGCGGCACCCTGACCGACGAGGACAGGTTTAAGATTAATCAGCATATTACCAGTACCATCAAGATGCTGGAGAACCTGCCCTTCCCGCCAGAACTGGCCCGTGTGCCCCGTTACGCCTCCACTCATCACGAGACGCTGAAGGGAACCGGCTACCCGAGGAAGCTCACCGGCGAGGACCTGTCTATCCCCGAGCGCATCCTGGTGCTGGCGGATATCTTCGAGGCGCTTACCGCCGCCGACAGGCCCTACAAGAAGGCCAAGCCCCTGAGCGTCGCCATCGATATCCTGCATAAGATGGTGCTGGACCAGCACGTGGATGGCGAGGTGTTTAAGCTGTTCCTCTCCAGCGGCATCTATCTGGAGTACGCCGAGCGTTATCTTGCGCCGCAGCAGATAGACGAGGTGGATATCGACAAGTACCTGGCGGCCTAACTTGGCATCGAATGTGGGCTTGAGAGTATGATTGGAGCCCGGCTAGCTCGGATCTACATCGGCATTAGCATGGGCATTGAAGCCCGGCAGGCACTTATTTCCCAGGCAAGAAGGTATCTTCCAGATAGTGAATTGAGGTCTCTCCCTGGCGCACCTTAGGATCGTCAAGCAGCGCCTTGAGCAGGGGCACATTGGTCTTGATGCCGGTGATCACCAGCTCATCCAGGGCGGTGCGCATGCGGGCGATTGCCTGGGCTCTATCGTCGCCCCAGGTGATCAACTTGGAGATCATAGCATCATATTGGGGCGGCACACAGGCGCCGGGTGAGAGATGAGACTCCCAGCGTACTCCCAGGCCGGCGGGCACCACAAGCCTGTCTATCCTTCCAGGGGAGGGGGCGAAGCTAATTGGGTCTTCGGCGTTGATACGACACTCGATGGCGTGGCCCTGGGGTTGGATTAACGGCTCTTGCAAGGCAAGGGGGGCGCCCTGGGCAACTAGCAGTTGCTGCGCTAACAGATCGACTCCGGTCACCATCTCTGTGATGGTGTGTTCTACCTGAATGCGGGTATTCATCTCCATGAAGTAAAACTCACCATCCTGATAGAGAAACTCCAGGGTACCGGCGCCGCGATAGCCGATGGTCTGGCAGGCCTTGATGCAGCTCTGACTTATCTGCTGGCGCTGCTCATGCGTTAATCCTGGGGCTGGGGCGGATTCGATCACCTTCTGCTGGGCTCTTTGCAGCGAGCAATCACGCTCGCCGAGTGAGATGCAATGCCCCAGATGATCGCACAGCACCTGCACCTCGATATGACGCGGCCGGGTGAGGTATTTCTCCAGATAGACGCCGTCATTGCCGAAGGCGGCCTCGGCCTCCTGGCGGGTGAGGGCGATGGCCCCAAGCAGCCCTGCCTCATCCTCGGCGACCCGCATCCCCTTGCCGCCACCACCTGCGGTGGCCTTGATGATCAGCGGGTAACCTATCCGAGCCGCGACCTCTAGGCTGCGGGCCTCATCTTCGCCTAGCAGGCCGTCTGAGCCGGGCACGGTCGGCACGCCAGCCGCCTTCATGGCGGCGATGGCACTCACCTTGTCGCCCATCAGGCGTATGGTGTCGGCCTCTGGGCCGATGAAGTGAAATCCGCTCTCTACCACCTGCTGGGCAAAATCGGCGTTTTCGGCCAGAAAGCCGTAACCCGGGTGGATGGCATCGACCCTGGCGAGATCGGCGGCGCCTAGGATGGCGGCGGTGTTGAGGTAGCTATCTTTAGCGGGGGCGGGGCCGATGCAGATCTGCTCATCGGCGAGTCTGAGGTGGCCGCTATCTTTGTCGGCGCTGGAGTAGACGGCGACCGTCTTGATGCCCAGCTGGCGACAGGCGCGTATGATGCGCAGGGCAATCTCGCCGCGATTGGCGATCAAGACCTTGTTGAATCGACGCGTCAAAGCCGTCACCTGAGCCTCCTGGAAATTGGTTTTGCCTCTATTCGATCATCATCAGGGGTTGATCGAATTCGACGCCATCGCCGCTCTGGCAGAGAATCGCGGTCACCACCCCAGAGTGAGGCGCCTGGATCTGATTCATCATCTTCATCGCCTCTATGATGCAGACCGGCTCGCCCTGTTCGACCCGCTGACCCAGTTTAACCAAAGGGGCGGCATCGACCGCGGGGGCGAGATAGAAGGTGCCCACCATGGGGGAGCGCAGCAGCTTCTCCTCGTCATATTCTTCCTGTTCGGATGCTTCCTCGACGCTTGGCTGACTGGCGAGGGTGACGTTAGCGCCTTGCGCATTGGGTGCTGTGGCTGACTGACGGCAGAGGCGAATCGACTCTTCACCCTCCTTGATCTCCAGCTCTGTGATATCCGATGCCTGCACCAGCTCAATCAGTTTCTTTATCTTGCGAATATCCATGGCGGCGTTACTTCTCCTGATTGGCTCTGACGCGGGCGATGGCCGAGTCCAGCGCGTAGCGATAGCCCTGCTCACCCAGGCCGCAGATGACGCCGACCGCCTTGTCGGAGAAGTAGGAGTGATGCCTGAAGGCCTCCCTGGCATGAACGTTTGAAAGGTGCACCTCGATAAAGGGGATGGCGACGCCGAGCAGGGCGTCTCTAAGTGCCACGCTGGTGTGGGTGAAGGCTGCGGGGTTGATGATGATGAAGTCGGCTTCGCTCTGGTGTATGGCGTCGATCAGCTCATGCTCTGCGTTGGACTGAATATGTTCCAGGCTGGCGCCTTGCTCGGCAGCCTGCAGCTTCAGCTGCTCGACGATCTGCGCCAGGGTATGATGACCATAGTGGCCGGGTTCGCGTCGGCCAAGCAGATTGAGGTTAGGGCCGTTCACCAGGAGAATTTTCACTGCTTTACTCATGCACAACACCTTATGGATTCAGTCTTTTAAGTCAGATACCTGCAACTTAGCACACTTATCGGCGATTTTGGCGTCTCGTTAGTAAAAATCAGCTTGCTGGAAAGACTTTATGATTAGAACTGTTTCTGCCTGAGGGCCTTGGTGGCACCGCGCTGTTTCTTGGCATCGACTCGCCTACGCTGGCTGGCCTTTGTGGGCTTGGTGGCGACACGTTTCTTGGCGGTGTGGCCGACGCTGGCCACCAGGGCAATAAACTGTTCCAGTGCCGTCTGACGGTTGGCGTCCTGGCTGCGACTGGCCTGACACTTGATGATGATCTTGCCGCTTTTGGTGATGCGATGGTCGGCCTTGGCGAGCAGGCGTTGCTGATAAAACTCCGGCAGCGAAGATTGGCGAATGTCGAAGATCAGCTGGGCCGCGGTGGAGACCTTGTTTAGGTGCTGGCCACCGGCGCCACTGGAACGGATGAATTGCCATTCCAGTTCGTTATCGGCTAATTGGACGCGCTGAGAGATCTTTATCATCTGATTAAGGTGTCGACATGTTCGGCTTATTTGATCTAGACCTGTATCATTGGCCCGTCAAAATGTTGCAAAATGGTCGCCAAATTAGGCGCCTTCTCGGAGTGTGAGTATGTTATGTCAAATCGCCGATATCACCAATGGGGTGATCAGTTTATTTGCCAGCGGGCGATTGTCGACCCAGGACTATTGCAACAAGATAGTCCCCATCATAGAGGAATATCAGCAGGCCTCGGGCAAGGTGTGTCTCTATATCGAGGCAGATGTGCTGCTGGAAGGCTGGGAGAGTCAGTCGCTCTCGGGCGTGGGTGAGCTGCAACTGCCCAGGTTCGATGCCTTGGTGCTGGTGGGTGGACCCGATTGGTTTGGTAACGCGGTGCGTCTTATGGGCCCCTTTATGCAAGGGGAGGTGGCGTGGTATGCTCTTGAGGATAAACCCCAGGCTATCGAGTGGATCACCGCTAAACTGAGTTGTCCGATCGATCAGGAGTCATAGACTCTAGGACTGGTACTCTTACTATCTGACATCCTTAAGGAATCTCTTCATGTTAAAATCTTCACTCTCTCTGACGTCTGCCGCGCTGGCCTTAGCTCTGATGGCATCGCTTTCTGGTTGTGCTCCCGAGGTAGGTAGCGAAAAGTGGTGTAAGCAGATGGAAGATAAGCCTAAGGGTGACTGGACGGCCAATGAAGCCGCCGACTACACCAAGCACTGCGTATTCAAGTAATGGCGTAGCGGGTGGCAAGTGTGATCTGGCTGGCATGACGGGACGAATCTCCTGTTAATTTAGCGATAGCCGTGGAACTATTTGCCACCCCTTGAGTCTGATTACTCGACCTTTTTACGCTTTTTCCCCTTTGGAGTTTGCTTGAGTCGCTTCTTTCGACAACTGGTTCACAAGATTGCCTTGATGATGATCGCCGTAGTCGCACTGCAGTTTGCAGGGGCGAATCTTGGCGCGCATCAGTTGCATCTTGGCAGCCATGAAGAGGAGAGCGAAACCCATCCCCATCTGCAGTTTACTGCCGAAGTGGTGAGCCTGGCTCAGTGTGTCGATTGCCAATGCGCCTTCGATGAGCCCGAGCTAGAGACGCCACATCAACACCAGATCAGCAAGACAGAGACTCAGACCTTCGATCTCTGCCTCGACTGCCAGTGTCATGGTGGTCACGTGACCTTAGTGTCTCAGCTGGCCCTGACCCCTTCTGTGCCCGTGAGCGATGAACCCGCGAGCGCCAGATTGCACTACCTGCCACCAGAGCAACAAGCGGCTTATCGCCCACCTATCTATCTTTCTTAATCTTCTGAAAATAATGCCTTTTCAGGCCCTGTGCATGGCGCGGGCACTGTTGGGTTACCGTTTTTTATCGGGCGTTCTCTGTTAACTGCCAGCCCTGGGCCGCGGTGAATTATCTTGCCGCGGGTCGATGCTGTGCGTTTGCCTGCCTAGCTATGGTTAACCATGCCTTGGCAGGCAGCAGAGAAGCCTGATCCTTAAGATTAGGAATTGCGATGAGAAAGAGCTTAATCGCCACCGCATTATTGGGTGCCATATGGGGCGCGCCACTGTTCGCCGAAACCCTTTACTCAGAAGCGGGAGAAATTGCACCGGCCCCCCTGCTGGCGCAGCTTGATCAGACTGGTTTTCAGGGCTGGCTCGCCCCCTTGATGAGCAAGGTGAATCAACTGCCTGAGCTCCAGGCGCAGCAGGCCAAGGTTCGTCAGGCCAGGCTCTTGGTTGAGGCCGCAGACAGGCCCGTCTATAACCCCGAGCTGGGGGTGAACTACCAAAATGCCAGCGAAGATACCTATACCCTGGAGGTGAGTCAGACCCTAGACTGGGGCGACAAGCGTGGGGTGGCGACACGTGTTGCCCAGCTCGAGGCCGAGATCTTGCTGGCCGATAATCGTCTGGCTCGCAGCCAGCTCTACGGTGACCTCCTGATGGCGCTGGTGGAGCAGGCTCAGCAGGCGAAATTACTCGCCTTTCAGGGACGTTTGCTAG
The DNA here is from genome assembly GCF_009831655.1 of Shewanella insulae. GTDB lineage: Bacteria > Pseudomonadota > Gammaproteobacteria > Enterobacterales > Shewanellaceae > Shewanella > Shewanella insulae. The sequence continues at coordinate 235,670 of NZ_WRPA01000002.1, read as the reverse complement.
AGAGCGCCAAACAGCAGGTCGCCATCGCCAAGCAGCAGTTGCAGGCGGGGGCCCTGTCACGGGCCGAGCTGCAGCTGATGCAGCTGGATCTGGCCAGTAAGGCCGCAGATCACGCCGCTGCAGAGCAGGCCTCGCTGGCCGCCGATGCCAGCGTGCTCAGCCGCTTTGGCGAGCTGGAGCTGCCCTTCGCCGAGTTTATCGGCGCCCTCAGCATAGAGGCGAGTGGCGAGGTTGGCCCCGAGCTGCCCGCCCTGGCCGGCGCCTACCAGCAGGTGATGATGGCCAAGTTGGCCAGCCAGCAGATGGCGGCAGATACCAGCGCCGATCCCAGTATCAGCCTGAGCGCCGAGCGTGAAGGAGAGGAGAACAAGCTGGGGCTGGGGCTGTCGATCCCGATTCAGATCCGCAACGATTATCGCGAGGCCAAGGCCGCGGCCGGAACCCAGGTCGCCATCGCCGAGCAAGATTATCTGGCCCGTGAGCGTAGCCTCACCCAGGCCGCCAAACTTTTTCACCTAAGCCTGCCCAGGCTGCAGCAGCGTTACCGCGAGTGGCGTGAGTTGGTGCTCACCTCTGGCGCCGGTGTGCAGGATGCCCTGTCACAGCAATGGCGTGCGGGCGACATCAGCACCAGCGACTATCTGCAGGGGCAGAGGCAGCTGGCCAGCAGCTATCTGGCGGGGCTCTCCCTCGAGAGCGCCCTCTACCGCAGCTGGCTCGACTGGATGGGGCAGAGCGGTCAGCTCGAGAACTATCTGCAGCGTCAGCTCGGCCGTGAAGGCGTTTAGTCGCGCTAAGGCGCTAAAGCTAGCGAGCACATTTTAGCGAGCAGGCTTTAGCAAAACGGATAAAGAATTTAGGTGAAAAGTATGAAAAATCAATCAAATAAAACACGTTTCCTACAGCTAAGCCCATTGATGCGGGCCATGGGCTTCGGCGTCTTGATGAGTATGACGGCCGTGGGTGGCGTCGCCCTCGGCGCCGAGGGCCACGATCACAAAGCAGAGTCAGCCAAGGGGCAAGTGTCCCAAGAGCAGATACAAGATCAAGGACAAGAACCGGGCCATGGCGATGGCGATGAAGGCGCTCATGGTAACGAAGAAGCCCATGGCGACCAAGAAGCCCATGGCGGCGAGCTAGTGCTCAGCGAGGAGCAGCGCCAGTTGGCGGGGATCCGCGTGGAGCAGGTGAGCAGTCAGGGCTTCAGCCTGGCCGCAGTGGCAACTGCCACCCTGGTGGTGGACAGGGAGCGCACCGTGACCCTGGCGCCTCAGCTGGATGTGCGGGTGTTGGCGCGCCATGTGGTGCCGGGACAGGAGGTCACCAAGGGCCAGCCTCTGTTGACCCTGGGGGGCGCAGCCGTGGCTCAGGCCCAGGCGGACTATATCAATGCCGCGGCCGAGTGGGGCCGGGTGAAGCGCATGAGTCAGAGCGCGGTGAGTGCCAGTCGTCGTCTGCAGGCGCAGGTGGATGCAGAACTCAAGCGCGCCATACTCGGCGCGCTCAAGATGACGCCTACGCAGATCAAGGCGCTGGAGTCTGATCCCGAGATCATTGGCAGTTATCGGCTGTTGGCGCCGCTCGACGGCCGGGTGCAGCAGGATGTGGCCATGAAAGGCCAGGTGTTCACCGGCGGCACGGCCCTGATGCAGCTCACCGACGAGTCTCACCTCTGGGTCGAGGCGCAGGTGACGCCGACCCAGTCTCAACAGATCAAGGTGGGCAGTAAGGCATTGGTGAAGGTGGGCGATTTTAGCCTGGAGGCCGAGGTGATTGGCCGCTCCCATGAGATCGACAGCGTCACCCGCACCGAGCAGATCCTGGTAGCTTTCGCCAACCCGGGCCATGTGCTGCATGCAGGTCAGTTTGCCGAGATCTATCTGGCAGATAATAACCAGGACGGGGTGATATTGCCCGATGCGGCGCTGACCCGCGGCGGTGACGGCGACTGGCAGGTGTTTGTCGAAGAGGGCGATGGCTTTGAGGCCGTGGAGGTCGAGGTGAGTGAACGCCAACGTGGCATGAACCTGGTGCAGGGGTTAAGCCCTGAGATGCGGGTGGTGGTCTCGGGCGCCTTCTTCCTGGCCTCTGAGCAGGCCAAGTCAGGCTTCGATATTCACAATCACTAAGAGGTAGCCCTAATGCTTCAGAAACTTATCGATAGCGCGATACGCAATCGGCTTCTGGTGGTCCTGGCGCTGCTGTGTGGTGTGGTAGCCAGCGTCGCCATGTTACCTAAGCTCAATCTCGATGCCTTTCCCGATGTCACCAATGTGCAGGTGACGGTTAACACCGCCGCCGAGGGGTTGGCGGCCGAGGAGGTGGAAAAGCTGATCAGCTACCCGGTGGAATCGGCCATGTACGCCCTGCCGTCGGTGACCGAGGTGCGCTCCTTGTCGCGCACTGGCCTGTCCATAGTGACAGTGGTGTTTGCCGAGGGCACAGACATTTACTTTGCCCGTCAGCAGGTGTTTGAGCAGTTGCAGGCCGCCAGGGAGATGATCCCTGACGGGGTGGGGGTGCCCGAGATAGGCCCCAACACCTCTGGGCTGGGGCAGATCTATCAGTACATACTGCGGGCCACGCCTGAGTCCGGCATAGACGCCGCCGAGCTGCGGAGCCTCAACGACTATCTGGTGAAACTCATCATGATGCCGGTAGGGGGCGTGACCGATGTGCTCTCCTTCGGAGGCGAGGTGCGGCAATATCAGGTGCAGATAGAACCCAACAAGCTACGCAGCTATGGCCTCTCTATGGCCCAGGTGACCCAGGCCCTTGAGAGCAATAACCGCAACGCCGGTGGCTGGTTTATGGATCAGGGACAGGAACAGCTGGTGGTGCGGGGCTACGGCCTGCTACCCGCTGGCGAGGCGGGCCTTGCGGCGATTGCCCAGATCCCACTCACAGAGGTGGGCGGCACGCCGGTACGGGTAGCCGACATTGCCAAGGTGGACTTTGGCGCCGAGATCCGTGTGGGCGCGGTCACCATGACCCGCCGCGACGATGCCGGGACGCCACAGGCGCTGGGCGAAGTGGTCGCCGGCGTGGTGCTTAAGCGTATGGGGGCCAACACCAAGGCAACCATCGACGATATCTCGGCCCGAACCGCCATGATAGAGCAGGCGCTGCCTAAGGGAGTCTCCTTCGAGGTGTTCTATGACCAGGCGGATCTGGTGAACAAGGCGGTAGAGACGGTGCGCGATGCCCTCTTGATGGCTTTCGTGTTTATCGTGGTGATCCTGGCGCTCTTCCTGGTAAATCTGCGCGCGACGGCTTTGGTGCTGCTCTCTATTCCCGTCTCCATCGGCCTGGCCTTGATGGTGATGGCTTACTTTGGCATGTCGGCCAACCTGATGTCCCTCGGCGGGCTGGCGGTGGCTATCGGCATGCTGGTGGATGGCTCAGTGGTGATGGTGGAGAACATCTTCAAGCACCTGACTCAACCAGATAGAAGGCATATCGATCAGGCCAAGGCGCGCGCCTCGGACGAGTGCGACCCCTATCATGGCGAGGAAGATGGTCAGGGAGAAGGTGAGCGTAGCGGCATTGCCCTGCGGGTGATGCTGGCCGCCAAGGAGGTGTGCAGCCCCATCTTCTTTGCAACCGCCATCATCATAGTGGTGTTTGCGCCACTGTTTGCCTTGGAAGGGGTGGAGGGCAAGCTGTTTCAGCCCATGGCGGTGAGCATCATCCTGGCCATGGTGGCGGCGCTGTTTGTCGCCCTGATCGGCGTGCCAGCTTTAGCAGTTTATCTGTTCAAGCGTGGCGTGACCCTGAGGGAAAGCCCGGTACTCAAGCCGGTGGAGGCCCTGTATCGTCATCTGCTCAGTGCCACCATGGGCAGGCCCAAGTTGGTGCTGTTGACGGCTGTGACCCTGTTTGGCATCAGCATGGCGCTGCTGCCGAGGCTAGGTACCGAGTTTGTGCCCGAGCTTGAGGAGGGCACCATCAATCTGAGGGTGACCCTGGCGCCCACGGCCAGCCTGAACACCTCGCTGGATGTGGCCCCTAAGCTCGAGGCCATGTTGATGACCTTCCCCGAGGTCGACTATGCCCTGAGCCGTATCGGCGCCCCGGAACTGGGGGGCGACCCTGAGCCTGTGAGCAACATAGAGATCTACATCGGCCTCAAGCCGATCGAGGAGTGGGAACACGCCGAGACCCGTCTCGAGCTGCAGCGCAAGATGGAAGAGAAGCTAAGCGTCTTTCCCGGCCTGCTGTTTACCTTCTCCCAGCCCATCGCTACCCGCGTCGATGAGCTGCTCTCAGGGGTGAAGGCCCAGCTGGCGATCAAGTTGTTTGGCCCGGATCTCGAGGTGCTCTCCAGCAAGGGACAGGAGCTCAGCGAGCTGGTGTCGGGTATCGAGGGCGCGGTGGATGTCTCCCTGGAGCAGGTGTCCGGCGAGGCCCAACTGGTGGTGCGTCCCAAGCGCGATCTGCTGGCCCGCTATGGGATCAGCGTCGATGAGGTGATGAGCCTGGTGAGTCAGGGCATAGGCGGCGTCAGTGCCGGGCAGGTGATAGACGGCAACGCCAGATACGACATCAATGTGCGTCTGGCGAGCCAATATCGCAGCGCGCCCGATGCGCTCAAAGACCTCCTGCTCAGCGGCGTAAACGGCGCGACCGTGCGCCTGGGGGAGGTGGCCGATGTGGTGGTCGAGATGGCGCCACCCAATATCCGCCGTGACGATGTGCAGCGCCGGGTGGTAGTGCAGGCCAACGTGTCGGGACGCGACATGGGCTCTGTGGTCGAGGATATCTATGCCATAGTGCCTCAGGCGGATCTGCCGCCGGGTTATACGGTTGTGGTCGGCGGTCAGTATGAGAACCAGCAGCGGGCTCAGCAGAAGCTGATGCTGGTGGTGCCCATATCCATCGCCCTGATCGCCCTGCTGCTCTACTTCTCTTTCGGCTCTATAAAGCAGGTGGGCCTGATCATGGCCAACGTGCCGCTGGCGTTGATCGGCGGTGTGGTGGCCCTCTATGTCAGCGGCACCTATCTTTCTGTGCCTAGCTCCATCGGCTTCATCACCCTATTCGGGGTGGCGGTGCTCAATGGTGTGGTGCTGGTGGACTCGATCAACCAGAGGCGCGCCTCGGGAGAAGCCCTCTACATCAGCGTGTATGAAGGCACAGTGGGACGCCTGCGCCCCGTGCTGATGACGGCGCTGACCTCGGCGCTGGGGCTGATCCCTATCCTGCTGTCGAGCGGCGTGGGCAGCGAGATCCAAAAGCCGCTGGCGGTGGTGATCATAGGTGGCTTGTTTAGCTCTACCGCCCTGACGCTGCTGGTGCTGCCGACCCTGTATCGCTGGCTCTATGAGACCAAGGCGCTTAAGGGCGACAAGGAGTTGGAAGCCTTAGACTAGCTTTTTACATCAAGATGAAGTGATTCGATGGGGCCAGGGAGGGCCGGAGGCAGCGGTGTTTTCAGTTTGCCATCGCAGTTGCGTCTCCTTGGTGACGCTCTAGGGCACAATAAGTCTTCTTTTCCATCTCTCGCTATTCCTAACCTGTAGTGAGAGGCTAAAGGGGGAGTATTCTCGAGTGAGCACGCGCGGCAGGACGCCGCGCCTTTTTGTTTCTTCATTTTACTGTCCGGCGGCACTCAGCCTTCTCTTTCCGCATGCCCTTCGTGGGCAATTTCCAGTCGACAAGAAACCGTTAAGCCAGGCTATTGATATGGCCCTTTTGTGCGAATTTAATTTGATGTGTAACTAATGGTTTGGGGTTTGTTGGCACCTCACTCTGTATAAAACCTATTCATTCTGTAAGTTTTAAGTGAAATGTGTTAAGTTTTAGCGACTAACGCTTAGGGTTGACTCAAGTTTTTTTGGATCTGGGTCACACCTCTGCTGTCGCCGATAATAATACTAATAACTCTTCATGATTAGATGGCTAATCATTATAGCTCGATGTTTATGTCGCTTGGTTAAGCCTGCGAGGGCTCATCTCTCTATGGCGAATATTTCCATTTGACTGAACTCCCAGGAGGCTTTTGGCCTAACTGCCACCTGGTTTCTATACTCATGATGTTGATGGCAGCTTGAAAGCAGAAAACTAAATAAATCAAAGAGGATGAATGATGATTCGCTATACACTTGCAGCCAGTTGTATCGCGCTGGCCCTGAGCGCTAATGCCGGCGCCGCCACGGTAGACGAAGAACTTAAGGCGCTGAAGGCGCGTATTGAGCAGTTGGAAGCCGAAAAGGAGCAGGCGCCCGAAGAGAAGGAGATGGACAAGTCGATCAAGTTTGGCGGTGCGGCTCGTTTCCAATATTCCTACGAGGATTATTCCGACGCCAACACGGATCGCGGCGGTGATTTCGACTTCGATCTCTTCCGTATCGACGTGAACGGTAATCTGGATGACGTTCTCTTCTCTGCCCAGTACCGTTGGTTCGAGTATATGAATGTGATTCATCACGCCTGGGTGGGTTACAACTTCGACGATGAGCAACAGGGTAAGATAGGTGTGACTCAGGTGCCCTTCGGTATCCTGACCTATGCCTCGAACAACTACTTCTTCAGCTCTAATTTCTATCTGGGCCTGGAAGACGACTATGATTTGGGTCTGAATTACACCTATAAGAGCGATAGCAACCGACTGGATCTCGCCTTCTACAAGAATGATGAGCAGGGTGGCCTGGACGGCTACGTGTCGGACCGCACCCACAGATATGCCTATGACGTCGTCGGTGTTCGCTTGGCGGGCGAGGGGATATACGATGCGCCAACCGCGGGCTATGCCGCAGGCGAGAAGAATACCTTCAACGCCCGTTACAGCCATAACTTTCAATTCGATGAGGTTAAACTTGAGCTAGGCGTGTCGGGTCAGATGGGCCAACTTGAGATAGAGAACGGCACAGATGGTGACCAGGTTGCCGCGGCGATACATGGGGTGGTCAACTATGATCGCTGGAACCTCAAGCTGCAGCTCACCGACTACAAGTATGACGTAGATGGCATGGACGTGGAGCGCATGGTGGTTGCCGCCTATGCCTTCTATGACTCTATTCCAGCCGAGGCGACCAGTTATGTGGCGGACTTAGCCTATAGCCTGCCGGTGGCGTGGGGACCTGTGTCAAACCTGACCTTCTACAACGACTACTCGCTTGTTACCGACAAGCCAAGCGGTCAGGAAGATACCTTCATGAACGTGACTGGGGTGGCGGTCACCGCCGGTGGCCTCTATACCTATTTCGACTTCGTGGTGGCCGAGAACCAGCCCTTCATCGGTGGCTCTATGGTAGGTGATGGCGGTACCAACAAGCGCTTTAACATCAACTTCGGCTACTACTTCTAGTGGTCTAGTGTGAGCCAATAAAAAACCGCATCTTGTGATGCGGTTTTTTTGTGTCGGTCAGCTGAGGCGTAATAGCAAACCTTAACTGTCGCTCAAGGCATAGCCGCCTTTGAGGTGGGCTATCTTGTCAAAACCGAGTCTATGCAGCGCCTGGGCCGCCACTAGTGAACGGCTGCCGCTGCGACAGACCAGCACCCATTCGGCGTCGCTCTCCTGCTTGTGTTCCTGCACGAACTGCACCAGCCTAGTCATAGGCACGTTGATCGTCTGCTCGCTCAGGCTGCCCAGCTCATGTTGCAGGGCGTATTCGTGGGGCTCACGAATATCCAACAACTTAAGCTCAGGCGACTGCCCCACCTGTAGCTGGAGCGTCTTGCTGTCGTACTCTTTCACCTTGGCCTTGCTGCAACCTCCGGTATAGGCGCCGCAGATGATCTCGCTGCCGGCTTCATCCTTGAGATGGGTATCCAGTCTCGCTTTTTGCTGCTCAAACTGCGCCAAAGAGATGGTGCCGTTTATCGTCTCGTTAAGGAGCGGATTGACTCTGAATTCGGCGGCGAAGCTGGTGGTGAACTCGTTGTTGTAGTCGTGGCTCGGGCAGAGCAGGGTATCTTCACCAATCAGACTGTGCAGCAGCTTGAGGCTGTTGTACATCTGCTTGGCGCAGCTGCTGTCGAAGTTGGTGCGCCCCAGGCTACCCATGAGGATGAGATCGCCACAGAAGGTGTAGAGTACCTCGCCTAGGGGTGAGCACAGCAGTAGGCTGATGCTGTCATTGGTGTGGCCAGGGGTGGCGAGCTTCACCAGAGAGAGTTGTCCCAGGGAGATTGCCTGCGCCGGTCTGGCGCCTATCTCGATGATCTGGTGATCCTCTGGCCAACCAAGGTGATCGCTGGTCTGTTGTGGCAGATACCTGGCGGCTAATGCCACACGGCCGGAGACATGATCGGCGTGGCCATGGGTGTCGATGAAGGCGATAGGCTCGAGCTGCTGGCACTGTAACAGGGTGTCGATACGCTGATCGAGTTCAGGCAGAGGGTCGATAACCACCGCCTGTTTGCTCTCTTGGTCGGCGTAGATCCAGCTGCAGCTGGAGCCGGATTTAAGCTGTACCAGGCCGTTAAGCGGTTTTTTATCTGTTGTGGCATCGTCTGTGCTCAGGGTCAGGCAGCTGTTGCCTAGGGCATTGGCGGCCGACTGAATACGCTCGCAGGCCTGCTCCACCTCAGATTGTGTCATGGCCGGGCCGAAGGATAGACGAATGGCCGACTCGCTCTGCCAGGCCGGGAGGCCCATGGCATCGAGCACGAAGCTGCGGGTGACCTTAGAGCTACAGGCAGAGCCTGAGCTGACGCGGATATTGGCGGCGTCGAAGAGATCCATGATCTCCTTGCTGCTAAAGCCGGGCACGGCAAAGTTTAGGGTGGTGGGCACGCTGTTGTCGAAGCTGTGATTAAACACCAGTGTCGGGAAGGCGCGCTTCAAAGCTTGGGCCAGCTGCTCGCGGTAATCGGCAAGGGTCGACGGGCTATGGAAGGCGCTGTCCTGTTCTGCTAGCAGCATGGCAAATACTTGATTAAGGGCCGCCATGCCCGGTAGGTTCTCTGTGCCCGATCTCAGTCCGCCTTCCTGACCCCCGCCTGCGATGAAGGGCGTGAAGGGGGCACCATCACGAATATAGACGAAGCCGATCCCCTTGGGCGCATACAGCTTATGACCGCTGAATGGCGCGTAGTCTATGCTGGTCTGCGCCAGCGCTAAGGGGCGCTTGCCCAGGGCCTGGACGCAATCTACCATCCAGAATACCTCGGGGTTGTGCTCGCGAATGCAGGTGTCGAGTGCCTTTAGATCTTGATATACCCCGGTTTCGTTATTGACCGCCATGGTGCAGATCATCAGGGCGTTGGGCACCTCTCTGGCGATGAAGTCGAGATCCAGTGCGCCCTTGTCGTCGACGGGAATCGCCTTGAGCTCGGCGCCTATCTCCAGCAGTTGGTTCCAGTGGGCCAGTGAGTTGGGCACCGCCTTATGTTCGGTCGCGCCATAGAGCAGGCTGTACTGCTTGTTGGGGTCCAGGCTGGCCTTGGCCTTGATGAGGGCGGAGAGAATGGCGGTCTGTATGCCTTCGGTGGCGCCGCTGGTAAAGATGATCTTGCCCAGGCCACTTCCCAGGATCTGTTTGGCACGCAGGCGGGTCTGTTCCATCAGACTCTTGGCTTTCAGGCCAGTGATATGGCTGCTCGAGGGGTTGCCGAAAAGTTCTTCCATGGCGCCCAGTGCCGCCTTGGCTGCCTGAGGCAGTACAGGGGTGGTCGCGTTGGCGTCGAGGTAGATCTGGCTAAGCTGGGATGTGTGATGCATGGGATACTCGCTTCTTGCTGTTTTTATTATTAGAAAAAATTCCCATATAACAAAATAGTATATGTAATTCGATGTGGCTATATTAGCAGCTTGTGAGTATTGATCAAGATCATGTTTTTAGTGTCGGCTGAGGCTGGTGAAGTATCGCCTGTATGCAGAGGAGTGATGACGGAGTCAGGCACAGCAGGGCGAAGCCGGGTTACACTGTGTATCAGGCGAGCGGAAGGTATTGCCAGGAATAAAAACGCCCGCAACAGGCGCGGGCGTTAACAAATAGTAGAGATCGACAGACTCTAGATTCTTACCTTGATGACGACCTTTCTCACCTTTTGCGGCGTCGCCGACACGCCCGGCATATGCATGTCCTGGGGGAAGAAGAGGGCAAACATGCCGGCCTTGAAGGGAATAAAGGCGGCGCGCGCCTTGTTCGACTCATAGTCATACTCGGCGTAGTCGTGTTTGTCGTAATAGGGCTTGGATGGCGTCTGATCCGCCAGGGGCAGATAACCAAACTCCTCCTCGCCGCTCACCACATACTGCACGTCGATATATTTGCGATGCACCTCGAAGGGCTCAACCTCTCTGGGTTTAGTCTCATAGTCGTTGACGATGACAAAGATATCTTTGCCGTCCAGCTCATAGTTGCCCACCGGCAGTTGAGTAAAATCTGTCTCTTTGAGGTGTTGCAGTGCCTTGGCAATGCGCGGTCCCAGTTGGGTGTAGTGTGCCAGGTTATCTAAGGTGTCTAAGATCATGATTGGAAGCTCAGGCTTATAAAGAGCCGATAGTGTAGCAGGCTTTTTGCCCGGCAAGGTAGCCTGGGCTAACGGCCTATTCATCCTAATCTTAGCGCTTAGGCGGGGGAATATTGCAGCTCTCCCTGAAGGCCTGCCACCACTCGACGTGTCTGCGCATCTGGGCTTTGAGCTGCTCCGGCAGGGCGCCTGGCTGCTCGCCGAAATGGTGCTCTATGAAGGTCTGATAGCCGCTGTCGCCAAAGAGGGCTATCAGCGGCTCGCTCAGGCGATAATGCAGCTGATTGAGCTGCGACAGATAGGCCTGAGTCTGGGCTAGATAGTACTTATGAAACACATTCTGCAGTATCTCCTGTTTGCGATTGGCATGACCGGGTCGACAGACGACCGACGCGCCGTGTGCCTGCAGATAGTCGTTGAGGGCAGTGAGCTGCGCCCGACTATAGGCGAGGGATCTCAGGTATCTCTGCAGCAAGGTTTGGTGGGCCATCTGGGCGAGGGTGGGTTCAATCTGCGTCGTGTCTATCTGCTGCCACCGGCGCTGCTTGATGTGACGTTTGATGGTCAGCAGCTGGCCGATTGCCGACTCGAGCTCTAAGCGACCGGCGTGCATCTCATCGAGCACCAGGGAGTCGTAGCCGATAAACAGGCTCCTGGTGATGCTCTTATCTCTGGTGAGCACCCGATGAAAGTAGGTCATCGCGTTGGCTTGTTTCTGCTCGAGGGCCTGTTTCAGCTTGGTCTTGAGCTCTCCCTCTTCTAAGGTGTCGATGCAGGTGGGGGCCAGTTGGATAAACCTTATCTGGTAGATGAGTTGCTGGCTGTCCGGCGCCACCTTGCCTAGTGTGCTGTTGTGATCGGCGATGAGGTGGCCCAGTGGGCAATGGCCCAGCGAAAGCGTCTCGAGTATCGAGATGGTGGGTGAGGGGGACTCCTGTACCTTAGGTCTGGTGACTTGTGTCGGCAAGAAAGAGGCTGGAGAGTAGGGCTGTTCGATCACATGGGCGAGTCGCTGGCTGTAGTCTTGCCAGAGATAATCCACATCCTTGGCACGTTGACACCCAAGCAGCAGGGAGAAGCCGATCAGTAGGAGTCCTTTGAACAAGAAGGCGCGAATCTGTGGCAAGTTGCCTCCTTTGATGATCCCTTGGTGTTACACGTCTTCGTCTTGCCCTAGCTCTCGCGTTTCCAGGATGAGACGGACACCATGGGCGCCCAGGCATTCTCTTAATCGAGCGGCGAGTCTATGGCTGAGCGAGAGGCTAACGCTAAGACGTTCGCTGTGTGTCACTATCTCTATGCTGCCGGGCCTTGCATGGCAGCTGATAATATCGGTATAGGCGATCTGGGTCTCCTTGCCAAGGGGAGCGCTTCCTGTGAGGGGGATATTGATAAAGGCGAGCGCGCGAGGCATGAAAACGATCTCTTGTTTAAGCAGGGCGACAGCCCAGATGAGCATGGCGAGGCAGTAACCTATGAAGAGGAACCATTGGTCATCGAAGGCGCTCAACCAAAACTGTTTTATGATAAACAGGCTGGCCGTCAGTGTGATAATGACGTAGGCGAGTGTTTGATAGGGTTTGATTTTTACCGTGTCGTCCATTTATATCCTCAGTGACTTCCTGCCACAGGCCTATTTTAATCGCGCTGACAAGTTTAGTGCAATTCTTATAGAATGGCGTCAGGCGTATACAGATGAATTCAGGGAGCAGAGTCAGTTGCTTAAGTTACGTTTTCTTGCCGGGCCTAAAGCCTACAAACAGATCGCCGAGCAGGGACTCAAGCCCGAGCTCTTTACCCAGGTGTTGGCAGCCTCTGGTGGGCCCAAATGGCTTGGCATTGCCGCATTGGATAAGTATTTATTTGGCACCTTCTTCAAGGCGAGAAAGACCCCGCTCTACACCCTGGGGGCTTCTTCGGGGGCCTGGCGCCTGGCCTGTTTGGCACAGCAGGAGCCGCTGGCGGCCTATGAACGCTTGGAGCGTGAATATATTGGTCAGCGTTACGAGACCAAGCCTACGGCGAGCGAGGTGTCGCACAAGGTAGCCGGTATCGTCTCGGGCATCTTGGGGGCGCAACAGGGAGCGGATATTGTCGGCAATCCCGTGATTAAGAGCCATTTCATCGCCTGTCGTGGCCGCCATCTCAACCGCCTGTCACATAGAGCGGCACTCGGTGCAGGCCTTGCCACCACAGCGGTGAGCAACTTGCTGAGTCGCCGCACCCTGGGCTGGCACTTCGAGCGTTATCTGTTTGGCAGTGGCGGCGCAGCTTCCCCCTTTAGCGAACTAAAAGATCTGCCGGGCCGACATCTGGCCCTGACCGGGGAGAACATAGCTCAGGTCTTGCTGGCCACCGGCTCCATCCCCTGGGTGCTGGCGCCTGTTGAGCGCATCGAAGGCGCCCCAGCCGGGCACTATTACGATGGCGGCATCACAGATTATCACTTCGACCTGCCCCTGGCCCATGCGCCCGGGTTGACCCTGTATCCCCACTTCTATAGCAAGATTCTGCCCGGCTGGTTCGACAAATCCTTGCCTTGGCGACGGGCAAAACACAACTATGACAACGCCCTGATTCTGGCTCCTAGCGAGGAGTATTTGAGCCAATTACCCTATGGTAAGCTGCCGGATCGAAATGACTTTAGCCGCCTCGGCAGCGAGGAGCGGATGCGCTATTGGCGACAAGCGGCACAGATGAGTGAGGTGCTGGCAGATGATTTAGATAAGGTATTAAAAAGTGGCGATATTATGCGTCACATTAATGCGTTCTAATGAAGAGGCTGCAACAAAAGGGATTCTTTCGGGGTCTAATAAGCGAAGGACCTGGTATTTTGATTGGCATGGCATCGCCGATCCAATAATGGCGTTTCAAGCAGTAATTGTGACAACTGCTACACTTTATCATTATTGCTCCTTGGTTATTTTTTAGTCGCACTGACTCGACACTCACGGCGATCACCGACCAAGGGGGAGGAGGTTGCTATGTTGACTCAAGAGATGGCGTTGATCACCCGCGACGAACTACTTTTGCCCGACGGCAGAATAGAGATACGAGTGGCGGGGCCTAGCAGCTTGAAACTGATTGCCGAGGTGCTCAAGGGTCACTTCCCCCTGGCCTTTGCCATGTCCCGGCCTCAGGCCAATCCCCCCTGTTATCCGCTGGCGACCCAGTGCGAGATCATCGATTTTAATCAGCTCGAAGACGATTGTTTAGGCCTGGTGCTTGAGGGCAAGCAGAGGGTGAAGATCTTCTCGGCGGCCAAGCGGAAGGACGGTAACTGGATCGCCAGGACTCTGAGTTGCAGCAATTGGCGCGAAGAACCCATCAAGGGTGAATTTGAGCTAATCAGCGCCGCATTAGAGCAGTTCTATCTGGTTAACCCAGCCCTGCAGGAGCTGTATGGCGATCTGCATCTGGAAGATGCGACCTGGGTCAGTCAGCGCTGGCTAGAGGTGCTGCCCCTCTACAATCGTGACAAACAGGTGCTGGTCAATCAGCCCGACTGTCACAAGACGATGGATTTCGTTTTGGAGTTGATCAAGTCCCACGCTGGGCAGTAATTTGCTCTCATCTGGGCCGCAAATTTTGGTACCATGGCCGCTCATTCATCTTTAGGCCTTTCTGTCATGGTACGCGCGGCTCAAGCCTCCTTCGTTGTCTTACCTCAAACCAATCATCCCCCGGCGAGTGTTTACGACTATTTCTGTCAGCGGTTCGATAATATTTCCGCCGATGTCTGGACAGCACGTTTCATGCAAGGCAAGGTGCATTGGCAAGATGGTCAGCCGCTGGAGCTCACCACTGGCTATAGGTCCCAGCAGAAGGTGTATTACTACCGTGAGGTCGCCCATGAGGAGATGCCTCCCTATAACGAATCGATTCTGTATCAAGATGAGCAGATAGTGCTGGCCAACAAGCCTCACTTCATGACTCTGCATCCGGGTGGTCAGGTGATCAATCAGTGTCTAATCAATAGGTTAAGGGAACGTACTGGCTGCGAGCAATTGATCGCAGCTCACCGTCTGGATCGTTCTACCGCGGGTATCGTCTTACTGGTTAAGCAGAGCGACAGGCGCGACGCCTACCATGGCCTGTTTCGAGATGGGCAGATCACCAAGGAATATCAGGCCCTGGCGCGCATCACCCCAGAGCTGATGGCGGAGCACCTCGCCGGAAAGCTCAGCCTGCCCAGACGCTGGACGGTGAAGAATCGTATCGACAGGGGCACGCCCGGCTTCACCATGCGCATCGTCGACGGCGAGGCCAACAGCCACTCTGAGATCGCCCTGGTGAGCATAAAGGGGGAGATAGGCCGCTTCGAGTTGATGCCGATCACAGGTAAGACACATCAGCTGCGCCTGCACATGAACTGCCTGGGGATGCCGATCCTCAACGATAATTTCTATCCCAAGCTATTACCCAGAAGCGATGAGGATGTCGCCCAGCCGATGAAGCTGCTGGCGCGCCGGCTCGCCTTCACGGATCCTGTGACAGGGCGTAGGCTGGATATCTGCCTGCCCGAACTGTCGCTTTAGCCGAGGACTTAGTCCTTGCGGGACTTAGCCATTGCGGGAGCGTCGCGGCGGCAGGAACTCTGTGGTGCTCATGTCGCCATGGAGTACGGCTATTTTTGACGGTGCGCCATCTTCGGCGAAGCTGACCAGACCTATGCCGCTGGCGTTGATCAGCCGCTGGCTGCGCATGCCGTTGGGGCGGCGGCCGCGAATCGACATCCGCTTGCGTTTGGTGAACCAGTTCAGCGGCGAGAAATGGCCATAGAGCCAGCCGTTAAGCTTGTCGAACAGAGGTAACAGCTTCTCGGGAAACTGATTCTTGATGCCGCTACAGGTGATCTGATAGATCTGCGGTCCCTGAGTGCGGAAGCGGATCCCTATGTCATAGGCGAAGGAGTAGTGTACGTCGCCCGAGAGGATCACGAACTGCTGCGGCGTCTTACGGTGCAGGAAGATACTCAGCAGGGTGTTGGCCGTACCTGGATGGGCCATCCAGTTTTCGGCGTCCACCAGGAGGGAGGCGCCGATAAAGGTGGCGGCGCGCTGCACCGCCTCGATCAGCTTGACGCCGAACATGGGCGCCGCCGAGACGATAATCACCTTCTCCTGTCCCACCAACTGCTGCTGAAACTCCATCAGGGCTTCCCAGTCCATCAGGCCTGAGGGTTTGGCCAGGTTAGACTCGCTGCGCCATCTCTGGGTGCGGGTGTCGAGCACCACCAGCTTGGGCGAGGTAGTGAGGCTGTAGTGCCACTCGTCGAAGCCGAGCAGGGTGTCGATGAGTTCGTCGTGCTGCGCCTCTTCACGACTGGCGAGAAACTGCTTGAGCTGCGGCAGAATTGCGGCGCTAAACTTGTTCTTCTGATTGCCTAGCCCCTGAAACACCAGATAACCGATCAGCGCATTGCCTATGATGCGTTTAGAGAAGGGATGGCCATAGGCCGCCTGTTCCCATTTTGCCGTGAGGTTCCAGTCGTCTGTGATGTCGTGATCGTCGAAGATCATATAGGTCGGCAGATGCGCCAGCAGACGCCTTACCTTGGTCAGCCCCGCCTTAAACTCCAGCAGGTGCAGCCACTCCTTCTGCCATCTCTGCTGATTGGCAGGCGACAGGCCGCTTACTTCCTTGGGGATATCTATCAGCTGCCACAGCTCAGGCGACCAGGAGAGCAGATAGAGGGCGACGATCTCGGCCAGGCTCACCAGGTGATTTTCGGCGATGGAGGAGGTGAAGATGGGGTGATTGATATACCAACGCACCAGGGCGCTACCGGCGGGGTATTCGGTGCGCGGCAACAGTTTCTTGTGTCTCTGATACATGGCCGCTGGGTGGTAGCTTACCTGCTTGCTGTGGGTGAGCGGCGCCTGTTGAAACTCTTCCTCATACAGGCCCAATATCTCTATGACCCTGCCGATGGCGTAGAGCATGGGGCCGGCGACATCGTCGACATAGATCTGATCGCCGCTGAGCATCATCAGCGCCGGGCGTTCGGCCGCATCCGGGGTACTTTCGAGCCGGGTGTCGGCGGCGACCATGGCATCGCTGCTGTGATGGTGGGCGTTACGACAGGAACCGTGTAGCAGGGTGTCGATCTCTGGCTTGATCACCAGATCCGGCGTCTGACTGTCACCATAGCTCAACAGCTCGAGCGGCGAGAACAGGTCGCCATGGCGACTGTCGCTGAGCCCATAGGGAATACTCGTACCGACAGGGTTGAGTCCGGCCTGACTCAGGTGGATCAGGTAGAAGAAGGCGTGAGTACCAAGCTCCAGGCATTCGATGTCGCTACCCTGAAGCAAGTGCCGGGTCTCCCCCAGGGTGAGGGTTAGCTGTGACAGCGGCTCCCTGGTCACTATGGTCAGGGTGAAATTGTCTGCGTCGCAGTGACGCAACATGGGGCCGAGCAGTAGCAGAGGCAGCGTCATATCAATCGGTGAGCTTACAGATCATGGGCTCGGCGCCATAACCCCAGGTGATGCGCGCCTCACCTTGGTGCTCCCACAGAGACTCGTTACGCCCCTGATAACGGCTACCGCTGCCGCTGGGCTGGCTGTACATGAGGGAGGAGCTATCGCCGAACTCGGCGATCAGGGTCGCTGGCTCGGTGGCAAAATAGCTCACCATCACCTCTTTGGCTTTGATGCCGTCGCATTGATAGCTCACCTCGGCGCTGGGGGCGATGAGACGATATCTGGCCTGCAGTTCGGCGATACGCATCCGGTAGTTGTCGCGCGCGCACTCAAGCTTGTCGTCACTCTTCCAACACTCGTTGCGCCCCTTTATCCAGCCTCTCTGTTCGGCTTTTAACAGTGGCGGATGTTCGTTGAGGGCCTTGGCACTGGCTGCCTGGTAGACATCGGTCATCTGGCGATCCAGGGCGGCAAGTTCACCGTCCTGGCAGATCAGGGTCTCTATGCTGGAGAGGCCGTCGCTGCTACAGTTGAAGCTGGGCTGACTTACCATGTGCTTCTCTGTCTTGTTTGGTGCCTGCCCCTCGGTTTGTTGCGCGCTCTGCGTTGGAGAGGGCTGTTCGTTGGCTTGTGAGGATAACCCGCTATTGGCTTGTGTGGCCTGCTGGCTGCAGGCTGGCAGCAGTATGCCGACAATGGTGAGTAAGGCTAATCTGTTCATGGTTAAGCTCCGAGCTAAGGCCTGATATCCTTGATAATTTAAGAGGATATCCTGTTGCGCCGGGCGCGGCAAATTCCCTTGGATTAAACTCATTTAATGGTGTTGTGCGGGGCGAGTCAGGTTTGGCCGATGCCCGCTTGCTGTTATGATGAGCCGTGCGCTTGATGCCTTTATCAGAGAGGCTACTCAGTAGGAGAATAAACATGAAGCTTCGTATCATACTCAATGGTAAGAAGGCTGGTGACGAGATGCTGCGTCAGGCGATCACCAGCATGAGAGCCTCCCATGAGATCCAGGTGCGAGTCACCTTCGAGGCCGGGGATGTGGCTCGGCTAGTGGATGAGGCGATAGCCGAGGGCTGTCAGCGCCTGGTTGCGGCGGGCGGTGATGGCACACTCAACGAGCTGGTCAGTGCCCTGATGGATCATGACAAGGATAAGCGCTGCGAGTTGGCAATCTTACCGCTGGGCACTGCCAACGACTTTGCCACCGCCGCCCAGGTGCCAAGTGACTTTGAGGCGGCGCTGAGGCTGGCGGCCGAAGGAGAGAGCTACGGGGTTGATGTCATTCGGGCCAACGACAGGTATGTGGTGAATATTGCCAGCGGTGGCTTTGGTGCCCAGGTCACCGCCAACACGCCTGTGGCGCTGAAACACTTTCTCGGTGGTGGCGCCTATACTTTGTCCGGGCTGGTGCAGGCGCTCAACTTCAAGCCCTATGACGGTGAATTTACCATACATGGTGAGGCCAGCAAGCAGCAGTTACTGGTGGGTGCCGTGTGTAACGGCCGTCAGGCCGGCGGTGGCCAAGAACTGGCGCCGGATGCCTATATCAACGATGGTCTGATGGACTTAGTAGCCCTGCACCAATTTCCCATCGAGGCCCTGGCCCAGGTGATCGCCGAGTTGCAGTCACCCAAGGCAGAGAATCAGTATGTGAAATATTATCGCGATACCCAGGCCAGTTGGCGCTCCAATCCGCCCATGCCCATTAATCTCGATGGCGAGCCCATCGCCGAGTCGCGGGTGGATTTTGAGCTTAAGGTCGGGGCGATCGCCATGGTATTGCCCGATAAATGCCCCTTGCTGCAGCCAGGCAGTGAACCGATAAGGTGAGTAAGCAACTGATGTTGAAGATAATGATAACCGGCGCCACCGGTCTGCTGGGGCGCGCTCTGGTGGAGCGATTTGCCAGGGAGGATGTGACGATTCTAGCCTGCGGCTATTCGCGCGCGGGATCCGATACCCATAGACTGGATCTGACCGATGAGCGCGCGGTGAATCAATTCATCGGGGCCCACAAGCCGGAGGTGATACTGCACTGTGCGGCCGAGCGGCGACCCGATGTGTCCGAGCGCGACCCCGAGGCGGCAAAGGCCCTTAACCTGGCCGCGACCCGCCAGCTGGCCCAGGCAGCCAAGGTCAAGGGGGCCTGGCTCTGTTATATCTCCACTGATTATGTGTTCGATGGCATCTCGCCCGATTATGGCGAACAGGACCAGACTCATCCGCTCAATTTCTATGGCGAGACCAAGCGTGAGGGGGAGCTGGCCTTGCTCGAGGTGTCCAGTGAATTCGCCGTGCTGCGCCTGCCTATCCTCTATGGTCCGGTCGAGTCGCTAGATGAGTCGGCGGTTCTGGTGATGCTAAAACAGCTGATGAACCAGGCGCCTACCCAGCAGGACGATTGGGCGGTTCGCAGCCCCACCTCGACACTGGATATTGCCAACGCCATGGTTAAGCTGGTGGCGCGCCAGCAAGAGGCTTGCGATGTGGCTGGCGTCTATCATTTTACCGGCGAAGAGCGCATGACCAAGTATCAGATGCTCGTTAAGATGGCGGAGATACTCGGCCTAAGTTGTCAGCATGTGTCGCCTCAGTCTCGTCCGAGTGACCTTGCCAAGCGGCCGAAGGACTGCAGCCTGAGTATGGCGCGCCTCAAATCTTTGGCAATAAAGAGTGAAATCGACTTCGTACAGGGCGTAAAATACAGCCTGTTCCGCTCGGGTGATGCCTTGGCGAAGATAGGATTAGTCTTTGAGCTAAAATAGGAAACCAATGTGACGACTCTGAGTTATGGCCGCTATCGCGCCGCCGACCAACTGGCCTTGCTGCGCATCATGGCCCTGATGCTAAAACTCTGTCTGACCTTCCTGTTTGCCGACACCTTCGGCCTGTCGCTCCATAGCCCGGCGCTGAACCTCACCCTTATCCTCGAGGCCTTCTATCTCAGCTTTACCTTTTGGCTGAGAAAACCCCTGCTCAGCAGCGATAGCGGGCTGTTTATTGCCCTGGTGCTCGACACCTTGCTGTGGATCTCCTGGCTCTATTTTTCCGGCGGCGCCACCAACGCCTTCATCTCCCTGCTATTGCTACCGATAGCCATCGCAGCCGTGCTGTTGCCCTTCTGGGCGCCCTGGTCTTTGGCCCTGCTGTCGAACCTGGCCTACGGCCTGATGCTGTTTACCATGCCTGAAAGCGCCATGAGTCACCACGGCATGGATATGCAGTCCCACTATTTGGGGATGTGGGTCAACTTCATCATCTCCTCCCTGGTGTTAACTACGAGTGTGGCCCTGCTGGCCAAGCGCATGCGGCGTCAGGATGCTCAGCTCGCCTTTATGCGTGAGGCGCAGTTGCGTCAGGAGAAGTTGCTTGCCCTGGGCACCGCCTCGGCGCAGATGGCTCACCGGCTGGCGACGCCCCTAGGGAGCCTGAGGTTGCTGGTGGATGAGCTGCAGGATGAGGGCGATGGGCCCGTGCTGCAGGAGATGAGGACTGCCCTGGCGGTGTGTGAATCTACCCTGACGGCCCTGCGCAGCGCTACCGAATCGATCCGTGAGGGCGCCCAGCGCCTGGAGTCGGTCGAGCAATTGCTGAGCGGCTTGAGTGAGCAGGTCAACCTGCTGATGCCGGCGGTGACCCTATCGCTACAGTCTGACGAGGTGCTGGAGAAGGTTCAACTTCGCGTCGATGCAAGCCTGCAACCGGCTCTATTGGCGCTCATCGAAAATGGAGCCAGGGCTAGCCAGGAGGTAACAGGCGAGCAGAAGGTGACTCTCTGGGTACAGGGTCACGGCGATGAGTTGGTGTTTGGGGTGCGTGACTTTGGCTCTGGTATTCCGCCGTCTTTGGTGCAGCAGCTCGGTCATCAGATTATCGAGCAGCCCAAGGGGATGGGGGTCGCCCTGTTGCTTAGTCATGCGAGCCTGGAGCGCCTAGGTGGGCGTCTCATCTTAGGCAGCCATGTGGATGGAGGCACAGTGGCCCAGGTCTATCTGCCGATATAGGGAGCAGCATGAAACGTTTATTGATCATCGAAGATGAGGTGAGCTTTGCCGGGATCCTGGCGCGGCGCATGAGCAAGCATGGCTATGAATGTGCGCTGGCACATGATGCTACCCAGGCGCTACTCAAGGCGCGTCAGTTTAAACCTAGCCATATACTGCTCGACATGAAGCTGGCCGATGACAATGGCCTGGCACTGATTGCGCCGCTTAAAGGCGCCGTCCCCCAGGCAATGCTGGTGCTGCTGACCGGCTATGCCAGCATAGCCACCGCCGTCGAGGCGATGCGACTGGGGGCCGATAACTATCTGACCAAGCCAGCCGATACCGCGACCCTGCTGAAGGTGCTGGACGAAGAGGCGCCCAAGGCGATCGCCCCCGAGGTCGATGAGGCGCCCCTGAGTCCCAAGCGGGTCGAGTGGGAACACCTGCAGCAGGTGCTGACTGCCAATAAGGGCAATGTGTCGGCGACGGCGCGCCAGCTGGGAATGCACAGGCGAACCCTGCAGCGCAAGCTGCTCAAGAAGCCGCTAGATATTAGTCAATAAACTTGTATGGTCATTGTTCTAGTGAGTCATTCATCCCATACTTTAACAAAAGTTGCATTTATAATGTGTGTTATTGGGTTTGAATTGCTCTGCGTTGACCTCTATGCTCTAAGGCATGGCTAGTTCACAGGCAGGTGTGTTTGACCTTAGGTCAGGGCGCTAGGAAGGCGGTCTCGTTCTCCCGAGAAAAAGGAAAGGCGATGTCGACAGAATCTTTGTACAGCAGTGAACGCTTTCTTCTAGATAACCCTATCGATCTCATCTCGCTCGATAAGTGGCAGAAAACCGTTAACCTGTTAGCCCATGTGTTTAATGCACCGGCGAGTTTTCTGGTGCAATACACCCCCAAAGGGTTTCAGGTGACTATCGCCAGCAAGCAGGTTAGCAATCCCTATCCGTCTGGGGTGGTGATCCCCCCCGATACCAACATCTTTTGTCGGCGCATCGTCGAGACCCGGGCGGCGCTTTATGTGCCCGATGCCAAGATTGAAGCCTGCTGGGAAACCAATCCCGAGGTACAGAAGGATGGTTTCTCCTCCTATCTCGGGGTGCCTGTGTTTTGGCCCGATGGCAGCTGTTTCGGCACCTTCTGTGTGATGGACTACGCCAAGACAGATTATCAGGACAGTTATATTGAGCTGATCCACGAACTCAAGGAGATCCTCGAGGCAGATCTGGCTCTGCTGGATATCTATGGCGAACTCAAGCAGCTGGCGCACCTGGATGAGCTGTGCCATATCAATAATCGTCGTGGATTTAAGGGGTTAGCCAGACAGCGAATCAAGCTGGCCCAGCGTAACGAGAGCCGCCTCGCCATGCTCTATATCGATGTCGATGACTTCAAGGGGATCAACGACGGACACGGTCACTCTGTGGGTGACGAGGTTCTCAAGTTACTGGCGGGGATCATCAAGCAGAGCGTACGGGAATCTGACGTGGTAGGCCGCATAGGCGGCGACGAGTTTGTCGTGCTGCTCATGTGTCAGAGTGATGAGGATGTGATTGCCACAGAGACACGTATCATGCAGGGGCTGGATAATGCCATGCTCGACAGTCATCTGCCCGAGGTGACTGTGACCATAGGCCATAAGATTGTAGATCAGGATGTGCGTCTGGATACCCTGCTGGCTCAGGCCGACGAGGATATGCTGCGCCGTAAGCGTGATAAGCAGGTCTGTGGATAAAAAAATCCCCGAGCGTGCAGGGGGCTCGGGGACGGGAGCGCAGTGGAGGGTTCCCAAAACGAGTTAACTTTTAGAAGCGGTACTCTCCGGTGAGCCAGGCGCTCTGGCCCGTACCCGGCATGCGTTGTCCTGGGGCCAGATCGGCATTGAACACCCGGTTGTAGCCACCGAGATGATCTTCATAGTCGATATCGAAGAGGTTGTTGACCCCGGCCTTGATCTGCCAATCATTCCCGTCATAGCCGAGCACCAGATTAACTAAGCCGTAGCCCGCGCTGGCCTGCTCCGACTGGCTCTCTGATACCTTGTCCTGGGCTGCCACCATTAGTCCTTCGATGCGAGCAGACCAGTTACCTTCTCTGAAGTTGAGGCCCAGGTTTACCCGTGGTGGCGCGATGCGATAGAGGTTGTCGTCGATGTCACGGCGTTCGCCGCTGACATAGCTGGCTAGGAGATCCAGCTGCCATTGGTCTGAGATCTCATAGCTGGCATTAATATCCATCCCCAGTAGCTGGGCATCGACATTGGCAAACTCCATAGGATCTTGGCTGCCCATCATGTTGGCGGCCATGATCACCGCGGGATCGGTCGACTTCACCCCCTGGATATAGTCGTCGATGCGATGCAGGAAGATCCGAGGGCTGATGTTTAGTCCCTGGCGATTGAAATCGGCACCCAGTTCCAGCTGATAGGCTGTCTCTAGATCCAGATCCATCTTGCCCACATAGGTGCGGCCGTCGGCGAGTCCGCCGGTCGATTGCATCGGGATCCACAGGTATCTCTGCTGATAGCTGGCGCTGTCCTGCTTGCGGGCCAACCCGAGTATCCAGGTTAGCTCCTCGTTGACGCGATAGCGGCCGTTGATCACCAGATCCAGCCCGGTCTGTGTCTGGGCACGATCCGCCTGGTTATATCTGTCCATCAACATCTTGATGGCCGGCATGGCGCCAGCCATGGAGTGGCTGACCTCATCGGCATCGGTGCGGTAGTGTTTCACCCTAGCGCCGAGTTGCCAATGCCATTGGTCGATATCCTGTTGCCACTGGGCGAAGGCGCTGTAGGTGTCTTCCTGCACCTTGTTGAAGTTATCGACCCTGAACATGGGCTTAGTGGGATCTGTGATCAGCGAATTGTGCTCACTCAGCTGGCTGTCCAGGCCAAATAGCCAGGCATCTCTGCCTAGTGTCAGCGCCATGTCATAACTTTGGCTCTCGGCGTTGTTGTAACGGGCGTTGGCGCTCTCGGGCTTCTGACGTTCGCTAAAGTTGTCCATGCCATGTCTGGCGTCGCTAAAGGCCAGATGCCAGTTGAGCTCCCAGGTGTCGAGCCTATGCTCGCCTTCGACTTTCACCCTGTCGGTGCGGATGAAGTCGATATCCATCGGCAGTGCCGGGGTGCCCGCCTCTGTGGTTTCCAGGTGTTGATAGCCAATGGCGATGGATTCATCGTCGAGCCCCTTGTCGCTGAGGTTGAAGCGATATTGCCCGCCTATGATCTGCTTGTCGTAGCCTGTGGGAGAGATGCGGAGATTGGCGCCAGATTTCATATCCTCATCTCCATGCATCAGGTCGCCATAGACCAGCAGGGCGTGTGTCTCGCCGCCCACATTGACCTTAGCCCCCAGGTGACTCTGGGCGCCATTGCCTTGATACTGGGCGGCGATGCGGCCCTGAGTATCGTTAAAGCTGGCCTGGGACTCGATCACCTTGATGCTGCCGCCTACTGTGTTAGTGCCGGCTGAGACGGGTGCTATGCCGCGGTGCATCTCGACCCTTTCACTGTTGATCAGGCTGGCATAGCTTAGCGGAGTATCCATGGCATTTGGGCCGGCACCGGCGAGGGAGACGCCATTGACCTGGGTGTTGACTCTGTCGCCGAACAGGCCGCGATATTGTGCTATGCCGGTCAGTGGGCCGTTACCGTTGACGGCCGTGCCGGGTAGCTGGGTGAGCAGGGCGCTGATGTCGCTGACGGGAGCCTGTGCCTCGGGTGTCACAGCGGTATAGCTGCCCTGGTGGGCACCGTGAACTTCTATGACTTCGAAGGCGGCTTCCTGAGCGTGGGCGAAGGGTAAAGCCAGCAAGGCCGTGCCGATAGAGAGAGTAAGGTAAGAGAGACGCTGCACCATAATATTTGAGTTCTTAGGTTATTAGGTGGCGGCATTTTGGCAGCCCGGTTTAGGCGTGACAAAGACAAACTCAGATAGTGCGACAAGGTGTCGCACCCGCTGCGCCCCCCAGGAGATTGGCATCTAAGCTTCAGGATTTCGGCGCCATCAGGCAGAGATTCAAACAAGTGTTTGCTTTATTAATCAGTGTGTAAGTAGTGATTTTTATGGTCTGAAGATTAATTATTTTAAGGATAAATCTGGCTTGGTTTATTGTTTTCGTAAGATTGAATATAAAATTCACTTTGTAAAAATCAATTTAATCAATATGTTGATGGATTGATGATTTCCTTTGTCATTTTCCTTGGTTTATTTGTATGACCAATAAAATTCATTGACATCAATAGTTTTCAGTCTTTTAATCAAATTCAAGTGTTTGATAAATTAAACGCGGTGGGCGTTTTGTTGTGCTCTCAAATGCTTAATTAGGGCTGGATGATTTACCGGCGAGCTAAGATAAATTGGGTATTGATTATGGAACATGAAACAAACACAGCGCGTAGCGTAACCGAAACCGATTCTGATCACGGCGCCATGACACGTCGACAATGGCTGCAGGAGATGCTGGCGGGTAACGAGACAGATCTTAAAGATGAAGAGCCAGATTGTTATGTCCTGGGATATAACTAACGGCTAACAGTAACCGACACTCGCGCGTCATCGCTTGATAAGCTCGCCTTGATAGAGTTCGCCTTGATATAGCGAGGCTTGATAGAGAGCGCTCATAGAGGGGGCCTTGATATGAGAGGGTTAACCTTATAGGTTAGGCATGACTCAAAAATAAGGACGTTTTAGCATGCAACTCTCTTGTCATTGTGGGCAGGTACAGCTGACCCTAGCGACACCACCGGACACCTTAACCTCTTGCAACTGCTCCATCTGTAGCCGTTACGCCGCCCTGTGGGGCTATTTCGACCCCAAGGATGTCAGCCTGAATGAGCGATCGGATAGCGCGACTGCGGGTTACAGCCATGGGGATAAATACTTGCTCTTCTACCACTGCAAGACTTGTGGCTGCGTGACTCATACGCTGACGACAGACAAGGTGAGTGAGCCCAGGATAGCGTTGAACTTCAGGATGGCGCCACAGGCGCTGCGAGAGAATATTCAGATCCGCCACTTCGATGGCGCCGACACCTGGCAGTATTTGGACTAAAATTGCCCGGGTTAACGCGCCTCGATTAAGGCATCTTGATGATACCGCATAGACTAAGCGGTATCGGCATAGGGCACCCGCTCTAACAGAGGAGTAAACCTGCCCTATGCCTAAATCAATCTCTAGAGAGTGATTAGTCGACGGCGATCATCACATTGCTTGCCTTGATGATGGCATAGGCTTCGCCGCCCACCACCAGACCCAACTGTTCACATGATTTCTTGGTGACAACCGAGGTGATCTCGACGCCGGGGGCTAGTTCGATCACTACTTCGTTGTTTACCGAACCTTCCTCAATCGCCTTGATCTTACCGGTTAGGTTATTGCGTGCGCTAATTTTCATACTAATTTATCTTCCTGTTAAATAATGAAAAAGCCATGGTAACCCTTTGTGTCAACTGGAGGAACTCCGACCTAGATATTTGTGAAGCCTATTGGACTTTCGCCTGTGCCATACGCCTGCGTTCACCGATCAAGCCTATGATTTGTGGCATCAGGGAGGCGGCGATCATGGCCAACATCAGCAGGTACTGATGCGGCGTGAAGGATTCACCCAATAGCACCATACCCGAGACGATACCGGCTACCGGATTTGCGATACCGCCGAAGGTAAAGTCCACCACACTCATGCGCTGCAGCAACCAGACATACATGATATACCCAAGGACTGTATTGAGCAGGATGATCCAACCTATGCCGATGGCATTGGACGGGTTGAACTGCGTCAGCGCATTGTCATAGCCTTGGGGGGCCAACCAGGCATGAACGCCTGCCGCCAGGCTCAGTAGTACACCGCCGATGATCAGCTGCCAGGTGAGTACCGTCCACCAATGCATGCGATCTCCAAGGGCCTTGGTGATGCCGCTGCCGACTATGATGCAGCTGATGGCGGCTAACATGGCGAGCAGGCCTATGGGGCTGAGGCTGATGGAGTTGGGGTTGAATAACAGCCAGGCCAGGGCGATCAGCACCAGGCCGAAGAAGCCCTGGGTCAGGCCAGGACGACGCCCGTGAAACAGCCATTGATAGAGCATGGCAAAGACGGGGACCGAGATCATGCCGACGCCCGAGATGGCCGAGGGCAGGGTGAGGGCCATGACAAAGATCAGGCTGAAGAAGGCGGCGATATTGATAAAGCCTAAGCGAAACAGCAGGCTCCACTCCTGACGCCTTGGCAGGCTGGGTCTGATCGCCAGCAGGATCAAGCCGGCCGGTAGTGCTCTTAACGCTCCAAGCAACAGCGGAGGCCAGTCCGGCAGCGTATATTGGGTCACCGCGTAGGTGGTGCCCCAGAAGAAGGCGGGGATCATGGCTAGCAGTACATTCATATTTATCTCAATAAAAAGTATCTTTATGTGAAGATATAAGTCTGCACCTTTTATTTCTGCTTGTAAAGTATCTCAGGATTAATTATCTTTGCTTGAAGATAAATCCCTGTGGTTACCGTTTCCTCTATGGTCGTGATCATTGAGCCTGGCACCACTTTAGTGTTCTCGGAGAGCAGATGAACTCAAATCACCTCGATGGCGTCGATCGCTTAACGGCCCAATGGGCCAAGGAGAAGCCGCAACTGGATACCCTGCCGATGGCGATTATCGGTCGCATGATGCGTATCTATAAGCATCTAGAGACAGAGGTCAGTGCCTGTCACAAGCAGTTTGGTATCAGCATGGGAGAGTTCGATGTGCTGGCGACCCTGCGTCGCTCGGGCGAACCCTATCGTCTGACGCCATCGGATTTGCTGGCGGCCATGATGCTCACCTCGGGGGCCATGACTAATCGTGTCGATGGCCTGGAGAAGAAGGGACTGGTGTCGCGCAGTCATTGTCAGCAAGACAGGCGCAGCGTCAGTGTTGGGCTTACAGTGGCGGGACTCGAGTTGATCGATGAGGCGATAGAGGCTCATGTGGCGGTGCAGCAGGCACTGACCAGTCAGCTGTCGCTCGATGAGAAACAGCAGATCGACTCACTATTCAAACACTGGCTGCAGGCGTTTGAGTCTTAAATCTCTCCTTCATTTGTCGGTAGAGGCCACCTGGAATCTGCCGACTTTTTCGCCGCTTGGTTTTATCATTTCTGTAAATAAATCATTACAAATGGCAAAGCTTACTGGGACCTGCCCGGTCACTTTGACAGTCTGAACTTTGCAGCTTATTGTCCTTTTAACCCCGCCGCCCCGTCTGGGGTTGCGAGGAATTTCGTCTGTTTCTTCGCCCCTTTTTTCCGCTAAAACTCCCCCTATTTCTCGGCTAATTTAGTTTTTTTGAAATTTCTTGAGCGACTTGACCAAAGTCAATTTCAATCTGCGTCAAAGGCATAGTCTTAACCGCAACAAGGTAATAACACCTTCATCACAGTGGCTCTGGCAGTTTGAACCCCTTTGGTGAAATGCGCTAACAACGGAGTATTTTATGGAAAAGCAATCTTCTACCCCTGCAGTGAATGTCGATCAACAGCGTCGCAGCTTCTTAAGTGGCTCGGTCGGTCTTGGCCTGGTGGGCGCGGGTATGGCCGCCGGTCTGGTCTCAGGCAGTGCTTCGGCCACTACGCAGACCAAGTCTGACCGTATGGCGAACTATAAGGCGGAGCAGCTGGAACGAGTAACCCAAGAACTAGTGCCGCCACCTATGGTGCCTAAGCATGATCAGGTCGCCAAGGGTAAGCCTAAGGTAGTGCAGGTGAAACTTGTGGTAGAAGAGAAGCAGGTGGAGCTGGAAAACGGCACCAAGGCCTGGGTCTGCGCCTTCAACGGCAGCGTGCCTGGCCCGCTCATCGTCTGTCATCAACATGACTTCGTCGAGTTGACATTGGTTAACCCCGCCAGCAATGCCCTGGCTCATAACATCGACCTGCATGCGGCCACCGGCGCCCTGGGGGGCGGTGAGTTGACCCTGGTTTCTCCTGGTCAGGAGGTAACCTTCCGCTTCAAGGCGACCAAGGCGGGCACCTTCGTGTATCACTGTGCTCCGGGTGGGGTGATGATTCCTTGGCACGTGGCCATGGGTATGCACGGCGCCATCATGGTACTACCCCGAGACGGCCTGAAAGATGCCGAAGGCAAGCCTATCAAATACGACAAGGCCTACTATATTGGTGAAGCCGACTTCTACGTACCAAAGGATGCCAAGGGTAAATACAAGGCCTACGACACTGTGATGGGCAGCATGACAGACGTACTTGAGGTGATGAAGACGCTTACCCCATCTCATGTGGTGTTCAACGGCGCCGTGGGTGCCCTGACAGGTAAGGGCGCCATGACTGCCAAGGTGGGTGAGTCTGTGCTCTTCATCCATTCCCAAGCCAACCGGGATTCCCGTCCGCATATCATCGGCGGACACGGCGACTATGTCTGGCCCGCGGGTTCCTTCACCGATGCACCGCAAACCAATCTGGAAACCTGGATGCTAGCCGGGGGCAGTGCCTGCGCCGCTCTGTACAACTTCCGCCAGCCGGGTCTCTATGCCTATGTGAACCACAATCTGATCGAGGCGATCATCAAGGGCGCCGCGGCGCACATCAAGGTCGACGGCGAATGGGATGACAACCTGATGGTACAGCTCAAGAAGCCATCTAACATCACCACAGCTTAAGGCCAAAAGGCTCGAGCCTAGGTTGGGCTCGAGTCGCTTATCATCACGACTGGGGGAGGTGCAGATGCAAAGGTTACTCCTGATGGGATTGCTGCTGATGCTGGGGAGCGTCTTGATGAGTCCCCGCACTCAGGCCGCCGAGGTGGACTATGGCCTAGAGGCAAACGTCTATCTCTGGTATGCCAACCTGGATATGGGTCAGGCCGACAAGCGCCTAGCGCCACAAAGCGATCTGGTGGATTATGCCGAATATGCCGGTAGTCTGCCAAGCCAAGGCGCCCACCATCTGATGTCCATCACCCCTATTGCCCGCAGTCAGGAGGGCGTCGAGGTAGAGGTGGAGACAGAATTTCAGCTGGCTTCCCCTAACGATGGTGAGACTGAGGTGAGGGGGCAGTATGTGGTGCAGCGCCTGAGCCTGGATAATCAGGGATTGGTGCGCAGCAGCGTCACCCTGGTCAATGAGTATGATGACTTCACCTCCCGCTATCGCCCCGCGGTGGAGATCAACCTGGTTCGCGCGGCTCTCTACGATTGGACTGAGTCGCTAGACAAGCTGGACGATAATCGCCTCTTGAGTCTGCTGGGTAAGGATGCGGGTTTTATTGGCCAGGAAGATCCCGCCCAGAGCCCGAGTCAGTATCTTGCCTATCTGCACAGCCTGAATCACAGCGATAGTCGGCGAGCGATCAAGAACTATAGTCTCACCCCAGAGGCAGGGCAATACCGCTTGAGTTTCGAGTATCAGTGGACGGCCATCAATAGCGATGGTGAGATAGAACTGGCGCGGGTCGGCGTGACTATGCTGATTGCCGTGACGCCAGAGGGTGCCAAGGTACTGCTGTATCGTGCCGAGTACCTGCCGCCGGTGACAGATCTCGGCGCCGAGGTGCGTTGTTGACAGAGAAGGAATTAATCATGACACGAGTTATTCAAGGTAAGTTTCATCTGGCCCTGAGCCTCTGCCTGCTGCTCATCGGCAGCCTGGTAAGCGGCGCTAGTATGGCGAACATGCCTATCCTCAAGGGGATTGGTGGTGACTTTAGCCTGCGCAGTAGCAAGGGGGGCGAGGTACGCCTGTCGGATTTTAGCGATAAGGTGGTGATGATGTTCTTCGGTTACACCAACTGCGCCGATATTTGCCCGACCACAATGGCTCACATCAGCCAGCTGATGCATCAACTGCCAGCTGAGACGAGGGCGCGTATCCAGGTGCTCTTCATCAGCATCGATAGCGATTACGATACCCCCAAGCATCTGAATAAATACCTCAGCTATTTCGATCCCAGCTTTATTGGGTTGGTGGATGAGCGAGAGAAGATAGATGAAGTTGCCGCGCTGTTTAAGGCCGACTACACCAAGCTGGCCGAGGAGAAGGTAACGACCGAGTATAAGAAGCTGAGTCTGGAAGATAGTGATGCGCCTAAGCGTCAGGGGTATCTCTATTCCCACACCGCCAAGATATTCGTACTCGACGGTAAACAGCGGGTACGTGGCTTCTTCTACACAGGTACCCCCATAGATGAGATGCGTCAGCAGATAGAGAGTCTGCTTTAATCATGAAAGAAGGAAATTATATGAAAGCTCGATTCTGTTTGTTTGTTTTGCTTAGTAGTTGGATTGGCGCCGCTCACGCCAGCGAGCTGATGGTGCACGACGCCTGGATCCGCGGCATGCCGCCCACCTCTCGGGTAGTGCCTGTCTACCTGTCGTTGCATAATCCCAGCGACAAGTCACTGGTGCTGAAGGCTATCAGCAGTCCTAGAGGGAGCGTCGAGCTGCACCAGACCCTGATGGAAAATGAGGTGATGCGCATGCAGGGGGTTGAGGCGATTCAGATCCCGCCCCATGGCATGGTGAAGCTGACCCCAGGCGGCTATCACGGCATGATGTCGGGCTTTAAGGCCGGGGTCCCCGCGCTGGGTGAAGAGGTGGCACTGACCCTGACCCTGGAAGGCGGCGAGACACTGTCAGTGACGGCAAAAGTCACCGCTCAGGGAGAGGCCCAGGATCACAGCATGCACATGCATCACTAGGGCCTATTTATCTTTTAGATTTAATCTTTTGTGCAATTTAAACCTGTTTTACGCAAGGCCTTAGCAATGACACTTAGCGATTTATGTAAGTTGCTACCAAAACAAATAGGAGTGTTAGCGTGGCTCTAATTTAGCTTTTCGTGTTATTTGAGTTTGATTCATCCTTAAAGCCTGTGCATCATGATCTAGATCACGACCCGCTATCTGGTTGTGATTTAGATTAACGGAGCGACAGGACTAAGGAAGGCGCGATGATAACTGATCCACAGATTAAGGCCTGCATTCACAAACACCACCTGTTTTCGGCATTGGGTGAAGAGGAGCTTGGTCGCCTGCTCGGTCAGGCGGCCAAGATTAACCTGGCCGCCCATGAGAACCTCTTCTATCAAGGGGATCTGGCTAAACGTTTTTATCTGGTGATTCAGGGGCATCTGCAGCTCTATCGCACCAGTATGCAGGGGCAGGATAAGGTGATCGAGGTGGTGCGCGAGGGGCGTACCTTCGCCGAGGCGTTGATGTTTAGCCGCCAAGCCTCCTATCCCGTCTCGGCCCAGGCGGTTTCCCACTGCACCCTGATTAGCTTCGACAGTGAAGGTTATCTCGCCATGCTCAGGGGCAATCCAGATGCCTGTATCGCCATCATGGCGGAGATGAGCGTCAGACTACGTAAGGATATCAACGAGGTAGAGCTACTCTCGGTGCAGAATGCCCAATCGCGTCTGCTGCTCTTTCTGCTGCGTAATTTGCAGAAGACGGGCGATAATCAGGGGCGAGTGGAGTTGGATATTCCCAAACGTGTGTTGGCGTCGCGCCTGTCGATTCAGCCGGAAACTTTTTCCCGCCTGATGAAGAAGATGGTGACCGAAGGGATCATCAGCGAATCTCGTGGCGCCATAGAGATCAAAGATCTCAGCAAGCTCTATACCAGTGCCAACATGCCGCTGGCCAACCAGGATGTGAAACCTGAAGAGCCCCTCATTCGTAAGGGGAAGGCGCCCTGTCAGCAGATCGC
Source organism: Shewanella insulae (assembly GCF_009831655.1). Lineage (GTDB taxonomy): Bacteria > Pseudomonadota > Gammaproteobacteria > Enterobacterales > Shewanellaceae > Shewanella > Shewanella insulae. The sequence continues at coordinate 203,117 of NZ_WRPA01000002.1, read as the reverse complement.
TATCGAGATGTTGTAACAGGCCTGTCGAGCGGCTGACGCTCGGCGGTGCAGTACCGATCCCTGCCTGTTTCCTTAGCGCGATACATTGCCTTATCGGCCAGAGCCAGTAGGCTGTCCGGTGTGTCGCCTGTGGTTGTGGTGACTATGCCGAAGCTGGCATTGATGGGGATGAGGCTTCCCTGCCAGTTGAGGCTGGATTGTCTCAGGGCCTGCTGTAGTTTTTGGGCGATGATCTGCGCCTCATCGCCATCGGTTCCCGGCAAGATTAGCAGAAACTCCTCGCCGCCGAGACGACAGAAGAAATCCATGGCACGGGTGACCTTACCTACCTGCTTCGCCGTCCTGACGAGCACAGCATCCCCCGCGGAGTGACCAAACTTATCGTTTATCTGCTTGAAATAATCCAGATCGAACAGGATCAGGCTATAGGCCTGCCCGTCCCTGAGCCAACGTTGATGAAGCTGCTCCAGCCGTTGCTGCATGGCGCGTCGATTCCACAGCCCGGTGAGATAGTCTCTGTCCGCCAGTTGGCGCATCTTCTGTACCAGTCGGGTGAGGGCATTGCCCATCATGATCACGTTGATCCACAGGGTCATGACGACGAACAGCCATAGCATGGGGATGGCGTCGGCGCTCTGGATGCTGGCCAATTCGTTGGTCAGTGAAGGTGTTAAGGCCAGTAGCAGGGCCCTTAGGGCGAAGGCAAGCCCCATCAGGGCGATAGGGCTCAATAGGGTGACGGCGATGTGGCGTTTGACCGTGTGCTCCAGGGCAATCAGGTTGTCCTTAGCCATCAGCAAGAAAGTCGTGGCCGCCATGAGAGAAAAGAGCATGCCCAGGGTGTCGCTTGCCTCAATGCTTGGAGGCTGAGATAGCATCAATAGACCGGTAATGAGCAGCAAGATGCCATCCAGTCGTATGCTGCTGTTTAGCCTGAACAGGCGTTGAGTGCCGCTACGTAGCAGTACAAAGCCTAACAGTAACAGCATGTCGGCACCAAACCAGTAGAGATAGTTGCTGGTCTGATCCCTCAGGGTCGTGAGGAGTACCCCTATCAAAATCAAGAGATTGGCAAGGGAGAAGTAGCCGCTGGCACGAGGTGCTATGCCTAGGGGATAGGCCATCAGGCCCCAGGCGAGGGTGGAGGTGCCGGCGAGCAGACAGATAAAAAGAACCAGCAGCTCGGCAATGGGGTCAATATTCATAAGCGATCTTTTTATTTTTCTCCACTATAAAGCAGCCTGGGCATAGAGTGAACTTGCTTGTTGCTAAAATGTTACTTCACGTGGTAATCAATGCCTTGGGGTTAGTCGGCAGTGCCCAGGTAGTCGCGCTCGAAACTTAGTGCGTCCGCCGGCCTGCCATAGAGATAGCCCTGGCCGAAGTCGCACTCCTCTTGACGAATAAAGTCATCCTGCGCCTGGGTCTCTACCCCTTCGGCAATCACATTGAGGGTCAGCTTCTTGCCCATGGCGATGATGGCCCGGGTCAACTCCCTGTCTTGCTCGTTCTTCTCAAGGTTTGTGATGAAGCAGCGATCTATCTTCAGGGTGTCGAAGGAGTATTTTTGCAGGTAACTCAAAGAGGAGTAGCCGGTGCCGAAATCGTCGAGGGAGATCCTCACCCCCAGAGCCTGCAGCTGGCCTATGATATGTTGTGCCAGTTGCTCATCCTGCAGCAGCACACCTTCGGTGATCTCCAGCTCCAGTGAAGAGGCGGGGAGTTGGTACAGGCTTAGTAGATTGGCGATATAGTCGGCAAAATCTGAGTCGCGAAACTGCAGTGGCGAGATGTTGATGGCCACCCTAAACGGCCTGGTGGGATCTTGGCTCAGCCATTTGGCGGCTTGCTCTATGGCGGTGTGCAACACGAAGTTGCCGATGGCGATGATCTGACCATTGTGCTCCGCCAGGCTGATAAATTGATCCGGCGGCACATTGCCCAGCTGCGGGCTGTGCCAGCGAAGCAGGGCCTCGGCACCTATGACCCGCTTGTGTTGCAGGCTAAACAGCGGCTGATAATGCAGGCTTAGTTCCTGATGTTTGAGGGCATCTACCAGATGTGATTCCAGCAGGCAGCGGCGCTCGATATTGGTCTGAGTGTGCTTGTTGAAGAAACTGTAGGGTGTCCCCTCGGCCTTGCTGATACTCATGGCCGCCCCGGCTTTCTGCATCAGCTCCGAGGCCTCCTGGGCGTCCGTCGGCGCGACCGCGACCCCTATGCAGCAGGGAATATTGATGCTGAACTCTGCCAGGGCGAAGGGAATATTGGCGGTCTGTAATATGCTGTCGATCAGCGGGATCTCCAGGGGATTCCTGCCGCGGTGAGCGATGACGAATTCGGCGCCGGCGATGCGGGCAAACAGGGTCTCTTTATCCAGAATGCGTTTGATACGCTGACTAAAGAGTTGCAGCACCTTGTCGCCGACCACATAGCCATAGCTCTCGTTGATCGACTTGAAGTTACGCAGGCCAAAATAGATCACATAGGTAGACAGCTCATCTGGTTGGCTGAGTTGCTGGGAGAGCTGATTCACGAAACCCAGTCTATTGGCGAGCCCTGTGAGCGGGTCGTGATCCTTATGAAACTGCAATGAGTTTTCGATAACGGTGCGTTGCTCAATCTCGCTCAACAGTTTCTTATTAAGCCTGGTAAGTTCTAGGGTACGTTCCTGCACCTTGGTTTCCAAGATCTGGTTGAGATGGAATAGCTTGGCGCTCTGATACAGGCTGGAGAGATTGGCGTTGATGGCATTCTGAAACCGCGCCAGCAGATGGCGGAAGGTGCGGCCGTAGTCTCTCTCCTTGTTGTCCAGCATACACAGGGTACCGAAGGGTTGGCCGTTGGGCCAGGTGAGCGGTAAGCCGCAGTAGGCGATCATCCCCAGCTTTATATCTGGGTTATGATCCCACTCCTTATCTTTGAGGGCGTTGGGCACGACCAGCTCGGCCTGGCGCTTGATGACAGTCTCACAATAGAGCCCATGGCCCAGACTCTCTGTGTCGTGGCGCTTATAGGGATTGTCGGGGTGATGGCTGGTGGTGAAGACAGAGATATCTTTTTCCGTGACCCGCATGATCAAGATAGCCGGGGTGTCGACGATTTCCGACAGGAGATCCAATGTTTGCTGCCAGCCGTTAAACATCTCATCCGGCACTGCAAGCTGGGCCGTATTGACCTGAGTCTGGCTGAAGAGCGGGTCTTGCTCCAGCAATGAGAGAGCGTCTTGATAGGGCTTCATAGGGGATCCTGAAAAGCGCGTATTCGTTCTTTAACTAACTATAACCTAAAGATTTCATCCGTGTCCTTTACCACAGTCCAGTTTTGTTAATTTGTGTCTGCGTCGGCGCGATGACTCTCTTACCTATCATGGTGTTATGCCCAGAATAGCAAAATCTGAGGATCAATTGTTATTGGTCTAATGGGAAAGATTTAAGCAAACTGACTTTTTGTTAGCTTTGTAATCTAAGTGGGTTACATGAGAAAGAAAAGACCCGATGAGGGGGGGACCTCACAGGGCCTTTATGCTCTTGTCGTTCTTTTCTGGACTTAGAAACTTAGGTGTTGCTGTAGCGCCCGGCGCCACTCACTGCCGTTAGTTGTCATCCATACTTGGTTGGCGTTGATTTGAAGGTCTGGATCCTGAGGATGGGGCATCAGTCCGCCTAAAATGATGAGTTGATCGCCGTGAACCATGGCGCGATAACCACGCTTAGCATCGAAGGGGACATTATCCATAGCCTTGGTCCAGCTGGAGCCATCTTGAGAATACCAGAGATCGGTCAAGGTTTGGTTAGCGCCATATCCGCCAAAGGCCCATAATTTACCGTCAAATTCGACGAGCTGGTGAATATGTCTCGCGCCTAACCCTGTGGTAACTGCCTCTTTTGTCCAGGTGATGCCATCCGTAGTTGACCAGATATCACTGAGTTGAGTCGTTCGTGATGGGGTTTCATGACCCGCAATCACCCATAGTTTACCGCCAAAGCTGCTGATTTGGGTTACGGCGCGCGTGGGAAAGTTATTGTTGCCCACATCTGTCCAGTTGATGCCATCTTCCGAGCGATATACTACGCCGCTTTGTGTGTTGATAGCCCATAATTTATTGTCGAATGAATAGACTGAGTATTGACCGTCTTGCGTGCCAACATTTGGTCCGGTGAGAGCCTCTTGGGTCCAGGTTTTACCATCGAGTGATGAGTAGCTACCACTTGCGTGCAAGGCCCAAATCTTACCGGCAAAAGTAAGCAGCTTGCTGTCCGTCGGAAAGGGAAGCGTCGTGGAATCATCTAATGTCCAGCTGAAACCGTCAGTAGAGTGCCAACGAGTATTTACTTTCTCGAAATCTTCGTTGGTGCCAGAAAGCAGTTGTATCTCTCCCTGGTGACTGACTGCCTGAATGTCTGTCATGGCTGGTAGCTGATTATTGAGCGGGAGCCAATGCTTTCCGTCTGTCGTTTGCCAGTTGTCGTTGAGTATGATGCCATTCTCACTTCTGCCGCCGATAACGACCAGAGCATCATTATGTACCGCAGTGGTGAAGTATTTACGTACCCTATCTACCATGTAGGATTTTAAGCCGAAGTTTGCGTCTGCAGTTGCTAACGTCCAAGAGGCACCGTCGGTGGAGCTCCATACATCGTTTGGAAAGGCTGAACGATTTGGATCGAGCCGATCGATATAACCGCCAAGCAAAATTAATTGATTACCGATTTGCCTTACTTCATGGCGTTCTCTGCCCGAGAATCCAGCGTCATTTGATATTTTCGTCCAGTGAATACCGTCGTCTGAGTTCCAGATATCGGCTGTCTTCTGGGTATCGTTTCTGCCACTAAATTGCCAAAGTTTATCTTTAAATTCGACAAAGGCTGCGCTTACTCTCTGGGTTGCTGTCGAGTCTGACGACTCCAGCTTCCAGGTGATGCCATCGGTAGAGGAGTAGATCTCTTTGACATAGTCTCCGGCCTGAAAGTCATAGCCGCCGTATATCCACATCTTGTCATTGAAAGTGGCCACCGAATAGTTGTTGCGCTCGCTAAAGCCAATATCGGCATTCACCTGAATCCAATTGATGCCATCTGCTGAGCGCCATACATCGTTAAGCTTACTATTACTTCGTGTACCTACGAGCCAGATATGGTCTGCAAATGTATAAACTGCCATGGGGTGGCGTTCGCCGAAAGGAGCCTCATCAACCACTTTTTCCCAGATGTTGCCATCCTTTGAGCGCCAGATACTGGCATCATTACCTGCTTGCTCATAGCCGCCGATGAGCCAGAGATAGCCATCGAAGGAAACAGCCTTGGCCGAAGTGCGGCGAGTGAGGTTATTATTGGCGACATAGCTTGCCTGACCAGCATGTTGGCCGTGGAAGAGGTTAAAGTAGGCATCACTCATCGTGGTTAAGCTGCTGTCTATTAGCGGCACTGTGGATAGCTTGTCGACCAGCCCGTTATCGCAGTTGCTGAGATTGTTAAAGTCACAGTCGGCCTGAGTGGTTCTGGCTAGTTGCAGGGTAGTCTCTACATCAGTAGAGACTTCTGTGTCATCGGTACCTATCAGCAACTTGAGTGTTAGTGATTTTGGCGCGACAGAAGCAAAGAAGCTGCTGCTGGCTTTAAGGTAGTTGGCGGTTTCGGCGATCTCGGCAAAGATCTGCGTCTCGCCCGGTGTATGTGCCGTCACCTGTCCATCTGCATTCACCGAGGCCACGGCAGGATCTTGGCTGCTAAAGGTGATGTTAGCAACATCGACATTGACGGGATTCAGATAAGTTTGATCGATAAAAAGTGCCACTGTGCCAGTGTTGTCGAAGGCGATAGCCCTCTCAGCCTTGGCGACATTAACTTGGTAGGCGGCGGATGCTGCCAGGTACTTGGCATCTTCTGCTACTTGGACTGTTATTGTGCTGGAACCCGCGCTTATTATGGTGACTAAGCCATCACTGGAGACGCTGACAACTTGGGGGTTAGAGCTGGTATAACTGATGGCTCCAGTTCCCAACAGGTCCTGAAGCGAGTTGCTAAAAGCCTCATCACCGTAGGTTTTTTCTATGGTGCCACTTTGACTAAAGCTGAGTGTTTGGCTGAGTTTGACCGCGGTTTTATCTGTTTCTGATGAGCCGCTTCCACCGCCACAGGCGCTGAGTTGCGAGGCGAGTATAAGCATGCAGCCTATACGCATTAATCCCTTAAGCATAGTGAATATCCCTATCTTTTTATCAGTTGTTATTTTGAAGTCACGCTTGATTGCATGGTCCGAATTTATTGGCGTCTTAATTTCGCATTTACTTAACTAAGTCTTTGTGCGCAATAAAAATATTGTTGCCGCTATGTTATTGGTTTGTTGTTGCTTGGTCAATCATCAAGGGTAAAGAAAGTAAGGCGAATGAATGAAGAGTAATAGCGATTATTAGTAGGATTGTCTGTCTGAATTATAGGGAGAGAACGAGTAACTTGTTTATCGTTTTACGACTAGTGATTCCAGTTGAAGTGGCTGGTTGGCAGCCATTAAAAAGACTATCTTTTAATCATAAGCCAATTCATTTCTTTCAACTCGTTTGGGCTTGGTCTTCTCTCTGCCTTGCCGTTTGCGGGCACACTAAGGACCTTGTTATGCAAAGGACCTAGTCATACAAAGGACGCTTTTATGCAGATGACGCTCTCTTTTCTCGGCGCGGCCCAGGAGGTGACGGGGTCCTGTCATCTTCTCGATATCTCGGGCCGTCAGGTGCTGCTCGACTGCGGCCTTATCCAGGGCGGTAAGCTAGATGCCCTGCGCAATCACGAGCCCTTCCTCTTCGAGCCTACAGAAATCCATGCCGTGGTGCTCAGCCATGCTCATATAGATCATTCGGGGCGCCTCCCTCTACTGGTCAAGTCGGGCTTCACCGGCCCCATCTATACCCATAAGGCGACGGTGGATCTGTGTGAGGTGATGCTCAGGGATGCCGCCATGTTGCAGGTGCGGGATGTGGAGCGGCTTAACAAGAAGCGGGTGAAGATGGAGCTGCCGCCGCTGGAGCCCCTGTTCGACGAAGAGGATGTGGCGCTGGTCATCAAGCAGTTTGTCGCCCTCGACTATGAGCAATCTGTGCAGGTGGTGCCCCAGTTGACGGCCCGTCTCTGTGATGCCGGACATATCCTAGGCTCTGCCGTGGTCGAGTTATGGCTGGGGGAGGGAAGCGAGCGCAAGAAGCTGGTCTTTAGCGGCGATCTGGGTCGGGCGGGCATGCCGATTCTGGATGATCCTACGCTGGTCGACGATGCCGACCTGGTGTTGATGGAGAGCACCTATGGCGACAGGTTACACCGCAGCTGGGACGATACCCTGGCCGAGCTTAAGGCGATCTTCGCCAAGACTATCAAGGAGAGTCGCGGTAACATTCTCCTGCCGGCGTTCTCCGTCGGGCGGGCTCAGGAGCTGCTCTATCTGTTTCACCTCTATGCCCAGGAGTGGGCGCTTTCCAACTGGCGTATCTGTCTCGACAGCCCCATGGCGATCAAGGCGACTCAGATCTATGTGGCCAACTACCAGCTGATGGACGAGGACTTTAAGCGTTTCACTCGCCTGTCGCCGGGCAAACATCCGCTGCTCTCGAACGTGGATTTCATCGACAGTACCCAGGAGTCGATGGAGCTCAACGAGATCCATCAGGGGCTGATCATCATCGCCGGTAGCGGCATGTGTAACGGCGGTCGGATCCGCAGCCATCTGGAACACAACCTGGCCAATCCCCAGTCGGATGTGATCATCTGTGGTTTCCAGGCACTTGGTACGCCGGGACGCCTGCTGGTGGATGGCGCCGAGTCGCTCACCATACATGGCCGCAATATTCCGGTGAAGGCCAAGATACATACGGTCGGCGGCTTGTCGGCCCACGCGGATCAGGCCGAGCTGCTCCACTGGTATCGACACTTTAAACACACGCCGCCGCTGATTCTCATTCATGGTGAACGTGAGGCGCAGCAGCGGCTCAAGGCCGAGTTGATGCCAGAGGGGAGTGAGTCGCCCCATGTAGTGATCGCCGAGCGGGGCGATACCTTAGATCTTACCGCCTTGCCCGACCTGGTCTGGCTGCCTAGCCGAGAATAACCTTTTTCAACTAAGGCCTTAGGATACAATTTCTGCTAGCTTAAGCTACAAGCCAGCAGCTAGCCAAGGAAAGCCTCAATGGATGAACATATCGTCATACTTATCATCGCCTTAGTCGTATTGCTCTACGGCTATATCTCTAAGTGGCTGGCACGTTTCGATATCTCAGGCCCCATGGTGTTTACCGCCTTTGGCCTGCTCCTGTCTCCTTTTGGCCTGGATGTGACTCAGGTAAAAGTGGATGCCGAGTTTGTCACTATCATGGTGGAAATCGCCCTGGTATTGGTGCTGTTTAGCGACGCCGCCTTGCTGGATCTCAGGTTGCTTAAGCAGTCATGGCAGCTACCTGCGCGCCTGCTGTTTATCGGCCTGCCGATCACAGTCGTGGTCGGTACCCTGGTGGCCGGGCTCATATTTCCCGATCAACCCTTTCTCTATCTCTTGATGCTGGCTTTGCTGCTGACCCCCACGGATGCCGCGCTGGGTAAGGCTGTGGTCTCGGACCCTAAGGTGCCCAAGATGATACGCTCCACCATCAATGTAGAGAGCGGGTTGAATGATGGCATTATCTTCCCCGTGTTAATTACCGTGGTGGCCTTGATCATGAGTGGTCTGGAGCATGCCCAGGACCAACACTGGCTGGTCTATGTGATGCAGCAGATCCTGTTCGGCGCCCTGGTGGGCGGCGCCGTCGGTTATCTGGGGACCAAGTTGCAGACCTTCTGTTTCAAGCGAGATAGCATGGTAGATACCTACCTAAACCTGATTCCGATCGCATTGGCGATTTTAGCCTTCTATCTGGCCGAGGAGTTCTCGGGCAATGGTTTTATCGCCGCCTTCTTCGCCGGTCTCTATGCCGGTAACACAAGTAAGATGGCCAGGGGCCATATCGAAGACTTTGCCGAGAGTGAGGGGGAGCTATTGGTGTTGATCAGCTTCTTTATATTCGGTCTGGCGTTCGTGCCCATGACGCTGCCCTATATCACCCTGGAGGTCGTGATCTACGCCCTGCTGAGTCTGACCTTGCTGCGCATGCTGCCCGTGATGATCTCCCTGATTGGGACTAAGTTAGATCTGGCCACCCGCGCCTTTATCGCCTGGTTTGGCCCCAGGGGAATCGCCTCTATCCTCTATGTGCTGATCGTCGCCCATGAGATGGGTAGCATCAAGGGATTTGAGACCCTCTATGCCGTGGTGACAGTGACCGTATTGATGAGCATACTGGCCCATGGGCTGTCGGCTCAGCCGCTAGCCAACTGGTATGCCAAACGCCATCGGCAGGTAACGGCTAGTGCCGATGGCGAGGACAGTGCGGTTTAGCTCTGCAGACGATCTGTTTGGCCGTCGAGCCTCTGCACACTCTTGAGCAGCATGTAGAGGCAGGTGCTGAGCAGGCAGATGCCGAGGTAGATCATCATGCCGTGGCGCCTGTCGCTCAGGGTTAAGGCCAGTAAAGGACCGGCCACAGAGCCCAGGCTATAGCAGAGCAACATCACCTCGGTCGCCGAGACTATCTTAATGCTCGGCAACCTGTCACAGGCCAGCGAGATGGCGATAGGGTAGAGGGCGAAACTGGCCGCCCCCAGGATGAAGTAGCTCAAGGCTTTGAGCTGCAAGGCGCTGGTCTCGATAGCGCCGACCACACCGATCAAACCCACCAGGGTGCACATGGCCATCAACAGACGTTTATCCATTCTAGGCGAGAGATAGCTGATCAGCGGCTGCACCGCCATGCCGCCCAGGATAATCGCCGCCATCAAGAGCCCCGTTTGGGTTGGATCGCCGACCTGATTGTCGATATAGACGGGCATCAGGCCATAGATGGGGCCAAGCAGCAGGCCTGAGACCAGGCAGCCTATGATGGCTGGGCGACTCAGGCTGGCACTCTCCTTGAGTGAGAGCCTCTGCTGGGCCTGATGGGCCGGCTCACCCGAGCGGATCAGCACGGGTGCCAGTATGGCCAGCAGGAGCAGGGCGATAACAAACAGATAAGGCAACACGCCTTGAGTGCCAAGTTCACCTATGGCCAGCTGGCCTAGGGCGCTGCCGCCATAGAGGGCGGCCATGTAGATCCCCAGTCGTTTGGCACGAGCCTTGACGCTGTTTGCCATCAGTAGCCAGGATTCGACCACCACAAAGACGCCCGCGACGGCGAAACCTGCGAGCAGGCGCGCCGTGAGCCAGATGCAGGCATGGGGCAATAACAACATGGCCAGTATGCTGGCGATCAGCAGGGTGAGAAACAGTACTAAACTGCGTCTGTGGCCCATCTTGGTGATCAGGCGCTCTACCCGTAATGCGCCTAAGAGCAGACCCAGATAGAAGATGCTGGCGAGCCAAGGGGCGAGATTCGGCGAGAGGCCGAAGTTGCCCAAAGATAGGGGGATCAGGCTCATCAGAAAACCTGAGGCGACGGCAAAGAAGGAGAGACCTATTACGGCTGCCGTAGGATTGTTCGATTTACAGTTATCGGCGACGTCTAACACCAATAATCTCCAAATTAAATTGTATAAATGGCGTCTTAGAGGTGTTTGTGTGCTGGACTGCCATTTACTAAGTGTTTAGCGGGGAGCGAAATGTAGTGCCAGCGAGGTGTTAAGTAAAGTTAATTTTGATGTTTGATGGTTTTTTGAGGTGAAATTTGCGGTATCAGAACGATTTTTGCCCTTTTGAACATGTTTTGTGTCTAAAGTTTGTACGACTGGTTTTGTTGGAGGCGTCTTGTTTTTGGGCTGGCATAACGCTGGTTTAAAACTTTAAGTGGTCAATTTCGGTGTTAATGGTCTATTTTAATGTTTCTAATTTGTTATTTGTTGTTGATTTGTAGGTAAGGCCGTAAACTTTCAAGTTGACGGCCAGATTTTTACCACTTTATTCAGTCTTTTCTAATCTGGCTAGGCTAACCATTAGCAGTTTGCAGCGATTCAGTTAATGCTCTGCCAATGTGAGAGCCACTATCTTCAGTGGATGGTTGCCGTCGAAGGAGGGGAAGTCTTGATGGCAATGGATCCACTCAAGGCTGGCGACCTGCCGTCCCTGTTTCTCTACGCAGCGAATCAAGGCATCGAGCCAAACCTGACGCTCTACCTTGGCGACGTTGTTGCAGCAGACTATGGTACCGCCCGCCTTGGTGGCTAGCATGGCGGGCTTGAACAGGCTCTGATAGTCGTTGATCAGATCGACCGTGCCGAAGGGGCTCTTGGCGAAACGCGGCGGATCGAGGAATACCAGATCGAACTGGCGCGGCGTCAGTTTAGGGTAACTGGGGAGTCGCTGGTTGCGGCGTCCACCCACCTTCATCCCCGCCAGTTGGCGCATGGCGGGAAAGGCATCGCTCTGAATAAATTCACACCTGTCGCTTACCCCATTGAGTTCGGCGTTGCGACGGCCGGCGGCCAGGGCAAAGGAGGAGAAGTCGACGTTAGTGACCGATTCTGCACCGCCGACGGCGGCGGCCGTACCTATGCCGCAGGTGTAGGAAAACAGGTTCAGCACAGACTTACCCTTGCTATGGGCCTTCACATATTCCCGGCCGACACGCATGTCGAGAAACAGCAGGGGATCTTGTCCTTCATGGCGTAACTTGCTGATGAAGCGGATGCCATTCTCTGTCATCTCCTGCTCGGCGCTGGCGAAGGCGTCTAGCTCAGGCGTCAGCGGGTTGAGAATACGCGAGTTTTTATTGGATCTATCATTGTAGATAGCGGGAAGATCTTGGGTCTGCTTGAGCACTTCACCGAGGCTTTCCAGCTCATCCTGGGTCAGACTCTGGTGAAATGATTGGATTAGCCAGGCGTCGCCATAGCGATCTATGGTGAGTCCGTCTATCCCCTCGACCGTGCCGTGAAACACGCGAAAACAGTTGGTGTTAGCGGCTTGTGCCGCGGCGAGTAGCTCGGCTCTTTGGCTGATCGCCTGGCGCAGCAGGTCGGCGTTCGACATGATCTTATGATCCCTAATCGGTGGTATGCTGAGGTGAGCGCGGATCATAGCAAATATTTGCCCCTTGGGGGTGATTAACTCAGACGTTAGCAAGAGGGCGTAGGATGAAACTCGTGTTAGTCCATGGGATCTTTAATACCGGCCAGGTGATGGGGTGGATGCGGCGTCAGTTTGAGCGTCAGGGCTATGAGTGCCTGACGCCGACCCTAGCCCCCTTCGATGGTCGCCGGGGGATAGCCTTTGCTGCCAAACAGCTGCAAAGCCATATCGAGGCGACTCTGGCCGAGGGCGAGACTATCTGCCTCGTCGGCTTTAGCATGGGCGGCATAGTGGCCCGTTACTACCTACAGCATCTGGGGGGCGAGAAACGCACCAAGGCGCTGTTTTCCATCTCATCTCCCCATCACGGCAGCTATCTCGCCTGGCTGCCCTATCCGTCACGGGCGATGCGCGAGCTGAGGCCTAAGAGTCAATTGTTGTCTCAGCTGGCCGATTGCCAGGAGCGCCTAGAGGGGATCGCCCTCTACTCGTTTCGCACGCCCATCGATTTCACCATAGTGCCGAGTCGCAGCTCCCATTGGCCGAGGGCCAATAATCGGGTGATCTGGCGACCACTGCACCTGTCGATGATCTTCAGTCGCCGCGTGGTGGCAGAGATCCTAGCGGGGGTGGTGCAACTGTCGCCGGGCGGCGAGACTACGCCACAGACCGGGCAGGGCCTCCAACGAGCAGAAGAGTAGCCCAACCCATATCAGGACAAAACTCACGGCCTTGATGCTATCGAACGCCTCGTTAAACAGGAAGATCGCCAGCAGGAAGTGCATGGTAGGCTCTATGTATTGCATCAGGCCGACCATGGAGAGGCTGGTGTGACGAATCGCCAGGGCGAAGAAGATCAATGGCAACAGGGTCACGGGCGCCGAGCCAATGTAGAGCAGTAGTGTGCCCGTGCCGCTCGATAACGCCTCACTCTGGCCCGTGGCACTAAGCCAGAGCAGATAGCCGGCGGCGATGGGGGTGAGCAGGGCCGCCTCTATGGTGACAGAGGTGAGCGAGTCGAAGCGGATAAATTTCTTACACAGGCCATAGAGGGCGAAGAAGCTGCCCATGAGCAGTGCCAGCCAGGGCAGCTGACCATAGGCCATCACCATGTAGCCTATACCCAGAGTGCCGAGTACCACAGCCCATTTCTGGGCGACAGACAGCCTGTCTTTCAGAAACAGTACTCCCAGTCCGATGGCAAACAGTGGGTTGATGAAGAAGCCCAGGCTTGCCGCCAACACCTGACCATGGGTCAGTGCCCAGGTAAAGCTGTACCAGGAGACACACATGATAAGTGATGCCAAGGCGCACAGAGCCACCGAGGGCAGGTTAGCCTTAAGCATTTCCAGGCTGGGCAGAGGTTTACCAAGCAGTAGAAACACCAGCAACATGAAGGGCACTGAGCCGAGCAGGCGAATCGCCAGCATTTCGGTGATATCCGCGCCCGGCAGAAACTGATAGTAGAGGGGCATCAGCCCCCACAGCAGAAAGGAGACGATCGCCAGGGCATTGCCTTTGGCGCTAACTTGGGTATGGCTGGGCATAGGGCTCGTAAGTATTCTCTTGCTTATGTTCTATTGGGTCGTGTGCTGGGCACTGCCTTGTCATCGCTCACTCGTCTGACGCTCAGACTGCCGGGTTTGCTCATTAGTCTGATCTCGAAAAGCGCTAGCCGGTGAGCCACTAGTCGGTGAGGCGTAAGCTGTTAAGGTGCAAGCTGTTGAGGCACTTGTCGTTGACGCATTAGCTAGTGAGGTGCTGAGTCACATGGGTGAAATACCCGATTACCATCTAGATGACTGAAAGTGGCGCGGATTCTCCCATGCCTATGGCTTCTTGGCTGTGAGTTTGATCACTCTTGTTGGGTTTTGTTTTGATCTGAGCCTAGACTGGCGCCTTTGGGGAAACACTTGCATTCCAAGGCCCCGTCTAAGGTACAATCTGGCCCCTGCAACTCCCTTTTTGATGAGCCTTAAATGAACAAGATCCATGTACAGATGACCAAGGATGGTTCCCACACCTTGATGAGCAGCCTGTTTGACGACAGTTATCATGCCCATAACGGCGCCATCAGCGAGTCTGAACATGTCTATATTCAGTCGGGCCTTGCCGATCTGGACCCCAGCTTCGAGCGGGTGAATATTCTCGAGTTGGGGTTTGGCTCGGGCATGAATGCCATGCTGACGCTAAAGCAGGTGCTGGGCAGCGATGGTAAGCCGGATAGGCTCATAAGGCCGATACGTTTCGTGACGGTAGAGGCCTATCCAGTGCCTAGCGATGTGATCGCTCAGCTGAACTACAAGGAGCACCTGCCGCCAGCACTGCAGGACCTGTTCGATCGCCTACACAGCGCGCCCTGGGGCGAGGATGTCACCCTGTTTCCCGGCTTCGTGCTACATAAGATCCACGGCATCTGGGATAGCCTGGCCTTGCCGGAAGATTCAATAAACCTGGTGTTCTACGACGGCTTTGCACCGAGCAAGCAGCCCGAGCTCTGGACCCAGGATAACTTCGATCGCCTCTTCCCCATGATGATGCCGGGGGGCATGCTGGTGAGCTACTGTGCCAACGGTCAGTTCAAGCGTAACCTGAAGGCCGCAGGCTTCAGGGTGAAGCCCCATCCCGGGGCTCTGGGGCGCCGGGAGATGACCCGCGCCTGGAAGCCTGAGCCGGGAAATGAAGAGTAAGCCGGGACAGGAAGAGTAAGCCAGAATCGTTATTGAGATCCGCTCAGGCTTGCTGGGTACCGAGAGCGCTTTTTTGTTTGTAACAAGTCATTAACTGAACTTTCTTTTTCGCCGGGAATCGATAGATTAGAACCCAACTCGCTTCACATAGGGAAATGATCTGTGAAATTACCGGCAATTCGTGCCCTCGTGCCCTGGCTTACCGCCAGCCTGACCCTGCTCTGTTCCATGCAGATCTTAGCCGATAAGGCGCCGCCGCTGGCGTTTGTGTCCCAAACGATCGATACCGGCTTTAAACTCACCCACCCGCTGGAGAGCCTCAACTTAGTCGGCGATGCCAACAAGGAGCTACTGGCGATAGGCGTCGATGACCGCCAGACCAAATGGCTCGCCGTCTATGGCTTAGATTTAGATAGCAGCCAGTATCGGCTGCTGAATAAGATGCCTCTGCCTGGCGATCTATATCGATACGATGTGAGTGCTACGCCAAAGCAGGCCAATTTACAGCAGGGCAATTTACAGCAGAACAATTTACAGCAGGGAAAGCCACAGCTGGCCGATTCAATTCAGTCTGTCTACTTCATGTCGCGATCTCATCTCTCTGTGTTGACGGTCAGCGACCAGGGGCTGGCACTTCGCCAGCTGCTCGATGTGGCGCCGCTGGTGGTGAAACCCCGCGTCGAATTCATTGCCCGCGGCGAGTTTGTGCAGGATCTCAACGGTGATGGTCGCGACGACTTCATCGTGGGGCAGTTTGAGCAGACGCAACTCTTTCTCAGTCAGGAGGATGGCTGGCAGACCCAGACCCTGGCAATTCAGCCCAAGGTGCTGCTCTATCGCGATGGTGCTCGTTACAGCGAGAGTAAGCTCTATTTTGCCGACATGAATGTCGATGGGCGCGACGACATCATCAAGGTGGGCGAGGGAGAGCTGGAGATCTATGCCCAACATGAAGATGGCAAGTTCGAGACTTATCCCAGATTTCAGGCGGTGAGTCAGGCGATCAGCGGCCTGGACTGGTGGGACAGGCGTGACGCCTATGGTGAGGCGCTGGATCAGAGCGATCTCGTGTACCGTAAGGTAGAGGCACTTCAGGATGTCGACGGTGACGATCTTGTGGATATGGTGGTGCGTTATACCAAGAGCTCTGGCGTGCTCGATAGGGTCAACGACTATGAGATCTACCTTGGGATTAAGGGGGAGAAGGGAGTGACTTTCGGCAAACAGCCCCAGAGCGTGATCCGCGGCGATGGCACCCTGACGGGCTTCGAGCTGGTGGATATCGATCTAGATGGTCGCAGTGAGGTGCTGGTATCCGGGTTCGATATCGGCCTGTCACAGATCATAGGCGCCTTGGTGTCGGGGAGTATCGACCAGGATGTGCATCTGTTTACCATGGACGATAAGCGGCGTTTCGCCGCTAGGCCTAACATGAGTAAGTCGGTGGAGTTGAGTTTCAGCCTGACCTCTGGGCAGAGCGGCGCCCCTGTGGTTAAGCTGGCGGATATCAATGGCGACAAGCGTCAGGATCTGCTGCTCTCCGATGACGAGAGCGAGCTGGACCTGTTTCTGGGCAACGCCAAGGGCGCACTCTTCGATCGCAAGGAAAGCCTTAAACTCACCCTGCCTATCGATGGCGACATGCTCAGCTGCGAAGATCTGAATCAAGATGGTAAGGCGGATCTGCTGATCAAGTATGGCAGGCAGGATAAGGTAGAGTTGCAGAGCAAGTTCCTGGTGATAATGACCCAATAGTGATTCCGCCTTGAGTGGGCGAGGTGGTGAAAATGGCCTGCCGATACACTTTGTTTCAATCTAGCTGCGTCTAGGTGGTGGCAAATAATCCAACGGGTTTCAGTGAGTTGGCTCCAATTAACGCAGAACTCATCTAAAGGGGCTAACTGGTTTAAGTTTTGTTTAATTTTTCACCCATACCCTGAGGTCGAAGGTGACTCTTGGTCATCCAGAGACTAAGTGTAAGGGTTGTGTATGATAGGTTTTGGCAGCGCCAGCAGTTCTGCAGGAGCAGATGTCGCAGTAAATATCATCACCTACCTGGGAGCCGGATGCTTGTTGGTGGTGATCATAGGTTTTGCTATCGCCCTGTATCAGGAGTGGCAGATGGTGCGCCGCTTCGATGCCGAGAAGCAGAGGCAGAGATTCTTCGATAGCCTCTCCAACATTACTCCTAAATCCCGCTAGGGGGGTTAGCGACTGGCTACTCTATGCGTTTAGGCATTAGCTCATATGCAAAGCGCTAGTTGAGCGAGAGTCTGGCCTGCTCGGCCACTAATGCCACAATCTCGCGATTTAGGCTGAGCATCTTCTGTTCGCTCCGATGCACTGCTCTTACATCTGCGGCGCCCAGATACTTGTCGATACGCCCTGTCATGTCGCTATGGTGTCGTGTGTGCTCATCTTCATCCTCTAGCCGCCCATCGAGTGGATGTTGCCAAAACCCGTCTGTGTCATCGGTGTGCCATTGTGTCTTGAGTGGATACAAGGGAAAGCCTCCTGAGTGCGTGACCGCGCTAGGATAAGCGAAACTTATGCCAATTAGATGACAGGCGAAATAGCTAGTATTGGACGAGCCGGTTCCTGGCTCAGTAACGGTTTTGCACCATCAGGGGGCATCACTGGATACAGGAAAGTGCAAACTGGCGATACAGCCCTCATTGTCATTGCTGAGGCTAAAACGCCATTGATAGCGCTTACATAGGGCCTCGACGATCTCCAGCCCTAGACCATGGCCCTGGGGGCGGTTATCGCTGCTGCTCATGCCACGGCCCTGATCTTTCACCCATATTCCCTTTTCATCGACACCTATGGTGATGCGGCCGCTGTCGCTGGCGTTGATGGCATTATTAAGCAAGTTGATCATTAACATGCGTAGCACGGCCTCGCTGGGTGCTATCTGTGGCGTAGCATCGAGCGTGAGACTCAATTGGATCTGTTTCTGACTCGCCAGAGGCTCGACCTCGGCAAGGATCTGTCTAAGCTCCTTCTCGTCGAGTGCCCTGAGTTCGGCTCTGTTTAAGCCTCTCTCCTGTTTCACCAAGCTGAGCAGCGCATCTATGATCTGCTGCATATTGCCGGCGGCCTTGGCGATACGATGGCGTTGTCGTTTGAGAAACTCAGGGTTGCCCTCTTGTTCCAGCAGGCGGCTGGCCCCCTGGATGATGGTCAGTGGGGTTCTCAGTTCATGGCTAGCATAGCGGGAGAAGGCCTGCTCCCGTCGGATCAGCTGGGCTATCTCTTGCTGATAGTGGTTTAGGCTGTCGGTGAGGGCATGAAATTCCAGGGTGGCATCCTTGGAGACGCGAAAGCGTCGATCGCCCTCGGAGTCCTCTAGCTGATTGCTGATGGCTCGGATGGGGGCGATTAATCTGCGGGTGAGCAGGGTGATGGCAAAGCCAAACATGGCGAACAGCATCAGGGTGACGGCCAGGATCACCAGGCTGATGCTGCTCCATTCGCCGCGGCTCAGCTCTACCTTCTCGGCATCCATCACCAGGATGAGGGGATGTGTCGCCTCGCCGTGGCTATACTGGCTGCGCAAGATGAAGA
The DNA here is from genome assembly GCF_009831655.1 of Shewanella insulae. Lineage (GTDB taxonomy): Bacteria > Pseudomonadota > Gammaproteobacteria > Enterobacterales > Shewanellaceae > Shewanella > Shewanella insulae. The sequence continues at coordinate 184,785 of NZ_WRPA01000002.1, read as the reverse complement.
TATCCTCCTTGAAGGTGTCGTGTAACTCATCGAGAAAGCCAAGGGGGAGATCGGTAATGGCCTGATACTCCTCGGGTAAGGAGGAAGCATCGTTATAGGCGGTGATAGTGGTGCTTAGGATCTGTGGCGAGCTCGCGCCCTGTTCGAACGCTGTCTGAGCGCTGGGGGCTATCTGCTCCAGGGTGCGGCGGTTGAGCTCATCTTCGACCCAGTAGAGGATCACGATACTCAGCAGGTAAAGAATGGCAGCGACCAGGAGGGCGATGCCACCGAAGTAGACACTTAGCTTACGGGTCAGACTCTTGGCAGTTTTTCGCACCAGTTGGGCCTCTATTGCTTCACGTCTAACCGAAAGCCAATCTTAGGCACGGTCAGTATGATGGGGGTGTCGAAGGGGTTATCCACCTGGCTTCGCAGCTGGTACATGTGGCTACGTAGGATGTCGCTGTTAGGTGGCTCCTCGCCCCACAGGTGCTGCACTATCTCCTCGCGTTTTACCACGTTGGGGGCCCGGGAGATCAGCAGGTGCAGGATCTGATAGCAGCTGGGGGTCAGCTGCAGTTTCTTGCCGTCTCGGTAGGCCGTGTGCTCGGCGATGTTGAGAGTGAGCGGGCCACACTGCTGACAGCCCTGAGCGACGCGTCCCAGCTGACGCTTGATCAATGCCTGCAGGCGTACATGCAGCTCATCGAGATCGAAGGGCTTGGTCAGGTAGTCGTCGGCGCCGCTGTGAAAGCCTTGCAGCAGATCCTGTTTATCGTCCAGCGCCGTCAACATCAGGATAGGTACGCTGGATCCCTGCTGGCGCAGGACCTTGGCCACGGCGTAGCCATCCATCTTAGGCAGCATGAGATCCAGTATGATGGCGTCGAAATGCCCGTCGGTGGCGAGGCGAAGGCCTAGCTCGCCATTGCTGGCATAATCAACCTGAGCCCCTTGGGACTCCAGGTAATCTCCCAGGACGCCGGCGACATCGGCATTATCTTCGATGATGAGTATTTGAGTATTGTGCATGTCACCTCTCTCTATGATGTGACGATAACCATACTAGCGTGAAAAAGATGTCGATTACATTGTAATTCAAGCGCCTCCGATTGGATTTGGCAGGCGCTTAGGTGTCAATGCAGCAGAAACAGGGTGGCGAGGCCGAGGAAGGCGAACAGGCCGATCACATCTGTGACCGTAGTCAGCACCATGCCGCCCGCCAGTGCCGGGTCGACGTTAAACTTCTTCAGCAGCAGTGGAATGCTGGCGCCTGCCAGACCGGCCACCGTCATGTTGATCAGCATGGCGCCGCCGATCAGTCCGCCCAAGGCGATATCGCCCTTCCACAGCCAAATGGCGGCAAACACCAACATGGACCAGAGCAGGCCGTTGAGAAAGCCGATGGCCAGCTCCTTACCGATCAGCCAACGGGAGTTACTCTGGCCTATCTGCCCCAGGGCGATGCCCCGGATCACCAGAGCCAGGGTCTGATTGCCGGCCACGCCCCCCATGCTGGGTACTATGGTCATCAAGATGGCGATGGTGGCAAACTGCTCCAGGGTGTTCTCAAACATGTTACTGACCGAGGCGGCCAACAGCGCCGCAAACAGGTTGATGGTCAGCCAGAGGGAGCGCCTCAGGGTACTCTTGACCACAGGGCCGAAGGTATCTGTGTCGTCGTCCATCCCCGCCATCCCCATCATGGAGTGTTCGGCGTCTTCACGGATCACGTCGACGATATCGTCGATGGTGATACGCCCCAGCAGGCGATTGGTCTCCTCTTCGACCACGGGGGCCGAGACCCAGTCATGGCGCTCGAATAGTTGGGCGACTTCGCCGTCGTCCATGGCCACGGGGATCCCTTCGAGATCGTCGTTCATGATCTCCCGCACCGAGGCGTTAGGGTCACAGGTCAGCAGATCTGTGATACGTACTCCGCCCAGCAGGCTGTCGCGTTTGTCCACCACATAGAGGGTGTCGGTGGCGTCGGGCAGCTCGCCGCGGATCCTCAGGTAACGGAGGATCACATCGACGTTCACATCGGGGCGCACTGTCACCGTATCTGTGTTCATGATACTGCCGGCGGTATCTTCCGGATAGGAGAGCGCCTGTTCCACCCTGGCCCTGTCTTGCGCCGTCATCGACTGTAGTACCTGATTGAAGACGCTGTCGGGCAGGCTGCGCAGTATGTAGGCCAGATCGTCCGTGTCCATGCCTTCGGCCGCCTTGGCGACGCGCTCGGGACTCATCTGGGTGATAAGGGTATCTTTGAGCTCTTCCCCCAGCTCATCGAGGATCTCACCGGTATGCTCCTGATCGATCAGCTGCCACAGCACCTGACGGGTACGTGGTGGCGAAGACTCCAGGATGAAGGCGATATCTGAGGCGGCCATGTCGTGTAGCATGCTTCGAACATGGACAAACATGCCGCTGCCTAAGGCTTGAGTCAGCTGATTAAGGCGTTGATCTGTGGTTTCACTATCTAACACTTCGATCGGCATAGCTCCTCCTTTGGCAGTTGATTGAACGGCTTGGGTGGTAGGCTTGTAAGTCTATGATAAGTATAGGACGGAATTAAGCTGATACCGGAAAGCGAGCCGATTATACGGCCTCATCGAATTTGGCGTCAATAAGGGCGCTGATGGCATCCAAGGCCGCCTGAGCATCTTTGCCTTCGCTGGTGATGGTGATGGTTTTACCCATGCCGGTCTCGAGCATCAAGAGGCCGAGTACGCTGGCTGCCGAGGCCTGTTTATCGCCCTGGATCAGAGTGACCTCGGCGTCGAACTTGGCGGCAAGCACTGCCAGCTTAGTCGCCGCCCTGGCGTGTAGGCCCAACTTGTTGCAGATGGTCAGCTCACGGGCCAACTTAGCCATGCTTTAGCTCTCTGTGACGTGCCTGTACCTTATGCTTGCCCTTGTTGAACAGCTTGGCGAGCTGGTCGGTCACGTAGACAGATCTGTGCTGACCACCGGTACAGCCGATGGCGATGGTGAGGTAGCTGCGGTTGTTGCGCTCAAGGTGAGGCAACCAGGTTTCCAGTAGGTTTTCGATCTGCCAGATAAACTTGTTGACCAGGGGTTGCTGACTCAGAAACTGTTGCACCGGTTCATCCAGGCCGGTAAGTGGCCTCAGCTCCGGCTCCCAATGGGGGTTGGGCAGGAAGCGCACATCGAACATGAAGTCGGCCTCGGTCGGCATGCCATATTTAAAGCCGAAGGATTCGAAGTTGATCACCAACTCTTTGTCTATGGTGCCTAGCAGGATCTCTCGTACCTTGTCGCTCAACTCATAGATGTTGAGGTTGGAGGTGTCGATATAGTGATCCACTAACTTGGCGATGGGGTCGAGCAACTTGCCTTCGAGCTGAATCGCTTCTTTGAGGGAGACCTTAGAACGTGACAGTGGGTGCAGCCTGCGAGTCTCGCTATAGCGTTTAAGCAGCACGCTGTCGCTGGAGTTGAGGAAGAAACTTAAGATTTCGGTATCTTTGGGGAGCTTGGCCAGCTGCTTTTCCAGCTGGATCTCTTCGCTGGGCATGTTGCGCACATCGACGCTGATGGCCACGAGCTCGTTGCTGCCCTTGAGCTGTTCCAGCAGGGCTTCCATCATCTGCAAGGGCAGATTGTCGACACAGTAGTAGCCTAGATCTTCTAAGACCCTAAGCGCGACGGATTTTCCCGATCCTGAGCGTCCGGATACCAAAACCAATTTCATTGGGTGATCACCTGATAGAGTTCTGACTCATCTTGGGTTTTTCTTAGCTGCTTCACGATGGCCTTATCGTTGAGCTTCTCTGCCATGGCGGCCAGGGTGCTAAGGTGTTGCTCGCATTGATCTGCGGGCACCAATAATGCAAAAAGGATATCGACGGGCTGATTGTCAATGGCATCGAATGCGATTGGTTCAGCACATTTCACCAGTACGGCTACGGGTTGATCTATGTTAGATAGCCGCCCGTGAGGAATCGCGATACCATTGCCTATACCTGTGCTGCCCATTTTCTCTCGCGCCAGAAGGCTTTCAAAAATTTCTTGAGAGGAGAGGGTAGGGTACTGGACAGCGGCTAAGTCGCTGATAAGCTCCAGTACCTTTTTCTTACTGCCCGGAGTGGCGCAGGTGGTGCACTCCGGCCGCAGGATGGTACTCAGTTCCATCGTTAATGTTTAGTAAGCTTCTCTTTGTGTTTAATGACCTGACGATCGAGTTTGTCAATCAGGGAGTCAATCGCGGCATACATGTCCGCATGTTCGGATGTTGCGAACACTTCTCCGCCACGGAGGTGTAACTTTGCTTCAACCTTTTGCTGTAACTTTTCGACATTTAATACAACGTGCACATTATTGATCTGATCGAAATGGCGTTCAAGCTTTGTGAATTTCTCTTCGATATAGCTTCGTAGAGATTGGGTGATCTCGATATGGTGTCCAGTCAGGTTTATTTGCATAAAGATAGTCCTCCAGTTTCCAGGTTCGTTTTATAAGCTCTTGCGCTGATTCGAAGGTGGGATCAGCATCGCCTCGCGATACTTGGCAATGGTACGTCTCGCCACCTTAATTCCTTGTTCAGCCAGGAGTTGAGCCATCTTGCTGTCGCTCAATGGCTTTTTCTGGTTTTCCGCAGCAACCAGCTTCTTGATGAAGGCTCGGATTGCTGTCGAAGAGCACTCTCCGCCATCGTCGGTGCCGACATGACTGGAGAAGAAGTATTTGAGTTCGAAGATCCCTCTCGGGGTATGCATATATTTTTGGGTCGTTACGCGGGAGATAGTGGATTCGTGCATCTCCACCGCCTCGGCGATATCGTTCAGCACCATGGGTTTCATCGCTTCTTCACCGAATTCGAAGAAGCCCTGCTGGAAGTCGACAATACAGTTGGTCACCTTGAGCAGCGTCTCGTTGCGGCTTTCCAGGCTCTTGAGGAACCACTTGGCTTCCTGCAGGTGACCGCGGATGAACTGACCATCGGCCTGGCTCTTGGTGTTGCGCGCCATGGCGGCATACTGCTGATTGACGTTGATCTTGGGCATGCTGTCTGGATTGAGTTCGACCACCCAGCGTCCCTTCTTCTTGGTGACGGTCACATCGGGAATCACGTATTCGTCGCGACTGGCAGTGATGGCGAGACCGGGACGGGGATTCAGGGTCTGGATCAGGGCGATCGCCTCACGCAGATCGTCCTCTTTGAGCTTGGTCTTGCGCATCAGCAGACGGAAGTCTCGTCCGGCGATGAGATCCAGGTGCTCCTTGATCAGCATGCGGGCGTTGTCGATATGGGGGGTGTCGTCACCGTATTGGGCTAGCTGGATCGTCAGGCATTCGCTGAGATCGCGCGCCGCCACGCCTATGGGATCGAAGTGTTGCACCCGCTTGAGTACCGCCTCGACCTCGTCGAGTTCGATCTCTGGGTCGCCCATGGCCTCGAGAATATCTTCACAGGTCTGGGTAAGGTAACCACGCTCGTCGATGGCATCTATGATAGCGGTGGCGATGGCCAGATCGTTATCGGAAAAGGGGGTCAGGTTCTTCTGCCATTCCAGGTGCTCGTATAGGCCTTCGCTGGTCTCGCCCTGAAAAGGCATGTCGTCGTCACGCATGGCGCCAGAGCTTGAGTTGGGTGAGGCGGTGTAGACCTCATCCCAAGTGGTGTCGACCGGCAATTCGTCTGGCATAGAGTCCTGAGTCAGGGCGTCTGAGGTCTCGACCCCTGAGTTATCCTGACTCGAATCCAGCTCTATCTTGTCGTCATACTTGTTGTCGAAGTTGTCGCTGCCCGTATCGTCTTGCAGTTCGACGCTGGCGCTCTCTTGCTCTTCATCCAATTCCAGGAGCGGATTGGACTCTAATGCCTGCTGGATCTCCTGCTGCAGCTCTAATGACGACAACTGCAACAGACGTATGGCCTGTTGTAGTTGGGGCGTCATGGTGAGATGCTGACCCATTTTGAGCTGAAGTGACGCTTTCATCGTACTGCTATTCCCTTGTTTCTAATTATAAAATGAGAAAGCTCTGGCTATAAGTGCCGGACAAATATATCGGATAGTTCCTTAGGCCACAATCTGAAATAGGCTTACTGTTTGTGACCCTATTATAAGATTAACTATAGCTTGAATTGTTCACCTAAGTACACTGCTCGTACTTGCTGGTTGTCTAAGATTTCGGCGGGTGTGCCCTCGGCGATCAGATTACCATGGCTAACTATGTAGGCTTTTTCACAGACGTCTAATGTTTCGCGCACATTATGGTCGGTGATCAGCACACCAAGGCCGCGATTCTTAAGCTGCTCGATGATCTTCTTGATATCGATAACCGAGATGGGATCGACCCCGGCGAAGGGTTCGTCGAGGAGAATAAACTTAGGATTAGCGGCCAGTGCCCTGGCGATCTCGACCCGGCGACGTTCACCGCCCGAGAGGGCCATGCCTTGGCTGTCGCGGATATGGGTGATATGAAACTCTTCCAGCAGGTGTTCCAGCTCCTCTTCGCGGCCATTGTTATTAAGATCGCTGCGGGTCTGGAGCACGGCCATGATGTTGTCCCGCACCGAGAGCTTACGGAAGATGCTGGCCTCCTGGGGCAGGTAACCTATGCCCTTACGGGCACGTAGGTGCATGGGATCTAGCGTCAGGTCGTCGTCATCGATAAAGATGCGTCCCTTGTCGCTCTGTACCAGGCCGACGACCATGTAAAAGGTGGTGGTCTTGCCGGCGCCATTTGGTCCTAGCAGACCGACGATCTGCCCGGTCTTGACCGTGAGGCTCACGTCTTGGACAACGGCACGACTCTTATAGCTCTTGGCGAGATTCTCTGCCTTCAAGGTCAAGTCTGTCATTGCTTTTCCTGCTCGGGTTGTTCGGGTTTCTCTTCTGGCTTGTTTTCGGGTTGAATCTGTTCCTGATAGTTTTCAGGCTGAATGATGGTGATCACTCTGTCTTTGCCTGTGCTCTCGGCGATCAGCTGTTGCTGCTCTATGTTGTAGCGGATCTGAGAACCTGTGACCTGGCTGCCTTCCTGCTCTAGGGTGGCGTCACCGATCAGTGTCAGGGTGCGGCTGGAGAGCTCGTAACGTATCTCCTTGGCGCTGGCCGAGGCGGGACGGCCATCTTCCATCACCTGAGAGTAGGTGGCCGGGTTACCTGTGGCGATTAGGATCTTGCCGCTGTTCTTCTCTTTGCTGAAGGCGCGCAGCTCACTGGCCAATATTTTGATTGAGCCTTGAGTCACTTCCACCGGACCATGGAAGATGATCTGGTTGTTCTTGATGTCGGCTTCCTGGCTGGCGGCAGAGATCTTAACCTCTTGCAGCAGGTCGTTTACCTTGGCCTGTGCGCCAATACTGACCAGGGGCAGCAGGCCCGCAAGAATAAGGCTATTTAGTTTCATATGTTCCTTCTACCTGACTCGTCAGTTTTATATTTTGTGCGTTGAGATCGGCATATAAGCCTTCCCCTGTGATGAGGAAATCCTGGCCGGTGATCCGAATGCTTCTGTCGGATGTCATAATCATAGTATTGAGATCCAGCTCCAGATAGGTGGTCTCTATAGTCTGAATCGGCTCCTCTGGGCTAATGGCATCAATGATAACATTATTTTCCAGGGTGACCCGTCCGCTATTTTTATCCAGAGTGCCCTTGGTCGATCTCAGTCGCCACTGGGCATCGCCGTTGTCCGGGTAGACCAGATAGATGGGCTGGGTGAAGTAGGTCAGATTGCGCTCGGCGAAGTGCTCCATGTGACTGGCCGATACCCGGCTGTTGATGCCACCCTCTTCATTATATTGCACGCTCTTGAGATCCCGGGCTATGTAGTCGGGACGATCTGTATTGCTCAAGGCCAGATCTTCGTCACCCTTTTTCGACTGCACCTGCCAATAGAGGATCAGCGCGGTACCGAAGAAGGCGATGATCGCCAGCGTGACTCTGTTCATATGCTCATTCCGTGGGCCGTGGCAAACTTATCTTGGCTGAGCAGGATAAGATCTGTCAGTTCACGCAGGGCGCCATGGCCCCCCTTGATGTGGGTGACCATGTCGGCATGTTGGCGCACATAGGGGTGACCGTCGGCCACACAAACGGACAGGCCAACCTTCTGCATCACGGGCAGATCTACCATGTCATCACCGATATAGGCGACTTCTTCTGGCGTCACCTTGTAGAGATCCAGCAGCTCCTGATAGGGCACCATCTTGTTGTCGACGCCCTGATAGATATGGGTGATCCCTAGGGCCGTCATGCGATCTTCCACTATCTTGGACTTGCGCCCCGTGATGATAGCAACGGGGATGTCACTGGTCAGCAGCGAGCGGACGCCATAGCCGTCACGGGTATGGAAGGTCTTGAGTTCGTCGCCCGAGTTGCTCATATAGACCAGGCCGTCGGAGAAGACGCCGTCGACGTCGCAGATCAAGAGCTTGATCTGTTTGGCTTTCTGCCAGACAGTGTCGCTGATGGGGCCGTAGAAACCTTGATGTGCCATGTTAGATCACCCCCGCCTTAACCATGTCCAGCATGTTGAGTGCACCAATCGGCTTCTGTTGCTCGTCGGTGACGATCAGGCCGTTGATCTCTTTCTCGTCCATCAACTTAAGGGCCTGGGCGGCTAAGATGCCCTGGCTAACGGTGACGCAGCCGTGTGTCATCACCTCTGAGATGGAGGTCTTACGCAGGTTGATCTCGGCGTCGATCACCCGGCGCAGGTCGCCATCGGTGAAGATGCCGACCAGAAGCCCCTGGCTATCGACCACGCCTGTCATGCCCAATCCCTTCTTGGAGATCTCATACAGGGCCTCAGTAATACAGATATCTTCGGCCACCAGAGGCAGCTCCTTGCCCTTGTGCATCACGTCGCTCACCTTGAGCAACAGTTTGCGTCCCAGGCTACCGCCTGGGTGGGAGAGGGCGAAATCGTCCTTGGTAAAGCCACGAGCCTGCAGCAGGGCGACCGCCAGGGCATCACCCATAACCAGAGTCGCCGTGGTGCTCGAGGTGGGTGCCAGCCCGAGCGGACAGGCCTCTTCCGGTACTTCGATACAAAGGTGAACCACAGAATGCTTGGCCATGTTGGACTCGGGTTTACCCGTCACCGCGATGACAGGGAGCCCCATACGCTTGATCACAGGCATCAGGGTTAAAATTTCGCTGGCTTCGCCCGAGTTGGAGATGGCGAGTACGATATCGTTCTCGCTCAGTACGCCCAGGTCGCCGTGGCTGGCCTCACCGGGGTGGACGAAGAAGGCCGGGGTGCCAGTGCTGGCTAGTGTGGCCGAGATCTTGTTACCTATGTGGCCAGACTTGCCCATGCCCATCACTATCACCTTGCCGGTGCAGGCGAGGATCAGCTGACAGGCCTTGGCGAATTCACTCGAGTCGACATATTGATACAGGTTGTCCAGCGCGTTGCGCTCGGTATCGATAACCTTGCGTCCCCATTGACGTAATTGATCTGCATCTACCATCTTGTTCTCTCTATTTTGTCGGCCTAAACGTTATTAGGATAGGAAAAGCGTGACTTGGTACGCGATAAAAGTCGCTAATAACACGCCGCCATGCCAAGGGCGTAGTTGGCGGGCTTTGCCGGTTAATAAAATCAGTATGGCCAGGGCAACACTGGTTGCCATCACCATGTAAAAGTCGCGACTGCTGGCGGCGGCATCCACCGCACCTGGGGCGATAAGGGCGGGCAGTGCCAATACCGCAAGAATGTTAAACAGGTTAGAGCCAACCACGTTGCCTATGGCCAGATCGTCTTCTTTCTTCAGTACACCTGCCACACAGGCTGCCAGTTCCGGCAGGCTGGTGCCGACGGCGATAATGGTCAGGCCGATGACTAAGTCTGACATATGGAAGGCCTTGGCGATACCCACGGCGCCCTGCACCATCCAGTCGGCAGATAGTGGCAGCAGCACAATACCGACCACGAGCCAGAGGATCGCCTTGGGGGTGGGTACATCTTTAGGCACCTCGCTCTCGGCCTCATCGATCAGCGGATCTCTTTCCTTGTTGGAGATCGCATGCCAGATGAGGTACCCCATGAGGGAGAAGAAGAGTGCCATCAGTACCAGTCCCTCTATGCGGGTCAGCTGGCCGTCATGCAGAAAGTAACCCGCCAGTGCCGTGGCACCAAGCATCATAGGGATTTCGCGCTTGAGTGTCTGTGAGCTTACCGAGATTGCGCCAAGGAGCGCGGTGATTCCCAGGATCAGCGTGATGTTGGCAACGTTGGAACCCAGCACGTTACCTATGGCCGTGTCTGTCATGCCTTCGAGGGAGGCTGTGGCTGCCACAAACATTTCCGGAGCCGAACTGCCCATGGCAACTATGGTGAGGCCAATTAGCATGGGAGGCAGGCCAAGATTACGGGCAAATGCCGCGGCGCCGAAGACAAACTTGTCGGCACTCCAGACAAGGGCACCCAAACCAGCAATCAGTAAGAAAATATTAAATAGCATTGAAAATCTTTTTGTTTAAGAGTCTGCCGCGCATTTTCGCTGGATTTGAACAAAATTGAAAGTATTGCGCAAAGATAGTGTCGATTCAGTTGTGCACAATCCGTCAATTTCGTACAATTTGTCTCTTTTCCTGCCGCCTTACCATGGAATGCATTAGGTCCCGTTATGAGTCATCAATCGCTAAGTCATGACAACCAAGCAAAGGGTGAAACTGAGCCAATGGAACACGTGCAACCTTTGGTGGAGATCAGCCACCTAGCCTTCAGTCGTGGTAGCCATGTTATCTATGACGATGTCAGCCTTACCATACCCAGAGGAAAGGTGACCGCCATCATGGGCCCAAGCGGCATAGGCAAGACCACACTGCTTAAGCTGATTGGTGGTCAGCTGCGTCCGGACTCGGGCATCATTAAGGTCGACGGCATAGACGTGCATAAGTGCAATCGCAGCGAGCTGTTTGCCCTGCGTAAGCGCATGAGCATGTTGTTTCAAAGCGGCGCCCTGTTTACCGACATGAATGTGTTCGACAACGTGGCTTTTGCCCTGCGGGAACACTCGGATCTGCCCGAGGCGATCATTCGCCGCATCGTGTTGATGAAGCTCGAGGCCGTGGGGCTCAGAGGCGCGGCGCAGATGATGCCGAGCGAACTCTCCGGCGGCATGCAGCGACGTGCAGCCCTGGCCCGTGCCATAGCTCTGGAGCCCGAGCTGGTGCTCTACGATGAGCCCTTCGCCGGTCAGGACCCCATCTCCATGGGGGTGCTGGTGAAGCTGATCCGCGAGCTGAGCGATGCCCTCAGTCTCACCTCTGTGGTGGTGTCCCACGATGTGCAAGAGGTGCTGGGCATCGCCGACTATGTCTATGTGCTGGCCGACAAGAAGGTGATTGCCCATGGCACGCCTGCCGAGTTGAAGGCGGCTGACAACCCTAAGCTGAAACAGTTTATCGGCGGCGAGCCCGACGGGCCCGTGCCGTTTCATTTTCCCGCCCAGGATTACCAGAAGGAGATGTTAGGTGAGCGTGATTGATCAAATCGCCCGCTTAGGTCGTGGTGCGATCGATAGTGTCACTGGCCTGGGGCGCGCCGGACTCATGTTGTGGGGCGCCATCGCCAAGGTGCCCAGGGTGCGTAAGGGCACGCCGCTGCTGATCCGGCAGCTGTACGTGATAGGTGTGCAGTCCATGGTGATAATCCTGGTCTCAGGTCTCTTCATCGGCATGGTGTTGGCGCTACAGGGCTATAATATTCTGGTTGGGTTTGGCACCGAAGACAGCCTGGGCCCCATGGTGGCGCTCAGTCTGCTACGTGAGTTGGGGCCTGTAGTGACCGCGCTGCTGTTTGCCGGACGCGCCGGCTCGGCGCTCACCGCCGAGATAGGCTTGATGAAGAGCACAGAGCAGCTCTCCAGCCTGGAGATGATGGCAATCGATCCCCTGCGTCAGGTGATCGCGCCGCGCTTCTGGGCCGGGGTGATCAGCCTGCCGCTACTGGCGTTGATGTTCACCGCCGTGGGTATATATGGTGGCCATCTGGTCGGGGTGGAATGGAAGGGGATCGACAGCGGCAGCTTCTGGTCTATCCTGCAGGCCTCGGTGGAGTGGCGTCAGGACATAGTGAACTGTCTGATCAAGAGCCTGGTATTTGCCGTAGTGGTGACCTGGATAGCCCTGTATCGCGGCTACCATGTGATCCCAAATCCCGAGGGCATCAGCCGGGCGACCACACAAACCGTGGTGCAGTCCAGCCTGGCGGTGTTGGCGCTGGACTTCCTGTTAACGGCCATGATGTTTGGCCGCTGATTAAATTTTGTTTATGGATAAACCTATATATTTGCCGTCGTGGTATGTATAGAACTGAGTGGTAATTGAGTATGTTGACTCGAAAAATTGAACTATTAGTTGGCTTGTTTATTCTGTCGGGCCTGATGGCCTTTCTGGTATTGGTGTTCAACGTGGCCAATGTCGAGGTGAAGCCTGGTCAGAGCCATTACACCCTGTATGCCAAGTTCACCAATGTGGGTGGTCTCAAGGTGCGTTCCCCGGTCAAGGTGGGCGGTGTGGTTGTTGGCCGAGTGACGAACATCAGCCTGGATCCAGAGGAGTTGGTGGCAGTGGTCGAGCTGGCCATGGATAAGCAATACGATCAGTTCCCCGAGACTAGTAGCCTGTCTATCTTGACCTCGGGTCTGCTGGGTGAGCAGTTTTTGGGGCTGACGCCAGGCTTCGTGATGGACGATATTGCCATGCTCAAAGATGGCGATCGTATCGACGATACTCACTCAGCCTTAGTGCTCGAAGATCTCATCGGCCAGTTCTTATACAGTATGAAGTCTAAAGAAAATTAATAGGGACGAATATGAAACAGTTGTTGCAAGTGCTCTTCTCCTCCATGGTGTTGCTGGTTAGCAATCTGGTAAGTGCCGAGGATATATCGGTCAACACCAGGGACCCCTATGCCTTGGTGGAATCTGTGGCCAACAAGACTTTTGCCCGTTTTCATCAGGATTTTGCCACAATTCAGGCCAATCCAGACCATCTTAAGGTGATAGTCTCTGACGAGTTGATGCCTTACATAGATTATAAGTATGCCTCCTATAAGGTGATGGGGCCCTACTTGCGTCAGAGTACGCCGGATCAGCGCGAGCGTTTCGCCGAGGCGTTTAGGAGTTACCTGATCGCCACCTATGCCCAGGCTTTTACCGAGTACACGGACCAGCAGGTGCAGTTCGCGCCGGCTAAGGGGTTCGAGGGCGAGAAGATGGTGGATGTCAATGTGCAGATCATCGAGCAGGGACGTCCACCCATCAAGCTGATCTTCAGGGTGCGTCGCTTGAAAGACGATAGCTGGAAGGCATTCGACCTGGTGGCAGAAGGGGTAAGCCTGCTCTCCTCTAAGAGTGCGGAGATCTCTAACCTTATCCGCCAGAATGGCATAGATGCGGTGATCAAAGAGCTAGAGACTCATACAAATAACCATATCAGCTTGGTTAACAAGGGGACTAAGCTATAATGCTGGCCTTTAATCAGGAGGCGGGGCACTGTCAGGTCAATGGCGAGCTGTCCCAGGCGGCGGTGGTGGAGCTCTGGCCAAGGCTAGAGACACTGCTCAATGGCGCCTGTGAGCGACTGGATCTCTCAGGCGTGTCCTATAGCGATAGCGCCGGCGTCGCCCTCCTGTTGCATCTGGTCGCAGAGCGGCAGGCCAAGAGTAAGCCCCTGATGCTCTGCAATCCGCCGCAGCAACTGAAAAAGTTAATAGATTTATATGATTTACAAGACTTCTTCATCGAAGAAGCCAAATAAAAGGGTTATCCGTTTATGGAATGCAATGAGATTGAACAGCTGCTTAGCCAAGCGCTGGCACTAGATGAAGTACACGTGAGCCAGGATGGGACACACTATAAGATTGTTGCCGTCGGTGAGTGTTTCGACGGTGTGAGCCGCGTCAAGCAGCAGCAGATGATCTACGGCCCTTTGATGGAACATGTGACCAGTGGGGCGCTGCATGCCATCACTATCAATGCCTTTACCCCTACGCAGTGGAAGCGTGAAAAAATCTTCAACATGTAAGGCTAGAGACTCATAGTGGATAAATTAACAATTCAGGCCAGTGGTGCACTGGCCGGTGATGTGGTGATTTCAGGCGCTAAGAACGCCGCCCTGCCGATCCTGATGGCGGGCGTGCTGGCCGAGACAGATTTTGTGGTCAGCAATGTACCTAACCTGAGGGACGTCAATACCAGCTGTGAGCTGCTGCGCTGCCTCGGCGCCGAGGTGAGCCGTAGCGATGAGGGTAAGATCACCATCTCTACTACCCATCTCAACGAGTTCTGCGCGCCTTATGAGCTGGTGAAGACCATGCGTGCCTCTATCTTGATCTTGGGTCCCTTGCTGGCACGTTACGGCACCGCCGACGTCTCCTTACCTGGTGGCTGCGCCATCGGCGCTCGCCCGGTAAACCTGCACCTCAATGGTCTGGAACAGATGGGTGCCCAGATAGAAGTGAAAGAGGGCTATATCAAGGCCCGCGTCGATGGTCGCCTCAAGGGCGCCCATATCTTTATGGATATGATCAGCGTCGGTGCCACCGAGAACCTGCTGATGGCGGCGGCCCTGGCCGACGGCGAGACTGTGATCGAGAACGCGGCCCGAGAGCCCGAAGTTATCGATCTGGCCAACTGCCTCAACGCCATGGGTGCCAAGATCAGCGGCGCGGGTAGCGATACCATTCGCATCCAGGGCGTCGAATCCCTTAGCGGCTGTGAATACCGCGTGATGCCGGACCGTATCGAGACAGGCAGCTTCCTGGTGGCTGCGGCGGTAACCAAGGGTAAGATACGTTGTGTCGATGCCGATCCTAAGACCCTGGAGGCCGTACTGGCTAAGCTGGAAGATGCCGGCGCCAGCATCACCACGGGTGAAGACTGGATCGAACTGGACATGCAGGGCCAACGCCCTAAGGCGGTCAACATCAAGACCATGCCTTATCCAGGCTTCCCTACGGATATGCAGGCGCAGTTCTGTGTGCTCAACGCCCTGGCGGAAGGCACGGCGACCATCACCGAGACAATCTTCGAGAACCGTTTCATGCATGTGCCCGAGCTTATTCGTATGGGCGCCACCATGGAGCTGGAAGGCAATACTTGTATCATCAAGGGTTGTGAGCAGCTCAACGGCGCTCAGGTGATGGCGACGGATCTGCGGGCCTCGGCGAGTCTGGTGATCGCAGGCCTGGTGGCCGACGGGGTAACCACGGTAGATCGCATCTATCACCTCGACAGAGGGTATGAGCATATCGAAGAGAAGTTTAAGGGCCTAGGCGGCGAGGTCGTAAGGGTCAGTTAAACTTAACTTCATCATCGAAAGCCACCCTAGGGTGGCTTTTTTGTCACTGGGATAAACTTGCTGCGATATTGTCTAGGGGGTCACGGCAAGTCATGTTGAGCCGGTGTTAAAGTCTGGTCATGGCGACCTTCATAGTGTTCAACATCTATCTCTTCTACGGTCTGGTGTTCTTCTCCATCGGCTGTGTCGTCGTATTTCGTAACTTTAAGTACAGTCAACTCACTATCTCCCCCACGCTGTGGGCGCTCGCCCTATTTGGCTTTACCCATGCCTTTCATGAGTGGTCCGAGCTATATGTGATTCTGTTTGCCGACGGCATTTCACGGCAATATCAGGTGTTGGTGGAGTGGCTGAGACTACTCAAGTTAGCACTCTCCTTCGCCAGCTTAATGGTATTTGCCTGGCTACTCTTCTCTACCTTATCCCGGCGCATTGCTCGTATCGGCCATGGTGTGATCTGGCTTATCTTGTTGGCCTATCTGGTATCGGTTGTACGCTTCTCTACCTCGCTGGAACTAACCGATGAGATGTTTGCCGAGGCCTCTTACTACACACGTTTGTTGTTGGGGTTTGGTAGTGCCTTTCTTGCCGGTTGTGGGATGGCGATATATGGCTATGGCCTGCTACGAGAACGACATGACTATGGGCAATACTTTGTGGCCACTGGTGGGGGATTATGGCTTTACGGCATACTCGCGGGTCTGGTTGCCACCGACTTGCATATGTCGATTCCTGTGCTGCGTACTCTGGCTAGCGGCCTGGTGCTCGTCACTCTGTTTAAGGCACTCAAAATTTTTGATATTGAGCGGGAGCAACAGACAGAGGCCAAGCTGAAACGAGCGGTGGAGACAGATAAATATAAGGCGATAGGACAGCTTGCCATGGGGGTGGCCCATGAGATCAATAACCCGCTGGCCTCCTCCACGCTGGCGCTGGATCTATTGGAGCGAAAGTATCCATCGCAGGATCCCGCTCAGAAAGAGTATATGCAGCGAGTGCGCCTAGGCATCAATCGCGCCGCCGAGATCAGTCGGGAGTTGTTAGCCTATGCCCGCCCTGCATCGGAGGAGGCGACACGGGTGAGGCTGGTCGAGGTGATAGGTTCGGCGATTAAACTCTTGTCCCATAAGCAAAGAGAGTTCGATATCAGGGTCGATTGTGCCCATGGGCTGAAGATCATGGGGCAGAAAATTAAGCTGGAAGAGTTACTGATTAACCTGCTTAACAATGCCATGGATGCCAGCGATAAGGGCGGCAAGATCTATGTCGAGGCAGTGCAATGCGATACAGGTATTGCGCTGACGGTGAAGGATGAGGGATTGGGGATGGACGAGGCCTGCCGTGCCCGCGCCCTGGAACCTTTCTATTCCACCAAGGCGATAGGTAAGGGCACAGGATTGGGATTGGCCATCTGTGAGTCGATCGTCAGGGCGCATCGCGGCACCATGCGCATCGAAAGCCAACCGGGGCAGGGCACTCAGATATCGATTGTTTTTGAGGAACAAGCATAATGGCGAACGTTTTAATTGCTGAAGATGATGCAGACTTGCGTACCAATATGGTGGATATATTGGAGTTAGAAGGACACCAGATCGTTGCCGTCGAATGCGCGGAGGCGGCGATTTCTGCCTGCGAACATCATTGCTTCGACATCGCCCTATTGGATCTGCTGATGCCTGGAATAACTGGGGTTGAGGCTATCTCTAATCTACGCCAGCTAAACCCTTTTATTGCCGTCATTATTATCACTGCCTATGCTACCGTCGATACAGCGGTCGATGCCATGAAAAAAGGCGCCGATAGCGTGATGACCAAGCCCTTCAATGCCGGTGAATTACTGATGAGTATCAAACGCAGCATTGCCGAGAAGCAGTTATTGAAGTCGGCTGCCGATATCGATCCCGATAGTGTTTATGCGGCCCTGGCAAATCCCTTGAGGCGTATGACGCTCAAACAGCTAGGCACTCATAAGCAGCTTAAATTCATGGATCTTTGTCGTTTAGTGGGCGTAGAGGATCACACTAAGTTTAACTTTCATCTGCGCCAATTAAAGAAGGCAGGTCTGGTGCAACAAAATGAGAGCAAGATCTATATTCTTACAACAACGGGTCAATTTGTTTTACAAAATCACAATCTTTCATGATGGTTATAACTCATTAAAATCATGGCTTTATCATCAATCTGATAAGGAAAGTTCACAATAGGCTGGCTATTGTGAAATCGCCTAATCTATCCCTTTAGTGGTAAGTCGCAAATACTGTGACCATGTCCAAAGAGACATATCAATCGCCCTCCCTGCAAAGTTGGTGATTGTCATAAGCCACGAGAGGATGAACATATGAGCAACCAAATTCCATGTAAAAAGCTATTGCTCGCTAGCATGATATCCATGTTAGTGGCATGTGGTAGCGACAATGATGAAACCATAACTCCCCCACCCGTTGAAGAGAATAATGCTCCCGTTGCCCTAGCCGATAGCGCAATGGTGACAGTTTCAGAAATGGTCAGCATAGATGTACTGGCTAACGATACCGATGCCGATGGCGATACGCTCTCCATAGTATCGGTCAGCAGCGACAGTGTGGTCATCAAAGAGGGTAAGCTTGAGTTTACTGCGGGAACCTCGGCAGGAGAGGTTAAGTTTAATTACACCATTACCGATGGCTCGGATGAGGCGATCGGTGAGGTCACTGTGACGGTTGAGGCATTGCCTGAACCTGAGGCCTTGGCCTATGTGGGGTCGGCCGCCTGCGCCGGTTGTCATAGCGAGCAGCATGCCTCCTTCTCTAAGTCGGGGCATAACTTTAAGATTCAAAAGATCAGTGATGGTGCGCAGCCAAGTTTCCCCTATACGCCAGAAACGACGATTACTGGCGCGATAGATCTCCTGGTCGACTCGACGCCAAACAATACCCTAGGTGCGCCTAGCAGCTATGATGAAGTCAGCTATGTGGTGGGTGGCTATCATTGGAAAATGCGCTGGCTGGATAAAGACGGTTACATAGTGACGGGTAAGGATGTTCAATACAACATTCGTAACGCCGAGGGCGAGCTGAATGTGCCCGATAATCACCCCGCCGATGCCAATGTCATGGGGGACTATAAGACCAGCGAATTTGACTACAAATATAGCTGCGGTAATTGTCATACCACGGGGTGGAAGCGCACCACAGATGTTGCCGGTGGTGACAGTCGTAATCCTGATCGGCAAGACAATTTACCCGGCATGAACGGTACTTTTGCAGAGCAGGGTATTCAGTGTGAGGCTTGCCATGGGGCGGGTAGTTTCCACGTCAAGGCACCTTCGAAGGATAATATCACCAAGATAGCCAGTGCGCGCACGACTGAGGAGTTCCTTGCCGATGACATGGCCTACGGTAAGGCGGTGACCTGTGCCGAATGCCATACCCGAGATGGTGAGAAGGATTATCCCTCTTTCGTCAGCAAGTACAATGATAGCTATCCTAACGGCAGCAAAGTAGGTGGTCGCATCATCGCCAAAGGTGGCTTGGCGCAGCATCATCAAACGGCAGATGAACTCTTAGGCGTAGTTCCACAGGATCACGGTGTATATAAAGCCGGCGATGAAATTGGGGCCAAGAAAGGCATGAGCTGTATTACCTGTCATGACTCACATAAGTCGACTAAGAACCAAGAGAGCAGCGATGGCCTACATATGGGCGCGGTTAAGGCCTGTACCGATTGTCACACCATGGCGTTTGCCGACGGTGGCGGCTCATATGGTCACAGTGCCATAGCCGAATGTACCGATTGTCATATGCCTAAGCTGGCTAAGAGTGCGGTAACGACAGCGCCTAAACTGGGCAATGCTGATGTGGTATTCGGTGATATCAAGTCTCACCTCTTTACCTTAGACCTATCGCCTGATGCCAAACAGTTTAGCGATGATGGCAAGTATCAGATGCCATGGGGTACCGCCAAGTTCACCTGTGGTAATTGTCACGGCGACTACACAGAAAAGGCTGCGGCCTTGGCTAAGATTCACAAATGACCCTTTCACCCATTAAGAGGTTTAACAATAAGTGCGGTAAGCTCGCACGAAAATAAAGTAGAAAAGTAGTTCATTGCCCTTCCCCGTAGCGGTAGAGACCACCTAGGCTAGTGTGCTGGGTGGTCTTTTTTGTCGGATGCTAAGGTCACATCATAGTGAAAATGGTTAGCGGCAGTGAGTCGCAGAAGTTTTACTATCGCCAGACATGCAGAAAATGTGGTCGGGTGTTATGAAATAAATTTAATAGAATCTTCGCTATGCAGATGAATTTATACTTGTAGTATAGAAAGGTAAGCCGAGTTAATTATGCTAAGGAGAGTATATGGCACATGGCAAAAGGATGGCGTTATTAGTCGGGCTGCTTAGTGGCGCCCTGGTTTGTTATGGTGTGGGGATGCATCTGGGGGCCTTGAGCCTGCTGGTGGTCGGCGCACTACTTGAGTGTGGTTTCTGGTTAAGGTTATTTAAGACCCCAAAATAGGTGGGCTCACGGGTAATCACCTCAATATCACCAAATTGCGTAGATAATAAAAAGCCAGCATCAGCTGGCTTTTCTTTTGGGTTCGCTAATCGCTAACCTTTATTCGTTACCCTTTCACTCATTACCTAGGTTTTCCCCTATGGTAACTGGCACCTGATAGTACTTGCCGCTGCGAATGATGGTCATGGTTACCTGAGTGCCAGGAGGCGTCTCGGCAATCCTATCCATCAGCATCTCGACGCCGGGAACCGTTTCGTCGTTAAACTTAGTGATCACGTCTCTGGGTCTCAGCTTGGCCTGGGCCGCAGGCCCCTGATGATCTACGCCGGTGACCATGACGCCGGTCAGATCTGGCAGGTTAAGGATCTGCGCCATCACAGGATTGATCGCCTCGCCTGTGATGCCCAGTGCGCCACGTATTACCCGTCCATCTTTGATTAGCTTGCCCATGATACTGTGGGCGAGCTTGATGGGGATGGCGAAGTTGATACCATGGCCGCCACCCTCGCCACCGATCTGGAAGGCTGCGGTGTTGATGCCGATCAGTCGACCACTGGTATCTATCAGTGCACCGCCTGAGTTACCCGCGTTGATGGCCGCATCGGTTTGGAGGAAATCCAGATATCCCGAACTCAGGCCGTTACGGCCGGTGGCACTGATGATCCCCTGGGTGATGGTCTGTCCCAGGTTGTAGGGGTTGCCGATAGCCAGAACCACGTCGCCGACCTGGGCGGGCACATCTAAGTTGATGGGCACCACGGGCAGGGCATCGCCCTCAATCTTAAGTACGGCCAAGTCAGTGATCGAGTCAGAACCCACCACCTCAGAGGTAAACTTGCGGCCATCTTGCAGGGCGACCACTATCTCGTCAGCCTTCTTGACCACGTGATAGTTGGTGAGTATGTAGCCCTCTTTGCTCATGATCACGCCTGATCCCAGGCCTTGCAGGGAGCCCGAGTTGAGCGGGCGGCTCTGATCTATGCTCAGGCTGTAGATGTTGACCACGGCAGGTGCGGCGCGGCGTACCGCCTGGGAGAAGGAGAGTTCTATCCCATTTTGTCCCCGGCTCTGGAAGAAGTTGCCGTGATTAGCGGTTCCCGTTATCCATGGGGTAATGACCAGAAAGACGGCGGCCATGATGAGGCCGAAAAAAACTGCTTTCGCGATGTAAATTACCGTGTCTTTAAGCGTCATGATTTAAGGTGCTATGGGAAAAGTAGCGTTAGATTAACATGTTTATTTATAGGGCACTATTGGCCTAAGTGCATAAGCAGGTAATAAAAGAGGCCATGACGCGGGTGTGTAAGCTCGGTCATGACCTCTCTGTGAGCCTTATCTGAGAACCAGATAGAGACTGTTGCTACCGCGCAGCAGTTTCAGGGCCACGGCGCCGTGTTGTTCCTTCAGCTCCGCCTTGAGCTCCTTAAGATCTTCGATACGGGTGCGGTTGACCCCAACTATGATATCGCCCTTAAGCAGGCCACTGGCCGCCGCGGGTGAACCCTGGGCGATCTCGGTGATCTCGACCCCTTTCTTGCTGTTTTCAAGGGTCGCGCCTGCCAGCATAGGATGTACTGCGCCCGCCGCGGTTTCTGTCTGCTGGTTAGCCTCGCCTAATACCGCAGTGACCGTCTTCTCGTCGCCGTCGCGGATCAGACCCAGTTTCACCTTGGCGCCGGCGCCCATGGTACCTATCTTGGCTCTCAGCTCCTGGAAGGACTTGATCGGCTTGCCGTTGACGCTGATGATGATGTCGCCGGCCTTGATGCCCGCCTTGTCGGCGGCGCTGTCTGGCATCACCTCATTGACGAAGCCGCCGTGTTGGGAATCTAAGCCGAAGCCCTGGGCCAGCTCGCTATCTAGGTCACGACCACTGACGCCTAGCACGCCGCGGCGCACCTCACCGTGTTCGATCAGCTGATCCACCAGGTTGTTGACCATGTTGGCGGGGATCGCAAAGCCTATGCCTACGTTACCGCCGCCTGGTGCGACGATGGCGGTATTGATGCCGATAAGCTCACCATTGAGGTTCACCAGGGCGCCGCCCGAGTTACCGCTGTTGATGGCGGCATCGGTCTGAATGAAGTTTTCCAGCATCTCGATACCTAAGCCGCTGCGGCCCATGGCGCTGACGATACCCGAGGTGACCGTCTGGCCTAAACCGAAGGGGTTACCTATGGCCACGGCAAAGTCACCGACCTTGAGGTCATCCGAGTCGGCGCGCTTGAGGGCTACCAGGTTCTTGGCTTCAATCTGCAGCAGGGCCACGTCTGACTCGGCATCGGTACCGATAAGCTTGGCCTCGATCTCACGACCATCGTGCAGACCAATTAAAATTTCGTCGGCGCCGTCGATCACATGGTTGTTGGTGACGATATAGCCTTTCTTAGCATCTATGATGACGCCCGAGCCCAGCCCCTTGAAGGGACGCTCCTGTACCTGTTCTCTCGGGGCATTAGGGCCGAAGAAATAGCGGAAGGCATCGGGCAGACGCTGCTTAGAGACATGGGTACCAGATACGGCGACGGCAACTACGGCCGGAGTGGTTTTCTCCAGCATGGGGGCCAGGCTGGGTAGTTCTTGTCCGTCGACAGCCAGTGGAATGGCGGCTTGAGAAACGGCAGGCATAACCATCAGGCTCGCGCCGAGCAGTGCGGCGGAAAGTAGTGATAATTTCGTTTTCATCTATTCATGACTCCAATGTTGCAATTATGAACTTATGGCTCTGTAGATATAAGGCTACTCGGACGTAAATCAAGTGATTAAATAATGCTGTGTTACTCAATCCGACTCTTGCCCTATTAATAAAGTTCAGGTGATTAACAAAGGTTAATTTTTCGTTAGTCTTCATCGACTAGCGAGCAATCAAACCTTGGACATCTCGTTAAAGCGTGTCTGTGTTTGCATTGGTTTAAGCTTGGCTCACATATATCCTGAGATTCATTGTCGTGATACCATTTGGCGGTTGAATTAAGGATAGAAGAGAATATTTTCAGTGTCGCATCTCACCCCCTGGCAGCATTACCAAGCCGATCTACAACGTGATGACTTTTCCTATGATCCTGCCCAGGAGCAGGCGGTCAAGGCCCTGCAACGTGTCTTTGATGAGTTGATCGCAGCGCAGCAAAAGCCCAAGGGAATGGCGAAATTGCTGGGCTTCCTCGCTAAGCCTGCGCCTTCGGTGCAGGGCCTGTATCTCTGGGGCGGGGTAGGGCGTGGCAAGACCTACTTGATGGACACCTTCTATGATGCCCTGCCGGGTGAGCGTAAGCTTAGGGCGCACTTTCATCGTTTCATGCATCAGATCCATCTGGACCTCGACGGCCTCAAGGGGCAACGAGACCCCCTGTTGATAATCGCCAAGCGTATGGCCGAGCGTTATCAGGTGATTTGTTTCGATGAGTTCTTCGTCTCAGACATTACCGATGCCATGTTACTTGGGACCCTGTTTCAGGCGCTATTTTCCGAAGGGGTTGCCCTGGTTGCCACCTCAAACATCATTCCCGACGAGCTCTATCGCAACGGCCTGCAGCGGGCGCGCTTCCTGCCGGCGATTGCGCTGATCAATAAACATTGCCAGGTGCTGAATGTCGACAGCGGCATAGACTATCGCCTGCGCACTCTGGAGCAGGCCGAAATCTATCATTACCCATTAGACCCTCAGGCCGATAAGAACCTGTTGGGTTATTTTCAGCAACTGGCGCCTGAGTCGGAAGTCTCCCACGAGGCCATAGATGTCGATGGCCGCGAGATCGCCATTCGTCAGCAGGCCCAGGGGGTGCTGCTGATCGATTTTCGCGATCTGTGCGACGGTCCCCGCAGCCAGCGCGACTATATGGAGCTGGCCTGTCTCTATCACACTGTGCTGCTCAGCGGTGTCGAGCAGATGGGCAGTCAGAGCACTGGGGATGATATTGCCCGCCGCTTCCTGGCCATGGTGGATGAGTTCTATGAGCGTCACGTGAAGCTGATCATCTCGGCCGAGGTGGCTCTGGAGGAGATCTATACCCAGGGGCTGCTGAGTTTCGAATTCAGGCGCTGCCGCTCGCGTCTGACCGAGATGCAATCCCACGACTATCTGGCCCTGGAGCACCTGCCCTAAGCCGTCGCTTGGATTAAAAAATGGCGCTTTTTGTCCTTTCGGCACCAAATCGTCCCGAAGCTGAGTAAATCATTTAAATTAGCTGAAAAAATTAGGTGATTTTTAACTCAGCTTTGTCTATAATTCGCGACCTGCCCTCGTTACTCCGCCAAAACGGCGGAAGTTGTAAAGCCTTATTCTTTGCTCGAAGGGGCGGAGAATGGCATTTTTTGTGTTGTTATTTATCGAAATAATGGCATGTGAGACAGAATTTAAACTTTGGGTTTTTGTAAATGAAGACTACATATACTGCTACACCAGAAACAGTGACTCGCGACTGGTTCGTTGTTGACGCTGAAGGTAAAACTTTAGGTCGTATCGCTACTGAGATCGCTCGTCGTCTACGTGGTAAGCACAAGGCAGAATACACGCCTCACGTTGATACTGGCGATTACATCATCGTTATCAATGCTGAGAAAGTCACTGTAACTGGTAATAAAGCAGCTGCTAAGACTTACTACTCTCATTCTGGTTTCCCAGGTGGCATCAAGCAGATTACTTTCGATAAGCTGCAAGATCATAAGCCAGAAATGATTATCGAGAAAGCGGTAAAAGGTATGTTGCCAAAAGGTCCTCTAGGACGTGCCATGTTCCGTAAGCTTAAAGTTTACGCTGGCGCAGAGCACAACCATGCTGCACAACAACCTCAAGTTCTTGATATCTAATCCGGGAGTAAGCTAATGTCTGCAACTCAGTACTACGGCACTGGCCGTCGCAAAACATCTACTGCTCGCGTATTCGCTAAAGTAGGTAGTGGTAACATCGTCGTGAACCAACGTCCACTTGACGAATATTTTGGTCGTGAAACTGCTCGCATGGTTGTTCGTCAGCCTCTAGAGCTAGTTGAAATGACTGAAAAGCTAGACATCTATGTAACTGTTAAGGGCGGTGGTATCACTGGCCAAGCAGGTGCAATCCGTCACGGTATCACTCGTGCACTGATGGAACTTGATGAAGCTCTACGTCCTTCTCTACGCGCCGCTGGTTTCGTTACCCGTGATGCTCGTAAAGTTGAACGTAAGAAAGTCGGTCTACGTAAAGCACGTCGTAAGCCACAATTCTCAAAGCGTTAATATTACGCCGCGAAGATTGGAAAAACCCAGCCTTGTGCTGGGTTTTTTTATGGCTGTTTTCTGCTATTTTTAAGGCTCAATTGTTCGCTATGGGAAACACACCTAGATGACATTTCAACTCTTGATGCTGGTTTTGGCCATAGTGCTGATTATCGAAGGGATAGGCCCACTTTTATTTCCGAATCGTTGGCGGGCATATTTGCAGGAAATTTCCAACCAAAATCAACGTGTTTTGCAAAGGTTGGGTGGTGCTTTAGTGACCGCTGGCGTGGTCATATTGATTATTTTTTCATAAATTACTTGCCACTTCCCCCCTAAGATCTGCTAAAATCCCGTTTTAACCACTACCTTGCAGCAAATAATGGGCAAAAACGTTGTAGTTCTCGGCACCCAATGGGGTGACGAAGGAAAGGGTAAGATAGTCGACCTACTTACCGAACAGGCCAAATATGTCGTTCGTTATCAAGGTGGCCACAATGCGGGTCATACACTTGTTATCGATGGTGACAAAACCGTTCTTCATCTTATTCCATCAGGAATCTTACGCGAAAATGTAAAATGCATTATCGGTAATGGTGTTGTGCTTGCGCCCGACGCCCTGATGAAAGAGATCAACATGCTTAAAGAGCGTGGCGTCCCTGTAGAGGAGCGTCTGCTTATCTCCGAAGCATGTCCGTTAATCCTTCCCTTCCATTGTGCCTTAGATATCGCACGTGAAAAAGCACGCGGTAACAAAGCTATTGGTACAACGGGTCGTGGTATCGGTCCTGCTTATGAAGATAAGATCTCTCGTCGCGGTCTTCGCGTTGGCGATCTGTTTAATGCAGAACTGTTCGCCGAGAAACTGAAGGAAGTGATGGCATATCACAACTTCATGTTGACCGAATACTATGATTGCGAAGCGGTTGATTACGAGACCACGCTAAAAGATGCGTTGGCCATTGCCGACTATCTGAAGAGCATGTGTACCGATGTGACTGAGCTGTTGGATCAAGCGCGTAAGAATGGCGATAACATACTGTTCGAAGGTGCTCAGGGCACGTTACTGGATATCGACCATGGTACTTATCCATTCGTAACCTCTTCAAACACTACTGCCGGTGGTGTGGCAACAGGTTCCGGCTTCGGTCCACGTCATCTGGACTATGTCTGCGGTATTATCAAGGCATACACCACCCGTGTGGGTGCGGGTCCATTCCCTACTGAGCTGCAAGACGAGATCGGTGACCACTTAGGTACCAAGGGCCAGGAATTCGGTGCGACCACAGGTCGTAAGCGCCGTCCGGGCTGGTTGGATATCGTTGCCATGAAGCGTGCGGTACAGATCAACAGCATCAGTGGTTTCTGCCTGACCAAGCTCGACGTTTTGGATGGCTTGGAAGAAGTGAAGCTCTGTGTAGGTTATCAGTACCCAGACGGCAGCATAGCTACCGTGACACCGCTGGCAGCCGAAGGCTACGAGCAGGTCACGCCTGTGCTCGAGACTATGCCTGGTTGGAGCGAGAACACCTTTGGTGCGACCTCGATCGATCAACTGCCAGAGGCAGCGATCAACTACATCAAGCGAATCGAAGAGCTACTGGAAACGCCAGTCGATATTATCTCAACGGGTCCCGATAGAAACGAGACCATGATTCTAGTGAATCCGTTTAGTTAATCATAAGGGCCGCGTTAAGCGGCCTTTTTATTTGGAGCGGTTTTAGTTCAGTCGTGAAGCCCCTAACTAAAGCAAGCGCACGAGTGTGAACAGACAGGGCTAACTAGCGATAAGCGTGTAATCTCCTTTAAGCTAACGCCGCAGCGGCCGATAAGATAAGGTATACTGCCTAAGTCTGTCCTAGAGATAAGGCGTGAGATCAACCCTGAGACCTTAATTAATATAAGAGTTAAGGTAAGAGTTAAGGCAAGAGTGATGACGAGATTAGTATGCGTTATTTTGCTGGCCTGTCTATCGACGCTGGCCCAGGCTCAACAAGAGCCACAAGCCCAGGCCGCTAAGGCAACCGACAATAAGCCTGCCGATAAGAAGGCGGAGCTCAAGGCGGTCAACATCTACAGCCAAGAGCAGCTTATCGAGATGATCCGCGACAAGTCTTACCTGACCCGTGTCAAGGGAGACGACTGTCAGCTGGTGCAAGATATCGAGGCCCGCGCCGAGGTGTTGAAGCAGCCGCTGTACCAATATTTATGGGCGGAGATGCTGAATTATGGCATCTGCGTCAAGGCCAACCCGCCACGGGGGATCTCCCTGCTACGCGACGCCGCGGAACAGGGGAGCGCCGAGGCCATGGTCAGGATCGCCGAGTATTACCATGACGGTAAGTTCGTGATCCAAGATAAGGAGCGTGCGGTGCAATACACACTGCCCGCTGCCGCCAGTGGCGATCTGCCAGCGCGCATGATGCTGGTCAGATTGTTTGGCGAAGGCTATGGTAGCCCCAGAGACTATGAGATGGGTTACCACTGGCTATATAACGATGTATTTAGTGATGAGGCGACCAAACAGGAAGCCCTGAAATTATTGATGGTGCTGGAAGCTAAGATGCCCGCAAGTGCAGTTGAGAGGGCTAAGCAGGCGCACCTGAGATCCCGGTAATCGCCCTAAGCCCCTTAGCAACAACAGGAGAGCCTGGGCAAAATTTATGGATAATGAATGATCAAAGATCCGCATTTAAAGCGTGAACAAGAGAAGTACGACAACCCCATTCCTAGTCGTGAGTATATTTTAGATTACTTACGCTCACAGCAATCACCCCTCAATCGCGAGAAAATAGCCCAGGCGCTCAAGTTAGAAGACGAAGAGCAGCTCGAAGCCTTGCGCCGCCGCCTCAGAGCCATGGAGCGTGACGGCGAGCTGGTTTTTACCCGTGGTCAGGCCTATGGCCTGCCCGAGCGTATGGATCTGCTTAGCGGCACCGTATTGGGGCACAAGGATGGCTTCGGCTTCCTCAAACTCGATGAGGGCGGCGACGACCTCTTCATCAACAACCGTGACATGCTGATGTATTTTCACGGTGACAAGGTATTGGCCCAGAAGGCCGGCGTCGATCGTAAGGGGCGCCGTGAGGCCCGCATCGTCCGCCTGACCCATGAGCGCACCGCGCCTCTGGTGGGGCGTTTCCACCTGGATTCAGGCATGGCCTTTGTCATCGCCGACGACAAGCGTATCACCCAGGAGATCCTGGTTCCCGATGACGCTCGCAACGGCGCGCGTCAGGGCGATGTGGTGGTGGTCGAGCTGACCCGCCGTCCCGGCCGCTATATGAAGGCGGCGGGTAAGGTCACCGAGGTTCTGGGCAAAGAGATGGCGCCGGGCATGGAGATAGAGATCGCCCTGCGTAACTATGATCTGCCCCATACCTGGTCGAGCCTGATCGAGAAGAAGCTGCGTAAGATCCCCGACGAAGTGACCGAAGAGGACAAGCTGGGCAGAGTCGATCTGCGTAAGCTGCCCCTAGTTACCATAGACGGTGAAGATGCCCGCGACTTCGACGATGCCGTGTACGCCGAGACCAAGAAGAGTGGCGGCTGGCGCCTATGGGTAGCCATTGCCGACGTGAGCCATTATGTGCGCACCGAGTCGGCGCTGGACAAAGAGGCTCGCGCCCGCGGTAACTCAGTCTATTTCCCATCTCAGGTGATCCCCATGTTGCCGGAGAAGCTGTCTAACGGCCTCTGCTCCCTCAACCCTGGGGTCGACCGCCTCTGTATGGTGGCCGAGATGACGATATCGGCGGCGGGTAAGCTGTCGGGTTACAAGTTTTACCCGGCCGTGATGCACTCCCACGCGCGCCTCACCTATACCCAGGTGGCGGATATGCTCGAGGGCGGCGAGGTGAGCGATGAGCTCAAGCCAATCTTCCCGCATCTAGAGACCCTGCAGTCGCTCTACCTGACACTGGATGAGACCCGAGCCCAGCGCGGCGCCATCGCCTTTGAGACCACGGAAACCCAATTTATCTTCAACGTCGATCGTAAGATCGACCGTATCGAGCCGCGCAGCCGCAACCAGGCCCATAAGATCATCGAAGAGTGCATGATCCTGGCCAACGTGGCGGCGGCCAAGTTTGTGAAGAAGCATAAGGGTGAGGTGCTCTATCGGGTGCATGAGGCGCCGTCGGAGCAGAAGCTCACTAACTTCAAGGACTTCCTCAAGGAGCGCGGCCTCGCCATGGGCGGTGGCCTGGAGCCTGAGCCGGCCGACTACCAGGCCTTGATGGAGCAGGTGGCCGACCGACCCGATGCCGAGCTGATCCAGGTGATGTTGCTGCGCTCAATGCGCCAGGCGACCTACACCCCTGACAACGAGGGCCACTTCGGCCTGGCGCTGGAGGAGTACTCCCACTTTACCTCGCCAATTCGTCGCTATCCGGATTTGATCCTCCACAGGGTGATCCGTTATCTGCTGGCTAAGGAGCGTGGCGAAGCCAGCGACAAGTGGACGCCGGATGGCGGATATCACTACCAGATCGAAGAGTTGGACCTGCTGGGTGAGGAGTGTTCCACCACAGAGCGGCGCGCCGACGAGGCGACCCGCGACGTTAGCGACTGGCTCAAGTGTGAGTTTATGCGTGACCATGTGGGTGACACCTTCGAGGCGGTTATCGCCTCTGTGACCCATTTCGGCATGTTTGTCCGCCTGAGCGATCTCTTCATCGACGGCCTGGTGCATATCTCTACCCTGGGCGGCGACTACTATCACTATGATAATATGCGTCAGCGCCTGGTGGGCGAGGCCTCGGGCCAGGTGTATCAGATAGGCGACCCAGTTACCGTCAAGGTGGCCGCAGTCAACCTGGACGATCGTCAGATCGATCTCATGATGGTGGGCGACGATGGTAAGACGTCGCGCCCCCGCCGCGCCAAGAAGCCGCTGACCGCCCGCGAGCGGGTCAACCTAGAAGGGGCCAAGATGTCCCGCAAGGGTAAAGAGGATGATAAGCCCAGCGGTAAGCGCCGCTCCGGTAGGCGCAGCGATGCTAAGTCTGGCGCGGGTAAGCCCGCAGCCGGCAAGTCAGGTGCGGGCAAGGCTGGTGCGAGTAAGTCGAAGGCCGGGGCCAAGAAATCATCGGCCAAGCCAGGCGCCAAGAAACGTAAGAGCGTGAAGAAACGCAGCAGTAAGAAATAAGAGACTCAAATTAGATGAAGAAACAAGATTTCACCTTCGGTATCCACGCCGTAGAGGCCTTGCTAAAAAATAGCCCTGAGCGAGTGATCGAGATGTGGGTGCTACAGGGACGCGACGATCAGCGTCTGATGCCGCTGCTTGCCATGGCCGCCGAATATGGCGTGTCTGTACAGCAAGCCTCACGCAAGGCGCTGGACGACAAGGCCGGCAGCAGTCAGCACCAGGGGGTGCTGGTACGCGCCAAGCCTGCCAAGCAGCTCAATGACAACGATCTGCTGGCACTGCTGGATAAGACAGACACGCCGTTTCTGTTGATCCTCGATGGCGTCACCGATCCCCACAACCTGGGCGCCTGTCTGCGTAACGCAGACGCCGCCGGTGTACATGGGGTGATCGTGCCGCGTGACAACTCGGTCGGCCTCACGCCCACCGTCAGCAAGGTTGCCTGTGGCGCCGCCGAAGTAGTGCCCCTGTTCCAGGTGACTAACCTGGCGCGCACTATGAAGGCCCTGCAGGACAAGGGTGTTTGGATCGTCGGCGCCGCTGGCGAAGCCGAGCATGACCTCTACAAGGCCGACCTTAAGGGTTCTATCGCCATCGCCATGGGCGCCGAAGACAAGGGCCTGCGCCGCCTGACCCGCGAGAGCTGTGATTCGTTGGCGTCTATTCCAATGGCGGGTAGCGTCTCTAGCCTTAACGTCTCAGTAGCTACTGGGATCTGTTTGTTTGAGGCGGTTCGCCAAAGGTTGGGGTGATCGGGAATTCGATCTTTCAATTTTGAGTCGCTGACTCAAGGTTGATGAATGCCGATGAGGGAGACTTCATCGGCATTTTTGTATCCGATATGGAATCGGATAGTTTTCCTTTGTGTGTAGCGTCTTGTTGCATGCGTACTTATCGAGAGAATTTGAAAGTCGCATCTTCATTGCTATCTATCGCCTGCCCGGCGAGGGATGTGCAAGCACTCTTTTGGCATGGTGAGTGAAGCGAAGCTTCGCGCTCACGAGCGAGAGGCATGGATGCCGAACTGGCTGTTAAACAGGGATGTTGTTTGAATATATCCCTATACGCTTCACGGCGGTACTGACCTACATGGATGTTGGGAATGCCAAAAAATGTAGGGAACATTTTTGGCCATGT
Organism: Shewanella insulae; assembly: GCF_009831655.1. Taxonomy (GTDB): domain Bacteria; phylum Pseudomonadota; class Gammaproteobacteria; order Enterobacterales; family Shewanellaceae; genus Shewanella; species Shewanella insulae. The sequence continues at coordinate 153,532 of NZ_WRPA01000002.1, read as the reverse complement.
CGCCGAGAGCCAAAAGCGTGCTAACACCCGTATCTAAACGTCTCTTCGATTTGGCTTCACTTGGCATCGGTAAATGATGTTGATTAATTTTGAGGAATGCTTTAACTGTATATAGGCCAAATAGTGATGGATTAGTCTCTTCATCAGTTGGTTACATCGGTACTTGGAGTGTAAATTAATTATCGGCAGGGATTTATCCGGTAGGTCGGATAATAAGCCACTAGCTGTAGAAAGGAGATCATTATGCAGTATAAAAACACTCAGCCTGGAATCGCGATGCTTTCAATTATGGGAATTGTTGTATTGGTGCTTGTCTTTGCTTCGGTAACGAAGCCTACCGAACCTATTGGATTTGCGTATTTAATTTTAGGTGTGCTTTCTATTCTTTTTTCATCATTAACCATTAAAGTGGAAGGTGGAGAAGTAAAGTGGTTTTTTGGTCCAAAATTTTGGAATAAATCAATAAAAATATCTGAAATCGAGTCGATCAACAAGATAAGAACGAAATGGTACTATGGGCTGGGAATTCGTTTAATTTCAACTGGATGGTTATATAACGTTTCAGGTCTAACAGCTTTTGAGTTAAAACTTAAAGATGGTACAACGGTTAGTTTGGGGACAAACGAGCCTGAAAACTTAATAAAGGCTATTGAGCAAAGCAGCTAACTATACGGTCATTAAGGACACTGAATAGCTGGCTGGGGTTTGTTCTTCACAAAATCTAGCCAGTTTTTACATTGCAATTTACGAACACGTATCTGGTTAAATCGAAGAGATGATAGATATAGGTGTTTGCACATAAAGCCTGCGGCAGGCAATTGATATACCATCAAACAATGATTGGCTATAACCTTTCAAATACCAAACTCAGGTAGACGTTACTAGTAGTTGATAAACGACTGATATCAGTAACGTCAAATCGAAGAGATGAATAACCGGGTGTAGGTGCGGCTGAGGCCTTCGATTTCAGGGATGAAATCGTAGAGCGCCCAGGGACGGGTTTACAGCGTGCCTCAGCAGTACCTGCACATGAGCCCACTGCAGGTGATAAGCACACCAAGAAGCCATGGTTCAAAGCACCCTTATAAATTTCAATTCGGCTTAACGCATTATATTGAAAACCGTGACTTACCCATTAGGGTGGTAACTACATCATCAAGCTATGGTTGGCTTAAACCTTTCAAATAATAAACGCAGGTAGAAGCTATCATATCTATGCAGCATTGAAACCTTGTGCCTATCAAGGTCAGCTAACCTTTATTTGAAGGTATACAGCAGATTAAAGGTGGTCACGGTATCCGTCTGCTTCGACCCTTCTGGTACCACTTCTGTGTACTTGACGTTCATGCCTATCTTAAACGCCCAGTCTTGGAATAGTGTGTTCTTGTAACTCATATCCAGGGTGACCGTGCTGTTAGATTCGCCGGTTTCGGCGGTGAGATCTGCGTTGAAGCTGGTGTATTCGTGGATCTTCTGCTCGAACTTGGCGGCGGTACGCAAAATTATCTCGCGGTCGGCCTCTGGGTCGGGCACTGACTCGCTCACCTGGGGCAGGTTGTAACGATAACCCGGGCCGACTTCGAGACTCAGCTTAGTGCTGTCGTCGCTGATGGCGTCGAAACCATAACCGGTCGACACGGTGGAGATGCGGGTATAACTACCGAATCTGTCTTCGGTGAAGTCACCGCGGGCGAAGATATAGCCTGAGTAGATCTTGTAGCTCGACTGCAGCTGGACGTCGTACTTCTCCGAGGTGGTCTTTTCCGAGTCGGAGGCGAAGTAGGCCTTGAAGACTCCCTCCTGACGAAAGTCATCTGTGTCGTAGACGAGTTTGGTACGGCCGTTGAAGCTGCTGGACTCAGTGTTACCCGTGTTGATCTGTAGCCCGGCCTCGATCTCGGCAGAGAAATCGCTGGGGGGCTCCTGATAGTCCGGCGGCACGAGTGCCCAGGCGCTGTGGCTGAGACCGAGTGTGATAAATAAACTTGTTGCTCTTAACATTATTTTTATTTTTTGCAGGCGTCTAGAACACAAAAATGACAGCGCACTATCATACCGTTTCACCGGGCGATGGGCAAAGTGAATAACGAAAGATATTGCTTGAGTTTTGGGGTGTGACCATGTACTATTCCGCGGCTTAATTCAGTCACTTTATTTAGTTCCTTGCCTCCATTTGGTCTGACTGAGCCAACAACGAGGCTAGATAACCGTAAGGAGCAAAAAATGCGTCATTATGAAATCGTATTTTTAGTTCACCCTGATCAGAGTGAACAAGTGCCAGGTATGATCGAACGTTACACGGGTATTCTTACCCAAGCTGGCGGTCAAGTTCACCGTTTAGAAGACTGGGGCCGTCGTCAACTGGCTTACCCAATCATCGAACTGCATAAGGCTCACTATGTTCTGATGAACGTAGAAGCGACTGCAGAAGCGGTTGAAGAGCTAGAAACAGCTTTCCGTTTCAACGACGCTGTTCTTCGTAGCATGGTTATGCGTACCAAGGGTGCCATCACCGAAGCTTCTCCAATGGCCAAAGCGAAAGACGAGCGTGAAGCACGTCGTTCTAGCGAAGAGCGCCCTGCTGCTGAAGCACCTGCAGCAACTGAAGAAGCCGCTGAAAAAGCAGCTGAGTAAGTTTATTTGTGGCCACCAATCACTTGGTGTTATCTGGAACCATAACCCGGTCCAGAAGCTTTAGTAGCCCGGCAGGCATCCCACATTGTGTGATCATGCTGGAACACAAATCGCAGGTTTATGAAGCAGAGATGCTGAGAAACGTATACTGCCAGATGCAAGTGATATTAAGTGGCGAACGCTTTAACAGCATCACAGACAAACTGAAAACCGGTGTGGATATTGAGGTCAAAGGTTTCATCGCCCTCCAGAGAGGACGCAATGGTCAAAACCGCTTGGTATTACACGCTGAAAATGTCGAATTGAAAACTTAGGAGACTGTCAAAATGGCACGTTATTTCCGTCGTCGCAAGTTCTGCCGTTTCACTGCAGAAGGCGTTACAGAGATCGATTACAAAGATATCGCTACTCTAAAGAACTACATCACTGAAAGTGGTAAGATTGTTCCTAGCCGTATCACAGGTACAAACGCTAAATACCAACGTCAACTGGCTCGCGCTATCAAGCGTGCTCGTTATCTTTCTCTACTGCCTTACACTGATCTACATCAGTAATAGCGCATCAATTTAGAGGAATTAATAATGAACGTTATTCTACTTGATAAAATCGCTAACCTGGGCAACCTGGGTGACCAAGTGTCAGTTAAAGCTGGTTATGCTCGTAACTTCCTTTTACCTCAAGGTAAAGCGGTAGTTGCTAACGCTGCTAACACTGAAGTATTCGAAGCACGTCGTGCTGAACTAGAAGCTAAGCTAGCTGCTGAACTAGCAACTGCTAACGAGCGCGCTGAGAAGATCAACGCTCTTGAAGCTGTTGTTATCGCTTCTAAAGCAGGCGACGAAGGCAAGCTGTTCGGTTCAATCGGTAACCGTGACATCGCTGATGCAGTAACTGCTGCTGGCGTTGAACTGGCTAAGAGCGAAGTTCGTCTGCCACTAGGTGCTATCCGCACTACTGGCGAATACGAAATCGACGTTCAGCTTCACGCTGAAGTTAAGGCTGCTGTTAAGCTTTCTGTTGTTGCAGAAGACTAATACACAGTTTTAAACGATTTAAAGAACACCGCGCTAATCTGATTAGTGCGGTGTTTTTTTATGCCTTGAATATACGCAGAAGCTAGGTGCGCTCGACCCTATTCTGTTTGCTATGTTTTTCGCGTGCTAACTGTGTGGTCATCAAGGTGAGCCGATACCGGGTATAAGGCTGAAGCCGTCGATCGTTGCATGTGAGATATGACTTGCGGCGACACTTAGGTATGGTGCAGCTGGCGCTGCAGTGCCTGCATTTTCGTCGGTGGCGCGAGATAAAATTCGCCTTACGGGCTGCTCATCCTATGCTTCTTCCTATGCCTCATTGCCATTCTAATAACCTATGGCACTGATGAATTGGCGGCAAGTAAAAAAATACCCGGCGATGCCGGGTATTTGTCGATTGGGTAAACGCTCTGACGTAAGGCTAGTTTCTGACTAGGTCCAACTCGCTAATCAGGTTGTCGGCGTGGTCCACCTCATCCATCATCCACAGAATGTAGCGGAAATCCACGTGCACGGCGCGGGTAATGGTCGGGTTGAAGAACCAGTCCTTGGTGATGGCCTCATAGGTAGAGTCGAAGTTCAGTCCCACCAGTTCGCCCTTGCCGTTAAACACGGGCGAGCCCGAGTTGCCGCCAGTGGTATCGACGCTGGAGAGGAAGTTCACCGGCACAGAGCCAAAGCTTTCAGGCTTGTCCAGGCAAGAGAAGAGACGGCACAGCCAAGAGGCTGGGTCCTGATAGACAGACTCGACCTTGTGGCTGCCATAGCGCTTGGCCTTGATGGCATCCAGTACCTTCTTAGGCGCATCGAATGGCTCGACGCCCGTGTGCTTGGCCACTATGCCTTCTAGGCGGGTGAAGGGCTGCTTGTAGAGGGCGTCCTTCGACTGGTAACCATCCACCATGCCGTAGGTGATGCGCAGGGTGCCGTTGGCATCCGGGTATACGGGCCAGTTGTTGGCCTTGTAGTAGGCGATAACAGCTTCCATGTAACCAGGACGGGCCTTAGACAGCTTACCGGCCAGGGTCTTCTTGGCTTTCTCCTGGGCCAGGTTGGTGTCGTACAGGGCTACGGCGATGCGGATGAACGGATCGGCGCTGGTTTCAAACGCCTTCACATCGGCGTCCATCCAGGCCAGACGTTCGGCCTGATTGGTGAGGCCGGTCAGCGAGTAGAGGCCGTCCAGCTTGTCGCTCAGGCTCACCTCTGGGTCATCCGATTTCAGCATGGCGTCGAGCTCAGGCACGCGGTTGTCCTGAGCCAGGTAGGCGTTGAGATCCTGCAGCCAGAGTGTCTTGTCGACGCTGATGGCGAAGCTGGAGTCGATACGCTTGAGGCGCGCCTTGAACATCTTCATGTCGCGCTCCTGGTAGCCCTCTTCACGCTCGGCATCTGGCTTGGTCTTCTCCTTGGCCAGACGGTAGAGGCGGTTGGCCGCGGCCAGCAGATCGCTCGATTGGGCATTTTCGAAGAAGTAGCGAGTCTGCAGCGCCTGACGCTGTTCTACTAACAGGGCTTCGAGTCGATCGAACTTGGCCTGATAGCTCTGGTACTGACTGTCTGTTGCGAGCCACTTGCGGAAGTCGTCTTCACGACCCTGCTTGATACCGGCGATGTCGGTGGCCTTGAAACCATCGAGCAGACCGTTATATTTCTTCATGCGGTTGGCCATAGAGGCCAGGGTACCGGCATATTTGATCTTGACGCCGGCATCCTGTGCACCCATGGCTTCTATGGTGTCGATACGCTGCTGGTAGCGCGTAGCCAGGGTGGGGTAGAGCCAGTCGCTGGCAAATTTCAGCTCGCTGGTGAGGCGGTAGCGGCTGGTCGAGCCTGGGTAACCGGCCACGAATACACCGTCGCCTGCCTTGACGCCATCGGCGTTGATCTTCAGGTAGCTCTTAGGCTTGAAGGGCACGTTGTCTGATGAGTAGGCCGCCGGCTTGCCGTCCTTGCCCACATAGGCGCGCAGGAAGGTGAAGTCGCCCGAGTGGCGCGGATATTCGTAGTTGTCGATATCGCCGCCGAAGGAGCCGACGCTCTTAGGTGGCGCGTACACCAGACGCACGTCGCGAATGATCAGCTGCTTGATCAGGTAGTATTCCAGGCCGTTGTGGAAGCTGCGCACCGAACAGCGATAGTTGTCGTCGCTCTCACACTCTTTAATCAGTGCCTTACGATTGGCCTGGATCTCTTCGTAGCGTTTTAGCGGGTCGTCGCTGAGGTCTTTGGTGACCTGCTCGCTCACATTGGTGACCGCCTCAGTGATGTAGAGACGTTCGTTAGGGCCGGCAGAAGGTTCGTCCGCTTGTTTGCGCGCCAGGAAGCCATCGGCGATGTAGTTGTGCTCTTTCTTGCTGTTGTATTGAATCGCGCGGTAGGCGCAGTGGTGATTCGTTACAACTAACCCTTGGGGGGACACGAAACTGGCGGTACAATACCCCAGTCCGACAACCGCATTCATCGGATATTGGGTCAGATCGGCGAGTTGTTTTGCTGGAATTTGGATACCGCGTTCGCTCAACTTGTCGGCGATCGATGGCATTTGATACGGTTGCCATTGCCCTTCATCGGCAATCACAACGCCAGATGACAGCATTAAGGCTGCAACCAATGCTTTGCGCATGTTTATTCCTTAATTATTATGTGTAAGTTTGTAGGACGAACAGGTAAGAGGCCTGTTTCTGCTTGACCCGGGTTTTATATCATATTTTGCCTAATCGTTGGAAATTTGGAGAGTTAATGTCACAGCAAGGTGGATTTCAGGCTAAGAAAAAGCCTAGAGATATACAGATCGACGCATTGAAGATGCCGCCCCATTCGATTGAGGCCGAGCAGTCTGTGCTCGGTGGCTTGATGTTGGATTCAGATGCCTGGGATAAGGTGGCCGAGGCCGTGGTGAAGGATGACTTCTACTCCCGCTCCCACAAGATGATCTTTACCGCCATGGAGTCTCTGGTGGCCGCGGGTCAACCTATCGATCTGATCACCGTCTCCGAACAGCTGGAGCTGGAAGATCACTTAGAAGATGCCGGTGGCTTCGCCTACCTGGGCGAGATCGCCAAAAACACCCCGAGTGCGGGTAACATTCTCTCCTATGCCGCCATCGTGCGTGAGCGCGCCGTGGTGCGTGAGATGATCAAGGTGGCCAACGAGATCGCCGATGCCGGTTTTAACCCCGAGGGGCGCAACTCGGGTGAGCTGCTGGATCTGGCGGAAAGCAAGGTATTTAAGATCGCCGAGCAGCGTGCCAACGCCAACGAGGGTCCCGAGGGGATCAAGACTATCCTAGAGAAGACGGTGGATAAGATCGAGGAGCTGTACAACAACCCTCACAACGGTGTGACCGGGGTGTCCAGCGGCTTTGGCGATCTCGACCGCATGACGGCGGGCTTCCAGTCGGGCGATCTCATTATCGTCGCGGCGCGTCCCTCTATGGGTAAGACCACCTTCGCCATGAACCTGTGTGAACAGGCGGCGCTGCACGAAGATAAGCCTGTGCTCATCTTCAGTCTTGAGATGCCCTCTGAGCAGATCATGATGCGTATGCTGGCCTCTCTGGGGCGGGTGGATCAGACCAAGATACGTACGGGTCAGCTCGACGATGACGATTGGGCACGGGTCTCCTCGACCATGGGGATCATGCTCGAGCAGGGCAAGATGTATATCGACGATGGCTCTGGCCTGACGCCGACCGAGGTGCGCAGCCGCGCCAGACGTATCGCCCGTGAATATGGCGGTCTGTCGATGATCATGATCGATTACCTTCAGTTGATGCAGGTGCCCGCCCTGTCCGACAACCGTACGTTGGAGATCGCCGAGATCTCCCGCTCGCTCAAGGCGCTGGCTAAAGAGTTGGAGATCCCGGTGATCGCCCTGTCGCAGCTTAACCGCTCCCTGGAGCAACGTGCCGACAAGCGCCCGGTAAACTCGGACTTGCGTGAATCTGGCTCTATTGAGCAGGATGCGGATTTGATCATGTTTATTTATCGTGATGAGGTGTATAACGACGACTCCGAAGATAAGGGCACCGCGGAGATCATCATAGGTAAGCAGCGTAACGGCCCCATCGGCCGGGTACGTCTGACCTTCCAGGGCCAGTTCTCCCGTTTCGATAATTACGCTGGTCCGCAGTTCGAAGAAGATTAATCCGACTAATACCGATCACACTAAGTGAACAGTTATTTATCACGATTGGTATAAGCTCATAGGGTGAGATTAAACTTGGTTTAATTAGCCCTGTGGGTCGCTATTTTGCGTTACCCTCATCGAGTCTCGACGCCATTAACATTAAGGTTATTGTTTGAAACCCTTTCCCCGAGCAGAGATCAGCGGCGATGCGCTGAAAGCTAACCTGCAGCGATTACGCCAGCTGGCACCCCAGAGTAAGGTGATGGCCGTGGTGAAGGCCAACGGCTATGGTCACGGCCTGTTGAATGTGGCTCACTGCCTGGCCAGTGCCGATGGCTTCGGCCTGGCGCGCCTCGAAGAAGCGCTGGAGCTCAGGGCCGGTGGGGTGACCGCCAAGCTGCTCCTGCTGGAGGGCTTCTTTCGCCCTAGCGATGTCGCTACCCTGGTCGAGCATGATATCGATACCGTGGTGCACCACGAATCCCAGCTCGAGATGCTTGAGGCCGCAAGGCTTGCCAAGCCGGTGACCGTGTGGATGAAGATAGATACCGGCATGCATCGTCTGGGCTTCAACCTAGATCAGTTTGAGGCTGTCTATCAGCGCCTGCAGGCCTGTCCCAACGTGGCCAAGCCCATCAATCTGATGACACATTTTGCCTGCGCCGACGAGCCGAATAATCCCGCCACCGCCGAGCAGGCGCGCCGCTTCGAGCAGATGACGGCAGACCTGCCGGGCGATCGCACCCTGGCCAACTCGGCCGCGACCCTCTACTGGCAGGCGACCCAGGCCGACTGGATCCGCCCGGGGATCGCCCTCTATGGTGTATCGCCTGTGGTCGGCGATCTCGGTCGCAACCATGGGCTGGAGCCCGCCATGGAGCTGGTGTCTCAGCTGATTGCGGTGCGTGACCATAAGGCTGGCGATCCCGTTGGCTACGGCAGTTACTGGCAGGCCAAGCAAGATACCAAGCTTGGTGTGGTGGCCATCGGCTATGGTGACGGTTATCCCCGCAACGCCCCCGAAGGCACTCCCGTCTGGGTCAATGGCCGCCTGGTGCCCGTGGTGGGAAGAGTCTCCATGGACATGTTGACCGTAGATCTCGGCCTGGATGCCACAGACAAGGTGGGCGATACCGCCGTGCTCTGGGGTAAGGAATTACCAGTCGAAGAGGTGGCCGAGCATATCGGCACCATCGCCTATGAGCTGGTGACCAAGCTGACCCCCCGCGTCGCCGTCTGCCTCGAATAACAGGTGTACGCTTTCACAATCGGCGCCCGTCCTGGTGCGCCGCGATTATTGCTAGTTATTCTCTTTATCACGCTACTGGTGGGGGGAGAGGTTCTGGCCGATGATGATCTGGCGCCTCAGGTTCAGATCCGTAGCGACGATGGGATTGAGGCCGAGTATGTGGCCGTGCCCTTTATCTTCGCTACCGAGACCCTTAGCACCTCTGTGGGCGCCGCCGGTGTAGTTAAGCATGCGGGGCAGCGTCAGGCTTCTCTGTTTGCCCTGGGGCTGGGAACGGCCAACGACTCCTGGGTCACCTATCTGGGCGCCTATGACTATCAGCTGCCGGGTATCGATAGCTGGCTGTTTTCCGCCGAGTATTACCGCGCCCGCTATACCGAAGGGATCTTCTATGTACCCGAGCAGGCGCTGACTAGCACGCCTGAGCGGGTCGTGACCCAGGGGGATGAATCCTTTGCCAGGCTGCATCTTAAGTATGTGCTGCCCTGGGGACGAGGCGCAGAGGGGGCGGCTGCCAGTCTGCGAAGCGCACCGATCGGCAGTCATGAATGGAACCCGCTCACCTCAGGGGTGAGCAGCATAGAGTTGACCCCTTTTTATACCGAGCAACGCCTGCAGGGATATGAGTCGTTGCCACAATCGGCAAGGGGCCTGGAGCTAGAGCTGGCCTGGGACAACCGCGACGATCGCGAGAACAGCAAGCAGGGCGGGCGCACTAGCCTGACCTTAACCCGCGACTGGGGCAGTGCCCGTCGTCAGAGCTGGACTACCTGGGAGTTTGAGCAGAGCCTCTACCTCTCCCTGGGCAAGAGTGACTGGTTCGACAGCCGGGTATTGGCCTTTAACTTCTATCTGGCCGATACCCCCACCTGGAATGATTATGACGATGCAAGCCAGGCCTACCGGCGTCCGCCGAGTTTTGCCGGGGTGAGCCTGGGGGGCTTTAAGCGCCTGCGCGGTTACAGCGGTGACAGGTTCACCGGCCGCAGCGCCTTACTCTATGCCGCCGAATATCGGCTCGAGCCCAAGTGGCAGCCCTTAAAGCGCTTGCCTGTGTTTCGCTGGTTCGATATTCCCTGGTGGCAGTGGACGGCGTTTGTCGAGGCGGGTAAGGTGAGCGACGAGTTTGCCTTAGATAGCCTTCACAGCCAGATGAAAACCAGCGTCGGCGCCGGCATCCGTTTCGAGGTGGAAGGTGTGGTGGTGCGCACCGATCTCGCCATCGGCGAGGAGGAAAGCCAGTTCTGGATCATGGTGAACCAGCCTTTCTGATGACTTAGGTCATTAGGCCTTTAGCTCTCGAAGCAGATCTCAATATAGGCGGTGCCGTAGATGCTGCTAAAGGGCATGATGATCTTTTGACCGTCCGACTTGTGGGCTATGGTGTGATCCTTACCGGACACCACTATGGGGGTGGCCATGTCGAACTCGTAACCCTTATCGCTGAGGAGATTCTTGGCGCCGCCGGTAACCATGTTGGTCAGCTCGCCCACCAGATCCGTCACCTCTTCGTCTATGCTCTCGGGCTTCTCGCCCAACATCTTGTTCATGATCTCTAAGATCAAGGACTCTTCGAAGGTGATCGATAGCGAGCCCTTGGTCTGAGGGCCGACCATGCCGATCAGGCCCGACACATCGCCCTTGGCCAGGTTATCTTTCTTCAGGTTAGGTTTGCCGGGTTTGAGCTCCATGTTGGCCATGGTCTTGAGCACATTGAGCAGGGAGTCGAGAAAAGGATTGATAAAGTCTACATTCATCTCAGGTGCAGCCCCTTATGGTGGTAACAGATTGCAGCATATCGGACTTTAAGCTTAGGTGATAAATGGTCTTAAAGCCTGCTTGCTGCCTATCACCATAACATAAAGCCCTGGCGGGGCGACAAATCTTTTACATGTAACTCACTAATGATAAAGATATTTGTGACCGATTAAAGGTTTCTTCCCTCCAAGACGCTTAGCCCTTAGCGCTAAGACTTGCCCCGTGAGCCATTTTCGCGCTAGCCTCGAAAGCATTAACATCCTCTATGTCAGAAGCCACTATGTCTGGAGCCAATATGTCAGGAGCAAGTAGGTCAGAAATCAGTGTGTCAGAAGCCAGTGTGTCAGCCCTTCCCACACACTATACCCATGTGCAGTTTAACGCCCTCGGCGGGCCCGAGGTACTCGAGCTGGCTCAGAGTCTCCTGCCAGCCATAGCGCCGGATCAGGTGCTGATCAAGGTGGAATATGCCGGCGTGAATGGCCCGGATGTCGCCCAGCGCCGCGGCCTCTATCCACCACCGCCTGGCGCCAGCGAGATCTTGGGCTTGGAGGTCTCGGGGACCATAGTCGCCTTAGGCGCCGAGGTAACCGGCTGGCGGCTGGGGGATAAGGTCTGCGCCCTGGTGCCCGGCGGTGGTTATGGCGAGTATGTAACCACCTGGGGCGTGCACTGTTTGCCGATCCCACAAGGGGTAAGCATGGCCCAGGCGGCTGCTCTACCCGAGACCTTCTTCACCGTGTGGGGACACATGTTTATGCGCGGCGGCCTCAAGCCGGGTGAGACAGTATTGATTCATGGTGGTTCGGGCGGAATTGGCTCGGCGGCGGTCACCTTAGCGAAACAATTTGCTGTTAAGGTGCTGGTCACCTGCAGCAGTCAGGAGAAGATTGACTACTGTCTAGGCCTAGGCGCCGACCATGGCTTTAACTATCACGACGAGGATCTGCTTGGTCAGATAAAGGCGGAGGCCCCGAAGGGGGTGGACCTGGTGCTGGATATGGCCTCGGGTGACCTTATCGACCTCAACCTCAAGGTGCTGGCGACAGAGGGACGACTGGTGACCATAGCCCTGCAGCGGGGCAGACGCGCCGAGGTGGATGTGGCAATGCTGATGGCCAAACGTATCTGCTGGACGGGGGCGACCCTGAGGCCGCAATCGGTCGCTGCCAAGCAGACGATCGCCGATGGGCTGCTCGAGTTGGTCTGGCCGAGGTTCGAAGCCGCCGAGGGGGCCGACCTGGTGCCTCATCTGTTTGCCGAATTTGCGCTGGCAGATGTCGCCAAGGCTCACGCCCTGATGGAGTCGGGGCAGCACAGAGGAAAGCTGGTGCTTAAGGTCACGAGCGACTCTCTCTAGCCTTTGCCCTAAGTACCGCCCTCAAGGGGCGGAGGGCTATTTTAACTTTGATATAAAGTGGGCTAGAAAAAACTTGAATAACTGATTTGATCGGCTAAATTCGTTACTAGTAACTACCGAGTGAACATTTTGATAGCAATTGAATAATTTTGATCTATTTGGCTATTGATTTCTGGCGGTATTTATTAAAAATGTGGGTGCTATTGTCTGGAGGCGTTTCTGACGATGGCAGCGACTAAGCTAACTGTTGTCAGCTTTATAATTTTATATTGGTATGTGTTGATTTAAGGGTATTAGCATATATGTATGACACGTCTAAAGAACCTGTTTGGTACGGTGAACTTCGTACGGCTCGAGGCAATACTATCCTCATCCACGACAAAGATTTTCCCGAAGCAAGTGCGGGGCGAGTTTATCTCTATAACACGGTAAGAGATGCCGTGATTGAATATGCAGAGGACATAGTTAAAGTGAACCTGCATGACCTTACGGAAGAGGAACTTAAGGCCGCAAAAGCCGAATTTGACGCGAATTGGTTAGTCACCCGAGCATCCTTCATGCAGCAGCATGCAGGATGGGTTGAAGCGATCCACGCTAAGCCGGCGCCAGCTCCTAAGAAGGCGAAGGTTGAAGTTGAAGAGAGCGCTAGCGACGATGACGACGATGATGTTGAACTCGAAGTCGATAGTCTGGACGATGGTTATGACGATTGGTCTGACGATGATGATCGCAGCTAGGCACTCAACCAGGCACCTAGTTTAGTTAGCCGCCATCCCTAGGTAAGAGGTTCCGGGTCCTCTGGAACCCCTACCTAAATATTCTCCCTATTTTCTTATCCCTTATTCCCATTAGTGCCTCGCTCAGAGCGTATCGAACTGATAGCGACTCATGTGGTGATAGACCTCGCCCGGCATCAGCCAGGGTGTGCCCGGTAGGTGTGCCTGATTGGGCGCGTCGGGCAGCTGCTGTGGTTCGACACATATCGCCTGATAAGAGGCCAGCCTTTGTCCCTGCTTGCCTGGGGTACCCTCGAGGAAGTTGCTGCCGTAGACCTGCACCCCGGGTTGGTTGGTGTAGAGGGTCATGCATCGTCCTGAGTCTGGTGCGCTGATGGTGCCGAAGCGGCTCAGGGCCTTACCGTCATGGTTGGGCGTCAGGTAACAGTGATCGATTCCTCGGGTCGGCTCACCTTCGAGCGCCGCCTTGACGCTGGCGAGGGACTGGCCTTGTCTCAGATCCAGCGGCGTGCCCGTTACCTGAGTCACATCCCTTGGGATCCCCTGCTCGTCTGTGGTGAGGTAGTGCTGGCTGTCACTCTGGATGATATGTCCCAGGCTGCTGCGCTCGCTGGCGCCTTCTAGGTTGAAGTAGCTGTGTTGGGTTAGGCTGATGGGGCAGGGGGCATCGCTGCTGGCGAGGATCTCCACATAGAGATTATTGCCCACCAGACGGTAATCGAGCTGGATGTTGGCGTTGCCGGGAAAGCCCATGTCGCCATCCGGGCTATAGAGGCTGAGGCGTACGCCATCGTTTAATTGGCCGATATGCCACTGCTTGCGATTAAAGCCCTCACGGCCGCCGTGTAGGCAATTATCCTGATGGTTCTTGTCCAAATTGAACTCTCGGCCATCCCGGCTGAGGCGGGCACCGGCGATGCGGTTGGCGTAGCGTCCGGCGATGGCCCCCAGGTGGGCGTCTTGGGTCAGGTAATCTTGGGCGCTGTCGCAGCCCAGCACGATATTGCCTCGCTCGCCCTTGTTATCAGGTACCCAGAGTGAGCGGATAATGCCGCCCAGGCTAAGCACCTCCATGGCCAGGGTGCCATTGTCTATGATGACACGTTCTATCTGGCCACCACGGGGATCGTTCCAGGCATCGAGCGGACGAAAACGTACCATGATTATCTTTTCCTTAAGGGATAAAAGTTGGACCCTATTGTATTATTTAGCCCTCTGATGAGGGCATGAATACGTATGCTAAACAGCAATTTACAGGCCTTTGGCCCGATCAGTAGAGTTCTTCGTCTAGCCTGGAGGCACCGTCGCTCGCCGAGCAGAGGTAGACGCTGGCTTCCAGGCCTGTTGCTGCCTGATATTGCCGCTCCACCGCCTCGACAACGGCGTCGGTGAGATCGTGGTCCACCAGGGCGACGACGCAGCCGCCGAAGCCGCCGCCTGTCATGCGCACACCGCCGCGATCGCCCACCACGGCGTCGATGATCTCCACCAGTTTGTCGATCGCTGGCACGGTAATCTCAAAATCGTCGCGCATCGATTGGTGCGACTGGGCCATGAGCTCGCTCAGCTTAGCGATGTTGCCCGCCTCCAAGGCGTGGGCGGCGTTCTGGGTGCGGCGGTTTTCGCTCAGCACATGGCGCGCCCTGCGGTAACAGACTTCTGGCAGCTCATCCTTGGCCGCTTCTAGGGTGTGCAGCGCCAGGTGGCGCAGGCTCTCGACGCCGAAATGTTCGGCGACCTGCTCGCACTGCTCGCGGCGCAGGTTATATTCGCTGTCTACCAGGCCTCGGGGAACGTTGGAGTTGACTATGATCAGGCTCAGGCTCTCAGGGATGGGCACGGGCTCATAGTCGAGATCCTCACAATCGATCAACAGGGCATGTTCCTCTTGGCCCATGGCGCTGATCATATGATCCATGATGCCACAGGCGCAGCCGACATATTGATTCTCGCCGCGTTGGGCCATCTGGGCCACCGCCAGTGGTGATAGCCTGAGCTGGCTGCAGTCGTTGAGCGCTGTGCCGAAGGCCAGCTCCAGGGCCGCGGAAGAGGAGAGGCCTGCCCCTAGGGGGACGCTACCCACCACGGCCAGATCCATCCCCTTGGCCGGTAGGCCGCTGGCCGATACCGCAGCGGTAAAGCCCTTGAGATAATTGATCCAGCTGTCGTTGGGGTCCATCTCACCCTCCTGGCCGAAGTGCCAGGTGTAGATCTTGCCGGGAAAGGCATCGGATACGGCGCGGAACTTATCATCGTCGCGCTGTTTCACTGCGATGACGGTGCGAAAATTGATGGCGGCGGGTAGGACGAACCCGTCGTTGTAATCTGTATGTTCGCCGATCAGGTTTACCCGGCCAGGTGCCTGATACAGGTCATCGGCCGTGGTACCAAAGGTCTGCACAAAAAGTTTATTGGCGCGCTGTCCGGTATTCGACATTGGTGTTGAACTTCTCAGAAAAAGTTAGTGTTCTCTGCCTGTGAGGCAGTCTTGTTCATGGTGGCATTAACCATGAGTCATCCTTGTCATTTTTATATCACGTCTCTGTCACCGATGTAACTGAGTTTTGTACGCCGGGATCGGGAAAATATCCTCTACAGCCTAGTGGTCGACTAACCAGCCCCTTGGCCGACGGGTTGTCATGGCATCATACCGAGCCGTAATCGACTCGGCTGCGGCTCATTTGGGGGCAGGCCGAATTCGGTGCAACCTAGTCCAGCGTCGGCTCGGCCGCGGGGGCTACGACTGGTCCGGCAAACAGCAGGCGATTCAAGGCCAGGGTGACCAGAATCGTTGTCAGCAGGGTGATCGCCATCAGGTGAATGAAGTGTAGTGGACTCCAGACGAAGGTGAAGAGGGCATAGAGCAGCACCCCGAAGACCTGGCCCCATTTTATCGCCTTGGCGCTAACATTTTTGAAGACCAGCGCACAAATAAAGGCCGCCAGCACAGGCATCGAGTAGAGGCCGTTGAGCTGTTGCAGCAGAGCTATGATGCTCTCCGAGCGGGCGAACAGGGGCACAAGTGCTACCGAGATCAGGGTAAACAGCAGAGCAACCCGAGTGCCTATCTTACGTACGTCGGTATCGGCATTGATGTAGTTCTGGTGGATGTCGCAGGTGTAGAGGGCGGCGGCCGAGTTGAGGCAGGAGTTGAAGGAGCTGAGCACGGCGCCGGCGATCACCGCGGCGAAGGCGCCAGAGAGCCAGCTTGGCAGCAGATCGCCCACCAACTTGCCATAGGCCACATCGCCCACGTCGCCATAGAGCTTGAAGGCGACGATACCCGGCAGCACGACGATCACCGGGATGATCAGCTTCATCACCACGGCGGCGTACAGGCCTTTCTGCGCCTCCTTCACCGACTTGGCGGCTAGGGCGCGTTGGGTGATCACCATGTTGGTGCCCCAGTAGAAGATCTGTATGAAGATCATCCCGGTGAGCAGGGTCGACCAGGGAATGTCCGACTGGCTATCACCGATCAGGGTCAGGCGTTCCAGCGGGACGCCGGAGAGATCCCAGTCCACGGCGTGCATCGCCAGGTAGGAAACCGCCAGCCCCATCAGGATCAGCCCGAGGCCGTTGAGGGTATCTGAGATGGCGATGGCTCTCAGGCCGCCGAAGATGGCGTAGATGGCGCCCACCACGGCGAAGATGATGGCCAGCACGGTGACCGAGATAGAGAGGCCGAACATGGACTTCATAAACAGCGAGCCTGTGTAGAGCACCACCGGCAGCAGGATGAAGGCGTACCCAAGCATGAAGAGTACAGAGACCATGGCGCGGATCCCCTTGTCCTGATACTTACGCTCCAGCAGCTCAGTGGTGGTGGTGCAGTTGTAGCGGTAGTAGATGGGGATCAACCACTTGGCCAGGATGATCAGGCCCAGCGCGGCGGCGATCTCCCACCAGGCGACCAGCAGGGTCTGGGCGCCATTCATGCCGACGATCTGCTCGGCGCTGATGTTGGTCATCATCAAGGAGCCGGCCACCACTATCCAACTCAGGCCGCCGCCGGCGAGAAAGTAGTCGCGACTGTCACTGCTGTCTCGGCTCACCTTGCGACACTTGATATAGGTGATCAGGGCGACCAGCGCCGTGAGGGCGACGAAGATCGCCACCTGTATTGTCTGTTCCATCTGCTTGCTTCCTTATTGTTATTCTCTTGCCAGGGTAGGGATATCGTCATCGCTGCCCACAGGCATCAGGGTAAAGCCGAAGCGGATCGGCTCGGCCTTGATGCGGTAGGGCCCATGCACAGGACGGCCCCAGGAGGTATCACCGCCGACGCCCATCTGGCGGTAATCGATATTCCAGGTGACGAACTCCCTGAGCGGGATCTCGGCGCCGTGGTTTCGGGTGACCGCCACCAGGCCCGACGCGGAGTCCTGAGCATCGCCGCGGCGAAAATCTATGTCGGCCTGGGCGAAGGGCCAGAGGCTGGTCTGTAGCGTCGCGACCTCTTTGCCCTGGTTTCCGGCCACCTCTCCTGCCTTATTTCCGCTCTGGGCCAGGTTAGCGATCGCTAGCCAACCCTGGCTCTCATGATCTGTCACCGCGGCGTAGCGCACCTGGGTACGTTGGCCCGTCTCTTGGGGTCTGGGGTATCTGTGATAGGTTTGCTCGATCGGCAGGGCATACCAGCCCAGGGGATTGCCCGACTGGCGATCGGCATAGGTCTCTTCTGGGCCGCGGCCAAAGTAACTCAGGTACCTGTGCTCAAAGCCTAGCCGGGTGCTGAAGCCGAAGCGGGGCAGATCGGCAAGGGGCTTATCGCTAGGGATAAACTGGCTGTCGATAGCCAGGCGTCCGGCATTATCCAGGCTATAGCGGGTGCGTAGGCTAAAGTCCATCTCGGGATGGGACTGGCTGATGGTCAGGCCAAGGGCGGGAGCTGCGTCGATTGCCGTGACCTCTAGCGCCTTAGCGGCGTCTTGCCAGGCGCCGGCCCACTCGGGCATCTGATTGCCCAGATCGTTATCGGTTGGCGCGCGCCAGAAGTTTGCCATCAGCGGCGCCTTAAGTTGGGGCTCACCCTCTTGGTAAATCTGGGTCAGCCAGCCGCTGCGTTTATCAAACTCATAGCTCAGATCACCCGAGGTGAGGCGATAGCTGTCGCTATCCTCGCTGATCTTGGCCTGGTTTTTCTTTACTTGATAAGCGGCTTTTGCCCCGAAGCGTGGCAGGGCAAACTGCTCGAAGGCGATGCGGTGATCGCTTGGCAGCATCGGCCTAGGCGTATCGACCAGCACCTCGAGCAGCAGGTGATACTCGAAGGGCTCACCTAAGGTTTGTTCGTTTGGCAGGTTAAAGCTCACCCGGGTATGCTCGCCGGGGGGCAGCGTCGGCATGGCCTGGCGCTTGCTGGCCATGGCCTGACCGTCTCGCTGCAGCATCCAGTTCAGGCTCAGGCCGGAGGTGGAGGCAAAGTCGAAGCCGTTGACTAGATTCACCGAGGCCTTATCACCCTCAATCTTAAAGTCTGTCAGCTTGATGGGCTGATAGACCTTTTTTACCTCGCTCAGGTGAGGGTGTGGGTTACGGTCGGGATCCACCAAGCCGTTGTTGAGGAAGTTGCCGTCTGTGGGCATGTCGGGGTGATAGTCCTTGCCGTAGGCCCAGTATCTCTGACCTAAATCGTTGGTGAAAGCCAGCGACTGATCCACCCAGTCCCAGATGAAGCCACCCTGCAGCTGAGGATAGGCCTCGATAACATCCCAGTAGTCTTGCAGGTTGCCCACAGAGTTGCCCATGGCGTGGGCGTATTCGATCATGATCAGCGGCCGGTCGCTGGCGCGCTCGGCGTATTCGCGTATCCGCTCGATGGAGGGATACATGGGGGCGACGATATCAGTGTAAGGCGCCTCGCCTGCCGGCTCATACTGCACCGGGCGGCTGGGATCCCGCCACTTAATCCACTGATAGAGGTGCTCAAACAGCTTGCCTTCACCCGCCTCGTTACCCAGAGACCAGATGATCACCGAGGGGTGGTTCTTGTCTCGCTCGACCATGCGCTCGATACGCGCCTGATGGGCGGGCAGCCAGCTCATCTCGTTGCCCAGTTGGGTCTTTTCGTCTATCGCCAGGGGGTGGGACTCTATGTTGGCCTCATCGATCACATACAGGCCGTAGCGGTCGGCGAGGCTGAGCCAGTAGGGATGATTGGGGTAGTGGCTGGAGCGTACCGCATTGATGTTGTTCTGTTTCATCAGGCGAATATCCAGCTCCATGGTCTCGCGGCTGACCACATGGCCGGTTTGGGGATCTGTCTCGTGACGATCCACGCCGCGTATGGTGATCGCCTTGTTGTTGACCTTAAGCTGACCCTTCTCGATGGCAATCTTACGCACGCCAATCTGCTGGCTGGTCACCTGGAGCGTCTCTCCCTCCTCTGTCCTGAGGGTCAAGATGAGCCGATACAGATTCGGCGTCTCGGCGCTCCACAGCTTGGGGTGCTCCAGGGGCTGGCTGAAGTCGAGCTGGGCATCGCCTTTCAGGCTCAAACGCTGGTTATCCTTTGCGACCTGATTGCCATGGGGATCCAGCAGGCTAGCCTCTAGTACTAGGGTTCTCGTCTCTGGCTGATGGTTGGTGAGATCGACCCTGATGGCAAGCTCGGCGCGGGTGAGGTCTTCATTTAGCTGGCTGACAACCTGGATATCTTCTATGCGCTGCTTGGGCGTGGCGTAGAGGTAGACCTCGCGCTCTATGCCCGTCATTCGCAGCATATCCTGGCTTTCCAGGTAACTGGCGTCACTCCAGCGGATCAGCTGCATGGCGACGAGATTGTCGCCCGCTTGCAGATAGGGAGTGATGTCGAATTCCGCCGGGGTCTTGGCCCCCTGGCTGTAGCCGACCTCCTGGCCATTGACGAACAGGGTCAGGGCCGAGCGCGCCGCGCCTATGTGGATGAACACCTGTTTCTGTTGCCAATGGACGGGCAGGGTAAAGACCTTGCGGTAGAGGCCAGTGGGATTGTGGTCACTCGGCGCATCGGGCCACTTCGTGTCGAAGGGATAGCGCTCGTCGAGGTAGATGGCGTGGCCATAGCCCTGGGTCTCGAGATTGCCCGGTACCTGGATGCTGCCCCAGTGGCTGGCATCAAAATCAGATGTTGCGAAGCCTTTGGGCGTGGCGCTAGGATTCTTAGCCAGATGAAATTGCCAGCGACCATTGAGATCCAGGTAAAGCTGGCTGCGGTCCATCTCGTCCAGTAGCGCCAGGGGCTCAGACTCATAGCCGAAGAAGCTGGCATGGGGCGCCAGCTTGTTGATCTCGAATAGTGTATGGTCCTGCCAGCGTTCGTTGGCTGAAGCTGGTATTGAGAATATCAGCCCAGCGGTCAATGAAAGAGTCAGTGAGAGAGTAGCTGTGAGTCTCAGTGGTAGCGAGAAGCGGTTGATCATTGTGGCGTGTCCTTACGTTGCCAGGTGATGGCAATAAAATCCAAAGTGGGGCTGATGGCGATCCGAGAGGGGCTCTGGTGGTGCGGTGTCGGCGGGTTAAGCTTGGTTACTGCCTGCCAGCCAGACAGATCTTGCTGCGGCGTCTCGGTTATATTTTTATCAGCGCCGGCCAAGGGCGCGTAGGGCCAACAGCGAAGCACAGTGCCCTCTAGGTTAAACAGCCAGCCATCGCTGCTCCAGGCATAGTCTTCGCTGCCCTGGCCCAGGTCGATAAGTGGCGTGTGGCTGCCAGAGCCTGGGTCAAACAGGGTGACCAGCCGCTCACCGTCCATGCGTTTCTTAAGGTAACTGAACTGCCTGATATTTGGCAGGGCGTGCAGGCTGCGCCCGGCATCGCTCACCACGAAGTGGCGCTCGTCGGCGCTTTCGCCATCGCCCTCATAGTAGAGGTTGTATCCATATCTGGCCCAGATCAGGGTGCCGATATCCTCTAGTCTGGCGTAGTAACCTGCGGGGATCAGGCTGTTTACGGCGCGCTCGGGCCTTGCTTTATCGTGCAGTGACTGCCGCCATATGCTCTGATGAGGCACGCCCTGTTCGGCTACATAGCTGAGGCCCTGTGAGGTTAGCTGAGGCGAGTATTCGCTGATCTCTGGGGTGTGGGTTAGGGCGGTTATTGCGCCGGTTTTGATGTCGAAACCGTAGATGTCGTTATGCTCACCGGCGCGATCCGAGGCAAACACCAGCTGTTTGCCATCAAAGCCGAAGGCGGCCTGGTTATCGTAACCCGGGCGATCGCTGACCCTGATGGGCTCGCCGAGACGCCAGTGGGGGGCCTCGGCCTGTTTTGCTACAGGGTAGAGCCAGATGTCATAACCCGCGGCACTGACCTGAGCGGTCACGCCGGCTAGCAGGCAGAGACTTGTCTTGAGTATGTTTCCGAAATTATTGTATTGATTAGTTTTTTGTTTTTTTGTCGGCACAGTATTGTACTTCCCATCTTATCGCAGGATGGCAAGTACAATACAAGATATTTGGAATAATGTATACAATCCAAGGTTTGGGCTCGGTTAGGGCTAGCCTGTGGCCTCCTGGGGCTCGACCGCGATATCGGCCTCATGCTGCTTGCCGGACTTGAGCTCGCAAATCACATGCTCGACAAAACCGGCACCGGCGGCCTCGTAGAGGTTGAAGACGCTGTGCACCCCGGCAGCCTTGAGGGACTGGGCATCCTCACTGTATTGCACTATGGCGCTGAGTTTGCCCTGATAATCCTGGCGTTTAAGCTGCTCTACCGCAAACTGGTTACCCGCGTGATGGGGCATGGCTAGCAGCACCAGCTCCAGGTTTGGCGCCCTGTCCAGCTTCTCCCAGAAGTCGGTATCCGAGGCGTCCCCCTGTACTACGTTGCGTCCCTGCTCGCGGTGGAAGTCCACCAGATCTTGCTTGTGTTCTACCCCCAGGATCTCGCCGTCAAACTGGTTGGCTAACTCGTCGTAGGCGCCGCTACCGATACGCCCCATCCCCAGAATGAGGAAGCGCGGATTGCCCACAGGGATCTGTCTATCTTCGGGATGTAACGGGTGTCTTTCCAGCTTCTGCAACCGACTCTGAAATTTCTGGTACAGGCGGGCCGAGGCGGCGTTAAGCGGCGCGGCAAACAGGAAGCTTAGGCTGAGGGCCACGGCCAGGATCACCATCCATTGCCCAGGTAGCCAGCCCTTGCTGGTGGCCACGGCGGCGACGATCAGGCCAAATTCGCTGTAGTTGCCCAGGTTGAGTGAGGTCATCAAGGATGTGCGCGAGCGCAATCTGAAGTGGGTCAGTAGATAGAGGAAGAGAAGGATCTTCACAGGTACGATAAGCACCAAAAGGGCCGCCAGGCCTATGTCGGCGAAGCTCGGCAGGCCGTTGAGGCCGACCGTGAGGAAGAAGGCCACCAGAAACAGTTCTTTGAAGTAGAAGAGCGACTTGGCCAGCTCAGACGACTTGGCATGACCCGCCAGCAGTATGCCGATGATCAGCGCGCCAAGATCCGGCTTGAGTCCGACCAGTTCGAACAGACCGGCACCCACCACCAGAGCCATCACCAGGCCGAAGAGCACCAGGAGTTCACCGTGACCGACTTTGTCAAACGCCTTGTAGATGAGCGGTCTGGCGAAGGGAAGCAGCAATAGCCCCAGGGCCCAGATCGAGGGAATATCCCCCTTGGAGATGGTGAGGAAGGCGACGGCAAAGATATCCTGCATGATCAGGATACCTATGGCGACGCGGCCATAGAGGGACTGCATGTCACCCTTATCTTCCAGCACCTTGACGGCAAAGATGGTGCTGGAGAAGCTTAATGCGAAGGCGAGTAGGGCCAGTTGATTGAAGGCCAGCCCGCTCAATTGTTCCAGCCCCAGCAGGCCGAACAGCTTGAGCAGGGGCACCAGGAAGATGATGGAGCCCATCAGGTGCAGGCTGGAGCCTGCCCACACCTCGGCCTTAAACAGGCTACGAATATCCAGCTTGAGGCCGATGGCGAATAAAAGCAGGGTGACCCCCAGCTCCGCCAGTTGTTCCAACAGGGGCAGGCTGCTCTCGTCGATACCGAAGAGGAATAATACGAAGCCCGCGACCAGATAACCTATTAACGGCGGTAGACCGATTCGACTGACAAGCATGCCACAGGCTAAGGTGATGATGAGGATGGCGGGTTCCATGTTGCTCCTAGCGTTCCGAGAGATATACCCCTGATTGTATAGGAATTGGGTTAACTATAAATGAAAACTTTGATGAGAGAGCTATCTTTTAGCCGATAATAAAAAACCTCCCGTAGGAGGTTTTTATGTCGTGGCTGTGAGGCCGTCTGAGCCTATTTGGCCAGCAGGTGATCCAGGTGTGCGGCAAACTCCGCTGGCTTCATGAAGCCTGTGACGCGCAGATCGTCGCGGATCTCGCCCTTGGCATCGAACATCAAGAGGGTCGGCAGCCCCAACACATCATAGTGCTCCAGCAGCTCGATATCTAAGGTGTCGTTTTTGGTCACGTCGGCCTGGAGGAACACCATCTGTGACAGGCGAGCCTGTACCTCTGGATCGACGAAGGTGATCTTCTCAAACTCCTTACAGGCGACACACCAGTCGGCGTAGAGATCCAGCATAACGGGCTTACCCTGGGCATTGGCGGCGGCCACCTCGGTCTGTAGATCTGCAAGGCTCTTGATGGTCTTATGGCTCACCTTATGGTTCACGGCGCCCGTTTGGGTCTGGTAACCCAAGCTGTTCATGATCGCCTGGAAACCATAGGAGAAGCTGCCCAGCAGGATAAGTAACAGCAGCACGGAGCGCACCGTCTGTTTCCAGTTAAACTCGGTGAGTTTGTTCTGGTGCATCAGGTAGGCGGTCAGCGTAATGCCCCATAGAGCCCACAGCAGATCCGACACCAGGCCTGTCCAGATACGGCCTATCATCAGGATAGAGACGGCGATCAGCAGGAAGCCGAACACTGTCTTGATCACATCCATCCAGGCACCGGCACGTGGCAGTAGCTTACCCCCGGACGAGCCTATGATCAGCAGCGGCAGTCCCATGCCCATGCTAAGCACATAGAGAGCCAGGAAGCCCTGCAACAGGTCGCCGGTTTGCGCTACATAGACCAGGGCGCCCGATAGCGGCGCCGTGGTGCAAGGCGAGGCCACCAGACCCGAGATAACCCCCATGATAAACACGCCCAGGACGTTGCCGCCCTTCTGGTTGTTGGAGAAACGGTTCATCTTCTCCTGCCAGCTCGCTGGCAGTCGTAGCTCGTACAGGCCGAACATGGAGAGGCTGAGGATGAAGAAGAGAATCGCTAGCACCACCAACACCGCGGGGTGTTGCAGCGCAGCCTGATATTTCATGCCCGCCGAGGCGACGATAAGCCCCAGCAGCGAGTAGGTGATTGCCATCCCCTGCACATAGACCATGGAGAGGCTGAAGGCCTTAGCTGTAGAGAGCTTCTCTCCCTGCCCAACGATAATGCCCGACAGGATTGGATACATGGGGAAGACGCAGGGGGTGAGCGCCAGGCCTATGCCCAGGCCGAAGAAGATGACCAGGGTCCACAGCAGGTTATCGCCAGATAGCATCTGACTGAGGGAGTCCTGCTGGGTGATAGGCGTCTGTTTGTCTTGGGTGTCGCTCGCCACGGGAGCCGTCTTTAGCACCTCGGGGAGCAGGCCCGCGTTGGCGGCGACTTGAGTCAACGGCGCACTACGAGTGGTGGGCGGAAAGCAGAGCTTACCCTCGGCGCAGCCCATGAAGGTTACGCTGATGTTGGCCTGTTCTGCAGCCTCCTTGAGGGCCACGGGCACCTCGATGTAAGAGTAGTAGACCTGCTGCTCGCCGAAATACTCATCGCTGTGGGCCTTGCCCTTGGGCAGCTGGATCTCCCCCAGAGTCGCACCGTCGGCGGCGAACTTGAGCTTGTCGCGATACAGGTAGTAGCCGTCGGCGATTACCCAGCTGATCTTAACCAGGTTGCCTTCTTGTTGGGCATCGAAGACGAAGGCCTGATCCACAGGCATCAGCTGAGGTTCATCTTTTAGAAAATCAAACTTACTGTTGCTGAACAGGCTTTCACTTTGTGCCCCGGGGGCGATCAGCAGCAGGGTCGAGAGGAAGAGGAACAGTATTTTCTTCATGATAGTGAGGTTTCTTTTATCCATGCTAAGTAAGCCGCCGAACCAGTGTGGATCTCGGTGGCGATCAGCTCGGGAACTTGGTAGGGGTGCAGCGACAAGAGGGTTTGCTCCAGCTTGTCGTAATGACGGGCCAGACATTTTATCTGCAGGCTAACCTCTGTCTCCTGGCACACTTCACCCTCCCAGGTGTAGAGTGAGGTGACGGGGGCGGAGATCTGAATACAGGCCGCTAACTTGGCTTCAACTAAGGCGCGGGCCAGGGTGCTGGCCGTCTCATTATCCGGACAGCTGGTGGTGACGAGTAGACATTTTTCCTGCATCTGTCGTTTTTACCCTGTATGGTCATTAATTGGGTGTTAAGGTAACCGGGTTATACTGGCTCTCGACTGTGTCATGAGCGCCAGGGTCTGTTTATCTTTCAGGTTTAATTTTTGTTCAATCTAAACGCGTTTTGCTCAAGGCGCGTGCTGTGTCGCATAGTTATTCTATGTAAAAAGCACGCAACACAGGGCAAGGCGTGTTTAAATGAACCCTTCGGGCAGCTTTTGTAGGCCATTTCTACGGCGTTATCTCCTGTTCATGTAGATTAACTACACTACACAGGCTCTGCCTTGTATAAATCCCCTACAAAATGCTGCAAAAACAAACAGGAAAGGTCAACAGACCCTAGCTACTTTACGTGTTTTGTCGGCGACTTGCATTAAGCTATTGCTAAAATAGTGAGCTTATTCCAAGTTTGTCACCGGGTTAATCCCGGCAAAAGTGTGTCCCGACTTGAAAGTAGACCCGTTCGCCCCCATTTAGTTTTCAATCAAATAGAAATTTCGGTCAGTTTGTGAGGTCAGCGTGTTTTTCATCCTATTGATTATCTTTGTTCTCATACCCGTCATTGAGCTCAATGTGCTGATCCGCGTCGGCGAAACCTTAGGCAGCTGGACCACGGTGGGACTGGTGATATTCACCGCCGTGGTGGGGGTCTCACTGGTGCGCAGCCAGGGGATCCAAACTCTGATGCAGGTGCAGCAGAAACTGTCCCGTGGCGAGGCGCCTGGCCAGGAGATCGTCGAGGGCATGATGCTGGCCATGGCCGGCTTACTGCTGCTGATCCCGGGTTTCGTGACCGATTTTATCGGCCTCCTGCTGTTAACCCCGCTGACGCGCGGACCCATAGCCGCCTTCCTCTACAAGCGGATGCAGGTCAAGGTGAGTCAGCAGGGGGGCTTTCACGGCCAATTTGGTCACGGCCAGTCTAGGCAGGGGCCATTCGGGCCAAATGGTTCTGCCGGTGGCCGCTCGCCCTTCGATCGCTCTCCCTTTGACGAGAAGGGCAACACCTTCGATGGCGACTATGAGCGCAAGCCAGATCCTTCCGACAAGCTCGATGAGGAGCGTCAGTTAGGGGACAAGCCCGAGGACGATAAGGCAAGCGATGAGGACAAGCGCGAGCCGAAATAATTTATTCTTCCCGTTGGGCCATGACTTCCTTGGGGTTTCTGGGGTAGAAGTGGTCCGCCTTCCTGTCGATATGCTGAAAGCGGCGGGTGTTCTTGTAGGGGAGCTTCATGAAGCCTGCAACCCCTTTCCCTTGAATCTTATCCACATGACTGAGGATCCTGTCTAGGCTCGCCCTGAAGGCCGCCTGTTTGCGGGGATTTAACAGCCGCAGATAGCTGTGGATCTTCATATGGTTAGGTAGTACCTCGAAGATGATGCAGCCGGTATGGTGTATCTGGTTGATCCAGCCAAGCTCTGTCATGATCTCCTTGGGCAGCTCCAGGTTTTCGTCTGGGTCGCGGCCATCCTCGAAATAGGAGTGCAGCCTGGATTTATCCTCCAGCGAAGGCACATCGCCCACCTCGAAGGGGAGCTGTTGATCTGGGCTCGGGCTGAAGGGCTGATCTGTGTCGTCGCGCTCCAGATGCAGGGTGTCGCGGGCGTTGAAGAAGCAGGCCTTAAACACCCCGATGCGGCGAATGCCCCGCGCCAGGGTCACCATGTTGTTCACCGCCAGGGTGAGCGCCGCCTTCTCCTCGGCGTTGTAGGTGGCCAGGTTGGAGTCGATAAACACCCCCGACTCCTGCCAGTGGATTGCCAGGCCGCCTACCAGGGAGTATTGGCCCACCCGGCTGACCGCGGCGATAAACCCCTTCTCGGTATCTCCCATGCCCGCCATGAAGTTGCGGTAGTACTTCTCCAGCTGGAGATCGTCCAGCTTCTCTATGGGCTCGTCTTCGTTGTGCTCCCGCAGGAAGGATTTGCGCGAGCTGTAGGTGACTGTCTCAACATCTTTGCCCTGCTTGAGGGTCCACACAGGGATCTCCGGCTGTAGCGGTGGCGTGGGCAGATCCGGCAGGTGCAGGCGATGGCTGTGGGCCATGCTCTTGAGAAAATAGTCTCCGGCGCGGTTGCGGGTAGCCGGATCCTCGCTGAGCATGCCGTCCAGGGTGCGTGCAAGTTCTATGGGCAGGCCTATGCTGCTGGCGGGGATCACCTTGCTGCCGAAACGGCTGGCCTGGCCCGAGGCCAGGGCATAGAGGGTCGCCGCTACTCCCTGCTCGTCGAACCTGGGGCTGGATAGGGCGCCGCTGAGCTGCTCCTCGCCGATGAAATAGACATCCCCCATGCGGGCGTTGGTGTGTTGCTGGTCGCTGGAGAGCAGGTCCATCACATTGCCGTTGACCGGATTGCCCTCGCCGTCACGCTGGGCAAATACCGCCGAGCCCCAGTCGATCAGCGAGAGATGATCCCGCTCCATGTCATATACCAGGTTAGAGGGCTTGATGTCGCCATGCACCAGGGGGCGGCCGTTGTGCAGATAGTTGAGGATCTGTGCCAGCTGGCGGGCGATGCTGACGATGATGCGTACCGGCAGGGCGCCGTGCCTGAGGCAGAGCCTGTCGAGATCTTCCCCCGGTGCCCTGGCCATTACCAGGATCCCTTGCTTACCCACATGCTCAAACTTTATAACCGGCGGCACATTGGGGTGAATCACCTGGGAGAGCATGTAAGCCTCCTCCTCCAGCCTGTCCTGGATCTGCTGGGGCAGGGTGATGCGGGAGAACTTAAATACGTGGGCCTGGCCGTGGCCATTGACGCCGGCAAACACGAAGCCGTAGGCGCCCTTGCCCACCAGTTCGATATCTGAGTAGCCCAGTTTGCTGAGCTGCTGCTTACACAGCCTAATCCACGCCTTGTGTTTGCGGGCGTCATCTGCCTTGAGCAGGTAGATAGACTGCTCTTCGGAGATATAAAAGTGTTGTAGTTCTGGGCTGGGGGCTTGGTTGTTGGGCATGGGGCTTTTCGTTGAATTTCGATATGTTTTTATAGCAAGAAGCGACGGCTGGGCACAATAGCTAGATTTTTCGCCAGTGCGATGCCTAACCGATATTTTTGGGTGTGATCTTGACCTATATCAAATCTGTTACATACACATACAGGTAACCTGAAGCTAATATAAAACTAAGCTTTATTTTTGAGCGAATTTGAAGAGTGAGGAGGGCGAAATGACGGAACTAGATAAAGCCCTATTGATAGAGCTATTGGAATACCCGAGGAAGCGCATCGTGCAGTCGATGGAGCTAAAGTTTTGTCCTCACGCGGGTTTTTTCAATAGCACAGATCCCCAGTGTATCCATTGCCATCAAGGAATGGAGTGTGTCTGGATGAACCATAACGACGAGCTGGTGGCCGTCGAACGTAAGTCGGTAGCCGAGCTGAAGCAGCAGTTGCTGATCGCCGTCGACTTTATCGACTCCAGCCTGACCCCACATCACCTGTCGCGTCGCAACTGCGAGTGTGAAAACTGCTTCTGGCTCAGACGGGTACAGAAAGTCCTGGATATTCAATAACGACTAAGAGAAAAGCTTGCCGAGATAATCGGCAAGCTGGCATCTTTGGCGGTGACGGATTAGAGTAGCCTGCATAATAAGACACTTGTTTATGCGGAGCTAACGATGCAACCCAGTTTTTGGCACGACAAATGGGCCTCACAGCAGATAGGTTTTCACCTGGATGAGGTCAATGCCCTTCTTATCGACTATTGGCCGCAGCTCAAGCTGGCTGCCGGCAGCCAGGTCTTTGTTCCCCTATGTGGTAAAACCTTAGATCTCTGTTATCTGGCTGAGCAGGGGCTGGAGGTGATTGGCTGTGAGCTTAATCAGAGTGCGGTGGAGCAGTTTTTCAGTGAGAATGACCTGCCGGTAGAGCGTCAGACGCAAGGCGAGCATGAGTGTTACCGTACCGAGCAGGTGAGCATCTATCAGGGGGATCTGTTTCGTCTGCCAAAGGAACCCCTGGAAGCGGTGAGCGGCTTCTATGACAGGGCGGCGCTGATCGCCTGGCCGCATGAGATGCGCCTGCAGTATGTGGAGAGTCTGGCCAAGTTGTTGCCCCCTAAGAGTATTGGCTTGCTGATCACCTTAGACTATCCCCAAGAGGCGCTCAATGGTCCGCCGTTTGCGGTATCCGATGCCTGGATTCAGGAGCAGATGAGCCCATACTTCGAGATCGAGTGCCTCAGCACCCAGGATGTGTTGGCACAGAATCCGAGATTCGTGAAGAAGCAGGTGCCCTGGCTGACCGAGTCTGTCTATCGCCTGGTGAGGCGTTAAGCTAAGCGCTTAAATCGAGCGCGTTAGAAAGCAAAAAGGCGACCCTAGGTCGCCTTTTTTCGTCAGAGCCCGAGGCTCATCAGATTAGAAGTTGTAACGAACACCAACGGTGAATACGTTGTCATCTTCTAGATCTAGCTTGAAACCAGCAGCTTTGTAGTCGCCGTCGTACATTGCATAGTGACCATAAACCATAGTTGATTTAGCCACCTTGTAGTCGGCACCAACAACGATAGAAGTGATGTTCACATCTGTAGTGTCAGCAGTTTGGATGCCAGAACGCTTAGCGTATACACCCAGACCAGCTTCATCTTTACCGTATTCGGCTTTCAGGTTAACGCCGTTCAGGTTGTAAGCCACGTTAACGAAGTAAGAGTTACCTTCTAGGTTTGGCATAGCGATGCTTTCAGAGTTTTGGAATAGACCACCAACTTTGAAGTCGCCTAGCTTAACTTGAGCCACACCACGGTATGCGTCGATACCAGCGATAGCTTTGTTGTAAGCACCTGCTACATAGTAGTTTTGTGCCTTGAACTTCTTGTCACCCAGAGTCGCGCTAACAGCGTATTGGCTGTCATCAGACGCTTGGTTGTCTTCCATCAGGTAAGTAGCATTGATGGTTAGCAGGTCAGCAATTTTTGGAGAGTAGTACCAGATACCGTCAGCGCTACGAGTCTGTGCGCCTACTAGACGGTCGATATCGGCGTTTGAGTTACCGAATAGGTCGATGCCACCTTCAGATTGCTTGAATACAGTGTCGTTACGGCCAACAAGGATAGTACCCGCTGCGCTCTTAAGGCCTAGGTAAGTGTTACGAGCCTTGAAAACGTCACTGTTTGTTGAAGTGTTTTCAACTTGGAATTCCATTTGGTAGATCACTTCGATACCGTCAGCGATCTTTTCTGTACCCTTCACACCTAGGTGTGAGAAGTTGTTTTCTAGTACAGTACCTTCTTTGTTTTCACGGGTTGTTAGACCTGTGTCAGAGTTAGTTACGGTTAGGTCTAAACGACCGTAGAAGTTAGGGCCATCGGCTAGCGCGCCGAATGAAGTCAGTGCAATGACAGATGCTACTGATGCAGAGATTAGAGATTTTTTCATGTTTTGTGCTCCCAAGAACTGAGTTCTTTTTCCATTTTTTAATGGTTATTAACATAGTTTCCATAATTTGCTCCGAGGGTCCGTTCTCGTAACAAAGTTGGCCAGAAGTTTACAGTTTTATGTCAGTAAGAGTGTGGCGCAGATCAAATTTCTGCTTATCGGAGTTAGCTTTACGAGGAAATTGTGACAGATCTGCCTCATGCGTTTAAAAATCATCCAATCCTTGTAAATACTAGGTATTACAACTACTCCCAATTGGGTATGCGTTCTACCCTCATTGTAAATAAACTGAAACTTATTAAGAGATTGCTGAAATTGTAGGTATTTTGCTTGGGAAAGCTCAAATATGTTTGGAAAGTGTGCGCTCGCGCACATAAGTTGGGATAAAAAATAGCCTGTAAGCTTGGTTTTTATGGTGGTTTGACATCTGCGTGTTAGGCGAGAAAAAGCACCACTTTTGTCGGGGAGGCCAAGACTCTGGGTAGGCTGAAAGCTGAACCCTATAGGAGCGGGTCTACACCTTATGCTTTGGCGAGCCGACCTTATTTGGCTGAGCTAGATATTGACTGAGCTAGTAATTGACTTAGCTAGTAATTGGCAGAGCTATTCGTTGGCAGAAGCAGAGTAAAGCAGGTCTTGCCGTCATGACTCTCGGCGGTGACGCTTCCGCCGTGAATATCCGCGATGGACTTGACGATGGCCAGCCCCAGGCCTGTACTGCTACCCTCTCTTTGTCTCGCGGCTTCAACCTTATAGAAACGATCAAACAGGTGATTGATATGCTGCTTCGGGATAGGCGTGCCCAGGTTGTTCACCTTAATGCTGGTGGCCTGAGGCGTTTGTTCAATGCCGATGAGGATTTCAGAGCCTGGCTCGGCATGACGCACGGCATTGCCTATGAGGTTGCCCAGCGCCCTCTGCACCATTCCCCTATCGGCAATAAGCGCGGCGCAACCTTCTCTTATGATGGAGACATTTTTTTCATCGGCGAGCAGGCTCATATAATCGATGATCTTGTCTGCTTCCATATTTAGGGCAATTTCTTGTTTCTTGGGTTCAATCAGTCCATTGTCTGACTTGGCCAGCCACAACATATCATTGACCATGACGGTGAGGCGCTCTAATTCTTCCAGATTGGAATAGAGTAATTCCTGGTATTCCTCCGTGCTTCGACCCTGACCCAACAGGACTTCATTTTGCATCGCCAGCGCCGTGAGTGGCGTTCTAAGTTCATGGGCGATATCTGCCGAGAAGTGACTAAGGCGTTTGAAACCCAGTTCGACCTCACCAATCATGTGATTGAAGCTGGCGATCAATTCTGATAATTCAACGGGGGCTAAATCTGGCTTCAATCTCAGATGCAAACGTTCGGTTGTTATCTCGCTGATGTCTTTACTCAATCGTTGCAGTGGGCGCAGGCCGAATCTAATGGCCAGCCAGGCTGCCAGTATGGTTAACAGCCATACCAGGAGTAATGTTGACCAGAGGGTGCGGTGAAACTTACTCAGAAATGCCAGGTGAAAGTCGATCTCGCTGGCCACCACTAACTTACCGGTTGCCCCGTTGGGAAGCGTCACCTCGAGTAAGGTGCCCCGTAGGTGCCGTTGCTGCGCCTCGATGACAACTAGCGCTGTCGCCTCGACTCGCTCTTCGGCGCCTTGCTTGAGAAACTGGGAAAGATCGGATTTTTTATTACTGTAAATCAAATGATTATCATTGCTGTAGAGTGCATAGAAGATGCCGTGATGGCCGACCACCGCTTGTGATAGGGCGGTATCAAGCTGATGGCTATCTTGAGCTATTGATAGGGAGGTCAGGATGCCCTTCACCGAGTTGGCGACTACATTCAATTCTTCCTTATCCTGATGCAGGAAATGCTCTTTAACTTGGACGTCGATCATGACGCCAAGCAATAGGAAGCAGGCGATCAGTGTTCCTCCCACTAAACTGAGCGTACGGGCTTTTAATGAGATCTTCGCATGGCTGCTAAACATGTCAGGCTTCCGTATCCAGTTTATATCCCATGCCACGCACGGTATGGATAAGTTTCATTGCGAAGGGGTCGTCAACCTTGGCCCTTAGTCGCCTGATGGCGACGTCGATCACATTGGTGTCGCTGTCGAAATTCATGTCCCATACTTGCGACGCGATAAAGGCACGAGTGAGTACCTCCCCCTGGTGACGTACCAATAACTCAAGCAGGGAAAATTCTTTATTGGTGAGATGCAGTTTCAGTTGCTCGCGGCTGGCCCGGCGCTTGGCAATATCCAGTTTCAGGGTATCAACGGCTAGGATGTCAGACTGCAGCTGTTTGGTGCCTCTGCGCAGCAGGGTTTTTACCCGCGCCAGTAATTCGGCAAAGGCGAAGGGTTTCACCAGGTAATCGTCGGCGCCGGACTCGAGCCCGTTGATCTTGTCTTCCAGGCTGTCCTTTGCCGTCAGGAACATGACAGGGATATTCGAATTGTTGAGACGGATTTTTTCGAGGATTTGCCATCCGTTCATGTCGGGCAGCATCACATCTAAGATTATTAGGTCAAAGTGCTCAGAGATGGCGCAGTGATAGCCGTCCAAGCCATTTCGACACAAGCTAATGGTATACCCGGCTTCTTCTAGTCCCTTTTTGAGATAGTCGCCAATCTTGCTCTCGTCTTCGATCACTAATATTCGCATTTGCCCGTAAGCCTTTAACTAGGGTTAAGCTGATTTGCCTATTTAACCATGTATTTACTCACATAAGATCAAGATTACAGCTTTGTAATCATCACGTCATTTCTTGGTCAGGTACTGGCCACTACCTTTAACTTATTACACCTAAAATGGGAGTCGAGTATGGACATGAGAGATAGTGAGTCGTTTAGCCTCAGTCGCCGCCGTTTTGTGCAGGGACTGATCGCTGGAACAAGCGTCTTGGACACCAGTATGCCCAGTTTTGCCATGGGGCAACCGACCGCCTATGGCACCAGAAGCCCAGATGTGTTGACGGGTACCGAGTTTGACCTGGTGATCGACCAAGGGCCGGTGAATTTTACCGGCCAGGCCAACACGGGGATCATGATAAATGGCTCGATTCCCGCGCCGACCCTGATCTGGCGGGAGGGCGATACCATTACGCTGCGGGTGACCAATCGGTTATCGGTTCCCACGTCCGTGCACTGGCACGGCATTATCCTGCCCTATCAGATGGATGGCGTTCCCGGCCTGAGTTATGCGGGGATCGGACCAGGCCAAACCTTTACCTATCGATTTCAGGTACAGCAGTCGGGCACCTACTGGTATCACTCACATACTGGCTTCCAGGAGATGTCGGGCATGTACGGCAGCCTGGTTATCCTGCCCCGTGACGGAGACGGGGTGAAGAGCGACAGAGATTTTGTGGTGCAACTGTCGGACTGGACCGATGAAAACCCCATGGAAGTGTTTGCCAAGCTTAAGCAGCAGAGCGACTACTATAATTATGCCCAGCCGACAGTGGCTGACTTCTTCGAAGATGTATCGCGTTACGATCTGCGCACCGCAATGGCTAAGCGCGAGATGTGGAACGAGATGCGGATGAACCCGACTGACTTGGCCGATCTATCGGCGTCCACGCTCACCTATCTATTTAACGGACAGCCCCCCAATGGAAATTGGACTGGCATCTTTAAGCCGGGCGACACCGTCCGTTTGCGCTTTGTGAACGGCGCGAGCAACTCGTTTTTCGATGTTCGTATTCCCGGACTCCTGATGACGGTTATTCAGGCCGATGGACAAAATATCGAGCCGGTATCAGTGGATGAATTTCGCTTCGGTCCCGGCGAAACCTATGATGTTCTGGTCTATCCCAAGGACGATGCCTATACCATTTTTGCCCAGTCGATGGACAGAAGCGGCTATGCCAAGGGGACGCTAGCGGTGCGTGATGGCCAGTCGGCACCCGTTCCCACACTCGATAAGATCCAATGGTTGACCATGGCCGACATGATGGGGGCCATGGACCACCAGTCTTCAATGCAACATGGTGGCATGCAACATCAAGGGCATAGCATGTCGATGGAACAAGGCATGTCGATGAACCATGGCATGGCGATGGAGCACAGCCAGCATCAAGGCATGCATGGGCTCGCGACCCCGTCACAGCAGGTGCGTCACGCCGCCAGCGAGTATGGCCCGTCGGTGGACATGCGCGTCGATATGCCAAGAACCAGCCTAGATGACCCGGGTGCTGGACTGAGAAATAATGGTCGTAGGGTGTTGACGCTAGACGATCTGTGCGCCGTCGATGGTGTGTTGACCGACACCGGCATGCCCGTTCGGGAGCTGGAACTTCACCTCACCGGCAACATGGAGCGTTACACCTGGTCCTTCGACGGACTGGAGTTTGGTAAGAGTACGCCGGTCGCCCTCAAGCATAACGAACGTATTCGTATCATCTTACAAAACGACACCATGATGACCCACCCCATGCACCTGCACGGCATGTGGAGCGATCTCGAAGATGCCCAAGGGCAGTTAAGGGTCAGGCGTCACACGATTCCGGTACAACCCGCTCAACGCCTTAGCTTCTTGGCGACGCCACAGGAGGTCGGGCGCTGGGCCTGGCATTGCCATCTGTTGTTCCATATGGATGCCGGCATGTTCAGGGAGGTACTAGTGTCATGAAAAATCATCACCTAATTCATTCAATCACAGCCGCCTTGTGCTTGCTGTCGGCTCAGGCTGTGGCGGGGAGTGCCGCCATGCCGAGCACGGACGGCGAGGAGCAGCATGAAGCGATGAAAGCATCTTCCATGCATGCTATGCCAGAGATGCAGATGCAGGGCGCCGATGCCCCGGCAGATAGTCGTGACCCCCATG
Source organism: Shewanella insulae (assembly GCF_009831655.1). GTDB lineage: Bacteria > Pseudomonadota > Gammaproteobacteria > Enterobacterales > Shewanellaceae > Shewanella > Shewanella insulae. Next base: position 118,013 of record NZ_WRPA01000002.1, on the reverse strand, counting down.
CCTATTCAGGCGGGCACACCCTGAGTGAAGGTCCTTATGCTCTGCCAGAGTCACAACGCCTCAGGTTGGCGGATGAGGATGCCTTTTGGGCCGTCATGGGCGATCGTCTTGAATATGATAACGATGACAATGTCGCCTTTGATCTCTCGGCATGGTACGGCGGTACCTATGACCGAGTGTGGTTAAAGTTAGAGGGAGATTATAACCAGGATGGCCTCGAGGAGACCCAGGCAGAGTTGCTCTGGGGGCATGCTATCAGCAGCTACTTCGATTTTCAGCTGGGGGCACGCTTTGACTACTATGCAGATGGTCAAAACCGTCAATGGCTGGCCCTTGGCGTGCAAGGGTTAGCGCCCTATTGGTTCGAGTTGGATCTAACGGCTTACCTGGGAGAGCAGGGCCGCAGCGCCCTGAGTCTGGAGGCAGAGTATGAGTGGCTGCTGACCCAGCGGCTGATCTTACAACCCAGAGCCGAACTGACCCTGTATGGCAAGGACGATCCGCAAAACGGCATAGGCAGTGGTCTATCCGATGCCAGCCTTGGCCTCAGATTACGCTATGAGTTTTCTCGTCAATTCGCGCCTTATGTGGGTATCGAGCGCAGAGAGACATTCGGCGCAACGGCTGATTATCTCGAGGCGGCCGGTGAATCGGCGGGAGACACCCGTGTGCTGGCAGGGATCCGATTTTGGTTTTAACCCTATTGGTCAAACAACAGAAGGAGTCATTCATGAAAACGAGCATACAAACTTCCCTGGTCGCCGTGTCGGCGCTCTTGTTGTCATTGTCGGCGCAGGCCCATGATCCTAAGGAACATATGACAAAAGGCGAGCAGCCAGACTGCAGCAGCATAATGCAAATGGACCAGAGCCAGATGCATATGAACCAGGACCAGATGCATAAGGATCAGAGTCATATGCACATGAATCAGGACCAGATGCACATGAATAAGGAGGATATGCATAAAGATCAGCATCAGATGGATATGGACGACCCCGTGATGCAGGCGTTGAGGAAAAAGTGCATGAAGGAGCAGCAGGAAAAAGACGATCACCACAAGATGGATCAGCATGACAAGGGTCATTCACACGGGTAATTGGATATCAGGTTTAGCGTCGAGGCAAACCGAATAGGCAGAGGAGAATAATGGCGGTGAGATTAATGGTTTATGTAAAGACGCTAGTGGTGATAGTGCTATTGGGCGTGGTGATTCTGGGCGGGTATCTGTACTCAGGTCTTTATCCCATAGGTGCCGATACGCCACATAACAAGTTGACCTACTGGGCCTTGGAAACCCTGAGGGAAAACTCGGTGGCGCGTGCCGCCAAGGCGATCCCTGTGCCCGTCGATATAGCAACACCGTCTCGATTGTTGGCGGGTGGTCCCGATTACAACGAGATGTGTTCTGGGTGTCACCTCAGGCCGGGACGTGCGCAGAGTGATTTCACTCAGGGACTCTATCCTGCGCCGCCCAACCTGACCCGTTCAGCATCCGAGGGTGAGGCGGATATTGCGCAGAGGCGGCGAGAGCACTTTTGGATCATCAAACATGGCATCAAAGCCTCTGGGATGCCGGCCTGGGGACCCACCCATGATGATGAAAGGATCTGGAATATGGTGGCCTTCCTCGAGCGTTTGCCCGAGCTGACGCCAGAGCAATATCAGATCCTGACGGCCAGAGATGAGGAAGATGGCGGTGGTCATCACTGACGTGCTATAGCCAGGTCGAGCCTTTAAGCCTGATGTTTTATGGACTGAATGCACCAAGCTGGGTTCGACTGACGCCTCGATCATCTAAGAGGCGATAGGAGGGTAAAATGAAATTAAATGAAGCGGCATTTGCCTTTGCCTGCGCACTTGCCTTCGCCTTAGCCTGGATAGTCTGTTCCCTCTTGGTTGTGGCCATGCCCATGATGATGTCTGACATGACGGGGCATATGTTGCATACCGACTGGCAGACTATGGGGTGGCAGCTAACCTTCAGTGGATTTGTGCTTGGCGGCATCGTCTGGGCGCTGGTCGCCGGTCTTATAGGATGGTTAATCGCCATATTCTATAATCGGTTTTCCACGAGCGATTGACGCGCCAGCAGGTCATTCGAATCTTTTGTGCGGCAACCGAGATTGAGTGGCGATTATCACTAAAAAGGCGGCCAGTGGCCGCCTCTTATCAGCAGATAACGATTTATCTAAAAATCCTGCTTTGTTCGCAAGCATTTTTCCTGCGCTATTTCTGAGCGCATACTTGCCTGTGGTTGGTATTAGAAGTCGAAACGCATGCCGATAGTGACAATATCGTCACCCAGATCCTGCTTGGTGCCGGCCAGTTTCAGGTCACCATCATATTTAGTGTAGTGACCATAAAACAGAGTGCTCTTGCTGATGCGGTAGTCGGCACCTATGCTGAACTGTTGTAGATCTACGTCTGACACTGTTTCCATGCCCGCGCCATCTGCGTTACCCACGTAGCGTTTCACATATTTACCCAGGCCTGAGTCATCCTTACCATACATGGCTTTCAGCTTCAGGTTGCCCATCACATAGGCGGCATTGACGAAGTAGGTGTCGCCCTCGAGGTTGGCGTACTTGTTGTCCACGTGTTCACTGTTTTGATACAGGGCACCTAAGATCACCTGACCCAGCTTGACCTGTGCCACGCCGCGATAGGCCTTAACATCGTCGATGTTGTCATTGTAGGCCGCGGCAACATAGTAGTTCTGTGCCTTGAGCGCCTTGTCACCTAAGGTGGCGCTGAGGGCGTACATATTGTCTGGGGTCTTGCGCTCGTTGCCGTCATAGGTCACATAGTTGTCTTCCATCAGATAGGTGGCATTCAATGTGATGAGATTGGCGATCTTGGGTGAGTAGTAGGTGATACCGTCGGCGGTGCGCGACTGACCTGCGGCCAGCAGATCGATATCTGAGTTGGTGTTACCGAAGAGGTCGAAGCCGCCTTCGGATGCCTTAAATACGGTATCGTTACGACCCACCAGGGCGGTACCTGCGGCGCTTCTTAGGCCCAGGTAGGTGTTACGGGCAGCAAAGGTATCGCCCGAGTTGTCAAAGTTACTGACACCAAACTCCATCTGGTAGATCACTTCCAGGCCGTCGCTAACTTTCTCACTGCCCTTCACTCCCAACCAGGAGAAGTTGTTTTCTATTATGGTGCCATCTTTCTGGTTTTGGGTCGCGATGCCATTATCCGAGTGAGTGAATGCAAGATCGGCACGGCCATAGAATTGAGGGCCGTCGGCGACTGCCGAGAATGAGGTGGCTGCGAGAGTGGCGAGGATGCTTGCCGATAGAACAGATTTTTTCATTGTCATCTTCCTGTAGCGATTATGGCCATCTCGAAGAGGGCCTTCTGATTTTAGCTAGCTAGCGTCATCGGCCCAGAGGGAGCATTCTTGGCCGCTAATGCTGTGTCGCGGCATCAGTGTGCCCAGATGTGCAATGTTGAGATGTGATCTGCGTCACGATGCTTGGGTTTAACGTGAGTTTTATCATGTTGTTTTACAATTAAAAACAGTGGCTTAATCTGTTTTTTACCCCATGTCACCCTCTGCTTGCCAAGATGCTGCAATCGCCCTAATGGCTTAACACTTGTTGCAGTTTTTCTTTTTTGGGGTTTTGCCCGGTATTGCGGTAAAATTGGCGGGTTTTTAGTTATCTTAACGGAGCCCATCTTGAGCCAGCCTGAACTCTCTGACGCCTATCTCAATCGCTTTGCCGGTATTGGCCGCCTATATGGTGCCAAGGCCCTGACTCAGTTTGCCCAGTCCCATGTGGCTGTGGTCGGTATAGGCGGAGTCGGCACCTGGGTGGCCGAGGCGCTGGCCCGTAGTGGCATAGGCGAGATCACCCTGATCGATCTCGACGATATCTGTGTCACCAACACCAATCGTCAGCTGCATGCTCTAAAGGAGACGATAGGCGAGTCTAAGGTGGCCGTGATGGCTGAGCGTATCATGCAGATCAACCCTGAGTGCCGGGTGAATCAGGTAGAAGATTTCATTACCACAGATAACCTGAATGACTACTTCAGTGGGCGTAAGCAGGGCGGTAGCCTGGACTATGTGGTGGACTGTATCGATGCGGTGAAGCCTAAGGCGGCGTTGATCGCCCACTGCAAGCGCCAGAAGCTGCCCATAGTGACGGTGGGCGGCGCCGGTGGCCAGACGGATCCCACCCAGATCCAGGTAACGGATCTGGCCAAGACCTATCAAGATCCACTGCTGGCCAAGGTGCGAAATCTGCTGCGCCGCGAATATAACTTCTCCAAGAATGTGCAGCGCCGTTTTAGTATCGAGGCGGTATTCTCTACCGAGCAGCTGGTCTATCCCCAGGCCGATGGCAGCGTATGCAACGTCAAGGCGACGGCCGAGGGTAGCATGCGTATGGATTGCGCCTCGGGATTCGGTGCCGTGACCGTGGTAACTGGCAGCTTCGGCTTCACTGCGGTGAGCCGAGTGCTGACCAAACTCGCCGCCAAAGCCTGATCCTATTGCGCCTCAGCCCTGAGGCGTAAATCACCAAAAATTTGATTTATGTCTAAAGTTGTCCTGGGGTCACTTGTTAGACTCAGGCGACATTTTTTGCTGGTGATTGCTTATGAAACAGGCCCTGCTAAATCGATTCTTACGCTATGTGCAATTTGATACACAGTCTGACGCGAGTCAGACTGACTGTCCCAGTACGCCGGGGCAGTTAGCGCTGGCAGATCAGCTCAGAGAGGAGCTGATCAAGTTAGGCTTCAGTCAGGTGACGCTCTCTTCAACTGGCTACCTGACCGCCTTAGTCCCCGCGACGATCGAGGGGGTTCCGCCCATCGGCTTTATCGCTCATCTGGATACGGCACCAGATTTTAGCGGCGCGCATGTTCGTCCTCAGCTGATTGAAAACTATGATGGCGGTGATATTCCCCTTGGCATACAGCATCGACTCTCTCCCTGTGAGTTTCCCGAGCTGGATCAATATCTGGGACAGACGCTGATCACCACAGACGGCAACAGCCTGCTGGGCGCCGACGACAAGGCTGGGATCGCCGAGATAATCACGGCGCTATCGACTCTTTTACAAGACCGCAACAGCCGCCATGGCGATATCTATCTGTGTTTCACACCGGACGAGGAGATTGGGCGCGGCGCCGACAAGTTTGATTTCGAGGCCTTCAAGGCCGAGTGGGCCTATACGGTGGACGGCGGTGAGCTAGGTGGTCTGGAGTATGAGAACTTCAACGGTGCAACCGCCGTGGTAACGGCTAAGGGTAACAACTGCCATCCGGGCTCTGCCTATGGCGTCATGGTCAACGCCCAGACTATGGCGGCGCGCTTTCATGCCAAGATGCCTCTTGGCGATACTCCGGAGAACAGCCTGGATTATGCCGGTTTCTTCCATCTGATCGAGATGAAAGGAGTTACCGAAGAGGCGCAGCTTACCTATCTCATTCGAGACTTCGACCTGGATCAGTTCGAGCAGCGCAAGCGTTGGCTTACAGAGCGAGTAGAGGCCTGTGATGCCCAGCTGCAACAGGGATCCTTGACGGTTAGCATCACGGATAGCTATTACAATATGCGCGATCAGTTGATCCCTCATCCACATATTGTCGATATCGCCAAGCAGGCGATGGCTGAGCTGGGGATCACACCCAAGATCAAGCCGATCCGCGGCGGTACCGATGGTAGTCGCCTCTCCTATATGGGCCTGCCTTGTCCCAACCTGTTTACCGGTGGTCACAACTTCCATGGCAAGCATGAGTTTATTTGTCTTGAGTCTATGGTGAAGGCTACCGAGACTATCATGGCTATCTGCCATCTGACGGCTAAGCAGCTAAAAAGCTGATGGCGAAACGATTAAAAGCCTGATTGGTTGGAGAGGTTGAGCTCGACGGCCTGGTTGTCCAGTACCTCAACCGGGAAGCTCACCTCGAAACAGGCGCCGCCTAGTTCGCCATCGTCACGATAACGAATATTGCCCTTGAGCAGGGTAACGGCGTTGAAGGCGGCCGAGAGGCCGAGTCCGGTGCCGCCCTCTGAGCGGGTGGTGGTGTAGAAGGGCTCGAAGATGTGGCAGGCAGCCTCCTTGCTTATCCCTGGGCCGTCGTCCTGAATGCAGATCTTGAGCATACCATCGTCCACCTCGGCGTCTATCCTGAGGTGTCCCAGCTGACGATCCTTGAAGCCGTGGGCGTAGGCGTTGGAAAACAGGTTGGTGATGATCTGTTTAAACAGGCTCAGGTTGGTGAGTATGTTGAGATTCGGGTCCACCCTATACTCCACCTCGGCGTGTTTGTTTGTGTACAGAAAACGCATCGACTCATGGTGCTCCTCGAGTCCCTGTTTGAGGTTGATGCTGCGTTTGTCTTCCTGGCTCTGCTCGGCGGCTATGGTCTTAAACTTCTGGATCAGGCTGCTGGCGCGGGTGATATTGCTGATGATCAGCTCGCAGCTCTGCTGATACTCCTCCAGTATGGCATTGATCTCCTCCAGGGTAGCATTCTCGCTGTGGATCAGCGTGATCAGCTCCTCGATGTGAACCAATTGGGTGCTGGCGGCGGTGAGACAGATGCCAATGGGTGTATTGATCTCGTGAGCTACACCCGAGACCAGGCCACCCAAGGCTGCCATCTTCTCCTGCTCGACCAGCACCTGCTGGGCTCGCTTGAGTACCAGTAGAGATTGTTCCAGTTCCTGGGTGCGCTCCTTCACCTGACGGGCCAGCTCATCCTTATAGCTGCGTTCCAGCTCAAGCAGGCGCTCGCGATCTGCCAGGGCATCCTGCAGTTCTAACTTGGAGGCCTTGATGTCGTCGAAGGAGCGCCTGAGTTGTTGCTGCATCTTATTTATGGCATCGGCAACCAGCCAGAACTCGTCATTCTTGTGGCTGTTCTTGACGAATACCAGGGGCTCGAATTCGCCATCCAGGTTGATGTTTTGGCTGTAGTCGCTGAGTTTATGCAGGTGGCGGGTGACCAGATACCAGACCAGGAAGAGAATGAAGCCGGCGACGAAAAAAGTCTTGATGGCGTTGGAGAGGAGTATGATGATGGCACGATCGAGCAGTTTCTCATATACCACCCGCAGATCAGCCTGGACCAGCAGGGTGCCCACGTCGATATTCTCGCTGCCCGAGGTGTATATCAGCTTAAAGCTACGCTCTATGGTGTTCTCTGGGGTCGCCGTGCCCGCCTGCCAGTGTTGGCCGCTGTCGTCGTTTATCTCTATATAGGTGATGTCTGGGAGCTGGATCAGGCCGTCGATCTGGGTGTTGATCAATCGCTCGTCGATCACCCAGATGCTGGCTGCCAATACATCCAGGTTGACCTTCTCTATGTTGTCGAACTGACGTGTGATGCGGTTGACGTCGCTACGATAGTCGTTAATCAACTGAAAGCCTGTGGTGAGCAGGGTGATTAAGGAGCTAAATAGGATGATCGACAGGGTGAGCTTTCTGCCGATGGGACTCTTGAGTAGTTGAGCTGTGTGGTTTGCCATTTATGGGTATCGCTTATCCTAAGCACCATAAGAACGGCCGCGGACTGACGTTAGGTGCACTATCCAAATCACATAGCTTTAAGCATAGCCTGATTCTTATGTTCTGCTCGTTCAATGGCATAAAAATGTCGCCAAGATGATGTTTGTAAAGTCTTTATATGGACATGCGTGTTGGCATTTTACTTGCATTTATCTGGGGTAATGCAGGTTTTTTGACACTAGGTATCAAGATGGAAAAATTAAATCTGATGCTGTTTAAACAGACGAGTCCCAAGCAAGTGATCTTCAATATGATGTTGTGGCTGACCCTGATCAGCGCTGCCTTACTCTTCGCGCCCAGAGCTTTGATGCAGACCCTCAGGCTGGATGAGCTGATTAATCAGTATGCTCATTTCATCGGTCTTGGGCTGATTATCGGTGCCGCTTACCTGCTGACTCAGGTGGCGAACTATTTTCTCGACGAGGCAATCAAACACCTCAAGGGTAAACGCACCAAGGAGACGATTGAGAAGAAGGTGAGGCTGTTGGACCCCACAGAGCGCGCCCTGCTGCGTGAGTTCTTCCTGCAAGGAGAGACGGTACTGACCCTGCCGGAGAACGAGGCTGCGGTTAGGAGCCTACTGGAGGCCAACATCTTGCAGTATCTCGGCAATAAACAGCAATACGCCATTCACGGGCCGACGGCGGATTTTAAGATCGCCATGGAAGCGAGATCCTACCTCAATCGTCAGGTATTGCGTCTGCCCCAGGGAGAGCCTAACCCCGAGCAGCTACAGCTGTTGATCAAGGCCAGACCCCATTTCATTCACAGTGTGGTGCCGAGCCGTAAACACGCCGCCTAATCTCTAAACAGGCCTCGCAATGGGGATGTGCCGGGATATTGGGTGGGAAAATAGCGAAAGTGAGATAAAAAAGTGGGGGCATTAGCCCCCATTTGCATTAGAAATATGATTTTCTGGACCTCTAGGTCCTATCTATTCTGGTTTCGACTTAGAGATAAACAACCACATGATGTATGACATTATGCCAATGGTTGTGAAGATAACTATCATAGATAGCAGACCAATGGGGTTACCAAACATTAAATCTAACCAAAATGCCATGTGAGAAATCCTCTTTCGCAGCTGTTTATATCGTTGTCTAAAGCTAAATTAGCGCGAATGGATATGAGAAATGCTGATCTCGATCAATGAATGCTGTCAATTTGATAACGCCTTGTCATCGTTTTGCTTAGTTTTGTGAGCCATGTGGCGAAACTCCAATGCAAGAATAGGGGGATTAGGCTCGATATTATGGGCTGCGGATGAAAAATCGGCAGTCGGTAATAAAGCTGTCGCAAAAGGCTTGCCATTAGTAAAAGCAAAGGTATAATTCCGTTCACTTACTCGAGACAGAGAGTAAGGTCTGATTGATAATGCCGGAGTGGTGGAATTGGTAGACACGACGGATTCAAAAGTCACAGTGTTTACAGTTTGAACTCAGCTAAAGCATTGTTTTTCAAAGTTAACCTGGAATAGTTAACATTTAAAAACCTTGCAAAGATTTGCAAAGTTTTTTAACTGGAAATTTATACCAATACATTCAATTGGTTATAGATGTCGGGGTTGGGAAAGACTTCCTTTTTAGGTCGTTTAAACGCTCCTTCAGTATGTTAAAACACTATATGCGATTAGCGGCTAAATCAGACAGATAAGATGCAGATGTGGTGGAATTGGTAGACACGCTAGCTTCAGGTGCTAGTGGCTTAACGGCCGTGCGAGTTCAAGTCTCGCCATCTGTACCAACTTATCGATGTTTTGTTATGCCAGAGTGGTGAAATTGGTAGACACAGGGGATTCAAAATCCCCCGCCCTTAAAAGCGTGTCGGTTCGAGTCCGACCTCTGGTACCATCTCTTTTAGAGATATCAAGCCGACATTAAGTCGGTTTTTTTGTGCCTGTTATTCTGGCGTCACAGTTGTCTTAAATACGCCCATTTCGTAATAGCTCATAAAGTTTGGCTCCCAAATGGTGTACATGTCCTGGGCTATCTCGATAGCAAACACACCAAAGTTGGTTTGAAAGATCCCACTCCCAAAATCAAAGTCGATAGCCTTGGCTAGTTCAGCAAAATGACCCGTTCCAACATAGCAAAACTCGGTAATGTAATTAATCTGCCACTGTTCACTATGCCACTCTAGGCGTATTTCGACGGGGCGGTATCCACCCGCTTCGGCGCTGTAGCTCTCGTCTCGAAAATTAAGTGTCACTGCATGGCCGTCAACATCTTTGACTAGTGATGCTAATAGATTGGCAAACGGTTCGGAGATTCGGACGGGTAAGTCGGTGTTTATGGCTTTCATAAGGTTTTCCATTAATAACAGGTCTAACAAAGGGGGCGGTATGCCCCCATCTGAAGGTGTGATGCTGGTTCGGTGTAAGTTGTTACTTACTGGCCTTGTTTGCTGGCTTCTCATTAGTCGCTTGGTTTTTGGTTTTACTGCTGGTCTTACTGGTGTCTGTTGCAGGGGCTTCTTCCTTATCTTTGCTGCTAGCCTTCTTGCCGAATTTGGACGAAGCAGCCAGCAGTTGTTCATCCAGTTCTCCTTTCTCTACAGCATCAATCACTACCTTAATCACTTCAGGTAGCTTGGCTTTCTCTCCAACATCGATAGCAGGGCAGCCTTTTTGCAGTTCAACAGGCTTATTACTAATCCGCACTTCAAAGTAGTAATGGTTTTCGCTGTCGTAATACCAAGGCCTGACGACATAACGGCGACGGATTTTCTTGCGCTCTCCCGTGTCAGGGTCTTTGACCGAGCGCTCTTTGTAGGCCTCAAACTCACGGCCTTCTATCATGCATTCGGCCAATGTCAGTTGTTGCTCGAGCTTTTCTAACAGCTTCATACGTTTACCTAGCACGGGTGGCTTAGGCGCGATTTCAGGGCGAGCGATAACCTTGAGTGAACTCAATACATTAGTCATGGTGGTTTCCTTATTGTGGTGTTAGCGGATAAATCCGATATGGGGTTGCCCTTGCTTACGGCTATTTTCCGCGCAAAGTAAGGCGAGGGCGGTTGTACGATGATTGTGTTTAGGTGTAAAACGTTGGCGTCTCGCTAGGATGGCAAAGTCACCTGGTGTTAAATGGGTTAGGGTGTTTAGTGTCGATAGCTCGATATTTGTCAGGCGCTTAATGCTAAATACTTGCCGAAACAATGCTTGGCGCTGTTCAAATGTTAGGTAGTCACAGATGAGCTTTACGTCAAAGCGACGCATCACAGCACTGTCGATGCGCTCTAGCGCGTTAGTCGCAGCGAATACGGGTACAGTATTACATTCAATCTGAGAGAGCAGTTCGTTGACGAGCTGTATTTCATGCAACGCAACAGCACTGTCGCGCTTGCTAAGCAGACTATCGACTTCATCTATCAGTATCAGCTTCTGCTGTTTGTGTGCGTCTCTGAAGAGCCTAGCGACGTTCTGCTCGCTCTCTCCTACATATTTACTGAGTACGTCAGAGCATTTGATATGCATGAGCTCAAAGCCGTGAGTTTCAGCAAGATGATGTACCCAAGCTGTTTTCCCTGTTCCGGCGGGACCACTGAGCATGACCCTGATAGGCATTGCCTGTTCAAGCGCACTGTTAACTGTGGCTAATATCTCGGTTGTTTGCGATGTGATAGGTGTAAGTTCTTCTTTCACTACCTTGAAGTTCAGCATATTGCTATCAAACTGAAGTTCTCCTTGGTACTTCGGTTCCTGCACTTCTTCATTGCAGGCCTCCAAGGTGGCATCTATTACCTCATCTAACACGCTCTCGGCCTTGCTTCCTTTGAGTTTTAGTGTCATTGCAACATGGGCGGCATTACCTACCATGGCGGGAGTGACATTAGGTTTCTCCGAGAGTAATAACCGATATTCATCAGACACTTTAAGTGGTGTAAGTAACCGCTGACTCATGGCGTACGCAAAGGGTTCATCAGGTACGGGTATCTCCATAACCAGTTTAAAGCGGCGAATAAAGCTAGGCTCTAACAGGTCGACATGGTTGGTTATCCAAATAGCTGGCACGGCATTGTTTTCCAATACCCGCATGAGGCCTTCTTTGGCATAACGTTCATCAGCCTGAACAAATAGGCTTTCGCATTCATCTACCAGTAGTAGGCTTTCGTCACTATGGGATAACAAAGCTTGAAGCAAATTCAGGTACCCAAGGCGCTGCGAAGCATGATCGCGGGTTTGAAATTCTCCAGCTAATTGACCGTCCATCAGCTTTAAGCTGCGAACTTCCAGTAGGCTACGTCTAACAGTCTTGGCTAAGGTGCGAGCTAACTCCGTTTTCCCTGTTCCTGCTTTGCCATACAGCAATACGTTGATGCCGGTATTGTTGGCTTTAGTGATCGCCTTCAGATAGTTCACTAACAGGTCAGTATTGACGTGGACGAACTGGGTTAATGGAAACTGTGCGTCAGGGCTTTTAGAGAGTATGGGGGCAAGTAATTGCTCACAACTTACCAGTTTCTGTTTAACCAATATTGGTACCAATAGCGTTGGCAGTTTCATAAGGTAAGGCATTGCCAATGATGCTTCTTCGATCAACTGACACTGCGCCAACACGGTTAACTGTTCAATGATGGTGGTGCTTTCAAGCCCTGTCTTCTCTTCTAACATCCGTTCGAGGAGTGTTTCATCCTCATCGGTCAGTAAATTGGTGAGCCTTCTTAGGCCAACATTGGCGTTAGCAACAATTAGGTACTCCATAACGGCCTGCATTTGTTGTTGCAGGGCAAAGCACTGGCACAAGAACTGAGCGTTATGACGAACAATTTCACTGGAGCTAGGTACGCGATCTTTGTTTGGCAGCATGGTCAATATGCTGTCCAGGCTGTAGTGCTGACGACTGCTGACACGCTTACCTGTAATGCTTTCGAGCACTGGAGAAGGTATATATTGCTCTTCCTCATTAAATGAGGCATTGATTAATGCCTCGCTAAATTGGGATGCAAGATAGTGACAATGCCGAGCTTGCCTGTGAAGAGACTTAGATTGTTTTAACATCTTCTCCTCCTGCCACGTTGCTTAGGCGTTGGCACATAGTTTAGGGCTGAAGCAGCTTCACGCATAAAGGCATCACCACGCTTATCATAGATAGTGGTGGTGCTGATATCGGCATGTCCCGCCATTTGGCGAACTGTATTGATATCGACGTTCTGCTCAAGTAGTCGAGTAATGAAAGTACGGCGCAAGTCGTGAGGAGAGGCACCAGATATCCCAATATCAATGAGCCTGTCCTTCACCAATCGATAAAGGGTGTCACTGCTGACTGGCTGGGTAACGTCCAGTTTGCCAGAGATATAACACTTACAGATGAGCCAACCTTCTTGTCGGCTACGAAGCTTTAGCCAGGCGCTAATATGTTGCTCAACCCAATTAGGTAAGAACAGTACTCGGCTTTTGTTGCCTTTGCCTGCTATCACAGTGATAGTGGAGTTAAGTCTGTCGTAATCAGCCATTGATAGCGCTGCTAGCTCACTACGGCGAAGACCCGTACCCAAGAACAGTGCAAAGATTGCTAGCGTTCTCAGGCCATAGGCTCCTTTAGCTTTAGCCAGTCGTTCAAACAGCGCATTTACTTGTTTGACGGTGAGTGGATTGCCCTGATGGGCACCATGTTTCATGTTTGCGATGCTCGATATGTGTGCGACTTGCTGCATATCAGATTTTCCCATAAGGGCTGCGACTTTGACGATATTCTTTATCGCTGTCATGGCGCGATTAATCGAACGTGCAGACCATTGCTCATGTATCAGCAAAGCTCGTATCTGCATAGCCTGTTGATAGTCGACGCTGCTCAGTCGTATGTCGATGACTGTATCAGGCCAGTCCATTAATCTGCCTATACTGCGCATCTGTGATTCGATAGAACGCCTGCTGTTAGGCGCAAGGCGGCTCAAATACAGCGCATAAGGGGTCGCTGTAGTCATAGAAATAACTCCAGAAATAGTAAGATTGATTTGTTGCTAGATAATTGAAATAGAAGAGGATAGCGATACCACGCTATGTAACCATGGTATCACTAGAAAAGCGGTATTTCAGCCGGTGTTTTTGACACGGTAGGAAAACTGTAAATGTCGATAAGCAATATAGTTTATAGCCTTTGTTAACGAATTTAGAGCTGTTCAATGTTTTTTTGTCGTTTTGGTTTTATTGGTGGTTTTCGTTTTGTTGGTCGTTTTGGATTTTTGGGTGCTTCTATCTCTTTTTTTAATTTGGTTACTTGATGTTCAAGTTCTTCTTTATCTTTTTTTAATTGGATTATTTGGTGTTCAAGATTTTCTATTTCATTGTTCCTGGCGAAGTTTCGAATATTTACTAGTTTTTCGAAGTTGGTTATCTTTTTCTTTTTTAGCTCTGTAAGTATGGAGTGAATGATTTTGCTTGATTCTCCTTGGTATCTTTTTTCTTCGTCAAATAGTGAATCTGTTGAGTGGCGATTAGATGTGGCCGAGCTGAATTTTTCTAATTCATCGAGAAGGTTTTCTGTTTCAGTTATATTGTGTAGTCCTAATGTTGATAAAGCCTTAAATAACCTCTTGAAGATTTCGTTGTCACTAATATTTTTTTCTTTCTTTGAGTTTCTGCTTAGGTTTAAGAAATGCAATATTTTATCATATATTTCATCATCGATGTAGAAGTCTGTTCTTTTTTCGTCTTGGTCTTTTTGTGTGAACTTTTTTCTCCATTTTACCCAATCTTCACCTAGTTCATTTTTATATGAATTCAGAATATTGAGTGTCTCTAGGGTGTCTATGTCAGAAAGTGCCTCTTTAGTATTTATGTTTGAAATTGCTTTTTGGATTTCGATTTTAGAGGTGGTTTCTATGTTTTTTATATTTGGAAGTGTTTTGGATTCTAAATGCCGGATTGCTATCAGTATTTTTCTATATGGTTCCTGTGATTTTTTCTTTTTTGCAACTATGTTGAGTAACATTCTTCCGTGTGTCAACCAGTCTTTTAAGCTTCTATCTTTTTTACTTCTTCCAACTTTAACTGCTTCTCCCTTTTTGTTTTTTTTCATTTTAACAGCTCCTTTCTGTCTGGTTATTAAAGAATGAGTTAAGCCAACTTATCATTTTGTTTGTCAAAAATAAAGCATGTTCATTTGAAATGATAAAGTATGCTCATGCTTAATATAAAAGCATGCTCATGCTAAATTGTTTGGCATTTTCTTTCGGGTGATAGTCGATTTTTAAGGTTTTCGATAGGTTTTTGTGTCAAGGAGCGTTAGCGTACAAAAGATGTATGCACAATTTTCATAGAGTGTGCTCTGTTTATCATTTGTGGTAGACGTGTTATGGTTCAATGATTTTCATCGTTGACTATTTGTGTTGTGCCAGGGATATAAAACATGAATGCAAAAATAGTGGTCACGCTTGGCATATAGAAGTACTATCCAGCAGTAGATATATGCTTATAATGTCAGAACGATATCAATAATGTAGGAATTCAAGGATGAGTAGTTCTAAGCAGTCTAGTAATCATTCTAATACATCTAAGAGTGGTTTAGACGAAATCAATATTTTCAATGAATTTGTTCCAAGTAAGATTTTTTCTATAGAGAAATATCCACTAGTTCAGCCAGAACTAAATCGAAAGATTGCAAAGCTCACTAACCCTAAGACATTAAACTACACAACTGACATCGCAAAGATTATCAGAGTGCTGCGAGATAGAGAAGTAGTTGAGTATCAACATAGTCTCATGGAAGCAGCTATAGATAACATCAGCGAAACTACAGTTGATATTGATCGTATTCGTATAGGTTTAAACCTCACTCAGAATGATATTGATAAGTTATTGGATAAAAAATCTGGCTTCCATGTTATTAGGAACTCTGGGAGTGATAATAGAAGAACCAATTTAAGGGTTGATTTGTCTTCCTCAAGTCTATCAATAAATAGAGGGTTTGCATATAACAATGCTGATTTTTCAGAAGAGTATATCGTTCCGTTTTATACTAACAGATATGAAATGTTTGTTGATGGTGATGATTATCGAGTGATTAATGTTTATGTGGCCGATATTAAGAATCAATATAATGAGGGGCGAAGACTTAGATATAACTGTGTAATTGATTTTATACCTACCCGTGTTGGTGCTGAATTAGTTTCTTATATGCTTTATCAATTTCATTCTGTATTGGAGGTTAATCGCTATAATTCATTAATGAAGAATGCGCTGTTATTGGAATTGCATACTGGCTATATCATGTATGGCGTATCACAGTTATTCAGTTTTATATTGACAAACAATAAGTCTAGAACCGCATCTACATGTATGCCCAAGAGTAAAAAGCGAGCAAAAGAAACCACCTATATTGGAGAGCGATATCACCATCGTTGTATCGCCTACGATAAAGTTCTTAAGGAAAACAAGGTTTTTGTTAAGAAATGCCTTAAGAGATCGGGGTCAAGGTCCAGGTGGAAGGATATCGTGATTCAGCTTCCGGGTTATAAGGAATGGTTTCCCTCACAGGTGTGCAGTTATCGCGTGGAGTCACGCAAGTACTTTGATCCTGTCGATAAAATACTGCTTAAAGATATCGGCATATTAGACTCATTGCTTTGTGAGGTTCAGTTAATTAAACCGATCTATTTAGCTGAGCTAAAAGATGATGAACTTGAGGCTCTAATTATGAATAAACGGTTACCGGAGGTAAAAAAACTCAGGGATAGGATAGAGAAAAAATATGGTGAAGGGACTGCCTGTTTTGAGTTTGAGCGAGTTAACCTTGATGTTTCATTAATGTTAAAATTGAAGGCAGTGTTAAACGCTATTTTCAAGCCACAAAAACTGTTGCAACCGACAAAAGGCAACTATCGGAAGCAAGTAAATACTGTGCACGAATTCATTAAGCCGATTATCGAATCTCGCAAAGAGGTTAATGATAGTAAAGCGGATATCATTGCTGCTGATAAACGAGCTATCTATGTCGAAGGGTGCCCTGGTGCTGGTAAAACACGTTTGATTGTCGACCGAGTAAAGTATTTATTAGATTCAGGGGTAAAACCTACTTCCATTACTGTACTGGCATACACCAGGTCAGCGAAAAAGGAGTTTGCGGCTAGGATTAGCAAATTGGGAGGCGATTCAAAGCGGGTTGTGGTTGATACTTTCAGCGGGTGGTGCAACAAGTTACTTAATAGGCTTGAAGGGGAGACTAAGAAAGGGCTTGACGTACCTGATGCCAAGGAAATGCTGTCCGATCTTATTTATGATGGTGGTGGCTATGATGATGAAGACAAGGCTTACAGAGATGCCGAAAAGGCATATTCCATCCTTGAAAGAATGGCAAATTTTGAGAAGCAGAGTATCGGTGGTGCTACAAAGCGGGTCAATGCCAAGTGGGTCGATGAGATCGAAACGTTACAGGAGTTATTTGAAGCTTACAAAGCCAAGAAAACTAAATGTAAAAAGCGTGACTTCAATGACATGCTCTTAGATGTAAAGCAACAATTAGAAGACAAAACTGCTAAGAATCGGCTTAAGATCGAACTTCAGCATTTCATTGTGGACGAAGCTCAAGATAGCAATTCAACTCAATGGGAAATTACCAAGCAATTGTATTCCGCTGGCATTAATGTATTCATGGTCGGAGATCCTGCACAGGCAATATTTGAATTTCGAGGTGCTAAGCGTCACTTCATGAAAAAGTTCTATGAGGTGTTTCCTGATAAAAGTGAGCGATTTCAATTACGTTTGAATTACCGTTCAACCCCATCGATCGTTGAACTTGGAAATGCAGTCAGGCGTATGATAAGTACCAATTTCTTTGCCTCTGAAAGTGCTGTAAATGGTGTGAAAGATGCGAAGACAAGGGCAAAATATTGCTCAGATTTTGATGAGTCGTTACGTTGGCTAGTAGAAGATATTAAGCAACATGAATCAGATGCCCCTAACCAATTGATTTTATGCCGCTATAGAAATCATATTTCTAAGGTTAACGAAGCATTGAGTAATGCTGGATTTGATGAGAACAGGCTGAAAGCGGTTACTCATACCTATCATGGTGCAAAGGGGCTAGAAGCTGATCATTGTTATGTATTAGACCCACTGCTCGATGTAGAAGGGCTATCATCGTACAAGGAAGAATTATGCAACACGTATGTGGCAATTACGCGAGCTAAAGTAGCGATGACAATCATAATCAAAGAAAATGGAAGCGCTTTTTACCCTGAAACTACTGGTCAAGGTGGCAAAAGAGAGAGCATATTTCTTAAGCTACCAAAAAATCTCCTTGAGATCGTAGATTAGTAATCTTTAAATTATAGGGAATAATGGTCATGGGACGACGATACAGACGCAGAAGCCAGGTTAATCAGATCATATCTGATTCAGTAGTTATTGGCAGTAGACTACCTTGGTGGGGCGCTTTGCTATTTGGTCTTATCTCATTTGTAGTTTTCTATTACGTGATTCCTCATTGGTTTGAGTCAAGTTTAGCGGATGAAGCCAGTAGCCGTATTTACCCTGCAATGGAAGCTATATATGGCCGTGGTATTCGCTTATTTCGTTACATTGGCATCGGTACGGCCGCTGTAGGGCTGTATTTTGCTGTTCGTAACTACTTCCTACCGTTATCCGCAAATCTCAGCGGAAATCATGTTCTAGCGCTCTTGGCTAAACTCATTGGCCGACAGTTGGACTAACGATTATGGAGCGTCAAAGTTGAGACTGATTTGGCTAATTATAGGGCTATTCTGCACTGGCGCGATGGCAGTAGGTAATACAGAAACTCATCATTCTTAAAATCCAAGAAGTTGATACAACAATAAATGCACTTGAATAGCCCGTTTTCGTAGATACCTTGCTTTGATGCCTCAAAGTGAGGCTGAAAGTTGTTTGCGAAACCAGTAACGATTCATAAAGTTCTAACGAGGTTATGCCCCAAAGTTTGCTAGTACTTGTTTAGTGAATCGAAAACTAACAAACGAGTTGCCCAACAAAATCTCATCTATTTACCTAATGTTTGGTACTACCGTAAAGCGGCTAACAATATATCGGTATACAGTCGTATTTAAATTTAGATGCTTTTGAGTGCTTTTAAACTCTGTTCTGGTCAACTCCAACCGGACACTTTTCTAAAAGAAATTTCAAAACTTATCGGTGACAGATCAGCATTTGCCGAGTGCAGTCGCTCTAGACTGTAATAAATAACATTGCCACCCAAGATTGTTCGGGATGGATTTTCAAGCCCTTGATAATAGGGATTTACGCCCCATTAAAAGTGTTTAAGATGTCCCGTAAAATTTCCGTTGTTTCCCCTATTGTAATTGGATTTTCCGTCCCCATATAAATTTCACTGCCCCATAAAAAGCTTTACAACATCCGGAGTTACTATGCATACAGTTACGTTTTATCCAGTAGGGAATGGCGATACCAGCCTGATTAAAACCACTCGTGGTAGGTTTATTCTGATGGACTTTCACCAGATGAGTAACGCTGAAGATGATAACACGCCTCAATACGACATAAATGCGGCGCTGAGGCAAGAGTTAAAGGATGCAGGCAAAGAGAGTTTTGATGTTGTTGCTTTCACTCATGCTGACAAAGATCACATCAACGGTAGCACAGAGTTTTTTCACCTTGAGCATGCTAAAAAATACCAAGGCGAGGATCGTGTAAAAATTGATGAGCTTTGGGTTCCAGCTGCAATGTTGCTGGAGACAGCTGATAATGACCATCAGTCTGATGAAAATACTATTTGGCGTGAGGAGGCGCGTCATCGTTTGAAAAATAAGTCAGGCATAAAGGTATTTTCAACTCCGGACGACCTGGTGACGTTGATTGAGGGGTGGGAAATGACAGTGGAGGAGTTGGTTGCTCATCTTATTGATGCCGGGACCATTGTTGATACCTTCAGTTTGGAAAACGACGAGGTTGAGTTCTTTGTTCACTCACCGTTTATGAAGCATTGTGACGTGGATGGGAAGGACGTTAAGCAGGTTCGTAATGAGGCTTCGTTGATATTCAACGTGCGTTTTGATGCTGATGGTGAAACCTATGATTACCTGGCCGTTGGTGATTCAGAGGCGGAAGTGCTTGAGGATGTCGTTGCCATCACAAAATGGAAAGAGAATGAAGACAGGTTGGCTTGGGACTTGTTTAACATTCCGCACCATTGCAGTTATCTAGCACTGGCCAAAGAAAAGGGTAAAGACAAAACTATGCCCTTACCTAAGGTCAAAGAATTGCTGGAGATGGGTAAAGCGGGCTCTTATATGATTTGTTCTTCCCAGGCATTTGATTCCGGGGATGATGCTAAGGAAAGGAAGCTGCCTCCACATGTCCAGGCTAAAGTCTGCTACGAAGAGTACCTTCAGAAGGTGGGAGGCCGTAGGTTCGTCGTCACTTCAGAAAATGGCGGAAAAATAAAGCCCAAGCCAGTTGTTATCAAGATAGAAAAGGCTGGTGTCTCTATGATTGGGGCAGCAGCAGCCGTTTCAACAGCAGCCGCTTTGGCTGCATCTCCGGCGCGTGCGGGGTGAGTTTTGACAGATTTCTTTGAACCCCTTGGTGAGGAAATCGATGCTGTTGCTGCCCGGTTGGGCAGCACTAGGGCAATGCTAACTGCGATTGAGCATGCGTCTGATTGCGAATTGGTTTATGTCTTTAAGCGTCAGAGGGGGAATGTTCAGCAAGAGTTTGTTGTCTGTGATATCGCCTGTGATGAGATTCCTTCCAGAAATGAATTTGGTATCAGGTATCGGGAAAGAATCGCTTATTGTTTTGGTAGCGATAAGCGTCTGCCTTCGACTTATGCCTGGCGTAAAACCTTTCCGATAACCATGCATCAGAACTGTAGTCACCCTGGTGAACCAAAATCGCTTTGTCTGTATGAAGAGTCTGATGATGTAACGGAATTGAGGTGGACTCCACAGAGACATCTTCAAAGAACTCAGTGGTGGTTGATTCAGGCCGCACAGGGTCGACTGCACGCTGAGGAGCAGGCTGTTGAGCAGCTGTTTTATGTTCCAAAAACAACTATTGTTATTCCTCATGATTTGCATGCTGGTTTGGCAAAGGGAAAATCTGTAGAGGTTGACATTTTGTTGCCCAAGGTCGGTGGTAACGAAAAGGTTTTTCTTAAAGTTGACTGGTGTAATGGCGGCAGGGTGTTTGGTCGGAAAGTGAATATATTGGAGATTATGTCTCCAGATATCACTCATGGGAGGATCTACTCTCCCGCCACAAAATTCACAGGTATGGCAGAGCAGTTTGATGCGATGGGTGTGGATATAGTCCAGTTAATCCGGGAGCGCTTAGTCAAATTTGTGGAGTCTTCTCAGGGTGATGAGGATGTTAAGGACACTGCTTTTGTCGTGACCTTGCCAATACGTCGTCGTGATGCTTTAGCGCATGAGCGCGAGCAGAGAATCGGGTTTTACTGCTTCAGAACAGTCAAGGATTTGCTTGTTGATTTTGATGTGAAGGTGGTAGAAAACGGCCTCTTGAATAAAGATGCGTCTGGGTCTCTTAGGCCAATGGAGAAAGCACTTCCGGATTATGCGATTGAGCCTATGGAGGTGTTAAGGACTTCGCCTGTAGCGATGCGTCGTGTTCAGTCTGGGTATGCGGGTAACCTTAGAAATGGTGTGCTAGTGGGTGCTGGCGCACTAGGTGGAGCTTTGCTCGATATCTGGGTGCGTGGTGGTTGGGGGAGTTGGACTGTGGTTGATGAGGATGTATTTAAGCCTCACAACTTTACTAGGCACGTGGCTCCAAATTTTGGAATAGGAAGAAATAAGGCTGAATATGCCCAGCACTACTTAAATTATCATTTTCCTGACGCAAAGGTTGTTGGGGTTAATGCTGATGCCTGTAAGTGGGCAGCGGATAATACCGATGGGGTCTTCTTACCTGCGGATTTGGTAATTGACGCTTCAGCCTCTTTGACATATCCGAGAGAGGTCAGCTCTTTCGGCAATGCGCCGCGACACATGTCGGCTTTTTTTGCTCCTGGAGGAAATGATGCTGTCTTGCTGGTGGAGGATATTCGTCGCAAAAGTCGGCTGAGTTACCTTGAAGCTCAGTACTATAGGGCTCTTATCGAATTGCCTGTCGGCGATACACATTTTGCACCGGGCTTATCAACCTTCCGCTCTGGTGTTTCTTGTCGTGATATCTCAACAGTTATGTCTCATGCCAGGGTTTTGTCATTGTCTTCATTGCTTGCCGATCAGATACGTTTGGCAAATGATGCGCCCAAGGCTCAGATACTGATATGGCAGGACAACCTTGTTACTGGAGAGAGGTGTCTGACAAATGTTGAAGTTCGGAAGGCGAGAGTTATAGATGACAGGTTTGGTTCCGGGTTTAAAGTTGTGTGGGACGAGGGGGTTGAGGAGAAGGTTTTCCGTATGCGTAGGGAGGCTCTTCCCAATGAAACCGGGGGTGTCTTGATTGGTTATTTCGACATTGGCCGTAAGTGGGCATACATAGTGGACGCTCAACCTAGTCCTCCGGATAGTGTAGCTGAGCCGACAAGCTTTAAGCGCGGTGAGAAGGGGGTAGAGGCTTCGCTCTTGGAAGTGATGGCGCGTACCGGGGGAAACGCTTATTACATAGGTGAGTGGCATAGCCATCCAGGCCGTTCAGCAGCAATGAGTGGCTTGGACAGAATTCAGTTAGACGAGTTGGTGGAGCGAGTTTCATCAGATGGTTTTCCAGCATTTCAGTTGATAGTGGCGGAGGGGGATATTAAGGTTCATGGAAAAGGGGGCGCCCGTGGTTGATGTGCATAAAAAGGGTTTGGCACTCTCTGGCGGCGGTTTTAGAGCAACGCTTTATGCTGTGGGCTCACTTGCTAGGCTCAATGAAGAAGGTTTGTTGGCAGAGTTAGATACGATTACTGCGGTTTCAGGGGGGGCTATCGCCGCTGGGTACCTTATGTTGAAGTGGTCAGACTTAGAGTTCGAACCAATTGAAGATGGCTCAGGCCGAGTGCGTGCGACTAACTTTCATACTGTTATAGTCGAGCCGCTGGTGGCCTTCTGTTCTTGCACAATTTTAAGCCCCAGAAAGGGTTTATATCATTTAATTCATCCCCGTAGCAGTATGGTAGATTGTGTACGTAAGCAGTATGAATCCAAGTTGTTCGGTGAGATTAAGCTAAAGGATATTCCACATTCGCCCGAGGCTCCCGAGTTTATTTTCTATGGTACCAATCTTGATACAGGGGTGAGTATGCGGATTGGGAAGGAATCCGTTCGAGATTACCATATAGGAAGTGCTAACGATCACGATATTACGCTTGCCCAAGCAGTTTCGATATCAAGTGCTTTTCCACCATTTCTTTCGCCAGTTCACCTTGATGGTTCAAGGTGGACCTGGAACGATAGTGAATACCAAAAACTCCCGGAAGCTGATATAAAAAAACTGCGTAACAGGCTGGCGGTATGTGACGGTGGCCTCTACGACAATATGGGTTTGGAAATGTTGTGGAAGCACGGGGAAAATAAGGAGTTCGGTACGGTTTTCTGTTGTGACGCAGGAGCTCCTTTTTCCGCGCCTTGGAATAGTCGTTGGCGGTTATTCGGTAACTGGTTGGGCAAGTGTTTGAGGATGTCAGACATCATGGTTAACCAGCAGCGGGCACTTCGAAAGCGAACGCTGGCAAGAAACTATCAAGCCGGAGAGTACCGCGGAGCTTATTGGTGTATTGAAAATAGGTTAGATTTCGGAAATTACGATCCCTCGTTTGCTAACCCCGAAAAGCTTGAAAGTTATTTGCATTTGAAAAGGTTAGGTACACAGTTAGACGCTTTTAGCGGTGACGACAATAAAAAGTTGGTCAACTGGGGGTACTTGCATACAGACGAAAGCATTCGGAATTGGTACGACAGCAGTATTAAGCAAGGCTTGGCTCTTCCATATCCTTGTGCTTTATTGTATCCCTAGCCAGCCTGGTGAAGATGGCGAAGCCTAGGTGCAGGATAGTACACCTGATGTTAGTCAATTCAGAAGTGGTTCGCAAAATTCGGACACGATATTAGGGGCTGTCGATCTTTCACATTGGCAGCCATATAATTGAGTAAGCTAAAGCAAGCATGCTTTCGTAATGGGATATGCTGGGTCAGTGTAAACTTTAACTGCGACCCATACATTTACTAATCCCACGATCCAACTTTAGGCTCCCTGCTCTATCGCATTTCTGTCCAAAAGTGAGTCAGAAGCCTGAAACGAATCAAGAGCAGAGTATTTATGCATGTCAATAACTATAACCTGGCTTAAATACTGAAAAAAAAAGCCGAGTGTAGTGCTATGTATGGTTGATTTGAATGGCGAAAATGTAAAGCGATTGGTAAGCCTGCGGATGTAGTGGTTCTATTATGTTGGGTAAATACTGTGAAAAAATTGGCGTATTAACTAAGGTTAAAAACAATCTTTTAAGGTTATGATGAAAATCTTTAATTATGAACAAATAGATGAAGCGTCAAGGGATTGGGTTATAAAGTTTAGAAGAAGCAAGTGCATGAATACTTTGGACTTGATGGTCGATAAGGCTGAAAAGAGCATAAGTCTGATAGGAGAGTTCTTGACGCAATAAACCTAGCCTGGTGCGTCAGAGAACAAGAGATCAAAAACGGTAAATTCATCTAGGTTCCAGCCAAGTACTTGCGTATATCGATACGTTGAGCAATTCCTATGTCATAAAGGCATATTCTAATGCGCAAAGAAGACCTGCCCATCATCGCTAGAACCGCTCTGAAGCACATTCTCCATCGCCATGGGGAAGTAATTTACAGCTCGTATGAAACCTTAGCCAAAGGCGACATCTACCTTATGGGTTTGAATCCTGGTGGAAAGCCGTTCATAACGATAGATGAGCATATTGATCGGATGCTCACTCGAACAAAAAACTCGTACTTGGATGAATTCTGGAAAAACCAAAGTGATGAATCGGTTGTTCTTACCGATGAGCAACGGGAGCCATTGCAGAAGAGGGTTGTGAGGCTATTGGCTGATCTTGGTTATGATGCTCGTAATGTCTGTGCATCAAATCTGATTTTCCCGACAACACGCTCTGCAGAGGGGCTTTGTTTTGGACTAGCCGGCCTGTGTTGGCCAGTCCATGAGGCGGTATTGGAGATAGTGCAGCCCAAACTACTTTTGACATTCGGCAATGGGCCCGAATCACCTTATGCCTTCGTAAAAGAATTGCTATATAACGATGAAAGCGAACAGACCATTGATTCAGGCCATCCAGGTTGGGTCTGTAAAGGATTTCGCGCTGAACTTAATCAACGAAGTATGTTTGTAGCAGGTCTGCCGCATCTGAGTCGATATAACTCTGTCGGGAAAGTCGAAGTTATTACGTGGTTGAAAGAAGCAATAGACTCGATCTGCTGAGAGTAAAATCATCAACGATGTGCATGGTGAATGCGCAATTTTTCATGCAAGCATATCCATCCATTAAAGCAGTAATATCTTGTTTTAATTCATTAAAAATTTCACCATTAGTGCCTAAAACTAAGAGTCACAATGACTAGGCTTTAGGTGTTTAGTGTGATGTAGCTATTCAAGGAGCCGTGCATTGACAAGTACTCCATGTATGGATAGTGTACAAATCGTATGAATTTGTGAAACGGAAGTGCGGATAGTTTTAGAAAAACCTTGAAGCCATGTGGATCGATGAAGTCACAAGAAACTAGAACTCTCTCGTCAGCGTTTGAGGCTGCGTATTGTGGATTTCATATACACAGATCTCTGACGCTTGCTAATACTAGGAGCGACGACTGTGACATACGATGCAATATGTATAGTGCTATTATTAGTATTTACCTTCCTGTTTGCGCTAGGGGTGTATTTGGGATTGAAAAGTCCTACTAATCTCTTTGCAGCTACTTTAATCAGTTCGAGTTGCAAAATCCTTTGCAAGCTGCTTGAGCTATTTAAGCCTTAAAAACAACTTGGCTCTGGCAACAACCAGAGCCTTCTCCGTAGAAACATCATTTTTTACAGCATTGAATTACAAAATGAGTTTTGCAATCTAACAGATTGAGTCCCAAATAATACTAACAGCACAGTTAAGCTTAAAATCTACGTGCGAAGTACTTTTAACTCAGGACTTCATAATTCTGCATGTTAATAACTATTAACATGCAAGTTTCGCGTGTTTATGTGCATATTTGATCTGTTTCAGGAGTAATTGACTGCAAATAGCTGTTCTGATGTAGTCATGCTTATGAAAGTGCATAAATAGTCAAAATTAAATGAATCAGCTAGAGTTTTGTAGATAGCACGATGATCAGCTATCGCATGCATTCACGAACAATGATTCTCGCTCGATACAGCGCGTATCGCTTCACTATTAACATTGAAATGCTTACCGAAGAGCGCATAGCTACCATCAACGCACCCGACTGAGCGAAGATACTGGCTTAAATACAAAACCGTGGCCAATTTTAGTTTACCACTACAGTTAAGTGTTTATCGCCTTCATCCCTTTGGTCGTCAATTTTCACTCAAAGCGCTCTATGCCAGAGCAAATAGCCGCGCCAAGCATGTTAGTCGGGTGGCTTTATCGGTCAAGAAGCCTTTGCTCTGTGAAATGGTGTTGTTTAAGGCGAGAAGTAAAGGGCGAAAAGGTCAACGTAGCACGACAACCGACTGCCATCATACCGCCCAATGGACCTATGAATTGACGGCAAAAGAGCCTTGGGCGCTAGTGACCAATCTAACAATGGAAGCGATGCCGCCCAAGAAGCTGGTCAATCTTTACCAAAAGCGAATGCAGATAGAGGAGACTTTTAGGGACTTAAAAAGTCCGGCTTACGGATTTGGTTTACGCCATAGCCGAACACGTGATGCGGCAAGAATGGATATCTTGCTGATGATAGCCTTGCTGGTGCAATTGGCATTTTGGTGGGTAGGGCTCTTTGGTGAAGCGCAGCAATTGCAACGACATTTCCAGGCCAATACGGTGAAGAAACGTAATGTGCTATCGATAGTGCGTATGGGAAAAGAGCTGATGCGACGGCGACACAGATACCCAATGTCAGTCGATGACCTACTGAATGCCGCCAGGAAGCTGGCAGAATTATCACTCATTCACGGCTGTTGGGGGTATGAATTATGAGGGGATCCTACAGTGTGGGGCTGGTAGAGCTGGATCTGTTACTAGCTGAATGGTAACACTACTACAACTGGGAACGGCCCCACAGCTCGTTAAATGGACTAACCCCGATAGACAGGATTACTGAGATATCTGAGCAAATTCCTTTGTCTGAAGAGGTATCTCAGCACTACCAGATCAAGAAAGAGCGGTTTCAAGAGCAGAACTACAAGCTTGATCTTCAGCTAAGAAAATTGAAACCATCTCTATGAATCACACACATATTTGGTGCGCTCATGGCGGATGACACTCACTCGTTGAGGCAGGATTTTCAGGGTTTCGCTGACTTCCTTACCGCATTCATGTAAAGGCGCATCACAGCAGTCACAATACGGCGCATTTAAGGTGTGAATTTGCACCTCGCGTTCAAGATCAGCTGGCAGCGGTTTACGACCCGTTTTTCTGCGCTCTTTAGGTGAGGAAGGCAACGCGTTTTGCTGCTCGGCTTCGTTGAAGGTGCTTTTGGCGACTTTTTCGCTTTGGGAAGCAAAGCGTTTGGATTTGCTGAGGTTGAGTTGCTCAACAAGTAATTGCACCTGGGTTTTCAGGGCGGCTACCTCCTCTTCCATAGCTTGCTTCTCCTGTTTGAGTTTTAGCAGCATAGCCTTGAGTTGTTCTATATCATCGGGGTAGTTGGTCACTGGGCATCATCTACAGCATTGTATGGTGCCTAGTGTGACGGTTAAAAAGGATCGTTCAAGTGCAAAATTACGATCAGTGTCTAGCATCACACTTCTAGTCCATTTAAGGGCCGATGGGCTTTGCTGTTTTCGATTGACAGCCCTGAGAGCAACCAGTGAAGTTGTGGTTTGCTGATGACAATCACGCCTTGGGAATTCGGGCGAGGCCATTTGAAGGTACCTTTCTCCAAACGGCGATAGTAAAGCCAAAACCCGTTGGTATCCCAAAACAAGATTTTGAGTTTATCGCGTCCGCGATTACAGAAGATAAACCAGGCTTCGCTGAACGGATCCATATCTAGTTGTTCGGCGACAATTAACGACAGCCCATCAATGGACTTGCGCATATCGGTCACGCCGGAGACCAGGAAGACCTTGCCGGAAGGTGTCATTGTAACGCGTCGACCCAATGTTTGATTTGCGCGGGACTGAGTGCTGCGGGCAGCTCTGCACGAATACCATTAGCAAAAAGCAGGACAACAGCCTCAGAGAGTGAATGGCGTGATTCATCAAACTCGATGGGCTGCAACGTCTGTACTGTCTCAGGAGAGCGCAGTCGCTTAGACCAGTAAAAGAAGGTTTGATAGCTAATACCCTTGTCTTCGCAAAACTGCTTAATGGTTAGCTGGCTTTGCTTTTGTTGCTCAATAACTGATGCCCAATGCGTGCGTTTTTGTTCTTGGCTCATAGTGCCTCCGTTGAAAAAGGCACTATGTCAAAGCGTGGGTATTATTGGTATGTGGGGTTTATTAACCGCTTACATTGCTGCATACAATGAATGCGGAACATTGTCTCAAGAGGATAAGGGCGGCGACCGTTGCCGACTTTGGGGCAAAGGGTTCAATCACTTCGAGCAGTTGAGGCCACGGCAACAGGTTGTCCATCCGGGATAAAAATCTCTTTGCGAGTCTGGCGGCGCTTGCTGAAAAATTCACTATCGGCAAAAGTTAGTTTTTGGTTCATGGGTGTTGGTCGTTGTGATGGGCAGTGTCACAATGATCTCACATTAGGGACTTATTCGCACCTTCCTTAGCGTTGTGTTATTCTTAAACTCCAACTGGAAGTTGAAGCACATACACCCATAGAATCAAAAAAGTTGTCCAAGCGAATAAAAAAGCAATACTGAATGGCAGCATTAACGACATTAACGTGCCAATTTTAGCATTCTTATCATATTCCTGAGCGCTTGCCAGTATTAGTCCTAAGTAGCCAAATAAGGGGCTGACAATATTGGTAACAGAGTCACCTATTCGAAATGCAGCCTGAGTGACCTCCAGGGGAATGCCGACATAGAAGAGTGACGGAATTAATACTGGTGCCATTACACTCCATTGTACTACCGGAGAGCCCATAAAAATATTTAGTGCAGCGCTCAGTACCACTACAACTATTACGAGTAGAGCTGGATGCAATGACATGTGTGTAACAAGTGCATTTATTGAAACGGCTAAAACACCTGACAATTGACTTAGCTTAAACAGATAGATTAGTTGTGAAGCAACAAAAATTATCAGTAAGAAAAGCCCTAGCTGACTGATGCTTTTTTGACAGCCTCGGATTAAATCATTCTCGCTTTTAAAGTTCCCAGACAAAAATCCATAAGTTATACCACTCAGGCCGAATGCGCTGGCGATAATCACAGGTAAACCGCGCATAACCTCACTTCTGCCCAGTGCCTGGCCTTCGAATGGTGCAAGCCACCCATTTGAAAGCGCAGCTGAAAAAACAAAAAAAGTGACAATCGAAATAAATACCCCGCTAGCAACCCACATTGCCTTATCATTGGTTTGGGTAACCGTGATGACTTCTCTCTGAGATCGGGCGTTTGTCATCATTTGTTGTCGCTTCTCTACGACAAATATTGAAACTATGGAGCCTACTACGACCAGTAAAACGACACTCGCAGCCATAAAAAAATAATTTCCGAGAGGACTAACAACATATTCAGGATCGATCAGCTGGGCTGCAGAGGTAGTGATACCTGATATCACTACATCATAAGTCGTTACGAAGATGGTGGCATGCGTTCCCCCTGCAACACCTGCAAAAGCCGTTGCCAACCCTGCCAAAGGAGGCCGCCCTGCTGCTTGATATGCACGGCAGGCTAAAGGAATAAGTATGATGTAGCCTACAGAACCAATCACGTTCGATATTATCCCTAAGGCCAAAATACTGGTAGTTAATTGCCATGTTCCTGTTTTATTCACTAGACGTTGAACGGCATAACTGATCAAACCAGATGCATCCGCAAGCCCAATACCTATTGTAACAATGACAATAATACCGAGTGGTGGAAAGTTAATGAACGCATTTACACTGCCACCTAACCATTGGCGGATCATCTTCGGTGAGAGTAGATTTTGTACATATTGAGTCTCTTGGCCCGGTAGATTGTAAGACAACTCCGTTATTGATGCAGCAAAAGAGAGCACTGCCACCAATAGTGAAAGCCAGACAAATATAAAAACGGGGTGAGGCAACCTATTACCCCACCGCTCGATACTATCAAATATAGATCTTTGCATTGATTAGAACTGGTAATTCAGCCCAGCATAAAAGGTACGACCTTGAATCACTTCGGAATAAGTCTTTGGGCTAGATATATCTTCATTGGTGATGTTGTTTACACCAAGTTTAATGTCAATATCATCACTATGGAGGTAGCGTATTCCGAGATCTAAGGTGGTATACGCATCTGCTAATTCATTCTGCCCTAACTCTGCACGAACTTCACTACGGTAATGTAGTCGAGCAAACATGTCGGTGGAGTTGGTAGTAAACCAATTGATTTTGGCTGATACTTCATGCTCTGAAGTGCCAACTAGGCGCTCACCTGTTGTGCCATCTTTTGCATCAAGGTAAGTATAGGCCATATCAAAGCCAACCGATTCAAACTGATGGTCAACGTAGAACTCCAGACCTCGTAAAGTTACCTTGTCTATATTAACGTACGCAAAATAGCCATCACTGCTATTTGGGCGGTAGGCTTGTTGCATGATGTCATCGATTCGATTGTAGAATGCTGTAATATTCGCATTGCTATTGGCGACATTATAGTATGCCCCTAACTCAGAGAAAGTACCTGTTTCGGCTTTTAAATCTGGGTTACCGTATACGTAACATGCCTGCGGTTTTGGCGGGCATTGTGGGCCACTAGCTGGTGCGGTATAAGAATCTGAAATTTGAGCCATTGTTGGTGCTTTAAACGCCGTTCCAAAGCCCGCTTTTATGCTCCATTTATCAGATAAGGTGTGGTTGAGGTATCCACGATAGGTGAACTCACCTTTGAAGAGTGAGTCGTGGTCGTAGCGAGCGCCAAAAGTTAGTTTGGTGTCTGAACTAACTTCAACATCGGCTTCTATATATGCGGCAGAACTCGTACGGCTTGCTGAGCCACCGACAATGCCAATGTTGCTAATTTGACCTTTTCGGCTTTCAGCACCAATAGAAAGATTATTTTGCCCAATTGGCATCACCGCTTTAATGTCTGCGTCATAGTTTTCTTCACGAATATCTGATGACGTGACATCATACTTGACATTAAAATCGCTGTAGTGAAGATTTGCCTCTATATCGGTATAGACTCCTAAATGCTCATATTTTACATTGTAACGCTGCATTTTTCGTTCTTGCTCAAAGCTGCGGCCTCTATACATTGCAGTACCGGATT
Source organism: Shewanella insulae (assembly GCF_009831655.1). Taxonomy (GTDB): domain Bacteria; phylum Pseudomonadota; class Gammaproteobacteria; order Enterobacterales; family Shewanellaceae; genus Shewanella; species Shewanella insulae. The sequence goes on along the minus strand of NZ_WRPA01000002.1, from coordinate 87,013 downwards.
GGTCTTCATTGGACAGTTGCACATCCAGCTGAATCAAGTTGGTGTTATTGAGAGTCAAATCAAAAGTATTGACAAAGTTATAGTTTACCTGTTTTCTACGCTTGGTTGAGCCGGGATCGTGAAGGTAAAATGACTCGGCCACATCTAAATAGTTACTATAAACGGTGTAGCTAAATACATCATTGATCGGAGTGGAGTAATACAGACCAAAAATCTGACCATTACCTCCGGCATCCCCTTCATTGTACTGGCCTTCAATACTCAAAGCTCCTTCCGGACTGCCGCTATGTTTACGCGTAATTACATTTACAACCCCCCCCATGGTATCAGCACCATAGAGGGTCGACATAGGGCCACGAATGACTTCGATGTTGTCAATTGCCACACTAGGAGTCTGACTAAGAGCATTGTCACTACCACGCCAAAGAGCTTCGCGAGTATAGCTTCGCTGACCATTCAACAGCACTTGAGTATAATCATTACTCAAGCCACGAATGCGTACGCCACGTGAACCATTTGCCTGTGTTGAGATACTGACGCCCGGCACATCGGCAATTAAATCTCCTATGTCAGTGTTAAATTGAAACTTACTTTCTTCTTGAATATTAACGATACTCACGGAGGCTGGAGCTTCAAGTAGACGCATTCCCTTACCAGCGCTCGCAGTAACAACAATGGTTTCAATTGTACTTTGGTTGTCATTGCTTGCTAAAGCAATACTAGGTGCAGTTAACACAAGTAACACAGAGGTAATTCTGAGCATAGAATAATTAAACATTTTTAATCAAATCATTTTTAAAGTAAAACACAGGTTGTCGCAATGATAATCATTTTCATTGCCATCTTCAATGGCTTTATTTGTAAGAAAGATGCAAATAAGTCCCGCGCTTGCTCTGCGAGTGCTTAAAGTGGATAGATGCAAGACACTGTTTGCAGCGAATGGCCCTAGTCCTTCGTAAGAACTGTAACGGGCGTTGTTGCCTAAATCGATTTGAACCATTTTGCTCATCTGCGATCTGATCGTGAAACCTTACAATCAGGTCGCATCATGAGCACAGCCAAGGGCAAAACCATCAACTGGAAGCAATACAATCAAGCCTTAACTCAAAGAGGTTCGTTAACCTTTTGGCTGGACGATGCTGCCATCAAGAACTGGTACAATCAACACCCTTCTGGGCGCAGAGGTCGAAGCAACACGTACAGTGACTCGGCCATCAGTACAGCGCTTATGATTAAGGGTGTGTTCAAGTTACCTCTGCGTGCGTTGGAAGGTTTTATCAACTCAATATTTCGGCTGTTGGATGTTGACCTTAAGTCGCCCGACTATAGCTGTATCAGCAAGCGAGCTAAGACGGTTGAGGTCAACTACCGCCTACCCTGTAAGGGGCCTGCCAGACATATTGTGATTGACGCGACTGGGCTGAAGGTCTTCGGCGAAGGAGAATGGAAAATCCGTAAGCATGGTAAGGAGAAGCGGCGTATATGGCGCAAGGTGCACTTAGCCGTTGATGTCGACACTCACCAGATAGTGAGCGCGGTCGCATCACTGGACAACGTGCATGATAGTGAAGTACTCCCAACGCTCATTAATCCACTTCGTCGCAAGATAAAGCAAGTCTCTGCCGATGGGGCCTATGAGGCGTTGTTGACTAAAAGCATTTTTCACTGCTGCATGCATTCGAACGGTGTTGAATTCTCATTCAACAGGCCACTATGGCGCTTACAAAAGTATTAGCCACAGAGAAAAAATCTGTCAGATTGTTCTAAACTGCGCAGTTGTGCTTTTGTTCAACAACGCCGCGGGTAAACACTGTGAAAATTTGGCTGTATTAACTAAGGTTAAGAACAATCTTTTAAGGTTATGATGAAAATCTTTAATTATGAACAAATCGACGAAATATCAAGGGATTGGGTTATAAAGTTTAGACGAAGTAAGTGTATGAATACTTTGGACTTGATGGTCGATAAGGCTGAAAGAGAACATCAGTCTGATAGGAGAGTTCTTGACGCAATAAACCTAGCCTGGTGCGTCAGAGAACAAGAGATCAAAAACGGTAAATTCATCTAGGTTCCAGCCAAGTACTTGCGTAACACAATACCCTGCCACAACGCTCATTCCTTTAAGGAACTATGAAATGAGCAATCAGATGCATTTCATGAAAAATTCAGTGCGTCATCAATCGATGATTGTTGCTACACTATATCTTACATTGACAAGGATTGTTGAGGGTTAAAATGGAACATGTAGAACCTACTCTAGTTTTGGCTATCATTGGACTAATATGTATCGGATGTTCAATTCTATATTATATATATCACAGAGATTAACTAATCCCTGAAAGTGTTATTAGTCAAAACTAATTTAAAAATACTCAAGATTCAGACATCCCTTTTTGCATTTTAATAACTGTTAACATGTAATTTTTGCGTGTTTACGAGCATATTTTAGCTGTTTCAGGAGCAATTCATAGCAAGTAGCAGTTCTGATGCTTTCATGGATATGACTGCGCATAAATAGTCAAAATTGGATGAGTCAGATAGAGTTCTGTAGGTGGCATTATTATTAGCTTTTGCAAGCATATCACTGATATTTTGCCCCGAAAGCAGAGCCACCTGCTATGCAGGTGGGCTTTTACTTTGTATAGCAACGCTTACAACAGGTACTTCGTAGGTGTCACTGGGTTTACTTGTTATGTTTCGGTGGTTATGGTTGTGAACCACGATTCATTGTTAAAGTGCAAAGATGAAAAATGATTAATTTCAGAAACCAAGTTTTCCATTTTTGAATAGCTGTTTATACCGTTGCTACCGCCGAAGAATGGTGCAACGATAATCAATGTTTTTTCGTCGTTGGTGAGACCGGAATGAAATGCGTTATGATGCTCAATACTTGAAATATCACATTTGAAAAATCTAAGGAATTCATTTGATGAGGATATTCCGGTGCATAAAACCATTTTCGGATTATGTTTTTGAATGAGATTGTAAAAGTGGTTTCCGCGATTTTCTATGCACCATTCTTTATAAACTTGAAAGCTATTAAGCCCGGTTTGTTCTTTTGTTTTTGGGCTCCATGATACAGAGTCTCTATTTTTAAATGAGATAGGAAATGCATTCATTTTGAATCCAACCCCTTCACTACAGAATAACTTATTTTTTATGCTTTCGCTTTTATAATTATCGACATCCCATCCGTATAAGCAGCTGAAAAACCAAGCTAATTTTTGGTTGTACTGATGCCTAAGACAATCAGCAACAGTTTCTCCGTCTGTATCCCATGACCAAAGCTTCAGCGCTTTTAGTTCGCTCTCTGGAATTTCATTATTTTCATATCCTCGTCCCCATTCAAGACCACATGTCCATACAGCAGAATCTAGATTTCCTCCATCACAGCCATAAAATGATAGTGCCATGTCTTTGAATTTTTGAGTTACAGCCATTTCATATCCTTAAAATAAACTCATACTGGTGAAGCTGGTGTGAGAAATATAACGCCTCAATTGAGAGACGGTAATTCCTTTTTAATCAATCAATTGGCGGGTGTGTACGGTACTGTTTGATCTAATCAATTTCGCCAGAAACAAACTAGAACAGTACCATGCGTGACATTGCGATTCAACATGACTCTCTTAGCAATCGATGCGCTTCCATTCACAAAAAACGGCATAACTCTACTTATGGTTACCAACTAGATGGTGATCAATTATCTTTGACCCAACTAGGCCGTAATATGTCTGGTAATGTGGCGCCTAAGCACAGTATCAAACGCATTGACCGCTTGCTCAGTAGCCGCCACATCAATAACGACCGATTGACGATATATCGCGGGCATGCAATGCATCTTTGCGGTGCTAACCCAATGCCTATAGTGCTTGTCGATTGGGCCGATGTGAGAGAACAACTCCGCTTGATGACATTGCGCGCTTTAAATTTGTGTGCCGATGAAAACTGACCACTCTAGGTTACAATTTGTCACAAATGTTTTGTTTTTAGCTTGCACTGTTTTGATGTTGAGGTTATGATTTCACCTGTTTATTGTTTAATCGACTTACAATTTGGTAATCAACGTGACTCTAAATAAGAGAAACATAAGAAACATACTTGCTGTTGCATTTGTTCTATTGACCTTTATTGGTCAATCATTTGCAATTGCCAGCATGCCTTGCCAAATGAATATGCAGGTAAACCCTTCATCCCTCTTTATGAAGATGGAGATGAAGGATGATGCTCAACTAAAACATGGTAATACGCACACTTCATGTCAATCAGGTGAGTGTAAAGACTGTGAGCAACTCTGCTCTTGCCCAATGAATGGGTGTACTTCGATGGTATTAATGACAAGTTTCATACCGTTAAATTCAAAGAAAATCTCATCAGCGCAGATTTTATCAGACGTTTTTTCTCTTAAAAGTTCCTACCCAACGACCAACTATCGTCCTCCGATAGCCTGCTAATACAGGATAGATCTGTCTTTATTTTGACCGTTCTTTCTATTTGTTTTCTGTGTGTTAGCGGGAGATTTTTACTCCTACAAAGTGATTTCTGACGTATCGACGTCGGCTCTGATCAAATCTCGATGGTATTAGTGCTGTACTTTAATCTTTGACGCTTTGAAGTCTTAGGTTCAAGTTTAAATGAATACATTGCACCTAATTCATTTAGAGATATTCCCTGATTGGAGTTCGTCTGGGGGATATTATGTTGCCTTATAAAGTACTCACATTTCTGATCGTTACAATCATTGTATCAATGTTGGTTTTAGCTTGTAGCGATCCAACTAATGGATCGGATAAAACTGTAAACGCAGTCCAACAAGCTCATTCTAAGATTTTAACCGTATATAAAAGTGCCTCATGTGGATGCTGTGGTCTATGGTCTAAAAACATGGACATTAATGGCTTCAAAACTATAGCGGTTAATCGAGATAATCTCACAGAGTTTAAAAGCTCAAACGGCATTCCCGTCAAATACCACTCTTGTCACACCGCACTTTCTAGAGAGGGCTTTGTATTTGAAGGACATGTACCTGCAAAATTTATTAAAAAATTCCTCGAAGAGAAACCAGAAGGCGCTATTGGGCTGAGTGTTCCCGGCATGCCTCTGGGAAGCCCTGGCATGGAGCAGGGGGAGCAATTTACTCCTTACAACGTGGTATTACTGAAAGCTGATGGCTCTGTCAGTGTCTATGCCGAAGTGAACTCATTGAAGGGGCAGTATTAATGATACGAACACTACTGTTTAAGAGCGTTCCCCTGGTTTTTATCATCGTTTTGATTATTGATCTTTGTATTCAGCTGGCATTTGCTGAAGAGGTTAAATCGACTTTGCAACCCGGTTTAACAATAGAGATGGCCATTAAGTTAGCGCAGAAAAATGACCCTTGGCTGGCGGGAAGACGGTACATACAAGATGCTTATGAATCAAAAAGTATCGCAGCAGGGACCTTGCCGGACCCTAAGGTTAATGTCGGTCTGGCAAACATGCCTTTGGATACATTTGATTTTGGTCAGGAAGGGATGACTCAATTTAAGGTAGGGGTGTCACAGATGTTCCCTCGTGGGAATAGTTTGGCGCTCAGGCAGCAGCAACTTGAGCTAGTCGCCAGTCAGTACCCATTTCAAATAGAAGATCGTAAGGCCAAAGTCGCAGTTACGACAGGGCTGATTTGGTTGGATATCTATAAGGCTCAAGAAAGTATCGCCCTAATAGAGAAAGAGCGATTTCTGTTTGAGCAGCTGTCTGATGTGGCAAGGGCCAGTTATTCGGCGGCACTAGGTAAATCTAGACAGCAAGATATTGTAAGGGCTCAACTTGAGGTGACACGTATTGATGATCGTCTTGATATTCTTAAGCAACAGTTGGATATGGGAAAGCAGCGATTATATCAATGGACAAGCCAGTATTTTGTTGATGATTTCTCCTACGACGCTCAGTTCCAGAGTGAAGAAGTTGATGTGAAATTGGCTACTACGCTGCCTAGAATCAAACTGCTTTATCCCGAATTGTATCTAGAAGAGCGGGTGCAACCACAAACTTTGTTTCAGTATTTTTCTCATCACCCTTCTGTAGATGCTATTGAGAAAAATATTCAGGCAAGTAGGAAGGGAGTCGAGTTGTCGAAACAGAAGTATAAACCCGAGTGGGGAGTGAATGCGGGCTATGGTTATAGGGGAGATGATCCTTTGAATAACGATCGTGCAGATCTTTTTACTATCGGATTAAGCTTCGATTTGCCGATTTTTACTTCCAATAAGCAAGATCGTGAAGTTCAGGCTGCTGTATCACAGGCCGAAGAGGTTAAGACACGTAAATGGCTTCGTCTTAGAGAAATGATGTCTGCATTTGGAACCTCAAAGGCACAGCTTAAAAAGCTAGAACAGCGTCAATATCGCTATCGTGTCGAATTGTTACCTCAAATGGAGGAACAAGCGGAAGCATCACTTTCAGCATACACCAACGATGATGGCGATTTTGCCGAAGTCGTTCGTGCATTAATCGCAGAGTTAAATGCACGGCTAGATGAACTGAGTATCGATGTGGACATTCAAAAAACTAAACTTCAGTTGAATTACTTTCTTATGACCACTCCAGAACAGATGATTTTGAGTGATAACGGCGCTATGGAAAGTAATGGAGACAAAAAATGAGCAATAAGGTTAACGTATTGAGTTTGTTGGTTTTAGGAGTGGTTGTAGGGGCTATAGGCACATTTTCATATATAAGTTTGAGAGGACCTGCCACAGATTCAATACAAGTAGTTACAGCGGAACAAGATAAACCTCTCTATTGGGTAGCTCCAATGGATCCTAATTATACTTCTGATAAACCCGGAAAGTCGCCAATGGGTATGGATTTGATCCCTGTTTACAAGAAGGAATTGGGCGGCATAGATGCTGGTCCCGGGACTATAATGATCTCGCCAGAAGTGGTTAATAACCTGGGGGTCCGTAAAGTCAAGGTAAAAAAGGGCTTACTGCATACGAAAATCGAAACCGTAGGTTATGTCAAATATGATGAGGATCTGTTAACTCATGTTCATCCCAGAGTTGAGGGTTGGATAGAGAAACTCTATGTTAAAGCCGCTGGCGATAGGATCACGGCAGGCCAGCCTTTATATCAGCTCTACTCTCCTACACTTGTCAATGCACAGGAAGAATACCTGCGTGCACTGGAGAGAAACAACCAGCGTTTGATCCAAGCAGCTATGGAAAGGTTAAAGGCTCTACAGGTACCAGATGATGCGATAACGGAATTAAAGAAAAGCAGGCAAGTTAAGCAAAACATCACTTTTTTTGCTTCAGAAGGTGGCGTTGTCGATAACCTTAACATTCGTGAAGGTTTTTATGTCAAACCCGGCAATACCCTATTTTCTGTCGGTAATTTAGATCAAGTATGGGTAGATGCTGAAATATTCGAGCGGCAATCCTCCCTTGTTTCAACGGGACAGACAGTTAGCATGACGCTGGATTATCTACCGGGTAAGGTCTGGAATGGCAAGGTCGATTATGTTTATCCCACTATAGATAGTAAGACTAGGACACTAAAGGCAAGATTACGTTTCGATAATCGTCATTGGGAATTGAAACCCAACATGTTTGCCCAGGTAACCATTCATGCCGAGGGTGAAAAGGCGCTGCTTGTGCCTAAAGAAGCCATCATTCGGACAGGGAGCTCAGACCGAGTGGTACTTGCACTTGGTGCAGGCCGTTATAAGTCGATATCAGTAAAGGTTGGCAGATACGATGAGAAATTTGCAGAGATTCTATCTGGTCTCTCCGAAGGTGACAGAGTTGCTTCATCCGCACAGTTCTTACTTGATTCTGAGTCTAGTAAGAGCTCAGACTTCAAACGCATGAATAGCCAAGCTGAAGATGAAATTTCGGTTCCTTCAACCATAACGGTAGAGGCCAGCATTAACAGCCTAATGGCAGGGCACCGCATGGTGAACATGGATCATCAAGCCATTTCCGAATGGAATTGGCCTGCAATGACCATGGATTTCACCGTCGCAGATTCGGTTAACTTTTCAGTTTTAAAGCCTGGTTTAACATTGCGCGTCGAACTAAGTAAGTCGGATGATGGCAACGTTGAGGTTACGGCTATACATATTCCAGACAGTGATAAGTCACAAAGTAATGATTCGGGTAATAGAGCCACTGTTTCTGGTGTCGTTAACTCGGTAATGGCTGGTCACAGAATGGTCAATATCAGCCGTGGACCAATAGAAAAGTGGAATGAACCAGCGTCGGATGTGAGCTTTATGGTAGGTAAAGATCTGGATATGTCGGTATTTAAAGTAGGAGCCATGCTCCACTTCACTTTTGAGAACCGAGACGGTCAATTTGTTATCACCAATATTAACCCCATGCAAATGTCTGGCATCGACGGTGAATAAAAGGAGAGCAAAATGATTGAATCCATTATTCAATGGTCGGTTAAGAATCGCTTCTTCGTATTGTTGGGCGCAGCATTCTTAGTGGGTATAGGGTTATTTTCACTAAAAAACACCCCTGTCGATGCCTTGCCGGATCTATCAGATGTGCAGGTGATCATCAAAACAAGCTTTCCCGGTCAGGCTCCTCAGGTGGTCGAAGACCAGGTGACCTATCCGATGACAACAGCCATGTTATCGGTACCTGGTGCAGTAACAGTGAGAGGATACTCTTTCTTTGGTGACTCCTATGTGTATGTCATCTTCGATGAGAAGACCGACCTCTATTGGGCACGAAGTCGTGTACTTGAATATCTGAGTCAGGTAGCCCCGTCACTTCCCACTAATGCTAAACCACAATTGGGGCCAGATGCTACAGGGGTCGGCTGGGTTTATCTTTACGCGCTGATAGACAAAACGGGTCAACACGACATCAGTGAATTACGTAGTATGCAGGATTGGTTTTTAAAGTATGAGCTGCAAACCGTACCAGGCGTATCTGAAGTTACAGCTTTAGGCGGTATGGTGAAGCAGTATCAGGTTAAAGTTGATCCCGATAAATTACGTGCATTTGGTATTCCTCTCTCACTTATTGAGACAGCGATTAAACGAGGAAACAAAGAGATAGGTGCATCTGTGGTTGAAATGGCAGAAGCCGAATACATGGTTCGCGCCACTGGATATCTGCAGAGCGTGGAAGACATTGGTAGTGTACCACTGGGAGTGAATAACAATGGTACGCCATTATTACTAAAAGATATCGCCGAAATAGGTTTAGGCCCCCAAATGCGACGCGGCGTTGCCGAGCTTAATGGTGAGGGGGAAACTGTCGGTGGGATCATTGTGATGCGTTACGGAGAGAATGCACAAAAAACCATAGATGGTGTCAAGGCAAAGTTGGAACAATTGAAAAAGGGGTTACCTGAAGGGGTCGAAGTGGTCACTGTTTATGATCGCAGCGGCCTTATCGATCGCGCTGTGAAAAACCTAGGCTATAAATTACTGGAGGAATTTCTGGTCGTTGCCTTGGTCTGCATGGTGTTTCTGTTTCATTTTCGTTCATCATTGGTGGCCATCGTCAGCCTGCCAGTTGGTATATTAGCTGCCTTCTCCATCATGTATTTTCAGGGGCTTAACGCTAATATCATGTCACTTGGCGGCATAGCAATCGCCATTGGAGCCATGATTGATGGCGCGATCGTGATGATCGAAAACATGCATAAACATATGGAACGAACACAGTTAACGGACGAGAACCGTTGGCAAATTGTAGCCGAATCCGCTAAGGAGGTGGGGCCAGCCCTGTTTTTCAGCTTGTTAATCATTACAGTCAGTTTCGTGCCGGTGTTTACTCTGGAGGCGCAAGAGGGGCGCATGTTTGCACCGCTCGCGTTTACCAAGACCTATGCCATGGCGGTTTCGGCAGCTTTGGCCATTACCTTAGTGCCGGTATTGATGGGGTATTTCATTCGAGGCAAGGTGATGCCGGAGCATAAAAACCCGGTCAACCGCCTGCTTACCGTGGCTTATATGCCTGTTCTGCGCAAAGTTTTGCAATTTCCTAAATCGACATTGACTGTTGCTTTGGTCGTACTAGGTATAGGTATTTGGCCTCTGGATCGCATAGGTAGCGAGTTTATCCCGCCTCTGGATGAAGGCGATCTCATGTATATGCCTACCACCTACCCAGGGATCTCCATCGGTAAGGCGCGTGAGCTGCTACAGCAGACAGATAGACTCATCTATACCGTTCCGGAAGTGCAGACAGTTTTCGGTAAGGTCGGACGAGCGGAGACGGCAACCGATCCAGCACCTTTAACCATGATCGAAAGCTTTATTCAGCTTAAGCCTAAGAGTGAGTGGCGAGATGGTGTCACCACAGAGAGTCTTAAGAAAGAGTTGGATGCACTGGTAAAGCTGCCAGGAGTGACAAATGCTTGGGTGATGCCGATTAAGACCCGTATCGACATGCTTGCGACAGGGATTAAGACCCCTGTGGGGATCAAGATTGCCGGGCCCGAGTTGGGGGGGATTCAGGATATAGGTAAAGATTTGGAACGTATTCTTAAAAATGTTCCTGGTACGGCGTCGGTATACTCAGAGCGCGTGGCTGGCGGACGTTACATTAAGGTCGATATTCAGAGAGAGAAGGCGGCCAGATATGGACTAAATATCGCCGATGTTCAGCAGGTTATTGCTACTGCTATCGGTGGCATGAATGTATCACAAACTGTGGAAGGCTTAGAGCGCTATCCCATTAACCTACGTTATCCTCAGGATTATCGTAACTCACCTGAGCAGTTGGCAATGTTACCTGTGATTACCCCGCAAGGGGTGCGAATCTCTCTTGCTGATGTGGCCAATATTGTCGTCGAGGATGGTCCTCCTGGGATTAAGAGTGAGAATGCACGCCTCAATGGTTGGGCCTATATAGACATAGCAGGAATAGACATAGGTAGCTATGTGGTCGAAGCTCAGAAAGTGGTCAACGAGCAACTGAAACTTCCGGCCGGTTACTCTATAACCTGGTCCGGTCAATATGAATATATGGAGCGTGCCAAGGCCAAATTGACTTATGTAGTACCGTTAACATTAGGGATAATCGTTCTCTTGCTATATATGAACTTCCGTAACTTTATTGAAGTCGGCATTATCATGGGAACACTACCGTTTGCGATGGTGGGCAGCATTTGGTTGATGTACCTGCAGGAGTATAACTTCTCGGTGGCGGTTGGCGTTGGCTTTATAGCGCTCGCAGGAGTCGCGGTAGAGATTGGTGTCATCATGTTGGTCTATCTTAATCAAGCCTTTGTTCAGATGATTAATGATTGTGAAAACAATGGCACAGTTCCTTGTCGAAATGGATTGAGAGAAGCGGTTATGCAAGGTGCTGGAATGCGAGTAAGACCAGTAATGATGACTGCTGCAGCGATTATCGCTGGCTTGTTACCTATTCTATATGGAACCGGAACGGGCTCAGAAGTGATGAGCCGTATCGCAGCCCCTATGGTTGGCGGCATGGTAACTGCTGTTGCGCTTACTTTAGTCGTCGTTCCGGTTGTGTTTTTCCTTTGGAGAAGTACTCAGTTACAAAAATAGGTCTAAATCGCTAACTATTGTAAGGGAGTGTAATAACTTAGCCTGTTAAAGCTGAGGCTTGGGGACATGGGTAGGATAGCTAAGCTTATCCATGATCTTTCTGCTGTTTCGCATCACAGGCTTAAGGGATCTGTTGCTTAATTTAATTAACAGAGTTTTATATTAAGTCTCAAAACTCTATATAAGGGGGGCATGAAAATCACATTGCTTATCAGGGCTGGGGATATTGCCCAAGCACTCGAATAACATTTTGACGATATTATTCAGCTAATCCTGAAGTTCGCAGGAATTATGAGTGCTGAAGGCTTTGTTTATGTTTGGGTTTAGAAAAGTTGGTTTGGACATGTAAATAGTGAAAGACAAGTTAAGGTGAATTTAATTATTCATCACGTAATGAATGATTATAATTAAGGGGCACCTAATTGTAGGGTATTAGCCGCACCACTACACGCAATAGTTTTCCCTAAAAAATTGGGATGGTATTAAAGGTATTAAAGGTATTAAAGGTATTAAAGGTATTAAAGGTATTAAAGGTATTAAAGGTATTAAAGGTATTAAAGGATAACAAAATGAAATTAGTTAACATCGTTTTATTAGTAACCACTATTGTTGCCAGCAGCTCAGTTTGGGCCCATGTAGGTCTAAGTAGTTCAATGCCTGCCGAGGGGACTATGCTAGATGAAACTCCAGAAAATATGGAGCTTTCATTTTCTGGGGGGGTGCGATTAGTTAAGGTAACTTTGGAAGATAGCAAACAAAATGATTTAAAATTAACCATGCCAACAGATGGGAAATTCCAAGATGAATATTTATTGCCACTTCCTGTATTAAATCAATCAACATATACAGTGAGTTGGATGGCAATGGGACAAGATGGTCACAAAATGCAAGGAAAGTTTCAATTCATGATACATGGTAGTGGTGCAAATACGCGCACAATGATTCCAATGACCATGGAAAAAAACACTACAGAACATAAAGCTCATCAATAAGGTTTAAGTGGAGTAGCCCATGATATTAACCTCATTTGAAATAATGGCACTATTATCAAAATGGTTCATATACCTTAATGTTGCTGCCATTATGGGGGGAGCATTTATGCTGGGTTCGGTTCGTCTTGAGCGGCGTGAAGTTAGCATAATTTGTGACTATGTTAGTTTAGGTGCCATCTTGGGAATTTTTGCTGTGACAGTAAACTATCTAGTTCAGGTCGGGTCATTCGCTGACGATGGGTTTGCCGGCATGCTTGATATTCAAATGTACGTATTTCTATGGGCTACACCTGTAGGGGAGTCGGTCGGATGGCGTTTAATGGGATTTGCATTGGCTCTTTCCGCCAGTCGATTGATGTTAAACCCGGCTCAAGGAGTGAGGCGAGCAGCTTTAATTTCACTTGTTGTGAGCACTGTATTGTTAGCTGCAACATTTGGTTTGGCTGGTCATAGCGTTGAACTACATGTTTTAGCAAGATTTTTTATTTTTGTGCATTTGTTGGCTGTTGGGTGTTGGGTTGGTGCTTTTTATCCATTATGGCGAATGTGTTCAACCTTAGATGCGATTGCGTTAAAACATGTGATGGACAGATTTGGGCTGTTGGGTATAGCGCTTGTAAGTTTAGTGTTGTTTTCTGGCACGGGGTTATTATGGATGTTATTCAATAAGCCCGAAGAGTTCCTCAATAGTGATTATGGTATTGCAGTGAGCCTGAAACTCTTTCTTGTCACTATCATTTTACTATTCGCTGCGCTGCATAAATTCATATTAGTACCTAAATTGGCACATGAAGAACAGCAGGAAATGAAATATAAACTTAAGAATTCTATCGCTTTAGAGTTCATAGTTGGTCTCCTAATCTTGGCTACGACAGCCGTATTATCAAGCGTATTGGGGCCAGAAAGCTTAAGTTAGTTTTCGTAAAAAATTAAAATTAGTGAGGGGGTATAATGATAAGTGGAATAACAAAGGCTCTGATAACTGGATTTACCTTATTGTTTTTGGCTGGGTACTGTAATTTGGTCTTTGCGCATGGCGAAGAGAATCATGATTCTGAATCAATGGCATTTATTGGCATGGACTCAGCTCCAGCCAAATTAGTTAAAAAATTTCATAAAGCCTTGAGAGTTGGTGATGAAGCGACTGTGATGATGGCCTTATCAGAAGAAGTGTTGATCTATGAAGGTGGTAACGCGGAGCGCTCATTAGCTGATTATGTTAGTCATCATATGTATGCCGATATGGCTTATTTAAAAGCTATCAACATTACTCTTAAAGAACACCAAGTGCGAATTATGGGTGATATAGCAATATCTACTTCCATTAGCCACTCAACGGGTGAGTATAAGAGTAAAAAAATCGACTCTACAGGCATGGAAACTTTGGTTTTGGCTAAACAAAGTGGGGGGTGGAAAATTATTCATATCCATTGGTCATAATTTTATGGTATCAACCCATTAGTTGATGGATCAATTAAAGTGCTCCTGTAAGTGCTCCCCAAGAAAATTACAGTCACTTGCAATTTCAAAGATGTTTATTTGAACGGGAAAGGGATTTTCTGATTTTTTGAATGGCGATAAAGATTAATTATTGCTATAGCTTTTGTGTGTGTTTTTTTTGTGTATTGTGGGTAAGTGAATTTTAATTTTAACTGTTTGGGGATTCTGTTTGATTCTAAGAAAATATAAGGTGTTGATCACAGATGAGTTATATTTAAAGTGTTTTTTATATCTTGTTTAGTATAGTTTCTGGGTGTTTATGGTGGTAATTTTCTTAACGGAAATTCTCACGATAATAACAATGTCTAGTGAAAATAAAAAATATGAGGATATGAGATGAACTTACAAAATAGACATTTTAAGTGGCTTCTCGCCGCTTTTACACTTTCCATGGCTCTTAGTGGATGTAGTGATGGTAAAGATGGTAAAGATGGTAAAGATGGTAAAGATGGTAAAGATGGCAGTTCAGTCGCGTATGTCATCAACAAACTTAACCTTGATGTGACTAACGTCAACTATAACAACGGAATCCCAACAATAACTGTCTTTGCGACCAACGAGCAAAACCTCCCCGTTGTCGGTCTAAAAGACCTGGAAGTGAAAAATGCAGTACAGTTACTGCCTCTTGGTGCAACAGGGACAGGTAATGCAGCTGAATGGCAATATATTGGCTCACAAAAAACCTTTACCGACAATAAAGATGGTAGTTACACCTTTACTATTAACGTGGAAGGTTATAACCCTGAGCTGACCCAAAGATACAATATCGTCGCCAGCGCATCAACATTGCTTGACGGTGTAACGGCTGTACCCCGTACTGAGATCTCAGAAGATTTCTCAGGTGAAGGCTATGAAGCCCTTTATACCAAGAATGTTGTCGCTACGGTCAGTTGTAACAACTGTCACGCCCCAGACAAAGTCATCCACTGTGGTTCCACTCAAGTTGAAACCTGCATTTCTTGTCATACCCAAGAGTTGGCTGATGATCGTAATCGCCCACAAGCAGCCTTCAACCATCTGGTCCACAATGTACACAACGATGCAAAAATGTATGGCGGTAACTTAGACCTCAGTGCGGAAACTGCACATAACATAGTGCAAGATACTTGCCAAAACTGCCATGTACAATCTGATGAACTAACTGAATGGGGCAACTGGTCAAGTGTACCCACAATAGGAGTCTGTAGTAGCTGTCACGTTGACGTAGATTTCAAGACGGGTAAAGGCCACTCTCAGCAAAATGACAACAGTAACTGTGTTGCCTGTCATAACGCGAGCTGGACTGAAGAGATCCATACAAAAGCACCAACTCAGAAAAAGATCTTAATCAACCAGTACGGTCTTAATGTTGAATCTGCTATCAACGCTGATACCAAAGCTGCAACCATCAGCATTGAGGTTGTCGATGCCAATGGCGCTGCTGTTGATATCAAGGCCATCCTTCCTATGGTACAACGCTTCGATATCATCACTAACGTAGGGCCTAACAATGTCACCCTTGGTTACCGTGGTAAAGACTCTATCAGCGCTGTGAAAAATGGCGTGCTTGATGCAGCCGCTAAGATTGAAGATGGCAAACTGGTTTACACTACCAGCAAAGACCTTCAACTCGGCGCAGAGGGTACAGATAGCGAAACGGCCTTTACCTTCGTTGGCTGGGCAATGTGTTCAGATAAAGGGGAATTCGTCACCTGTGACGATCCAGCTTTCGATGGTAGCGACACCGAAAAATACACTGGCATGAAAGCCGATATGGCCTTCGCGACCCTATCTGGCCAAGCACCAAGCATGCGCCACGTTAATTCGGTAAACTTCACTGCATGTGCCTCTTGCCACACCAAAGAGTTTGAAGTCCACAAAGGTAGCCATAATGCTGGTTTTGTTCTGTCTGAGCAGTTGTCTCACACCAAAGACGCTAACGATATGCCCATCATAGGAGTCGATGCTTGTGTAGCTTGTCATACGCCTGATGGCACATACGCTGGCGGCGCTAACAAAGGTGCACTAGAGATGAAACTGCACGTAGAGCATGGTGAACAAGGCATCATCAAAGATTGCGCCCAGTGTCACAACGACTTCAACCTGAACGCCTTCAAGGCTAAAGGCGCACTAGCAACAGCTGCAGGCCAGTACAGCACTCCTATCGCGGCGACTTGTACTTCTTGTCATTCCGACAATCTGGTTAAGAGTCATGCCGAAAGCCAAGGGGCTATCATCAATGGTGCCAAAGATGTTGCTAACGATGCGGCGCAGCTAGAAACCTGTTTCTTCTGCCACGCACCGGTTATCGACGATCACACTGCTATGAAGATGTAATTTGCACGTCCAGGTATAAAAAAGGGGATATATTCCCCTTTTTCCATTCTTCATTTTGCAAATACGGGTGTCTATTATGAACATCATAAATCAATTCAAAAGGCTGATTCCTGCGGTGATGGCAGCAGCTGTGCTGTCTCTTGGCATAAGCCAAGGGGCCGTTGCTTCTAAGTGGGACGCTAAGATGACCCCTGACGAGGTGGAAGCCACGCTAGACAAGAAGTTTGCCGAAGGCCAATACTCGCCTAAAGGTGCCGACTCTTGCCTAATGTGTCATGGCAAATCAGAAAAGGTCATGGATCTGTTTAAAGGCGTACACGGCGCTGCCGACTCGAGCAAAAGCCCGATGGCCGGCCTGCAATGTGAAGCCTGCCACGGCCCTATGGGTAAGCATAATCGCGGTGGTAACGAGCCGATGATTGCCTTCGGTCCCGACTCTACCCTGTCTGCAGAGAAACAAAACAGCGTCTGTATGAGCTGTCACAAAGATGACAAGCGCATGGCATGGAACGGCGGTCACCATGACAACGCCGATGTAGCCTGTGCCTCTTGTCACTCGGTGCACACAGATAAAGATCCTGTGCTCTCTAAGAACACAGAGATGGAAGTCTGTACCAGCTGTCACACCAAGCAAAAAGCCGATATGAACAAGCGCTCTTCTCACCCGATGAAGTGGGCGCAGATGGTCTGTAGCGATTGTCACAATCCACACGGTACCCTGTCGGACTCGGACCTGGTCAAGCCCAGCGTTAACGAAACCTGCTACTCGTGCCACGCAGAAAAACGCGGCCCAAAGTTATGGGAACATGCGCCCGTAACTGAAAACTGCGTTACCTGTCACAACCCACACGGCAGTGTTAATGAGGGCATGTTGAAGACCCGCGTCCCGCAACTTTGTCAGCAGTGCCACGCTAGCGATGGCCATGCCAGCAATGCTTACATGGGCAACACTGACCAAGGTTCTACTGTGGGTGGTAATGCCTTTACCGGTGGTCGCAGCTGTCTGAACTGTCACAACCAGATCCATGGTTCTAACCATCCATCTGGCAAACTGTTCCAGCGCTAAGGAGACGAGAAGATGAAATTCAAACTCAATGTAGTCACCCTCGCCCTTATCGCTAATGCCGGTATCGCAATTCCTGGCATGGCGCTGGCCGATGGCTATGGCATTCAAAACGCCAACACAGAAAAAGTGAAGTTCAATAACTGGGACTGTAAGCGCTGTAAGATTGAGACAGGCGTCAGCGGTACTATCGGTGCAGGTGTCGGTTACAACGACAGCGATGATATACGCTCAGCCAACGCTTTTGCCGCCGAAAATGAATTTGCCGGTAAGGTCGATGCCGATGTCAGTTACGTTAGCGAATCTGGTTACCGTGCCAGTATAGAAGCGCAAAACCTAGGCATGGAAAACGGATCTCTTGATCTCGAAACAGGCAAGGTAGGACAGCACAAGCTGAGCCTCAACTACCGTCAAATAGCCACCTACAAGACTGACAAGGCAATGAGTCCTTATCAAGGCGTAGGCGGTGACCACCTCACTCTGCCCGACAACTGGCAGACTGCAGGCTCAAGCCTGGATATGAGTGAACTGTACAGCAGCCTTAATCCCCTTGAACTTTCCCTCAAGCGCAAGCGCGCTGGCCTGGGCTTTGAGTATCAAGGTGAAGAGCTGTGGAGCACCTACATCACCTATGAACGTGAAGATAAAACTGGCCTTAAGCAGGCATTGGGTAGCTTCTTCAATCAGTCAATGATGCTGGCCGAACCGGTGGATTACACCACAGATACAGTTGAGGCAGGCGTTAAGTTCAGGGGGGATAACTGGTTTACCGCCCTGGCCTACTCAGGTTCGAGCTTTAAGAACCAGTACAGCCAGCTGACCTTTGACAATGCTTTTAATCCGACCTTCGGCGCGCAAACTCAGGGCACCATGGCCTTAGACCCAGACAACGAGGCGCACACAGTCTCGCTGATGGGCCAATACACGGCGGGCAGCACCATCATGAGCGGCCGCGTGCATTACGGTCAAATGAGCCAGGATCAGGCACTGGTCACCTCAGGTTATGGTTACCAGACACCTGTGGATGTGCTAGATGCCAAGGTGGATATGAAAGGCGCTAACCTCAAGGTAGTATCTCGCATCAACCGCACGGTACGCGTTAACGCCAGCTATGACTATAGCGACCGCGATAACAAAACCAATGTGGAAGAGTGGACTCAGATCAGCATCGACTCCACCACAGGCAAAGTAGCTTACAACCCCCCTTATGACTTCACGACACAAAGGGGGAAAATAGGCACCGATTTCCGTATCACCCGTGGTATGAAGCTTGATGTCGGTTATGACTACCGCCGTGACGAACGCAGCTACCAAGACCGCGAAACCACTGATGAAAATACGCTATGGGCTAAGTACCACCTAAGCGCATTCGATAAGTGGGATATGTGGATTAAGGGTAGTTATGGCGAACGTGATGGCTCCGAATATCAAGCCTCTGAGTGGACCTCAAGTGAGTCGAACAGCTTACTGCGCAAGTACAACCTTGCCGATCGTAAGCGCACCATGGTTGAGGCTCGTATAAGCCACACGCCAATCGACGCCCTGACCATTGACTTTGGTGGCCGCTACGCTCTGGATGACTACAACGAAACCCAGATCGGCCTAACTGAGTCAAAAGATGTCAGCTATGACATCAACCTCAGCTACCTGCTCAGCGACGATATGATGGTTAACGCTTTCTACGATCGTCAAAACATTGATTCACAGCAGGCTGGCAGCAACAACTTCGCCGCACCAAACTGGTTTGGCTTAGTTGAAGACCAGGTCGATGTAATGGGCGCTGGGTTCAGCTACAACAATCTGTTAGAGAAGAAACTACGCCTGGGCGTGGACTACACCTACTCAGATTCAAGCAGCAATACCCAGGTACAGCAGGGTCTCACCGGCGATTATGATGATTACTATGCCAAGGTTCATAACGTCAATTTCTATGGCCAATATCAGGCCACTGAAAAGATGGCTGTCCGTCTAGACTATAAGATGGAAAAATATAAGGACAATGACTCAGGTAACAACATTGCGCCAGATGGTATTTGGAATGTCGTCGGCTTTGGTTACAACAACCACGACTACAATGCTCATCTGATCATGCTTAGCATGAGCTACAAGATGTAATTGCCTAAAACCTGTAAAAAACGCCGTATTCGCGGTTTTCTATTATTGGCACTCTGAAACCACCTCCATAGGAGGTGGTGATTGTTCCTTATGGGCTAATCCCTGAGGAGTCCCCTGATAACTTTGAAATAAATCGAGAGATTAGAGTGAATTTGTACCTTGAAGTGTGATTTACGAGAAAACTCTACTTTTGCGGACTGTTTTTTTTGGGGGCTACCTCAGTATTGTCCAGAAATTCATCAAAAGCGTCTAAATACCCTGCCGGGCTCTCATTGATTCAGACCGTCTTACATTGGCCGCTTTAGGTCACCATATTGATGGAACTCATGCGCAAACCAAGCATTCGATAAAACGTATGGACAGGTTACTTGGCAACCTTCATCGTGAGAGATTAGCTGTCTATCAATGGCATGCTAAATGGTTACTGACACAGCACGCTATGCCTATCGTTTTGGTGGATTGGTCTGATATGCGTGAAGGACGCGAACTCATTGCTCTGAGTTGACAACAAAAGAGTCTTGGGTGCTACTGATCAATCTAACAATGGAAGCGATGCAGCCCAAGAAGCTGGTCAATCTTTACTAAAAGCGAATGCAGACTGGAGAGACTTTTAGGGATTTAAAAAGCTCTGCTTACGGATTTGGGTTGCGCCACCGCACAACCCGTAACGTAGTAAGAATGGCTTTCTTGCTGATGATTGCTTTGCTGGTGCAATTGAGATTTTAGTGGGAAGAGGGGGCCTTTTGGTGAAGCGCTGCAATTGCAGCGTCATTTTCAGAACAGTACGCTGTAGAATCGTAATGTGCTATCAATAGTGCGTATGGGGAAAGAGCTGATGCGACACCGATAGTCGATGACGGCCAGGACGCTGGCAGAATTATTAGTCATTCACGGCTGCTGGGGGGATGAATTATGAACAGAGATGAATCCGCTTCTCACGTTTTCCATCGTTGTCAGTATTATAGTGGGAAGGCTAAGGTTGGGAATTCCGGCAACAACTAAAGCTTTCATAAAACGCAAAGGCACCCTATAAGGGTGCCCCAAAAGTAGAGCCACCTACTATGCAAGTGGGATTTTACTGTTTGGTTTTGTTGAGCGAAAGCTGCATTGTAGTAATGCAGGTACGACTATTTCCATATGTTGAAAGCACTTCTTTAGCCTCACGATATATGCCATTTTTATCACCATAATGAAAAGTAAACGCTAACTCGCGATTGCGAGGCACCCAAAAATCAATAAAACCATCGTGTTGAGTCGTTACCATCTGATTAAGGATCTCTTCACCTGTGTTGACATCCACAGCCGACATATGCATTTTTTCGCCAACGAGTTCCCCTGTGCACCCAGTTGGTACGTGATTAGTACATGGGTGGGTGTTAGTTAAGAAAGGTGCAATAGATAGAAAGAATTTATCTTTTGGTATTCCTACGGTAGCTGAAGTGCCATCAGCAAATGAAGCGATTACCTCATTTGGTAGAACTTTAACCATAATGCCTTGGTTATTCTTATATAGCTTATGCGCTTCAAGTACTGCCTCTTTATAACTCAACTGTTTAAAGCTCTTTGCATCTATTAGCGTTTGTGAGTGAGCGGGACTGTTAGCGCCTAATGCTAGTAAGCTACTGATAAATATGAGTTTTAACATGGTGTATCCTTTGGGCGTTATAAATGGGTATTACTGTTGGTTGTTATTTACCAAGCTAATACCAATTGATTATTAAGTGTTTAATAAACTGCGGCACTTTAGGCTTAAGGAGGTGGGGCTAGACCAGTTAACAGGGTTGAGCTTGAATCTAGCGTGCGATCTAATATAGATTCTGATTTTGATTGGTTGAATTCAAAATAACATGAAATGAGGACAGCTGCAGGACTATGCCATCGGTCGCAGTGGTCGCAGTGGTCGCATTCATGTTCACATTGTTGTCTGCTTTTTAAGGTATTTTTTATGCATGAAGAGTATTCGCTGCAACAGCAACTGATAGCTTGCTCATTATCTCGACTAGTATACGGGGTTATGCTTACAGATTCTTGTACTAAAGCATTATCGAATTGAGTTATTAATAATCGATGGTATTTTTTTTGAGATACTAAATGGTCATTCATCGCCATGCTTGATGAACCGAATCCTTGAAGAGTTAAAGCAAACATTATTAATAATATTACGTATATTCTCATCAGTTGAATCCAGGCCACTTAGTGAAGTGAATTTTATCACTTTTGAAATTCAGCAGTGGGAGGCATTTATTAAAATGTGACGCTATTAACAGATTCAAAGCGTTTTGAGCGATTCTGGACTGCCCCAAATCTTATGGACAAATTTCACTTAAGCTTTTTGCATAGGAGATAATGTAGCCCACTAAATGAATCATCACTGATTTCCTAGACACCTTTTAGTTAGATAAACTAGCTAAAAAGAGGTGTTCATGAACAATAAACGTTACCCCTGACCTTTCCCCTAGATTAGTACCAATCCCTTAATGAGATTTTCCAGCTTATGCCGCTTGTTTAGCATATTCAACCGGCGGCATGTAATTCAGTGAACTATGTGGGCGAACATGGTTGTAGTGTTCACGCCATAGCTCGATTTCGTATCTGGCTTTGTCCAAGGTTCTGAACCCGTGCTGGTGTAAACATTCGGTCCGGAATTTTCCATTAAGGCTTTCCACAAAGGCATTTTGCGTGGGCTTCCCTGGCTGGATAAAGCCCAGTGTGACGCCTGTTTCCTTACTCCAGAAGAATATTGCCTTACTGGTAAATTCTGTCCCGTTGTCATGGGTAACCTTGTTGGGTTTACCACGCTCTTCCATCAACTGATCCAGAAATCTTGCGACCTGTCGGCCATTGATGGATATAGAGACTAATTGACCGACCATTTCACTCTAATAATCATCTACGACATTCAGTATCCGAAAGCGCCGATCACTGCTGAGTTGGTCTGACACAAAATCCATAGACCAACGCTGATTGGGTGCAGTTGGCACCTCTATGGGTTGTCTTGGCCGGGTTAGCTTCTTGCGTTTCTTAGTCCTGACTTGCAAGCCCTCCTCCGTCTAGAGCCGATAGGTTCGCTTACGATTTTGCATCCAACCTTCGCCTTTGAGCAAACCATGCAGCATCAGATACCCATGAATATTGTGCCGCCAGCGCCTTCAGCCGCTGCCTGAGCTCATTGTCAGCCTTATTGATAGCGAAACGCAGTCCGGCTCAGTTCTGTCAGCTTACAGGCTATACGCTCACAGAGGTTAAAACATTCAATCAAGCGTTGGACAACAAGCTTTTTTGCCGCTGGCGTTACCACTTTTTTGACAGCACATCCTTCATGGCTTCGACTTCCAGCATCTTATCGGCCAAAATCTTTTTGAGCTTGTTGTTCTCCACTTTCAGCTCCCTTAGCCGCTTCGCTTTATTCACTTCCAGCCCGGCATACTTGCTGCACTAGTTATAGAAAGTGCCCGTGGATATGCCCATTTCACGGCAAATATCATCGACTTTTGCCCTAGCCACATGCTGCTTGATGGCTTTAATGATTTGTTCTTCAGTGTAGCGTTTCTTCATGTTGAGATCTCCATTGGCTTCAGTGTATTGGAAATCCCATTAATGTCATGGTGTTAAATTTGGGGAATAGGTCATTACTTGAAACTATGGGCTACTTGACCAAGTTTTTGTAATGAGTTATACGATTCACAGCATAGTAAATACTTATTAGTTATTAACCTAAAAGCAAAATATTGACTACGATCAATAAATATAGAATTGGTTAATTTTTCCATAGAAACATTTGCCTAACATATGTTATTTATTTCACGAATTCTCTCAGTAGTGTAGATAGCGTTTTATATGCGTAATTTGCTATTAATAGTGACATTAATAATGATGCTAACCGGTCAGGCGATTGCTCCTAGGCTGGCTTTTGCTATGCCGATGTCACAGCAAACTACTGAAATAGCGCAAATGCAAAAAGCCCATTCTTCGATGAAGTGTTGCCAAGGGGATATGGGATGTAAATGCGATATGAATAAGAGTCACTGCGGGCAATCAGGACAGTGTTCTAGTCATTGTAATAATCTGGTATCGGTGATCGCACCAATTCATTTACTTCCAATCGAGCCATCTGTAACACAGGAGATTTCTGGTTCTACTTGGAGCAATCGTTCCATAACTGTAGGTGTTCAAACCCCTCCGCCAAACATCCAGTAATTTTAATTAAAACAATAGCCTGATAAGCAAAATGCTTTGAGCCAAGATGTTGTGTTTTTAAAAATTCTGGAGAAACAGTTATGTTCTCAAAATCTATTCTTGCAGCCATTGCTGCGTCATCTCTGTCGATGTCATTTTTCATTGCGCCGCCATCAGAGGCCGCTCAAATTTCATTCTCTGAAGAATTAGAGCTGCTTAATGTGGACGGGAATTTCAATAACAGCATTGATAGTTCACTAGAGTTATCGCCAGGTTCACATGTATTGGTTGTGCGGTATAGAGATTTATTTGAAGGTGTAAATGCTGATGAGTCATCCACTTGGGTAAAGTCACAACCTCTTTTTCTAAAGCTAGTTATTAATTCAAAACAAATCACACTAGCTCCTCCTAAGTTAGATGATGTGAATGCAGCTAACTCATATTTAAAGCAACCATATCTAACGGTTACGCCAGATGTCGGCGCGAATAAAGAGCTAACACTACAGCCGATGACAAGCGTTATCGCTAACGTTCTGTCAGCCAAAGATTAATTTTGAAAGAGTTATCGAGGCTCAGCGTTACATTGATATCACGTTTCGTCGTTTGAAATAGATATTAGCCAATTTTGCGATAACAGCTGCGTTGTTGAAGTGCTCCTCAACTCCAGTGGTTACTGCAATCTCAGCAAAGGACTCAGCATCGGCTGTTATTGAGTGAATTAACAATGGATGACTTGGCTATTGGCTTCTTAGCAACAGTCATATTACGTCCACCTATTGTCGTAACGTTGTTGCCTCATTTTCTCTTTCATGGAGTCATTTCGTATCTAACATGTTAACTACTTAGTAGCGACAGTAGGTGTGAGGTGAATATTACTGCATTGGTCAGAAGCATTTGGTGTGGAACCTAGCTAGGCCACTGTAAAGTGACTAAAATCATAGAAGGGTAAATGATGAGTAATAAAAACCTATCAGTATTAGCGCTAAGTTTAATTTGCAGTACTTCAGCTTTTGCAAATGAACCGGCTTCCAGTTTTGATAAGTGGTTTTCAGAAGGAAGTTTTCATGGTGCGATGAAGTCATATTACTTCGTGCAAACCTTTGACAAGGAGGGCAGCCACCAAAGTCAAATATGGGCGAATGGTGGCAATATTGTCTTTAGCACTGCCGAACTTAACGGGTTTGAACTAGGGGGGGAGTTTCAAGGATCCTATATAACGAGTAGGGATGATCCAGATGGAAAAACTGCGGGTAGTATGGATGCTGATGGTGCTGTTTTGTCGGAATCCTATTTGAAGTACACATTAGGTGATACAACCTTCAAAGGGGGAAGACAGCATTTTTCATCTCCTTTTGTCGCCGATTCTGGTTCTAGGCTCATCAAGGAGTCGTTTGAAATGTATCAGATTCGCAATAAGAGTTTATTAAACACTGAGATATCTGCAGGATATGTAACTAAATATCAAACACGGACAGACAAATCATATTACAGAGATAATGACTTTGTAAAATTTGAACAAAATGGAATAGGTCGTCCTGGGGGATTTTATGATATTGGTGACAGTGGTATGTGGTTTACACAGATTAATACCTCTCTATCAAATGAAATTAGAGTTAAGGGTCAATATGCTGATGTCATTGGTGAGGTTAAAGCATTATATGCTGATGTGAAATATACACTACCCATTCCATTAAAAAGCTATATTGCTGCTCAGCTTTATACTAATTCCTGGGATAATTCTGATTTCACCAATAACAATCTATTTGGAGTTAAATTTGGCGCAAACCATAACGACTTAGAGTTTTTTGCTGCAATTACAACTGTTAGTGGTTCAGCAGGAGAGTACCGAGTATTTCGAGGTGTTGGACAAGGCGCATATTCTCAATTCACCAAAACCACAAAAACAGCCGGTGTTGCAGCCTTCGAGGCTGGTACTGACTCGTATCAGCTTGGTGTTGGATATAGATTCAATCAACTAGATGGCAAATTAAGAGTTACTTCGTTTGATAACCCTGAAGTGGGTAAAGATCTTGATGAATGGACATTGAACTTGGTTTATGGTTTTGTTGGTGATTTTAAAAACTGCATTATTTCAGTTGATTTCACCGTGCTGGATTATGAAAACAATGATAAAGATGCTACTGATTTAAGAGCTAAGTTTACTTACAAGTTTTAAAATTTGTTTCTCAACCTGATCTTTCCCTGATGAATTTGAATTACAGTATTTATCAGCAAGCTAGGTGTCTACATAATCGGGGGAAGATCACTGCATGTTAATAACTAGACAAGTAAGAAGTATACGCATAGCCCTTACTACTATCAGTATTAATTTATTCTTTTTTAACTACACCTTTATTAGTCTTTGGTTAACGATGTTTTTTGCGTAAATAATATCCATAGACAAGTTAAAAAATAGGTTTTCTAAGGTGTTGATTTTAATGTGGTATCTGTTTCGGTAAAAATTCAATGTTAGAAATTCATTGCTTTGATGATTCCGATAATGATTTTTTTGTTGACACATGTTACGGGGTTGTGTTTTATTTTCGGCTGTTGATGTGCGTCACAAAATTATTTACTGTGGTGTGATAGCTCATATATCAATTTGGATTGATATGATGTTGAGTACAGGGATGTGGTATGTCTAGTTTATTCCGAAAACAGGCCGTTGAGGCGCAAAAGCAAAAGCTACATGGTGATGTGTCGCTGGCACAGCCCCTGTCTATTTATAATTCTGCGTTTATTATTTTTGTCGTTGTTACCGCTATAGCTGTATTTCTCTCTTGTTCCCACTATGCCAGAAAGGAAACCGTTCGAGGGTATTTGGTTCCTAATAAGGGGCTTATTAAGACATTCGCCAATCGTAGCGGTAACGTTGAGAAACTGCACGTGTCAGAGGGAGCGCTAGTTCAAGAAGGAGATCCTTTAGTGACTATCGTTCTCAGACGTAGCATGACCTCCGGTGTAGAACTCAGCGAGTCTTTAATTGGCGAACTGAAACAACAGTTAGACTTGCTCGAGGCTGAACGAGTAGTCAACCAAAGAATGTTGGCAGATGAGTCTGCTAGGTTAAGAACAGCGATTTCAGATAATCAAAGCTCACTCTCTGTCATTAATAATCTGGAGAAACTGCTTTCTGAAAAACTGTCGATTCAACTGTCTCAGCAAAATCAGCATAAGAAGTTATATCAGGACGGTTTTCTTTCTGAGCTCGATTATCAGTCTCAGCAAGAGAAACTTATCAATATTCGACAAGAAATTGAAAATATTAAATCCAATAAAGTAACCGTTTCTAGTCAGTTAAATGCGTCACAAGCTGAGCTTAAGCTGTTACCCCACCAGTACGCATTAAAAGAGAGTGAGCTTAAAAGACGTCGCTCAGACCTTCAACGTCAAATCGATGAAACTGAAAATAATTATCGCTATGTTATCCGCGCTGCAGAAGCGGGAACGGTTGCCGCAATACAAATTGTTGAGGGAGAGTTTATTGCGACAAATCGCCCGTTAATGAGTCTTATCCCTCAAGGCGCAGAGCTCGTCGCTGAGCTACTTTTACCTACCCGTAGTGCAGGATTTGTTAGAGAAGGGGATGAGGCTAGATTACGCTTTGATGCCTTTCCCTATCAGCGGTTTGGGTTCCTTGAAAGCCATATTTCTCGCATCGATAAGGCGTTATTGCTCGATGGTGAAGCCAGAGTACCTGTTAATTTGTCAGAACCTGTTTACCGTATTCGGACCCAGTTGTCTAAGCAGGATATGCTGGCTTATGGAGAAGCATTTCCGCTAAAAAGTGGCATGTTGCTTGAGGCTGACATTGTGCTCGATAGACGAAGCTTACTCGATTGGCTGCTTGACCCAATATACAGCCTGAAAGGGAGGGTCGGCTGATGAATGCTTCTACAGATATGACTACTGAGTCCTCTCCAATTGAACTGTTGGAATTTTCAGGTAAGAAACGCGTACCGCTTATATTGCAGGCAGAAATGGCTGAATGTGGTTTGGCTTGTATAGCCATGGTTGCTAGCTTTTATGGCCACAAACTAGATATGGCGGCGTTAAGGAAGCGTTTTAGTGCAGATTTAAAGGGGATGAATCTGCAGCAGATGATTGGCCTCAGTGACAGCATAGGGCTTGCGAGCCGTGCGCTGAAGTGTCCGATAGAAGAAGTCGGTAAGCTCACATTACCTTGTGTGCTGCATTGGGACATGAATCATTTTGTGGTGTTGACCGGGGTGACTAAGTCCGGCGTGAGCATTAATGATCCGGCGTTTGGGAAAAAGACCTTTACCTTTAGTGAGTTTGCCGAGCATTTCACTGGCATTGCGTTAGAGTTGACCCCAGCCAAAGGGTTTGAGCAGGTTGATGAACGCCAGCAGATGCGCTTATCTCAGCTTTGGAGCAAGATGACTGGGTTAGGACGAGCATTAACAACCCTTTTCGTGTTGTCATTATTGTTGCAAGTCTTTGCACTGGTCACGCCTTACTACATGCAATGGGTGGTTGATGAAGTGCTCATTAGCCAAGATAAACCATTACTCATAGTGTTGGCAGTAGGCTTTGGCTTGCTTGTGGCTATCAACGTAATTACCACTAGCGTGCGTAGTTGGTTGGTGTTGCGTGTATCGAGCCTGCTCAATATGCAGATGGGTGTCAATTTATTGCGTCACCTGCTTAGACTGCCCATGAGTTATTTTGAAAAGCGCCATGTTGGTGACTTGGTTTCGCGGTTTGGCTCACTTGCCCAGGTGCGAGAGCGTTTAACTACCGGTTTAGTTGAAACGGTTGTCGATGGTGTCATGTCAATAGCCGTGCTGGTGATGATGTTAATTTATAGCGTCAAATTGACATTAGTAGTTGTTGCAGCAATTTCACTTTACGCCTTATTGAGGTTTGCGCTTTATCGGCCGCTGCACCGTGCAACCGAAGAGTCCATACAATCGAGCGCCAAAGAGCAAACGAATTTCTTAGAGAACATTCGCGGCATACAAACCATTAAGCTGTTTACCTGCGAGCCCCAACGCCAAAGTTTATGGCAAAACCGTTACAGCGAAGTCATTAATGCAGATATCCGTTTAGGCAAGTTAAAAATTAGCTTCGATGCCATGAACAAGTTGCTGTTTGGGGTGGAGAACATCATTGTGGTTTACCTGGCGGCAACGATCGTGATGAGCGGTGGCTTAACAATCGGTATGGTGCTGGCTTTTATCGCATACAAGAATCAGCTGACAGAGCGTTTTGCTAGTCTGATTGAACAACTTATTTTGTTTCGCATGCTGCGTTTGCACCTCGACCGTATCTCTGACATTGCGCTGCACGAACAGGAAGCAAATAGAGAGAGCATCACTTCCTTCAACCAGGTGACTGGACAGTTAACGCTTGAGCGGGTGAGTTTCCGATACGCACCAAATGAGCCCTGTATCATCGATGATGTGTCGGTAACCATTAATGCCAATGAATCCGTTGCCATCGTGGGGGAGTCTGGTTGTGGCAAGACAACGTTAGTAAAGCTAATGCTTGGGCTGTTGACCCCGACACAAGGGCGAATTTTGCTGGATGGGCAAGATATTACTCAAGTTGGCTTGATAGCATATCGAAAACATATCGCCGCGGTCATGCAAGACGATACTCTACTATCGGGCTCTATCGCAGACAATCTTACCTTTTTCGACCCCGAGCCTAACTATTTGCGTATGCAGCAGTGCGCACAAATGGCCGCTATTGATACCGACATTAGTAAAATGACCATGGGGTATAACACCTTGGTGGGGGATATGGGCAACCAGTTCTCCGGCGGGCAAGTACAGCGCCTGTTGCTTGCCAGAGCCCTATACCAGCAACCGAGCCTGCTGTTTATGGATGAGGCCACCAGTCATCTTGATGTTAATAACGAAGCAAGAATTAGCGAGCAGATAAAACATCTCGATATGACGCGCATCATCATCGCGCACCGGCCGGAAACCATCAAGCAGGCTCAGCGGGTATTGGTCATGCATCAAGGCAAAGTCTACACGCAGGATGAGATGCAGAGTTTGATGGGGAATACTCAGAAAGCGTAGTAAAGAACTGAAAATTAGAGAAATAGATAAAAAGGAATTTTAATCGATGCAGTGTGAGGCTATACACCGCAAAGCATGGCATCGGTTAAAAGCAAGGGCGCGGCAACTTTTGCGGGAAACCGCGCCCTTGGTCAGTTGCTTAAGGCCAAATAAACCTAAACAGTTCATTTGAGCGCTTAGGCAAACATAACGTTAAAGAGTTTAATTTAAGGAAAATATTATGCAAGAACTAACAATGAGCGAAATCAAGCAAGTGAATGGCGGTTTATCATGGTTAGCCAACTTCTTTGGTACTCGGGTTACTCTGTTTCCGTTAGGCGGACTCCCTGCGGTCCAAATGGCTTAATTTATGAAGCCTCCTTTTGATGATCAATGCCCTTTCTGTGGGTCAAGAGAAACTAGAGTAATCTGGAGTATAACTTCTGTTTTACTGTTTCCAATATTATTGCTGGTCTCATTTTTTATTGGAGTTCAATTATTTCCAATTAAAATGCACTGCAAAGATTGCAGGAAGGTTTTCTATAACCAAAGGTAATAATAGCATGATCGTCGGGTGAGGTTACGTCATCCGCTTTATGTGGGAAATGGCAACAATAATAGTAAGGGGAACATTCTTTATTGAGTTTCCCTCCCCTGTTTAACATTATGAATGCGAATGAATATCACGTTCAATGTATTCAGGTGGATATGAATTTTAAAATTTAATTAAGAAATATGTTATGCAAGATTCAAAGATTGAAGAGTTGACTTTGAATGAGATTGAACAAGTTCATGGTGGGTGGGTTCCTGTTGTAATGTTTGTCGGTCGTGTAGCATTAGGCTGGGCCTCTGCGGCTTTATATAATAAGGCTCAATAATATCCTGATGTATAAAGGGCTGAGTTACCAGTCCTTTATGCATTAATGTTTAGAGTGAGAGATTGCGAATGTTTGTATATGATAAGGTGGTTGTCTTAAATGATCGGTTATACAATTTTAAATATAAAGTTGTAACAGGTGAACTATCTTGTTCTATAGGAGATTCGTGTTTGTTTAAGCAGTTTCTTTGGCTTCCTTTTAAGAGGTTTTACTTGAAAGTTGAAGGTAAGGAATATGAGCTTAAAACTATTTTGTTTCCAATAAATAAAGTGTCACTCACTGAAATTAACAGTGGTCGTGTTGTATGTCATGACTTATTTCCAAGGTTAAGGAGGTATACGTTAATATCATTTCTATTAAGCTCAATAAAGAAAGTAGGGATTATGTTGGCTCTAGTTTTTAGTTGAGTATATTTTTTCATAAAAAAGCGGTTAGGGTGTAGTGGCCAACTAAATTTGGCCATGGCTTGGTATTCATTTAGTGATGGTTGAGTTAGCGGATTGTTGTAGGTCGTGCTGTTTGTCATACCTTCGTGTTTCTAGTTCACGCCATTAATCACTAGATTATCCAGTGTAAATGCATCGGAAACCGAGCCATTGAGGCGATTCGTGTAGATGTCTTTCAGTACATAATCCGGATTGACAAAAGGAGTATATTTTTTCCCTTCACCGTACTTGAATGCCCATTGAGCACCGTTAATTTCAAAGGTGTCATCAATATTGATCTGGAAACTTACTGCCAGTATAGCGACATCTATATGAGCCAGAAAGCCGTCATCTATTTGACCCGTCACAAACACCAAAGATTGTTTCGCAAGGCTTTTCACTTGATTAGCATCCATACTGCATTGATAGATGACGCTGATCGCTCCGTTATTGGCTTGCTGCTCGCGCCATGATGTCTTGGTACAAGCCTGCCAATTATCAAATGCTTGGCCAATGGTCGTCTGCTTATAACCCGTTAAGTAACCATCCTGGATTATGGATACATTATCGGCTGCCGCCATCTCAGAGTATGCGAGCAGCAGAACACCAAGAAAACTGGTAGTAACCAAGGATACTGTGGTTATACCACTTGCCATCCATTTGGGCATCCAGCTCCAGGTTGTTTCGCCCAATTTGTAATAGCGGTAGTAATCATAATTAGCGGTTAAGCCGTAGATAGTAGAGTTGATGATGTAGAGCATCGTGCTTATGTCTCTGTCTGTGAATAATGACACAATCACCACGGTTAGCAGATTCAGAGCCAAAGTAAGCAAGAGTAGGTATAGCCCTTTCTTCCACATTCCTTTTGTCATGTAATAAAAAGGGCCAAAAATGAATGCCAGCACATTAAAGTTGATGATGTTCTGTCCTTTGATTTGTTCCTTTTTAGAGCGGGATAAGTGCGGCTGGCTTTTGGCAGATGCAAAATACCCTAACTTATCAGCCTGTCGAAAATCGAACTCTGCGAAAATTTTCTGCCAACGGGAGCTTAGTCCCTCATAGGTGACTTTCGATTTAACTGATGAAGTTTTGGTTTCAGAAGACAGTTTTGTTATCGGGTAGTTTTTAGGTTTAGATTCTGGCTGTTTTACCAGCACAGAACTCTCGCCAGCTGGCACTTGCTTTAGATAAGTAATGATTCCAGCAGAAAGCAATTTTGACTTTATGGCCTCAGCCTGAGTCGCTGTCAGGCCTTTTTTGATGCTAATAGGGTTACCTGAAAATAACAAATGGGCTTTGGACTCCGGTACACTGAGGAACTTAGCCAATGCCAAGCTGAGTTTATGCCTATCTTTCCCTTCAAGTATTTCGCCTTTGAAGATTAGGTTGAATGATGTCATGAGTAATTCCTTCTGCGTTAGTTATGAGCTGGCTTAGCGAGATTCCTTGCAGGCTCACGGCTTAAAAGAGGATTATAAGCACTTTTGCGGATTATAATCCGTGGTTAATTGTGAAGCAAATTCTCATAGTGGTTCCGATTCGAATAAGGAACCCTATGAAAACGTTAGCGATAGAAGTTGGTAGAGCTGTGCGACAAGTGCGTAAATCCCGAGGGATGTCTCAGGATGAATTGGCGCTGCAAGCCGATATCGATCGCAGCTATATCGGCCGTATAGAACGGGCCGAGGCAAATATCACGCTCGACATGCTTTACAAAATTGCCGAGGTACTTGACTGTGAGGCGCTAGATTTGCTGCCAAGTAGAGCGACTTTAAAAGGTCAGATTTAACAATAAGCTTAAATGCAGCCTCGTTGCTTATAGCTCACTTGCCAATCTTTAAATAGCTTTGAGAGTCTTGCTTGATTTTGCTTGCTGCCAAGTGTTCTTTTGGGTTTTAAGCCGGGTCTGGATTTGCCCAAATCAACACCAGATAGTTCTTTACTATACATTTTCGGCGTCATGTGGCTGTAGTGTTGTTCGATCATGGCGATGCTAGTACCACATTGTTTAGCCAACACCTCCATGCTGACGTTTCCTGACGTTAATTGCCATGTAATGTAGGTATGGCGCAATGAGTAGAGCGTTCTCACACCATGCGGGGAGGATTTTAAGCCTATTTCGGTTAGAGCTTTATCAAAGGCTTTGCCAAGCTCTTTGGTTTCACTTCCATCGGCTAATCGAAACAGTTTGTCCGTGCGTTTGCGATTCGGAAATCGTTCCCTAAGTGTTTGGATACTAGAGAAGATTTCGTCACGGCATACAACTTCACGAGTTCCTGTATGTTTGACCGTTTTACCCTTAGTTACCGTTATATAGAAAATGATGTTGTGTTCGTTGGTATCTATGTGGATGTCGCCCCAGGTGAGACTTTCCATTTCAGTCCCAGGTCGAATGCCTGTATTGACCGCAAACTCCATATAATCCAGCAGTAATTCGCGAATTTGACGGGTTTTTTCTTTCCGACTGTTTTGCTCAAGCGCCAATACCGCATCGAAAACTTTATCGTATTCCTCGGGTGAGAAATGCGCTCGCCGTTGTGACTCTATGCCTTTGGTGGACAAAGAGGGTACCTGAGCGGCTAACATCCACTTATTTTCAACTGCTTCTTTGAACACTAATTGCATAGCTGCATTGTGATTGAGTAGTGTCGATTTGGCAGGTACTCTGTCGAATTGTTCGATGCGCCACTTATCAAAATCACGCAACTTTTCACTATCTATTGAGGTAATGTAAGTGCGATCAAAAAATGGAATATGGTACTTGCGTAGCACTTGTATATAGATCTTGTAGTTAACGGCTCCGGTTCCGTTATCTAAGGCCGTTTGCATGTTGCTTATGACATTCTCTGCAACATCGCGAAAACGCTTGGAACTCACTAGCAGATTTCGGTCTGCCATGAACTGGTATTCCATTTGAAGGCGATAGGCCATAGCAATCGCTTTCTCTTTGTCTTTTTGCTTGGTGGCCTTTGAACGCCACTTACCTGCGACTTTAATACGAGCATACCAACGCTCGCTATTATCCTGGAGGTATATGTATAATTCGTCGGAGATATCGTGCCGTTCGACCTGTTTACTCATAGTCTGCGTCTTATGTTGATATGCAAAGAATTTGCAAAGTCCATACTTTATATCGTAACTATATGAAAAATAATAGTGATATTACGCACGATATATTCAAAATCCGTTTCCTTCGGGAGTGACGGTTCAAGTCCGTCCTTCGGTACCATTATCAGTTGCTCTCCTAGTGAGAATAGCGGTAAGATCAGACTGACAAGATGCAGATGTGGTGGAATTGGTAGACACGCTAGCTTCAGGTGCTAGTGGCTTAACGGCCGTGCGAGTTCAAGTCTCGCCATCTGTACCAACTTGTTGATGCAAATCCTCTCTAGAAGAGATAAGAACCTGCTTAATAGCAGGTTTTTTTATGCCTGAAATTTATTGCTGTTTGAAGTCATTTCAGTAGCCAGCTAGCAGTCCAAGCAGCTGGAGCGCCGTCGACGCTCCATCTCTTGCTTATTTTTCTCGATTGATACTCAACGATTAGAAGTTGTAGGCGAGACCTATCATATAGTGGTCGTGTTCGAACTCCTGATAGCTGATCTCTAGCATGAGATCTAGCTGGGACAGTAGGGGGTAGCGATAGCGCAGTCCTACATCATAGATGCTGTCGGCAACCTTTCCTTTGTCGAGATAGCCATAGTTTTCAGCATCGGTAAACAGGCCTGCATGGGCGACCAATTGGCTGTCGTTAAACAGGTCGAAGCCATAGTTCACCTCGGTATACCAGGCCTCAATGTCTTGGTCGTAGTTCACCATCAGATTAAGCGCCTTGTAGTCGACACTGACCGCGTACTCGACGCTGTAGCCGCCCGCGCCATAGGTGTATTTCATGGCGTTGAAACCCAGGCCCAGATCTTCGGTGATCATCTGGTAGTAGCCGCCGTAATAATCGATTTCATAGTCGTTGTAGACGCTGCCTTCATCCTCATATCGATAGGTCTCGAAGGAGGTCCCCAGATAGAAGCCACTTTCGTGTTCCACCATGAGATCGCCCTGAAGTGTGGGCTTGTTGTCGCTGATGGTCTGGCCGCGCCACAGGTAGTTGCTGAGCCCCATGAGTACACCCGAGGCGGCGAATTGACTTTCTTCGGCTGCCAGAGGTTGGCTCATAGTACAGGCGATGGCTAAGGCGCAAGAGGAGAGTATTATCTTATTCATTATCAACCCTTAAACAATTTTTAGTTTGTTCTAATAAATTTGATATTAATTGGAGTGGAATATTTATTTTGCCACGTTTATTGTGGTGGTTAGATTGTAATAAATGGAATTAAATAAAATAATCACATTTTATTAAAATATTGTTTGTTTGTGACTGAGTGACTTTTTTCTACTTTTGTAAAAATGCAATTTGCATCTTGCATGAGAGATTCGAGGGTGGTTTAGGTTTAATGCTTAGTGGTTAAGTTGTTGTTTTTATTGTACTGATGTTGTTTTTTCGATGGTTGGGTGCTTTATGGCATAGTCATAAAATGATTTCTCGAAAAGTGAAAATAACTACTTTCTTCAAATTATCATTATTGAGTCAATATGCTTAAAGGTTAGTGTGATCTGGCTCCTTATTTATTTTATTTTGATTTGTATGATTTTAATAAGGGTGATTAAGGTTATCTCACCCGCTTGGTCTGTTATACATCATCTTAAATATCTTTCCTCAGGCGACATTAATTAATCTGTCTGGGTAAAGTGGTAAATAAAATAATAAGGAATGTCTATGAGCGAAGTGCATTGGGGGCTGTTGGTGGCAGCCTATCTGTTCTTAGCCGGTGCGGGAGCGGGGGCCTTGTTTATCAGTGGTGCCCTGGTTTTGTCCGAGAAGGTGGTGCACACCCACCATTGGTCGACGGCGAAATTTAGTGCCATCGCAGGTTTGTTACTCCTGATGTTGGGTACTGGAATGATCGTCTTCGATCTGACCTCTTTCCAGTACGGCATCTTCAACGGTGATATGAGTAAGCTACTGCGCTTCTATCGCCTGTTCATGACCTTTGAGCCCAGTTCCATGATGAGTATAGGTACCTGGCTCTTGACCCTGGCGATCGTCTTCGCACTGCTGTTTTGCTTCTCCTTTAAGCGGTGCAATCAAGAAACCTTTTCCAGTCGTGGTTATGCGTTGATCAATCTTATCCTCGCGGTCTGTGTCGCCTCCTACACTGCGCTGCTGATCGGTGACATTAAACACAATATCGTCTGGTCTAACAGCATCTTGGTGGTGATCTTTCTGGTGTCTGCCATCTCTTCCGGCGCCGCCGTGGTATTGATCGTCAAGACCTGGCTAAAACAGAGCGACCCACATCATCGTTTTGCTAAGGCGGATTCTATGGTGATGCTAATCGAACTGTTTGTGCTGGGCATCTTCGTTTATGCCATCGCCAATGTGAGTAAGTTCTATGGTCTGGACAATCTACTGGGGATGGCGACATCGGCCGGTAAGATCTGGTGGCTCGGCGCCGTAGTGGTCGGCCTGGTGCTGCCGCTGTTGCTGAATATTACCTCCATCATGGGCAGAGTCGGCGTGTCTCATGCTAAGGAGTACGGCATCGCCGCACTCACCTTAGTCGGCGCCTTCTGTTTACGTTATTCGGTCTTGTTAGCCGGTCAGTCTTATTAGGAGCTAAAGATGTTAGATAGAAGAAGAACACTCAAACTCCTGGCCGGCGGCGCCATAGCAACCACGGGCATGATGTTTGTCTCCGCCGATCCTGTGATCGCCGACATTCGTCGCCAGGGCAAGAAGCGTCTGGCCATGGTGATCGATCTCGGGCGCTGCAACGGTTGTAAGGCCTGTGTGGTCTCCTGTGGGGTAGAAAACGGCAACTTGCCGGAAGAACACAGGACTCAGGTGCCGCAACATAGTGTGGATCTGAATGGTAAGCAGTATGTATTTAACATGCCGATTCTTTGCAATAACTGTGACAAGCCCTCATGCGTGTCTGTTTGTCCGACGGGCGCCACCTTTAAGCGCGAGCAGGACGGCATAGTGGTGGTGGACTCACAGCTGTGTATCGGCTGTAACTACTGCATCCAGGCCTGCCCCTACGATGGGGTGCGTTTCACCCACTCGGCCACGGGCACAGTGGATAAATGTAATTTCTGTATTCAGCGTACCAGCCGCGGCCTGCTGCCAGCCTGTGTCGAGACCTGTACCGGTGGCGCCCGTGTCTTTGGTGATATCAATGATCCCGAGAGCGAAGTCTCAAAGCTTATCCGTCAACATAGGCCTCTGGTGTTGCAGGCCGGTAAGCAAACCTCCCCCAATGTGTTCTATATCGGCTTGACTCAAGACGAGAGCAACACGGCATACAGTATCAATTCTCCCCAAACCTGGCAGAGGTAGCAGCATGGATCGTAGAGATTTTTTAAAGGCGGGTTCGGTTGCCGCCGTGATGACAACGGGCGCATTGGGCGCAAAGGCCGCGACAAAGGCCAAGACGACAGACGCCGAGATCGGCCGTTATGCCCCGACTTCCTTGACTCCGGAGTATTACTTCGACAAGGACAAGCAGCTGGTGGAAAATCCTGAGCAGCGTTTCGCCTTCTCTAAGTGTTTCGGCTGCTTCAACGTCTGCGGTGCCCGGGTCAGCATAGACAACAAGACTGACAAGGTGCTGCGCGCCGTGGGTAACCCCTATACCTTGACCAATAACGCGGGCCAGCCCTTTACCATGGAGATGCCGCCCAAGGAGGCGATGATACAACTTTCCGCCGTCAGCGGTCTAAGCCAGAGCAATCGCGCCACCCTGTGTGGTCGTGGCAATGCGGTGCCCGACGCATTCGAGGACAAGCATCGCGTTACCCAGTGCCTCAAGCGGGTGGGTAAACGAGGCGAGAATCGCTGGCAGAGCATCTCCTATGAGCAGCTGCTCAAGGAGGTGATTGAGGGCGGCGATCTCTTCGGCGAAGGCAAGGTCGAGGGGCTGAGGGCGATACATGATAATCCTGCCCTGGCCAATCCCAAGTATCCCGATTTCGGTCCGGTGAAGAATCAACTGCTGGTCTCAACCTCCTCAGAGCAGGGGGCCCGGGCCGATTTTTTACACCGTTTCGTAAAGGAGTGCTGGGGCACGCCCAACATAGGCAATAAAGACTCTTACTGTGGTCACCAGCAGGTGGCGGGTTGTGCCCTGGGCTGCTTCGACGCCGTCGACGAGATGGCCTTACCCCAGGTGGACTATGAAGAGACCAAGTTTGCCATCTTCATCGGTACCAACCCTGGGCTCAGTGGCAATGGCCTTAACGTGGGGTCGCGCCGTCTGGCCAAGGCCCGTAGCGATCGCCCCGATTTCAAATATGTGGTGGTGGACCCCATCTTGCGTTCCTTAACCTCTGAGGTGGATAACAGTCAGGGTGAGTGGCTGCCCATCATCTCGGGTGGCGATACCGCGCTGATGTTCGCCATGATGCAGTACATCATCAATCATGATCGCTATCGCCGCGCCTACCTAGAGGCGCCGAGCCAGGCGTGTGCCGATGCCATCGGCGAGATCAATTACACCAACGCCACCTACCTGGTGGTGAAAGAGTCGGGTCACCCCCTCTATAACCAGTTCCTCACTGCAGAGGCCTGTGGTCTAGGGGATGCCGAGGTTAAGATGGTGATCGATAAGGCCTCGGGCCAGTTGGTGACGGGTGAAAGCGATAAGCCTGCCGAGCTATTTTATAAAGGCAAGCTGGCGATCGGTAACGGCGTCGAACTGCAAGTGGAAACCGCCTTCTCGCTGCTCAAACAGAGAGTAAACGGCTATTCCATGCGCCTGCTCTCCGAGCGCTGCGGTATCTCAATGGCCAAGATTGAGGAACTCGCCAAGGAGTTCACTTCCCATGGCCGTAGCGTGGCAATCGAGACCTGTACCGGCTGTAATGCCTCCGATGGTGGCCAGTTTACCTTTGCCATGATCATGCTGGGCACTCTGGTGGGCGCACATAATGCCAAGGGGGGCATGATGCACATGGGCGGTGTGGGTTACGCCGCCATGTATGACATCTACGACGGCCCTCTCTATAACCTGATGGACTTCGAGCACACCTCGCTGACCGGTTTCAATGCCGAGCGCTCTGGCGACTATGAACAGAGCCATGAGTACCAGCAGAAAGTTGCTAAGGGGATAGATCCTTACCCGGCGGAGCAGCCCTGGAACAACACCTTTGTGCAGGACAACAGCGGCGAGCTGCTGGTGGCCCATGCTAACAAGAATCCTTTTCAGTTCAAGGCCTGGATCACCTGGGCGACTAACCCCATCTATGGCTGCTCTGGCCTGCAGGACCAGGTGGAGGACTCCATCAAAGATCCCAAGCAGTTGGGACTGATCATCGCCCTGGATCCTTACATCAACGAGACCAATGTCTTGGCCGACTACATAGTGCCGGACTCACTGCAGTATGAGCAGTGGGCCAACTCACGCATGTGGGGCAGCGAATTTGTCGGCGATGTGGCCTGTGTGCCCGTGGTGGCTTCGCGTAACGTTAAGACAGCTCAGGGTAACGACGTCAACATGGAGCAGTTCCTGATCGATATCAGCAAGGCGATAGGCCTGCCTGGTATGGGTGAAAAGGCGTTTAAGGACCTCGAGGGACGAGATTTGCCGATTCACGAAC
The DNA here is from genome assembly GCF_009831655.1 of Shewanella insulae. Classification (GTDB taxonomy): domain Bacteria; phylum Pseudomonadota; class Gammaproteobacteria; order Enterobacterales; family Shewanellaceae; genus Shewanella; species Shewanella insulae. Next base: position 47,331 of record NZ_WRPA01000002.1, on the reverse strand, counting down.
CGGCGGACTTCTACGTGCCCCTGTTTGCCAATATTGCCCATACAGGTTCTGTGCTGCCATCGCCCACGGAGGAGGATATTGCCTTTACCAGTGTGGATAGGGTATTGCCGCTGTTCAAGGCCAGGCTCAAGCCTGAAGAGCTGGGGCCTACCGCCTATATGCTAACCCGAGGAGGACGTTACGAGCGGGTGGACGAGCGCTACGAAGGGGAGTTCTTCAATCCCATGATGCGCATGGATACCCAGTTTCAGGTGTACAACGAGTCCCTGGCTCGGGTGAAGGATTCCTACAGCGGACAGTTTAACGACGGTCAACCCGTCTATGATGTGGATCGTTTCTGGGATGGCTCGGCGGTGCGTCAGCTGTGGAAGGTGAACGAGTATCCCTTCAACCTGTCGACCTTTAAGCTGCATCTGCGCAGCCCTTATTCTGTGGCGCTGCCGCGGATCACTGCATTGGGCGAGACCAACTATATCCATCTGCATGAGGATGACGCCGCCAAGTTCGACATCAAGGATGGCGATAGGGCGCAGGTGCTGTCACCTAAGGGCAAGCATATCGAGGGAATAGTGCAGGCCGACAAGACGGTGGCCCGCAACACCATAGTGGTGGGTATGGGATATGGCCATTGGTGCTTCGGTGCCAGCGATCTCGAGATCGATGGTCAGGTGATCCCTGGGATCCCATCGCGAGGTACGGGCATCTGTCCCAACCCCTTTAACATAGTGGATCCTAGCCGTAAGGGCGCCAGCCTCTACCGGGACAGAACCTTTGGTTCGACCGCCAGACACGGGGTGCCGGTGGCGATCCGTAAGGTGTGATCCAAAGAAAGCGCCGCCTCGTATCTGGGCGGCGCATCGCTTACGCTGTTGTTAGGCCTGTCTTTGTCGTCAATCACTCGGATAGGACACTCTTGCCCCCATCTCCTGTCTTAGCGACAAAGATTTTACCTAGATACTCTATTTATCCGTGGTTTTGATAAATAGAGTTTTTCTTTATTAACGCCTCATGGCCAGATACCACTCGTCACGTATGCCGTTGAATAGCTGCTGCTTGAGCCAGTGGTGGGTAGGGGATTGGTTGATCTCCGAATAGATGAGGTAGTTGCCGACCCGGCGTCCGACGGTGATCTGCTCGAGTAACCGCTCGGTGAGCTCGCTCGGTAGTGGAGCAGTCTGTATTCCCTTGATCAGAGCGTAAAACTCACGGGTGAAGACGTTACAGCTCATTGAGATGGCGCGGCTATCGAGAATATGGCGACTCAGAGCCGCGATATTATCTGTGGCGCCGAGCATGTTCACCGCCATCCCCTCCTTCTTGCCGAGCTGCTCCAGTAAGGGAATAGACAGATCGTTATAGTTATCCAGGGAGAAATAATCATATTGGCATAAGTTTTCTAAGGTAAATGCCTCGGAAAATACCGGGTGTCCCTCCTTGGCTATGAGGAATAGTTCTTCGGTAGGCGAAAACATTTCGCTGATGATCTTATGATCTTTAAATCTTTCGTAGACCACGGCGAAATCTATTTCTCCATGTTCGATGGCGCGGCTGCAATCGCTGGAGAGGGTGCGCACCTCGAAGCTTAAATTGGGCGCCTGAGTCAATATATATTGGTGAATTACCTTGTTGATCACATAGGTAAACTCGTTATAGGCGTAGATCTTAAAGTGGCCCCGGGCGGTGAGAGGATTGAAATGAATATGGTTATGTTTGATTACCTGATAGTCATGGAGCAACTGTTTGATATAGGGCAGAAGCTGGATGGCCTTATCTGATAAAACAAAACCTTGTGCCCGGCGAATGAAGAGCGCGTCCTTAAAGATGTCGCGCAGTATCCCTAAGTGACGGCTAACAGAGGAGATACTCATGCCCAGCTCATTGGCCACCAGGCCTGCGTTTAAGTGACGACTGATGGATTCGAAAATAACCAGCGAGTGATAATCGAGTTTATCTATATTCATGGGAGAAAAAGCTGCGGTGATAGTGGTCTATTTTTATCATGTTCTCAGGCTGTTAAACAAATTAGCCTGGCTATTCTGTGTGTTAGATTGGCTTTTATCGACTAAAGAATAATAGTGAGGTAAAAATAATTTTTAACTCTCATGACCGGCGGCAAATTCAGATATTAAATTTGGTAATAATAAATTCTTTAATAGATGAATGATAAATAAAAATATGGTGAGGATCCTTGAGGGAGGGGCTAATAACATTAAGCTCATAGGGTGCAAAAGTCAGGTAAAAAAAGAAGCGTCCATGCTCTGGGAGTATAGCTAAGGTTAAAAAGAGGTGGGCACCCGTCTCTTGATGCCTGCCTCAGGGGTTAAAAAGGGTTGGCTACTGAAACTGGTAGCTTAGGGTAATGCCAAATTGTCTGCCTCTTGCCAGGGTCGCCAACTCGTCGCTGCTGTAGTAGTAGCTCTCGTTGGTGAGGTTTTCGCTCCAGATCTTGGCCGATAGATTCGGGGTGATCTGATAATGCATGGCGGCCTCGACCAAGTTGGCGGCATCGCGGGTTAGCTCGCCCGAGGCGGGCTCCTTCACCGGCGCCAGGTAGCGATAGCCTGTGCTGAAACTAAAGTCGGACCAGCTGTATTCCATGTTGATGCCAAGCTCGTTGCGTCCGGCATCGGCCAGACGATCGCCATCGTCGCTCACGGCCTCGATCCATTGTCCCGTACTGCCCAGACTAAACTGTTCGTTGGGGCGCCAGTCGATGCGATATTCCACTCCCTTGATACTGCCGCTATTGACGTTGCGGTAGCTCAGGGTCTCCTCGGCGATGCTGATGCGCTCGATATAGTCGTTGACGCGGGAGTAGTAGCCCGCCAATTGCCAGGCGAAGTCGCCATAGACATCGGTCAGGGTCAGCTCGGCCGTGGTGGATGTTTCAGGCACTAGATCGCTATTGGCCACTATGGTGCCGCGCCCTGTGCTGCCGCTGTAGTAGTGCTCGGTCAGCGAGGGGAAGCGGTAGGCATTGCCGATATTAAGCTTCCACTCTTGCTGCGCGCCGCGGTTATAGACGGCGCCTACAAACCCGGTGAAGGCGGTATCCGAATGATCCTGCGCACCATCTCCTGTTTGCAGATAACGCGCCGCGCGCATACCTGCGACCAGTTGCCAATCTTCCAGTTGAGTACCGATGTCGGCAAACAGGGCATATTCATCCTGTTTGGCGTCGATATTTTGCTGCAGCTTGATGCCGTCGTTTTTCAGCGAGCATTCAAACTCCGAGGCCTTGACGCCGCGACGGGCGATATAGTCGGCGCCCCAACGGCCATTGAAGGCCCCGCCTTGCCACTCCTTGATCCAGTGACCACCAAGATCCAGAGACTCGTTGCTGACCGTGTTGACCCGCTTGGCGGGGCGTATGGTCTCTGTCTCCAGACGTTGATCGTGGGCGAACAGGCTTAGGCTCCAGTCGTGGGGCTGCATCAGACGCCATTGCAGCAGGTGATGCCGCTCGTCTGGGTAGGAGACGATCTTCTTGTTGGGATAGTCCTTGCTGGATTTTCCTATGTCGTCGCCATCGCTGTAGAGGTAGAAGGTGTCGCTCTCCAGGCCATTGTCGAATGCCCAGTGATGGTTGATGAGCGCCGACTGCTGATCGAAATGGTCGTAGAGAGTATTGCCCTGCAGATCTTTGCTGTTGCCTGCGTGTTGTCTCGATAAGGCTACGGACCACTGCTCGTTACCGGCTTCCATGGTCTGCTGATCATACTTTGCATCGGTCAGGGTCAGACTGGCCGCCAGACCGTGGGCGTGTTTGGGATTAAGTTGTACCAGTCCGCCCAAGGCGCCAGAGCCATAGTAGGTGGAGGAGGGGCCCTTGATCACATTGACCGATTCGAGAAATTGCGGCGGTATAAACGAAGCTGCTGTTCCGGCCCGGCGTTCTGTATAGAGCGGAATGTCACCGATAAAGGTGGGCACTCGCCAACGGGACATCCCCCTGAGTCCGACGGTTTGAAAAAGCCCTCCCTGGCCGACAAAACTAATTCCGGGAACGGAATGCAACAAATGTGCTAGGTTAGTCGGGGTCGAGTCGCTGTCTTCCGGATGCAGAGTATTGACGTTCGCCGCCGTGACTACAGGACTCTGAGTGACATTCCTGTTGCCATTGATGGTGATACGTTCAATCGACTGCGCGGCCAACCCCGATGAAGAAGTCAGCACGAGGAGCGATGTGAGTATCGATGAGGTGATGCTGTTCAAAGATATCGACATGAGGCTTACTCCAGTGTGCTTAGGGGCTCACATTAGCAAGGTGCTGGCCCGGCCAACTGACAAAGATCAGTTGGCTGAAAATATTTTGTCTTGCCTGGGAGATGGGGCAGCGTATGGCGTCACTGATGTACTGGAAAATTAGATTGAATTCACCCGCTTCGATGCAATACCCTAGATAAATAACAAAATGAGACCCTATGAGCCGATGGCGCAACAAATAGAGCAAACCGTATACATTGTCGATAACGACGAGGCGATCCGCGAGGCGATGGCCTTTCTGATGGAGTCCGTCGGCCTGCCCTGCAAGCTGTACTGCTCGGCGCAGGAGTTTCTCGACGACTATTCGCCGCAGATGAGCGGCTGTCTGGTGCTGGACGTGCGCATGCCCAAGATGAGCGGCATGGAGCTGCAGCAGAAGTTAAACGAGCGTCAAGTATCTCTACCTATCATCTTCATCAGTGGTCACGGCGATGTGCCCATGGCGGTCAAGGCGATGCGCCAAGGCGCCTTCGACTTCATCCCTAAGCCGTTTCGCGATCAGGAGCTGCTGGATCGCATCAATCTGGCGCTGGAGCAGGAGGCGCAGCTGCGTCTGGTGCATCAGCAGCTGAGTCAGATCAAAGAGCGCCTGGCGACTCTTACCGGACGTGAGCGGGAGATCCTCGACAATATCGTCATGGGTAAATCCAATAAGCTTATCGCCATTGAGCTGGAGCTGAGTCAGCGTACCGTGGAGATCCACCGCGCCCGGGTGATGGAGAAGATGGCCTGCGACTCCCTGGCCGAACTGGTACACGACATCACGTTGATCAAGTCTTCAGACGCCTGACCTAGGGCGTCCGCCTCACCACCCATTCATTCGCTAACTGTCTTGGCTTTCTAAGCTCAGACAGTTTTCGTGACACCTATTTCCCCATTTTTATCTTCTATCTCGACCTTCTGTCGCGAACTTCTAGCTCAATTTTTTTGCCTGCTCGGTTAGCCGCTAGTTCGAGCCAATCGGCTCTGGCGGCGCTGTTCCTGCATGCGAAGCCGAGTGAGCCGGCGCTTTTTTTCGCCAAACTGATCTTTGTCAGTTGGTTATTTATTTCTGCCTGTAGTGTGAAACAGCTTGTGTATACGAACCAACCACACTCAAACGACAAAAATTCGCATCGATGCTAAGTGGGTAACACGGACTTAAGGTGCAATTTTGGTAGTAATAAAATAACTAGGAGGCTTTTGACTATGTTCAAAAAGTCAACATTATACAACAGCCTGTGTCTTGGCTTTGTCAGCCTGATGACGGTGAATCACGCACAGGCTGCTGCGTCAGCACCTGTGGTTAGTAAGTCTGTTAATAACGTCACTATCCCAGCGCTGCGCGATATTGCGCTCAATTTGAGTAAAGATACCAAGGCACGTCTTGTGCGCGGTAAGATGGATTCGGCGTCCGGTGAAACCACCCGAAAGACCAGCGAGATCATCCAAAACTTCGAACTTCCTTTCGTTGGCGGCATGAGTAACAGTACCTCAGGTCTGAACAAGTCCAGTAAATCTATGGGCGTTTTGGCCTTGGATGGTACCGATCCTGTTCAGCGTGATTTCCTCGGCGACAACATGCCATCGCCGCTGATGAGCTTCGATGGTATCGACAATATCAACCGTGTTGCCCCGCCGGATACTACTGGCGACGTCGGCCCAAATCACTATGTGCAGATGGTCAACGTCTCTTTCGCCATCTGGGACAAGCAAGGCAATCAGTTGATCCCGCCAACGCCGACCAACGCGATCTGGAAGAGCTTGGGAGGCATCTGTGCCCAGAATAACGACGGCGACCCTATTGTGCTCTACGATCCCCTCGCCGATCGCTGGATGATGAGCCAGTTCGCCATCAACCAAGCTGATTACCACGAGTGTATCGCCGTCTCCAAAACGCCGGACCCAACCGGTGAGTGGCACCTATATGACTTTAAGATCAGCGACATCAAGATGAACGATTATCCACACTTTGGTGTGTGGCCAGATGGTTACTATATGTCGGTGAACCAATTCTACCTCGACGGTCGTGAAGATCAGTGGGGGGGCGCCGGCGCCGTGGTGTTCGAACGTGAGAAGATGCTGCGCGGCGAACCTGCCCGCATGGTTTATTTCGACGATCCCGCGCCAGAGCTGGGTGGTATGCTACCGGCCGACCTCGATGGATTGACAGCACCTCCTGAGGGGGCTCCTAACTATTTCGTGCAACCTATCGATGACAGCCAAGGGGCGGCGACCGATGAGTTGCATATCTGGGCCTTCAAGACTGATTGGCAAAATCCAGAACAGTCTACCTTTGAGCAGATCGCTATGTTGCCGGTGACCGGTATGGAGTTTAGTGGTTGTAGGGGCGGCTGTATTCCTCAGCCGGATGTGAGTAGCGAAGACTATCTAGACAGAATTCCATATCGTCTCATGTTCCGTCTCGCCTATCGTAACTTTGGTGATCATGAGGCCATGGTTTTAAACCATACCGTGTTTACCGGCGATGCAGATACTAATCGCTGGAGCCCTCGCTGGTATGAGATCCGTAATCCAAGCACAACGCCGACGGTCCACCAGCAGAGCAGCTACGCGCCGGACGGCGATACCCGCTGGATGGGCAGTGTCGCCATGGACGCCATGGGCAACATCGCCTTAGGTTACACGGTTTCTGGCCCTAACACCTATCCGTCGGTCCGTTATACCGGTCGTCTGGCATCGGATCCCCTTAACACCATGCCACAAGGTGAAAACGAGCTAGTGGCTGGTGGTAGTTCACAGCGCGGCGCCAATGGTCGCTGGGGTGACTACAGCACCATGAGTGTGGACCCGGTAGACGACTGTACCTTCTGGTATACCCAGGAATACTATGGAGATCTTAACGCCGGTAATATCGACTGGATGACACGCATCGGCTCCTTCAAGTTCCCGAACTGTACTACGGGTCCTCAAGGTAGCCTAATGGGCACAGTCACGGGCGCCGAAGGTAAGCCTCTAGCCAACGCCATGGTGAAAGTGGGGGCGGTGACCGCCTTTACCGACGAGAACGGCCACTATGAAGTGACCATGCCTGTGGGCAGCTATGATGTCAGCGTGCGCGCCTATGGTTATCAAGAAGCCAACCACGTCGATTTAGTGATCGCCGAAGATAGCGAGCAGAGCCTGAGTGATACGCTGTCACCGCTACCTTTGGTTACTCTAACCGGCAAGGTGATCGACAACAGTGGTCACGGCTGGCCGCTGGCCGCCAAACTGGCTTTAGCCGGGGAACTTGCGCCTACGCTGGAGTTGATGAACGACCCTGCCACCGGTGAGTTCAACATAGATCTTTATCAAGGCTGGAGCTATAAGCTGAGCGCTTCGACTTCGCTCAATGGCTATAACGAGAAGTCAGTAGAGTTTGTGGCTAGCGATACTCAAATAGCCAATGGCGTCACCATCGCGCTGGATGTTAACAGTAGCGTCTGTAGCGCCCCTGGTTACAAGGCTTACGGTATCCTCGAAGGCTTCGATGGTCAGACCTTCCCACCTGCTGGTTGGGCCGTGGTTAATGACGCCACTGGCGATGATATCGAGTGGCGTACTAATACCGCTTGGGATCGTCCTAACTTTACCGGTGGTAGCGGTAAATCGGCTGCGGTGGATAACGACCGTTATGGTTGGGGTAAGTATGACACTAGTTTAGTATCGCCTAGCGTTGCGGTCAGTGCGCTAGCCAATAGCACGGCGTTACAGTTCAAGCTGGACTTCGTTGGCGGCATCTTTGGCGGCTCAATGGTGGATCTGGATATCAGTGTCGACGGAAGTGCCTGGAAGACACTGTTGAGCTTCCCTGATACCACCAGAGAACGTTTGGTGGACTATGATCTGGCCGCTGAGGTGCTAGGTGCGAGCGAGTTCCGTCTGCGTTGGCATTATCACCACATCTATGGTGACAACAAGCAGTGGGATAACTGGGCTCAGGTAGATGATATCTCTATCGCCCGTGGTTGTAGCTCGCTAGAGGGCGGTCTGGTAGCCGGAACCATTACTGACTTTAACACTCAGCTACCTGTGGCCAACGTCGAGATTGTCGATGGTTTGGGTAACAAGGCTGTAAGCGACAACTCAGGCCAGTATGTGCTCTTTTCGCAGCAGGGTGAGCAGCAGATAAGCCTGCATCAGGCGGGCTATGCCGATGTGAGTGACAGCGTGAGCGTCACGGCCGATGAGGTCACGGCACAAGACTTCAGCGTCAAGGCGGGTCGACTTGGCTCGGATGTCGAGTCCATAGAGCTGGTTGTGACCAGTGGTCGAAATCTGAGTGAAAACTTCGAGATCCAAAACTCAGGCAGCAGCGATCTGACTTTCAAGTTGGGTGAGATTAATGCGCCGTTGGCAGCACCTGTTGAAGGACCTAAGCTGGCTATCGGTGGTCGTAAGTTTGGACCTAAGAACCTGTGGGATCTGACGACTCGCGATATCCGAGTGCCTTTCATTCTGCCGCAAGCGGACCTTGAAGAGAGCCAGGTAGTGCAGAGCTGGGCGATCGATCTGGTGGCTTCAAACGGGGTGGCATTCGACCAAGCAACAGGTGATCTGTGGATCAATAACCTGGGTGTGTTCGGTGGTGATGACAAGGTTTATCGCTTTAAGCAAGATGGCACCAAGACCGAAGACAAGATCGACCTGCATCCGCTGATGACGACCCGTGGTGCCCATGCGGGGATGACCTATAACAGCCGCACCGGTAAGCTATGGCAAATCATGGTAGGCGGTGAGCGTTGTATCTACGAACTGGATCCGGTTGAGAAGCAGGCCACCGGCAAGCGCCTCTGTCCTGATGTGACCACCTCACAGCGCGGCCTGGCCTATGACGCGGTGAATGATCAGTTCTTCTCGGGTTCTTTCATCGACGGGCTTATCCATCGCTTTAGCAGCGACGGTACTCTGCTGGAGTCGACCGATGTGGGTCTGCCTATCTCTGGTTTAGCCTTCAATCCAACGTCAAAACACCTGTTTGTGGCAACCAACAGCTTTAAGCCTATGGATATCGATATCTACATTCTGGATGTGGCTAACGATTACCAAGTGATCGGCGGTTATGCTATCGACGGTCGTGCCGACGGTGGCGGTTCGGGTCTAACCATTGATTGTCAGGGTCATTTGTGGGCCTTGGATATCGAGGCCCAACAGCTGTTCGAGGTTGAGTCAGGAGAGACAGGCGTGTGTGACTACCAGGATGTGAACTGGTTGTCGCTTAAGCCTAATGTCGGTGGCTTGGATGTCGAGGCAAGCCAGATGGTAACCCTGGATGTAGACGCAGCCAACATGGCGCCGGGAGAGTATGAGGTGCAGGTGCTGCTTAACAGCGACAGCCCTTACAAGATGCAGTCTATCCCTGTGAAACTGACGGTTAACGAGCGTGTACCGGGTGAACTTGGCTTTGCGGTGACGCAATATCGAGCCAACGAAGCCGACGGCACTGTGACCCTGACGGTTGCTCGCAAAGGCGGTAGTGATAATGCGCTGACTCTGGAGTATCGCACCATAGATGCAACAGCCAAGGCGGGTGAAGACTTCGAAGCCGCCTGGGGCGTCATCAAGTGGGAGGACATGGACATGGCCGACAAGACCATCAGCATCAAGCTGCTGAGCGATGATGCCGAGGAGTCAATGGAGACCTTTAGCGTCGCCCTGTCTCAGCCTACTGGCGGTGCCACGCTGAGTGCGGCAACCATAGCCACGGTTGAGCTGGAAGACAAGAAGTCCAGCGGTGGTAGCTTTGGCCCAGTCCTACTGCTACTGGGGATCGGCTCACTGTTTAGCCGTCGCCAACAGCGCTGTTCATAAGTGTGTTTAAGCCAGCGCGAAGCCTCGCGCTGGCTTTTTTCCTTTAGTTTTCACTTTGGAGAATTCGCTATGTCACGTTTCCTCTCTCTATTTACCCTCACTCTGACCTTGCTGGCGAGCGGTGCGCAAGCTGAAACCCAAACCGAAATCGTAGGTTGGCGTGATCTGGCCCATGCCCGTAAGGTGGCAAATGACCCCTTTCATCAACTCAATCAGGAGCAGTCGCAACTGATGCAGGACTTCATGGCGATCTCGGCGCATTTTGCCGCCAATCAGCGTGAGCAGTATCTGCCCAGCCATGCAGCTCTGTCACCGCTGAAGGAGGCAGATTTTAGCCGGGGAAGCTATCCCTATGCCGAACGACTAAACGCCTATCTCGAGCAGGCGAGCGAGGTCAACGCCAAGCTGAATGCGGCCATCGAAGCCGAGCAAGACCCAGCCAAGCTGGCCCAGTTAATTCAGGCCACCGATAAGTCTCTGGACGCCATGGCGGCGCTGTCACCCCGTTTGGACGAGTTTAAACAGGGAAGCGATCAATATCTGGATAAAAAAGATCGCCCCAAGAAAGCCAAGTATGCGGCGGCCTTTAGTGTTGGGCGTACCTTGGTTGATGCCATTCCTGCCTATCAGGCCAAGCAGCAGGCGTTGCTGGCCAAGGCCAAACAGCTAAAGGCGCAGTTAGCGCACAATCTTTGAGCCCAACTGATCTTTGTCAGTTGGCCGCGCGCAATAACGGGTAGTTTGTATCACTGGTATACACACAAGCATCGAATCACGGCAAATCACGTCAACTTTTAACGGTGACTTTAGATAAGAGTGTGTCTTAGGGCACCGAATTTAACTACGTGAGCCAAGGTAAACCTACAATAAGGAGACTTTTGATGAGTATCAAAAAGTCAACATGGCAAAGCTGCAGCTCTGTAGGGCTAGCGGGATTATTGGCGACGGTCAGCGCCTTTTCTTGCGCAGCTAGCTCTCCGGTCGTCGGGGAGTCATTGAACCAAGCGTCGTCGACACCTTTGGTGAAACTCGCCAATAAGATGCTGGTGAGTAATAAACTAAAATTCCAACCAAGCGCCCAGACCAAGCAGGTCAAACCTAGTATATCGGCCGAAAGTCTGTCGCAGCGAGAGGCCCAGTATCAACAGCAGATGGCTTCGGCCGTTGCACTGGAACAGTACAGTGATACCGTGGTGCAAACTGAACCAGGCACAGGTGCCATGCCGGCCCCTGAGCTGAACTTCGATGGTCTGACCCGCAGCGGTTTCGATGAGGCTGCTATGCCTGATGTGGCGGGCGATGTCGGCCGTGACCACTATATGCAAGTGGTCAACATGGCCTTTGCCATCTGGGACAAAGAGGGCAATTTGCTAGTCGACCGTACACCGACTACCGAAATCTGGAAGCGTCTGGACGGAGTCTGTGGCGACCCTAACGCTAACCCGTCACCGACAAACTCTTGGGATAGTCCCACCACTGAGCGTGAGCCGATTGTGCTTTACGATCAGCTTGCCGACCGCTGGGTAGTGACCCAAAACGCCTATGTCTCGGGTAAAGAGAGCCGTCAGTGTTTCGCGGTTTCAAAGACCAGCGACCCTACCGGAGACTGGCATCTGTATGAATTTGAACTCAACGGTGATAAATGGCACAAGGGGGCCCAACTCGCCGTGTGGAATGACGGATACTACCTGTCGGCCAAGCAGAAAAACAAAAGTGACAACAGTGATGCCGGCACCGCCGCCGTGGTGTTTGAGCGTGACAAGATGCTCTACGGCGTACCTGCACGTTCTATCTATTTCGATGCTGCTGATAGCAGCAACCTGTTACCGACCGATCTTGATGGCAAACGCGCCCCCACCGCCGGCACCCCTAACTACTTCTTGAGCCTGCAGGACGATAAGCTTCATGGCAGTACCCAAGATGAGTTGCAGGTTTGGGCCTTCAAGACCGACTGGAGCAATCCGCAAAACAGCCAGTTTACTCAGGTAGCTGCGCTGGCAACCGCGCCATTTGACATCAACCAAGCCTGTGGCAAGACCTGTGTTGAACAGGATTCATGGGGCGGTGATAGTTACAATGCCCTGCAAGCTTATCAAGAGCAGTTAATGTATCGCGCCGCCTTCAGACAATTTGGTGATCACCAGAGTCTGGTGGTGAACCATACCGTTGATGTGGGCGAGCAGCACTTTGGTGTGCGTTGGTATGAGCTGCGAAATCTGGGTGCTGATGCCGAGATCTATCAGCAGGGCAGTTACGCTCCCGATACCAACCACCGCTGGTTGGGCAGCATGGCGATGGATGCCTCGGGCAACATAGGCCTGGGCTATGCTATCTCGGGTGAAGAGATGCTGCCGTCGGTACGCTACACAGGGCGTCTCAATGGCGATCCTCTCGGGCAGATCTCATTGGCGGAACAGATACTTGTGGACGCCGAGGCGGCCCAGATTAACTCCTTCGATGGTGATTATGGTAAGCGCAGCATGATGACCATAGATCCCACCGATGACTGTAGTTTCTGGTATACCCAGGAATATGGTGCCGATCATGATTTCGAATTCATGTGGGCGACCCGAGTCGGTAAGTTCAGCTTTCCAAGCTGTGTGGCTGATCCGACTGGTGAGGTACATGGGGTAGTGACAGATAGTGTGACAGGTTTACCGCTGGCTAACGCCGAGGTGGTTGCCGGCCCATACAGCACAGTGGCCGACAACGAAGGTAAATATATATTGCAGCTCCCCGTCGGCGATTATCAAGTTTCAGCCCGAGCCTACGGTCATGTCAAGGCAAGTCAGGGCAACCTCTCGGTGACCAAAGACGCCAGTCTTGAGCGCAACGTCGTGTTGACAGAGATGCCTCAGGTGACGATTTCCGGCACCATCAAAGATGGCTCTGGTCATGGTTGGGGCGTGCCAGGCATCATTAACCAAAATGGTGAGTTACTTCCAACAACGCCTATTCATACAGATAGCATAGAGGGTAAGTTCAGCGTAGTCGGTTATGAAGGCTGGCCAGTTACCTTTACCGCGCGCTCACCAGGTTACCTGTCACAGACAATGAGTGTGGTACCGGGTAGCGAAGGCTTGAGCGGTCTCGAGTTCAAACTGCCTGTGGATAAGGAGATATGTAGCGCTCAGGGTTACCGTAAGGTTGATACCGATACGGCGTCTTTGGTGAGCTTCGAGTCGCCCGACTTCCCTCCTCAGGGGTGGACCGTGGTTGATGCCGCCGGTACGGGGGTGATCTGGAAGACCAATGAGCAGTGGCGACGTCCTAATTACACTGCAGGCACCGGCTTGTCTGCAGCGATAGATAGTGATAGAGCTGGCCGAAGTGCATATGACTCCTCATTGATAACCCCTATTATGTCGGTAGCCGATCTTGGTGACCTCACTACTGTACGTTTTAAAGAAGGGTTCCGCGGTTCTGGAAACTCGGCTTTGGATTTGGATATCAGTGTCGATGGCGGTGAGTGGCAGACTATGCACTCTGCAAATGCCAGTGAAGGCTCGGTGATCAGTGTTGATATCGCCGATTCCATAGTGGGGGGCACTCACTTCCGGCTTCGGTGGCGTTACCACAATGACAGTACTAACCCTTGGGACTGGTGGGCACAGATAGATGATGTCGAGTTCGGCCTGGGCTGTGCGTTAGAGCAAGGTGGTCTGGCTGTCGGTAACATCACAGATGCCAACACCCAAGAGCCTGTCGCTCAAGCTAAGGTCTGGTTGGGCGATACTCAGGTATCGAGCAACACTGAAGGGCAATATCGTCTGTTCGAAAGCGCTGGCAGCCAGATTGTCTCCGCGACCCAGAGTGGTTATGGCGTGACCAACAGCCAGATCCGTATTACAGACAACATGATTGCGGTACAACACCTGAGCCTTAAGGCGGGGATGCTAGAGCTGGATCAGCAAGGGCTTACCGCTGCTGTGCGCAGTGGCCAGCAGAGCCAGCTAAGCCTTAAGGTGAAGAATGTGGGTAGTCGGGGCGTTACCTATCGTCTGGGCGAATTGGCAGCCTCTGTGGAGGGCGAGCTGGAAAATCCGATGGCGGAATCCGAGTTAGGTTTTGGCGAGTCGATCGAGAAATTGAGTCTCGGCCTGGCAGTCCCATACAGTGCTACCATGGATCGCAGCAGCGGCTCTTTATGGGTGAACAACGTCAAGCTGTTTGGTGGTGACAACAAGTTGTATCGCTATGACGCCGATGGCCTGCAAACTGGTGAAGTGATCGACATGGATGCCATGATACCTGCTGGTTCGCTGTTAACTGACGGTGCCTATAATAGCCGTACCGGCATGTTATGGCAGGCGGCGCTGTTTGCCGACGACTGTATACATGAGATCGACCCTAACAAACTGATGGTGACAGGTAAGCGGGTTTGTCCTGGTGTAGGCGCTATTTCGGGTCTGGCCTATGATCCTGTGTCCGGTGACTTCATCGGAGGTTCGGCCAGCAAGATGACCGTCAGCTACTTCGATGAGTCTGGAGAGGTGCACAAGACAGAGGAAGTAGGCTTGTCGGTATCGGGCATGGCTTATAACTCGGCTAGCGGTCACCTGTTTATCAGCACTAATGGTGCGGCCGAACCAGGTTCTGAGAAGGTCGATCAGGTGTTGGATATCTATGTTCTGGATAGCCGTGATGACTTCCGTATAGTAGGCGCGCTCAATGTCGATGGTATGAGCAACTATGGCCAGACTGGGCTGGATATCGACTGTGACGGTAATTTGCGCCTGGTGGATATCGAAGGCAGCAAGATGTTTACTGTTTCGTCCGGCGAGACTGGCATATGTGATCACCAAGATGTGAAGTGGCTGAACGTCTCTCATACCAGCGGTCAGCTGAATGTGGCGGACGAGCAGGAGGTGACCTTCGATGTCGATGCCAGCGAGTTGGCGCCGGGTCTGCATCAGGTACAGCTGCTGCTGCAAAACGATACGCCTTACGGTACTCAGGCCGTTCCATTATCACTCACGGTTGAGGCCAAGGTATTTGGCTCAGTAGGCTTCAAGGCCACAGGCTACGAAGTCAGTGAGGCCGATGGCAGTGTGACCCTAGTGGTTGAACGTCTGGGAGGTGTCGATGGTGAGGTGAGTGTTAACTATCATGGCGTAAATGGCAGTGCTGCTGCCGGTGAAGACTTCAACTTGACTGAAGGCACTCTGACCTGGGGCGATCAAGATATGTCGCCCAAGGAGATAGTGGTCGCTATCATCGCAGACGATAAGGAAGAGGTGACCGAGTCATTTACCCTGGTTCTTTCTAGCGATGATGGGCAGCTGGTGGCTACCGACAAGAATATTGCCAACGTCAATATTGCCGATAGCAGCAGTTCATCCAAAGGTGGTGCAGGCCTGCAGCTGTTGCTGGGAGCTTTACTTGCTTTGGGATGGCGCAGAAGAGTAAATCGTTAAGTCATAAAAGGTGCCTTCGGGCACCTTTTTTACCTGTATAGAGGTCACTGACAATGAAAAATCACAATCTAGTCATTATCTTAATGACACTCCCCTTGCTAGGAGGCGTGATGGCCTGCGAACCCAATAGCGATACTGACAAGCCCAAGAATAAGCCTAAGGTGCAGCAAAGTAGCGCCCAGGGTGAGTCGGATGCGCTGAGTACGTTGCCACCTGCAAAGGCCGATAACAGCCAAGGCGATCGCATAGTGCCCAATCATGCTTTACCTATCGAGCAACAGCTTGGCCAGCAGTCAATAAAGCCGACCCATGAGGCCGCCAAAGAACAGGTGAAACCCAGCGAGCCTGAACCGGGTAGCGAGAAGCAGTAAGATAAGCCTTCTTAGCTGTTAACGCCAGGTGCCTGACACTCCTAGGCTCAGTCGATACTGAGTTATTTTCTCTTCCACTATGAGGTAAAGGGTGCCGGTAGAGGTGCTGGAGAAGTGTGCCCCAATATGACACTATGGGAAGTGATCACAGATGACGAAAAGCAAATTCAATTTGGGCGCATTTACAGGTAGAACTGCTAAGCGGTTAATCTTATACATTATTTTATTCAGTGTGCTGATCACTATCCTGTCGTCGGCCTTACAGCTTTATGTGGAATACCAAGATGAGGTAGGCCAGATCGAGCAGCAGATTGAGCAGATACAAAATTCCCATCTCGATGGCATAGCCCACTATGTAGAGCTAAACAATCCAGTGCAGTTACAGCTATTGATCGATGGCCTGGTTAAGTTACCGGACATCGAGCGTATCAGCATCATAGTGCAGGACCGCGTGTTGCAGCGCGCCGGTGGCGTGGTGTCAGATAGGGTGATAGATACTAAATTTCTCCTCTATCCCTTGGACCCCTCCAAGGCTCGGGAACCCTCAGGTACACTGCATCTGGTGGCAGGGCTTGATCCCCTCTATGAGCGACTAAAGCAGAAGATCTGGTTTATCCTGGTTGCCACCGCGGTGAAGACCTTTCTTATCGCCGCCTTTATTCTGCTGCTGTTCCAGTACCTGGTGACCCGCCATCTGAATAAGATCAGCCAGTACGCCCACAACTTAACCCTTAACGGCCATGCGCCGGCCCTGACCCTGGACAGAATGCCAGCGCGCCGAGGCGAGGTGGATGAGTTAGATACTGTGGTAACGGCGCTCAACGAGATGCAGACCAGGCTGGCGCAGGAGCTAAGGCTTAGGGAAGAGGCGGAGTTTGACAGTCGCACCAGTCGCGAGCAGCTGGCACACATGGATAGGGTGACCAGCATGGAGGAGATCGCCAGTAGTATTGCCCATGAGATCAATCAGCCGTTAACGGCCATTGCCACCTATGCCCAGGCGGCGCTTCGCAGTCATAAAGATGATGAGCGTATACCTAGCGATCTGCAAAAGGCGCTGGAGAAGATCACAGAACAGGCACTGAGAGCCGGTGAGGTGATCCGCACCATACGTCAATTCATCAGTAAGCAGTCCAGTAGTCGCAGCGAGATTGGGGTCAAGGCGCTGTTGACCAGTACCAGCCATCTGCTTGAGACATTGGGGTCGCAATATAAGGTGAGCCTGGTGCAAGGGGTTGCTGACGAGCGGCTCACTGTTATTGGTGACCTGGTGCAGCTGCAGCAGGTGCTGTTTAATTTGCTACGCAACGCCATGGAGGCGAGTCCGGCTGAGAGTGCTATTGAGATTTGGGTCGAGGAGAGTGCTCATGAGAGTGATGATAGGGTGAGCATACGCATTCGTGATCGCGGTTGTGGCATAGGTTCCGAGGCGGCCAAAGAGATTTTTACCCCCTTCTTTACGACCAAAAAAGAGGGGATGGGCATGGGATTGGCTATTTGTAAGACCATTGTCGATGCCCACAACGGTGAATTGCGCTTTAGTGCCAATGAGTTTGGCGGCTGCGACTTTACTATGCTTCTGCCCCAGGGAGATAAGCTTGATGCGAAACCAGAGGCTAAGTCAGGGGCTAAGCTAGAAAGTGACCAAGGGGCGGTATCATGATGCATACGCCTCTTATTAAACTCGCTGGTGCCTTGTTGTTGATCCTTATCGGCTTTGTTGTTGCCACTTTATGGGAGCATGAGCCACTGCATTTGGGGATCGGTGAGGACGATCCCTTGTTCAAAGTTGTCGAAGTGAACATCTATGGGCACTCCTCTTTATTGTCTTTCGAAGAGCAGAATCAGGAGATTATAGATACATTCAAATCCATTTGGATCGGCACTTTGGTGGGTGGGCAGCGAGTGCCCGGGATTAAGGGGCAGGGGATAGACTTTTCCGCCAGCGAGCAAGCCTATATTGAGTTCGATATCTGCTGCAAAAGCGATGAGATGAAACTGGCTCGGGGCAGGGAAATTACCTTCGATTTTGGCGGGATCAGCATGGCGATGTGGATAAAGCCATTAGCAATCAATGACCAGGATATCTATCCTCTCCTTGGGGGGTGGTACGGCGATGTGCAAAGCAATAAGCTGCGTATCAATCAGGGGCATCTGGAGCTGTTGATCTATGATGCATCAGGTTTTTTTCCCGAGGTAGCGGTTCGTTCCCGTAGCAAGCTGAGTAACGATCGCTGGTACCATATTGCTCTTGTACACGACGGTCAACAGGCCAACGCCTATATCGATGGCGAGCTCGATGCCAGCCAGACTTTGGATCGTAAGGTGAGCTCGGTGATGAATGATCTCTTTATCGGTGGGATCCCGTCGGGCTATGCAAATGTTGGTCAGGCGCGTTTCTCCGGGATCATCGATGAGGTAGTGATGTCTGAGCGGATCTTTTCGGCCAAGGATGTCAGGGCTATCTATGGTCTGGTGCCAAAGGACAATAACCATTAGCGCAAACTGTCAATTTGTACGAGTTCCAGACGGCTAGCGCGATTAGCAGCAATCTGCGCCTGCTGCTTGTTGTAGCTGAGGCAGATCGTTAATGACAATATGCTTGCGATTAACTGACAGCAGCCCTTGCTTCTGCAGGCGGGTGAATTCGCGGCAAACCGTTTCCGAGGCGACACCTAAAAGATTGGCGATATCGACACGGCTCATGGGCAGGGTAAGCTGAGTTGTCGTGAGACGGTTAGCCATGTTGAGGATTAAGGAGGCAATTGCCGCCTTGACCTGCTTGAGTTGGATAAGACGCAGACTTTGATCGGCTTGCATCTCCTGACTCAGCAACTTGAGCATTAGTTGCTGCACAATCGGTTCCATGGTGGATAGCTGTAGCAGTTTGGCGAAAGGGATCTCATACAGACTAGCGGGTTCCAGGGCCACAACAGAGTAAAAATGTTTCTGATTGCCAAGGCCTCCAGCGCCTATGACGTCACCTTCCAGATAAAAGCCTGTGACTATCTCTTCTCCCTCAGGGGTCAAACGATAACTCTTGAGTGCCCCTTTCTTTACTACAAACAGAGACTCGAAGCTGTCTTGTTGGCGTAGTAGATATTGCTCAGCATTGAGGTGGCGAAAGCGTTTGGTAACACAGGTAAGTTGTTGCAATAGACTGCTTGAATATCCAGTTTGCCCCAGTTCGCTTGCCTGGTCTAAGGTGCTCGAAATCTCGGGCTCAATCAATAATGCGGCACCGAACATCTGTTTTTCAACTGGGGTGAATGTCCCTTGTTGTGTTCTCGCTGTCGATATGGACTTTAACATATTGCACCTCAGAAACTATCTGTTTTATATGTAATTTTATCTGCTAGCTCTTTGTCATCCTCTGATGATGAATTGATTGTAACGTTATTGTAACTTTTAAAAGTATCCGCAAATGTCCCTAGATAGGGATCGGAAAATACCTATATTTGCTGTTTTTTTGGCTAAAAACAGCCCAAGAATGGCTAGTTTTTGGTTGTTTATTTATATGTTTTATTTGAATAAATATTTTTGAGGCTGTCTTGAAAGCGAGTTGGCGAAAAAATGTGAAAAAATTTAACTTTCATTCACCTAATTCGACCTGGGAGGCTAGTTTTTTGAGAAGCATTGCCTCGCCCCCAGAATGGGCGCGAGGCGAGAGGTTTCAGGTTGGGTGTGTGATCTAGCTTTGCAGTATCTTGAGTGGCAGGCCGAGCATATCATCGCCGCTACCGGCGAGATACCAGATAATAGTGACCAGGGCGCCGACGGTCAGCAGGTACCAGATGGCTGAGAAGATCTGCCCATATCTGTCCAGTGGTAGCAGATGGCTCTGGTGGCGGGTCTTCCACTCGAAGATGATCTCCAGGCTGCCGATCAGCAGCAGAAAGCCCAGCAGCGCCAGCCCTAAGCTATAGCTGATGAAGACACCGATGGCGGCGCCGGCCGCACAGGCGATAAGCCCCATCAGGCTATTCATGGAGAAGCTGATGCTCTTGAGGATATGGCCGCCATCCAGCGGCAGGATCGGCAACAGGTTGAACAGGTTCAGCAGGGCATTGAAGGCCGCTAGCCCTGCAAACAGCGGGTTGTCCGTGAGCCAGTAGGCAACCAGGGAAGCTATCGACATCAGGAGGCCGAAGGTGGGCCCCATGATAGAGATCACCACATCCTGCCAGCGGGTGTTGATCTTCTCATCGCTCAGCGCCAGCCCCCCCATGAAGGGGATGAGGTAGATCCCCTTGGTCTTCATACCGAAATATTTCATGGCGCGAATATGGCCATACTCGTGGAACATGAGACAGGCGATCAGCGCCAGGGCAAACTGGAAGGAGAAGAGCCAGGAGTAGGCGGCCACGCTGGCACCGGCCAGCACCACCTTTATGACCTTGGCGCTCTTGAGCAGCTTAAAGCCCAGGGATGCCAGACCCACCAGGCTGAGTTTCTGCTGTGCCTTAACCGGGACGACCGGCGTCTGGCGTTCGATATCTTTGGCGTCGCGGCTACCTTCGCTCAGCACTGTATCTTCACTGAGCAGGCGATAGTTGAGGCTGAAGGGTTGCCAGATGAGGTCCACCTCCAGGGTGAGGGGGATCTTGTGTACCGTCTGGTTGTTGGGATCCTGGCGGCTTAACTCGAACTCGTGATTTCTCAGCCCCTGGTTATCGGCGCTAGCCTCTTTGACCGACACCAGTTGATTGTCCCAGAAGAGTTGTTGCCAGCCCGCCAGCGAGCCTTCGAGGCGCAACTCTTTGCCTAAACAGTCTATTCTCAGTAGTTCCACTATCTATCCGTTGTTCGTTACCGCTATCTGGCGGGGATTATGCCTGTAAAGCCATGACAAAGAAAAGAGGCCCGACAATTTTGTCGGGCCTCGTTAATCGTCTGATGGACTCTGCCTATTTGCGATTGCTGTAGTCGAAGCTGATCTCCTGGTCTTCATTGACCACTATACAGGGACCATGCTCGCGCTGGGTGCGGTTGAAGGCCGGGCCTATATGTAGCTCGACGTTGGCGAAGATATGCTTGGAGGCCTCGATGCGATACTCCTGATAGTAGTGTTCAACCTCATGCTTGATGGCATTGAACTCCTGCTCTTCTCTGGACCATTCCTGAGTGATGCGGCGCTTTTCTTCAAGCATCCCCTTGACCTGTTCCACCATGAGGGGGTCGTCTTGCCATTCGGCCTTGGGGGGCAGCTTGTTGAGGCTAGACTCGATATTGAGCTTGGCCACCACCATATGCTTGATCCCCTGATCCAGCTGCTTGAGCTCATCTTTCAGATCGCCACACTTCATGGCGCAGAATACCTCTGTGCGGGTGCCGGCGGTTGCACCTATGATCACCGCCTTGACCCCCTTATCGGCCTGGGCTATACCCCCTACCAGGTCGCCGCGGCGGCCGTTGGCATCGCTGACGATGAGATGACTTGCGGTCTGAGTATGACTGTGCAATAGCTGCTTGGTGACCAGGATATCGCCCTCGGCCTGTAGCTCTGAATACTGTACAAACTGCGCCGAGATCTGTCCCTTGGCGTTAAGCTTGGTAGACAGTTGGTCCTCCTTGAGTTGACGACCGATCACCCCCTTGCTGACGGTGATATCGCCATCGGCGATCAGCTGGGCCGAGTCGACGAACCCCATCACTGTGATATCGCCGGTGGATTTGACCACCATGCCCTCGTGTACGTCACCCGTGACCAGAATACTGCCCTTGAAGTCGACGTTGCCGTAGCCGATATCCACATCTTTTATCTGCAGCACGTCATCGACCTGCATGCCACTCTTGGTTTCCACCGGCTGGCCGGCGACGGTGGCGATCAGCACATTGGGATCGGACTCCAGTAGCTCGGTTCCCGTGCCAGCGGTGAGTTTGAGATCTTTACCGGCCACGGGCAGCAGGGGTTCACCCTGTACGTTGTAGCCCTGGGTGCCCTCGGTAGCGGGGATCTTGACCATCAACTTGTCGTTGGGTTTGACCATGATGATTTCGCCCAGGTTACGCATGTCGACCGTGCCATCGGCGCGCTCCTGCGGCTGCAGCAGACGCTCCCTCGCCAGGGGCACCTTACGCTCGACGACGGCATTGGTGCCATTGATGGCGGGCTTGCCATGGGCGATGACTTCGCTGCAGTTTTCTCCAGGAGCTAAGTTGGGTTGCTTGGCCAGCAGGGCCTCGATCTTGACCTTACTCAGCCCCATGCTGATCTGCTCGGCCTTTAGGGTTCTTAGAATATCCTGTAGGGTTACCGCCTTGCCGCCCCAGGGAGCGGTGAGGGTCATCTCGGCACTCATCTTGTCGTCGCTGAGGGTGATGGTGACCTCGGCGTCGCGGCGCTCGGCGATCTCGAAGAAGAGTTCATACTGACCCTCATCCTGGCCTATGGCCTTGTTGACTTCGGCGACGGCCTTTTCGATAACATTGTTACGGGGGGAAAGCTGGCAAAATTCGGGGAGGGTGAGCAGTTCGAGTACGGCATCCACCGTCAGTGGGCCATGGGTATTGGGAATGACTTTGAATTCGGCTAAGTTTCCGTCACTACTCAGTTCTATCAGTCCTGGATCCAGCATATTGATTTCCGCAGGTTAATTATTATTTTAGTGAGTATTCTCCCGAGTATAACAGCATAAAGTTTGACCTATGAAGTCCTATTTTATGATGCAGATGAAACACATGATTGAAATGGGATCTGATGCGAAAAAAGCCGGGGGAACCCGGCTATCAGCAACAGATTAAACAATGATACTCATGGCGCTATGCCTTGCGATTGGCGTATATCTTGTATTTGTTGTTCTCGGCGGTCACATTCACCGTATTGAAGAACTGGGCTATGGTGTCACTGTAGGGTAGGTGACGATTGGCCACGATCTGCCAGATCCCACCCGATCTCAGCTGAGCCTCGCTCTCCTGCACGAAGCGGGTCGCTATCTCTGTGGTGCTGTCCAGGCCATCGTGAAACGGTGGGTTAGATATGATGGCGTCGAACAATCCCTGGATTTGCGTCAGGCCGTCCGAGGCATAGACCTTGGCCTGCATGCCGTTGGCCGCCATGGTCAGCTCGCAGGAGGCCAGGGCCATGGCGTTGATGTCGACGCACTCGAGTTCGAGATCTGGGTTGGCCTTGAGCAGCGCGGCGGTGATCACCCCGGCGCCGCAGCCAAAGTCGAGCACGCGCCCCTTAAGTGTGGGCAGGTGCTCTAGCAGCAGCTCTGTGCCCTCGTCGAGTCGTTTCTCGCTAAAGACGCCCACCAGGTTGCAGATGGTCAGCTCCCCCTGCGGCGTGCTCAGCACATAGGCTTTGACCCAGTCGCTGAGGTTGATCTCCGGCGCCTCGCTTTGCAGGCTGCTGCTGTAGAGCATGCAGTGACGGGCGTTATCCAGCTTGATGCCGCCATCGAAGTAGTCAGGAAGCTGCTTGGTGATAGAACGAATGCCGCCCTTCTTCTCGCCGACAATCACCAGCTCGCCACCCGGGATTAGATGGCGCCCGGCCAGGTTGATCAGGTAGGGTGCCAGGCTCTTAGATTTGGGGTAGAAGAGCACCACTGCATCGAAAGTTTGCGTCGATGGCAGCTGATGACCGAAATGGCACTGCAGACGGGCATTTTCATGGCTTTTGATGCGCTGAAAATGGTTGAAATCCAGGGCCAGAGTCGTGACTTTTGCGGCATCTTCCAACAGGGCCGTCGCCAGAAGATCGCACTCATGATTGATGAGCAAAACATTCTTTGATTCAAACAGTTCGATATTTCTTAGGACGACTTGAGAAGGATTAGATAACACGCGCAACCACAGGCCAAAGGGGAATTTGCGGCAATTATAGCCCAAGCCACTATATTATCAGTAACATTTATTATGCCAGTTTGCCGATTCTTGCCTAAGCTATATCTCATTAGCGGATAAATATCCTTTGTTATGTGAGATTTGGCGCATAACTGAGGTCTATAGGAGATAGAGGAGCGAGGATGCGGCGATTGTCGACATGGATGTGCCTACTGGGCCTTTGTTGCGCTAACGTTTTCGCCGCTCAGGTGATCGTCAACTCCTCTGTGGAGATCGCCAATATCAGCCCAAAAGATCTCAAGTTGATCTTTGCCATGCAGAAACTCTACTGGTCCGATGGACAGAAGATCCATGTCTTCGTCCTCCCCAGCAACTCCCCCATACATGAAGAATTTTGCTATCAGCAGCTGGAAATGATGCCCTATGTGCTGCGTCATCGCTGGGACCGCCTGGTGTTTTCCGGCGTCGGCGAGCGGCCGGTCACCCTGGATTCCGAGGCGCAGATGCGCGAGAAGGTGGCCAGTACGCCCGGGGCGATAGGCTATGTGTCTGGCGGTGGCGGCGCGCTCGCCGTCGAGGCAGGTATAGAGCGTCAAGGAGGACAAGATGAAGCCGAACATTAGTCGCCTAGTGCAGGCTGTCATGCTGAGTATGGCCCTGCCTGCGGCACTCTCGATGCCGGCGCAGGCCAATCAGTGGCAGGTTAATGGTTTCGTCGGTCAGGGGTATGTCGCGGCCGACGGCAGTGAGTTTATCGTCGGCGAGCCTGGTGACACCTTCGATGTGACCGAGGCGGCGCTGCATCTCTCCTGGCGCCCAGATGAAAACCTTCGCCTGGCCGGGGCGGCTCGTTATCGCCAGTGGGGCAATCTGGATGAATCGGGGCTCTCCGTCGACTATTTGTTTGCAGAGTATAAGTTCATCTTAGAGCAGGGCTACCTGGGGGCCAGGGGAGGACTGTTTAAGAGTGAGGCCGGCTTCTATACCAGTACCCGGGATGTCTCCTTTACTCGGCCGGGGATCATGTTGCCTCAGTCTGTCTATAGTGACTATCTTCGCGACGCCCTGCTGCATATCACAGGCGGCGAGCTGTTTGGTGGACATCCGGTGTTTGATGGCTCGCTGGAGTGGCATCTGACCCTTGGTGATGCACAGACTTCGGACGACCTGACCCGCAATGTGGTGGGCTCGGAGGCGTTTGGTCGCTTCGATGCAGATGGATATTGGGGCGCGGATCTCGAGTATCAGGACGATAGCCTGAGGTTGGGGCTAACCTATTTCGATGCCAAGAGTCGTTATCAGTCCCATCTGGGGGGCCCCTTCGCCGACGGTAGCCTGAGGTCTAAACACTGGATAGTGTCGGCACAGTATCGGGTTAACTTCCTCGAGATCACCAGTGAGTACCTGCACTGGGACCGCTATGTGGGCGGCGTGTTTGTGCCGCCAGAGCTGGGCATCCTTGAGGTGAGAGGCTATGGCTATTATCTGGATGTGCGCGGCTACCTGCCGGGGGATGTGGAACTCTTCGTTCGCTATGATCATCAGGTGTTGGATGAGAGCGACCCGGATGGCGATAAGCTGGTGGCGACTGGAGTGCCTGGCTATTTTGGCTACGCCCACGACTGGACCATAGGCACCCGCTGGTTGCCGACTAAAGATTGGATGGTGGCGGCGGAATATCACAAGATCGATGGAGCCGCCTGGGTCACTCCGATCCTCTTGCCTAATCCGGCGGTACAGGACGAGGACTGGTCGCTGTTTGCCATCGAAATATCCTACAAGTTCCAGTGGTGACGCCATGGCCGTGAATCACCCCAATCGCTTCTTGAGTATTAAGTGGAAACTCCTTATCGCGGTGATTCTCATCTTGACTCTGGTGGGGGGGATGATCTCTACCTTGGCCTATCAGCAGCTACTCAATCAGCAGAAGATGTTGCTCGAAGCCCAGCGGGATAAGCTGGCCCAGAGCCTCTCTTTCTCTCTGAATACCGCGGTAGAACATTCGCTGCAGGCGGCGATGCAGCTGGGATTCGTGGCCAATGCCAAGAGCGATGATAGTGCCGAGGGTTATCAGCTGCTGTTGGCCGAGAACTGGCCCGACGTACAGCTCTACTGGGATCTCAAGGGGTTCGGTCTGTATCAATTGGATGGCGAGCGGCTGGCCCATGCGGGGGAGCCCCACTCGGAGGACGATCTCCAGTGGCTGTTACAGAGTGAGGCCTCCTTTGAGTTGACCTCCAGGGTGGTTTGTATAGAGGACTGTGTGATCCAGGTACTGGTGCCGACCCTGGTGAATGGCAAACCCCATCTGTTCTTCTTCGAATCTGTGCTCACCGAGGTGATCAGCCATTTTCGTATCGATAAGTCGATCGAGTTGGCGGTGTTAGGTGCCCGGGTGAGCGAGGGACAGCCCGGCCCCTTGTGGGGGAGGCACCTCTACAGCATCAGTAACCGTCCCAGTAGTTTCTCCCTGTTACGTCACATGGCCGATAGCTTCTCCTGGCAGCAACTCTCCCTGGGGGATGGTATCTATAGTTATCAGGACGGGCACTGGGCGGTCTGGTCCTTTCCCTTGGACAAGGTGGAAAACGCGCCGGCGATCGTCGTCCTGATGAGCTTGGATCAGTGGCAGCGGATGCTGTCCTCCTTCCAGCTGGGGATGGTGGGTACTCTCTTGGCGGGTCTGATCTTAGCCGCCGGTCTGGTGATGATGGTGGCCTGGTCGTCTGTGGTGAGCCTGGCGCGCCATGCCAATCTGTTGCCGTTGCTGGCCGACCATGACTTTGCCGGCGTGCGCTCCAGTCTGCCTAAAAAACTCTCACTCTTCCCGGACGAGGTCGATCTCATTCATCTGGCGACCCGCGAACTGGCTGATAACATGCAGGGGTTAGAGAATGAGGTGGATGAGTATACCCATGAGTTGGAACGACTGGCCATGCTGGATACCCTCACGGGTCTGCCCAACAAGGCGATGTTGCACCATGAGCTGCAGACCGCCATCGCCTGTATCGCCAGCGAAGACGATTGTGTGGTGCTCATGTTCCTGGATCTGGACGAGTTCAAGCGGATCAACGATACCCTAGGTCATATTCAGGGGGATGAGCTGCTCAAGATAGTGGCTGCCAGGCTAACCAATAGCGTGCGCGAGATGGATACCGTGTTTCGTCAAGGGGGCGATGAGTTTCTAATCTTGCTTAGGCAGGTGCGTGACGAGCAGGAGGTGAGCAATGTGATCCACAGGATCTTCTCGGCCCTGCAACATCCCGTGGTGCTGGGCAGTCATAAGTTGATCGTTACCACCAGTATCGGCCTGGCCTACTGTAACAGCTCAGAGCTAAGGGCCGAGGAGCTGATCCAGCATGCTGATCTGGCTATGTATCAGGCCAAGAGCGCCGGGCGCAGCAACTATAGGGTGTTCAGCGAGGAGATGCTGCACCAGGCTAACAACCGCCTCATGATAGAGCAGAGCATAGGGACTGCCATCAACGAGGAGCAGCTGGTGCTCTTCCTGCAGCCTATCGTCGAGCTGCCCTCGGGCCGATTGCGCGGTTTCGAGGCGCTGATCCGCTGGTTCCATCCCGAGCGCGGTCTCATCATGCCGGCTGAATTCATTCCCGATATCGAACATAGTGAGGCGGTCATCGAGGTGGGAAATTATGTGATCCGAAAGGCCTCAGAGTTAGTCGCCCAGCTCGACTCGGCCGGATGGCCCGAACTCTATATCGCCGTGAACCTGTCGGCTAAGCACTTCCTAGCCGCAGATCTGCTCAACGTGGTGCGTCAGGAAGTAGAGGCGCATCATATCTCTGCCCAGTCGTTGTTGTTAGAGGTGACCGAGGCGAGCGTGATCGAGCAGGTAGAACAGGCCATGGCGGCGATGGCATCGCTCAAGGCATTGGGTGTGAGGATCGCTATCGATGACTTTGGTACCGGCTACTCCTCCCTGAGCTATCTCAAGCAGTTGCCCTTCGATCTCTTGAAGATAGATCGTTGTTTTACCGCCAATGTGCTCGATGGCGAGGCCGATGCCCATATCATCGCCACGGTGATCGAGCTGGCCCATAACCTGGGGCGTCAGGTGGTGGCCGAGGGGATAGAGACTCAGCAGCAGGCGCAGTGCCTGAGCTGCCAGGATTGCGAATTTGGTCAGGGCTACTATTTCTCTCGCCCCTTGGATGTGGCGTCTGTATTTAAGGTGTTACAGGAGATTGAGGAGACACGTATGTGGCCTATACATCAGGCTCCCCAACCTAGACTCGTCAGGCTGGGGAGCTAGCTGGAAGCCAAGGGGTAGTCTTGGCTATCCACCTGTGAGACGGGAGCGGTAGACTGACTCTCGGCGCCCTCGCTAAGCAGCTCTTGTGCCTGTTGCAGAGCCTCATTGGCGTCTCCTTGGTTATCGTTCTCCAGGAGCTTAGTGTTTGGCTTGACCTCAATCGCGGGCTTAGCGTTTTGCTCTGGCAATATCTGTGAGTCGAGCAGATCTTTAGCCTTAGTCTCTGCTTTAGGCTCTGTCTCAGTCTTCACCTCAATTGCTTGCTGCGCGGCGTCAGGCTGAGCTTTTTCCGGCTTAGGCTTAGCTTTTATTGGCTTAGGCAGCAGGCTGATCAGCTTATGGGCGATATCCGTGTTGTCCTGATGACCGGCAAACAGGGTTGACGCCGGGCCGGCAGCAAATACCTGCACATCCACCCCCGTATGACCGCCCGTGGTCCAGCCTGTGTTAGAGCGCTGGTCGATCAGCTTCTTAAGTCCAGTGGTGAGTACCTGCTCGCCCTGCATTCTGGCTTTATCCAGTAGATCGAACTCTTCATCGCTGGGGGTAAAACCCAGGGCGCTGCTTACGCCGCCCTGCCACTCGTCCTGGGCCAATGCCTGCTTAGCTATCTGTGTCGGGCTGGCATTTATCTGGCGCAGCACCTGGCTGTCCCAGCGGTACTCGCCATGGGTGCCTATTGAGAGGCCGCCGGTATTATGGTCGGCGGTGACTACCAAGAGAGTGTCTTGGTGCTGGCGCACGTACTGTTCGACCACCTCGATGGCGCCGGCAAACTCATGCATCTCGGCCATGGCGGTGGCGATGTCGTTGTTGTGACCGGCCCAGTCGATCAGGCTGCCTTCCACCAGGAGCACGAAGCCTTGGTCGTTCTGTGATAACAGCTCTAATGCCTTGGCGGTCATTGTGCTCAGGCGTCTGGCTTCTGGCTCATCGATGGCCCAGGGGAGCTGCACGTCGGCAAATAGTCCCATTACCTTAGGTCGAGTGACGTCATCCAGCAGGGCGGCGTCTTTAAGTACCTGGTAACCCTTGGCCTCGAATTCTGCTATCAGCTTGCCTGAAAAGTATTTCTGGCCGCCTCCTAGCATGACGTCGGCCTCGGTATTCAGGTAGCTCTCGGCCAACGCCTCATAGTTGCGGCGACTCTCGTTGTGACTGAGAAAGGCGGCCGGGGTCGCGTGGTTGATCTGGCTGGTGACTGTTACCCCTGTGCTCATGCCGCGCTGCTTCGCCAACTCAAGCAGGGTCGGCACCGGACGCTTGTCGGTATCTACAGATACGGCGCCGTTATAGGTCTTTACGCCGGTGGCGAGAGCGGTGGCGGCCGCGGCCGAGTCGGTGACATAGCCACTGACGGGAGCCGGATAGGTGCTGGCATTGCCCACCAAGAGGCGGTCAAACACCGTCTGTTCTATCTCCAGGGTGCTGGGGTTGTCCTGATAGTAGCGGTAAGCGCTGGTGTAGGCAGGGCCCATGCCGTCGCCTACCATGATGACGATATTCTTAGGACGGCTCGGTGGCGTCTGCGGGCCGAGCAGATTGTCGGCCCACAGGCTGCCCGATACCAGGGCGGCACCCAGGCAGAGCAGAGAAGATAATCGGGTTAGTTTCATCTTGGCTCCAAGTCTAACGGCCGATACGGGCTTCGATGGCATCCATCAGCATGCCTGTGATGTCCACGTCGAAGGCGGCCTCGATCTCCCTGATACAGGTCGGGCTGGTGACGTTGATCTCGGTGAGCTTGTCGCCGATCACATCCAGGCCGACGAAGATCAGGCCACGCTTCTTCAGTTCTGGGCCTATGGTGTTGGCGATAGTCCAGTCGCTCTCGGATAGGGGCTGAGCGACGCCGCGGCCTCCGGCAGCCAGGTTGCCTCGGGTCTCACCCTTCTGGGGAATGCGCGCCAGGCTATAAGGTACGGGAACGCCGTCGACCACCAGAATACGCTTGTCGCCGGCTGTGATATCCGGAATGAAGGCCTGGGCCATGGCATACTGCTGTCCATGGTTGGTGAGTGTCTCGATGATCACCCCAAGGTTAGGATCCTGTGCCTTGACCCGGAATATAGAGCTACCGCCCATGCCATCGAGGGGCTTTAAGATGATATCGCCCTTCTCCTGATAGAAGGCGCGGATGCGCTTGGCATCGCGGGTGACCAGGGTGTCTGGAGTGAACTCGCTGAACCAGGCGGTAAACAGCTTCTCGTTGGCGTCGCGCAGGCTCTGGGGCTTGTTGACTATGAGGGTACCCAGCTCCTCGGCGCGCTCGAGTAAATAGGTGGCGTAGATAAATTCGGTATCGAATGGCGGGTCCTTACGCATCAAGATCACGTCGAGATCTGCAAGGGGCGTATCGACGGCCTCTTCCAGCTGATACCAGGATTGGGGATCTTGCTTCACCGTGAGGCGACGCATGTTACCCATAGCCACGCCGTTCACCATAGCCAGGTCTTGCATCTCCATGTAATAGAGCTGATAGCCACGGGACTGCGCCGCCAACAGCATGGCGAAGCTGGAGTCTTTCTTGATGTTAATGTCGCTGATGGGATCCATCACTATGCCAAGCTTAATCATCTCATCTTTCCTCTTATTAATGCGAAGGGCGCCGAGCCTTCAGCTCAGGTCACCGAATTGGAGCCTTCAGCTCAGGTCACCGAATTAGAGCCTTCAGCTCAGGTCGCCAAACTTTAGTTGCAGGGCGCTGATGGCCGTCAGGGCAGCGGTCTCGGTGCGCAGTACGCGGGGGCCGAGCAGCACGTCGGTAAAGGCATGGGTTTCTGTCATGGCGATCTCCTGGGGCGACAGGCCGCCTTCGGGGCCGATCAGCAGACGCACCCTTGGGATCTCCATTACCAGGCCATTGATGCCATAGTCGGCCCTGGGGTGCAGGTTGAGCTTGAGGGCCTGGGTCGCTTCTGCGCACCACTCTTCGAGCTGCATCGCCGGTCTCACCTCAGGCACTGTGCTACGACCAGACTGTTCACAGGCGCTGATCACTATCTTCTGCCATTGGTGGAGCTTCTTCTCCAGGCGCTCACCGGTCAGTTTGACGCCGCAACGCTCTGAAAACAGCGGGGTAATGGTGTTTACCCCCAGCTCGACCGATTTTTGCAAGGTGAAGTCCATACGATCGCCGCGGGAGATCACCTGGCCAAGATGCAGGTTGAGGGGGGACTCGTTGTCGTTTGCCTCCTTGGATAGGACCCGCACTTCGACATTTTTCTTGCTGGCGGCGACGATCTCGGTCAGGTAGTTGTGACCATCGCCATTAAACAGCTCTAACTGCTCGCCGACGCCCATGCGCAATACGCGCCCGACATGACCGGCGGCTTCTTCATCCAGCATCAACTGCTGGTTAAGGTCATATTCGCCGGGCTGATAGATCCTTGGAATTCTCATGCTTTACTCCGCGATACGCTGGGTATCAGTCCGTTTTTGGCACTGGGCCTGGACAAAGGGGTTATGGTTGCCCTGTTTGGCCGCGATGGCGGCATCTCTCTGGCACTCAATAGTATCAACTGGATAGCTTTTATCCCATGCCTGAAACAGTTTTAGCTGACTTTTGGCGATCTTGAGGCCGTAGGCCTGTTGCATATAGAGGTAGGTGCGGGCTATCTGACCTCGGGTGTGACTGGGTGGTTCCACCTTTCTGCCCTTGAAGTCGACGACCATGGCGCATTGACCATACTGCTCAGCCTTGGCGTTCCATTGGCTGAACCTGTAGTTGCTACGATCGCCATTGACCTCGCCGATGGCGGGCACCAGGTTGTGCAGGTCGCTCTCCATCTTCTTAAACTGCTTGTCTGTCTTGCCACAGTTTTTACGGCCGCCTGTTTGCCAACATTGGCGTTGATGACCAAACTCCCAGGCGGGAACTATGTGTTCCCACTCGATGCGTTTGGCGCGCTTCTCCTGTTTACGTACCTGATAGCCGCAGCGCTGGAAGTCTGGTTGCCATTTCTTGCCCGAGATGGTGATGTCGCAGCCGCAGTAGAAGCTCTTGACCGGTAGCGTCTCGCTGTAGAGGCTGCGGGCGACCTTCTTGGCCTGGTTGAAGCTGGTGGGGTGTGAGGCGAGGGCGCCTGTGGTAAAGCCGAGCGCCAGCAGCGCCAAAGCGCCGCGCAGCAGCGGCCTCAGATCGAAAGAGGTTGTTAGCACATCATTTCCCTAAAAAGCATAAAAACGGTCGCCTACTCTCTGCCGGGCTCTTTGGCTGGCTTGGTAGCGACACTAGCATTTGGCACCATTACCCATGGCACCAATTTTGAGAGCGATTCTACGGGAATCGACTCAGATCAGGCAAGTTAAGCTGGATTCATCATGATGTGCCGTCTACCGGGCTGAGGGTTTCCTTGCAGCGACGACAGCGATACTGGGTCTGCTGGCGCTGCACCTTGTTGTGTCTGCGAATACTCAGAGGCACGACGCCGCAGCGGCAACGATAGTCG
Source organism: Shewanella insulae (assembly GCF_009831655.1). Lineage (GTDB taxonomy): Bacteria > Pseudomonadota > Gammaproteobacteria > Enterobacterales > Shewanellaceae > Shewanella > Shewanella insulae. Next base: position 14,966 of record NZ_WRPA01000002.1, on the reverse strand, counting down.
AATGTCTGGCCGGCGACCGAGTCGGTATTCAGTCTGTGGGTGGTACTGGGCGTCAGGCCATAGAGCTTCACCATCAAGGCCTGCCACTCCTTGCCGTGGGGTTTGACCCGGCCATAGAGCCGATAGGCAAGCAGGTGACAGATCTCGTGGGGCACCACCTGATGGATAAACTCTTCCAGATTCTCCTCGAGCAGTACCGGGTTGAACCTCAGCTTGTTGAGCTGCAGGTGGGCGGTGCCAGCGCTTTTGCCCCTGAGTTTGAAGTTGACTTCGGGGCGCGGGAAGCCGCGCTTAAGTTGCCGCTCCGCCGCTTGATAGCATGATTCCACTGCGTCCAGGATAAGCCGCTGGTGCTCGTTAGGCTCTAGGTGCTTTGCCGGAGCCATAGAGGCTTTTGGGGTAGATGCTGAAGCATCAGGCGTAGGCGTGTGAAACAGGGATTGCAATCGTCGAAACATGAAAGGTCAACAGGCCCTAAGCTTTAGGTCACAGGCGCCCGCCGGCTTGGCGGGCGTTTTCAAGAGGAGTGATTATAGCCGGGTTGCGGCGGCTTTGACCATCGCCTTGACCTGATCCACGATCGCCATCTCCGTCTCTGGCTCATAGGCCTTCACCCTCGGGGTGTGGATATGACCGACCTTGATGCCGCTGTTGAAACGCTGTCCCAGAAGCACGGCGCGGTAAGAGATCTCGTTGGACAGATAACCGCCGCCAGAGCCGTTGACCGAGGTGGCGTTTTGCAGCTCGCTCAGTGAGCCGGCGTCAAACTCGCCCCTAGAGAGCGTGGTTACTGTGTGGTTGTCATTGATCTTCCACTTGCCCTTGACCGACTGCATGGCACCAACAGGTAGCGAGAACTCGACGAATTCTGGGCCATAGAGTGGCTTGCCATCGAACATAGGCGCCTTTGGCGACTGGGCTGTGGCGCCGGTTAGCACATTGAGGTTATCGGGCGCGGCGGCGCTACGGTTTCGACCGGGGAAGCGCTCCAGGTCGAAGTCGTCGCGTCCCATGCTAACGGTGAAGATGGCGTTGACGCTGTTTTCACGATAGACGGGGGTGAGCAGGGACTCGATGATCCCCTGATCGAAGTCGGCGAAGCGTACCGGGATCATCACAGTCTCAACCTGGGCCTTCTTGCCGTCGATGCTGAACTTGTAGCCGTCCAGAGCCAGCGCGGTTAATCCCGAGGGGTTGCTCTGGTCTATGTGGCGATCCAGGAAGAAGGGATCGAAGCCCGTGAGCAGAATACGGATCTGGCTGTCGTCATCGAAGTGGATGTCGCTGAAGCCGCGGGAAGACTTCTCTACCGCCTTGAGTAAGATGGTGCGCTGCCAGTCGGCCATGTTAAAGGCGGGTTTCGACTCTTTAAGGGTCTTCTTCATTCCCAGACGACTCCAGTAGAGGGATCTGTCGTCCTGACCGCCGGATTGCACGTCTCTCACCGCCTGTTGCCATAGGCGCTCGCCTTGGTGGGCCACCATCTGCGTCATGATGAGTTCATCTTTTTGCTGGCGATACTTGCCGTCCAGGCTATCGACCAGGGCTTGGTAGCGGTTGACGACGTCTGGCATGGCCTGGGTTGCCTTGGGTAGGCGCTGTTCTTCCAGATCCAGACCGGCGAAGGCGCTGCTACTCAGTATGCTGGTCATCGCCAGGGCTATGGCTGTTTTATGCATGACATGGTTCCTTTGCAAAAACCTCTTGCCCTTACACTTAGCCTATGGCTGATGTTGGACAATGATGGCTCAGGGCGGTTATCAATTTGAAATTATTATACCAATCACGGTAAGTAAGTGATCAGAAGTAGCGTAGAGAAAATGTTCGAGATCAAGGCATGATTTTTCGATAAGTAGTTATTCTACTATCAAAAATAGTAACGCCGTTATCGGACGTTTTAACAAGCTAGCATGATCAGTTATTTACTACGATTGGTATTATAGTCAACAACTGAGTATGCACGACATCTGCCTGCAAATAAAGACTTGAGATGGCTTGATAAAATGCCAGATTCTTGACACAAATCATCATGAGTTTGCCCTCTCGGTGTGGGGACGACTTGCTAGACTCGAAGCAGGGATTTTATGCAGCTTAGTGGGGTGTGGAGATGAAAATGCGTGTAGGCGCGGGCTTAGGTTTCAGTTGTGGCGTAGGCTCTGGTTTTAGTGCTGGCTTAGGTTACCGGCTGCTTTGTTCGCTGGGGTATCTGGGACTGCTCTGCCTCGCCTTGTTGAGTTGGGCTGGCGGCGCGGCGGCAACCCCCCAAACTGGGGCTGATTCAAAAGCGGCGACAGAGCAAGAGTTGGCCGAGCCGATCGGGTTAGACGGCGAGATACAGGCGGCATTCGATGCCGTGGGCGCGAAAGGCGTCATAGTGCTGCTGGATGACAAGCAGGGGAAACTAGTGACTAACGATGCCTCCCGCAGCCAGCAGGCCTATATTCCCGCCTCCACCTTCAAGATCCCCCACAGTCTACTGCTGCTCGAGGCGGGGATAGTAGAGGATGAGCATAGCCGGTTTGCCTGGGACGGGGTTAAGCGCTCTTACAGCAGCTGGAACCGTGACCACAGTTTTGCCAGTGCGATGAAGTATTCCGTGGTGCCCATCTATCAGAAACTGGCAGTAAAGTTGGGGGCAGAGCGTATGGCCAAAGGACTTGCTGGTCTCGATTATGGCAATGCCGATATCGGCGGCGAACTCGACAGTTTCTGGCTCGATGGCGACCTGGCGATTTCGGCCCTGGAGCAGGTGCGTTTCTTGAGGCGTCTGTATCACAATCAACTGCCGGTGTCCGAGCGCAGCCAGCGCATCGTCAAGACCATGATGCTCAACGAGGCCGACGGTGACTGGGTATTAAGGGCCAAGACGGGCTATGGCGTGCGTAAGGGTCAGAAACTCGGCTGGTGGGTCGGCTGGCTAGAGCGTGAGGAGAACACCTACTTCTTCGCCATGAATATGGATATCAATACAGATAGCGACCTGGCGCTACGCAAGCGGGTGGTGAAACATCTCCTTAAGGCCAAGGGCTTGATGTGAGTACCTACATCTGCCGCGGTTAGCTACATCAGTAGCGATTGTAGCGACTCGTGGCTGTTGAAGCGCTTGGTGAAGAAGTCCAGGAAGACACTGATGTTGGTGGCCAGCTGTCGGCGGCTAGAGTAAACGCCATAGACCTTGAAGGGTTCCATGGGCCACTCTTGCAGCAGCGGCACCAGGCTGCCACCGGCCAGCTCGTTCTTACACACCGAATTTGAGAGCATGGCGATACCGAAATCGTCCAGCACCAGCTGTTTGACCATGATGGCGCTGTTCACCCTCACCTTGCGTTTGAAGTTGACCATGGTCTTGCGATCGCCCTTGCCCAGTGGCCAGATGGGCGCCGAGCGCGAGGTCCCCAGCAGTATGCCGCTGTGCTCTTTGAGATCCTGAGGTGTCGCCGGGGTGCCGTTGGCCTTTAGATAACCAGGGCTGGCCACCAGTATGGGTTGACGTTCAAACAGCAGGCGGGCGATCAGGTCGGAGGATTGCAGCGGACCATACTTGATGGCGATATCATAGCCTTCACCCACAAGGCCCACATCGTTATCGGTAAACTGGACGTCGAGATCCACGTTTGGGTAGAGACGCATGAAGCTGCTACAGAGACTGGCGATCAGCTCCTGACTGAAGGAAACAGGAATGGCGATGCGCAGTGAACCCGATACGTCATTGTGCGTATTTTCTATGGTGGCCTTGGCAGCCTCGATTTCATCGCTAATACTGTTGCAATGCTGGTAAAAAAGCGCCCCAACCTGAGTCAGGCTGAGATTGCGAGTATCGCGCTGTAAAAGGCGCACGCCGAGCTGCTCTTCGAGCTGAGCCACCTTACGACTAATGGTTGATTTTGGCATGCCCGTATTACGAGCTGCCTGGGAGAAACCCTTGGCGCGAACGACGGCTGCAAAGAGCATCATACCGTTTAAATCTGGCATTATTTATCACTGTCTCAAATATGGAACAAAGCGTCTAAGCCAGTTTAATAGCATTTGACCCTATAACAAAGCTATATTTATGGGCTAAAAATTTTAGAGGCTAAAGCAGAGGATCTATTGATGACCAGCAACAATCAGCCCACAAACACGACTCAGGTTCAAACAGCCGATCCGCTTTTTCTTCAAGCTGAACATTTGGCACAGGACTTTTCTCTGTTTCCTAAGCATAGTAAGCAGAGCCTTTCACAGCAGATCAACGGTCTGCTCAGTGACGACGAAATTCAAGCTAACTTAAAAGAGTTAGAGCAGTTGGATGTTGACGGCTATGTAGCTAAAGTCATTCAACCTACCTTAGACAAGAGCCGCCCAGGCGCCAAGCGCGTGATTGCGGATCTGAAAGGCAAGTTAATTGTCGAAAAACATATGGGGCCTTTTTATAGTGCCGAGATCGAACTGAATTTTGGATCTCGCACCCGCCGCATAGGTTTTATCGCCCAGGAACGTACCACGAGCAATGGTGCCTGGATGCCCGAGCATCACCTGGCGGCCTGTACGGCCATTCGTCATTTTGCCGAACTCTCAATGCCAATCGTTTACCTCATCGACACTCCGGGTGCCGATGCGGGCGAGATAGCCAACAGCCAAAATCAGGCGCACACCATCTCTAAGGCGATTGCCGAGAGTGCTAACGTCGACGTACCAACCGTAGGTATCGTTATCGGTGCCGGTTACTCAGGTGGTGCGATTCCATTGGCTGCGGCTAACATCCTATTGTCACTGCGTGACGGCATCTTCAACACCATCCAGCCACAGGGTCTGCAGAGCATTGCTCGCAAGTACAACCTCTCTTGGCAGGAGTGTGCTAAGTCTGTCGGCGTATCGCCAGAAGAGCTATACACCTCTGGCTGTATTGACGGCATCATCGACTTCTCGCCATCTGACAAAGATGAGCGCCAGCACAACCTGCGCCGCGCCATCATCAGCAGCATCGAGGCGGTAGAGCAGGCGGCGGTACAGTTTGTTCGTGAATCTCAGGATCTGCGTGAGCACTATGATCGCAGCCTTACCCGTTTCCTCGAGCCTTCTAAGAACCTGGAAGCGCTTGAGCATCACGCCGAGCTGTCGGTAGCCAACAACCCCACCATGCACCTGAACCTGTTTGGTAGCTCATACCGTTACCTGCGTTACCTGACGCTGCGTAGCCGTATCCATTCGATCTCGCAGGATCAGTATGGTCGCCTGTCTAAGGTGAGCGTGCCTGAGGGTGATCTGCTAGCGCGTATCCAACAGGAGCAGGACAAGGTATTCCAGTCTTGGTTGTCTAGCCCAGATAAGCTGGTATACGACGAAGAGCTGAACAAGCTGTGGGCCAACTTCACCGCTAAGCGTGACGAAGTCTCTACCGAGCGTAACATGCTGACTCGCCTCATCCTGGGTGAGCCGAAGCAGAACTATAAGAAGGCCCGTAAGGCGCTGCTATTCAACATCGGCTGGTCGCTGTACCACAGATGGAAGAGCAATGCCGAGAACAACTTCAAGGGGCTGATCCACTACCTTGAGAGTCTTCCCGACGAGGTGACCCAGGCCGATTGGCCTGAGTTGAACCAGCTGACGGTACTGGATGTGATCGTACACGAAGAGCTGCGCGAAGACTTTATCTGGCAATGTCATAACATCCTGATCTTCAACGCGCTGTACGACAACGTCGTGGGTAACCTTGCCTCTATCGCGAAAGAAGCCATGATGGCTAAGAGCCTGTCGCGCGCCTCGGTTGATGGCCTGCTACATGACTCTATCGACCGCGCTATCTCTAAGCAGGACACGGCCAACGATAAGAGCAAGTTCTACAAGTGGCTGAAGTACTTCATGTCTCAGTCTAACCGCGCCGATCTGCTGACCAAGACAGAGCAGTGGAAGAGTGTCGGTTTCCCTCAGCTTAACGACTCTCTGTTCGTTATCCTGACCTACTTCTTTGAGCGTCTGCTACCCGAATACTTTGCCAGCGAAGAGGAGAGCAGCGAGTACACGGGTGCCATCAACCCGGTACGAATCGGTCGTCGTAAAGACTTCTGGAACCGTCTGACCATGGGTTATCAGGATCTGCTGATCCAGAAGGTACTGCGTGACGAGAAACGCGCCGGTAAGATGAGCTGGGAAAATGTGATCGCCAAGTTCTTCACCGAGTTTGAAGAGTTAAACGGCGACAAGATGTCGGCTAACCTGCTGAACTTCCCTGGCTTCCGTCTCTCTATCGAAGACGCGCTAGACAAGGGGATCCGTCCTTGCGGCCTGATCACGGGTACCGCTGACTTCGAGCATCAGGGACAGACCATGCGCGTCGGTGTGGCCGTGTCTAACACCGCCTTCCAGGCCGGTGCCTTCGATATGGCCGCTGCCGAGAAGTTCTCTGCGCTGCTGATCGAGTGTGCTAAGCGTAAGCTGCCGGTGATCTGCTTTATCAGCTCTGGCGGTATGCAGACCAAAGAAGGTGCGGCGGCGCTATTCTCTATGGCGGTAGTGAACGACCGTATTACCCGTTTCATTCGTGACAACGAATTGCCGGTATTGATGTTTGGTTTCGGTGACTGTACCGGTGGTGCACAGGCAAGCTTCGTGACTCACCCGCTAGTACAGACATACTACTTCTCTGGCACCAACATGCCGTTTGCCGGTCAGATGGTGGTACCTGCGTATCTGCCGTCTACCTCGACCCTGTCGAACTATCTGTCTAAGGTTCCTGGCGCCATGAACGCTCTGGTCACCAACCCATTTAGCGACACTATCGACGATCAGCTAAGCAGTATCGATCCGCTGATGCCTAAGCCAACGGCTAAGGTGGTTGACGTGATTGGTAACGCCATTTCGACCCTGGTGCCTGAGATGTTGATCACCGAGGAAGAGCTGGTACAGGACGATCCGCGTCAGCTGATGAAGCCGATCGACAAGGTTCTGGTACACGCCCGTGGCTGTACTGCGGTGAAACTGATCCGCAAGGCCCACGACAATGACATCAAGGTGGTACTGGTAGCGTCAGATCCTGATATGACCTCGGTACCGGCCGACATGCTGAACGACAACGACAAGCTGGTCTGTATCGGTGGTAACACCTCAGACGAGAGTTACCTTAATGCCTACTCGGTATTGAAGGTTGCCGAGTACGAAGAAGTTGACGCGCTGCATCCAGGTATTGGCTTCCTGTCGGAAAGCCCGCAGTTTGCGGCCCTGTGTGTGAACAACGGCGTAAACTTCGTCGGTCCGAGCGTACACAGCATGACCACCATGGGTAACAAGTCGAACGCGATTAAGACCTCGCAGTCGCAAAACGTACCTGTGGTACCAGGCAGCCACGGTATTCTGACCAATGCCGAGCAGGCGGTGAACGTGGCCAACGAAATCGGTTACCCAGTGCTGCTGAAAGCGGTACAAGGCGGTGGCGGTAAGGGTATTCAGGTCGTTGAGCGTCCAGAAGATATGATCTCTCTGTTCCAGAAGACCTCTACCGAGGCCGCAGCGGCCTTCGGTAACGGCGACCTCTACCTAGAGAAGTATGTGACTTCACTGCGTCACATCGAAGTTCAGTTGCTGCGTGACAAGTTTGGTAATACTAAGGTACTGGGTCTGCGTGACTGTTCGGTACAGCGTAACAACCAGAAGGTGATCGAAGAGTCTGGCTCAACCATGCTGCCTGACGAGCTGAAGCAGAAGGTGATGGAATATACCCGCGCCCTCGGCGATGCCACAGATTACATGGGCGCAGGTACCGTAGAGTTCATCTACAACCTGGATGCCAACGAAGTCTACTTCATGGAGATGAACACGCGTCTGCAGGTTGAGCACCCAGTAACCGAGGCGACCTCAGGAATCGATATCGTGAGCGCCGGCTTCGACATCGCCGCTGGCCGTTCGATTGAAGATCTCGAGCCACAAGAGATCGGCTACGCCATCGAGGTTCGTGTGACCGCCGAGAAGGCCGCACTGGACAGCAACGGCGTACTACAGCTGCTACCGCATCCAGGCCTTATCACAGAGTGTGTTATCCCCGAGCGTGACGATGTGGAGATCATCTCTATCGCCGGTGAAGGCAAAGAGGTTTCGCCATATTACGACAGCCTGATCGCCCAGATCATCTGCCGTGGTGAGAGCCGTGAAGATGTGATCAACAAGCTGCATGACTACCTGGCTAACGAGGTGGTGATCAAGGGTATTGCGACTAACATCCCATTGTTAACTCGCATCCTGAAAGATGGCACCTTCAACGAAGGCGTGTACGATACCAACTACCTGCCGCGCTTCATGGCAGACCTGGATATTCCTGCGCTGATCGCCGAGATGGAAGCCGCCGCCGAGACAGTAGGCGTAGATACCGAGTCGCTGCGTGTGGGTGAGAGTAATGAGCTTAAGGTACTGGCTCAGGGGGCAGGTATCTTCTACACCTCTCCGGCACCGGGTGAAGCCGACTTCGTTAAGGAAGGTGACATAGTTACTGTGGATCAGACGCTGGCACTGACTGAAGCGATGAAGATGTTCTCTCAGGTGACACTGGCTGGCTTCAACCGCCAAGGCGCCGTACTCTATCCAGAGGATAAGCAGTACCGCATCGAGCGTATCCTGAACAGCAATGGTCAGCAGGTCTCGCAGGGCGAGCTACTCTTCGTAGTCTCTCCTGTCTAACCTAAGACGATAGCTGCTAAATACCCGCCTCATGGCGGGTATTTTTTTGCCTGCAATTTACCCTCTTTTTCTCTGTTATTTACGGCCGGAGTACTCTCTATTTGCCCTCTATTTTCCATCTCTTGCCAGAGCCCACTTGAGCAGTAGCGGGCCTGCAAGTGTAGTGATGGCGATAATCACCACCAGCTCGGTAAACAGCTTAGGGGAGATGATCTCCATCTGTAGTCCCATCTCGGCAAACACCAGTCCTACCTCGCCCCTGGGGACCATTGCACTGCCGACAATCGCCTTGCTGCGCAGAGAGCCAGGTACATTAAGACCAGCCAGAGCCTTGGTCGCAATAGCCAGCAGTGACAACATAAGCAGGGTGAAAATGCCGGTCCAGCCAAGATCTATCTGGCTGAGATCTAGGCTTATTCCTACATAGACGAAGAAGATGGGCGCAAAGATATCCACCAGGGGCTTGGATTCCACCTCCATCTCGTGGGTAAAGGAGAAGGGGTTTTGCAGATAGCGATTAAGTGGCGAGACAAACTGGCGACTGAGGGCCAGGCCGACCACAAAGCCGCCCAGCAGGGCGGGAGCGTGCAGGGCGTGGGCCAGCCAGGCAAACAGGCAGATGAGGATCATGGTGACGATAGCCTCATAGCCGGTCTCTTTCTCTCTGGGTCTGACGGCGCGAAACAGATACAGGAGTAACCGAGCCAAGGGTGGGGCCAGAAACAGAAAGGCGCCTATCTTGAGGATCAGCAGGCCACTGGAGAGCAGGCTAATATCTCCCGAGTTGGCAAAATTAAACAGCAGGCTGAGCAATATCACTCCGGCGATGTCGTCGATCACCGCCGCGCCAAGGATGATATGGCCTTCACGGCTCTGGGATCGCTTTGCCTGGGCCATCACTCGCACAGAGACCCCTATGCTGGTGGCGGTCAGGGCGCACCCCAGGTAGAGGGCGGTAAAGCCTGGCAGCTCAAGGTAGAAGAGACACACCAAGCCGATGACGCCAGCGGGAAGGGCGATGCCCAGCAAGGCGACGCCTATGGCGCTGTTGCCTGCCTGATACAGGTGCTTGATGGAGGTTTCGCAGCCGATAGAGAAGAGCAGCAGGATCACCCCCAGTTCGGCCATTACCGACAGAGTCTCGTGGGGAGCAATCCAGCCCAGCAGGCTGGGGCCTATGAGGATCCCCGCCAGGATCTCGCCGACCACGGCGGGGAGTTGCAGACGCTTAAAGGCCTCGCCCAGTACCCGGCCGAAGAGCAGGATCAAACACAGGGACAAGACGAAGTTATCTATGGCCATAGCAGGCGCGACTCCCCGAGAGTGGTGATAATGTGATCTTGATCATTTTGATGACCGAGATCAAGGCGTAACCGGTGGAGTGTGACTAAGCTCAAGTTGATACATGCCGACAGGAGGTAACCATGGACAAGGTGTTTATTATTTCCCAGAAAGCCGAGCTTCAGGCCGACGCCATCGAGACGGGGATCGCCTTGGCCAGGGTGCTGGAAAAGCAGGCCGAGGTGTTTGCCTACAGCTACGAATCCTTTGCCGGCAAGGAGTACTACAACCCCAGGCTCGGGGCGGCGGCCAAGGTGGCCGTGATGCGACAGCGCAGCGAGGAGATAGACGCAAAGCTCAAGGCGCTCAAGGTCGACGATGTGGCCGTGCATAGTGTCTGGAGTAAAGATATGTTCGAACATGCCTGTCTTCATTCCATTCGTCATGGATTCGATCTCATGGTTAAGGCGGTGCATCACAAGGAGCACTACCTGCCGATGGACTGGCAGCTGATCCGTCATGTACGTATCCCCCTGATGATGCTGTGTGACAACCCGCTACAGCGTGCTAAAACTGTGCTGATGGCCGTGGACCTTGGCAGCGAAAAACCTATCAAACAGAAACTTAATCAGGCTGTCATTCAACAGGGGCGCCAGCTGGCCCAGGCCATGGATTGCCAGTTGCATCTGGCATACATCATTCGAGTGCCTAAGATCTTGCGAGACATGGATCTCATCAACACCCGTACTCTGGTGAAGGACGCCTATCACAGGTATCAGCCTCAGCTGGACGAGATAGGCCTGAATCAGGAGCATGTGCACTTCCTGGCGGGCGATCCCGATCTCTGCCTCTACGAGCTCTCCTGCCGTCTCAAGGCTGCCTATCTGGTAATGGGCGCCCGCCAGCGCAAGGGACTGATGGGCATGGTCATAGGCAATACCGCCGAGGCCATGCTGAGACGAATCCGCAGCAATGTATTGATCATTCCAGCTGACGATCAGCTGTTGCCTGCCTAACCTTAGGGCTGTGCTGCTGGCGCCAGAGACGCTTGTGATATTCATCGATGAATAAAAGTGTCGAGGCGGCGCTCAGCAGCATGAGCCATTGTCCCACCCCGATAGGGCTAATGCCCAGCACCTCACTTAAGCCTGGAGTATAGCTGGCACCTATGTGGATGCCCTGGGCCAGTACTATGCCAAACAGCAGCAGGGGATTGCTCAGCACGGGCATGCGCAGCAGCGAGTTGCGCTCAGAGCGGCTGTTGAGGGCGTGCACGTTTTCAAACAGTACCATCAACATCAGGGTGAGGTTGCGGGCGTCGTTCTCGCTGTTGCCCATGGCGAGCAGCAGGGAGAAGAGGCCGAAGGCCATCATGCCCATCCACAGGGCGCTGACAATCAGCCGTTCTAGCATGAGGCGATCGAAGATGGGCTCGCTGGGCTTACGCGGCGGTTGGTCTATCTCATGACCCTCTCCTGGTTCGAAGGCCAGTGCCACATCCTGCACGCCGTTGGTGACCAGGTTGAGCCAGAGGATCTGTAGCGGAAACAGGGGAATAGGCTGAGCAAACAGTACGCTTAAGATAAACAGCAGCAGTTCGGCGGCCCCCGTGCTGATCAGCAGGTAGATCACCTTGCGAATGTTGTTATAGACGATGCGCCCCTCGATGATCCCCTTGACGATGGAGCTGAACCTGTCGTCGGTCAGCACCAGATCTGCGCTCTCGCGTGCCACATCCGTGCCCTTGCGGCCCATGGCGATCCCCACATGGGCGTGTTTCAGCGCCGGGGCATCGTTGACGCCATCCCCCGTCATGGCGACAAACTCGCCCTGGCGGATCAAGGACTCGGTGATCTCCATCTTCTGCCTGGGCTGCACCCGGGCAAATACCCTGTGGCTGGCAATAATGCTGTCGAACTCGGCCAGACTCTGCTGCTGGGCCTGGATGAGCTGTTCGCCGGTGATCACTCCCTCCTGGTCGTCGGCCAGCTTGAGTTGGCGCGCCAGTGACAGGGCGGTTACCGGGTGATCGCCTGTTATCATCGCCACCTTGATCTGCGCCTGCTGGCACAGGGCTACCGCCTCTATGGCATCTTCCCGCAGGGGATCGCTCATGGCCACTAATCCCAGAAATTCCAGCCCTTGCAGTGGGTGGTGAGGATCGCCGACCTCGCCGCTGGCGAGGGCCAGCACCCGGTAGCCGTGGCGCGCCAGCCAGTGGGTCTCATCGAGTACCGCCTGAGTCTGCTGTTCATTAAGCGGACACATGGTAAGCAGCTTCTCTACGGCGCCCTTGACCGAGATGACGGAGCGCCCCTCTATCCGGTTGATGCTGGCGCTGAACTGGTTTTCCGACTCGTAGGCAAACAGCTGCTCCTGTGGTGCTTGCTTGGTCCTGTCCATCTCGAGATTGAGCTTATAGCCCAGGGTCAGGAAGGCGAGATCCACCCCGTCGCCGTCGGCATGCATCTGATTGGCATGGCTCTGCTCGGCCTCGAAGCTGAGATGGGCCTCGTTGGCCAGCACGCCGGTGAGGGCCAGGCGGTAGAGTTCGGGGTCCCGCGCGGTCGATACCGGCACGCCGTGGCCATGTTTGTGTACCAAGCCAGTGGGGGTCAGCCCTGTGCCCGCCACATGGTAGCGCTCGCCCGACAGCAGACTTATCTGGCTGATGGTCATCTCGTTGACCGTCAGGGTGCCCGTTTTATCCGAGGCGATATAGGTGCAGGAGCCGAGGGATTCCACCGCCACCAGCTTACGCACTATCACATTGGCCTGAGACATGCGTTTCATGCCGATGGCCAGGGCGACCGTGATGGCCGCAGGCAGCCCCTCGGGAATGGCGGAGACCGCCAGGGCGACCCCCAGCAGGAACACCTGGGAGAGATCGGCGCCCCGCAGTAGGGTCAGGCCGAAGATGAGGGCGATGATGATTAAGGTGGCGATGGCGATGATCAGGGTGAAGCGCTCGATACGCTGCATCAAGGGGGGCTTGGCGCTGCCGCCCTGACGCACCAGTGCGGCTATCTGGCCTATCTGAGTGCGGGCGCCTGTGGCGATCACTTCGCCCTCGGCCCGCCCATGGGTGACCAGGGTACCGGCGAAGGCGAGATCTGTCTTGTTGACCGCCAGCGACTCGCCGGTGAGGGCCGACTCATCCACCTTAAACTGGTTATGCTTTTCGATTTTGATATCGGCGCCGATGCGATCGCCGTTGGTCAGCAGAATATAGTCGCCGGGTACCAGGCTCAGGCTGTCCACCAACTTGGGATGACCGTCGCGGATCACCTTGGTCTGGGAGGGCACCATCTTGCTCAGGGCATCGGCGGCCTGCTGGGCCGAGTATTCCTGCACCGTGCCTATGATGGCATTGAGCATAAGCACGGCGAAGATGAAGATGGCATTGAGGAACTGGCCGAGCAGCAGACAGGCGATGAAGGCTGCGAGCAGCACATAGATGAAGGCGCTCTTAAACTGCAGAATAAACAGGCGGATGAAGCTGAGTCTTGCCGGCTTGGGCAGGCAATTGGGCCCATATTGTTCCAGCCGCTCGGCCGCCGCTTGACTCGATAGTCCTGGCCCGGCCACGAAAACTCCTTGTGCACTTAGGCTGAGGTGATGCTAGATCTATAGCTCATCTCGGCTCTCGCTGCCGGAAATCGGCCTAAGGCTTGATAGAGATCAACGGCTTCGGGCTTCTACTTAGCCCCCAGTTTAGTCTTTGAGGGGATGCTCCTCGGGCAACTGGCGCTGGATCCACAAAATCAGCTTGTGCTTCATGTTGGGGCCATCTTCCTTGTCGGTCGCCAGGGGCTGGATCAGCTTGTCCTGCACCAGCAGGCGGTAGATGCACTCTACCTTATCTTTGGGGGAGATCCCCTTATCGAAATCGGCGAAGCCACGTTTCTTGGCGTAGCCTACGCCAATATCCAGGGCCAGTTTTAACAGCTGTGCGTCGTGCTTACCGTGTTTCATCTATTAGGCTCCATTAGCGGCGATATCATCAAACTACCTTAGTTTCCAACGGGAACATACCCTTAGTGGCGTAATTTTGCTGTCGGTGTCACCTCTGCGGTGCATCTGGCTATAATTACAGCAAATTGCGCGCAACGAGGATAATTATGATCCAGGTAAGGGGTATAGATCATTTGGTATTTCGTACCACCAAGTTGGATGCCATGCTGCACTTTTACACTCAGGTGCTGGGGTGTCCCATTGAGCGCCAACTGGCCGATGAGGGGCTCACCCAATTGAGGGCCGGCAAGGCGTTGATCGATATCGTCACCTGCGACAGCCCCCTGGGACGATTGGGCGGTAGACCGCCGCAGCAAGATGGCCGCAACGTCGACCACATCTGCCTGCTCATCGAGGCCATGGAGGAACAGGCCCTGCTGGATTATCTAAGCGAGCAGGGCATCGCCACCCAAGAGTTTGCCAAAAGATACGGGGCCCAAGGGGTTGGGCGCTCCCTCTATATTAATGATCCAGAAGGGAATGTCGTGGAGTTGAAGTTGGCGAAAGGGGAGCCTTAGTCGATCTCTATGGAGCTGTTCCTCACCTTTGGTTTGGTGTCTATCACCGCGTTGTAGTGTTAACCCTTGCTTCCTTTTGATGTTTTTGCATCTACCTGACTTAGGTGCTTGGATGGGCGCTTTAAACCATAGCTTTATGGTTTATCAAATGCTTGGCAGCAGGTGCAGTGCATGGATGCACCAATGTCGCGATTGCAGGGACGCAAAAGAGCGACCCTTATGTGCTTACACATTTGTGACAGATTGAATGAAGTGTTGCTTCATTTTGATGTTTTTGCATCTACCTGACTGAGGTGCTTGGATGGGAGATTTAAACCATAGCCTAATGGTTTATCAATCGCTTGGCAGCAGGCCTTTTGTGCAGACATTCTTTTGGCACGCAGCAAGTCCATATATGGACACCTGGATAGATTCAATAGCTAATTTGTTAGTAACAAAAGATATTACTGCATCCGTATATCCGACCTGTTTATGAGCAATTAGAGGCTCTGGCCTTAATGAGAACCGCGC
>NZ_WRPA01000019.1 GCF_009831655.1 Shewanella insulae | reverse complement strand
TTAAAAACTCGAACCGCTTATCACCTTGACTCGACCTTGGTTACCTACTCACTGGGTAAGTAGCGCCGTTTGCCGTGTCAGTGGGAGCGCATTATAGGGAGCCAAATCTTTTGCGCAAGGGCTTTTTAAACGAAAACCACCAATCGAACAAAAAACATGCAGATCGAGATGAATCCCGCAAAAAGCCATACGCAAAGGCAACAAGCGAATAACGATAACGCCACATACTGTCGGTTTATCGACTCGCTTGTTTGAAACCGGAAAATAAGTTTGGCACAAAAAATTCGACTCTGCCAAAAATCTGATCAGCCTGATTGCAAGGCTGCCCTATTCGCTTATTAAACCCTTAATAGCAAGTGCACTCTTGTCGCCTTAACTCTTGTCGCCTTAACTCTTATCGCCTTAATATAGGCTTAGGCGTTACTGCTTCTTATCAGCATCTAAATCATCTTGCTCAATTGGTTTAGATTCATCTATCTCTCGAGCAATATCGGTATCGGTTTCATTCTCATCTCCCACCACGTGGCTTACCTTTAACTTCTTCACAGTGCGAATGGTATAGATGGGTCCAGAGAGCGCATAGAGGCTGAAGACAATAAACAGAATCGTCGCCGGTTGCACCGAGACCACCACAAACAGACCCACCAGCGCCAGGATAACCATGAAGTTAACCCGTCCACGCCAGTCATAATCTTTGAAGGAGTAGTAGCGAAAGTTACTCACCATTAAGAGGCCTGCACAAGCCGTCATAAGCAGGGCCAAAATACTGACCTGCTGCCCCTCTATCTCATAGTAGGTGCCCGTCCAGATGGCCCCGGCAATAATCGCCGCGGCGGCCGGACTCGCCAACCCCTGAAAATAACGTTTGTCGGCGACGCCGACCTGGGTATTGAAGCGTGCGAGCCTCAGCGCGGCACCGGCACAATAGATAAATGCCGCCAACCAACCGACCTTACCCAGGTCGGCCAAGGCCCAGTTATAGGCAATCAACGCCGGGGCGACCCCGAAGGAGACCATATCCGCCATGCTGTCATATTCGGCACCGAAGGCACTCTGGGTATTAGTCATCCTGGCGACCCTTCCGTCGAGGCCGTCGAAAATCATGGCGACGAAGATGGCGATGGCCGCGGCTTCGAAGTGACCATTCATGGATGCGATCACCGCATAAAAACCGGAAAATAGTCCCGCCGTGGTAAACAGGTTAGGTAAAAGGTAGATACCGCGGCTCTTAACCGTCTCTTTGTTTAAATTTTGCATATACTAAAAAGCAAGGTTATCTTGATAAAATAAAAAGATAACACAGATTTAAGCTCACTTTTTATACCGAGCTCTAATTGTTGGCAGATGAGGCACTCTTGCACTCTCTCCCAACACAGATATGGATACTAAGATGACCGGAAAATTTTATCTCTGCGCACTGTTAAGCCTATTCCTTTTCACCCCAGCGCTCGCGACCACCATCTATAAATGGGTGGATGAAAACGGTGTCACTCACTACAGCCAAGAAAAGCCCCCCGAGGCAAAGACAGAAAAACTCTATAGCGAAGATATCGAACAAAAGAAGGTTGGCTTCACCGCCCCTAAGGTCACCAAAAAACAAGGCGAGCAGAAGAGTGACGCCGCGTTAGCCGCCGAAGCCGTCAACGAGAAAGATAAGGCCCAGGCTAAGGCCATCTGTGAAAACGCCAAACATCAGTTGAATGTGCTCGAGACATATACTCGATTGACTCGTAAGAATGAAGAAAATGGTGAAATGATGCGTATGACAGAGGAAGACAGGCAATCAGAGATAGCCGCACAGAAACAGCGTATCAAGCTCTTCTGCGGCAAATAGCCTCTTAAGATATAGCCATTCTCCTAAATAGAGAAGTGGAGAAAAGAAGCGACAACCAAAATGACTCTGGCTGTCGCTTCATGTTTTTAGCGCTTGCCTATCTAATCTACTTCCCTAGCTGCTACCTTGCACCGTATACATAGAACGGCTCACACCATCCTGACAGGCCTGAGTACCGGCGTTCCAGCCTTTATCAAACTCGCTCAATCCATCCAACACCTTATCCTTCATTCCTTCTAAGGTATCGGCGCCCGGGTTTTGCTTCAGATATCCGGCGCTTCGGCAACCTGTGTTGTAGCCAAAGTGATAGAGGCTATCATAATCGACACTGCCAACCCCGACGAAGGCCGGGCCACTGCTTTGCATTGGTGCTGAGCTACACGCCGTCATCATTACGGTCAAAGATGCTATAACTGCTAACCTTGCTTTCATCCAGTACTCCTTCACAGTATAAAAACTCAAATTAGGAAAAGATCTGCCTCTTCGCAAATTAGTGTAAATAATAGCCAAATGCAATCTGATACCCATAATAAAAAAGCCCAAACCTAGGTTTGGGCTTTTGACATAAGACTAAGGCTTATTGATGGAAGGCGAGTTCGCCACCCGCGGCATCGACCTTGATTGGCGCGCCGGGTAACAGTTCACCGCTCAAGAGTTTCTGAGCCAGTGGATTTTCCACCTCTTGCTGCAGGGCGCGTTTCAGCGGCCTTGCACCATAAACGGGGTCGAATCCAGCCTGAGCAATCAAGGCTAAGGCATCATCACTCACCTCAAGCTCAAAGTCTTTCTCAGCCAGACGCGCCTTCAGATTATCAATCTGGATCTGCGCGATATGGGCGATATGTTCAGACTCAAGTGGATGGAAGACCACGCTTTCATCGATACGATTGAGGAACTCGGGTCTGAAGCTGTGGGTCACCACATTCATCACCTCGCTCTTCATCTCCGCATAACTGGCAACCCCGAAACGCTCCTGAATCACATCTGACCCCAGGTTAGAGGTCATGATCACCACGGTATTTCGAAAATCGACCGTGCGACCCTGACCATCGGTCAGACGACCATCGTCCAGCACCTGCAACAGTATGTTAAACACATCGGGGTGCGCCTTTTCCACCTCATCGAGCAGAATCACCGAATAAGGCTTACGCCTCACTGCCTCGGTGAGATAACCGCCCTCTTCATAGCCGACATAACCTGGAGGCGCGCCAACCAGACGCGACACAGAATGCTTCTCCATAAACTCGGACATGTCGATTCGTACCATGGCCGATTCGGTATCAAACAGGAACTTAGCCAGCGACTTACACAGCTCTGTCTTACCCACCCCGGTAGGGCCGAGGAAGAGGAAGGAGCCGATAGGACGGTTAGGATCTGCAAGGCCTGCGCGGCTACGACGTATGGCATTGGCCACCGCATCCACGGCCTCGTTCTGGCCAATCACCCGGGTATGCAGCGCCTCTTCCATATGTAGCAGCTTCTCTTTCTCTCCTTCGAGCATCTTAGACACAGGGATGCCGGTCGCCTTAGACAATACCTCGGCGATCTCCACATCGGAAACCTTGTTACGCAGCAGCGTCATGTCCTGCATCTCAGCCTGAGCGGCCAGATCCAGCTGTTTCTCCAGCTCGGGAATACGACCATATTGCAGCTCTGACATGCGGGTCAGGTCTCCGGCGCGTCTCGCCACCTCAAGATCCATTCGGGCCTGTTCGAGATCCGCCTTGATATGCTGAGTGCCAGCCAGCGCCGCCTTCTCGGTATGCCATACCTCATTCAGCTCAGCAGCCTTGGCCTCTACCTCGGCAAGCTCGCTTCGCAAGGTGCTGAGTCGACGCTGGCTAGCCTCGTCGCTCTCCTTGCTCAGGGCCTGCTCCTCCAGCTTAAGCTGTATGGTGCGGCGCTCTAATCTATCCAGCGGCTCTGGCTTAGAATCTATCTGCATACGGATACTGGACGCCGCCTCATCGATAAGATCGATAGCCTTATCGGGCAACTTCCTGTCTGAGATGTAACGATGCGACATGCTGGCCGCCGCCACGATAGCCGGGTCGGTGATCTCCACATGGTGGTGCAGCTCATAGCGTTCTTTCAGGCCACGCAAAATCGCGATGGTGTCCTCGACACTCGGCTCGTCCACCAGCACCTTCTGAAAACGTCGCTCGAGGGCGGCATCTTTCTCGATATATTGGCGATACTCGTCCAGGGTTGTCGCACCGACGCAGTGCAGGTCACCCCTCGCCAAGGCAGGTTTAAGCATGTTGCCCGCATCCATGGCGCCATCGCTCTTACCCGCGCCCACCATGGTATGCAGCTCGTCAATAAAGAGGATCACCTGACCCTCTTCCTGAGACAGCTCGTTAAGCACCGCCTTGAGACGCTCCTCGAATTCACCGCGATACTTGGCCCCGGCCACCAGGGCGCCCAAGTCGAGTGACAAGACCCGCTTATTCTTGATCCCCTCTGGCACCTCACCATTGATAATGCGCTGGGCCAGCCCTTCGACGATGGCTGTCTTACCCACACCCGGCTCACCGATGAGCACAGGGTTATTCTTACTGCGGCGTTGCAGCACCTGGATGGTGCGGCGGATCTCATCGTCACGGCCGATCACAGGATCTAACTTGCCCTGCTCGGCACGCTCGGTGAGATCCACGGTAAACTTCTTCAGTGCCTGACGCTGATCTTCGGCGTTAGGGTCGTCGATATTCTTGCCCAGACGCACCTCTTCTATCGTCTTCTCCAGCAGCTCCTTGGTGGCGCCGGATTTCTTCAGACATTGCGCCAAGGCGTCGCTACCCTCGAGGGCGGCCAACACGAAGAGTTCGCTAGAGATATATTTGTCTTTACGCTTCTGCGCCAGCTTATCACACAGATTTAGCAGGCGAATAAGTGCCTGCGAGAGCTGGACATCGCCACCCGTGCCCTCAATTTGCGGCAAGCGTTCCAGCTCCTGGCTCAGGGCGGAACGCAAGGTACTGACCGAGATCCCGGCCTGGGTCAGCAGTGGATGAATTGAGCCACCATCTTGATTAAGCAGCGCCATCATCAGATGGATCGGCTCAATAAACTGATGGTCACGCCCCAACGCTAATGACTGAGCATCGGAGATTGCTATCTGGAATTTGTTCGTCATACGATCGAGTCGCATACAGCCTCCTAAAAATTAACGAATGAAGGAAACCTTCAGTGCTTTGTTACCAGTATAAATGGGGACTTTTTAGGAGGATTCAAGCAACAAGGAAAAAATTGCTGAAAATTTACGCTACTTTTCCAGCCAGATAAATGAGGCCATGCGCCCGGTTTTCGCCTCTCGGCGATAGGAGAAATAGTCGGCACTCATACTAAAAGTGCAGTGAGGCAGTTGATAGACGGAGCCGATACCGAGATGCTCGGCTCGATAGCGGGCGATCCCTTGCAGGTCGGCTAAAAACTTATCGCCTCTCGGAGTAAAAAAGGCATCTGTGTCAGCATGCTGGGCGATAAACTGCGCCCTGACTTCCGCTCCCACCTCGAAGGCCTTGGGGCCGATGCAGGGACCGAGATAGATAAGCAGCTGATCAGTGGGTGCATCAAACTCGGCAACGGCCGCCTCGACAATGCCGTTACACAAGCCGCGCCAACCGGCGTGCACCGCGGCCACCTGAGTTGCCTCGCGATCGCAGATCAGCACCGGTAGGCAGTCGGCGGTCATCACCACACACACATGCCGGTTACTACGACAGAAACTCCCATCGGCAACACGGTTAGAGTCCTGTTCCAGATTTACTAGATCTATGCCATGAACTTGCTGCAACCAGGCCGGCTCACCAGCCAAGCCCATGGCCTTAGCCGCAAGCAGACGATTTTGACGCACATGCTCGGGGTCGTCCCCAACATGGTCGCCAAGGTTAAGACTATCGAAGGGCGCCTGACTCACGCCGCCCTGACGCCGGCTAAAAGCCAGCTTCACGCCAGGGGGAATAAACCAGTCTTGAGGCAGCATTAATATTCCGCCGGATGGGCCTTGGTGTCTTCGCGCAGGGCGCGGGTCAAGGCCACCATATCTTCAGGAATTGGCGCCTGCCAGCTCATGATCTCGCAGGTGAAGGGATGTGCTAGCTCGAGGCGAACCGCATGCAGCGCCTGGCGCTTAAAGCCGTTTAGCGCTTCCATCAATTCAGGTGTGGCCTTCTTAGGCGGACGAGGTCGACCGCCATAAACGGGATCCCCCACCAAGATGTGCCCTATGTGTGCCATATGCACCCTGATCTGGTGGGTACGACCGGTTTCCAGACGTAGGCGCAGACGGGTATGAGCACGGAACTTCTCCGCCACACGATAGTGGGTCACAGAGGGGCGACCACTATGATGCACCGCCATATGGGTACGCTTGGTTGGGTGACGCGCGATAGGCTCATCTACTATACCGCCGGCCGTCATGGTGCCGCTAACGATCGCCTCATATTCACGGGTGATCTCGCGGGCCTGCAGTGCCGCCACCAGATGGGTCTGCGCCTCAACTGTTTTGGCCACCACCATCAAGCCTGTGGTGTCCTTATCCAGACGATGCACGATACCCGCCCTTGGCACGAGTTCGATCTCAGGGCAATGGTGCAGGAGTGCATTCATCAGGGTGCCGTCGCTGTTGCCCGCTCCTGGATGAACCACCAGCCCGGCCTGCTTGTTGATCACGATAATATGGTCGTCTTCGTAGACGATATCCAGATCGATCGCCTGGGCCTCGGCCTTGATCTCCTCTTTGAGAGTCGCTTCGATCTCAATTTCCTGGCCTTCGAGCACCTTTTCTCTCGGCTTAGTCTGCACCATACCATCGACGTAGACGGCACCAGCCTGTATCCACTCTTTAATACGTGTACGGGAGTAATCAGGGAACAACTCGGCCAGGGTTTGGTCTAATCTCTGCCCGGTTTGTGTTGCTGTGATCTCGCTTTTTAGATTAATCTCTTGTGTCATAGGAACCGTACCCGCGTTTTGGGGTCCAAATTAAAGTGCTATCTGTTACAATCGTATTGTTTCTATTTTATCGTGAAATGGAAAAATTCTTAAACAACAACTTACAAAGAATCGAATTCAAGTATGCATAATTTTGCTAAAGGCGCAGCTATCGCCTTGTTGTCATTGGCCTTAGCGGCGTGTAGTAGTAAACCCGAAGATGATATTGAGCTGAGTAAATCTTCCCCCGAAGTCCTCTATTCTCAAGCCAGGACCTCGATGGAACTGGGCAACTATAGTAAAGCGGTGCGATCATTGGAAGCACTAGACTCTCGCTACCCCTTCGGCCCACACAAGACTCAGGTGCAGTTAGACCTGATCTACGCATACTACAAACTGGACGATGCCGCGTCGGGTATCGCCAATATCGATCGCTTTATTCGCCTTAACCCCACACATAAAGATATCGACTATGTCTATTATATGCGCGGCCTGGTGAACATGCAGTCGGACAACTATATGTTCCACGACATGCTTAATATCGACAGAACCGACCGAGATCCCAAGGCCGCCCAGGACGCCTTTAACGACTTCGATCGTTTAATCAAGCAGTATCCTAACAGCAAGTATGCCGCCGATGCACAAAAGCGCATGCAGTTCTTAAAAAATCGTCTGGCCAAATATGCCATCACGGTTGCTGAATACTACATCAAGATGAATGCCTGGAGCGCCGCCGCGGTACGCGCCCAGACAGTGCTGGAGACCTATCCTGGTACACCTTCTACCGAGCGCGCCCTAGAGATCATGGCAACCGCCTACGAGGAACTCGGCCAACAGAAGCTAAAAGATCACGTACTCATGGTGATGCAGAGCAACTTCCCCAATAATGATATGCTCAAGTGATCTGATTGACCTAAGAGCCCCGCAACTTGCGGGGCTTTTTTATTGCCCTCTATTCTATTGAATTACAGGCCACAGCTTCCCTCCTCAGCCTACGAAAACCTTAACGACACCTAGACAAACATTGCTCCAGACGAAATTGGCACGAGTAGCCTAACCACTTCCCCTCTTGGGCGACAATCTCATGTAAAACCAACATTTGATCTAAAAACCAGCGCTTCGGGCAAAAGTTATCCAAACAGGCAAGATAAACAAAGTTTTTGCAAAAATGTGTTGACTCAAATGCGCAAAAGCCTTTTAATGCACCCCGTCGCCCGAATAGCTCAGTCGGTAGAGCAGAGGATTGAAAATCCTCGTGTCCCTGGTTCGATTCCGGGTTCGGGCACCATATTCAGCGGGTGCCTAGCGCACCACACAAAAAAGCCTCGCAATGCGAGGCTTTTTTGTTTCTTGGTCTCTACCGTTTTCAATCTTTTGCTATACCTATAGATACCACATAAGTTTTAGCTTTCTGCTATTTACTCCTTCATTTGGGTATCTATATGAACAATATTCAAATTAAGCACAAGATGGCTTTCGGTATCTTACTCCCCCTCTCACTTCTCATCTGTATCTGCATCTTAGCGATCAACATGATGAGTAATATCGAGAAAGGCGTCGGTACCATCTACAACGATAGAGTAGTACCACTGGAAGATCTCAAGGTGATCGCCGACGACTATGCCGTGTTTGTGATCGATGCCATCAACAAGGCCAATGCCGGCGAGTTTAGCGCCGAACAGGCCAAGCAAGCCCTGCAGGAAGCAAGTAACAACATAGACAATAAGTGGCGTAAGTATGTCGCTACCGAACTCACCGCGGAAGAGAAGCGCCTGGTCGATGAGGCCGAACGTCTGTTTGTCCCCGCCAATCAGAAAATCAACCATCTGGAGAAACTACTAGATGGTAAGTCGGGAAGCATCACGGGCCAGCTCAACAAAGAGATCATTCCCCTCTACCGAGTGATAGATCCCATCAGCGGCACCATTACCGAGCTGATCAGCCTACAATTAAAGGTTGCCAAGGAGGAGAAGGATAAGGTTGGTGATATCTATCAATCCTCTATATCTCTCTTTTTGGTGATCACTCTGGTAGCTGCCGTTGCCAGCATAGTCCTGGGTATCTGGATCAACCGCAGCGTAATGACGCCTATCAATCACATACGCGCTCAGCTGCTCACCATACAACAGGACTCGGATCTCACGGTCACCTTCGACCAACTCAACAACGACGAACTAGGGCTTATCTCCAGCCGCCTCAACGAGGTCTTTAGTCATCTACGTGGCATCCTTAAGGGGGTGGCCCAGGCAGCCAATAGCGTCAGCGACTCCGCCTTAGCCCTGAACGAGTTTACCCAGGTCTCCAACGCCCGTATCCAGCAGCAACAGGCAGAAACGGAACAGACGGCCACCGCCATGAATGAGATGACGGCAACCGTCAACGAGGTGGCCCAGAGTACCACGGCCGCCGCCGACTCAGCCAGAAATGCCGACCGATTCGCCGCCAACGGTAATGAGATCGTCCAGCTGTCGATCAACAGCATGCAAGCTCTGTCGATGCAGATCCAAAGCACCTCAGGGGTGATCACCCACCTGTCTCAAGAGAGCCAACATATCGGCAGTGTGCTGAGCGTCATCAAGGGAATAGCCGAGCAGACCAACCTGCTCGCCCTCAACGCCGCCATCGAGGCCGCCAGAGCCGGCGAACAGGGACGAGGCTTTGCGGTGGTAGCCGATGAGGTACGCTCCCTCGCCCAGCGCACCCAGGAGGCGACACAGGAGATAGAGACCATGATAGAGACGCTGCAAAGCGGGGTCAGCGAGGCTGTGACCGCCATGGACGTGGGCATAAAACAGGTGGACGATGCCAATCAGCAGACCAACAAGGCGGGTGAGGCGCTACAGGAGATCGTGGCCTCGGTCGATAACATCACGGAGATGAACACCCATATCGCTACCGCAGCCGAAGAGCAAAGCAGTGTCGCCGAGAACATAAACCGCAGCATCATCGCCATCAGCGATATCGCTAGCCAGTCGACGGAATCGGCCTTGGAACTGGGTCACTCCATCGCACAACTCACTTCACTCGCCGACTCGATGCGCCAACAGGTGACCACCTTCAGGCTCTGAATCAGCCCACCACGAAGAGCGGGCTCACCTTGCGATGCAGTACCTGCAGGTTATTACGCCCGCTCTCTTTCGCCTTATAAAGCTGTTCATCGGCCAGCTTTATCATCGTCTGCCAGTCGTCATTAGCAAACTCTGGATGGTAACCGTCATAGAGCACGGCGCCCATGCTGACGGTGACGATTTCAAAGGGCGAGGCTTGATGATAGATGTTTAGATCCCTCACCCTCTGCAGCATACGCTTGGCTAGCAGCTCCATCTGTGCCAGATTGTCACCGTGGATAACCACACAAAACTCCTCACCACCATAACGGGTGACCAGCTCGCCACGACGCCGGCACTCCAACATCAAGGCCTGGGCCACCTTGATCAAAGCCTGGTCGCCATTCTGATGCCCGACAGTGTCGTTGTAATGCTTAAAGAAATCGATATCCAGCATGATAAAGCCTATCGCACCCTTGCCCTCGCGCCATTGCTTATCGGCACGCTCTGCAAACACCTCCAGGCTGCGGCGATTGGCGATGCCGGTGAGGGGATCGTTAAACGACAAGGATTCCAGATAGTTCTGATGACGCTGCAGCTTCTCCACCACCAGATTAAAGGACTCGGTCAGCTTGGCGACTTCGGTAATAACCCAAGAGGTCGGCATGGTCAGCAAAATGCCCCTGTGCGCCATCTTATCCAGCACGGCATTGGCTACCCGCAGCGGCCTGACCACCAGTGCCGAGAAGGGGACGATAGCAATATAAGACATCACCAGCACGCTTAAAAACATCAGGATAGACTCTATGGTAAACATGGAGGGGATCTGGTTTCTGTCGTGGAGTACGGTGATTTTAAATGAGGGGACACCGAGCGCATCATGCACATACCAGGAGTGCTCGGCAGCTATCTTTTCTACCTTGGGCGGTTCTCTAAATCCTAGGGTTATCTCGCCCGGCGCCTGTGACTGAGGCAACACCTCGAGATCAAATTTAATCAGACTAAACTGTTCTATCTCTTCACGGATCGCCTGACTCACGTTGCGCACCGTCAGCAAGCTGCCGGCCACCAGCCCCTCGCCATTACTGGGCATCACGGTCACGTTGCTAAAATAGACCACCCTGTCACCCATTCGCAGCAGGCCGCTGCGCACAGAAGGCTTGCCCGCATCCATCTCCGCCTTAGAGGGAAGGAGCTTACCGGCCACGCCCGCCTTAACTAGGGGAAGCTGCTGCATAGCAAAATCGGCGCCGCTCTGATAATGCCACACCAGCTGATTCTGGCGGTTAAACACATAGAAACCATCGATGTTGGCCGCCTCGAAGGCATTATCGTAGAGGTTTTTGGCCACAAACTCAGGCGAAACATTATCGACAAAATGCACCATGTCATCCCAGATGGCATAGTCATAACTAAGGGTATCCAGATTCTTCTGAGCGTAGGCGATCCCCTTTTGAACCGCCTGCAGATCTCTATCTTGTCTATCAATAAGTTGCTCTTCGATTCTTGGCAGGTAAATAAGATAGTAGATGCCACTGGCGGTCAAAAACGACAGCAATAAGAGCCCTAGGGCTAAAATATTTAGGAAGTGATTTAATCGCATCGACCACTCTCATTTGTCCTGCACTCTAAACTAGCTTAGTCGACCCGACGACAGAATATGAGTATAAACCCTGCATTTCATGAATAAATTTCAAAAAAAAGGGGGCTAAGCCCCCTTTGCAAATCAATCGATTAAATCTTAAACAGACTCACCGCCTGATAGAGTACCTGAGTTCGCGCCTTCACGTCATCGGAGGCCTTGGCATTCTCATCGGCCGCCTGGGCCGACTCGGCGGCGATGTCGCGGATCACCACCACATTCTTGTTCACCTCGGAGGCCACCATGCTCTGCTCCTCGATAGCCGCTGCAATTTGCGTACTCATATCCATGATGTTGGTAACATCGGCGTTTATCTGCTCCAGCAAGGCACCGGCACTCGCCGCCTGATCGGCACTCTCAATCCCCTGTCTTTGTGTCGCCTCCATGAGCTGCACGATAGAGCGGGTACGGGACTGTAGCGTCTGAATGATGCCGGCGATCTCTTCGGTCGACTCCTGAGTACGCATCGCCAGGCTTCTCACTTCATCGGCCACCACGGCAAAGCCTCTGCCCTGCTCACCGGCCCGGGCGGCCTCGATGGCGGCATTTAGCGCCAGTAGATTGGTCTGCTCTGCGATGCCACGGATCACATCCAGCACGCTGCCAATGGTTTCGCTGTCTTTCTCTAACTCAGAGACCACCTGGGCCGAATCGGTCAGCTGGGCTGCCAAGGCCTGGATCTTCTCAATGGTGTGTTCGACGCCGACCTGGCCTTGCTGGGCATTGTCATGGGTGTTGCCGGCCCGCTCTGCCGCCAGCTCGGTATTGCTGGCGATCTCGTCTATGGTCGCGCCCATCTCTGTGATAGCGGTAGCCACCATGTCGGTCTCATTGAGCTGACGCCCAACCCCTTCCGAGGCGCGCATCGAGTTTTCAGACAGCTCCTGACAGGAGTGATTAACCACCTCGACCGAGCTCAATACCTCCCTGATCAGCGACTGAAAAGACTCGACCATGCTATTGAAGTGGCGGGCAATCTGACCAATTTCATCATCCACCTTAGTGTCGCATCTCAGGGTCAGATCCTTAGTCGCCTCGATGCGAGAGATCGCATCACTGATCCTTTGCACCGGCTCCATGATGCTGCGAATGATCGCCAGGGTGAAACCGATCAACACCAAGGCGATCAGAATAAAGATGACTATGCTGATGGTGACTGTGGTATCTTCAGCGGCGCTAATGGCATCCATAGACTGTGCTTTTAGCTGCACCAGAGACTTCTCTGCCGATGCAATGCTGTCTCGCAGGCTAGCCATGCGGCCACTGTCTTTGTCCAGTCCCAACTCCTGCTCTTTGTTTACCAAGGTCTTGAAGTTTTTCTCATAGTCATCGATCAAGCCATAGAGCTCTCCCTTGACCGAGTCACTCAGCATAGTTCCCGCCACCTGCTGCCTGAGTTGCGCCAGGTTGCCACTGAACTTATCCAGATAGCTCATGGCACGCCTAAGCATGAAATCTTTCTCATTGCGGCGTAGCTGCAACATGGTCACCATGAGCTCAGGCTCGTTCTTCTCCTTAACCAAGGTCTCGACATTATGTACCGCGCTGCGCAGCGCCCCATAGAGGCCATCCTTTGGATGCAAGCCTATCTGCTTTTGCAGCTCGGCAATCTCGGCGAAGGTAGACTCGTAACGGGTAAGATTCTGCTTGAAGGCTTGCAGATCATTTTGACCAATATCGTTACGTTCGAAGATCGCCCCTAGACCGGCCATCTTCTCCTCTAACTCGCGCGCCTGCTGCTTATGCTTGTCTAGATAGGCGAGATCCAACCGCGCGAAGAAGTCTTTTTCATCTCTACGTAAACTCAAAACATCCTTTTCAAGTTCGATAACTTGTTGCGCAGCATGGGACAAATCATCCAGCTTTGCCGCCGAAAAGCGCTGCAAACCAAACATCGCTATCACAGAACAGATAGATACTGCTGCGCTAACGAGTAATTTGTGACGAATGAGCATAGGGGGAGATCCTTTAGTTGAAGTGATTGCTTTACTTGTCTTCAACGACAATTAACACCTTGGAACGCCAAAACTGATTCCAATATTGAGTATAGTAACTATCGACTTACATACATTCATCTTTAATGAATTATTAATAATTCAGCCGCTTGCCGAGCTCAACTGGCTAAAAAAAATCCACCATCCACCTAAAAATCCCCATCTTGCTTCCAATCAAAACCCATTCTGCATACAATATCCCAAAATAACAGGAGGTAATATGCGAGTTATCGATGCCGATATGGTGCACCAGGCACTGGACTTTCCCAGCCTAATCGCCGCACTAAGAGAGACATTTGCCGAGCCCGCCGGCATGCCACAACGACAGGTCTTTCCGTTAGACGACACCAGCAGCCACAGCGATGCCTTTGCCGTGCTGCCTGCGTGGAACCAGAAGACTATAGCGGTGAAGGCCTTTACCTATTTCCCCAGTAATCCTCAGAAGTCTCCCGAACTGGAAAGCCTCTACTCCAAAGTTTTGATCTTTAACCGTGAAACCGGCGAGCCACAGGCTCTGGTCGATGGCACCAGCGTTACCTATTGGCGCACGGCCGCAGTATCGGCGCTTGCGAGCCAGTATCTGTCACGAACAGATGCCAAGCATCTACTGCTATTTGGGACAGGCAGGCTGGCAAGCTTCATGGCATTGGCGCACGCCTGCGTGAGACAGCTGGACACCATCACCGTTTGGGGCCGCTCGCCGGATAAGGTCGATAAGACCATCAGCGCTATCCAGGCCGCCGCGCCGCTGATAGAAGTGAGGGCCTGTGAGGATCTTCCAAAGGCCGTCGCTGCGGCCGACATCATCAGCTGCGCCACCGGGGCACCAGCGCCACTCTTCGATTCCGCCTGGGTAGCGCCCGGCACCCATGTGGACTTGGTGGGCAACCACAATCATGACAGACGTGAATGCGACAGCGAGCTGGTCGTCAAGGCCGAGGTTTATGTGGATGCCAAGGTCAATGTCTTCGCCGAAGCAGGCGAGCTGCTGATCCCTGTGTCGGAAGGCGTGTTTGAGCTGTCCCAGGTCAAGGGCGAACTCGCGGATCTTTGTCGCGGTGACATAGCTGGTCGCCAAGACGAGCAAAGCATAACCCTATTTAAATCGGTCGGCACCGCGCTTGCGGATCTGGTGGGTGCCCAGCTGGTATACGAAAAACAGGCCTAGCGCTTATAAGATCACATCATAGGGCGGCTAAGCTAGTACAGCTCATCTAGTACAGCTAAGCCGCCCTGTTTTCTTTACCTTCTACGACATTCGCTCCTTCAATGACGGTTTCTTCAATGACGAGTTCTTCAATGTCGGCTTCTTTCATCGCTTTGAATGTTTCTGTCTCTTAAAACTCTGCTTTTCCCACCAGGTTGGCATTCGAATCTTGCTGATATACCTTAAGCCAACACTTTTTTTCATTTCGCTTTAAACCATTTCAATCGCTGCCTATGTCTAATAGGTATTGTTCACTCACAGGGAAGACAGATTTGAGCGCACTCACGAGTCCAGATGATGCTCACCAGCTCCTCGATGCCGTATTGGTCGAGCGCGCCAAACAGGGAGACAAGACGGCATTTCGGCAACTCTTTGATCAGCATTACAGACGCGTCTACGCCCTCTGTTTTCGCCTCGCCGGTCAGGCCGAGTTGGCAGAAGAGGCCACTCAGGAGACCTTTGTACGCCTATGGCAAAAGCTGCCCCTGTTCGATGGCAAGAGCCAGTTTACCACCTGGCTCCATAGCCTAACGGTGAATCAGGCTCTGAGCTGTATCAAGAAGCATAAGAGTTTCTGGGCCAGATTTCTGCCGAGTGAAGAGACTCATACAGCCACCATCGACTTCGACTATCAGGGGGTAGACAGGTTGCTGTTACGTCTACCGGAGCGCGCCCGTATCGTCTTCGTCCTCTTCGCCCTTGAGGGATATCAGCATGACGAGATCGCCAAGCGGCTCAATATCGCCACAGGCACGAGCAAGGCGCAGTACCACAGGGCCAAGAAACTACTGCAGGAGATGATCTAATGGTCGACAAGGCAGAAACGCTCAAGCGTCTCCTCGAGGAGACGCCGCAGGAGATGGCGCCAGAGCGGGATCTCTGGCAAGGGGTCGAACTTCGCCTCGATGCACCCACGAGTAACTCACACAGTTACTGGCGTCCCATGGCGATCGCCAGCACCCTGCTGCTGGCACTAGTGGTCGGCAAGTTCAGCCTCTGGCCAACGGCGCCCAATGCCGAAGACGACGCCCTCATCCAGACCCTGGCCACGATCCAGGCGCAGCACCAGGCAAGTGTCGACGCCCTTAGCCTGACCAAGCGAGTCGATTGGCGCAGCAGCCCTTACAGTCAGCCGGTCGAGCAAGGGATAGAACAGCTCAGGGCCGCCGCCAAGGAGATCTATGATGCCCTGAAACTCAACCCGACAGACAAACAACTTTGGCAGCTCTGGCTGTGGACCCAACAACGTGAGATCGAATTAATCAAACAGGGGCAAAAACTCCCTGTGGATCGAGATACAACAGGAGAGATGATATGAAAAAACAACTAAAAACCACTGCCCTGGCTTTGCCCTTTCTACTATTAAGTCAATCTGTGCTGGGGGCGCAGAGCGTGGATAAACGCATCGATGTCGAAGGAGATCTGCGTCTGAACCTGGAGGTACGCCGCGGCGAAGTCGAGATCCTATCCTGGGATCAGGAAGCCATAGTCATCACTGGCACCCTGGATGAGCAGAGCGAAGGCCTCACCGTCGAACAAAGCGCCGGCACTATCTCCATCGAAGATAAACTCCCCCGCCATTACTCGGGCAGCAACAAGCAGGGCTCACGCCTCACCGTCAAGGTGCCAAGACAGCTTAAACTAAACAGCGAAGGGGTATCGGCCAACTACAGAGTGAGTAAGCTCTCGGGTGATATCAATGTGCAAACTGTCAGCGGCAATATCAAGGCTGAGGAGCTCACCGAGCGGGTGAGCATCAATACCGTCTCAGGCGACATCACCAGTCAGGGGCTTGAAGGCAAGCTCAAGCTGGAAACCGTATCGGGCAAGATCAAAGACAAACAAAGCCTGGGTAAGGTCAGCTACACCCTGGTCAGCGGTAAGCTCGAGGCCGACAGCGGCGCCGACCAGGTCTCTATCGAGCTGGTATCGGGAGATGCCAAGCTCACCCTGGACAAGGTGGATCGCCTCAAGGCACAGAGTGTCAGCGGCAACCTGAACCTGGCGGTTAGTGCACTGACGACCAAGGCCAGCCTGGACAGTGTCAGTGGTGACATCAACTTCAGCCTACCCGCGAACCTGGATGCGACCTTCGCCATTGACGGCGGCCCCAGCGGTGACATCGACAATCGTCTGAGCCCAGATAAACCGAAGAGACCTAAATATGGCCCAGGCAGCTCGCTCAAATTCCAGCTGGGCAAAGGCAGCGCCGATATCCTGATCAACACCATCAGCGGCGATATTGATCTCAAGTCAAACTAGGCTTAACAACCAAGGCCAACCCAATCTGGGTTGGCTATTAAAAACCGCTCGCCCTATCCAAATGATCCGCAAACAAGGCCTGCACGAATTGCTCGGCACCCTGGCTAAGACGACGATTCTTCATCGAGACCACACTAAAGTTGGCGCGAATATCTGGCATACCCACCACCTCTAGCGCCACCAAGTCACCCGAGGCGAGTTCGGCCTGCACCGAGATGTCCGGCGTCAAGACCACAAGGTCACATCCTTGCAGCGACGCTTTGATCGGCTGAAACTGATCATATTTCAATAAACCAGCGTAGTCGTGGCGATCTTCATCTAACAGATCATCAAACTGCTCTCTCAGACGATCGGGAAAGGCCCTTGGCACCCCGAGGGGATAATCTCTCAAACTCGGCAGATAGACACGTTCGAGCTGGGCCAGCGGATGCTCGCGGCGGCAACAAAAAATGGCATTTGACTGGGGTAGACGACATGTTTCGATATTATCGCGTTGGTCAAGCAAGGTGGCATTGGTCTCGGCAATAAACAGATCCAGCTGCCCCTTGAGCAACATCTTGTAGAGGCGGCTCCAGCTCTCCACTTTCAGCTCGATCAGCATCTGGGGATTATCACGAATAAAGCCCCCCAGTGCCGGGCCTATGATGCTGTTCAGTGGGATGGGGCTGGCGCCGATAACCAGGCGCTTCTGCGCTATGCCCTGGCGACTCTTGATCTCAGACTCAAGATATTCGAGCTGACTGACGATCTGCTCGCCTTGGGCTAACACCATCTGACCATATTCGGTTAAGGCGAACTGCTTCTCATCTCTGGCAAGCAGACTGGCCCCTAGACGCTCCTCCATCTTCTGGATGCTGCGCGATAGAGAGGGTTGAGCCAGATGCAGCTCATTGGCAGCCTTGCTAAAACTCTTTAGCCTCGCCAGCGCGATAAAGTGTCGTAGGTGTCTTAGTTCCATCGGTTAGCCCATAGGTCTGCCAGATAATCAGGTAAAATATCTACGCACGACCCAGCGTCATGCGAGATAACATTTCTATCATTTACCACTTCATAAAGACATAGCAGGCACCCGACACTAGGCGATGTTTCTCGCACAAAGCGAGCAAGAGGTAGCGAAGCAGCAAGGTAAGCAGATGACATTAAAATAAATAATATCAATCAATTATGTTAAATTTCAGTCGACGCCACTCGGACTGAAAATCGCCCAATCACCAAGCAACAAAGTTTTAACAATTTGTATCAGAATGCGACCAAATGCTACAAGCGCGCTAAAAACGACCACATATTTGATCTACAAACAAAGCCGTCATTTTTAGCGTTATTCTTCAATAAATGGACGCAAAACCAAATTTATCACCAACAAAACAATCCAATATCGCCAAAAACTTCAGTCAGTGTACTTCCTCACCCCTTAACAATATTACCAATTGCTTAACCATGAATGCATGGCAGCTATAGCCCTATAGCTTTTACGCATTGGCGTCTTTATCACCAACTCATTAACAATCGATAGTTGTACGAGTGCCTTACTTTTACATCGACGCCTCGGCGTTACCTAT
Source organism: Shewanella insulae (assembly GCF_009831655.1). Lineage (GTDB taxonomy): Bacteria > Pseudomonadota > Gammaproteobacteria > Enterobacterales > Shewanellaceae > Shewanella > Shewanella insulae. The sequence continues at coordinate 60,598 of NZ_WRPA01000019.1, read as the reverse complement.
AAAAAGAAAAGGGAACAACCCATGAAACTGAAGAAAGTTAGTCTCATGACGATGGCGGCCATCTATGCCGCTGGCGTCGGCGGTGCAGCCGCTTCGAGCAATGCTAATAACCATGAGATGCGTGCCATCGAAATTACCGATGCCATCATCCAATACAACGAAGACCTGTATAACGGTAAACGCCGTAATGGTACCCAGGCCGACAATCAACAAAACACACGCGCGGTCTCGACCAAAAACGTACACCGCGCCATCGCAACCAGCAAAGACAACAAGGTGCCTTTTAAATATGAAGCGGGCATCACAGGTGAGCAGACCTATATTGTCGAGCTCAGCGACAAGCCTGTTTCACTCTATCGCGGCGACCTCCCTAGCCTGGCGGCGACCTCTCCGACCATGAGCACAGTGCCCGTGATGCTCAATGCCCGCAGTCACAACAAGGTGGACATGGATAGCCGCGCGGTCAAGCGCTACAGCGACTATCTCACCAATAAGCAAGATGAAGTCTTAGCCCAGATGGCCAGCTCGGTTGGTGGTAAGCTGGATGTTAAGAAGCGCTACCAACTCGCCTTCAACGGTATGGCGATGCGCATGACCCAAGACCAGGCGGCGCGCGTTGCGGCGCTACCAGGTGTACGTAACGTCACGCTGGAACAGACCTATCAACTACACACAGATGTCGGGCCACAGCACATAGGCGCCGACGGTATCTGGACAGGCACCACGGCCGATGACAAGTATATGGGTGAAGGCATAGTGGTCGGTGTGTTGGATACGGGGATCAACACAGACCATCCTTCATTTGCTGCCATCGCCGGTGATGGCTATGTGCACCAGATGCCTGCGCGTTACAGCCACTATCTGGGTGACTGTGAGAAGGCTGAATTTGTCAGCATGTGTAATGACAAGCTGATCGGGGTGCGATCTTACGAGGAGATCACAGATACCTACCTAGACCCAGCCTTCCAGCCAGATATCCCAGCTTGGCGGATTGAAGAGCCTAAGCGCCCACAAAACGGTGAGGACTACAACGGTCACGGCTCACATACCTCATCTACTGCCGCTGGTAACGTACTGCTAGACGTAGACCATGTAGTACCGCTGCCGGGTGAAGTCGGGGACGGTGTGCCGACAGGCCTGAAATTCCCACGCATTTCGGGTGTCGCACCGCGCGCCAACGTCATCATGTATCAAGTCTGTTACCCTGGTGACGGCAGCTATGGTGAGAGTTTTGGAGGTTGTAAGGGTTCAGCCTTACTTGCAGCGATAGATGATGCCATCGCCGACGGTGTAGATGTAATAAACTACTCTATCGGTAAGACATTTGGTTCGTTCCCGTGGGATGACCCAATGGAGCTGGGCTTCCTAGCTGCGCGAGAAGCGGGTATTTCAGTATCTGCGTCAGCAGGTAACTCATACTCACCAGAATTTGCCTCTCAAGCCCGAGGTGCTATCGATCACCTATCACCTTGGCTCACCTCTGTGGCAGCAACTACACACGGCCGTGAAATAGCCGTTGAAGGAAAGATGCTGACTAATGCCACAGGCGGCGATCAGCCATTAGGCGACATTAACGGTTCCGGCATTACAGGCGCTTATACAGGCCCTGTCGTCGAAGCTAAAGCCTATGGCATGGAATACGAAATGTGTAACGAGCCCTTCCCGGCCGGTTTCTTCGACCTCGACCCTATGGGTAATGCCTATAGCAAGGCTCCAATTGTCGTTTGTAAACGTGGTGAGATTGCGCGCGTGACTAAGGCTGTAAACGTACAGGCTGGTGGCGCCGGTGGCTTCATTTTGTGGAACCCAGGATGGTCTGATCCAACCCATAACGACCCTTATGCCATCCCAGGCATCAACATCGACTATCACGCTTACTATGGCGGCTGGGAGAACGGCTATTTCGGCTTAAGCCAGTGGCTAGCTTCAGGCAGCAACCATGAGATCACGATTGCCGCCTCACAGGTAGTGACCAAAGAAAGTACCAGCGATTATGTGGCAGACTTCTCATCTCGTGGACCAAACCTTCAAGTTCCCGATGTGATGACGCCTAACCTAGCAGCTCCAGGTGTGAATGTATTTGCTGCCTGGGCAGATGAAATGCCATTTAGCGCAGTGGCTATGCCAGCCGACTATGCGGCCATCAGTGGTACCTCTATGGCAGCCCCACACGTTGCCGGCGCCATGGCACTGCTAACTCAGGCGCATCCGGACTGGACACCGGCGCAGATCCAATCGGCGCTGATGACCACGGCTTCAATCGATGGCGTGACCCGCTCTCGCGACGCCTATCCTTATGATGTGGTGAAGGCAAACGTGACCGACGTTGGTAGCGGCGTGATCAATGTCTCTCGTGCCAACAACGCAACACTCCTGCTAGATGAAACGGCCAGCAACTATCGTGCTGCTAACCCGAAAAATGGTGGTAATATTCATACATTGAACCTACCATACTTTTTCAACTCTGAGTGTGCAGGCACCTGTAGCTGGATGCGTATCGTCACAGCAACAGAAGATGGTACATGGACGGTTGATGCAACACCGGAAAGCATAGATGGTGCCCCTATGCTAGAGCTCGAGGTATCGCCACGAACCTTTAGCCTAAAGGCTGGCGAGACCCAGGCTATCAACCTAACTGCCAAGGTGCTAGAGGTTGAGGCATACTATGCTGATTCTTCACAGATCCAACTCAATGGTGCAGTATCTATCACACCGGCAGATACCAGCAAACCAGTACAGAACCTGCCTGTAGGCGTTGTGTACAAGAGCGACAATCTACCTAGCCAGGTCTCAGGCGTCATTCATAGGGATAAAGGTCACACCGTAACACCTATGTTAACTACCGCTGAGATACAACAGCTGAATTCTCGAGTTTATGGCCTAACTAAGGCTGAAAACCACGATACCGCCCTAAAAATTGCTACGGTAAGAGACTATGCACAGGGCTTCACTCGTGAAGAGATTGAGGCGGGTGGCGCTAAAGTTATCTTCTTCGATGTTCCAGAAGGTACAAAGCGTGTTGTATGGGAAGTGCTTAAGGCTCCAAGAGTCGCATATACCGCGTTAGATCTTGGTATGGATGTCAACGGTGACGAAGACATTCAATGGTTAGATGAAGCCATTTGTTATTCCAATACAGATGCTGGTGACTTCTGTGCCATCAACGACCCTATGCCTGGTCGTTATTGGGCCATAGCCGGAAACTGGAAGTGGGCTCGTGAAGACATTAACCAGAGTGCAGATCTATTTGAATTGCGCCTAGCTGTAGTGACTGCAGATGATGAGGCCAACATGACAGTTGAAGGCCCTGCCACAAATGATGGCATGACCCCTTTCCAACTAAAAATGAATCATAACCTCTCTGATGCAAAAGAAGGCGATGTCTACTACGGGGTGGTAAGTATCGGCAGCGATAGCTACAACGACAGTAACCTGGGTGATTTCGGGGTTAAGCTACAACATAAGGGTAGCGACATTCAGATTGAAGCCTCACAAACCGCAGCGAAAGCTGGTGACATAATCAACTTCAATGTTGACCTGGCACCTAACCTGTTAGGGGGCGAACGTGAGTTTACCCTAAATACTAAACTGTCCGATGGTTTGGTACTGCTTGCAGACTCTGTCAAAGTGGGTGGTATTGGAACATATGCCGATGACACCACTGTTGAAGGCAACCTAATCAGTATTGCTAGCACTCAGCCCGCGTCGAGTGAGATGAAGCGTCACTATGTCTATACTACCAATGAAACTGATGCCAACTGTAAGGTGCCATATGGCGATGATGAAACCTTCTACGATCTTCCGTCTGCAGGTTTCAGCCACATGGGGATATCTGGTTACTCAAATCGTCCACTATACATACCGTTAAGTGAAAATGGACTCGCGAGTGTTCCCCTATATGCCAACCCAGATGAGTACAGCTATGACGTTATAGGTGTCTCTCCATTTGGCTACTTGCAACTCGATGCGATGCCAATGTTCTGGAACCAAGATCGTCCATTTAACGACTTCTTCCAGGACTTCCCTGATACGCTGATCGCCCCACTCTGGCGTGGTGATATCAGAATGCCTGAGGCGTCATTTAACTGGGATACCTTGAAGATCCAAGATGCTGTATATGGTGTTGTTACCAACAAGCATTACATCTTCCAATGGGTAGGTGGTGAAGAATGGAGCAACTTCCTAGTGGGAGCCAACAATCCAGATCCCGATGCCCAGTATAATGTTGAAACGATAGTAGCCACCGATATTAGCTTTGAAGAAGAGACTCCTGAAATCATCTTCGCCTATCGCACGCTGAAGTCGGCTAACTCCAACTTAGGCTCAATCGGCCTACATGGTTTCTGGGGCGAGCGTCACATGTTCGGTCCGATAAACGGCTGGTTAAACGATGGTTTTGCCTATCGTGATGTCGATAGCAAGGTGAAAGAAGGCTTGGTTGTCTGTGCTGATTATCGCGGTCCAGAGCAATCGGCTGTATCACTGACCTTCTCCGCGAGAGTCTCTGCCTCGGCAGTGGGCAAGGATAACAGCGTTACCGTTGATACCCAGTACGCCGACTCTGAACTGGTCTCTGTCACCCATCATGTGGCGAGCGCCACTAACATCTCGGTTGCGCCTATTGCCGACATGATGATGGAAGAGAACACCACGCTGGAAGGCATCACTGTGACCTACAACGATGTCAAAGGCACAGCCAATGGCATCAAGGTATCGGGTGAGCACATCACGGCAACTGTGGATGGCGACAGCTTCAGCATCACGCCTGACGCCGACTGGTATGGCGAAACTCTGGTGACGGTAACCGTACACGATATGGCCTACCCATCTGACGCCGCCTCCACCAGCTTCATGCTGACGGTGAACTCAGACGGTGTTGAACCTACACCACCGGCGCCGGAAACCCCAGAACAGGGCGGTGACTCTGATTCGGGTGGTAGCCTTGGCTTCCTGGCACTGGGCCTACTGGGTCTTATCGCCGGACGCCGTAAGCTGCACTAAGCAGTATCTGACGGTAAAACGTTTAGTTCGACCTTGTCTTTGGGCCCTCTCTGAGGGCCCTTTTTTATGCCAGCTTAAAGCGACAACATCGCTAGTTCATGCCGTGGCAGTCACTACACTCCTTGATGGTCAGCTCTGGAGTGTGAATCTCTGGATCAGGCGCATGGGCATCTCCCATGCCATGACAATCGTTACAGGTCGCCAGGGTAGCCTCTGACTCTGTGTGCATGGTCAGGTCGATAGGCTCATGGCAATCTGTGCAATCCGTGGCGACAGCCGCACCCGCAAATAACAGGCCGGCGGCTAGGGTGGTAAATTTTTTCATCTCTGGTTCCTGGTTTTGGCAAGTCAAACAGTGAACATCTCACAATAAAAGGCAAAGGCTCAAAGGCTTTCCGCCTGTGCCGTGCCAGGGCCAAACGCCTCTGACACTGATACCTGTTAGGCGAGCTTCACTAGCCAAGATTAAGCCAGCCTTAAAAATAGGAGAGAGATGAGAGAAGTGCCGCCAAGATCAAATACCCGAATAGCATTTTGTGAACACAAGCTAGATTCAGGCTCGCCACAGGTATAAAAAAAGCTGCTCTGAGGCAGCTTTTTTAACGCAAATGGTTAAGCCAAAGAGGTTAGAAAGAGGTGCGCTTATAGCGGCGATATTCCGCCGTCCAGAAGTTGTCTTCGATCGCCTGCAATAGCAGCTCGTCGCTACATGGCAACGCATGGCCCTGCTCGATGGCAACCTTGCCCACCGCAAAGGCGATATGCTTACTGACCGCATGAATATCTTCCAGCGCAGGCAGCAAGGATCCCTCGCCGTCCTTCGCCAGCGGCGAGCACTCTGCCAGGGCGCGGCTCGAGGCCATCAGCATCTCGTTGCTGACGCGCTTGGCACCGGAGGCCAGCACACCCAGGCCAATCCCGGGGAAGATATAGCTGTTATTACACTGGGCGATCTCATAGGTCTGCTCCTCGATCACCACAGGCTCAAACGGACTACCCGTAGCTACCAGCGCCTGGCCCTTGGTCCAGTGCAAGATATCTTTCGGCGTCGCCTCGACGCGGCTGGTCGGGTTCGACAGCGGGAAGATGATGGGGCGCTCACAGTGGCTATGCATCGCCTTGATGATCTCTTCGCTAAACAGACCCGGTGCACCGGACACGCCGATAAGCACGGTCGGCTTACCGTTATTCATCACATCCAGTAGCGAGATGTTCTCACTCTCGGTATTCCAGCCCTCGACCTTGGCCGCCTGCTGCGCCAGGTTCTGCTGGAAGGGCAACAGGTTAGGCATGTTGTCCTGCAACAGTCCCCAGCGATCCACCATGAAGACCTGCTGACGAGCCTGCTCGTCGCTAATTCCTTCTGATACCATCTGGGCGATTATCGCCTCGGCAATACCACAACCAGCACTCCCCGCTCCAAGGAAGGCGACTCTCTGCTTGCTCAACTGGGTGTTGGCTGCCTGACAGGCCGCCAGCAAGGAACCTACGGTCACCGCCGCCGTGCCCTGAATATCGTCGTTAAAGCAGCAGTATCTATCCTTGTAACGCTCTAGCAGCGGCATGGCGTTCTTCTGGGCAAAGTCTTCAAACTGGATCAATGCATCTGGCCAGCGTCTGTGTACCGCCTCCATGAAGGCCTCGACAAACTCGGCATACTCTTCGCCGCCGATACGCTGATTACGCCAACCCATATACATAGGATCTTCCAACAGATGCGGGTTATCTGTGCCCACATCTAAGGTGATCGGCAGAGTATAGGCCGGACTGATACCGCCACAGCTGGTGTAGAGTGACAGTTTACCTATGGGGATACCCATGCCGCCGATCCCCTGATCGCCCAGCCCCAAGATACGCTCTCCGTCGGTAACAACGATAATCTTCACCTTCTGGCGGGTCGAGTTGTTGAGGATGTCGTCGATGCGATCCTTGTTTGGATAGGAGATAAACAGGCCGCGGTTACGACGATAGTTTTTCGAGAAGCGCTCACAAGCCAGGCCGACCGTGGGCGTGTAGATGATAGGCATCATCTCGGTAATATGATTCTGCAGCAGACGATAGTAAAGCGTCTCGTTGGTATCCTGAATGTTGCGCAGATAGATATGACGATCGAGATCGTTACTGAAGTTCTTGTACTGATCGTAGGCGCGCGATGCCTGCTCTTCGATGGTCTCGATCACGTGAGGCAGCAGACCCTCTAGGTTAAAGAAGATACGCTCCTCTTCGGTAAAGGCGCTTCCCTTGTTGATCAAGGGGGCTTCAAGAATGGCAGGGCCGGCAAAAGGAAGATATAGCGGGCGTTTATTATCGTCCATTGGTAACCTTTTCTCTATCTGTGGGTATGTTGGAATGGCTGTGCTTTCAATTTTGGCAAGATTACCACAAAGTGTGATCTTTGTTGCCTTTCACGCGATCATTTTTTTGATTATTTTCACACCTTGGTTGTTTTAAACAGCCATGCCTTGGCCCAATCGCCAGACATAAAAAAACGCGGCCTGAGCCGCGTCTTTAGGGAATGATATTCTTACTTGCCGCGATACTTGATCGACAGACCCATCAAGAAGTTACGCAGCACCTGGTCGCCACACTCCTTAAAGTGCTTGTGGCCTGGTTTTCTAAACAGGGCACCCAGCTCGGAACTCGTCATTCTGAAGTCCGCCAGGGCTAAGGTCTCGATAATATCCTCTTCGCGCATCTCAAGGGCGATCCTCAGCTTCTTGAAGATCAGGTTGTTGTTTAACTGAGACACGGGGGTGGGGATCTCTGCCCCATCGCGCAGGCCGCGTTTTTCGATGATCAAGCCATCCAGAAACAGGCACAAGGTCTTGTCGTTGCAGGGCTTATAACCCTCTTCAGCCTCTTTCTTGAGCATGTTGAGCAGGACTTCCTGGCTCATCTCATGTTTGACCTTGGCGAAGATCTTGATCATCTTGGCATTCTTGTAATCGAATACGAATCGTAGACGGCGTAAAATATCGTTATTAATCATGACTTAAATTCTTAAATTACTGGCTCGCGCGGGTGCGCCTGCCATAGCGACGACATTATAACCGACTTTGCGTCGGTGCCGAGGCATTATTTTCAAGCTTGCTATCGGCCATCAAGGCCTCGCGTACTGCCCGGCGCAGCTTGTCATGCAGGCCGAAGGCCTGATTGCTCTGATCGATCGGCCAGGAGGCATTTTCCAACACCACAAGGTAGGTGTCTGACTCAGGATAGCTCAGGCTCAGGGATTGATAGCCAGGCAGATAGCCTGAGTGGCTGTACTCATTCATTCCTGACTGGCTAACCTGCACGCCGAAACCGTAATAGAGCTGTTGCCAGCGATGAGGTCGTAATATCTGAGGAGCCACCATCGCCTGGTAGGCCTCCTTGCTCAGCAGCTTACCGCCGTGTAGCGCCCTAAGGTAATTGAGCAGTCCTGTGGCCGAGCCAGTCATGCCGCCCCCCGGTAGTAGGTTCATATGCACCTCATACTCCATCGGCTCTTGGCTAGCGATCTCTATGCCTTGGATCAGCCCCTGCTGTGCCCCGAGCCGGGCCTCGATGCCTTCTACGCCGTGCTCGCCGAGAAAGGTATTCACCAGGGTGGCAAATTCCTGCTGATAGGTGATCTCGAGCAGCTGCGCCAACACCTGATAACCCAGGTTAGAGTATTGAAAATCGCTGCCGGGCGCGAATCGGTTGGCCTTGCCCTGTGGGGCGATCCCTGAGCTGTGGCTAAGCAGCTGAGCAATGGTGATGCCCTCGTCATAGGCTGGCAGATTAGCGGATACCAGATAAGGATTAATCTTATCCTCCAGGGAAAACTTGCCCTGACTCACCGCCTGCATCACCAGCGCCGCGGTGATCATCTTGCTCTGTGAGGCCAGCATGACCCGGCTATCCAGCGTCGGCGCCGCAGCCTCGGCGTAAGGGTTAGACTTCACGTAGCGCAGCTCGCCGTGCTGCATCAGGGCGATCACCCCATAGAAGGGGCGCTCGTTGGCAGCAATAATAGTATCGAAAACCTTGCCAATCTCAGCAAAAGCCTCGCCAATCGCCAAGTCATGCGCAGATGTTAAATTACCCCCCTCGCCACTAGCTTGCTCAGCCTTATCCCCGATAACGGGCTCGCTAGCAAACCCACTGTCGCTAGCCAAAGTCCCCAACAGACAGAGGCTGCTCGCCAAGACACTCATCTTCATCCTTGTTCTCCTAAACGGCTTAACCGATACACTTCCAGTAGACAAATAAAGCCGCAAACCCTAGCAGATAAGTCATGCCGATCCAAGAAAGCAGCCGCATGGCGATGCCATAGCGATCGCCCGGCGCCAGATTGTCACTGGTCATCAGGCGGTAGTTGAGCCAGGCGAAGATGATGGTGGTCATGAAGGCCAGGGTCATCACAAACTGCAGCAGCGGCAGCAATGCCCCCTTGAAGAACAGGATGATCCCCAGTCCCAGCAGGCTCACGGTTAACATGGTCAAGTTCAACCCGCGCTCGCTGACCTCATCCTTTCGCAGTAGCTGCACACTCAGGATAAGGGTACGGCTGTAGCCATCCACCACAGTAACCGTGGTGCTGAAGATACACAGCAGGGCCACCAGGGCGATAAGGTAGCGACTCCCCTCCCCCAGCACCTGGCTATAGAGCTGGATCAACTGCTCGGCAAACTTAGCCCCAGAAGGTGAGAAGTGTACGCCCGAACCGTGCATCACCATGGCACCGAGCGAGAGAAACACCACTGCCAATATTGCCGTGGTGATGAAGCCCAGATTGAAATCGAACAGCGCCTGCTTAGGGGTGACCAGCTGCTGTTTCTGTTTTTCCAGCAGCCAGAGGGAATTCCAACAGCTCACCTCGATAGGCGCCGGCATCCAGCCCATCATGGCCACCAGAAAACCCACATGGGCCCACTGCCAGGGTGAGGGGGACACAAAACCCGGCGCGATAATGGGTTCAGCATTAAAGGCCAGCGCGGCGGCAATCAATGTGGTCACGGTCAGACAGAGCATGATCACCTTGGTCACCCTGTCCAGCACCCGGTAGTGACCGAGCACCAATAGCAACAGGCTGGCAACCAGGACAATCAGCGCCAGCAGATCAATAGATAAGGGGACAAACTGAGTCAACAGCGCGGCGGTTAGCATGGCGACGCCAGCAGTGCTGGCCACCGCGGCCAGGGCATTGAGCAGCGAGAAGAGCAGCAAGTAGCCACGCCCCTGACGCTGATAGCCGTGGAGCAGGCTCTCACCAGTTGCCGCAGTATAACGAGCCCCGGCGGCAAAGAAGGGATACTTGAGCAGATTCACCAGGAGTATCACCCAGGCCAGTTGCCAGCCAAACTCGGCGCCGGCGCGGGTCGAGGCCACCAGATGTGAGGCGCCAATCGCCGCGGCCGCCATTAGCAGGCCAGGACCTGTGGCGGTTAACACCCGGCGGCACTGATGCCACAGGCTGACTTGAGTTGCATTTGCAGTAAGTTCTTCCACCGTCTCAGTTTTCCTTCACATTAAGCCAAAAAATGTTTGTATTTCGCCGGGCCACATTAGTCCAAGTCCAGAGTTCGCCACAGAGGCTTGCCCTATAGTTAACACTGCGATGGCTGTTAAATTTAAGCCAGCTTGGCCTCGATGCGCCTCAGGGTCTCATCGATACTCTGCAGGCAGACTAGGGTCTGAGCAGCTACGTCCACTTTCGCCTCAACCGGCTGACTCTGCTCGGCTAGCGCACTCTTTTGCGCCATCACTGCGGCGCGAAACTCGGCCACCTCCTCGACGCCGGTAAGGCTGATCAGGGCACCGTTACCCGACTGCCCTGCCGTCTCTATAGTCAGCTTATGAATGCCAAACAGGCGCATCAATGGCCCTTGTATCATCGCCATGTCGGTGATCTTATCCAGCGGCACGGTATTTTCGGTGCGGGTGAGTATTCCCTTACGCACGATCAACTTCTTGGTGGTCAGCTGGGCGCTCATGTTGGCGATATATCTGTGAGTCGCCCACAAGCCGATGGGAAACCAGAGCAGCAAGAGTGGAATCCCCACGACAGTAATGCCTAACACCACCGCCCCCGAGGTCAGCCAATAGAGCCCAAGCTTGCGATGAAAGCGTGCCTCGAGCAGTGTTTTCTCTTCCATTTAATTTACATCTCCAACAAGGTCTGACAGTGAGCCGACCTAAGACAATGCCAAGAGGCTCGGCATTAATCAATCCAAATTCATAGGTTTATTTATTTACATTTGTTAGCAATTAGCACTATTGACTTTGCTACTTTAGCAATTAGCTTAGTAACGTTACTGTAACAAATGGTGGCGGTAGTTAAGTGGTAGTCACTGAATTAAAAATATAACTATTAATTAGGGATAATTATGAAAAGACCTCAATATTGGCCCAGCGCCTGCGCTATCGCCATTACCATTGCGCTAACCCCACATGCATATGCTGCCAGCGAGGACGTCGAACGCATCGAAGTCACAGGCTCTCGTATTAAACGTACCGACATCGAAGGCCCATCGCCGATCCAGTCGATCAACAAAGACGATATCGCCAACATGGGCTTCGACAACCTGCAACAGCTGCTCGAACGCATGCCGGCCAACGGCGCAGGCGCCTTCTCAACCCGCGGCAACAGCCAGGACTCCACCGCCAACGGCGCGGCCTCTATCAGTCTGCGCGGCATGGGCCCAGATGCTACCCTGGTACTGATCAACGGCCGCCGCGTGGCCATCAGCTCATTCGCCGAGGGGATCACTAACTCCTTCGTCGACATCAACAACATTCCCGTTTCTGCCATCGAACGTATCGATATCCTTAAAGATGGCGCCTCGGCCATCTATGGCTCAGACGCCATCGCCGGTGTGGTCAACATCATCCTGCGTAAGAACTTCGAAGGGATCGAAGTTAACCTGGGCTATGGCGAGGCATCTGGCTCCGGCTATGACGAGCAGAGCGGCTCCATGTTGTGGGGCATGCAGTCCGATAAGGGCAGCGCCTCTATCATTCTCGACTATTTCAAAAACAGCACACTCGCCGCCAGTGAGATGGGTCGCTTCGGTACCGCCAACCAGAGCCCATACGGCGGTGAAGATTTCCGCTCGTCACGTGGCTTCCCTGGCTACTTCTATGTCGATGGCGTCAAGACCATAGACCCTGATTGTCCTCCAGACTCGGCCACCGCCAGCGGCAGCTGTCTGTTCGACTACGGCCCATACAACCTCACCATCCCTGCCGCCGAGCGTGTAGGGGCGATCGCCCAGTTCGACTATCACCTGAGCGATGAGATGACCGCCTTCCTAGAGGTCGCGGCACAACACAACACCTCTGAGGCCGGTGGTGCGCCGACCCCCCTAGATGAAGATGCCATGCTTACGGTTCCAGGCACCCACCCTAACAACCCATGGGGCAAGGATATCGAGATAGGTCGTTACCGCACAGTGGATGCCGGCGCCCGTCGCTGGGATATCGAATCTGACACCCTGCGTCTGGTTGCCGGTTTGCGTGGTAGCCTAGATGAGTGGGATTGGGAAGTCTCGGCACAGAAAGGCCGCAGTGAATCGACCCAGAAGGGTGACAGAACCCAGGGCTGGGTGCGTACCGACTTCCTGCAAGCCGAGATCGATGCCGGTAACTACAACCCATTTGGCGGCACCATGAACTCGCAGGATGTGATCGATCGTATCACCACCAGCCTGGTTCGCCAGGGTGTCTCTCACCTGACCGCCTATGACGCCAGCATCACGGGCCCCGCCTTTACCCTGGCGGATCGTGAAATCATGATGGCCGCAGGTGTCGAGTACCGCGAAGAGGACGTGAGCGATATCCCAGATGATCAATTCCAGCGCGGTCTGATCTTCGGTACCGAAGCCGTCTCTGCCCAGGCCGACCGCGACCAGTACGCGGCCTATGTGGAATTCTCTATTCCGGTTACAGACAACTTCGAGTTGCAACTTGCCGGCCGTTACGATCACTACAGCGATTTCGGTTCGACCACCAACCCTAAGGTCGCCTTCCAGTGGGGCATTAGCGATCAGCTGACCGCTCGCGCCTCTTGGGCAACCGGTTTCCGCGCGCCATCTCTGGCACAGATAGGTCTAGGTCCATCGAGAGAGAGCAGCTTCTTCATCGACACCTACCGCTGCGCCGCCGACAATGTCGACTGTACGGCCCTGGACTACAACACGGAATTTGCCGGTAATTCAGACCTAGACGCCGAAGAGTCAGAAACCTGGAACGCGGGCCTGATCTGGGCACCGAGCCAGAAGTTTGATATCGGCTTCGATGTCTTCAGCATCACCCAGGACAACAAGATCGATAAGCAGCCCCTGGGCGAGATCTACCTGGCGAACTGTAACGATCAAAACAGCACTGTGTGTGAGCGTCTGGCGCCGCAGCCAGGACAATCGCTGGGCCCAATCAGCCTGATCCATTCGAGCTTTATCAACCTCAGCTCGCAAGAGGTACAAGGGGTGGACGTTTCCAGCCATTATGGCCTGGAGATGGATCGTTTCGGCGACCTCAAGTTTGGCCTGGAATACAGCTACCTACACAAGTTTGAGAAGGACAACCTGGATTACACCGGCGAGTACCGCTACCCGCAGCATCGCTGGTTGCTGACCACCAACTGGATGATGGATGACTTCGCCGCCAACATCAACTTCAGCTACATAGGCGAGTTTGAAGATACGCCAGACATCAACTTCGACGGCGTGCTCGACTTCGAAACCAACGAGTCGCGTATGGTTGATTCGCAGATATTGGTGGATATGTCGGGCTCATACCGCTTCAACGACACCTTCAAGTGGACAGTCGGCGTCAACAACGTATTGGATGAAGAGCCGCCATTTGCCATCGGCGACGGCGACACAGACCTCTACGGCTATGTGATTGCCACCCATAACCCAATGGGCCGCTACTTCTACACCAAGTTGAGCATGAGGTTCTAATACCAATCACACTAAGTAAGCTATCAGAAATAGCGTAAGAAAAACGTTTGAGAACAAGGCGGGATTTTTCGATAAGTAGTTATTCTACAATCAAAAAAGCTAACGCAGTTATCGAACGTTTTAACAAGCTTGGATGATCAGCTATTTACTAGGATAGGTAAAACATACACTGTCACAAAAATGGCATCCAAATGGATGCCATTTTTATTTACACTCATTACTCACCTAAAAACATGAACGAGGAAAAGGATGATCACTCTATATGGAACCCCAAGAAGCCGCGCGCTACGCGTCTCCTGGCTACTGGAAGAACTGGCTATCGACTGGCAATTTCATTTCATCAACTTTGCCAAGGGCGACAACCGCAGCGAGGCCTTTCTGGCCATGAACCCTTGCGGTAAGGTGCCCGTTATAAAGGACGATGATCTGGTGCTCACCGAATCCGCCGCCATCTGCCAGTACCTGGTGGAAAAATATGGTCAGGGACAGTTTCTGCCCACTCCCGGTACACCACAAGCCGCCCTTTACCACCAGTGGATGAGTTACATCATCTGCGAATTGGAGCAGCCCCTGTGGACCATGGGCAAGCATAAGTTCGCCCTACCCGAAGAGCACCATCTGCCAGCCATACTGCCCACTGCGGTATGGGAGTTCGACAAGGCCGCCGCCATCGCCGAACAGTGGCTGCCGGGCAGCGACTACCTGCTGGGTGATACCCCAACGGTTGCCGATATCATGCTGGCACATACCCTGATGTGGGCCACGGTATTTGAGCAGCAGATCCCACCTAAACTCGCCGCCTTCAGAGACAGGATGCAGACCCGCCCGGCCCTGGCCAGCGCCCTCAAAAAAACCGAGGCCGTCGCCGCCCAGGCAGCAGAGTAGTTAGGCGTAAAAGGTTTAGCAGCATAATGTCTAACACTTTAGAGATTATGCTGCCATCCATCACCATGAAGCCTTAGCAAATAGTCTTCATTTTCGCTGTGTAAAGCGAACTGACATCAGGCAGATGGACAACCTGGCACCTTGGAGAGATCCAGTCTGATCTCGTCAAACCTAGAGCTTATCTTCAAGATATGCTCATCCAGGCTCACCTCATACTCCCCCATCCAGTCCAAGGTTTGAATCGGCGCCAATCGATACCGCCACAGGGGCAGATCGCACTGCATCCACACCCGGTGATAGGCCTTGCCCATGGCACCGGGATCTACTGTCTGCACCCAGATGGCGTAATCTTCATAGCGCTTAAACTGACTCTGCTCATTGGCAGGCGCGCCAAATACCAAGTTCATAAACAAGCCTAAACTCAATAAAACAAGCTGAATTATCCCAACCAAGAAACTGAGTTTAATTAAGAAAGATACAAGCCAATGGCCACGGATAAAGTCACTAAATTGGCGACGAAATTGCTCCAACTTCCAAAAGCCAAAAAACACGACAATCAGTTTTATCATTAGAGCCATAGGTTTCACCTTGGCCATAAAGCTAGGATCAACCCAGTAGGCGGCAAACAGGCCGGGTAACAGGCTCTCAATCAGCGGCAGATAGATAAGCGCTGCGATGGCAATGAAGAGTAAAGTAGGCTGACGAGGGCTGGCGGCTTGGTACATATCCTTGTCCAAATTGAGTTAACCTTTAAGTAACATCTGCACAAGATAGCATTGGGCTCGTTGAAGCAACACAGTTTGAAGATGAAAGATAATTAAAAAAGCCCCGCTCATTAGAGCAGGGCTTTTTATCGAATCAGGGGTTAACTCACAGCTGAGTAGCTGCCCACTTGGCGCGGCTCTCGCGGCTCTCTTTCAGGCCTTCCTGCTCGCGATAAGCCTTATAGGCATCGACGTCCAGCGGCACTAGGGTGACCTCAACTTCCAGCACCAGCTTACACTCTTTCTTGATGCGCCAGGCCGCCGTGTTGTATAGCTCGGTCAGCGGCAGCGAGCTTAAGAACTCGGGGTTGTACTGGGTGTATACCGCCTGTGTCGGGTAGACCACGAAGCTCAGGCGACGCTTAGGTTCCTTCTTAAACAGCTCCTCGATACCGTCACAGGTGTTAAGCACCTGCATCTCTATGGTCTCATCCAGTTCCAGCAGCTTCTTGGCCGCCAGCCCAGACACCTCGGCCTCACCCGCTTCCCAGGCTAGCACGTCTGCCTCGCTACACTTGCTCAGCTCGGCCACCTGGGCGGCAGTTAGGCCGAGTGAGTGACGCAGGTAAGTAATTTCTATCGCATTTAAATCAGCTGTCTTTGCCATCTTAATATCCAAATTGAGTTAATCTTGTCACGTACCTAGGCGGGGATCCAAACCTCTTCGACCCATTGCCACAACGACTCCCAGCGCTCCTCGGCTAGCTCGCCGTCTTGCCACAGCATCACCTGACCTTCCTGATCGATACAGTAAAAGTCATCGCCCTGTTGGCAGATGGCAATATATTCCCGCGGCATACCGATAGACCAAGCATAGGAGGTCACCTCTGGAAGATAGGTATGGGCATAGGGATCGGCTGCGGTCACAGGCTCCAAGGTGCCGTGAATCACATCGCTGGCGAAGAGGAGATACTCTTTCAGCTCAGCGGGTAAGGGGATCAGAATCTGCTCTTCCACTTCGACCAGTTGATCGAAGCTGGGCAGCTCCAGGGGAACGGGAACTGTCTCGCTCAGTTCCCTGAGTTGCTCGATAAGATCGTGCATTATCGTCTGCTCTAATTGGGCTAATGGCCGCAAGTATAATCGCTTTAAGCCCAGATTGTTATTCCAATTTAATGCAGACGACGCGCCTCGCTTGGATCAAGCCGCCGCATTCAACAACTCGGCGCTGTCCAACCTTTTATAATAGAGCCAAGCCTTGTGATACTGCTTGTGAGACGCCTGACGCAATGCGGTGATCTGCGCCTGTTCCAACTCGCTCAGCTCACGGGACTGGGCCATGGCGCGGGCCTCGATGGCCTGGATCTGCTCGTAGGCCTTATGCTCCTCGCCGCTCTTGATCTCGGCGATGGCCTTGAGGTGCAGCTGAACCTCGGCAATCATACAGCTTTTGGGCAACTGCACCAGCAGGTTGAGGTCACGATATCCGGAGGCCTTAGGCTCGGCGAAACGGTTTTTCACCTGCAATACCTTCACCTGCTGCTGAAGATCTTCGAACGCCGTCATCAGCCCCTGAATATCGTCGGCCACCAGACTGGCCCTAGCCAGATCCGTGATCTGGCTGGCATCGCCGTCAAACTTAGCGGCAATCTTGGCCTTGGCACGCTCATAACTTTTTACCTCGGGGATCAGCAGCTGGTAATTCTCTTGTCCATTGAGGCCCTCGAGCAGGTTAGTCAGCTCCTGTTGGGCATGCTCGGCCTGGGCATAGAGGCTATCGAGATCATCGCTGCTCTGGCGAATAAGGGCGGCAGAGCTGCTGGCGATGGCGTGCAGACCATGCTGGTCTTTACTGAAGGATTGTTTCTGGGCGTAGCAACCAGACTCCTCCTTGGTGTCGATTAAGGTATCGTAGTTGATCGCCAGGGCGCTGCGGGTGGAGACAAGTAGCAGGAAGATAAAAAAGGGTCTAAACAACTTATTCATAACCGTCCTCGGTAAAAGCGCAAACCTTGTACCCTTAATCTAGCTAGGGTTCACTTAACCCTTGCTGAATGGATGATGAACAATTATTTATCATGAAACAGGCATAAAAAAAGAGCGCCAAGGCGCTCTTTTTTATCGAGAAATGTCGAATTACCAGATCTTCACACGCTGGCTTGGCTCTATGTACATAGCATCGCCCGGCTTAACGTCGAAGGTAGTGTAGAACTCCGGCATGTTAGACAAGGCGCCCAGGGCACGGAACTTAGCCGGAGAGTGTGGATCGGTTGCCACGCGGTTACGCATCGCCTCTTCCTTCATCTTGGCGCGCCAGATCTGGCTGAAGCCGATGAAGAAGCGCTCGTCGCCGGTCAAGCCGTCGATTACCGGGGCTTCCTTACCATTAAGTGACATCTTGTAGGCCTTGTAGGCGATGGTCACGCCTGACAGGTCACCTATGTTCTCACCTAAGGTCAGCTCACCGTTTACGTGCAGGTCATCAAATACCGCGTAGCCGTTGTATTGAGCAACCAGCGCCTTACCGCGAGCGGCAAACTCTTTCAGATCTTGCTCTGTCCACCAGTCGCGCATGTTGCCTTCACCGTCGAACTTAGCCCCCTGGTCGTCGAAGCCATGCCCCATCTCGTGACCAATCACGGCGCCGATACCGCCATAGTTCACCGCATCGTCCGCTTCCATGTTGAAGAAAGGCGGTTGCAAGATAGCGGCAGGGAAGACGATCTCGTTCATGGTTGGGTTGTAGTAGGCGTTCACCGTCTGTGGTGTCATGTGCCATTCCCACTTGCGGATTGGCGACCCTAGCTTCTCAAGCTCCTTCTCGTGGCTCAGCTGGCTGGCGCGCATGCTGTTGCCGACCAGGTCATCTGCCTTGATGGCCAGCTTGTCATAGTCTTCCCAGCGATCTGGATAACCTATCTTAGGATCGAACTTGGCCAGCTTATCTTTGGCGGCCACCTTAGTGTCAGGACTCATCCATTCCAGGCCATCTATGCTATCACCATAGGCGCGGCGCAGATTTTCCACCAGCTCCTGCATACGCTGCTTAGCCTCAGGCTTGAAGTGACGTTTGACATAAACCTTACCCACAACCTCACCCAGCAGGTTGTTTACCGTGCTCACGCCGCGCTTCCAGCGAGGCTGCTGCTCCGCCTGGCCGTTCAGCGTTTTAGAGAAGAACTCGAAGTTTTCACGGTCAAGATCTGTGCTTAGATCGCCGGCGAAGTGGGTCAGGGTCTGCCAGGTCATGTAGGTCTTCCACACTGACAGTTCGTTGGCCTTGAGCACCTCGTTGAAGCCTTCGATGAAGCTTGGCTGGTTGATGATGATATCGGCCTGCTTGTCGCCGCCCAGAGTCTTGAGGTAACCGTCCCAGTTGACATCCGGAGCCAGCTTAGCAAGGTCTGCGACTTGGTATAGGTTATAGGTCTTAGTGCTGTCACGGGTCTCGACTACGTCCCAGTGACGGCTGGCAATAGCGGTTTCCAGTGCGAGGATCTGTTCGGCGCTCGCCTTAGCATTTGGCAGGCCGGCCAGGGTGAACATCTTCTCGATATGGGCCACGAACGCCTTACGAATGTTGACGAAACGCTCGGCTTCGTTGAAGTAGTAATCTTTCTCCGGCAGGCTCAGACCGTATTGCCAGATATGGGTCGCATAACGGCTAGAGTCTTTGGCGTCGATATTGATGTAGAAAGCCAGCGGCGTGCCGCCACCTATGATCTGGCTGTGGGCAAAGTACTCCACCAGCTGATCTTTGTTCTCCAGCGCGGCGATCTTGTCCAGCTCACCCTGAATAGGCTTGATACCCAGCTTGTCTAGCTGCTCTGTATCCATGAAAGAGCGATACAGGTCGGCAACCTTCTGCTCATCGCTACCCGCCTTCAGGTTAGGGGTGGCCGCCACCTCTTCGATGATGGCCTTAACATCGTCACGTGACTTCTCGCGTAGATCATAGAAGGCGCCAGTGCTGGTGCGATCGCCTGGGATCTCAGTGTTCTTGATCCAGGTGCCGTTTACGTAGCTATAAAAATCATCTTGAGGACGCACAGACTTATCGAAGTTAGCGAAATCGATACCCGAAGTCAGGGCCTGTTGTACCGCTACGGCGGTTTCTGTCTTGGCGGTTTCCGGGGCCTTAACTTCTGCCTGGTCGCTGTTGCAAGCGCTAAGACCAAGAATCAAAGAGGCACATACCCCTCCAATGAACACTTTTTTCATGTGAATTCCTTTTATGCTTAATTGTTTTTCTGTTAGCAATGCGACTGTCATGGCGAAGCCAAAATGGTGCAAAAACTGCTTCAAGCGACCTATGTTAAAGGGATTGGGTCAATGTAAACAAGTTTATCTGCCTACCAGAGGCGAATTTGTGGTCTCTCATATGTAAGTAAAAATTTCCTCTGCGGCGACAAGCAAACCTATTTACCCCTCAATTTGACGTATCACACGTGCGGGGTTACCTCCCACCACGGTTCTGGGCGCTACATCTTTGGTGACCACAGCCCCCGCCCCGACGACGGCCTCATCGCCTATGGTAGCACCGGGCAGAATGATAGCTCCGCCTCCGATCCACACCCGCTCGCCGATATGAATAGCCTTGGCCTGCTCCCATCCCTGACAGCGACGTACAGCATCCAGAGGGTGACTGGCGGTATAACACTGCACGTTTGGCCCAATCATGGTCTGACGTCCTATGGTGATGGGGGCGTTGTCCTGCAAGGTGACATTGACGTTGATAAATACCTGAGGCGCGACAAAAAGATTCTGCCCATAACTGACATAGAGCGGCAGCTTAACCACCGCCTTGGCGTCCAGATGAGGCAGCAGCTCATTGTCCACCTCCCCGCGGCGGTTCATCTCGGCATTGGCCTGTTGCCGCGCCTGCCAACGGCTCTGCAGCTCGCCATCGAGGCAGTTGTACTCCTGACCGCTGACCATCTTGTCAAATTCACTCACTTCTTCCATCGCCTATCGGCTCCTTTCGAGGATGCATAATATGTCTGAAATTTGCCATGCTAACACTTTTCAGTGATAGCTCTTTTCCCCACTGACGCTTTTCGTGACGAGTCCTTTTTAATTGGCACTTTCCATTAGTTCTCGGCGGCCTCATAATACCGCCCCAAAGTACCATCCTTAGGATAATCCAGTGCGTCTAGACAAATTTATCAGCGAATCCACCCAGCTCACCCGCTCTCTGGCGAAGAAAGCCTTGCACAGGGGCGAAGTGACCGTCGATGGTCAGGTCATCAAAGATGGCAGCTTCAAGCTGAATGAGAGCCAGCAGGTCTGTCTGGACGGCGAGCCTATCTCGCTGATTGGGCCGCGTTTTATCATGTTGCACAAGCCAGTGGACACCCTCTGCTCCACCGTCGATGAGGTCTACCCTTCTGTGCTTAACCTGCTCGACCTGCCCCACATAGACAATCTACATATCGCCGGACGATTGGACGCCGACACCACGGGCCTGGTGTTGATCACCAGCGACGGTCAGTGGTCCCACAGGGTCACCTCCCCCAAGCGCGAATGCGGTAAGACCTATCTGGTGCAGCTTGCCGATCCCCTCAAGGCCGAGTGGGTCGAGCAATTTACCACCGGGCTGGCGCTGCGCAGCGAAGAGGGACTCACTAAACCGGCCAAGCTTGAGCTGCTGGGCAGCCACGAGGCGAGACTCACCATTACCGAAGGTAAATATCATCAGGTGAAACGTATGTTTGCCGCGGTGGGCAACAAGGTGGTGGGACTACACAGGGAATCTATCGGCGAGATAGTGCTGGACGAGAGTCTGGCACCGGGGGAATGGCGCTACCTGACAGAGGATGAGATCGCCTCGGTCAAGTAGCGCGCCGCATTCAGTTATCGACCAGCGATAACCGCCTTGATGCTGTTAAGCAGGGCGCGGTCGGTGCGCGCCTTCTTCAACTTCTTCACACTCTCCTTGAGCGAGGCTTCTGACAGACGCGTAAAGATGTTGTTGTACTCCTTCTCCTCGATCGCCTCGTCACTGTCGGCCAACTCGGAAATATCCTGAGCGACGCGGCTAAGTTGTAACCAAGAATTGGCGATATAGAAACCGTGGAATTCGGCTTGGCCAATTAACCCCTTAGCGCTGGCAGGCAAGGCGTCCCAGGCTGCCGCGAACTTACCCTCTTCATCGCTGAGCAGCTCGTTGAACAAGTTGGCATAGGCCTCCAACAGATTCGCCGGCACCTTGTCCATGGGGATCACCGTGTTACATACATTCAGCGCTGCCTGCTCGGCAATCGCCTGATACTCTTGACTGGGTTTACTCATAAAAAAACTCTCAACTCAATAGGCCGTGATCGACTCGGCCAACTACGCCCACAGAAACTCGGTCTAAGCCCACTAGCAGACGGAAAATAAGGGCTGACGTTATACCCCTAGTCCGGCTGAAAAGCAAAACTGCCACTTTTGTTATACAAAAGTTAAAAACAAACGCATAAAAAATATACTTTTTACTGTCAATAAACTGTCATCCGTATAATATAGTTACAAAAAAAGCGTTTATGCTATGGTTAAATGGTCACATAGCAAGGTTGGCAAAGCTAAAAATGACAAGAAAAACAAAAGCAAAATCCTGGTTAACGTCTCTGCTGCTCTGTCTTGGCCTCTCTCTCTTTGGCCTCAGCCCCGTGAGCCAGGCACAAGAAGATGCCAACGAACAGATAGATGCCATCTTCGATAAGTTCGATCAGGGAGAATATAGTGATCAACAGGCGATTAGTGAAGCGCTTGATTACCTGACGGCCAATGTCACGATGGAAGACACAAAGCGCTATCTCAAGTTGCAGACTGTGCTTTGCTGGAACAACTATGACATCACCAAGCAGCAAGCGATCAAAGATGCCATCGCCTTTGCCGACATGAAACTGCTAAGCGAAGGG
Source organism: Shewanella insulae (assembly GCF_009831655.1). Lineage (GTDB taxonomy): Bacteria > Pseudomonadota > Gammaproteobacteria > Enterobacterales > Shewanellaceae > Shewanella > Shewanella insulae. The sequence goes on along the minus strand of NZ_WRPA01000019.1, from coordinate 38,179 downwards.
GTCGCCGCCTCTGCCGAAACGACCACAGATCTCAAGCTGTGCCGCGCCTTCATGCACCAACTGCTGGGCGAGGTGGAGGTGGCACTGGAGGAATACAACAAGGTTGTCGCCGAAGCCTATCTGATAGAATCCCCAAGGCTGATCGCCGACTCACGCTCACTGCGCGGCGCCATCTACTCTTTTCAGGGCAACTTTGCCCAGGCGCTGGAGGATCTGATCACCGCCCAACACCTCTATGAATCCCTCAACCTGCAATACTGGGCCATCTATAACCTCACCGAGCTGGCCACCAGCTATCGCCGCTTCGGCGATCCCCAGACGGCGATCAAGTACTATAGCAAGCTGGAAAAAGGATTCGAAGATACGGGTGACAGAGACGGTGCCAACGCCATTAAGACAGAAATAGGTTTCGCCCTGGAAGAGCTGGGCGAGTATGAGGCGGCGCTAAAGAAGCACAAGGAAGCCTACAAATACTGGCGCGATACCCAAGGCGAAGAGGCCAGCTCCTATACAGCAGTGAATGTCGCCGGCGTATTGATTCAGCTTCACCGTGAAGACGAAGCCAAGGCCTACCTGGATCTCGCAGAGAAGCACGTGCAACCGGAAATAGGGGGCAGCTATAGTTTCATGCGCCTCTATCAGGCACAGTCGGCCCTCAACAAGGGGCAATATCCTCAGGCACTCGATTATATCGACAAGGCCAAGCGGAGCTTTGAGGCGATCAAGAATGCCCGCGGTCTAGAAAAGCTACACATGGTACATAGCCAGATCTTCGTCGCCGAGAAGGATTGGAAACAGGCCTATGAGGCGCTACTGAGCTACATACAGACCCATAAATCACTGGATGCCACACAGCAGACCAATCGCACCACAGAGATGCGTACCCGCTTCAATACCGAGCAGATAGAACGCGAGAATCAGCAACTGATCGAGCTGCAGAAGATCAAAGAGAACGAGCTGGTGATCCTCAAGCAGAACAAGTATCTGCAACTGGCTGTCATAGTGCTGGGCTGCATCATCATGTTGATCCTCTCTATCGTCGCCTACAAGCAGTCACAGAAGTCTAAGCTACTGTCCATTCTGGCGCTGACTGACCATCTCACCCAGTTACCTAACCGCCGCTACACCTACTCCAAGGGAGAAGGCTACTTCAAGTCTAAGGATGAGGGCGATCATCCGCTGTCGATCATCTTGTTTGACGCCGACCACTTCAAGAAGGTCAACGATAAATATGGCCACGATATCGGCGACAAGGTCCTCATCGCCCTGGCAAACATCAGCAACGGATTGATGCGCAAACAGGATCTGGTTGGAAGAGTCGGCGGCGAAGAGTTTCTGGTGATTCTCCCTGGTACCACGGCAGAACAGGCGCTCAATATTGCCCAGCGTCTCGTGACCACGGTGGAGAGCAGCAACTTCGATGATGTCTATGTGAACTTTAAACTCACCATCAGCGCAGGTATCGCCAGCGTAGAGGGAGACAAGAGCTTCGAACACCTGCTAAAACGTGCCGACGATGCCCTCTATCGAGCCAAGTCATCGGGACGTAACTGCGCGGTCCTAGATACTCAATAATCAGGACGCCACTCTGGGGAAGCGTAAGGAATTAGCCTTAGTCGTGACGAGAAATCAACTCGATGCGGCTTGGTGGGGTGAGTTTGGGAAACCAATCCCCATAGAGGCGTGCCATTTCGCCAGACGCCTGAAGTTTAATCAGGGCTTCATGCCAACGACTCACTAACTTAGGGTCGGTGCCCTTGGAAAAGGCCAGATACAGGTCTATCTGCGCCAGCTCCAACACGGGATACACCTCGTCCAGCCCCATGTTCACCTCGGCCAACAAACGCTCGACCGCCAGATCGGCCTGACACCAGAAACGGATCCTGTCGTGCTGTAACTGCCTCGCCGACTGCTGTGGAAAGCTGGCCACCGTCATATGCTCAACGCCCTGATGACTCAGAATAGACTCCCCCAGGGAGCCACGATAGACACCGACACTGCCCAGGGCATCCAATTCCGCCAGGGTTGCAGGCGTCACCCTGTCCTCTGACTTGGCATAGATAGAGATACTCGTGGTGGCGATAGGACCGACAAAATCAAACTCGCTGCTACGTTGCTCATTGAGAGAGGTGGCAAACAGTAGCACATTAGCCTGGGTCTCCGCGATGGCATAGGCGCGCGCCCAGGGCAACACCTCTATATTGGCCTCCTCGCCTAGATTAGCGGCGAGACGCTGCACCAGGCGAACACCATAACCCATGGGAACGCCCTGCTCCTGGTAGCTCATGGGGGCCCATTCCTCGGTGAGCATCCGCAGTGGCGCCGCCCCAGAGGGTAACGATAAACATATCAGCGAAATAAACCACAGGTAACGCCAGCTCAATTGCTCCCCCAGAAATATAAGCCAAAGCCTATAAGTGATTATCGTCTAAGATAGACAGACTTTCCCAAAGCGCTTTGCCGATACGCTTTTCCTCACCCACTTTTCCAACATAGTTAGCCCACGGTCAAATTGCAATAGCCTGCCGAGTCCGGTCGTTCCAAGTTTTATCAGCTAGCGTAAAACTGCTATCATGACACCAGTGTTTATCCTTGCCCATCATCCTTAACCCAAAGTATGCCAGACCCCAGCGCCCTGACGCCCCAAGCGTTACAACAACTCGCCCTCAAGATTAAAACCTGGGGTAAAGCACTCGGCTTCGCCCAAATCGGCATCTGCGATACCGATCTCAGCGCCGAAGAGCCCAAGTTTCAGGCCTGGCTCGATAAGAGCTACCACGGTGAGATGGCTTATATGGAGAGTCATGGCATGATGCGCGCTCGCCCACAGGAGCTGCATCCGGGCACGCTGCGGGTGATCTCGGCACGTATGGACTACCTGCCGCCAGAGGCGGGTTTCGCCACCCATCTCAAGGATCCCAGGCTCGCCTATATCTCACGCTATGCCGGCGGCCGTGACTATCACAAGATGATCCGCAACCGCCTGAAGAAACTGGGACAACAGATAGAGGCTGAGCTGAAAACCTTAGGGCTAGAACGCCCCAATTACCGCCCCTTTGTCGACTCGGCGCCCATCCTGGAGCGCCCGCTGGCCGACAAGGCTGGACTGGGCTGGACCGGTAAACACAGCCTGCTACTCAATCACGAGGCCGGTAGCTGGTTCTTCCTGGGGGAGCTATTGATCGACCTGCCGCTGCCGGTGGATATTCCGGTACAGGCCGACTGCAATACCTGTGTCGCCTGCATCAAGTCCTGCCCCACCGACGCCATCGTCGAGCCCTATGTGGTGGACGGCAGGCGCTGCATTTCCTATCTCACCATAGAACTTCAGGGAGCGATCCCCGAAGAATTCAGGCCTCTGATGGGCAACCGCATCTATGGCTGCGACGACTGTCAGCTGGTGTGTCCGGTCAATGGCGAGGCCCCGCTCACCCAGGAGAGTGACTTCCACACCCGGGACCCACTCAAGTATCCCGAGCTGCTGACCCTCTTCGCCTGGAATGAAGCGGAGTTTCTTAAATTTACCGAGGGGAGTGCCATACGCCGCATCGGCCACAGGCGCTGGCTGCGCAATATCGCCGTCGCACTGGGCAACGCACCGGCATCGCCAGATATAGTAGCGGCCCTCGAGACGCGCCTGGAGAGCGACGAGGTAGATGAGATGGTACGCGAGCATATCGACTGGGCACTGTCTCGCCAGACACAAGGCAACTATCAGGCTAACCGTAAGACACAGCGGGTGATCCGCACCGTCGAGAAAGGACTCCCCAGAGACGCCTAGGCCATTGAGCTAAAGGTACTCGCCAAACGCCTCAGAGGAGATATTAATACCAATCACAGTGAGTAAGTGATCAGAAATAGCGCTGGAAAAACGTTCGAGAACAAGGCAGCATTTTTAGATAAGTAGTTATTCTACAATCAAAAATGGTAACACCGTTATCGGACGTTTTAACAAACTAGAGTGATCAGTTACTTACTACGATTGGTATCACTAGTCTAAGGTAAAGCCCACCTTAAGCGTCACCTGCCAGTGGGCGATAACTCCCGCCTCCAGGTTTCCCCGGGTCTCGACTACCTGAAACCAACGTAGATGATGCAGCGACTGGCTGGCCGATTCGATGGCATTCTTAATCGCCTCGTCCGAACTAATGGGCGAGGAACCAACGAGTTCAATGATCTTGTAAGTGTGACTCATGGTGGATCTCCTGTTGCAAACCGGCTATCCCCTTGAGTATAGAAAAGCTTTGCGATCCCTGTATGGCCCGGTCGCAATATCCCGTACCATTAATCCTTTGTGAGGCGCTCCAGCAACTTGTCGGCCACCCGAAAGGCGTTGGCATAGATGGTCAGGGTCGGGGTGACGCTGCCGCCGTTAGGCATAAATGAGCCGTCGGTCACATAAAGGTTATCGCAGTCGTGTACCCGGCAATCGGGATTCAGCACAGAGGTTTGCGGGTCCTTGCCGAAACGACAGCCGCCGGCCACCAGGTTAGCCGTCGGGTCACTAAATACATTGCCCCAGGCCTCGTCGGCGCCCATGGCCTTCATCACCTCCACGCCCCGATCGACCAGATACTGGGCCACCTTAAGATCATGGGGATGAAAACCGGCGCGTACCCTGGCCACCGGCTGACCCCACTTGTCTTGCTCCTCATCGTCTAAGGTGACATAACAGTCATCATTGGTTAGCCAGTCACAGAAGACCTCGAACTTAAAGTCCCGCGACTGGGTAAAGTGGGCCTTAAGCTTCTGCTTGAGCGGCGTTCCCCACAGCAGGTTGCCTTCCTGCCACTTGAGGGCATTCGCCTCACTGGTGGGCGCTGGCGGGTCAAACACAAAGTCTAAGGTGCCGCCCTTCACCGGCTTATCGAACGCCGTCTTGTCGTCGATCACATACCAGTCCTGCAGGGCGCGGTTAAAGAAGGGCCCACGTTGTTTAAGCCCCTTGGCCGTCTCCAGAGGTAACTTATCGAGCTTAAACACCCCATGGCCCGTGCCACCGGCGCAGCAGTGCAGGTTCTTACCCAGCTGATCATGGCGATTGCCTATCCCCTTGGGATGTTTCTCGCCGGTGCTGGCCAGCAGCAGGCGGGCACTCTCTATGGCATAGCAGGCCACCACGAAGATGTTGGCCACAATTCGCCTGCTCTTGCCGCTGGCATCGAAATAGTCGGCTGAGCTCACTCTTCCCTGGGCATCGCTATTGAGACGATACACCTTGGCCCGAGTGATGATGCGGCAATTGCCGCTGGCCACCGCATCGTTGAGCAGCGCCGCCCGCGAGCTCCCCTTGGCGCCGGAGTGGCAGCCATAGCTGCCGCAATAGCCGGAATACTCGCAGCTCAAACGCTGCTTGAAGGGGCGAGACAGAATCGCCCTCGCCATGGGCAGAGGATGCAGCTTAAGTGTCTGACAGGCATTGTCGAAGCGCGCCGCTATGGGGTGCTCGGCGGTGGGCGGAAAGGGATAGTCCCGGGTCGATCTCGGCTCGAGCCGTGGGTGCTTCACCACCCGGCCGCTGACGCCGACAATCTGCTCCACCTTGGCATAGTAGGGCTCGAGCTCCTCATAACTGATGGGCCAGTCCACCGTGTTAGCACCGGGAATAGGCCCAAACGTGGAGGCGAGACGAAAGTCACTCGGCTTGAGGCGATGAAAATAGCCGCTCATAAAGTTAGAGGCGCCGCCGACGATATTGCCGCCCCAAAACTGCGCCGTGGTCTCCCTGCGCCAGCCGCCTTCGCCGTCGGGTAGCTCGAGCACGTGTCTCTCCTCATCGAACTGGGAGCGAAACACCCGGTGGCGCGGCAACTGCTCATCTTTGACGAAATCCTGCTCGGTATACCAGTCGCCCTTCTCCAGCACGACCACTTTAATCCCGGCCTTGGCCAGCTCATAGGCGATGGGACCTGCGCCCGCGCCGCTGCCGACAATACACACCTCAAATTGCTGCGGCGCCTGTGCCTCCCCCTTAGCTGCTAATCCCATCGCAAATATCCCTCGCCTGTAAAAAATAACCTATCATCTCGACTTAAAAATCCAGATAACTCTTACCCGGCACGGGCCGTGGAAAGCCTGGCTGATGTTCGAGCCAACGCCAGCCAATCTCATCCGGGTTACCGCCGTAGAGTGGATCTAACATCAATGCCTCAATCAGGTAATAGAGCAACAGGGAGAGCCAGTTTTCCCCGGCGCGGCTCTTGGCTATCTCTTGCAGCAGCGCCTCCTGTTCATCCCAGCTCAGCACCAGGAAGCTACGTCCGGTCTGGGTATCGGCCCAATCTTCCAACCAGGCCGCCCCCTGCAAGATGAACTGCCTGTCCTCATCGGCGCGATTATCGGGATCTTCCATGGCCCACAGCAGATAGCGATAGGCGTTCAGCTCCTTGGCCGATGGGCCATCGCCATCGTCGGGAAACAAATGCTGCTGCACGCTCTCTATAATGGCGCGGTTGATCACGTCGAAACCTTTAGGCCGTGTGGTGAGGGAGAAGCCCTCTTCACTGCCCCAGCTCAACTCAGGCTTGACCGACAGCAGCAGCCCGAGTGCGCCGCTGCGGACAATAAAGTCGCGCCGGCTCAGGCCAGTTTCGAAGGCATATTGTTTTTTCGCTTCGCGCTTGCTCCTCACCACATCGATCTCCTTCTCGTTTTACTGGCCTACTTGCTCTCTCGCCTTTTCTCATCAGGCAGGTGATGTTTTACATAAGACCCTGCTCACCACCAATTCGATTCAATTGAGTGTGAATTTTTCGGCGCGCCGGGTCAACACCCAGCAGATGGCGGCTAAGCATAACGAGGCGGCGACTCATCCCAAAAGCACCTAGACTAAAGACAATAGCCCCATAGCAAGCCCAAGGATCCCCCATGGTTAAACCCGTCATCGCCGATAACAAGCCCAAGAAAGTCGAGCTAACCAAAGGAGAAGAATACTATTTCTGCGTCTGCGGCCGCTCAAACAGCCAGCCCTTTTGCGATGGTTCCCACAAGGGAACGGGACTTAGCCCCAAGGCCTTTACCGCCGAGCGAAGCGGCGAGGCCTACCTGTGCGCCTGCAAACACACGGGCAACGCCCCCTATTGCGACGGCACCCACAAGCAATTTCGCGCCGAGCAGGTGGGCAAGGAGGGCCCGGGCCGCGAGGCAATCACCAAAGATGACGATCAGGCTCCCAAGGCGGTAGCAACCCAGGAGGAACCCGACGTCGAATTGATCCATCAGCTTGCCAGAGAGGGACTCAAGAGCCTAGGTCATCACGGTCCCATGGTCGCCATGGGAGTACCCAGATACCAGCTGCCAAGCTGGGATGAGATTCAGCTCATGACGGCCCAGATGGCAAGCAAGCCCCTGTTCGAGGAGGAAGCGGTCGACACCGAGCTGATCATTGGCCCCGAGGCACGCAAGCCCCTGAGGCTTAAGATCCCACTACTGGTATCAGACATGAGCTTCGGCGCCCTGTCGGAGGAGGCAAAAGTTGCCTTGGCCAAGGGGGCCGAGCTTGCGGGGACCGGGATCTGCTCCGGCGAGGGTGGTATGTTGCCCGAGGAGCATGCGGCCAACTCGCGCTACTTCTACGAGCTGGCCAGCGCCCAGTTTGGCTATCAGGAAGCCTTGATGGCCAATATACAGGCGTTTCACTTCAAGGGCGGCCAGGGCGCCAAGACGGGCACAGGCGGCCACCTTCCGGGCAGTAAGAACCAGGGTAAGATAGCCCAGATACGCGGTATTCCGGCGGGGCAAGATGCCATCTCGCCGCCCAGGTTCAGAGATCTTAACTCGGTGGCCGACTTTAAACGCTTCGCCGACAGGGTGCGTGAACTCAGCGGTGGCGTGCCTATCGGCTTTAAGCTGAGCGCCAATCATATTGAGCGGGACATTCAGTTTGCACTCGATGCCAGTACCGACTACATCATACTCGACGGCCGAGGCGGCGGCACGGGCGCGGCGCCACAGATTTTTCGCGACCATATCAGTGTGCCGACCATCCCCGCCCTGGCTCGCGCCCGCCGCTACCTGGATCAACAGGGCGCCAGCGGTCGGGTGACACTCATCATCACAGGCGGCCTCAGACTACCCATGGATTTTGTTAAGGCCATGGCGCTGGGCGCAGACGGCGTCGCCCTGGCCAACAGTGCCATGCAGGCGATCGGCTGCGTCGCGGCCCGAATCTGCAACACCAACAACTGCCCCGCCGGCATTGCCACCCAGAATGCCGACCTGCGTCAGCGCCTTAATATCGACAAGTCGGCTCAGCAGCTGGCCAACTTTCTGCAGGCCTCCACCGAGCTGATGCAGGTGATGGCCAGGGCCTGTGGCCATCACCGCCTGCAGGATTTTACCTTGGGCGATCTCGCCACCTGGCACAGTGAGATGGCAAGGCTCTCGGGCATCTCCTACGCCGGCGTGACACCGATTTAACGTGACAGGTTACACCTCACCTGCCCGCCTCCGCCTCGAAAGAGGCGGGCACCTAGCGCTATTCAGCCAAGACAACAAGATAAAGCCCAACCAGTAAAGACTTGTTTAACAAGGCAAATAGGTGCACACTTGCCAGCGATTTAGGACAATCCATCGCCAAAGGCCAATAGCCACCTCAATTCAGCCATAGATAATGTGAAGGATCACAATGCAAGTCGTTATTTTCTCGATAATCTTAGCCCTACTCATCATCACCCTGCTGCTGGTCTACCTAAACTGGCGCGGCAAACAGCCCATCGAAGTCAGCGGTGGCCCGGATGAGGTAATTTTTCTCGCCAATCAGCTGCTGCACAGCGGTCGGGAAGCCCAGGCCCTCGATTATCTGGAGCGCGCTGCCGCCATGGGGATGGCCCACGCGGCGCAGTTCCTCGGTGAACTCTACAGCCTAGAAGATCACCATCTATTTGATAAGAGCAAGGCCGATCACTGGTTTCAGAAAGCGGCCGAGCTCGATGAGCAATTTGCCCAGCTTCAACGCCAGATGCTGAAATTTAAGGTCCATCCCACCCAAGAAGACGGCAAGGAACAGCTGGAAGCCATGTTGAAACCTGGCGCCGATCAGGGCAACAGCCAGCAGCAGACTGAGCTTGGTAGACTCTATCAGGAGAGCCCGCTGCTCGACCCAGACGGCAGCAAGGCGTTGCACTATCTCGAGCTTGCGGCCGAGGCCGGTGACACTCAGGCGCAATACCATCTGGCCAACCTCCTGCAGGAACCTCGCCACGGCGAGCCGGATCCCGCCAGGGCCAGATCCCTGCTCATGGCGATTGCCGACAGTGAGCCCTTGGCCAAGAACCAACTCGCGCAGATGCTGCTTAGGGGAGAAGGTGGCCCAGCCGACCCACGCGAGGCCGAGCGCCTGATGCGCGAGGAGGCAGAGGATAACGAGTTTGCCCTCATCGAACTGGCCCATATCTATCAGGAAGGCAAACATCTGCCTAAGGATATCGATAAGGCAGAGGAGTGCCTAAGACAGGCCATGGCCTTGGAAAACAACAGCGCCAGCTACCGACTGGGGGAGCTACTGCTCAAACATAGAAGAGCCAGCGACAGTCACAGTGAGGCGATCACCCTGCTCACGCCATTAGCTGAGCAGTGGTGGACAGATGCCCTCTTCCTCCTGGGCAAGGCTCACGAGGAGGGGCTTGGCACACGTCGGCACCTACCCACTGCCCTAGCTTACTATCGATTGGCCGCGACAGACCCCGCTCCCTATCACCTAGAACGGGTCAAGGAGTTGAGCGCCAAGATGGGCAGCTATGAGAAGGAGCAGGCCGAGAGCCTGTATCAAGCATTTCTCACCGAGCACCCCATAGACAAGTCTCAGCAGGCCTGCATAGATCTGACCCATGGCCTGCGCCTGCTCCATGAAGATGACAGGGGCCGACGTCATCCGAGAGAGGCCGTTAGCTTCCTGGAGCGCGCCGCGCTCGCCGGCGACAACCTGGCATTTGAGCCACTACACAAGGCCTGCGCCGAGCAGGGACTTAGGGTCGATGCCGCCGTCTGGGCACAGATCGCCCTGGAAGATAGGTTCTATTTTCTACCCTCGGGCGAGATGGAGAGCAGCTTAGTCAGCCTCAAACAAGGCTTTAGCGAGGCCGAGCAGGCGCTGTTTGATCGGCGTCTCGATGAGTTACGAGGGGCTCTCGCCGGTCACTAGGCTTTCACCAGCACTAGTCGCTAAGTTCAAAGAGCTTAAGCTTGAAAACATAAGCCAAAAAAGGGTGGCCAGTAAGCTGGTCACCCTTAGTCTAAAAACGGGGATTAAAAGAGGCTAACCCAGACGGCGTCTCAGCTCCTTGGTTGCCTTCACCATGTTTTGCAGCGCAGGCTCCACCTCATCCCAGGTGCGCGTCTTAAGGCCACAATCCGGGTTCACCCACAGCTGTCCCACAGGAATCTTAGTCGCCGCCTTCTCGATAAGTGCCACCATCTGCTCCACTGTCGGAATGTTCGGGCTGTGGATATCATACACCCCCGGGCCTATTTCATTGGGATACTCGAAATCCTCGAAGGCATTGAGTAGCTCCATATGCGAGCGCGAGGTCTCTATGGTGATCACATCGGCGTCCATGGCGGCGATGGCGTCTATGGTGGCGTTAAATTCGCTGTAACACATATGAGTGTGGATCTGGGTCTCATCCTCGGCGCCCGCCGCGCTCAACTTAAAGGCGGCCACCGCCCAGTCGAGATAATGCTGCCAATCGCTTGCCTTCAGCGGCAGGCCTTCTCGAAATGCCGGCTCATCTATCTGTATGATGCCAATCCCCGCCGCCTGCAGATCGGCCACCTCGTCGCGGATAGCCAGGGCAAGCTGATTGGCGATCTGCTCGCGGCCAATATCTTCCCGGGCGAAGGACCAATGCAGTATGGTCACAGGACCGGTCAACATCCCCTTCACCGGCCTGTCGGTCAGGCTCTGGGCGAAGCTTGCCCAGGCGAGCGTCATCGGCTGACGACGTGACACATCGCCGTAGATGAGCGGCGGCTTGACGCAGCGCGAGCCGTAGCTCTGCACCCAGGCAAACTGGGTAAAGCCCACCCCGTCGAGCTGCTCGCCGAAATACTCCACCATATCGTTACGCTCAGCCTCGCCATGAACCAGGACGTCTATCCCCAACTTGAGCTGACGCTCGATACTGTCGCGAGTCACCGCCTCGAGCTGCGCCACATAGGCCCGTTCGGTCAACTCCCCCTTACGCCAGCGACTGCGCAGGCCGCGAATGGCCGGTGTCTGCGGGAAGGAGCCGATAGTCGTCGTTGGCAGCAGCGGCAGACGAAAACGAGCCTGTTGCTTTAGGCGACGTTCGCCAAAGCCACTGGAGCGATTGAAATCCTCTGGCGTTAACGCATCGAGTCTCGCCTGCACCTCAGGGTTGGCCGCCTGCTCTCGGGCCTGACGTCTCGCCTCGCAGCGCGCCACTATCGCCTGGGCGGCCTCGCTCTGAGGGGTAAGCAACAAGGTGCGCAGCGCGGCCAGCTCATCGAGTTTCTGCTTGGCAAAGCTGAGTTGATTGGCGAGCTCTGGCGTCAGCTCGGTTTCGCTCTCCAGATCCACGGGCACATGTAAGAGCGAACAGGAAGGCGCCAGCCAGACACGCTCGCCGAGATCCGCCACCAGGCCGCGCAAACGCTCGGCCAAGATATCGAGATCCGCCGCCCACACGTTACGGCCGTTGATCACACCAAGGCTGAGTACCTGCGTCGGCTTCAAGCTGGCGCCGAACAGAGTGAGCTGCTCGGCATCGCTCACCAGATCCAGATGCAGGCCATCGACCTCAAGCCCGTTTATCAAGCCGTGATGATGGGCCACAGAGCCATAGTAGCTGGCCAGCAGCAGCTTAACACCTTGACCACTGAGTGCCCGGTAAGCGGGCGCGAAGGCCGCCTGCCAGTCATCATCAAGCTCCAGCGCCAAGATAGGCTCGTCGAGCTGCACCCAGGTCACGCCCTGGTCGGCAAATCGCGCCAGAATAGCTTGGTAGGCCTCGCTCAGCGCCGGCAACAGGCTCAGCTTATCGAAGGGCTCGCCCTCGCACTTAGCGAGATAGAGATAGCTGACCGGGCCAAGCAATACCGGCTTAGGCTGATGCCCCAGAGACTTAGCCTCGGCCACCTCGTCGAACAGCTGCTCATAGGCTATCTCGAAGCGCTGACCCGCCGTCAGCTCGGGCACTATATAGTGATAGTTGGTATTGAAGTATTTCTTCATCTGGGCGGCACGGCTCGCCTCCCCCGTGGGGGCGCGGCCACGGGCCACTCGAAACAGGGTATCGAGATCCACCTGCTCGCCGCTGCGATGGCGCGCCGGGATGGCATTGATGGTGGCGCTCAGGGTTAGCACCTGATCGTAGAAGGCAAAGTCCCCTACCGGCACTTGCTTCACCCCCGCCGCCTGCTGCCACTGCCAATGGGTTCTGCGCAATTCGCTGGCGACCGATTGCAACTGCGCTTGGTCAATCTCGCCACGCCAATATTTTTCCAGGGCAAATTTGAGTTCTCGTTGACGGCCGATACGGGGAAAGCCTAATGATGCGATATCTAGAGTTTGCATATTGTATACCTTTTGCATTAAGATGAGCGAAATTCATGGTTAGCGCCCTTCGCTGTCATCGCAATACAGGTTTGAAAACTGGAATTGCACAACAAACTAAAACGGGCGTCTGGACGTCTAGAAGTTTATTGTGCTAGTCTGTTGTCTCGCAATCGAATTGATTTCACGAGCAACATGAGCCAAATTCATGTGAGGTAAAAATGATAGAGCTTAGGCATTTACGTACATTGGTCGCCCTGAAAGAGAGCGGCAGTCTCGCGGGCGCAGCCAAGAAGCGCTTTGTCACCCAGTCGGCCTTATCCCACCAGATCAAGGAACTGGAAACCCGCATCAACTCGGCAATTTTCGTACGTAAGAGTAAACCTCTCTCCTTTACCCAGGAGGGTGACCGGCTGCTCAATCTGGCCGAAGAGATCTTGCCTAAGGTGATAGAAACCGAAATCGATCTGAAGAATGGCCTGGGCGCCGAGGCGAAAGATCTCTTTGTGGGCATAGAGTGTCACAGCTGCTTTCGCTGGCTGATGCCGGTGATAGAGCAGTTTAATGCCAGCTTTCCCCACACCAATCTGGAGCTGTCGAGCCGCCATCTGTTCGATTCGCTGACTGCGCTCAAGCAGGGACAACTGGACGTGGTGCTCACCTCAGACCCGATTCCTGATCATGATATCGCCTATCAGCACCTGTTCGATTTCGAGGTTAAACTCCTGGTCGCCGCAGATCATCCACTGGCCGAACTCCCCTATGTCACGGCCGCGCAGCTTAGGGATCAGACCCTGCTTACCTACCCTGTGCCGCTGGACAGACTGGATATCTACCGCCACTTCTTGGAGCCTGCCGGGGTGCCGGTTGCCAAACAGATCCGCTGTGACCTCACCGCCATGTTGCTGCAACGCATCGCCTGTAAAGATGGGGTTGCCGCCCTGCCTAGCTGGTCTATTAACGAGGCCCACGGCCTGTCACTCAAGGCAGTAAAACTTGGGGCTGAGGGTCTCAAACGCCCGCTGTTTGGCGCCTATCGCAGCAACGGCAGCAACGCCCGACTCGCCCAGCAGTGGCTTAATCTAGTGACCTCAGAGGGGCTGGAACGTCAAGGGCATTAGGCTCTGTTTCATATCACCAAAATCAAGACACAAAAAACCTGCACTCGGCAGGTTTTCTTTTATCTGGTCGAAGGCCCTAGGGCCTGTTGGCCTTTTGAGAACAAATTTTGTTCTAATTGAGCACGTTCAAATCGCGGCTCGAGGCTTGAGATATAGTTATTCTATATAAAAGCCGAGTAACAAAGAGTTGAACGTGCTCAAGACGAACCCTGCGGGCAGCTTCTGTATCATTTTTCTACTGCGTTATCGCTCATTGATGTAGCTCACTGCATTACAATCACTCTGCCTTGTATAAAATCGATACAGAATGCTGCAAAAATGAACCTAAAAGGTCAACAGGCCCTAGAGCGGGTTAAGCAGTTGATTGCGCATGGAGAGCACCCGGCGCAGCACTAAGCCCGGAGAGTCTGGGTTACGGGTCTGACGCAGGTTGTGGGCGATCATAAATTCTTCCCTAAGCTCCTCATCCAGGCCTAAGGAGTCGAAGGCCTCCAGGGTCAGAGTCTGCTTCTGATTATCAATCAGCGACTTGATAATAGAGAGCGGGAAGGATTGTTCCGACTCGGCATTCAGATAGGCGAAAGCGGTCAGGGCGATGATCTCGCCAAACACGCTAAACAGCGCCAGGGTCTGTACCTCATCGGGATTGATGTTCACCCCGTCCATATGATGCAGACTATCCACAGCATCGGTGGCAATGCTCTCGGTTAGCGCCCAGTAGCCATACACCAGCTTCTTGTATGGCTGAGGCAGCTCATCGAGACGCTCCTTAAGATAGAAGGTAAAGGCGTATCGGTAAATATTGACCTGGCCTAAACGCACCAGGGCATCTTTTAGGGAACGGTTCTTAGATGACACCACGCCGCCTGCATTAGCGGCCGAATTACTGCGCCACAGCAGATGCGCCGCCAGGGCGGGATCGGAAGAGACAATATCGATCACATTGCGGATATCGCCATCTGCAATAATGGCTTTCTTCAACGGGATCAGTATTCCCCGTCGCCCGATAACCTGTTCTTCATTGGCAATAATTGCGCGTACTTGAGTGAATACCTGATGCTCAAGATCTGTCATGAGAAGTTATTAACCTGATTTATTATTGGCACGGCGCCGTTTGTTATCCGAGAATTTACCCATAAAACGACTGCCTGGGTCAAGTCGATTTGGGGTAAAAACGGACATTAACCTAAATAAATTCATCTTGCCACTCACGCTTGGGCTTTCAGCCTACTATGGACGAAAGATAAACGACAAGATTCCGCCACTTAACCAAGGGGTGACGCCCATTGATTGGCTGCTGCCAGGGCCATTTTAGCTATAGGGCACCTGCCTGTTGCAGACGCTGATATAGGTGCTCGGCGAGACGACGGTAACCTTCATCGTTGAGATGAATCGCATCAGATTTTACCTCTGATAATTTTAGCAGTTCTGTCAGAAAATCCTCAATAAATAGCGGATTATATTGTGCCGCCAACTGCCCGTAGAGGGGCGCAGTTTCCAGCCAGAGACTCTTCTGAGGCACGCCGACCAGCACCACAGGGATGTCACGTCGCTGGGCCTGTGCCAGCATGGCCGCAAGGTTAGCCTCGACCTGCTCTGCGCTCACATTACGCAGAAAGTCATTGCCCCCCTCGAGCAAGATGATGAGATCCGGCGCAGTCTCATCCAGCACCCGTGCGAAACGTTCACGGCCCTGAGAGCTGGTCTCTCCCGAGATGCCGGCGTTGATCACCACGCGTCCGCTCATTGTTTGCAGCTGCGCAGGATAATCCATGCCAGGGCTAGCGCCCACGCCTCTAGTCAGGCTATCGCCAAAGGTGAGGATTCTGGCGCCCCCAGCCAGCGGAGCCAAGGAAGGCCCGCCGCTTGGCCAGAAGACGACTGCCAGCAGCAGGATCACCGGCACAAGCAACCACTTTAGTTTCATCCTTTACCCTCATACTCACTATGATTGGTATCACTAAAAATATCCTGGTTCCATGATGAACAGCAGGCAATAAAAAAGCCAGTCAGATCTGACTGGCTCTAAGGCTAAAACACTTTAGAAGCGATAGCTGGCGGTCAGGCGCAGTGCCCGACCCGAACCAGGGTAGTAGCCATTACCATAAATACTGAAATACCCTGAGCTGACATACTCCTTGTCCAGCAGGTTGTCGACCCGCAGGCTGGCCAGCCAGGCATCGCGGCTATAGTTGATGGCGATGTTCGCCAGGGTATAGGCATCGAGCTTATCACCCAGGTTGGCATTGTCGCCCTCTATGTAACGTTCACCTGTGTAGACCGCCTCGGCGAAGAGCTGCAGATGTTCATAAACATCGTAACTGACATAGCCACGACCTGTGTTCTTGGCCACCCAGGAGAGCGCCTTACCCTCGTTCAGCCCTTCGGTAAACTCGGCGTCTATGTAGTTGTACTCAAGCCCAAGCAGCAGATCCTGAGTCGCCTGCCAGTCCCAGTCTGCGCTCACCCCATAACGGCGTGAGGCATCGGCGTTCACGTTAGCGCCGGGGAAACTGCCACCGACAGGCGTCTCGGCGCTGGGGTCGAAGACGATCTCATCTTCGAGATCCAAACGATAGGCACTCAGGCGCAGGCTATTGCGCTCGAGCAGCAGATCCCAGCCCGCCTCGTAACTGCGCCCCGTCTGCGGCTTGAGCCCCTGAATGCTAGCCGGGGTATAGGCCTGCTCGTCCACCTTGGCGAAACGGAAGTTGTCGTCGGCCCGCAGGTAGAATCTATGTTGCTGGCTCGGGCGATAGTTAAGGCCAAGCTCGAAGGCATGGGCATCCTGATCCAGATCGATCCCATTTGGATAGGCACTGGCGTCCACCAGCTCATCTGTCACCTCGGCGTAACGACCACCCACCACATAGCTGAAGCTCTCGGTGAGGGGCACGGTCGCCTGCAGATAGGCGCTGGCCAGCTTCTGCACATTGCTGCGATTGCTAAATGTCGCCTCGCCGCGACTGAGATCCAGGCCGGTCACCAGCTTAAGCTCGCCGTTATCCGTCTTGATGTTAGCCACAGCCTTGGGCTTAAACTCCAGCAGGGAGCGGGTATCGCGGCGGCTTGTGTTCCAGGTGCTGAGCCCGGTTGTCAGGGTATCGCTGTAGTTAAGGTCGGCGCCCAGTGCCCAGGCCTCATTCAGCTGGCGCTGATAGCCGGTGCGGGCCGCCGTGGTCATCTCATGGAGGTAGGCATCGATAAAGAGATCGCCCTGCTTCAGATCACCCATTTGTCTTGGGTTTTCCTTGAGTTGATCATCATTCAGCGCAGCTGCAAGCTCGCGGTAGTTGTCATAGTGACTCGCCTCGGCGAAAAACTGCTGCGCCTCATCGTCATACTGCAGGCGTCCCAGCACTGAGCTGGTCTTGCTGGCGTTATGATCGCGATAGTTGTCGCTCTTGAGATGGTTGGCTGCGCCATAGAGGCGCCAGTTGTCGTTGATGGCGACTGAGCCCTCGGCCTTGGCCTCAAAGGTGTCGAAGCTGCCGCCGGAGAGCTGCAGGCTGCCGCCGTTATCTTTCGGCGCCTTGGTGATAATGTTAATCACCCCGCCAACTGCCTGGTCTCCATAGAGCACACCGGCGCTGCCTGAGAGGATCTCGACTCGCTCCACCTGATTGAGCCCGATGGCGCCGATGCTTGGCGCGGCGATATCGATGTTATTGAGGCGACGACCATCGATCAGGATCAAGGTGTTGTTGACCGCCTGACTGGCACCGAAGCCACGCATGGCAAACACGGCCCCCGAGTTTGAATCTGACACCTGAATGCCGCTCTGTCCGCGCAGCAACTCGGTGAGGTTGGTGGCACCGCTGAGCTCGATGGCGGCGGCGTCGATCACATTGACGTTAGCCGCGATATTGATAGGGGTGTTTTCGGTGCGGCCGATAACCGTGATGGTTTCATCCACAGGTCCTGGGGTGCCCGAACTTTCCGCTAAGGCAGGAAAGCTCCCGGCCAGACAGGCGCCAAGCAGTAGCGCAATTTTACTAGGTTGTGTACCCATTTTCCTTTAACTCCTAAAAGGGAAACAGGGCAAGGCGTCACGACTGGGCGCTGTCCATCAAACCGCCAAGGTCGCATTTCGAGATCTGCCCGCCGAAATCTCAAAATCACCTTAAGGGCCGGTCTCCGGACTGAGGTTAAGTCTAAACAAAGGGTTTAAACGACGAGCATAGATTTTTTTAACACCATGATGTTAAAGTCATGGCGCACCCAGCTCTCACCTATCACCGTTGCGGGGGCAGTGCCAGATTCTCACTGGCTTCCCGATTATCCCGTGTCGTCTCGCGCCACAGGCACCACATAAGGTTGACTAATACCAATCGTAGTAAATAGTCGATCATCCTAGCTTGTTAAAACGTTCGATAACTGCGTTAGATTTTTCGATTGTAGAATAACTACTTATCTAAAAATTCTAACTTGTTCTAAAACGTTTTTCCGACGCTATTTCTGATCGCTTACTTACTGTGATTGGTATGAATTTGGTCATGCTCTGTCGCTTGGCAAGCGGCGGTTTACCCGCAGCATGATGGAGAAACTCTCTCCCTGCTCCATTGACAGAACGCGGGCATTATAGACGTCTACACGTATAAATGTCTAATACTCCCATGATGGCCCGAGTCGGCATCTGCACCCAAAGGCGGCATTACTCCCTAAAAACAACAAAGGAGGCCTAAGCCTCCTTCATCGCATATAGGGGAAAATTACGCCTCGGCCAATGCCTTAGGATTTTCACCATATTCGTTGCCTTCCACGCTGTCTTGCACATAGAAGATAAGCAACACTATGGCGCCTATCAGTGGGACCAGGCCGATCAACTGCCACCAGCCCGAACGACCCGTGTCGTGTAGACGTCTGGCCGAGATGGAGATAGTTGGGATAAACATCACCAAGGCAAAGATTGTGCTCAACATATACAGGCCAGTCACCACATCTATGGTAGCCG
This sequence comes from Shewanella insulae, assembly GCF_009831655.1. Taxonomy (GTDB): domain Bacteria; phylum Pseudomonadota; class Gammaproteobacteria; order Enterobacterales; family Shewanellaceae; genus Shewanella; species Shewanella insulae. The sequence goes on along the minus strand of NZ_WRPA01000019.1, from coordinate 19,590 downwards.
TTACCGCGTAGAAGATGATGTAGAACAGGGTAAACATCCAAAATTCTTTGCGACGTGCACGACCTGTGAAATCAGCAAACTTCTTCAACGCACCAATAAAATATTCCATATAGTTCCCTTTGTTTACGTAAATGAACTGAAAAGCTCCAATAAATAGGGGGCTTTTCCTAAGCCCCCTTTTGGATAAGCAACATAATATATCAATACTTTCAAAAATATAATTTAAATTTAATGACAATCTCGTTTGACGCACAGACGCGAACTGCTTACCCCTTTAACACCCAGCCTTGATTAGACGCCATCACCAGAAGAGTCTGCATTAATGCAGGCTGGTCATGTCGGCAACACGCTCGATGGGGGGGACAATATTTAGCGAGGAAAGCGACAGCAGTGCCTCTCCCCGCGCCGACTGATGCAGCAAAAAGAGATCTTCTTCACCCGCAATGACTGTGTAGTGGCCTATTTCCCCCATCGGCTGTTCGGTGCCGGGCTCACCTCTGTGGGTCTGCGGCATCTTGTCACAGGTCAGCATGGCACTATAACTCGCCTTACCGCCGAGTTCACTCTCCCCCAGCTTCTGGTATTGCATCTCCCCCTCGCAGGTATGGCTATACTGCTCGGCGAAACCATCGAGAAAGGCCTCGGGGTTGATGCGCCCCGCCATCCCTTTAAAACCCTGTACACAGTAGAGCGACGACCAATGGGCCAGCAGCTCCTGGGCGGGCACAAACTCGGCCGAAAACATATCGCCATGCTGCTCGCTATAGGCGAGACGCCAGTTGGCGGGGAAGTGTAGTCCTAGGTTATGTTTGAAGATGGTCAATTGACTCGTCTGCACCGACATCTGAGACGACATCTGTACCAGCTCGGTGGCGGTCGCGCCCAGGGGTTGCACGAGTAGGCCGAGGGTCAGCCCTTTTGCCAACGCCTGAGTAAATACCTGTGGTGAAAAATCCATTTTATCTACCTCATCCTGTAATACTGCAGCACATAAATAGCCAACAAACCGATAGCAATTAGCGCTATTTCCAGTGTCAATCACTCCTCCAGAGCGATCTCCGGCAGATATTACTACAAAGTCACGGTAAGGGAGCGGATGATTTACAAAAATTAAGACTGAAAAACTCCTTGACGCTTTTGATTACAAGTGTAATCTTAATTAAAAATTACAAACGTAATCGTAGAAAACGGTCCCATCATGAAAGAGATTAGCAACGCCGAGCTGTCGGTACTCAATATACTCTGGCAAGACGCCCCCCTGGGCGCCAACGAAGTGGTAGAGGCACTGGCCAGCAGCCAGGGAATGCACGAAAAAACCGTGAAGACACTGCTCAACCGTCTGGTGAAGAAACAGGCCCTGGGCTATGAGAAGGAAGGCAGAGCCTATCGCTACTACCCGCTAATCGATCAGAGCGAGTATCAACTCAAGGAGAGCCAATCCTTCGTCGAGCGGGTATTCGCCGGCAAGGTCGCTCCCCTGGTGGCAGGCTTTGCCAAGCAGAAACAGCTAAGCCCCGAAGATATCGCCGAACTTAAGGCCTTGATCGACAATTGGGAAGAGGAGCAATCCTCATGATCTCTCTAGTCATCAATGTGATGCTGCCGCTAACCCTGCTGTGCGCCGCCATCTTGTTACTACACAGACCGCTACAAGCACGCCTGGGGGCCCACAACATCTACACACTCTGGGTTTCCGTCCCCTTAGTGCTGGCGGGGACTGTGCTGGGCCAACTTGCACCGGCCAGGCTGGACAGCCCCTCACTGGAACAGCTGCAGCACTACCGCGTCCTCGCTGGCGAACTGTTATTCCAGGGCGATAATCCCACACTGAAAATGATCTTGGCTGGCATCTGGATGCTGGGCAGCCTGACACTCCTGGCCGCCCTCCTCTATCAGGCGATTTTACTCAAACGCCTTAGCAATCGCGCCGAAGATATCGAACTGCCGCATGCATCGATCCAGTGCCCACTATCTCTGACTAGACGCGAACCTTCTATGGTGATCAAACGCCATCCCGACATAGATTCCCCCATGCTGGCCGGACTGCTCAGGCCCGTGATCTTAGTGCCCATGACTTTCGAGCAGCTATCCCCTAGCCAGCAGACGGCCGTACTCAGCCATGAGCTTAAACATCTCAGCCGTCACGATATTGCGGCCAACCTCTTTGGCTACCTGCTGGCGTCGCTGTTCTGGTTCAACCCAGTTTGCTGGCTGGCCTATCGCCGCTTTCGTGACGATCAGGAGATCGCCTGTGATGCAGAGGTGACTCAAAAAATGGATAAACAACAAAGAATTGCCTATAGCCAAACGCTATTGGCCTACTCCCAGCAAGCCCAACTGGGCATGCTACACACTCACTATGGAAACAAGACCATCCTCAAGGAGCGGATCATGCAACTAAAGAAATCACACACCAAGCGCCCCCTCGCCATGCTAGGCCTGGCACTCACAATGGGCCTGTCTGGCGCCTTAATCAACCAAAGCGCCGTTGCGGGCGGTAAACATCATGATGAGGTAAAAGCACCTAGTCCAGTCATGCGTATCGAGCCTGGTTATCCAACCGAGGCCGCTAAGCAGAGTATTGAAGGTTATGTACAGCTACAGTTTGACATCGACAAGCAGGGCAAGGTCAGCAACGTCTCTGTCATCGAGTCCTCTCCAGCCGACGTATTTGACGCAGAAGCGGTCAAGGCACTGAGTCAATGGCGCTATGAAGCCTCAGACAAGGGGGTCAGTCAGGCCAAGGTTCAGCTGGATTTTATGATGTCGGCGCCTAAGGCGGAGCTCGAAAGAATTCGGATCACCGCCGGCTAAGGCCAGGTGCACAATCCGAAAAGTGAAAAGGGGCCGCGTTGCTCTTTTTCTGCTACTACCCATAAGTCATGTGACTCACCTGCGTTGACATCCGGCGCCTTTCCCTCAACGCTCGCCATAGGTTTACCTTAGATTGATCACTCACTACTGATAGTGGTAAAACATTGACTTATTATAAAAACTAAACGAATTCCCTTAGCCCAAAAGGTCATCGATGAGTTCAACCGCCAATGCCCCCCGCACCCTCAAAGTCCCCCTCGTCAATGTGTATGCCAAAGGTGGCTACAGTGCCCAGTTAAGAATTGGCGCCGAGAAGCACCCGCTGAACCTGATCTTAGATACCGGCAGCAGCACCCTGGTCGTATCCGGCAGCGACTATGTCGAGGAGCGCGACAGTGCCCTCACCCCCACCAGCTTCGCCCAAGAGGTGCTCTACGGCATAGGTGGCTGGGATGGGCCCGTGGTCTACACCCGGGTGGGTATTCGTGAAGACGCGATAGATTTCGACCTCCATGATGACCACGTTCCCCACGCCCATCATCCGATTGTGCTGGAACAATGTCCGGTGGCAGTGGTGTCATCGCTCGCCCAGGAGACCAGCTTTGCCGATGCCGACGGTATACTTGGGCTTGCCTATGATGGCCTCAACAAGGTCTATGATCTCAAAGACTATTTTAATCACTATGGCATAGCCCCGGCGCTCACCCATCCCTGGCCCTTCGACGAGGAGATCCACCTGTGCAGCCAGCACTATCACCCCATACTTACAGACGCCATACTCACCGAGGCCAATCGGGACTTCTCCATGGTGCAGACAAGCGGCAATTCTTCTGCCACGCAAGACACAGGAGCGCAGTGGCATCAGGCGACCGAAACGAGTTTCAACAGCGAGGATCTGCGCCAGTTTAAGCGCTTCCTGCGCACCCAGCCCACCAATGCTCTACCGCCCTACTTTAGCAACTTGACCAGTCATGGCCTGACCCCCAATAAATTTGCCTTCTTTGCCCGCCGCTCCAGCATACACGTGGCGAGCCAGGAGGTGCTTACGCCCAACACCGCCAACGAGTTCGCCTTCCTCGGCCAGGATCCCCTCAACCAGGGCTGGTTAATCTTAGGTGGCGGCGAGGAGCATACCGAGCTGTACCGGGGCGAGTTTAAGACCATAGCCGTGATCGAAAACAAGTATTACAACGTCAATCTGGTGGGGATGAGTATCGGCGATAATGAGATGATCCCCAGCCTGCTGACCCAGTCCATAGAAGAGCAAGGAGAGCAAGGACTAGAGGAGCAGGCAGCAGAAACTAAATCAGATACGGCTCAGCTAGATGATTCACTATCAGACACTAGCGCACTCTGCCCAGACGGCCAGCACCTGCACACCCATGGGGTTCACATCTGCGATACCATGAGGGGCCAGAGCAATGCCATCATAGACACGGGAGCCTCGGCTATCGTGCTTACCCGCCACCTGTTCGATGCGCTGACCCAGACCCTCGAAGCCATAAATCCACATTTCATAGAGCAGATAGCCCCCTTCAAGGATATCGCCTTTCAACAGACGGGGATCGACATGGCAGATCTGCAGCTGGAACTCTGGCCTGATCTCACCTTCTATTTTGTCGGCCCGCGAAACGAACATGACGCGGCGCCCACCTGTGACGCTCCCGACTGCCCACCAGGATGCGAGCCCATCGCCATCCGCGTCACGCCAAAGCACTATTGGCAGATCAATACGCCGACTCAGGGCAAGGCCTGTTTCAAGCTGTTGTCGCAGCTCCCCAACTGGCCGGATCAATCCATATTGGGCCTGCCGCTGATGAGCGCCTACTATGTGGTATTCGACCGCTCCGTTGACGACAAGGGGGTGATCCGCTTCGCCGAGCAGAAACCCTTGAATATCTCGGAGGCGCAGCATGCCAGATAATGAATCCTTCACTTCAAGACAACAGCCTTCAAGCTGTTTACCTTCAAACTGTTTACCTTCACGGCTGACACACTACCTGGCAGATCATGGTTTCACCAGCGAGCGCCTAACCATGCGCCCGATTAGTGAGGCAGACAAGAAACTGTATCGCCGCCTCTATTGCGATAAGAGGGTGATGCGCCATATCGGCGCGCCGCTCACCCAAGCACAGGCCGACAGGGCGTTTCAAACGGCATGGACTCAGATGAACCGGGCAATTTCGGGCACGGTGCCAACTAGCCAATATATGAACTGGGCCATAGTGGAGCGGCAAAGCCTGCGCACTATTGGCGTACAGGGCCTCACCTGGCAGGGCGAAGATCGCAGCCAAGCGGAGATAGGCATAATGCTGCTCCCCCAAGCCAACGGTAAACTCTACCCGGAGGAGGCCATGGGGGCGCTGATGGAATATGCCTATCTTAAGCTAGGGGTGACACGCATCCTGGCAAACTTTGCCGCCAAGAACCTCGCCACCGAACGCTTCGTCAAGAAGCTGGGATTTGTGTTCGGCTCAAATGCGTTATCGACGGCCAATTCAGAGCCAAAAAAGGCGCACCAGATGAAATCCTGCTTCGCCGATCCTCACCACTATAAAAGTACGAAATAAGTCTTCAATTCAAGGCAATTAGCGGTTTTAAAATAGGGCAATTGCTGTTAGCTTTAACCCTTAATTAACATACATATTATCGGGACTCAATTCCATGGCGGGAAGCCTGGCTTGTGTCGGCATAGGGATGACCTTAGGCGCCCATATCTGCCCGCTGGCACGCAGCTATATTGAACAAGCCGACGTCGTTTTCTCCGGCGTTTCAAACGGCATAGTGGAACTCTGGCTACAGGAGATGCACGGCGATGTACGCTCGCTACAAGTCTATTATGACGAGGGTAAGTCGCGTCATGTCACCTACCGTGAGATGGTCGATGCCATCCTAGCCGAGGTCAGACAAGGTAAGAAAGTCGTCGGCGCCTTCTACGGCCACCCCGGCGTATTCGCCCAGGCCCCCCATAGATCCATTGAGGCGGCGCGAGCCGAAGGATTCGAGGCTGTCATGGTACCCGGCATCTCCGCCGAAGATTGTCTCATCGCCGACCTAGGCATAGACCCAGGCCAATTTGGCTGTCAGCAGTTTGAAGCCAGCCAGTTTATGTTTTATCAGCGCCGTTTCGATCCCTCTTGTTACCTGATCCTCTGGCAGATAGGCCTGGCCGGCGACAAGAGCATGGCCAGATTCGCCACCGGCAAGGCCCATCGTCAGGTGCTGATAGAATTGCTGGCAGAGACCTACCCCTTAGATCATCAGGTGATCCTCTACGAGGCCGCCGTGCTCCCCATAGATAAGGTGCGCAAACAGTCTCTGGCGCTGCGCGAACTCGCCGACGCCGAAATATTCATGCACACCACCTTAGTGATCCCGCCGAGCGAAAAGATGCGGCCAAACCCAACAATCTTGGAGAAGCTGGCTAAACTTGAAACGGCACACAGAGTCGATGACACCTTAATACCCGAAAACTAACCACCAACAACAATAAGGACGAACAATGTCGAACATCATTCAACTACTGGAACGCATGGGTCAGGACGCGGCGCTACAGACCGAAGATTCTATACTTCAAACCATAGATGAATCACAGATTAGTTCTGAACAAAAAGAACTTCTGAAAAGCCGTAAAGGTGACGAACTTGCTGAGTCACTAAAGACGAGCAAAGATATTATATGTTTCCTAATCCCGGCTAAAGATGAAGATGATGAAAGTGAAAACAGTGAGGAATCTGACGAGAAGTCAGCGGTAAATCAATAATATGAGACTTTGCTACCTAATATTTAGTTTGTTAGTTTTATCACTTCCTCTGCCCATTTGTTCAGAGGAAGTCTCTGATTTAGGTAGCAAACTTCAATATGCCAATGAGATAAGAAGCAGTAAGCCAGCAGAGTTTTCTCTAATCCTTAGCGAACTGAGAAAAAATAAAAACCAGTTAAATAGTGAACAAATTTCACTGCTAGCATATTTAGAAGCATATGAAGTCACTTACCAAGGTAAATTAGACGAGGGCACAAAACTATTAGAACAACTCGTCAGAAATAGTGACACCCCCATTGAAATCGTATTCCGTTCAGTAATATCGCTAATAAACATTTTTTCAATTACCAATCAATGGACTGAAGGCCTCTCCTATCTAAAACACCTTTTAAACTTAATCGATAGAATTGGCAACACAGAACTCAAACATAATGGTTATGCTGTTGCCGCTATGTTTTTTAATCAACTAGGTCAATATAGTTCGGCAATTCATTACGCCGAAAAACTAAAAAACAGCAAGCCATCAAAAAGAAATACCTGCCTAGCCAATGGGTTAGCCATAGAGGCGCAACTCGGCCTCAATCAACTCGAGGTCGACTCACCCAGCCTGCAAACAGCTGTGGCCAGCTGTGACGAAGAGGTGATAATGGAGGGCTTTATCCACTCCTTTATCGCCACTAAATACCTGCGAGACGGCAAAACCAGGGAGGTATATGAGCAGCTCACGCCATCCCTAGCAAGCATTGAACAGACACGATACCCGAGATTGATAGCAGAGGTCTATGCCACCCTGGCCAGCGCCTATCTACTGGATAATAGGATAGGCGAGGCTCGATTAAAGGCGGAGAAGATAGTCAACTTAGCAAAAGGTTTGGGCAATACTCAGGCAATAGTCACCGCCTACAAGGTGCTCTATGAGATCGCCGATCTCAGCGGCGACTACAAGACGGCGCTGGATTATCACATCAAATACGCCCAGGCCGACAAGGCATACCTGGACGATATCAAGACCAAGCATCTGGCCTTCCAGCTCGCCGAGCATCAGGCGGCGGAGCAGAAGAGTCGTATCGCTCTACTGGACAGACAAAACAATCTGCTACTGACCGAACAGCAACTGGCAAGGATCCAGGCGGAAAACAACCGGCTGTTTATCTCGCTGCTGATCGCCATCATTACCCTGCTGGGTTTCTGGGCCTACAAGTCCTGGACCATTCAGAAGCGCCTCAAGCAGCTTGCAGAATACGATGCCCTGACCCATGTATTTAATCGCGGCCACTTCACTCAGGTCGCCCAGAGCGCGCTCTCATACTGCGAAAGCAGCGAGGTAGACCTCAGCTACATCCTGTTCGATCTGGACAACTTCAAGCAGATCAACGACAAATATGGCCACGCCATTGGCGATTGGGTACTGAAGAAAGTTGCCAAGGCCTGTCAGGCTCAGGGACGCAAGAACGACATCTTCGCCCGAATCGGGGGCGAGGAGTTCTGTATCGCCCTGCCCGGCTGCGACCTGAAAACGGCGATTAAGCTGGCCGAGGCTTGTCGTGAGGCGATTGCCACAATTGACTGCAGCGCCACCGGCCATGAGTTTAATGTCACCGCCAGCTTTGGGATCACAGATACTCAGATGTCAGGCTATAAGCTGGAGCGGCTGATCAACGACGCCGACAGCGCCATGTACCAGTCGAAGGAAACCGGGCGGGATCGCCTCTGTATCTTCGACCCCGAGGCCAAGCGCACTATCCCCCAGGCGTCCCATTCTCTACTCTCCCTCTAGCGAGGGAGGGTGCCTTCAAGAACCTGGACCAGCCTTAGCATATGGCTGGTCACGACTATCTGCGCCAATATTAATTGTGCTGCTGCGCAACAGATTGAGATGAAAGCCTTTTGCCAAGCCGCAGCCCCTTTTATAATCAAGTCTCTACATAGATAAAAAGGGAATGACTCTCGTGCTAAAGAAACTGCTCGCCATGACCAGCTCGACCCAGATGCTCGTCGCCATGTTTGTCGGCTTTGCGGTAGGGCTCTTTTTCGGGGAGTCTGTCGGCTGGATGAGCAGCATAGGCACCAGCGTGATCCTCCTGATGCAGATGACGGTACTGCCCTATATTCTGGTCTCTCTGGTGGGGGGCATAGGTAAACTCAAGCGCGCCACCGCCAGCCTGATCTTTAGCCGAGCCGGCGTCATCATGCTGCTACTCTGGGGTGTCGGCCTACTAGTGGTCGCCTTGATGCCACTCTCCTTCCCCTTTGTCGAGACCGCCTCCTTCTTCAGCACCAGCTCCATCGAGCCCGCCACGGCCATAGACTATTTCAAGCTCTATATTCCCTCTAACCCCTTCCAGTCGATGGCCGAGGGTTATGTACCCGCCATGGTGATCTTCGCCATCGCCATGGGGCTGGCACTCATTGGCATGGAGGGCGACAACAAGCTGCTGATCATCAACTTCATGCACACCTGCAGCGAGATCTTCTCCAAGATCACCCAGGCACTGGTGAAGGTACTCCCCATAGGGATCTTCGCCATGTCGGCCTCGGCGGCGGGCACCATGGGAGTGGACGAGTTTGCCAGCATGCAGGTCTATCTCATCAGCTACTTCGTCCTCTGCCTGCTGCTCACCTTCTGGATACTGCCCTGGATAGTCGCCTCCCTGACCCCGGTTACCTTCGCCCAGGCGCTACGGATCAGCAAGTCCAGCCTGGTCACCGCGTTTGCCACCGGCAATATCTTCATCGTCATCCCAGTGATCGTCGAGGAGTGTAAGCAGATCATGCGCGAGCATCAGAGCCTGAGCGACGATGCCGAAACCCTAGTAGAAATCTTGGTGCCTATCGCCTTCACCTTCCCCAACATAGGCAAGCTGACGGTGATCCTCTTCGTACTCTTCGCCGGCTGGTTTAACGGCACCCCGATAGAACTCAGCGCCCTGCCGTCGCTCTCCATCAGCGGCGTCCTGTCGCTGTTTGGCAGCGTCTATGTGGCGATTCCCTTCATGCTGGACTTAGTGCATTTGCCCCAGGATCTGTTCCAGCTGTTTGTGATGTCGGGCTTTATCACGGGCAAGTTTAACTCCATCACCGCAGTGATGAACCTGTTTGCCCTGACGCTGCTGACGGTGGCGCTGTTTGAGAAGCGTCTGAGACTCAGGCCTCCGCAACTGCTCAAGATGGCCATAGGCGTGGGTGCCAGCGTTGTGCTCACCCTCATCGTGTGCCGGGTGGGCATGGGACTGTTTATTCACAGCCCTGAGGTGACCAGCGGCGTGATTGCCAACATGCAGGTGGCCGATAAGGTGCCGACCAAGGTAAGCAAGCAATATCCGGTGGTGGGCCAGAGCGCCAGTCGCCCCATCGCCGATGTCAACGCCATCCGCGCCCGCGGCCTGCTCAGGGTCGGCTATATCCCCAGCAATGTGCCCTTTAGCTACTACAACAACGCCGGACAACTGGTGGGCTTCGACAGCGCCATGGCCAACCGTCTGGCAGACGATCTTGGGGTCAAGGTCGAGTTCATCCCCTTCGAGAAGGACAAGCTGGCCGCCTCCCTCGACGCGGGCTTCTTCGATATCGCCATGTCGGGCCTAGCCATGGATATCGAGCAGATGGATAAGCTGAGCTATGTTGAGCCCGTGCTGCTGCTAAACCTGGCCATCGCCACCAAAGACCACAAGGTCAACAGCTTCAAGCGCAACCAGTCGATAAAGGCGATGCAAGATACCACCATAGCCTATGTGGAACACAGCGACATCATAGAAGATGCCAAGGCCTTCTACCCCAACCTCAAGTTCATCAAGATTAAGGGCTACAAGGACTTCTTCCGTCAGAAGGGCGACAAGTACGATGCCGTGGTGATCAGCGCCGAGGCGGGCTCCGCCTGGACCCTCTTCTTCCCTGGCTATGGCATAGCACCGCTGGAATACAAGGCGAAATACCCTATCGCCTATGCGGTGGCTCAGGACAACCAGTCGCTGCTCAACTATGTCAACAACTGGCAGAAGCTACGCAAGGTGGATGGCCACCAGCAGCGGCTCTACAACTACTGGATGCTAGGCCAAGGGGCCAGCGAACCCGAGCCAAGATGGTCCATCATTCGCGACGTGCTGCACTGGGTAGACTAGCGATCTTGCTCAGTTTTTCTCGTACTAGCCCTCTCGGTTACCTTTCTCGTTCCAAAGCCTCACCCAGGGGGCCGAAATAGGCTAGTAGCTGGCGATAGATGCCCTCTCTATGCTCCAGGCTAGGATAACCGCCAGCCTTGGCCAGGAGCGAGTCCAGGGTCTCGTTAACCAGGTAAGGATTACGGATCTCGGGATGGGACTCGATACAGGCCTCGAAGGCCCTGGCCATCATCTCAGTGGGTTTGGAAAAGTATTGCCGCCCCTGCTGCCGGTCCAGCGCCACGGCGCGGCGTACATACTCATGACTGTCCTGGCCATCATCACTTAATAGGACGCTGGCAAACAGCTGCATCAGGCGATCATTAAGGGGGTGAACTATCGGCGTGTGGTCGGCCAGCCAGCAGTGACTGGCGAAGGCGATGCCCGTCGTTGGGATCTCGAAGGCCTTGGTGGCAATGTAGTGGTCGAAGGCGTGCCAGAACTCGTGTGCCAGGGCGCCGGCACCTGCATTTTTCGCCAGGGCTAATTCCCTCTGCGCCGGCATATAGTGGGCCTGCACGCCCATCTGTCCACCTGTCCCGAAGGCCAGATTCAGCGTCTGTCGCAGCCCCATGGCCTTGGGCGGCAACTGCAACATGAAGGCGAGATCGGCAAAGGCATCGAAGATAAGGTTGGCCGCCTTATGCTTCTCTTCCTCCTCGACCCAGCTACCCAGGCGAATATGATTGAGGCCGAACACCTCCTTGATGTCGTGAAAGCTCACCTGCTCGCCGCAGCGATAGTCTGGTCCCTCACGTCGATACTGGTTTCGTTTTAGCACTCGCCTGCCCATAAAATTGCCCGCAGCCATCATACCCTATTTTCTGTCTATGCATGAGGTCGGCGGCCGAGACGAACGCAAAATCGACGCGCAAAAAAGCCGCCCTGGGGCGGCTCTTGGCACTGATGCTGATACGAAAAATATGCCTTAGGCTATCTTCAGCGCCGCCTTATCACCGATCAGCTGCATGTCGAAGTCGAACTCGTCGACACGAATGGCACGCTCGCGCTTGAGGTTATAGTCCAGCAACTGCTTATGCTCGCCCTCGGTGATGATCTTGGCACCGCGGGCTCTATCCAGCGTCTCGGCGAATCGCACGCCAGACTTGAAGTAACCCTGTTTCAGCCCCTTCTTCACCTTGGCCAACAGCGGCAGACAGGCAATCTTAGCCAGATAGGCCTGCTGGTTGATATCGTTGCCATCCCCCGGCACCGGCTTCACCAGATGGGTCAGCTGACGCTTGATCTGGGTGTTGAGCTGGGCCTCATGGGCCAGTTCGCGAACCAGGTCGTCGTTGATCTTCTTCATCTTAGGCGAGTAGGTCACAGTGAGCAGCTTCATCAGCTGACGTGTCGCAGCTTGAGGGAAATTATCCAGGAAGCTCAGCAGGGCATTTTCGGCGTTAACCAGCGCCCAGCGGGTGGCGTACTCGAAGTAAGGCTTGGCCTGGGCACGATGCTCGCTGCTCACCTTCTGCTCATAGTAGCGAATCGAAGCCATGGCCGCGTACAGGTAACTCATCACATCCCCCAGACGTGCCGACAGCATCTCGGCCTGCTTGAGCTTGCCGCCAAGTACCAGTAGTGAGAAGTCAGCGTACACGGCCAGTTTCGACGCCAGCTTGTGAACAGCCTTCTCATATTCCACCACCTCGCTAAGCTCTGACTTGGCATCGGCGGTAAAAGGCAGCAGACCCAGGCGGAAGGCGCGCAGGCTGTTGCCCACACTGTAGCCCACTGTCTGCTTGAAGATACGATTAAAGGTCTTGTCGGCATCTTTGTCTTCGCTGTGGATCGCCTCTACCATGCTCTGCAGATGAGGGTGACAGCGCATCACGCCCTGACCGAAGATCATCAGGTTGCGGGTCAGAATGTTCGCTCCTTCCACCGTGATGGCGATGGGCTGGGCCACATAGCCAGAGGCCAGGGTATTTTGTGGGCCACGCTGAATCGCCTTACCGGCCTGAATGTCCATGGCCGAGTTCAGCACGTCACGGCCGATCTCCGTCATGTGGTACTTGGCCATCGCCGTCACCACAGAGGGCTTTAGCCCCAGGCCCAGGCCTTCGGTGGTCAGCACGCGCATCGCCTCTTGCAGATAGGTCTTACCGGCGATATCCGCCAGCTTCTCCTGAATCCCCTCGAACTTGCCGATGGCCAGACCAAACTGCTCACGCACCGCGGCATATTCCGCCGACGACTTAAACGAGGCCTGGCTTACCGAGACTCCTAGCGCCGGCAGCGAGATGCCACGCCCTGCGCCGAGACAGGCCACCAACATCTGCCAGCCACGACCGATATTCTCTTGACCGCCTATGATGAAGTCCATCGGGATAAATACATTCTGGCCGCGAGTGGTGCCGTTGTAGAAGCGACAGCCCATAGGGTCGTGACGGTTACCCAGCTCGACGCCAGGATGCGACTTAGGGATCAGCGCGCAGGTGATCCCCAGCTGCTCCTTGCCACCCAGCAAGCCTTGCGGATCTTCCACCTTGAAGGCCAGACCCAATACGGTAGCGATAGGCGCCAGGGTGATGTAACGTTTGTCCCAGGTCACCGACAGGCCGAGTACCTGCTCGCCCTGATATTCGCCCATGGTGACAGTACCGACATCGGGAATACCACCGGCATCCGAGCCCGCTTCTGGGCTGGTCAATGCAAAACAGGGGATCTCCTGGCCATTAGCCAGACGTGGCAGCCAGAAATCTTGCTGGGCCTGAGTGCCGTAATGCATCAGTAGCTCACCCGGGCCTAAGGAGTTAGGCACCATGACGGTCACCGCCACCGCGGAACTCTTGGCGGCAATGGTAGCCACAATCGTCGAGTTGGCATAAGGGCTGAACTCCAGGCCACCGAAGGCCTTAGGGATGATCAGCGAGAAGAACTTATGCTCTTTTAGGAAGTTGAGTATGTTGTCTGGCAGATGCAGGCTGTTTTGAATGGCAAAGTCATCCACCATCTCGATAAGTGTCTGCACTGGGCCGTCTAGGAAGGCCTGCTCTTCGTCGGACAGGGTCGCCCCCGGAACCTGACGCAGGGCATCGAAATCTGGGATCCCCTGATAGATAGATCCCTCTAGCCATACATCACCGGCGTCGAGCGCCTCTTGTTCAGTGGTAGAAATACTCGGCAGTACTTTTTTAAATTTTGTTCTAATACTCATCTTTCAGACTCATCCGACCAGAAAACCTAGTGTGCATTACGTCACAAAAAACAAATTAGATCAAACATTCTAACCTCAAAAAAATGCTTTATTTTACAGTTACAAACACAACTTAAAATTAAGCTTTTTCTTTTCAAAAGGTTACAGGTGTACGCTCAAATAAAAAATTTAAACAACCGTTTTATATAATTGTTTGAATCAGGCCTTTTTTGACCTAGATCAGAGACATTTTTCAGGGTTATGGGGCTGAAGTCACACTGTTTCAAAAATGAAAAAATGAGCATATATATTTACTAAATTAGCACTACTTATTATGTGGATATAAGCTTAAATTATCATCACAAATAACCCTGCAACATGGGCCAAATAACCAGCTTATGCCACCTGTAGCGGCACGATAAGCCAGCGCATTCGCCCACATGCAGCCATCAAAATAAGAGAGTGCTTCATGAAGATAGCCCTATTTATTCCCTGTCTGGTGAACCAGATGATGCCCCATGTCGGCATCGCCACCGTCGAACTCCTCGAAAAACTCGGCCATCAGGTCATACTGCCCAAGGGGCAGACCTGTTGTGGCCAGCCCATGACTAACTCGGGCTGTTTTGATGAAGCCAAGAAAACCACCCTCAAGCTGTTGAACGCCTTCAAGGGCGTCGAGTGTGACGCCATCGTCTGCCCGGCCGCCTCTTGCCTGGTTGCCGCCAAGGAAAACTTCCATGAGTTTGACGACAGCCCAGAAGCCCAGGCGGTTATCGACAAGCTCTACGAACTCACCGAATTCCTACACGATGTGGCGCCAATCCCCGCCTTCAACAAGGCCTTTAACTTCAAGGTCAGCCTGCAGCTGAGCTGTCACGGCATCCGCATGTTGGACCTGGCCACACCGAGCGAGCAGATGGGCCCTCGCACCAACAAGGTCGAGGCCGTGCTGAGCCGCATCCCTGGTATCGAAATCGTCTATCCTGATCGCCGCGACGAATGCTGCGGCTTCGGTGGTACCTTCGCTGTCGACGAGGGCGCCGTCTCGGCCAAGATGGGTAAAGACAAGGCCCAGGCGCACGCCGCCACGGGCGCTACTTATGCGGTAGGTTTCGACCCATCCTGCCTGCTGCACCTGGATGGCATGATGCGCCGTCAGCTATTGCCTATCGCGACCCGTCACATTGCCGAAGTCATCAACGCAGCCCTGTAAGGAGTAGCTCATGTCTAGTCAAACCACCGCACTCAACTCAGGCGTGCATGCGAAGAAGGCCGACATCTTTTGTCAGGACGAGGCACGCGTCGATTGGCACTCTAAGGCCCTCTGGGTGCTGCGTGAAAAGCGCGATCGCGCCGCCGCCAGCCTGCCGGAGTGGGAGCAGCTGCGTCAGCTCGGCTCCGAGATGAAGCTCCACACCCTGACCCACCTGGGCGAATACCTGGAGAGCTTCGAGAAAAACTGTCTGGCCAACGGCATAGTCGTGCACTGGGCCAAAGATGGCGCCGAGCACAACCAGATAGTCCACAACATCCTGGCCAAGCATCAGGTGAAGAAGCTGGTTAAATCCAAGTCTATGCTCACCGAAGAGTGCCACCTCAACCCTTACCTCGAGAGTAAGGGCATTGAGGTGATCGACACCGACCTGGGTGAGCGCATCATTCAGCTGGCCAAACAGCCGCCATCACATATCGTGGTACCGGCGATCCACCTAAAGAAAGAGGAAGTGGGCGACCTCTTCCACGACAAGTTAGGCACAGAGGCGGGCGCCTCGGATCCACTCTATCTCACCCGAGCCGCCCGCGCTCACCTGCGTGAGCAGTTCCTGTCGGCCGATGCGGCCATGACAGGGGTTAACATGGCCATCGCCGACAAGGGTGCAGTCGTCGTCTGCACCAACGAAGGTAACGCCGACATGGGTGCTAACCTGCCTAAGCTGCAGCTACACTCCATGGGCATAGACAAGATAGTGCCGGATCTCGACAGCGCCGCTATCTTACTGCGTACCCTGGCCCGTAACGCCACCGGCCAGCCGATCACCACCTACTCCAGCTTCTATCGTGGTCCACAGGACGGCGGCGAGATGCACGTGATCATCGTCGACAACGGCCGTACCGACATGCTGCAAGACAAGATTCTGGCCGAGTCGCTCAAGTGTATTCGCTGCGGTGGTTGCCTGAATACTTGCCCCGTGTATCGTCGCTCCGGCGGTTACAGCTACAACTACACCATTCCAGGTCCTATCGGCATCGCCGTAGGTGCTCAGGCAGACGATACTCACTCTATCCCATGGGCCTGTACCCTATGTGGCAGCTGTAGCTATGTCTGCCCGACCAAGGTACCGCTGGATAAGATCATTCACCATCACCGTCGCCTCAAGGCCAAGGCGGGCAAACTGCCTTACGGCAAGCGCAGCTATATGCCGCTGGTCGGCAACTTCATGGCCAGCGAGACCATGCTCAACTGCTCCATGAGTGTCGCCCGCACCGCGCTGCGTATACTGCCGGGCTCCCTGCTCAAGCCATTCTCTGGCGCCTGGGGTAAATACCGAGAGCTACCGGTCGCACCTAAGTCCAGCTTCGAAGCTTGGTTTAACAAAAACAGAGGTCAATAATATGTCGAGCAAGCAATCTATTCTCAATGCATTAAAAAGCGTCGCGGTTGCACCTCAGGCCATGCCGCCAATCAATGTCAGCCCACGTATTGACGATGTCATTGGCCAGTTTGAAACCAACCTGAACACAGTGGCAGGCACGCTACACCGCGAGGGGGGCTTGGCCGCCCTACAGGCCAAGGTCGACGAACTGACGAAAGAAGGCAAGCAGGTGATCTCTCAAGTTGAAGGCGTCAAAGGTAACCGCGAGGTGCCAGACACGGCTCACGAGTTAAGAGATATCGACTTTGCGGTGATCCCTGGCGATGTGGCCGTGGCGGAAAATGGCGCCATCTGGGTCAACAACCAACACCTGGGCCATAGGGTGACCCCCTTCATCTGTGAAAACCTGTTCTTAGTCATAAGCGCCGACACGGTTGTTGCCAACCTGCATGAAGCGGTTAAAAAAATTGGCTTAGACAGCGGCGAGTTCGGCGTCTTCATCGCCGGTCCTTCTAAAACGGCCGATATCGAACAGGCCCTGGTGGTCGGTGCCCACGGCGCCTGCAGCCTGAATGTTTACCTAGTATAAGTCCCCCGCATCAACCCTATTTAGCAGCCTCAAACTGCCTGGCCACCACGATAACTGTGGTGGCTTTTTTTTGCCTCAGGCAGAGAGGAGGTTAGCGAGATAGACTGCGCCAGTAGTTAGTCGTTAGTCGTTAGTCGCTAGTGGAACAGACAGCTAGCCCTTTCCTGCATGAAATCGATAAACAACTTCACCTTGAGGGGCTGATGGGTGCGCTGATGGTACAGCAGAGAGATCCGCCGCTGCTCGCCGTGCCAGTCGGGCAGCACACGGTGCAGTTCGCCCGAGGCAAGCTCATTCTTCACGAACAACTCTGGGCCATAGAGAATGCCGCCATCGTCTACCGCGGCGCGCACCGCACCGTTGAGATCGCCGAGCGTCAACTTGGCTGGCCCTTCGTAATAGAAATCTTCGCCGCTGATATGTTTCATCGACCAGTTAAATAGCGGCCAGACCTTGATCAAGGAGTGATCCACCAGCTGCTCCGGATGGTGTGGCGTGCCGGCGCAGGCCAGGTAACCCGGCGAGGCGAACAGGGCATAATCGAGTACCCCCAGCGACTTAGAGACCCAGGAGGAGTCTGGCTGAGCGCCACCGACGATGGCCACATCCACCCCTTCATCGATCAGATCGATACTGGAATTATTCTGGGTGATATGCAGCTGAATATCCGGGTAGGCCTTGGAGAAGTCATTGATCACGCCGATGAAGATCATCGAAATGATCGACACAGGCGCCGCGATGCGTAGCGTGCCTTCGGCCTTCTCGACCCTGGGCTCGCTGCAGCGGTCAAACTGGGCCACCACATTCTGATAGCGGCCAAAGAGTTCGCTGCCCTCCTCGGTTAACCTGAGCTTACGGGTGCTGCGCATGATCAGCTGGGTATCGAGCAGGCTTTCCAGCTTAGTCACCTTACGGCTGACGGTCGCCACAGGCATACCCAGCTCTTTGGCCACCTGGGAAAAACCGCCGGTATTCACCAGATGCACAAACAGATGAATAAGCTCTAGTTCCGTGCCTACGCTATGCGCCATCAAAAGCCTCGAAAAAACCGATTAGAAATGGATAAGAATTATAACAAAACCAAGGATGTCAGACAGCCATCTGATCTGATTAAGCTTGCGCTCAATCAATAAATCCCTCATCTAGCCGAACATATCCCCATCTCCCAGGCCTTCCCTAGACAATTCTGGAAGGCTCCCAATGAGTTAGCCGCCCGGATTAGAGTCAACTAATCCAAACAGCCACCTTAGTAATCACTAATTTAGCTCGCGACAAGATATTAATTTTTAAGACAAAAACTAGACAGATTAGAATTTGCACAGCATTATTAAATGTGACACAGGTCACATTTAACGATAAGGAAGATAATAATGAATAAGATGTTCCCTACTGCGCTCCTGTTACTCTCATCGACAATTTCAGGCGCGACTTTCGCTAACTTTACCGCCATCGAGTGCAATGACTGCTCAGCGACGGCGGCCCAGCAACAAGCTACCAAGGCACTTGCTAACCAAGAGACCAAATCTATCTATGTAGTCGACTTTGTTAACTATAACGTCAAAAAGTTTAAGCAGGATGGTGACGCCGTCTCAACCACGACGATGACACTATCTGAGAACCTGCAGGTGAATAATCACTATGCTCATCGTAAGGTCAACCTGCGCTCGATCGATTAAACACAAGCTGGATAAAGGTTAGCCTGCTGGGCGCATAAGGGTCTTCTTCACGAAGACCTTTTCTGTTTTCGTCAACATGAAGAAGCCCAAACCATTAACCGGCTCATAACCGGCTTAGCCGGGTAAGAGCTAGAGAGGCGCCTGAACCGAGCTCTCCCAAGAGTCACGCCCATCGTTAGGCGAATCCCCTTGGGCCTGCACCGTCTAACACAGTATAATGGCCAGAATTAGGTCCAATATATTAGCCAAGAGGCAACACCAGATGGCAAGAACCGCAGCGGCGCTTCACATACTCGTTAAACATAAAGAACTCGCCGAAGAGATCATCGAAAAACTCAATAAGGGAGCTAAGTTTGACCAGCTCGCCAAGAAACACTCCACCTGTCCATCGGGTAAGAAAGGCGGCAGCCTGGGTGAATTTAAGAAAGGTCAGATGGTGCCCGCCTTCGACAAGGTCTGCTTCACCGGCGAGTTGATCACGCCGCATCTGGTCAAGACCAAGTTCGGCTGGCATGTGGTGAAGGTGTTGTATCGGACGTGATGCAGAGGTTTATCCTGAGTGGTCAAAGGGGGTGATAGTTAACCCTCTCCGCTAACCGGTTTAAACCTTTCTGCTTCGGTGTAAAACAAACGTCCAAATGGACTTATATACCTATTTGAAATCCTTACTTTCTCTGTAACCTATCGCCTGCGGCTGGCTCATGTGCAAACACCATTTTGGCTCGCCGCGAGCACTTATATGGACACCTCGGATAGATCAAACATTTTGTGAGTAACAGAAAGTAATACTGCGTACGTATATCCGACCTGTTTGTGAGCATCTTCGTGCTCTGGCCTTAATGAGAACCGCGCCTT
>NZ_WRPA01000018.1 GCF_009831655.1 Shewanella insulae | reverse complement strand
TTTAAGGTCTCTAAAGAGCCGTCCGAGACTAGGACGTTGATAGGCAGGGTGTGTAAGCGTTGTGAGGCGTTGAGCTAACCTGTACTAATGACTCGTGAGGCTTAACCATACAACCCAAAAGGGTTTTACTTGAAACGTTCCTGACGTTTAAAGTACTTCCTCCTTCCATGGAGGTCGCGATAATGGTTTACGAAAATCAGAAGAATACAAAAGTACTTGATTGAAGTGCAGACTCAAACAGCTTTCTAAATTTACTATTTTGGTTAATTACGCAGGTAATTGTTTGGCTGACAAAGCCGTAACGAAGCGAAGCGCGGAGTGTACTAGAGTACATGAGCACTGCAGCGAGGAAACAATGCCGTTAGACGAAGAATTAACCAGTAAGAATTTGTCTGGAAACCATAGCATTGTGGCCCCACCTGATCCCATCCCGAACTCAGAAGTGAAACGCAATTGCGCCGATGGTAGTGTGGGGTCTCCCCATGTGAGAGTAGGTCATTTCCAGGCGCCTAATAAACGATAAATCCCCAGCACCTAGTGTTGGGGATTTTTTCGTTTATACGCTTCGCGAAAGCAACTACTTCACATGCAGCCCACAGCCACTTCGTAGGTGAGCCCCTCAGCTCGCAGCCTAGCTGCTTCGCGCTCCAGTTACCCATCAAGCTGCGCTTGATAAGCGGATGTCTTACACCCCCATGTGAGATTGAGGGGGAGTTAGTAACTGATATCTGCCTTGAAGCCGGCCATGACAGGCGCCTACTTTCGACGTCGGTCTGTAAATGCTCCTTTTATCATCGACAATTCACCATCCATGGCAGTCGCCCCACCGCTGAGCGGGGTCTCCGGCTACGAAGCATAGCTTCTCCGCGTTCAAGTAAGACTAAATACTGCGTATTTAAAGAGCCTCACTTTCACCCCCATGTGTTCGCTGCGCGAACCGAGTAGGTCATTTCCAGCTGCTACGGTTTTTTGCTTTTGACAAAGTAGCTGGAATGTTTATTTCCTGTGTTCAGTTCTAATCGGATGCCTTACGCTCTCATGTGTTCATTGCGCGAACCGAGTAGGTCATTTCCTGGCGCTACGGTTCTTTTGCTTTTTTAAAAATGATGACAATGTAACTGTAGAATTTCTACTCTCGGCGTCTAGTTCTAAGCGGATGCCATACGCCCACATGTGAGGGCTCGGGAAGGTGACTTTGAGCTAACTTGAGCATTAATAGATCTTTTCTATCTGCATGATTTGATCATTCAATTATACAGGGGAGCTTGGAGTCTTTAGATTTAGGGTTAAGGCTAATGGCTAATTGGGGCACTAAATCTGTGATGCATTCTCTTAATACTGTCTTTCCTGAGCTTGATTCTACCGACTCGCTTTCTCTGGTAGGACAACCCTATGTTTCAGAGATAGGGGACAATCAGCTTGAGAAAGTGCTTACGCCCGTTCAGTTCAACACGGCGCTGATTGCCGAAGGGGGCGGGCAGCGGGGAATATTTACCGCTGGCGTGTTGGATGTCTGGCTGGAGAGAGGCTATAACCCTTTTGCGCTGCTCATAGGTACCTCCGCTGGTGCTCAGAATCTCTCCAGTTATCTTACGGGTCAGATAGGTTTTGCTAAGCAGGCGATTAAGGGCTTGTCTCGCGATCCGCATTTTGTGAAGGTACGTCGGGGCCTTGCCGGAAAGAGCACTGTGGATCTCGATTGGTTTTTTAACCAAGTGCAAGGCGAGTCGTTCGGCTTGGATCTATCAGCAGGAATGAGGGCATTGAACCATCGTCAATTGCTTTTTAGCATGACCAATGGCTCAAATTATCAGGCGATATTTCGTCAGCCCAATAAGCAGAATTGGCTGGAGTTACTCAAGGCATCGAGTGCTCTTCCGTTTCTCTACCGTCAAGGGGTGCCACTGGAGGATAGTTACTATGTCGATGGTGGCTTGTCCGCCCCCCTGCCTGTGGAAGAGGCCTATCGGCGTGGGGCGACTAAGATAGTGGTGATACGTACCATGCCCAAGGAATACCAGGCTTATACGCCTTGGGTGAATCGTCTCAAGTCTTGGCTCTGTAGCTCGAATCGCTGCCCGAGGGCGATAGAGTACTTCCTACATCATGAAGCCGAATATAAGCGCTCACTCGCCTTTATCCACAATCCGCCTGAGGGTGTCGAGATCATTCAGTTGTTTCCACGCCATACACTGGCGAGCAAGTTACTCGGCAGTTCGACCGCCGAGCTTGATAGGGATTACCGGCTTGGACGCCAGACTGGTTTTAGGTTCCTAAAGCAGGAGAGCTTATCGGCTTTGAAGAGTGCTGCCTAATACTCTTGCTCCTATCAATACTGCTAGTCTTCAGTGTGTTGGAGCTATTGCCCGCTTTGGACCTGCTCAATTAGTCCTATACGCTTTTTAAAGGCTTCTCTGGTCGCTTCATCTGCCTGTTCATACCAAAAGTCCAGCATCTGGCCCACATTGATCTGGTCGCGGCGCGCAGCACTTTGCGGCTGACTGGCTGCCTGTTGGGCCGGCTCGCTGTCGCCGACAGCGGCAAGGTCCGTCTTATCATTTGAAGCGTTAGGAGATGCTTTGTGAATAGTTTGGTTGACTTCTATAGCCGCAATGCCTTGGCTCAAATTGTAGGTTTTTATCTCTTCCCTGTAGTCGCGGCCGAGCTGGATCCCATCTTTATGTAGCTTATCTATCTTGTAGGAGACGGAATGACCTTGGGTATCTTTGATGGTTACCGAGGGTGAGTCGTTAAATTTTTCAGCTGATCTAGGCGAGTTGATCTTAGGTAGGCTGACGCGGTAGTGATTGTTTTCGCCAGAGAAGGTGACGATAAGGGTCTCTGAGACGAAGCGCTTCTGTTGACCGAATTCACGGTAGCTGGCGCGGGCATTAAAGACCAGCTGCTGGGGGCCATTTTGCGAGATCAGCTGATGGCTAGTGATATTCTTAGTGTTAAGCAGCAGTGGCTCTGCGTTATCTGGCAGAGTGATGGTGACTTCGGCGTGAGCATGTACAAAAAAGAGTGGGATCAGGAAGAAGCAATGGATTAAAGATTTCATGGTATACCGAGAAAAGAATTACTTACCTGTGTTATAGCACCTCGCAGCCCAATTGGACAACTTTACAAGTCGCCATTGGGCTTTTTGAGTATCCTGGGGGATGGGTTACAGTAATTTGCTTGCTAAGACTCTATAATGGTGGAGATTAATTTCAGGAGCATAGCGTGTTAACTAAAATTTTAGTGACTCTGTTAGTGATCGCCGGGGCGATCGCCTACCTTCGCAGACCTAAGGTGGCCAGCCAACCTACGGCCAGTCAGCTGGGTCAGCGCATCGTGTTTAAGTACCTTGCCTTTGGGATTGCTGTCCTGGCGCTCTTGGGGAGTGGTGGTTATTGGTATTGGTCCTGGCATGAAGGCAATCAGGTGGTTTATGTCACCATTATCTCGCCGGCTTCGGCTTCGAAAGAGATCTACCAGGTACGTAAGCGTGAGCTGCAGAGCGATGCCTTTACCACTGTCGATGGTCTTAAGGTGCGCCTATCGAACCAAGAGCGGATAGTGATTGCCGATACTCCGCCGAATATGAGGTAGACTGGCTTTAATCGCCACTTCACTTTTATTTTGATTATATTCCCTTCATTAGCAGTCGATTAGGCTGTTCAATGGCGCGTTATTCGGTAGAATAACGCCAAATTATACCCTGCGCTTGGATGTGGTGCGTTTTCATCTAAGTGTCTTTTTCAGGAGGCCCTATGATCACGGCTTATGTCTTTCAAGCGAATAAGTTATCCATTGTCGAGTTGAATATTCAAGACAGTGTTCCCGAGGGTACCTTATGGCTGGATCTCTACAAACCTGAAGATGATGAGCGTGAATGGCTGAGGGGCTATTCGGCAGAGGAGCTTCCGGACGAGGAAGATATCAACGAAATCGAAGCCTCGGCACGCTTCTATCAAAACAAGGACGGTCTACATATTAACTCTCTGTTCCCCCAGCGAGTGGGACAGGATGTGAAAGGGGTGAACGTTTCTTTCAACCTGCGCCCGCAGTTTTTGGTGACCCTGAGGGAAGATGACGTGGGGCTTATCCGTTTGCTGCGTAACTATTTGCGTTTGGGGCGCTTAGAGGTGCAGACGCCACAGGCACTCTTCCTGGAGCTGTTTAATCTAAAGGTAGATTATCTGTCGGATCTTATCGAGGATGTGTATTCGGTGCTCGATAACGTGGGTGAGCAGGTCTTTCAGAGCGATGAGTTGGATGATGTCTTCAAACTCATCACCTTGCAGGAAGACTCTAACGGTAAGATCCGATTGAGTCTACTCGATACCCAGCGCTCCCTGCGCTATATGCAGCGTTATTATCGCGGTAAGCTGACCGAGGAAGATCTGAAAGATCTGCGGGAGATGTTGTCAGATATCGAGTCTCTGATGCCTCACAGTCAGTTCATCTTCGATAAGTTAAACTTCCTGCTTGACGCGGCCATGGGTTTCAGCGGTCTGCAGCAAAACAAGATCATCAAGATCTTCTCGGTTGCCGCGGTGATCTTCCTGCCACCAACCGTGATTGCCAGCGCCTACGGGATGAACTTTGCCAACATGCCAGAGCTAGAGTGGCAGTGGGGCTATCCTATGGCGATCATGATGATGATTGGCAGTGCGGCCTCGACCTATTTCTTCTTCAAGCGTAAAGGCTGGCTTTAATATCGGGCGGGCTTTTGCCTTAAGCGTTAGCTATTTACCTGGATAACAGAGCACCTTGGCTCTGTTTTCCGTGTAAAGGTCGGGCTGATTGATCACCTGGTTTAATGCAATGAATTTATCGTTCATCAGCTGCAGCGCCATATAGCTGCGGGCGTATGGCGTGGCGCAGCGCGACAGCTTGAACTCGAGGTGATGGCGAATGGTTTCCAGCTGGGCACGGTTGTTGGCATTGGCCTCACTGATCAGTGCCTTGTTGAGGTTTTTCTGCAGGGTAGCCAGTTGCTGCGGCGCGTGCTGCGCCAGCCATTTCAGGCTGTCGAAATCCGGTAGCTCCACCATACTCTTTCCCCTTAGCGCATAAACACCATAATGCAAGGCCAGTACTCTAATTTTAGTCTGGCCTGCGGAGAAATACAGTCAGGCGCGCTTTACGCTTTCTTGTCACCACCGAAGAAGTAGCTGACCCGCTCTCTGGGGCTCAGGTATTTGAAGATCTTCTCGGGCAGGGCGGAAGGTGAGATACACCGAACTATGGTGAGCCCCTCGCTTTCCAGATCCACGATAGGCGCCTGTTCTTTAGGCACTAGCGCATCGTAAACTAAGATCCTTGGGAAGAGGATCTTCTCAAGGTTCACCGCCATCACCATGGCATATTGACCGCTGGACAGCTCAACGACACTGCCAGGCGGATAGACCCCAAGCATCTTGATGAGCTTACCTATGGCGTCCTGATTTAATCTTTCCTTGTAGTTCTTATACAGGTAACCCAGCGCTGCATAGGGGGTTCTTGCCTTAATCTGTCCCTCTGGGTGGCAGAGCTGATCGTAGAGGTTGACGGCGGCGACTAGCTGGGTAGGCAGAGTTATCTGATCAGCTTTTAACCCTCTTGGATAGCCGCTGCCGTCGAGAAATTCATGATGATCTCTTACTATGGGAGCAGCATCTTCGGGAAAATTATCGGCCAGCTTTAGCAGTTCAATGCCCATGGCAGGATGTTGCTTGATGAAGTTAAGCTCGGGTTGGGTGAGCGGTGTCTTCTTGCGCAGCAGCTGAGGCGGGATCTTAAGCTTACCCGTGTCATGGAACAGGGCACCCATGCCGACAGCCTCGATATCTTCTCTGGGCCAGTCCAGTTCTTTGGCGATCATCATAGAGAGCACTGCCACGTTGAGGGAGTGATAGTAGATCCCCTCGTTATCCTTGGCATCACTCATCAGGTGTAGCACCAGGTTGTCAGAGTTGAGTAGCTCTTCGGTGATGCCGTTGATTAGCTCCTTGGCATCGGAAATAGCGTTGAGCGGGCGATTTCTTAGCTTGGCTATCAGGTTGCGCATCATGGCGACGGAGCGATCGAATTCCTGTTCGGTTTTCTTTAGATCTCGCCTGAGTTTCTTAAGGTGTTCGATACGCTCCTGCTTGTTTTGACTCATCTGTTGGCTGAGTTGAGTTAGCTCGCCTTCATCTTTAAAGCTGGGAGCATCGTAGGCATCTTCTTTGCCCAGAGGCGGTGCGGAGCTCTTATCCAGGTCGACAAACACATATTCGATACCGAGTTTTTTAATCAGTTCGATCTGAGCTTCCTGCTTGAGTCTAAAGGAATTAAATAGAAAGGGATGGTCTTTCCAGGAGACAGGTAATCTAACAAAGTTGCCCACTTGAAGTTGGTTTGTGCTTACCTTACAGCTTTTGCTCATGTGTCTTTACGTTTGCCTGTAGTTGCGCGTTATTTTATCTGAACCAGCTGGCTTTACAATTACTTAAGCTATGTGTCAGCATAGTTACATCACAAAACTGTCTAATTTAGCGAGTTGTACATGGATTTCATTGAAGTCTACCCCAATGCCATTCCAGATGAACTGTGCGATCGTCTCATCGAGACCATCAAAACACATCCTGGTGTCATTGATGGTATTACGGGTCATGGTGTTGACCTGGAAAAGAAAATTAGCCGTGATATCACCATGGATAACTTTCAGGAATTGCAGCCACTGAGAAACGAACTACTTAATTATACGCTAAAACACAGCGCCCAATATTTTGAAAAGTATGCCCTGGGTTTGATGGGGGCTGTGGCGGTGACTCTGGCCGATGAACAGGGTAAGCCACAGACCTTGACTCCGGACAACTTCGATACCCTGGGTAGGCACAGGGTGCAGCCTTTGGTGCAGTATCTGTACCGTAGCGGTACCATAAATATTCAGCACTATCAGAAGGGCAAGGGCGGCTATCCGCACTGGCACTCGGAGCAGTTTCCTCAGATGGGACACAACGAGGCGCTGCACAGGGTCGTGCTCTATATGTTCTATCTGAACGATGTGGAAGAGGGTGGTGAAACCGAGTTCTTCTATCAGCAGCGTAAGATCAAGCCAAGAAAAGGCACCATGGTGATCGCCCCGGCAGGATTTACCCACAGTCACAGAGGCAATATGCCCATCAGTGGCGATAAGTATATCGCCACCTCCTGGGTGATGTTTAACCGCGCCGAGAAGCTGTACGCGCCAGTGGGTTAAAGCGGGATCTTAATGGTGAACCTCGCCCCTTCCAGATAAGAGGTATCTATGCTGAGGCTGCCGTTGTAGCTGGAGACGATTTCGTTACAGACGGCAAGCCCTATGCCTTGACCCGCCTTCTGAGTGTCTGCACGCACGCCGCGCTCTATGATCCGCTGACGTATGGCCTCGGGCACTCCAGGGCCGTCATCTTCCACTATTAAGATAAACTCGCTGTCGTCGCTATAGCAGGCGGTGACCGCTACCTTACTAATACACAACTTGAAGGCGTTCTCCATCAGGTTGCCGCATAGCTCCATCAGATCGCCCTTGTCACCGGGGAACACCTGATCATCCGGAATATTGGCGCTAAATTGGATCTGCTTGTCACGGTAGACCTTAAACAGCATCTGTGACAGCTGATCGATCAGTGGTGCTACCAGAGTCTGCTCCTGCTTGAGCCCTTTTCGGCCGAGCATGGCGCGCTTGAGCTGATACTTGACCAACTGATCCATCTGGCTGACCTGCTCCATGATCTTCTCGCTGGCGTTCGCTTTATTTAGACTCTGGTCATCTGTGATGGCATGAACCGCCGCCAGACGTGTCTTTAGGCTGTGGGCGAGGTCGTTCATGGCGTTCTGATATCGCTCCTGCTGGGCACTGGATTGCACCAACAGTTGGTTGAGGGCCTGAGTGACCCCTTCCAGCTCCACCGGATAGTCTTCGGAGAGTGCCTTGGCTTTACCGCTGCTCACCTGTTGCAGCTCGTTGCGCATACGCACCAGGGGACGCATTCCCCAGTAACCGGCGCTGATCAAGAGCACCAAGGCTAGCGCTAAGATCATGCCCAAGCGCCAATAGGTGCGGCGACTGAACTTGTCGAACTCCTTCTCCAGCTTCTGGGCATCTTTCATTACCAACAGGTTGTATTTCTGCTTGGCGATCTCCACCGACAGTAGATAGACGAAGTAGTTTTTACTGTCGGCAAGGTTGAGGTAGTAGGGCGGGGAGTCGAAACGTATCTCGTTGAAGCGTTCACAGGTGTCAAACAGGCCGCGATCCACGGCCAGGGAGGAGGTCCACACCTGCTTAAACTCCTCGTCACAGCTGGCGATGATATATTTTTCCGGGGTGTTGTTCTCCTCCAGCCACTCCGAGGTCTCGGGGATCAGGTCGTGTTCCCTGAGCTCGGCGGCCACCTTGGGGATCTCGGCGATGAGCTCGGCGGTTTCCTCGTTATAGCTATTTTGAGCGTATAGCAGGTTGACCAGCCAGGCGAGACCAAACCCCACCAAGGCGATGATGGAGAGGGAGGTGAGAAACATCCGCGTGAGCAGGCGCTGTTTGGGCTTAAATCTTATTTGCATGGCAGATTAAACTTGTAACCCTGACCGCGTATGGTGGCGATAGGGTTTTCCAGTCCGCCCTTGGTGAGCTTCTTACGCAGGCGGCTGACCATCACCTCTATGGTGTTGGGGTCTCCCTCTTTATCGCCATAGATCACGTCTAGCAGTCGCTGTTTGGCGACGACTTCGTGACAGTGGCGCATCAGGTATTCCAAAATTTGATATTCGAACGCGGTCACTTCCATGGGGCTCTGATCTAGGGTGACCTGTTTAGCCGCGAGATCCAGCTCAAGCGGTCCGCTGGTGATTTGAGGCTTGACGAAGCCTGCGCTGCGACGCACCAGGGCATCTAGCCTGGCGACCAGCTCCTCTTTCTGAAAGGGCTTAACCAAGTAGTCGTCGGCGCCGGCGTTGAGCCCCTCTACCTTATCCTGCCAGTTGACTCGGGCGGTGAGGATGAGAATGGGCGCCTTGAGTTCGGCCTTGCGCAGAGACTGGATAAGCGAGATACCGTCCTGATCCGGCAGACCTAAGTCGATGATGGCAATGTCTATGGGATAGTTAGTTGCCTGATAAAAACCTTCTTTGGCGGTCAGTGCAACTTGAACCTGGTTGCCCAACTCACTCAGTTGTACCTTGAGGTGATGGGACAGGAGGGGATCATCTTCAACGACCAAAATTCTCATATGTTTTGCCTATGTTTATTTAAGTGCTCGCTCGGTGACCGGTTAGGGCAATTGTTAACCGAGCAGAGGACGTTTTATAAAACATTAATTTATAATAGGTCAGCTTAACAGGGACTGACTCATCTTAAAACAAAGTTTAATTGTTAGATTTTTGTGAGTCGGAGAGGCATCTTGTGCCTGTTAATTTGTCTGTCAAATGGTTAGAATCCGGTAAATTTCTTACTCGTTTAGGCTTGGATATGTCCTTCGCTAAAATTCTACCTTTAATCTTTACCTGTTTGTTTGTGCCGGCAACCTTGGCCGAAAGCTTTACCTTTACCGCTATCCCAGATGAAAACGAGAGTCAGCTTAAGACTCGTTTTAACAAGGTGGCGAAATACCTGGAGGCAGAACTGGGTGTTGAGGTGAACTATGTGCCGGTGAAATCTTATGCCGCGGCCGTTACCGCATTTCGTAACAATCAGGTGCAGCTTGCCTGGTTTGGTGGCCTCTCTGGCGTGCAGGCGAGACGTCTGGTGCCTGGTTCGCAAGCGATTGCCCAGGGCTATGAAGATCAATACTTTAAGAGCTTCTTTATCGCCAACGCCTCGACGCCGCTGGAGCCGTCGACCAACTTCCCTAATCTGAATGGTTATACCTTTACCTTCGGTTCTAAAGGTTCTACCTCGGGTCGCCTGATGCCGCAGTTTTATATCGAGCGCAACATGGGCAAGCAGGTGAAAGATATCTTTACCCGTATAGGTTTCTCCGGCGATCACAGCCGCACCATTGCCCAAGTAGAGGCCGGTGCCTACCAGGTTGGCGCGGTAAACTATAAGGTATGGGAAACGGCGGTGGCCAATGGCACCGTCGATACCAGCAAGGTGAAGGTGATCTGGGAAACCCCTGCCTATCCTGACTACCAGTGGACGGTACGTGCCGATGCCGATCAGCGTTTTGGTAAAGGCTTTACCGAGAAGCTGACCAAGGTGCTGCTGGAGATGAAGGATCCCGATCTGCTGGCCAGCTTCCCACGTCAGTCATTTGTTGAGGCTGACAACGCAGATTACGAGCCTATCGAATCCGTGGCCACGGCGATCGGCCTGTTAGATTAATTCTGTGCTCCAGATAGAATCACTCTCCCTGAGTTATCGCGATACTCGGGTCATCGACGATCTCGATTTGTCGATTAAACGGGGAGAGTCTTTAGCCATAGTCGGGCCCTCTGGGGCGGGTAAGTCGACACTGCTGAGTTATCTCTATCAGCAGCTTAAGCAAGACGCCGCCCTGTGCAGCCAGTCTCAAGGTCTGGTCGATGGACTGAGTGTGTTTCATAACGTCTATATGGGCGCGCTGGCTAGGCATTCGGCGGTATATAACCTGCTTAATCTCGCCTGGCCCATGGCGGGCAGACGCCAAGAGGTGGAGCTGCTGTGCCGGGAGCTTTATCTTGATGCGCCGCTACATAAGCCGGTCTCTTCGCTCTCCGGCGGCCAGCGCCAGCGGGTAGCCCTGGCCCGGGCGCTCTACCAAGAAAAGACGACCTTCATCGGCGACGAGTCGTTTTCGGCCCTGGATCCCGTGATGGCTCAGCGCCTGCTGAGTCTGGTCAAGGCTCGCCACGAGACGGTGATCATGGTGTTGCACGACAGTGAGCTGGCACTGAGTCACTTCGATCGCATCATAGGGCTGAGTGATGGCAAGTTAGTGCTCGATAAGCCCGCGAGTTTACTCGATGGTGAACAATTGGCCTGCTTCTTCGATACCCAGATGGCGACGAGCTAGGGTGTGTAAAATTAGATGTTTAACTTAGATGTTTGACTTAGATGTTTAACTTTGTCGGGCCCTGGCAGCGGCTGACATTGGGTCTCTGGTTGCTGGTGGGGATCAGTCTGCTATTTGTCGATATCGACATTATCAGCCTAGATCCCTGGGGCGAGCTGCTGCGCATGGGGCAGGGGTTGCTGACGCCCGATTTCTTTGCGACAGAATCTTTGGCCAACGCCCTGTGGCAGACGGTGAGTTTTGCCTTGCTCGGAGTCACCTTTGGCTTGTTGCTGGGCTCTCCCTTGGCACTCGTCTATCGCTCGCCCTGGGTGGCAGCGAGTTGTGCCATGGTGCGGGGGATCCATGAGATCTTCTGGGCACTTCTCTTTCTGCAAGTCTTTGGCTTGTCGCCTGTGACCGGCGTGTTGGCTATCGCCTTACCCTATGGCGCAACCTTTGCCCGGGTGTTTCACGACATACTGCAACAGGCACCGAGTAGCACCAAAGAGACACTGCCCATAGGTTGCGACAGGCTAAGCGCGTACTTCTACGGTAAGCTTGGCCATGTGCTGCCTTTGATGCTGGCCTATGTGCGCTACCGATTCGAGTGTGCCCTGCGCAGCAGCGCCGTGCTCGGCTTTATCGGTATGCCTACCTTAGGTTTCTATTTAGAGACCGCCTTTCGTCAGGGGAAGTACCATGAGGGGGCGGCGCTGCTTATCCTGTTTGTGGTCTTGATTGGTACAATCCCGCTGTGGTCGCGTCGGCGTCTGCTACCACTCTATCTGTTGGCGGCGCTCTTCACCCTACCTAAGCTCACAGGTGTAGATCTGCAGCTGGTATGGCAATTCTTGACCTTTGATATCCTGCCACCTGGGATCCGCGAAGTGATTCATGGGCAGCAAGGCCTTGAACAGGGACTGACACGATTTGCCAGCTGGTGGCAGCGCCTAACGTTAGAGCAGGCGCTACCTGGCGCCGCGGCCTCCTTAGTGTTGGCGGTGAGCGCGCTGGGATTGACTCATCTGCTGGCACTGCTTGGCCATCGTTTTGCCAGCATGCATAGCAGAGGTAAATTCTCTATGCCCTTAGGGCAACTCTTGCTGCTGATCATGCGTTCCATGCCGGAATATATCTTAGCCTTCATCTTCATGATGCTTTGTGGCCCTTCCATGTTACCCGCCATCTTGGCACTGGGGTTGCACAATGGCGCTCTGATCGCCTACCTGCTGACGCGTCAGGACAGCCTGGTTAGGCCCAGTGAACAGTACCAGAGACGTGGGGATCATTATGGCTTCGAGGTGTTGCCGCGTATCTATCCCAACCTGATGTCGCTACTCTTCTATCGTTTCGAGGTGATATTGCGGGAAACGGCTATCTTCGGCGTGCTGGGGGTCATGACCTTAGGCTTCTATGTCGACAGTGCTTTTAGCGAGATACGCTATAACAACGCCTTCTACCTGTTGATCGTGACAGCTTTGCTTAATGTGTTGGTCGATAGCCTGGCGCGGCGAATGCTGGCCAAGCGCCTGAATCAAGGGATGGCAGTCGGCCAGGTATCCTGTGTGGTCTAGTGTTATCTCTTAGCGAGAATCTAGCGTTTAGCCTGTCTTAGACGCTGTACGCCCTGACAGCAGAAAGAGGCCAGCAGGGTAAATAGGCTCACCGCCGACATGATGATGGCGAGTCTTAGCCAGGGGGCGTCCATTGAGATCCGCATCTGCACATAGTCGAGGCCACTCAAGCCCCAGACGAAGATGGCGCTTAAGATAAGCACCAGTTGTAGGATGCGGGTGATGGCCACGTGGCGAATGAATAGCAGCAGCGGCGCCGCGATGAAGGCTGCGCTGATAAGGGTTTGTCCGAAGCGCATAAAGTGGGCGCCAAGTAGAGCAAATGCGAGAAAGATGATGAGAATGCGCCACCACATGATAATTGCCTCAGTTTGTAGAGTGAGTGTGAGTAAACATCTTGGTGGCAGATTACCTTGGGGCAGCGGCGCATTCTATCGCGTTGTTCACATTTTCATTTATTTGCGATCATCATTGTTTAGGGCCTGTTGAAGTTTACGCCTTTGGGCATCACTCAGCTTGCCGGTTTCGATGAGATGGATCAGCTGTTCGACATCACTCTCGTCGTTGTCGCTTGTTATCACCACAAACTCTCGCTCGCCATCGCCATGATATTTCATTTCGATCTCCGCTATCTCGGTGGCGATTTCGGCGATATCGTCCGATAGCAGTTCGATCTCCTTATTAAATTCGCCGTCTTGCGTGTCTATGATCACCTCAAATTCACGGGCCTTTGCTTCGAGTTCTGCAGCTTTACGTTCCATTTCGGCTCTTTTGGCCGCCATTTCAGCACTTTTTGCCGCAACTTTAACTTCTATCTTTGCAATATGTTTGGCGAGAGCCGCTTCCTTATTGGCCATCTTCTTGGTCAGAGCGTCTATCTTGGCCTTGTCGGCCTTTGATAACTCGCTATGGCGCAGGTAGTGATAATGTGACTCGTCACTGTCGATCTGCTTGAGCAGGCGAACCATCTTATCCTGAGTCTCTTGAGGTAGCTTGGCAAGTTTCTGCCGGATAAGCTTCTCGTCTTTTATCTCATCATTGCTGAAGCTGTAGTTGTGCTGCTTATCCTCAAGGTCCAGGGTCAGCTTAGTGACCTTGTCGCCATCTTTAACTAAGTTGGCCTTGAGTTGGTCGTCATTAAAATCGATTTGACGCACGTCGGTAGGTGCAGCAGCCAGGGTAAATGACAGTAGTGCGGAGCAGGCGATAAGCGAAGTGAGTTTATTGAGTTTCATGGGTTTTCCTTCCATAGTGGTGAAATTAGTGATGAATGATTTAACTATCTGTTGCTAAGGACAATGCTAAGGATATTGCTAAGGCCGTGCCAAATTAGCGAAATCCAGTCTGGGTGGGCATTGGTAGGACTCTGGTTGAAAAAACATATCTGTCACTCCTGGTGATTTAACCTCATATGGGCCATGAATTTCCCGATATGGGGAAATTCATGGCCTAGCCTGGATATGGTGATATACACCTAGCGGCTAATAGGATGATCCACAAGGGGTTTTATCTTGGTACTGTTTTTGTATAACCTGAGATGCGGGTGCGACACGCTTAGTCTATCTCAGCGCCTGTGCGACGTTTTTATCGAAACTTGAGGCTTCTATGTCGATTAAAGGTTATCTGTTTGTGCTTTTCGGCGCGCTCATCTTACTGTTGGGCGGCAGTCAACTGTTGATTTCCCATTTTTATAAGGCACAGCTACAGAGCGAGCTCAGTGAGCGCTCGAGGGATCTGTCACAAAACCTGGTAAAGGTACTTATTGATAACGTAGGTACAGAGCAGGAGTTTGTGGTGCAGTTTGATGAGCAGGCTCTACAGGAGTCCATCCAAGATGCCGAGGTGCTCAGACAGGAGTTTGAGCAGGATATCGAATCTGTCTCCCAGGCGATAGCACAGCTCAGCGAAGAGGTGGTGCGCATGGAGATGGAGACAGACAATGCCTCTGCCGAGCAGAAAGCCTTCTTTCGAGCCAAGCTGGCGGCCAAGCAGCAAGAGCTTAAGGATCATCTCAATGCCATGATGTCCTACGAGAGAGAGCTTAAGCAGCATCAGAAAGCGAGCATCGCCGAGGCGAAGCGCCAAGCCGCCGATGAGTATCGCCAGCGTCTGCATGACGCCGTGAGTCAGATTGAGATAGATACCAACAGCTGGCTCGATAAGGGCAATGTGGCCATCATAGACGCGCCTATCTCGCCCCCCATGCCGGAGGAGGGTAAGGTAGCGGTTGAATTTGCCCATGATATTAATCTGCCTAATCAGGAGACCAACGAGCAGCTCGAGCGTTTCAGCGAGTCCATGATAGGCGCGATTCTGGTGAGCTCGCTGGCAGGCCTATTATTGGTCTATATGCTCAGCCATGTGATCAGTGCGCCGCTGTCGGCTCTGGCAAAAGGGCATAGGAAGCTGGGACAGGGGGAACTTGGCTATCAGGTGGATGAGCGTGGGGTTAAGGAGTTAAAGAGCATTCTCAACGGTTTTAACGAGATGAGCTGTCAGCTCGCTTCTCTAAGCGAGCAGAAGAAACAGATGGCGCAGCAGAAGCAGCTGGCCGAACTGGGGGAGGTGACCCGGGGGATCGCCCATAGCCTGCGTAATCCGCTACACACCCTGGGGCTATTGTCTGAGGCGGTAACCCAGTCGGATTCCATGGAAGACGCTAACAAGCTGCTTAGTCAGATGCAGCAGAAAATCTCCATGATGGATAAGAGCATTCAATCTCTGCTGACGCTGTCGAGTACTCAGGTGAACCGCCAGTCATGGGTGCCGCTGGCGGCGACGGTGCAGGATATTTTGCTGGAACTCTCGATTAACGGCAGCAAGCCCAGCATCGCCTTTCACTGTGAGGATAAGGCGATTCAGGTACAGGGCGCCGAGTCTGAGATCCGCAGCATATTACATGCGGTGGTGACCAATGCGGTAGAGGCTACCCCGGACTCAGGCCGTATTGACCTGACCCTGGCGGAAGATGATGAGAGTTATACCTTAGTGGTGGCCGATACCGGCAAGGGGATCAGCCCAGAGGTGCGTGATAAGCTGGCCCAGCCCCATGTGACCACTAAGGCGGAGGGTACCGGCATGGGGATCTATATCGCCGAGCGCTTGATCCAGGGGCATTATGGTGGCCGCATCACCTTTGATGATAATCCCGGCGGTGGCACCCTGGTGACCCTCTATTTCGCCAAGCCCGATAGTAATAAAACAAAGCAAGAAGATAAGCCCCAGACAGAGGATCTATGATGGAGCAGCCTAAGTTGCATATTTTGGTGGTTGAGGATGAGCCGGATCAGAGAGCATTGATCGTGCAGATGTTGACGGCCAATCAGTATCAGGTGGAGAGCGCCGACAGCGTCGAGCAGGCGATCGTGATGATTAAGGCATCCGCGCCGGATCTGGTGTTCTCCGACTGGAAGCTGGGCCAGTTAACCGGCATGGATCTGCTTAATTATGTGCGCCGCGAACATCCAGATATGGGCTTCATTATCGCCACCGCCTACGGCACCATCACCCATGCGGTGGATGCCATGCAGGCGGGAGCGGACGACTATCTGGCCAAGCCCTATCAGCGTCAGAGCCTATTACTTGCTATCGAGAAGGTGGCCAAATCTACCGCATTGAAGCGGCAGAACCGCCGACTCTCTTCCGAGCTGTCACAGCAGCAGGAGCTGGTGGGGCTGGTGGGACGCTCCGCCTTGATGCAGAAGGTGTATCAGAGGGTGCAGCGGGTGAGCGCCACCGACGCGACAGTGCTCATCGGCGGCGAGAGTGGCACGGGTAAGGAGCTGGCGGCGCGGGCCCTGTATCAGCTGTCTGGGCGCAGCCATAAGCCCTTTGTCGCCATCAACTGCGGCGCGATCCCCGAGTCTCTGGCCGAGGCTGAGCTGTTTGGCGCCGAGAAGGGGGCTTTTACGGGGGCCAATACCCAGAAGATCGGCAAGCTGGAGGCGGCCGATGGCGGCACTGTGTTTCTCGATGAGATAGGCGAGCTGCCTCTGCTGCAGCAGACCAAGCTGCTACGTTTCTTGCAGGAGGGCGTGATCTCCCGCCTTGGGCAGAACAGCGAGATCAAGTTGGATGTCAGGGTGATTGCCGCGACCCATAGGGACCTGCAGAAAGAGGTGGCTGAGGGGCGTTTTCGGGAGGATCTCTACTACCGGCTCAACGTGGTACCCATACATATGCCGGCGCTGCGGGAGCGCCCCGAGGATATCGGCAGACTGGTGGAGCATTTTCTTAAGCTCCATGCCAATCAATACGGCATGGCAGTGCCTAAGCTGAGTCGGGATACCTTAAAGGCGCTGCTTGATCACAGCTGGCCGGGCAATGTGCGCGAGCTGGCGAATCGCATCGAGCGTTTCGTCTTGCTTGGGGATGAAGCGGAGATGGTGCAGGAACTAGGCGCCGCGCCCCAGCCGCTGGATACCAGCCGCTTCGTCTTGCCCGAGGCGGGTATCGAGTGGGAAAGCTTCGAGAAAGATTGCCTGCGCCAGGCCCTCAGCCGCTTCGAGGGCAATCGCACCAAGGCGGCAAAGTGTTTGGGCCTGAGCTATAAGGCTTTCCTTTATCGCCTGGAGAAATATCAGTTGGTTTAAATTTGCGGTGTGCTGTTGCTTGATACGGCTAAGGGGGAGGCTGCCGCTTGTCGAAGCCGTTATCGTTAGAGTCTATTTCGTTGAACCGATTGCTCACCAGGCCGCGAGTAACAGCCTGAGCCTCATGCCCCAGCTGCTGGTGGCGCCAGAGGTCTTAAAGCGAATTAGCCCCTGCTTGTCGACGATATAGATGGCGGGAAATACGCTGGCCCCCCAGGCCTGGTGCAGCGCCTCTTCATCGCCGATGACGTCAAATTGATAGTGGTGTTCCGTCATGAATTGATTGATCTCGTCATCCGTGCCTGAGGCGACGGCGATGCTTATCACCTTGTGATCCCCGGCCACGCTATTGACCATGGGCGAGGTGACCCGGCATATCGGGCACCAGGTGCCCCAGAAATAGATCAGGGTAACTTCACCCTGCTTAAGCGCAATGGGCTGGCCTTGAGTGGTGATCGCGCTGAGGGGAGGAGCCTCGCCTGAGATCATGTTCCGCTGCTGATAGCTGAGCAGGGCAAAGGCAAGTAGCGCCATTAAGGCGGCGTCTCTGAGATAGCGATAGCGCTTGCGCCTAGGCTTAACGAACGGCTTTAACTTGCTTGCCAGGCTTTTGAAGGTCGATGACACAGAATTGAACCCTTAGGTTTAGCTCTTCACCCGCTAGAGAAATTCAGGCGGCGTCTGACGGGTCCAGATGCGGCTATAGGCCATCAGCTGGGGATAGAAGGTACGAAAGGCAATCTCTATCTCGGTATCCATTCGCTTGACCGTGTCGATGGCACCATCGAAAATTTCCGGCTTAGAGACACGGCGGCTCACCGCCTTTATGGTCTGATTCAGCCCTTCACGGCTCTCATAGGCTATAAGCCAGTTCTCCTGCTCCATGCGAATGATGATCTCGTCTAGTTTGACCGGTAGCTCCTCGGCGCTGCTCAGCGCTTGATAGGCTTGCTGGGCAAAGGCGGGCAACGACAGGTGATGATACTCCTCCCAGTACTTAGCCAACATGTGGTCGAAGGCCAGATCGATCAGAATCGGCGCGGCGCGCTGTAGCGTCTTAGGGAAGGCGGCCTTGAGTTCCTTGGTGAGTTCATGACTGTCGGTAAGCGAGTCAATCTGCCTGTGTAGCCAGATCCCCTGTTGCAGGGACTTGGGGTGATCGGCGATGTTGCCTTTAGCAAAATCACCGGCGAGATTGGCGGCGAGATCTGTCTTACTGTTATCTGCCAGGTGCAGATGGGCCAAAAAGTTCATTAGATTAAAGTTTAATTGCTTTGTTAAATCACGGTTTTCACGTTATCATGCCCTAAGGTGCGATGAAACCTTTATCTGACGCGACGTTATCTTTAACGAACAGTTTGCTTAGGTATCGGGATCAACAGGATGTGCACCTTGCACCCTTCGTATTAATTATCGGTTTAAAGGATCAAGGATGATGTGGAACTGGTTGATGAAACGTCTAGGCAAAAAATCTTCCTCTCGACGGCGGCGGGTCGAGGTCGATATCCCTTTCGAACAACATAGTTACCGAAAATCCAGTTTCGATCTACAAGCCAATATACCAGTGGCGGAGAAGGAGAAGAAGGCCAGCTAAGCCCTGTGTCTTGATCTTATCATCATCAGCCAATAGACTAGCGGCCGATTTATGCTAAGCAGAGACAGACTATGCGCGTTGCCGACTTTTCTTTCGATCTTCCCGATGAGTTGATCGCCCGTTACCCCATGCCTAATCGTACGGCGTCCCGTTTATTGACCCTAGATGGTAATAGCGGCGCGGTAGCGGACAAGCAATTTACCGATATCCTGGAGATGGTTAACCCTGGCGATCTTATGGTGTTCAACAACACCCGAGTGATCCCGGCGCGCGTTTTTGGTCAGAAGCAGACTGGCGGTAAGTTGGAGATCTTGGTCGAGCGCATGTTGGATGACAAGCGTATTCTAGCCCATGTACGCAGTTCCAAGTCACCTAAGCCCGGCACCATCATCTGCTTGGATGGCGGCTATGAGATGACCATGCTCGCCCGTCACGATGCCCTGTTTGAGCTGGAGCTCAACAGCGAGTCAAGCGTACTCGAGGTGCTCGAAGAGGTCGGACACATGCCGCTGCCGCCTTATATCGACCGTCCCGATGAGGATGCCGATAAGGAGCGCTACCAAACCGTTTACAACCAGAGTCCTGGCGCCGTGGCGGCGCCTACCGCGGGTCTGCATTTCGACGATGGCCTGCTTGCCGCGCTGAAAGCGAAAGGGGTTAATGTTGCCTTCGTGACTCTGCACGTTGGCGCGGGTACCTTCCAGCCGGTCAGGGTCGATAGTATCTTAGATCACAAGATGCACTCAGAGTGGGCAGAGGTGCCTCAGGATGTGGTCGATAGCATTAAGGCTACCAAGGCGGCCGGTAATCGCGTCATCGCCGTGGGTACCACCTCGGTGCGCTCGCTAGAGAGTGCGGCCAAGGCCAGCGAAGGAGAGCTGCAGGCCTACAGCAGCGATACCGACATCTTCATCTATCCGGGTTACGAGTTTCAGGTTGTCGATGCCATGGTGACTAATTTTCACCTGCCGGAGTCGACCCTTATCATGTTGATCAGTGCCTTTGCCGGCTTCGATGAGGTAAAAAACGCCTATCAACATGCGATTGCACAAAAATACCGCTTTTTCAGCTACGGTGATGCCATGTTTGTGACTAAAAAAGCGAACTAAGCGATGATTTTGCTTTAAAATACCCACCCACACTTGAGGTGGGTATTTTTTTAGAGATTTTTGATGATGAGGGTTGATACTGAGTTGTTTGCCCTTATCTCTATTGTTCAGCTGTGTCTGTTTTAATGACACGAAGAGAGTCAGACTGTTTCTCTGGCGAGGTTAAAAATGAAATTTGAATTAGATACAACCGATGGTCGCGCGCGTCGCGGTCGCTTAGTGTTCGAACGCGGTACGGTAGAGACACCGGCATTCATGCCAGTGGGCACTTACGGTACGGTGAAGGGAATGACACCGGAAGAAGTACGTGCCACGGGCGCCGATATTCTGCTGGGGAACACCTTTCACCTTTGGCTACGTCCTGGCGAAGAGATCATGCGCAAGCATGGCGATCTGCATGACTTCATGAATTGGCAGCGTCCTATCTTAACCGATTCAGGCGGATTCCAGGTATTTAGCCTCGGCGATATTCGAAAGATCACCGAAGAGGGCGTGCATTTCCGTTCGCCGATCAACGGCGAAAAGATCTTCATGGACGCGGAAAAGTCGATGCAGATCCAATACTCGCTCGGCTCAGATGTGGTGATGATCTTCGATGAGTGTACGCCATACCCGGCGACACACGACGAGGCACGTAAGTCGATGCAGATGTCGCTGCGTTGGGCACAGCGTTCACGCGATGAGTTCAACCGTCTGGAAAATCCTAACTCGCTGTTTGGGATTATTCAGGGCAGTGTGTATGAAGACCTGCGCGATGAGAGCCTTAAAGGCTTGTTAGAGATAGGATTCGACGGTTATGCCGTCGGCGGTTTGGCGGTAGGGGAACCTAAGGAAGATATGCACCGTATTCTTGAGCATGTCTGTCCGCAGATCCCGGCCGACAAGCCACGTTACTTGATGGGGGTGGGTAAACCGGAAGATCTCGTTGAGGGGGTACGCAGAGGCGTCGACATGTTCGATTGTGTCATGCCGACTCGTAATGCGCGCAACGGTCACCTGTTTACCAGTGAAGGGGTTATCAAGATCCGCAACGCGCGTCATCGTGATGATACTTCACCACTCGATGCTATGTGTGACTGCTACACCTGTAAGAATTACTCGCGGGCGTACCTGTATCACTTAGATCGTTGTAATGAAATCTTAGGGGCACGTTTAAACACCATTCATAACTTGCGTTACTACCAAATGTTGATGGAAGGTTTGCGTGGTGCTATCGAGACAGGTACATTAGACGCCTTTGTTGAGGAGTTCTATACCAGTCAAGGTCGCGAAGTTCCTAAGTTATCCGATTAATTTTACTGCTAATAAGAAGAGAGAAATATGTTGATTTCAAATGCATACGCAGCCGATGCGCCGGTAAATGGCGCGGGTGGCACCATGGAACTGGTTTTCATGCTGGTCATTTTCGGTTTGATCTTTTACTTCATGATCTTCCGTCCGCAATCTAAGCGTGTAAAAGAACATAAGAACCTGATGAGCTCGTTGAGCAAGGGTGACGAAGTGCTCACCAGTGGTGGGATCTTGGGTAAGATCGCCAAGATCAGCGACGATAATGATTATGTGTTGCTGACGATTAACGAAACCTCAGAAATCACAATCAAGAAGGATTATATAGCGGCTGTTTTGCCTAAAGGGTCTATTAAGTCACTTTAAGTTGAAAGTTAAGTCACTTTAAGCCAAGAGGGCGATGGTGTGTTAAATAAATACCCAATGTGGAAGAACCTGATGGTGGCGTTGATCATCGCCGTCGGTGCCTTCTACGCAATACCAAATCTATTTGGTGAAGATCACGCGGTGCAGGTCGTGGCCACACGTGGCGCGGAAGTTAATGTTTCGACCCAGAGTCAGGTCACTGACATTCTGTCGGCGAAAGGCATCGCGGTAAAGCGTTCAGAGTTGGAGAACGGTCAGCTATTGGTACGTGTTACCGATGCGGACCAACAACTGCTGGCGAAAGAGGCAATTGCCGAGGTACTCGGCGACAAATATATTGTGGCGCTAAACCTGGCACCGGCTACACCTGAGTGGCTGGAGTCTATGGGTGGTAGCCCTATGAAGCTGGGTCTGGACCTTCGCGGTGGTGTGCACTTCCTGATGGAAGTGGACATGAGCGAGGCGATCCGCAAGATGACCGAGGCGAAAATTGCCGATTTCAGAACCGATCTTCGTGGTGAGAAAATTCGTTATGCGGGTATTCGCAGTACCCCTAAAGGGATTGAGATCAAGTTTCGTGATGCCGAGAATTTAGCCAAGGCAGAACGATTCCTCAAGAGCCGTACTAACGAGATGGTGTTCGTCGATGCATCGTCTGGCAGCGACTTAATGCTGCTGGCGAACATGAGCGAGATCTACCTCAAGCAAGTTAAAGAGGAAGCGCTACAGCAGAACATCACCACCTTGCGTAATCGTGTGAACGAGTTGGGTGTTGCCGAGCCAGTGGTTCAGCGCCAGGGCGCGGAGCGCATCATCGTCGAACTACCGGGTGTTCAAGACACGGCCCGCGCCAAGGATATCCTGGGGGCTACCGCGTCTATCGAATTCCACATGGTAGACGAGAAGGCGGATGCGGCGGCGATTGCAGCAGGCCGTGTATCACCTGGTTCGCAGATCTATGACCGTCGTGAGGGCGGTAAAGTGGCCCTGCACAAAGAGGTGATGCTCACAGGTGACCATATTCAGGGTGCACAGCCAAGTTTCGATGAGTACAGCCGTCCTCAGGTGTCTATTAACCTGGACTCTAAGGGTGGTTCTATCTTCTCGAACGTGACTAAGGACAACATCGGCAAGCCGATGGCGACCCTGTTTATCGAGTATAAGGATAACGGTGCCAAGAACCCTGACGGCAGCGTGAAGATGGATAAGATCGAAGAGGTGATCTCGGTGGCGACCATTCAGGCGCGCCTGGGCCGCAACTTCGTTATTACCGGTCTTGACCACTCTGAAGCGCAAAACCTTGCTCTCTTGCTACGTGCCGGCGCCTTGATCGCACCAGTGTCTATTGTCGAAGAGCGCACTATCGGTCCAAGCCTGGGCGCCGAGAATATCGAAAACGGTATGCAGGCGATGATCTGGGGTATGGCGGTCGTGTTGATCTTCATGCTGGTTTACTATCGCGGCTTTGGCCTTATCGCTAACCTAGCACTGACGGCCAACCTAGTGATGGTGGTGGGTGTCATGTCTATGATCCCTGGCGCCGTGCTGACCCTGCCGGGCATTGCGGGTATGGTGTTAACAGTCGGTATGGCTGTAGATGGTAACGTACTGATTTACGAGCGTATTCGTGAAGAGCTTCGTGCGGGACGCAGCGTACAGCAGGCGATCCATGAAGGTTATGGCAACGCGTTTTCAACCATTGCCGATGCCAACATCACAACCTTTATGACGGCATTGATCCTATTTGCCGTGGGTACCGGCGCCGTGAAAGGTTTCGCCGTGACCCTGATGATAGGTATCGCGACCTCTATGTTTACCGCCATCGTGGGTACTCGCTCGATAGTTAACGCTATCTGGGGTGGTAAGCGCGTGAAGAAACTGTCTATTTAAGGGGAAGTTGACCATGTTCCAGATTTTATCAATTAAAGGCACGATCAACTTCCTGCGCCATGCGGTAGCCATCAGTGGTTTGTCACTGATCTTGGTGCTGGCCTCATTAGGCTCGCTGGCGGTGAAAGGAATTAACTGGGGATTGGACTTCACCGGCGGTACCGTCGTCGAGATGGAGTTTGAGAACCCTGTCGATCTTAACAAGCTGCGTGCAGCGTTGACCTCAGACGAGACAGATGGCGCCGTGGTACAGAACTTTGGTTCGAGCCGCGACGTACTGATCCGTCTGCCGGTTAAAGAAGGTGTGAAGAGCGACCTGCAGGTTGAGCATGTGATGGAAGCGGCGGCTAAGGTCGACCCTAGCGTGACTCAGAAACGTGTCGAGTTTGTCGGTCCTCAGGTGGGTAAGGAGTTGGCTGAACAGGGTGGCCTGGCCGTCTTGGTGGCGCTGATCTGTATTCTTATCTACGTCTCTTTCCGTTTTGAATGGCGTCTGGCTCTAGGTTCGGTGGCGGCGTTGGCGCACGACGTGATCATCACGCTCGGTGTATTCTCTATGTTCCAGTTGGAGTTCGACTTGACGGTATTGGCCGGGGTGCTGACGGTAGTAGGTTACTCGCTCAACGATACAATCGTTGTGTTTGACCGTATCCGTGAGAACTTCCTCAAGATGCGTAAGGGCACCCCAGTTGACGTGGTGAATAACTCTATCACTCAGACCATGAGCCGTACCATTATCACTACGGGCACGACCCTGGTGGTGGTTGTAG
Organism: Shewanella insulae; assembly: GCF_009831655.1. Lineage (GTDB taxonomy): Bacteria > Pseudomonadota > Gammaproteobacteria > Enterobacterales > Shewanellaceae > Shewanella > Shewanella insulae. Next base: position 69,353 of record NZ_WRPA01000018.1, on the reverse strand, counting down.
CCCTGTTCCTCAAGGGCGGCACCATGATCCACGGCTTTGCGACAGCCTTGCTGATGGGGATCTTCGTGGGTACCTTCTCCTCTATCTATGTGGCGAGTTTCCTCGCAGTTAAGCTGGGGATCAACCGTGAGCACATGATGCCGGTAGAGATCGAAAAAGAGGGTGCGGATCAAGAAGCACTGATGCCATAGGCTCACGCAGTTAATCAAGTGTTACAAAAAAGCCACGGTTTCGTGGCTTTTTTATTGCCAAATTGGCCGGATCCCGACTCGACAATTGGTCAGCTTTAAGGCTAGGATGTTGAGCGAATATACCAATCACAGTAAATATGTGATCTGAAATAGCGCAGGAAAAACGCTTGAGAACAAAGCAGGATTTTTAGATAAGTAGTTATTCTACAATTAAAAATACTAATACAGTTATCGAGCGTTTTAACAAGCTAGAATGATTAATTATTTATTACGATTGGTATTAATCAAAACACCTGATAATTTGCCAAAAAGAGCAAGCGTTGTAGGGGATAAAGATGGAAGAGCGCAGTAAGTTGGTGGCCGGTGGTAACTTGTTACAGGCCCATGCTTGGAAAGGGATGTTGGAGGCCTGCGGTATTGGGGTCGAACTGCGAGGCGAGGCCTTGCTAGGTGGTATCGGTGAGTTACCGGTAGACTTACAGGATGTCGAGCTGTGGGTGGCCGAGTCACAATATGAGGCGGCCAGGGCACAGCTTGAGACCTTAAACAGCGAGAGCCCCAAGTGGCAATGCGTCAAGTGCCACGAGATGAACGAGGGTAATTTTGAACTCTGTTGGCATTGCAGCGCCGAGCGTAGCGAGCAGCTCAGCTAGTAGTGCTTGCCGCTCGCTGAGGCTTACTTTACTCTTGTCTTATCCTTAGTCGAGACAAGTTATTTAATCGATGCAATATTTCCCTATTTTCGCCCAGGCCGACGGGCTGAAGATCCTGATGATAGGCGCAGGCGAAGTTGCCAGCCGTAAACTCGAGTTACTCACCCGTACCCAGGCTCAAATTCGGGTGATCGCCCCTAATGTCTGTGACGTCGTGATGGCAATGGCTAATAAGGGGCAGATCGCCCTGGAGCAGCGTTTCGCCGAACTCGATGACCTCGAAGGGATAGATCTTCTCTATATGGCGACCGGCGACGAGCCTCTCAATCGCCAGTTTGCCTTGCAGGCCAAGGCGCTGGGACTCTGGGTCAATGTAGTCGATGCGCCTAAACTCTGTAACTTCATCACTCCCGCCATCGTCGACCGTGGGCGATTACAGGTCGCCATCAGCACTAGCGGTGCGGCGCCCGTGTTTGCACGTGAGCTCAGGGCGCGTCTTGAGACCTGGTTGCCGGCATCCTTGACTGACCTGTTCGATTTCATCGCCAATAAACGCACCGAGGTACAGCATCGTCTGCCGATGTTTGAGCAGCGTAAGCTGTTCTGGGAACAGTTTTTTCGCCTCAACGGCGACAGATGCGATGAGCGCACCGTGGATTATTTCGAGCAGGCGTTCGATACCCTGTCAGGTAGCGGCGAACTCTTGTTACTCGAGGCCCACACCCCCATAGATCTCTTGCCCTTGGCCGCCGTGCCACTGATGCAGCGTCTCGACAGGCTCTGTAGCGACTTGACGCCGCCAGAACGTCTGTCTGAGTTGGTGCGCCGCGACGCCGGGCGTCAGCCTATGTTACCGCTCAGCGAGTTATCAGCCAGGTTAGACAAGGGCGAACGGGTGATGGTCTATGGCGAAACCGAGACCATAGCTCAGCTGGTGGCCCATTTCCCCATGGCGAAACACCTGCGCCCGGGGGCGCTGTAACGCATCTCTTGCTCAAAGGGCGCCTAATTAGGGTAAACTAGGCGCTTTATTCTTAACGACTGAGCATTATGGCGCCCAAAGCAACCGTTTATAAAGTGCAGCTGCAGATTGCCGACATGGATCGTGGCTACTATCAAGATCATTCCTTCACGCTTTCTCAACACCCTTCAGAAACCGATGCCCGCATGATGGTCCGGCTGCTAGCCTTTGCCTTAAATGCCAGCGATACCTTGGCTTTTAGCAAGGGCCTGTGCGTCGAGGGCGAGCCCGAGCTGTGGCAGAAATCCTTAAGTGATGAGATAGAGCTTTGGATCGAGTTTGGTCAGAGCGATGAGAAGTGGCTCAGGAAGGCTAGTAGCCGCGCCGATAGGGTCTTGCTCTATACCTATGGTGGCCGCGCGGTGCCGATCTGGTGGCAGCAAAATGAGCAGGCCTTAAGCCGTTATCAGAATCTTGCGGTGTGGAATCTTCCCGAAGAGCAGGTGAAGGCGATGGGCGAGATGGTGAGCCGTAATATGAGTCTGCAGGTCAACATCAGCGAGGGCGAGGTGTGGTTGTCCAACGATAGCGCCAGCGTGCATATTATTCCGGAGCAGTTAAAGGGCTAGGGCGTTAGCGGGGAAGCATCCGGCGGACCCGAGTTAGGTGGTATCCTAGGACATAAAAAAACCAGTCTCGCGACTGGTTTTTTACTTTGGGGGTTGTTACAGGAGCGGTTTAGGCTTCTTCGGGTAACTCTTCTTCGCCGCGACCCTTAGTCTTCACTATGATGAGTGCGGTAATAACTAAGGTCGATACCACACCGGCAATGGTCGAGACTGTCATCGGCAGGCCCGCGCCTAAGGTGGCCGAGTTCAGCAGGAAGCTGATAACCACAGTGGTCATGAACATGGCGGGGACGGTGCAGATCCAGTGCAGCTTGTTATGACGCAGCAGGTAAGCTGAAGCTGTCCACAGCATCATCACTGCCGTGGTCTGGTTGGCCACGCCGAAGTAACGCCAGATAACGCCGAAGTCTACTTGCGTCAGAATCGCACCAATCACAAACAGTGGGATGGCCAGCATAAGACGCTTAGGCAGTGCAGTCTGTGGCATCTTGAAGAACTCAGAGAGAATCAGACGTGCTGAGCGAAAAGCGGTATCGCCAGAGGTGATAGGCAGAACAATCACGCCCAGGATAGCCATGAACCCACCCACAGCGCCCAGTAGGCCGGTAGAGGCTTCGTAAACGACGTTTGCAGGGTTACCCGCCATGCCAGCGTTCAGACCTTCTACACCGCCGAAGAACGACAGGGCGATAGCACACCAGATAAGTGCGATGATACCTTCACCTATCATGGCGCCGTAGAACACGAAGCGGCCGTTAGATTCATTCTCAACGCAGCGTGCCATCAGTGGTGACTGAGTGGCGTGGAAGCCAGATACGGCACCACAGGCGATGGTGATGAACAGAGCCGGCCAGAGTGGCATGTCGTTCGGGTTCAGGTTAGACAGGAAGTCACCGGCGCTAAAACCTGGCAGCAGGCTGTGTTCGCTAGAGGCGATCAGGGCGATTGTCAGACCCACAGACATGAACAGCAGCAGGGCGCCGAAGAAGGGGTAGAGGCGGCCTATGATCTTGTCGACCGGCACAATAGTGGCGATCAGGTAGTAAGCAAAGATGATGCCCAGGAACAGACTGACATCCCAACCGGTCAACTTACCGAGCAGGCCAGCCGGCGCCGAAATGAACACCACGCCCACGAGTAGCAGGAGTATGATGGCAAACACGTTCATGAAGTGCTTAGCGCTCTTGCCCAGGTACTTACCGGCAAGATTTGGCACAGACTGACCATTGTTGCGCACCGACAGCATGCCCGAGAAGTAGTCGTGTACCGCACCGGCAAAGATACAACCTATCACGATCCACAGCATGGCGGCTGGACCATAGAGGGCACCGAGGATAGGGCCGAAGATGGGGCCGACACCTGCGATGTTCAGCAGCTGAATAAGGTAGACCTTACCTTTTGACATAGGCACATAATCGACGCCATCTGTCTTGGTAAAGGCGGGGGTTTGGCGAGCGGTATTGATACCGAACACCTTCTCAACAAACTTACCGTAGATGAAGTATCCGCCGAGTAGCAGGCCGACACAGATTAGAAACCACATCATAATTAGCACTCCCATTTAAAGTTAACAAGAGTGTAACTTGTCGGTAATTTAAGGAAACCGACATTTAGGTGAGTGGTCGAATAAGCGGAATAAGCGGTAAAATCGAGCCGGTAACTGTATTAGTGAAAGCCGAAGAGCTGTTTCAGAGGCTTGAGGAAACGACGAGATACGGGGATTGTCTTACCCGAGTGAGTCAGTACCTCGGCGCCATTCTCCAGTATCACAATCTCGCTGATCGCCTGAGGTGATACCAGATACTGTTTATGACAGCGCACCAGCTCTGTCTTCTCTTCTAACACCTTAAGAGTTAGGTGCGTGTGTACCTGTTCCTGCGCCGTGGTGACATGTATGCCGCTGAGATCGCTAAAGGCAAACTCCACTTCATCGACGTTGATCACCTTGAGACGATTACCGCAGTAGCAGGGGACATGTTCGAGCTTCGTTGGCAATACTGCATCGAGTGGTTGTTGGTGCAGATCCCGGCGCACCCTAGTTATCGTGGTGGCCAGGCGTGCCTCGTCCACGGGCTTGAGCAGATAGTCGAAGGCATGGTTGTCGAAGGCCTTGATGGCGTATTCATCGAAGGCGGTGACAAATACCACCCTAGGCATGCTGTCGGGATCCAACATGGCTACCATCTCGAGTCCGCTTATCTTGGGCATCTGAATATCGACGAAGATCAGCTGAGGTTTGAGCTTACCTATGGCCTGCATCCCTTCTATGGCGTTGCTGCATTGGCCAATCACCTCAAGATCTGGATAGGTCTTGAGCTGGTCGGTGAGGGCTTCGCGGGCAAAGGGTTCATCGTCGATAATTAAGCAAGTGATCACGCTGTAGGTTCCGTTTGTGCCGCATCGTTCAACGGCAGGGTAATAATAACTTGAGTAAAACGGTCCTTCTCGCAGTTGATCTTAACGCCATAGTGGGGGCCAAACAGGCTCTGGATCCGCTTATGGACGATGGACATACCTAATCCTGAGGTATCTGTATTGAGCTCTTGTCGATACAGACCTGCATTGTCTTTTACTTCCAATATTAATAAATCTTGCTCGGCTCTGCCACTGACCCAGATCTCGCCGGGCTCCAGCAGGTGTGAGGTGCCGTGTTTTACCGCATTTTCTATGATGGGCTGCAGGGTAAAGGCCGGCAGGCGGTACTGGTGCAACATGGGAGGAATATCGATATGCACGCTGAGCTTATCGATAAACCTTGCCTTCTCTATGGTGAGGTAGGCGTCGATATGTTCCAGCTCGTCGCCCAGGGTCACCAGTCCCGTGGTGCGCTTGAGGTTGATGCGCAGAAACTGCGACAGATGTTGCAACAGCTGCCTCGCCATCAGGGGATCTTTACCTGTGATGGCCGCAATAGTGTTGAGGGCGTTAAACAGGAAATGGGGATTTACCTGGGCCTGCAGCAGCTTGAGCTCCGCCTGGGTCAGCAGGCTCTGTTGTAGTTCATAGCGACCATAGAGGATCTGGTTACTCATCAGCCTGGCGATCCCCTCGCCTAAGGTGCGATTGATGTTGAGAAACAGCTTGTTCTTGGGCTCATAGAGCTTAATGGTGCCTATCACCTCGGACTCACATCGTAGTGGGATCACCAAACTGGAGCCGAGACGACACTGAGGTGAGATGGAGCAGGCGTAAGGGGTCTCCACCCCGTCGGCGAACATGACACAGTTCTGCTCTATGGCATCTTGGGTGATCTTCGAGGAAATGGGCGTGCCGGGGATATGGTGGTCGTCACCGATACCGATAAAGGCCAGCAACTTCTCTCTGTCGGTGATCGCTACCGCGCCGACATTGGTCTCCTCCAGTATGATCTGCGCCACCTTAGTGCTGCCCTCCTGATCGAACCCCTTAGAGAGGATCCCCACGCTGCGCTCGGCGATTTTAAGTGCCTTGGTGGAGAAGGCGGAGGAGAGCTTGTCGAACATGGTCTTCTGGTCCCGCACCATGCTCATGAAGAGGGCGGCGCCGATGGAGTTGACCGTCAGCATGGGCAGGGCGATCTGTTTGACCAGGTCCATGGCTTCGCCATAGGGCTTGGCGATGGCCAGAATCAGCGCCATTTGCAGCATCTCGGCCGAGAAGGTGACCAGGGCGACCAACAGTGGTGCATAGACCATCTCACTGCGGTTTTGTTTACGCAGATAGAAGCCGACTATGCCCGCCGACAGCCCTTCTAGGGTGGTGGAGATGGCACAGGCCAGATCGGTAAAGCCGCCCATGCTGTATCTGTGCAGGCCACCTGTTAAGCCGACCAGGAAGCCGGTAATTGGTCCGCCTAACAGGCCACCGAGCACCGCGCCCATGGCGCGAGTATTGGCGATGGCGTCGTTGGTCTGCTCCCCGAAATAGGTGGCCATGATGCAGAAACCAGAGAAGATAAGGTAGATGTAGACCTTATGGGGCAGACGGGTGGCGGTTTCGGCAAACAACTTAAACAGTGGCGTCTTACTCAGCAGGTACACTATGACCAGATAGAGGCACATCTGTTGGGTGAGCAGGAGGATCAAAGGCATAAGGGGCAATGGTACTCGTATAGGGAGGCCTTAGTGAGCACCAGCATAGCATCCGTGCTCATTTTAGGACAAGGGTGGGCTTTGCGTACGGGATCAAAGTTTCTCCCATGGAGATAGGTTATAAAGGGCTATCTATTTTGTATCTTTTAGGAAGACTATGTCAGATTCAATTCATGGCCATCAGGTGATGGAACTTATGTTATCTTTGGGCCGCGCCGTATCTAAAAGCGAGCTGAGTGAGCTCATGCATCAAGCGTTTGGTGAACAGGCTCGTTATCATACCTGTTCGGCCAGCGAGATGGACGCCCAGGAGCTGATAGCTTTTCTCGAGCACAAGGGCAAGTTTACCGAGTCGGCCGAGGGGATAGCCACCGCAGCCGATCGTATCTGTAATCACTAACGAATCACTAGTCTTGGCTGAGCTCTATCAGGGCTTGCAGCTCCTCTTTGGACTTTCTGGCGAACTCGGTGATCATCATGCGGATCAGGCGAGACTTGGCGACTTTGCTCTCCTTCGCCAGAGTGTTGAGCTGGGCTATGCTAGTCTCGGTCAGGGTAAAGGTGGCATGGCGAAAGATACGACTCGCCTGTTTCTTCTGCTTGACCTTGGTGTTGGTTTTTCGCTGCTTCTTTACACGATTGACCAGACTCGGCTGACCAAATGCATAATTGTTGGCATCTTCGATAAACTCTTCAACCGACAACTTCTTGCGTGGTTTAGACTTACGGCGTTTAAGATCAGTTAAGCTCATAGGAATTTTCTGGTGGTATCGCAAATAATTCGTCGGCGATAGCACGTATCTCGGCGGCGGCTTTTCCATCCGGTTCGATTTCGATGACAGATGATCCCTGTTCTTCACTGTCATCATAGATATTACGGCTAAAGGTCACCGCGTCCAGTACTCTCAGCCCGAATGACTCAACCACCTCCTTGGCCTCTAAAATGCGTTTGTATTGGCTGGGCAGTGCGGGGCACTGGGTCATCACCACGGTGGCGACCATCTTGGGATTGACCATCTTACAGGTACTGAGCATATCCTCCATATGGGGGAGCGTCTTTAGATCTCGTCGTTTAGGACGTAGTGGTAGCACGACATAGGTGGCCACCGACATTGCGGCACGCATGGCCAGGTTGTCCTGACCACCACAGTCGACGATTACGTAGTCGAACCGTTGTTCTAACCCTAGGAGATCATTACGGATTTTCCCGTATAGTTGAATACAGTTGATCGCGGGCAGACTGGTATCTTCGTTACGGGCCTGGATCCAGTCTGAGGTGGTACGCTGGGGATCGCAGTCGACCATTAATACGTTGGCTTTGTATTTTTGAGTGATATGTACGGCGATATTTTGGGCCAGGCAACTTTTGCCCGCGCCGCCTTTCTCACCCCCAACAAGCAGAATCATAGCGTGTCTCCCTCAAGCATTAGCACTGGTTTATGTCTCAGAACTTGTGCTGTTTAGTATAGAACAGAGTTATGGATACTGCCTGAACTCCCTTTTTTAGTTCACTGAAAAGGCTAAATAATTTGCATAGCCACGTGAAAACGTTGAGGGGTACATTCAGTGCAGCGACAGACTTGAGCCTTGACGCTGTTTTGTGTCTCTGTGTTGGGATTGAAGGTGACAGTGAGCAGTTCACCCAGGGCAAAAGGCTTCTTGTACTCGATAAGTACACCACGACGTGCCAGATCCATACAGATGCCATCATCAGTGTGTACCACGCCTAAGCCATCGGTCCATGAGATAAGAATACGTTCGGCTTCCATGTCAATCCGCAGGGATTGACGGCGTTCCTCAAAATCTTCGTGGTTTTGATCCATCAGGGTATTCCTTGCTGTTATAGATAGTGGTTAAGCTCTTTAAACGTAGCACAGTTTATGTGGGAAATAATAGTTATAACAACATGAATAACGGCTAGTTATTGAAAGCTCACCCTGAGGCTAAGCGGCAGTGGTTTGGCGTTGCGGTGTGAGGGAGAGGCGCAGCATATCGCCACGCCTATAGTGATGAAAATAGGGCAGTCTGTGCTGCCCCTGTGTCATGTTAGTGATCATCCTCTTTACGAGGGTAGGGGAGTTTTAGCTGTCCCCAACGGATCACGATAACCGTGCTGGCGAGCACTAAGGTGGATACCGAGATAGCCAGAATGCGCCAGTCTTCCATCCCCTTCATATCCAGAATCAGATAACGGGCCAGGGCGACGATGGCGATATACAGGGGCATGCGTACCGGTAGCTTGCCAGATTCGGCATAGTTGCCCACCATAGCCAGCACCTCGAGATAGATGAACAGCAGCAGCAGATCCGCCAGCGCCACCTCTCCCATCTTGATGATGTGCGCTATCTCTTGCCCTATGGCCACTATGGTGGCGATGGCGATGATAATTAAAACAAAATGTTCTATTGCTTTGAGGCTCTTAGAGCCATATTGCGAGTAGAGTTTTCCCATAAATAGCGCTCAATAGTGTTTTTATAGATGGTAACAAGTATTGAGCGCTATGCCAGAGCCTGGATGTGATGCTTTTCACAATCTAACGCTTTGGTCTCTGTTAGGGATTAGCCTGGTCTGCCGTCTACCCTAGGGGTCAGCAGAATCGGGGCATAACAGATGACGAAGGTGCCGAAGGCGATGATCCAGGCAAGCAGGGCAACTGTCAGCCAAAGCATAAATTGCGTCGGGAATAGGCTTGCCATGACGCGGGTGATGGTTGAGATCAAGATAAGAGCGAAGGCGCCTGTCATCACCTTAGGCGGCAACAGATTGCGGCCCGTGTGACCCAGTGACACCCTGGCCATCATCGCCAGGATCATGCCGCCCAGTCCGCCGACTGTCATGGCGTGTAGACCGGCCGAAACATTGCCAGCCGTGGCGATAAGCAGCAGGCCTGCAGGGATACAGAGATAGCTTAGATGAAGCGACCACAGCAGAGGGACGCCAAAGGTAGACTGTACGCCCCAACGGGACCAGCGCACCAGCAGGGCGATACCGGCCACTGCGGAACAGAGCATCACCAGCAGAGACTGACCGATAAGCATGGCGATAAAGAGGGCTATTAGGCTGACAAAGCTAAGTTTCTCGAGCCAAGAGACGTTATCCAGTCGCTGCCATTTAGTGGCTCTGTCGGTGAAGAAAGGGATCACTCGTCCACCTATCAGTGCCACTATGGTTACCATCAAGATGGTGGCACCGTGAAAGGCATGGGAGACCAGTAGGCTATTCTGGCTGCTGACGCCGTAGTAGCTCAGAGCATTGGCCACAGTCAGCAAGAGTAGGATGGGGATGAAGGCAAAGTTGCGCCATTGTCTGACGGCTATCACCTGCCTGGCCAGCACCAGTGCAGTAGCTGGGGCGAATAGCAGATCCAGCATGGCGACGACCTCAAATTCTCCCCACTGATTATTCGCCAGCAAGACGCGCGGCGCTAGCCAAAGTAGAAAGAGGGCGCCCAGCGGCCAGCCCTTGATACTCTTCTGGCCGGTCCAGGTTTGCGATGCGGTTAACAGGAAACCGGCGACAATTGCCATGACGAAGCCGAATAACATCTCATGGCCGTGCCACCACAGCGGGTTGCCATGGGGCGTGAAGCCGAGATGACCTTTGAGAAAACTGCCCCACAGTGCCAGTGCAACTAGGCTGAACAGGGCGCCAAACAGGAAGAAGGGACGAAATCCCAAGCGTAACAGGGCGAGCTTGGGTTGGAGGTGGGCGGGTTCGTCTATGTTAATCATACGCGTCTCTATAAATATCCGAGTAATTATGTCAGGTATTATAAGGTGTAATTTATATGCATGTAAATAGACTTGTCGCCTGTTAACCCAGTTTGGTGGAGGAAAATATTCAGACATAAAAAAACCGCCACGAAGGCGGTTTTTTAGAGCGTGCGAAAAATGGGGGATTAACGCTTTAGCGCATCGCTCAGCAAAGGGCGGAAGCTCTTCACCATAGCAACGGTTGCCTTAGGGCTACCTGCGATGATGTTGCCTGAAGCCATGTAGCCATGGTTACCGGTAAAGTCGGTGACTGTACCGCCGGCTTCACGCACGATAAGTTCGCCAGCGGCGATGTCCCAAGGCTTGAGACCGATCTCGAAGAAGGCATCCATACGGCCCGCTGCTACGTAGGCCAGATCCAGGGCGGCAGATCCCGCACGGCGCAGATCGGCACACTGGCTGAAAGTAGAAGCAAAAAGTTTCATGTAAGTTTCTGTGTGCTGCTTCGCCTTGAAGGGGAAGCCTGTACCCACGATGGCTTCATCGAGATCGATTGCCTTGCTTACGCGAATACGGAAATCATTTAGCTTGGCGCCTTTACCGCGCACGGCAGTGAACAGCTCGTCACGAACAGGATCGTAGACGACGGCAACTTCGGTCTTGCCTTTGTGTTGTACGGCAATAGAAACCGCGAAATGAGGGATGCCTCTAACAAAGTTGTTAGTGCCATCCAGAGGATCGACAATCCACATGTAGTCGCTGTTCTCGCCCTTGTTCTCACCATTTTCTTCACCAATAATGGTGTGGTCCGGGTACGACTTGCGGATTTGATATGTAATGGCAGCCTCAGCTTCTTTATCTACGTTAGTCACGTAGTCATTGATACCTTTTGCGCTAACTTCTACACGGTCGAGTTCGGTATAGGCACGCATAATTGTTTGGCCGGCGGCGCGAGCGGCGCGCACGGCGATAGTCTGCATCGGATGCATTACAATCCCCTGGATGTTAAAGAACAGATATAAATAATCGGCGCGTATTATACGCTTTTCAAGCGGCATATCAAATATAGATTTTTATATTAAGGGATCTTCCCGCGCTGTGATACCATCAATCCACTGTTCTATAGAAAGAAATCAAACTTGTTTCATGCTTAGCAATATTCGTGTCGTTCTCGTAGGAACCACTCATCCAGGTAATATAGGTTCAACCGCCCGTGCCATGAAAACCATGGGCCTCTCCACACTTTATCTCGCCGAGCCCAAGGTGGCGCCCGATGGTCAGTCTGTGGCGCTTGCCGCAGGAGCGTCGGATATTCTCAAACATGCGGTGACTGTCGATTGTCTGGAAGAAGCCATTGCCGATTGCAGCCTGGTTATCGCCACCAGTGCCCGTAGCCGTACCCTGGATTGGCCTATGCTGGATCCCCGCCAGGCAGGGGAGAAGCTGGCCGGCGCCGCCGTTAACGGCCCTGTCGCTATCGTCTTCGGTCGTGAGAGTAATGGCCTGAGCAACGACGAACTGCAAAAGTGCAACTATCATGTGAGCATACCGGCGAATCCTGAGTACACCTCGCTGAACCTGGCCCAAGCGGTGCAGATCATCTGTTACGAGGCTCGTGTGGCACACCTTGCCATGGATTCTGAGACGGTAGAAGTAAAAGAAGAGCAGGCGTATCCCCTGGCCAAGGAGCAGGAAAACTTCTTCGTGCATCTGGAGAGAACCCTGCAGTCGACCGGCTTTATCATCAAGCAGCATCCGGGGCAGGTGATGACTAAGCTCAGACGTCTCTTTAGCCGGGCGAGAATCGAGAGCCAGGAGATGAACATACTGCGCGGTATCCTGACCTCGGTCGACAAGAAGGTTGAATTGGCACAGCAGGCCACACAAGACCCACAGTCAACGAAGGAAGAATAGAGCCATGGGCGTGATTTCCAGAATTAAAGATGACATAGCCTCAATTTATCACAGAGATCCGGCGGCAAACGGTACCCTAGAGATCCTGCTCAATTATCCCGGGATGCAGGCTATTTGGATCCACCGCGTCAGCCATAAACTTTGGAAGGCCAAGTGGTGTCTGACCGCCCGTATGATCTCGACCTTCTCACGTTGGCTGACCGGGGTGGAGATCCATCCCGGCGCGACCATAGGTGACCGTTTCTTTATCGATCACGGTATGGGGGTGGTGATAGGTGAGACCGCCGAGATAGGCAACGATTGTACGCTTTACCATGGTGTCACACTTGGGGGAACTACCTGGCAGGCAGGTAAGCGTCACCCGACCCTAGGCAACAATGTAGTCATTGGTGCCGGAGCCAAGATCTTGGGGCCGATCACCATGCATGACGGAGCCCGTGTGGGCTCTAACTCTGTGGTGGTCAAAGAGGTGCCCAAAGACACCACTGTAGTAGGTATCCCGGCCCGCGTGGTGGCTAAGCCCACCGATGAGGCCAAGGAGCATGCCCAGCGCCGCACCGCGATGGCCAAGAAATATGGTTTCGATGCCTATGCGGTCTCGCCCGATAATCCCGACCCCGTGGCGAATGCCATCGGCCAGATGCTGGACCATATGCATCTGATGGATTCTAAGGTACAAGAGGTATGTCAGGCCGTGCAGAGCATGGGGGGCAGCGTCTGCACCGAGCGACTTCCCGAGCTCGAAGTGGGTGAATTTAGCGATGCCGAGCAGGCCGCCGCCGAGAAGCGCCAGCAGGCGATAGATGAGTTTGATCCCATTATTTAATAAAGAGTGAGATTTATTGCCTTCCGAGCGTTGAATCTTTGCCTTGAAACAGGTTAAATACCCCAGCAACGAAGCAGGGTATTTCCTGTTTCCGATAACGTCCTTAATACCTGACTAATTTGCTAGGTTTTATACTTGACTAAAACAGTCAAGTATGATTGAATTGACTCAAGCATTTTAGAGAGCAGTGGTAGCTATGAAACTAACTTCAAAAGGTCGGTATGCGGTAACGGCAATGTTAGACGTTGCAATGCATTCTACTTCTGGCCCAGTCCCATTAGCTGACATCTCCGAGCGTCAGGGAATCTCCCTTTCTTATCTTGAACAACTCTTCGCAAAATTACGTAAGCATGGATTAGTCTCCAGTGTTCGAGGGCCCGGCGGTGGTTATCGTCTAGGGTTCGATGCCAGTGAGATCTCCGTGGGTATGGTCGTTAGGGCGGTTGATGAGTCGGTCGACGCCACACGTTGTCAAGGTCTGGGAAATTGTCAGAGCGGCACCCGATGTTTAACCCATTCGCTCTGGGGCGATTTGAGCAAACAGATTTCAGATTTTTTAAATGGCATTAGCCTTGCGGGTCTGATGAACAAAAGAGATGTGCAATTTATCTCGATAAAGCAAGACAAGATGCAACAGGAACAGAGAGTAACCCTATAGGTTAACTCTGTTATTAATTATTACTATATGTACGTGGTAAGTGGTCGCGCCATGACTACTCAGTACGGAGTGTGAGATGAAGCTTCCTATTTATTTAGATTATGCTGCAACGACGCCGGTCGATCCGCGCGTGGCAGAGAAAATGATGCAATACATGACGATGGACGGGATTTTCGGTAACCCCGCTTCACGTTCTCACCGTTACGGCTGGCAGGCCGAAGAGGCGGTCGATATCGCTCGCAACCAGATTGCTGAGCTGATCAACGCCGACCCGCGTGAGATCGTCTTTACCTCGGGTGCGACCGAGTCTGACAACCTGGCGATCAAGGGTGTTGCGCATTTTTATAATAAGAAAGGCAAGCACATCATCACCAGTAAGACAGAACATAAAGCCGTGCTGGATACCTGTCGTCAGCTAGAACGTGAAGGTTTCGAGGTGACTTACCTTGAGCCCGAGTCAAACGGCATCATCCCCATCGAGAAAATCGAAGCGGCGATGCGCGAAGACACAATACTGCTTAGCCTGATGCATGTTAACAACGAGATCGGCGTGATCCATGATATCGACGCCATCGGTGAGCTATGTCGTGCCAAGAAGGTGATCTTCCACGTAGATGCGGCCCAAAGCGCCGGCAAGCTGCCTATCGACCTGCAAAAGAGCAAGGTTGACCTCATGTCTATCTCGGCGCACAAGATGTACGGCCCTAAAGGCATTGGCGCCCTGTATGTTCGTCGTAAGCCACGTATTCGTCTGGAAGCGACCATGCATGGTGGTGGACACGAGCGCGGCATGCGCAGCGGTACCCTGGCGACTCACCAGATTGTGGGCATGGGTGAAGCGGCGGCGATTGCCAAGGCCGATATGGAAAGCGATAACGCCCGTATCCGTCGTCTGCGCGACAGATTATGGGACGGCATCAAGCATATTGAAGAAACCTATATCAACGGTGATGCAGAGCAAAGATACTGCGGCAGCCTGAACGTCAGCTTTAACTTCGTCGAAGGTGAATCTTTGATGATGGCATTGAAAGATCTGGCCGTTTCATCGGGTTCTGCCTGTACCTCAGCAAGCTTAGAGCCTAGCTATGTGCTTCGTGCATTAGGATTAGACGATGAAATGGCGCACAGCTCAATCCGTTTCTCTATCGGTCGTTTCACGACAGAAGAGGAGATTGACCATGCGATCGAGACCATTACCAAGTCTATCGGTCAGTTGAGAGAAATGTCTCCATTGTGGGAGATGTTTAAAGATGGTGTAGACCTGTCTAAAGTGCAGTGGGCACACCACTAATCCGGCCGATAAACGAATAGAGATTGGAGCAGAATCATGGCTTACAGTGAAAAAGTAATAGATCATTATGAGAACCCGCGTAACGTAGGTTCATTCGACAAGAACGACCCTTCAGTGGTAACCGGTATGGTAGGTGCGCCTGCCTGTGGTGACGTCATGAAGCTACAGCTGAAGATCGACGAGCAGGGTATCATCGAAGATGCCAAATTTAAGACTTACGGCTGTGGTAGCGCGATCGCCTCTAGCTCTCTGGTCACCGAATGGGTGAAGGGCAAGACGATTGAAGAAGCGCAAGCGATTAAGAATACGGATATTGCCGAAGAGCTTGCCCTACCGCCGGTGAAAATTCACTGCTCGATCTTGGCTGAAGACGCCATCAAGGCAGCGTTAGACGAATACAAGACTAAGCACGAGAAGTAATAGTCGGAGTAATAATGGCAATAACGATGACACCGGCGGCGGCCGAGCGCGTAAGAAGCTTCTTGGCGAACCGCGGTAAAGGTATCGGATTACGTTTGGGACTGAAGACATCGGGCTGCTCCGGCATGGCATACGTGCTGGAGTTTGTCGACGAGCTCAACGACGATGATGAAGTTTATGAAATCGAAGGGGTGAAAATCATCATCGATGCCAAGAGCTTCATCTACCTGCAAGGGATCGAGTTAGATTTCGTCAAAGAGGGACTCAACGAGGGCTTCCAGTTCAACAACCCCAATGCCAAAGGGGAATGTGGCTGCGGCGAGAGCTTCACCGTTTAGCGAGCGAATCGAGATACATGAACTATTTTGAGTTGTTTAGTTTATCGCCATCGTTTGAGCTAGATACCGCTTTACTTTCGGAGCGGTATCGCGAGCTGCAGCGTGCGGTGCACCCGGATAAGTTTGCCAATGCCAGCGAGCAGGACAAGCGCCTTGCGGTGCAGCATACTGCCCAGGTTAACGATGGCTACAACACCCTGAAACATCCTATCTCGCGCGCCGAGCACATGCTTAGCCTCAAGGGGATTGACCTCAGCCACGAATCCACCACGGTTAAAGACACCATGTTTTTAATGCAGCAGATGGAGTGGCGCGAGGCCCTAGAGGAGATCAACGACAGCGATGATCCCGATGAGGCTATCGAACACCTGCACCAATCCTTTGGCGAGTATCGTCGCGAGATCATGGCGCTGCTCGCGCAAAAGATCGACAGTGACGAGGCGTCAGTCTTAGAGCAGGCCGCCGACCTGGTGCGTAAGCTCAAGTTTATGGATAAGTTGCAGGCGGAACTCGAGCGAGCCGAAGACGCTCTCTTTTAAGCGCGAACATTTTTTATGGCTCTGTCGTCGACTGAGCCTTTTATTTTTTTAAGTTGGAAAGATATGGCACTTTTGCAGATCGCTGAACCCGGACAAAGCGCCGCACCGCACCAGCACAGGCTGGCGGTGGGCATTGACTTAGGTACCACCAACTCATTAGTCGCAGCCGTGCGCAGCGGCGTAGCCGATACCCTGGCCGACGAATCTGGCCGTCATGCCCTGGCCTCCGTGGTGCGTTACAGCGAAGATGGGGTGCAGGTCGGTGTCGATGCCGAACGTTTCTCCGCCCAAGACCCGCTAAATACAGTGGTCTCGGTGAAGCGCTTCATGGGGCGCAGCCTGAGCGATATTCAGGCCAAGGACGCCTCGCTACCTTATCATTTCTCTGCTAGCGAAAACGGCCTGCCACTGTTTAACACTCAGGCGGGTCAGTTTAACCCTATTCAGATCTCTGCCGATATCCTGAGACCTTTGGTGAACCGCGCCGAGAAGACCCTAGGTGGTTCTTTGGAAGGCGTGGTCATCACAGTGCCAGCGTATTTCGATGACGCCCAGCGTCAGGGCACCAAAGAGGCGGCGAGCCTGCTGGGTGTCAAGGTGTTGCGTCTGCTCAACGAGCCGACGGCGGCCGCCATCGCTTATGGTTTGGATTCGGGCCAGGAAGGGGTGATCGCCATCTATGACCTTGGTGGCGGTACCTTCGATATCTCGATTCTGCGCCTGAACAAAGGCGTGTTTGAGGTACTGGCTACCGGCGGCGACTCGGCGCTTGGCGGCGATGACTTCGACCATGCCCTGGCCGATCATCTGCAGAGAAGCTGGCAGCTGACCAGCCTTACCGCCAGTGAACACCGTGCGCTACTGATCGAGAGTCGCCGCGTGAAAGAGGCCTTGACCGAACAGGCCAGCGTGACCGCCAGTCTGACCCTGGAGCAGGGCAAGGTTCATGAACAAGTTGTCGACAAGGCACAGTTTGACGCCCTGATCGAATCTTTGGTGAAGAAGACCATAGCTAGCTGTCGCCGCGCGCTGCGTGATGCGGGGATCGGCAACGATGAAGTGCTGGAAACCGTGATGGTGGGCGGTTCGACCCGCGTGCCTCTGGTGCGTGAGCGCGTCGAAGGCTTCTTCGGCAAGGCGCCGCTGACCTCGATCGATCCCGATCGTGTGGTCGCCATCGGCGCCGCGATTCAGGCCGACATCCTGGTGGGTAACAAGCCAGAGTCTGATCTACTGCTGCTGGACGTGATCCCGCTGTCGCTGGGTATCGAAACCATGGGTGGCCTGGTAGAGAAGGTGGTGTCTCGTAACACCACGATTCCGGTTGCCCGCGCTCAGGAGTTTACCACCTTTAAGGATGGTCAGACGGCCATGGCATTTCATGTGGTGCAGGGCGAGCGTGAGCTGGTGGCCGATTGTCGCTCGTTGGCACGTTTTACCCTCAAAGGCATTCCGCCTATGGCGGCGGGGGCGGCGCATATTCGCGTCACCTTTCAGGTCGATGCCGATGGCTTGCTCAGCGTGACCGCCATGGAGAAATCATCTGGCGTCCAGGCGAGCATTCAGGTGAAGCCTTCCTTCGGTCTGACCGATGAAGAGATCGGCACCATGCTCAAAGATTCGATGGCCCATGCCAAAGAGGATATCGAGCGCCGCATGTTGGCCGAGCAGCAGGTGGAGGCGGCCAGGGTATTAGAGTCCCTGTCTGCGGCACTGGCTAAAGATGGCGAACTGCTGGACGAAGCAGAAACTGCCGCGATCCAGGCTGGTATGGCTAACCTGGCACAGGTGGCGAGCCAGTCAGATACGGATGCTATCGAGAAGGCAATTGCCGCGCTGGACGATGCCAGCCAAAGCTTTGCCGCGAAACGTATGGATAATTCCATTCGATTGGCGCTCAAGGGCCAGTCGGTTGATAATATATAGGTAACAATATGCCTCAAATAGTTTTTTTACCCAATGAAGAGTTATGCCCGGACGGCGCGGTAGTCGAGGCCCAGGTGGGCGAGACGGTACTGGACGTGGCGCTGCGTAACGGCATCAGCATCGAACATGCCTGTGAGAAATCCTGTGCCTGTACCACCTGTCATGTGATCATTCGTGAAGGCTTCGATGAGCTGGAAGAAAGCGATGAGCTCGAAGATGATATGCTGGATAAGGCCTGGGGCCTTGAGCCAGAGAGTCGTCTGTCTTGCCAGTCTAAGGTACCTGACAGCGACTTGGTCGTAGAGATCCCTAAATACACCATCAACATGGTGAGCGAAGGCTAATCCAGCTTAAAAGGATTAGCAATGTAGCAGAAAGCCGGTCTATCAGATCGGCTTTTTTGATCCTGCCACCCGCCGAGGAGCTAAACTTAAAGGATAAGCGTTTGCTATAGAGGTAAGACCATGAAATGGATAGATTCTCTCGATGTTGCGCTCAGTTTGCTAGAGGCCCATCCCGATGTGGATCCCGCCAAGATCCGCTTCACCGATCTGCGGGAGTGGATCTTGGCCCTCGATGATTTCGACGATGACCCTAATCACTGTAATGAGCGGATCCTGGAGGCGATTCAAGCCTGCTGGATCAACGAGTATTGACCGTTTCAGCAACGGCTCGGACCAGGAGTTTCACAAGTTTATGCTTCCCACTTTGCGGTCGCGATCGCGCCAGCCTAGATGACGGTTTGATGAATGTCTCATTCATCTCGTTATAAAGGTAGGTTTTTTGGTTTTTATTTCGTATAATCCGCGCGAATTTTTAAAAACCTGTTTAATGAAGGAAGCTAGACATGGCTATCGAACGTACTTTTTCTATCATCAAGCCTGATGCCGTTGCTAAAAACCACATCGGTGCTATCTATAACCGTTTTGAATCCGCTGGCCTGAAAATCATCGCTTCTAAAATGGTTCACCTAAGCAAAGAACAAGCTGAAGGCTTCTACGCCGAGCACAGCGAGCGTCCTTTCTTCGGCGCACTGGTTGAGTTCATGACTTCTGGTCCTATCATGGTTCAAGTACTAGAAGGCGAAAACGCTGTTCTGGCTAACCGTGAAATCATGGGTGCTACTAACCCAGCCGAAGCGGCTCGTGGCACGCTACGTGCTGACTACGCTGACAGCATCGACGAGAACGCCGTTCACGGTTCTGACGCTGTTGCTTCAGCAGAGCGTGAAATCGCTTACTTCTTCAGCGCTGAAGAACTTTGCCCACGTACTCGTTAATACGAGTCTGATGCAAAACTCTCGAAAAGGAGCCTTAGGGCTCCTTTTTTGTGCCTGAAATTTACTGCAAAAAAATAGTGCGGCAAAATAGCACCTTAAAATAGCCCCAAGTAAACTGTGAAGAGAAGTTGATGAAAATTGTAGCCGATGAAAACATGCCCTATGTCGAAGCCCTGTTTGCCGATCTTGGTGAGGTGGTGATGGTCGATGGCCGCACCCTGACCCAGGCTCAGGTAAAAGATGCCGATGTGCTGCTGGTGCGCTCTGTTACTAAGGTGAATAAGAGTCTGCTTGACGGCTGTGATAGGTTAAAGTTTGTCGGCAGTGCCACCATAGGCATGGATCATCTGGATCTGGACTATCTCAAGCAGCGCGGCATATTCTGCACCAATGCGCCGGGCTGTAACGCGGTGGCTGTCGGTGAGTACGTCTTCAATGCCATGCTGGAGCTGGCCAGACGCTTTCATAGCCCGCTCAAGGGTAAAACCGTCGGTATCGTCGGGGCGGGCAATACGGGCACTGCGCTGCAAAAGTGCCTGGAGGCCTATGGGGTGAAGACCCTGCTGAACGATCCCTTGCTCGAGCAAAGTGGCGATGACCGAGAGTTTGTCTCCCTAGATGAGCTGGTTGAGCGCTGCGACGTGATCTCCCTGCATGTGCCCCTGACCCGAGACGGCGAGCATCCTACCCATTATTTGTTTGACAAAGCGCGCCTTAACGCACTCGCTGAAGACACCTGGTTGCTTAACTGCTGCCGCGGTGAGGTGATAGATAACCGGGCGCTTATCGAGGTGAAGCAGCAGCGCAGCGATCTCAAGCTGGTGCTGGATGTGTGGGAGGGGGAGCCTCTGCCACTGCCTGAATTGGTGCCACTGGTTGAGATAGCCACACCGCACATCGCCGGCTATAGCCTGGAGGGTAAGGCTCGCGGCACCTTCATGCTGTACCAGGCCTTGATGGCCCAGCTTGGTAAGCAGGTCGATAAGTCACTTTCCAGCCTGTTGCCACCGCTGTGGAGTCATCAGTTGTCCCCCCTGTCTGTGCCCGATGAAAAGGCCTTGCTCTGCCTGGTGCGTCTGGTCTATGACCTGCGCGATGACGACGAACTGTTTCGCCAGCGTTTCCAAAATGACAAAGGCTTCGACCTGATGAGAAAAAATCATAAGCATCGACGTGAATTTAGCGCGTTAATGCTAGCCAATACCGCGGGTTCTGATGTAGATTGGTTGTTCGAATTAGGTTTTTCAGGAGTCGGTCTGTAATTATGTCGCAGGAATTTAACGTCGTCGTTTTAGGTGCATCGGGAGCCGTGGGTCAAACAATGATTGAGATCCTCGAAGAGCGCAACTTTCCCGTTGCCAACTTGTATCCTCTGGCCAGTAGTCGTAGTGCGGGCGACACGGTAACTTTCCATGGTAAACAGGTCGAAATTTTAGACGTGGAGACCTTCGATTGGTCTCAGGCGCAGTTAGGTTTCTTCTCGGCGGGCGGTGACGTGTCGGCCAAGTGGGCGCCTATCGCGGCGGAACAGGGTTGTGTGGTGATCGATAACACCTCACATTTCCGCTATGACATCGACATTCCTCTTGTGGTTCCCGAGGTGAATCCCCAGGCGATCGCCGATTTTCGTAATCGCAACATCATCGCCAACCCTAACTGTTCAACTATCCAGATGTTGGTTGCCCTTAAGCCTATCTATGATGCCTTTGGGATCTCTCGCATTAATGTAGCGACCTACCAGTCTGTATCAGGCTCGGGTAAGCAGGCGATCGAAGAACTGGCTAATCAGTGTGCCAAGTTGCTACAGGGGCTGCCGGTAGAGCCTAAGGCCTATCCAAAGCAGATCGCCTTTAACGTGTTGCCACAGATCGATAAGTTTATGGATAACGGCTACACCAAAGAAGAGATGAAGATGGTGTGGGAAACCCAGAAGATCTTCGGTGACGACCAGATAGTGGTTAATCCAACTGCGGTACGTGTGCCGGTATTCTATGGTCACTCGGAGGCTGTTCATATCGAAACCGTGCAGCCGGTGAGCGCAGAGGATGTTAAGGCCGTGTTGCATGGCGCGCCGGGTGTCGAGTTGTTTGAGTCAAACGAAGAGTACCCAACTGTGGTGACCGAGGCGGCGGGAACAGACCCTGTGTATGTGGGTCGCGTGCGCGAGGATATCTCTCACCCCAACGGCATCAATCTATGGGTTGTGTCTGATAATATTAGGAAAGGTGCGGCGCTCAACAGTGTGCAGATCGCCGAAGTCCTGATCAGAGACTACTACTGATCATCATGCTTAATGGGCTAAGTAGCGCATAAGTGGAGAAAAAGCCTGCAGTTTGCAGGCTTTTTTTGTGTTATCACTTGTTTTTGAAATGTGAACAGTAGCAGGCCATCTAAATCTGGTTTATAGTAATCTCAATAAATACAATTGCCTAAAGCACGCTGCCAAAAGGCAGTCCATCATCGCTTGAAAGGGAAGAATTGATGAACTTTCGCACATCGCATCTTGCTGGTTTACTGGCCAGCGCACTGCTTGTTCTCTCGTCGACTTCAGGTCTTTTATCTGCCGCAGAACCTCTCAATATCACCGGTCCAGATGGCGAAAGCCGCCAGACGCTGCGTCAATACGGTCCAACCACGGCGTCCGATACCTTCTGGAGTATTGCGCAAAAGTCGCGTCCCGATGCGAGTGTAACCATCTACCAAGTGATGGCGGCAATTTTCGAGGCTAACCCCCATGCGTTTACCAGCGATAACTACAACAGCCTAGAGAAGGGGATGATCCTATTGATCCCCTCTAAAGAGGTGATGTTGGCTATCCCTAAGAGTCTGGCCAAACAGCAGGCGGAAAATAACGATAAAGGCTGGCGTAAGAAGCCGCAGACGGCAGCTAAGCCTAAGTCGGTAGCGACGACGCCAGAGCCACAAGCTAGTCAGGCACAAGCGAGCCAACCAGAGCCCGTTCAAACCAGCACGGCTCAGACAGACAAGCCAAGCGCGGCGCAGCAGAATCAGATCGAGGAGCTAACGGCGAAACTCGAGGCGGAGCAAGCCAAGAACCTGTCGCTCACCGACGAGCTGGCCAGGGCGCAGGACAAGTTAAACCTGGGCAACAATGACAGTGAGATGTTGCAGGCCAAGATAGATGAACAAGATACCCGTATCGCCGAGTTGGAAGAGGCACTGCTGGTACAGAAAGAGCAGAAGGCTCAATTAAGCAGCGAGCTGGAGCAGCTACGTCAACAGTTAGCCGCCGCAACAATGCCGGCACAGCCGAAAGAGGTGGACGATAGCTGGCGTACCATGATGAGCAGCCCGCTCTATATAGGCCTGGCTGCGGCCATTCCCGCGCTATTGCTGCTCGTATTGGTTTGGCTGTTCATCAAGCGTCGCAACAGTAAGAACGAGGCCGTCGAGTCGAGTGAGTCACAGACGCCACCGATGGATGACAAGCCGGTTGCACCAGCGCCTGAAGATAGCGAAGAGATGATGGCGGTGCATCTGGACAATGATGAAGAGGCTGACTCGCTGGATTCCTTGATGAATGTCGACGAGACTCAGCTAAAGCCTGAGGCGGATCTGAGTGAAGAGTTGCCCCAAGAAGCCGCCGAGATGGTGGTCGATTCGGGTGACGAGCAGGTGATGTCGCCGGTTGAAGATGAAGGCCAATCTCTCGATGACCTCTGGGCTGAGGCCATGGGCGAGCAGGAACAGGAAGAGACTCAGGCGACACAGGAAGATGATTTAGACAGTCTGTTGGCAGAGTTGGATACGCCGGCAGAGACGCCTGTCGAGGAGCTAAGCGTCGAGGCGGCGCCGGAGGTGGGCGAGAGTACCGGTTCCGAGACAGATCTAGATGAACTGCTCGCCGAGTTCGAGCAGGAGACAGCGGAAGAAGAAGCCAAAGAGGAAGACTTGGATGCCTTGCTGGCAGAGTTCGACCTGCCCGCCGATTCAGAAGTAAAGGTCGAGACAGAGGAAGCGGTTGACGAGCCAGGCCTGGAGGCCGATGTCGCGGCCACTGACCAAGTGCTAGTTGAAGATGAGAAGCCTCAAGAAGCGCAAGTCGCCGAAGATAAAAGCGACGAAAACGATCTGGCAGATGAGATAGCTCACGAGCTCGAAGATGCGATTGAAGAAAAAGGCGATGAAGGGACGGTCGATGACGCGGATCTCGACGCCCTGTTGGCCGGTTTCGATGCCGAGTCAGCACCGGAAACGGCTCAGGCTCCCGAGGTGGAAAGTGAGCAGCAAGCGGAAGAGGTTGCCCGCCAGATCGCCGCAGAGTTAGATGATGAGGATAGCGACGAGGTCGAGGAAGCCGATCTCGATGCCTTACTCGCCGGATTCGAAGCTGAGGTGCCGGCAAGTGCGTCTGAAGCTGACGCGGCGGCGGATGAAGCGTCCGATACACAAGTTGAAGCAGAGACCCAGGAAGAGGAGCCCGAGCCCGAGCTTGACGCGGCACTAGAGGCTGCGCATCAAGAAGAGCGTCCATCGACTGGCCATGCACCGCTCGAGTTTGATCTCGGTGATGATAAGCCTGGAGTAGAAGTCGAAGAGGCGCAGGCTGAAGACGATAGCGAGGTGGATCTCGATGCCCTGCTGGCGGATCTCGAATCGGTAGAAGAGTCCGAAGAGCCTAAGGTCGAAAAGGGGGAGTCGGGTTTCTTCGGTGATCTAAAGGGCAACAAGCGCAGCAGCGATAACGTGCTGGAGTGGGAATCGGCTCTGACCAACGAAGCGCCTAGCGTTGAAGATACGCCAGCAGAGGATGATGACGAGGGGATCTCGTTACAGCTAGACGATGACGATAACCTTACCGTAGATGAGGCCTTGGCGGCGCTGGATGCAGCGGAGAATAAGCGTCCCGACAGAGCCGTGGCCGAGCATGACTTGACCGCTTTCCAGCAGGATAACGGTTTTATCGATATCGACAGGCTGCTTAACGAGGCCGATGAGGAACAACTGGATGTCGACAAGTATAAGGAACTGGATGTCGACATGGGTGAGCTCGATAACCTGATGGGCAACGCCGCCATGGTAGATGTAGACGACGAGGAGAATGCGGTAAACGCCAAGCTGGATCTGGCCCGCGCCTATATCGAAATTGATGACATGGACAGTGCCAAGGCGCTGCTCAAAGAGGTCGAGCTGGATGGCAACGAGCGTCAGCAGCAAGAAGCCAAGAAGTTGCTAGACGAACTCTAAACCAGATGAGCGATTTGAAAAACGGTGCTTAGGCGCCGTTTTTTTATGGCGGCAAGCCAACATCTTCTCTATTTATGCCGTTAAATTGAGGATGGCCAATTATCGGGCCAGTTAACTATCCAGTTCATACCGAGCTTGTGCTAGAATCCGCCGCCTAGCGTACATCTTTATAAAACATGAGTAATCAAACATGAGGACAGGTATTTCATGCGCGTAGCATTAGGTATCGAATATGATGGCAGCCGTTATTTTGGCTGGCAACGTCAGGCCGAGGTAGACTCGGTACAAGCCCAGCTCGAGAGAGCCCTATCTTTCGTTGCCAACGAACCTATTTCGATTCAATGTGCCGGTCGTACCGACGCAGGTGTGCATGCCACCGGGCAGGTGGTGCATTTCGAGACCAATGCCGTGCGTAAGGAGAGTGCCTGGACCCTAGGGGTCAATGTCAACCTGCCAGACGATATCGCCGTGCGCTGGGCCAAGGATGTGGATGATGAGTTTCACGCCCGTTTCACCGCCACCGCCCGCCGTTATCGCTACATGATCTATAACCACCAGTTCAGACCTGGGATCCTCCGCTCTGGGGTGAGCCACTATCCGGGGCAGATAGATGAGACCAAGATGCATGAGGCGGCTCAGTATCTGCTGGGCGAGCAGGACTTCACGAGCTTTCGCGCCATTCAGTGTCAGTCGAACACCCCGTTTCGCTGCGTCCACGAGGTCAATGTGACCCGTCAGGGCATGTATATCTGTGTCGACATCAAGGCGAACGCCTTCTTGCATCACATGGTGCGTAATATCGTCGGCTCACTGCTCGAGGTGGGCTATGGCCGCCAACCCGTGAGCTGGATTAAAGATCTGCTGGCGCTAAAGGATCGTACTCAGGCGGCGGCGACGGCTAAGCCTAACGGTCTCTATCTGGTGGATGTGACCTATCCCGAGCATTATGCCTTGCCTAAACTGGCCCTGGGGCCGCTGTTTATGCTGGATTAATGCCGAACCGCAAAAACCGAATACGTTCCTAATACGATATTGAATAACATAGAGTTAGAAAGATTCTGATATGACGCCTGTACCCAACGCACAATCTAGTCTAGACGATTGGCTGACGCACCTGATGGTTATCCATCCCACTGAGATAGATATGGGCCTTGGCCGCGTCGCGGCTGTTGCCGAGACCATGGGGCTAGACAGCCTCGAGGGCACCAAGGTGGTGACCGTGGCGGGCACCAATGGCAAGGGAACGACCTGCGCCATGATAGAAGCCATCATGCTTCAGGCGGGTCAGCGCGTAGGTGTCTACAGCTCGCCCCATATGCTCAAATATAATGAGCGGGTACGCATCGATGGTGTCGATGCCAGCGATGAGGCGCTTATCGAGGCGTTTTGCGCCATAGATGCTGCGCGCGGCAATATCTCGTTGACCTTCTTCGAATACGCCACCCTTGCCGGGCTCTACCTATTTAAGCTGGCGAAGCTGGATCTCGTGCTACTCGAGGTGGGGCTAGGCGGACGCCTGGATGCCACCAATATTATCGATGCCGATATCGCGGTGATCACCGCCATCGATATCGACCATCAGGAATACCTGGGCGACACTCGAGAGCTGGTGGGTCGCGAGAAGGCAGGGATCATGCGAGCGGGGCGTCCCGTGGTGATTGGTGAACCTGACTTGCCCGCAAGCGTAGTCGAGTATGCCGAGTCTACCGGCGCCCAGGCCCTACGGGTTAATCACGAGTTTAGCTATCAGGCGAGCGAGGCTGAGTGGTGCTTTACCCTAGGTGCGGTGCCTCAACCCTCTGTGTCCCAATTCTCACTGCCTAAGCTCTCAATAGAAGGCTTGCCGCTGCCGACTTTGCCCTTGGCTAATGCGGCCACCGCCCTGGCCGTGGTGCAGCAGCTTGCGCCGCAGTGGTTTATGACGGGGGAGAACCGCGGCTTTATCGATGCAGGGTTGAGAGAGGCCAAGTTAGCTGGTCGTCTGGAGGTGGTCAGCGAGGAGCCTAAGATCATCTTGGATGTGGCCCACAACCCCCATGCTGCGAGTTATCTGGCCGATCGTCTAAGAGCCTATGAAGGCAGGCGAATCTTCGCCCTGTGCGGCATGTTGAAAGATAAGGATTGCCGCGCCGTGCTTAGCCTGTTAGATGATAGGGTGCATGCCTGGTATCTGGCGGATCTTAATTGTGAGCGCAGCGCCAAGGCGCAAGATCTGCTCACCTATCTGAGCGGCGACAAGCCTGCCCATGGGTTTGCCTCGGTCGAGCAGGCTTATCAGGCGTTAAAGCCAGAGATTGGCCAATCCGATGTGGTAATTGTGTTTGGCTCCTTTTACACTGTGGCAGAGTTTAAGCAATTGGACCTTAGTTAAATGCAGGTGGATGAAGTAGAAGTTAAACAAGAGAAGGTATCGAGCCAGTTTCAAAACCGTCTGGTCGGCATCATTGTCTTGGTGGCCCTGGGGGTGATCTTTTTGCCCGATATCTTAGATGGTAAGAAGCAACATCAGGAAGAGCAGTTTGCCGAGATCCCTCTGCGACCCCAGGGGGAGTCCCATCTCGAAGAGCAAGGCACCATAGCGGCCATCGACCTGAGTGAGCAGCAGGCCCAGTTCGACCAACAGATGACGGCGCAAGCTGATACCGCCGGCGAAACCTCTGCCGAGCACCAGGATAAGCCGCAAGGTGCTCAAACTGAGGTTAAGAGCGCCCCTAATAAGAGCCTAGTCATAAACAGCGACGCTAAGAAAGCTGAGCCTAAGAGAACTGAGTCTAAGCCAGTGACAGCTAGCTCGGCCTATACTCTGCAGCTTGGCAGCTTTAAGAATGCAAACAATGTTAACGCTCTGGTCAAGCGTCTGAGAGACAAGGGCTACCGTGCCTATACGGTGCCGAAGAAGCCGGTGGATGGACAGCTGACTAAGGTGTTTGTTGGCCCGGATATTTCCAAGACCAAGCTGCAGAAGCTGCAGACCAAGCTGGACAAGTTTACCGGTCTTAAGTCGGCTGTGGTCGACTATAATCCGCTGCTCTGATCCTCCTCTTTTGACCCGACGCCCAGGCCTTTGTCCTGGGCGTTTCTGTTTATGGGGTCTGGTTCGAATGGCGTTAGATCAGAATTCAGTGTCCGTAATTGCGGATAAACTAAATCACTTTTAAATCAGGCTAGGGGGTGAGAATGTCTTCAGTCTCTGGTAAAATCCCGCCGTCTTAATGCTAATGCTGGATCACCTTATTCAATGGTTTGGATCGATTATGCCATTATTGCGGTCATCGCAATTTCGACTTTAATTAGTCTGCTTCGTGGTTTCGTCAAAGAAGCTATGTCACTCGTGGTCTGGTTTGCCGCCTTCTTCGTGGCGAGTCAATTTTATGAAGATCTCGCCGTCTACCTGACCCAGATGAAAGATGAAATAGTGCGCAATGGCATCGCCATCGCCATCCTGTTTATCTCTACCCTTATTCTCGGTGCCCTGGTTAACTATCTTATCGGCCAATTGGTGGCCAAAACCGGCCTGTCTGGCACAGACAGAGTGCTGGGGCTCTGTTTCGGCGCCCTGCGCGGTGCACTCATCGTCAGTGCGATACTCTTTTTCTTGGATGCCTTTACCGGGGCGCCCAAGACAGACTGGTGGGCCAGTTCACAGCTGGTTCCCGAATTTGGCGTGGTTATCCAGTGGTTCTTCGACTACGTGGAAAACACCTCAAGCTTTGTACCTAAAATATAAAAATGCGTAAGCATAGTCGTGCCATAGCCAGAGGTTAATGGCCGCAAATAATAATTATCAGAACATCTTAAAATGAGGAAACCTACCCATGTGTGGTATCGTCGGAATAGTTGGCCGAACATCGGTTAATCAGACAATCTATGATGCACTCACAGTGCTACAGCATCGTGGCCAGGATGCCGCGGGCATTGTCACCGTTGATGGCAATGCGTTTAGATTGCGTAAGGCC
Organism: Shewanella insulae; assembly: GCF_009831655.1. Taxonomy (GTDB): domain Bacteria; phylum Pseudomonadota; class Gammaproteobacteria; order Enterobacterales; family Shewanellaceae; genus Shewanella; species Shewanella insulae. The sequence goes on along the minus strand of NZ_WRPA01000018.1, from coordinate 40,781 downwards.
AATGGTCTGGTAAAAGACGTATTTGAACCTAAGCATATGCAGCGTCTGCAGGGCTCGGCCGGCATAGGTCACGTGCGTTACCCAACTGCGGGTAGCTCGAGTGCGTCTGAGGCGCAACCTTTCTATGTTAACTCTCCCTTCGGGATCTCTCTGGCCCACAACGGCAACCTGACCAACACGGTCGAGCTGCACGAGCGTCTGGTGAAGCAACGTCGTCACGTTAACACCACCTCAGATTCAGAAGTCCTGCTCAACCTGTTGGCCGATGAGCTGCAACACACACAGAGCCAGTTCCTCACAGCCGATGAGGTGTTTGAGGCGGTCACTAAGGTGCATGACCTGACTCGTGGTGCCTACGCGGTAGCGGCGATGATCATCGGTCAGGGCCTGGTGGCATTTCGCGATCCATACGGTATTCGTCCACTGGTACTGGGTAAGAACGAGACAGCGCAGGGCACCGAATATATGGTGGCCTCCGAGAGCGTGGCGCTTGACGCCGTGGGCTTCGAGACGGTACGCGATGTTGCCCCAGGCGAAGCCATCTATATCTCCTTAGATGGTCAGCTCTACACCCGTCAGTGCGCCCAGTCGCCAACCTATTCGCCTTGTATCTTCGAATATGTATATTTTGCCCGCCCAGACTCGACCATCGACAAGGTGTCTGTCTACGGTAGCCGCGTGAACATGGGCACCATGCTGGGTGAGAAGATCAAGAAGGAGTGGGAAGATCACGATATCGACGTGGTGATCCCGATTCCTGAGACCTCATGCGATATCGCGCTGGAGATCGCCCGTAACCTGGATCTGCCATACCGCCAGGGCTTCGTGAAGAACCGTTATATCGGTCGTACCTTCATCATGCCGGGCCAGCAGGAGCGTAAGAAGTCGGTTCGCCGCAAGCTTAACGCCATCAATGCCGAGTTTAAGGGCAAGAACGTGCTGCTGGTGGATGACTCTATCGTACGTGGTACTACCTCTGAGCAGATCATCGAGATGGCCCGTGAAGCCGGTGCCAAGAAGGTTTACTTTGCCTCGGCAGCCCCAGAGATCCGCTTCCCTAACGTCTATGGTATCGACATGCCGACCTCGAGCGAGCTGATTGCCCATGGGCGTGATGCGGAAGAGATCAACAAGTTGATCGGTGCCGACGGCATCATCTTCCAGGACCTGGAAGACTTGATCGAAGCCGTGCGTCAGCAGAACCCTGATATCAAGCGCTTCGAGACCTCGGTATTCGACGGTAACTATATTACCAACGATGTGGATCAGGCCTATCTGGATCACCTGACCCAGCTGCGTAACGACGATGCCAAGGCCAATCGTATCAAAGATATCGGCACTAACTTGGAGCTGCATAACGTCTGTCATCCCTAAGGGATAGCGAATGCGTCAGTTAAAAACCGACCCCTAGTGGTCGGTTTTTTTATGTGGGTGGTCGGTTTTTTTATGGGGCATTTTGCTACATATCTTCCCATGCGAGCGCAATTAAATACCTGATAGCATGGTGATTTAATGCTTTAGTGCTATGTTTAATTATTGACCTTGCTTCGCTTTTGCCCGCCACCTCGAGGAGTGATAAATGAAACACTTGCCCATCAGTACTAAGTTGCTTTGGATCACCTCTGCGCTGTTCTTGATTATCGTCGCCATTCTCTCTTTCAGCCTCTGGTGGTCACTCAGCGATAAAAATGCCCAGCTGGCAGGCCAGGTGCAAAACGCGCTTCACGATGAGACTCGCCAGCGCCTCAGCGCCCGGGCCGGTGAGTATGGTGAGCGGGTAGCAGGCTTCATCAACGAGGCCTATCGAATCCCATTTTCTTTTGCCGGTATGATGGAGCAGAGCGCGGCTACGCAACCGCTATCCCGAGAAGGGGTCGAGGAGGCGGTGGCGGGCGTACTGCGAAAGAACGGTCAGCTATCCTCCATGTATGCTCAGTTCGAGCCTAATGGCTATGATGGCCGCGACGATGAGTATACCCAGATGAGCAGCCATAGCGTGCCTGAGGTGGGCACCCTGGAGATCTATTACACCCGCGGCGACGATGGCAGCGTCGAGCATCAGACGGTGGATGATGCCAGCGAGAAATATGATGCCACCCTAAAGGAGTTTGGCGTGCGCGAGGCCGAGTGGTACCTGTGTGCCATGGACACCATGCGGCCCTGCCTGATGGAGCCCTATCTGTATGAGATCACGCCCGGCAATAATGCCCTGATGACTTCATTGACTGTGCCAGTGGTGGTGGGGGGCAGCTTTCGCGGCGTGATAGGTGTGGATGTTAACCTGCCTGTGTTTCAGAAGCTGATCGACGAACTCTCGGCCAGCCTGTATCAGGGCAAGGCCAAGGTGACCCTGCTGAGCCAGAAGGGGTTGGTGGTAGCAGCCAGCCACTATGATAAGAAGGCGCGGCCACTAGGGGAGTCTATCGCCCCGTCACTCGCCAGTCAGTTGACCGGGCTGCATCGCCAGGGCGGTTACCTGGAGCAGGGTGCCAATATCATAGTCGCCTATCCTATCGAGATCCCACTTGCCAAGGCCCAGTGGTCGCTGGTCATTGAGGTAGCCAAGGCCGATGCCTATCAGGCGGCCAACGCCATGGATGAGGCGATGTCGGCCATGGCCAGTTCCCTGGGGAGCCTGCTGTTGATCGTGGGCATTATCGTGTCGGTGATCGCCGTGGTTACCATTAGTCTGGTGATCCGCTCAATTATCGCGCCGCTTAAGGTGATCCAGAGCCGGGTGGAAAACCTCGCCAGTGCCGAGGGGGATCTGACCCAACAGGTTACCGTAGAATCCCACGCCGAGCTGATCGCCCTTGGCGGCGGCATCAATGGCTTTATCACTAAGCTGCGACTGCTGATCGGTGAGCTCAAGGAGTTGGCGTCCCGCTCACAGGCCGAGAGTCAGGTGGCGGCGGGGATCGCCCAGCAGACCCATGACAGCGTCAATCGTCAGTACAGTGATATCGAGAGTGTGGTGACCGCTGTGAATCAGATGAGTGCCACCGCCCTCGAGGTGGCCAAGGCCTCGGAGCAGACCGCGTCGGAGACCGAGGCGATGACCCTCAACGTCAAGGCCGGTGAAGACAGCCTGAGTCAGGCCATGGGCTATGTGACCCACATGTCACAGGAGTCCCTGCTCGCCAAGGAAGCCGTGGGCAAGGTGGCGGAAAGCAGCACCAACATCAGCCAGATCCTAGAGGTGATTAGCGCCATCGCCGAGCAGACCAATTTGCTGGCCCTAAATGCCGCCATCGAGGCCGCGCGGGCCGGCGAGCAAGGCCGGGGCTTTGCCGTGGTTGCCGACGAGGTGAGGGCGCTTGCGTCCAAGACCCAGAGCTCGACCGATGAGATTGGCAGGTTGATCGAATCACTACAGCAGGAGGTTGGCAGCGCCTCGCAGATCATCGACCAAGGGGTGGACGGCGCCCAACGCGCCGTGGCGCAGACGGAATCTGCCCTGAGTTCACTCAACACCATAGTAAGTCAGATCCAGGAGGTGTCCGGTCAGGTGACCCATATTGCCACCGCCGCCGAGGAGCAGAGTGCCGTGACCGAGGAGGTCAATCGTAACATCACGGGGATCTCAGATTCCGCCTCCGAACTGGCGAGACTCGCCGATGAGGCCCAGCAGAGCAGTGCCAGCCTGGCGGCGCTGGTGGAGCAGCAACACCAGCAGCTGGGCAAATTAAAAACTTAACAGTCTTGGCATAGTGATTGGGCGTCTCCTTGGAGGCGCTTTTTTGTGGCCAGATGCCAGTCGCATCGAATGTCACCGGCGCGGCAAAAACAAGTTTTAGATTAGAGGGGTAAGAGTAACCCCTGGCTTACCCACACCAAGATCCAGAGGCCGAAGATGAGTCCAAGGGCCTGACGACGAAGCTTGCCACTGGGGCTAATGGCGAGCAAGGAGGCCGCGCAGCTCAGTAACAGGAGTAGGCTGAATAGCACCATGGGATCTAGGCTCAATGCCGTCATCGCGGGGGGGATTAAGAGTAGAAGCAGGGCGGCGGTCATCAGCATGGCATAGAGCAGCGCCCGCTCGGGTCGGTAAGGGGTCTTGAGTCGTGTGTGCATAGTTGCCTCCGTGGATTGCCCTTAGATTAGCCTTTAATGAGAATGATTCTCAACTAAATTTACACGTAAGCATGAGATCGCCTTTCATATTTGCGCCAAGGCCGGGAGTGGTTTAAAGTTACTGTTAATTTATACAGTAATTGATGTCAGCATGATCCTATACATAGCAGAGAAGCCCAGTCTCGGGCGAGCAATCGCCGATGTGTTACCTAAGCCCCACAAGAAGGGCGAGGGCTATATCACGGCGGCCAATGGCGATACCGTCTCCTGGTGCATAGGGCATCTGCTGGAGCAGGCCGAGCCCGACAGCTATGATCCCGCCTTCAAGTCTTGGTCGTTCGACCACCTGCCGATAGTGCCGCAGCAGTGGAAGATGACCCCCAAGAGCAAGACTCGGGCTCAGCTCGGCGTACTGAGAAAACTGGTCAAGCAGGCCAGTCAGTTGGTGAATGCCGGCGATCCCGATCGTGAAGGTCAGCTGTTGGTGGATGAGGTGATCGCCTATCTGGGCGTCAAGGGCGACAAGTTAGAGCAGACCCAGCGCCTGCTGGTGAGTGACCTCAACCCCCAGGCGGTGAAGCGTGCTCTGGGCCAGCTGCGTAGCAATCGCGAGTTTATTCCCCTGTCGACCTCGGCCTTGGCGCGCTCCCGCGCCGACTGGCTCTATGGCATGAACATGACCCGCGCCTATACGTTACAGGGGCGCAAGGTAGGCTATCAGGGGGTGCTCTCCGTCGGTCGGGTGCAGACGCCCCTGTTGGGCCTAGTGGTGCGCCGAGATGAGACCATTGAAAATTTTGTCAGTAAGCCTTTCTATGAGGTGCTGGCCAACCTGTACACCCAAGATCAGGCGCATTTCAAGGCCAAGTGGCAGCCCAGCGACGCCTGTCAGCCCTATATGGATGAGGAGGGGCGGGTACTGTCGCGCCGTCTGGCGGAAAACGTGGTGGGGCGGATCACAGAGCAAGCTGCCAAGGTGACGGATCTGCAGGCTAAAGATAAGCAGCAGGGGCAACCCTTGCCCTATAACCTGTCGTCACTGCAGATCGATGCGGCGAAACGATACGGCATGAGTGCCAAGGCGGTGCTCGATACCTGTCAGTCCCTGTATGAAAAACATAAGCTGATCACCTATCCGCGCTCCGATAGCCGCTACCTGCCCAAGGAGCAGCTGGCCCTGGCGCCTAGGGTGATAGATGCCGTGCAAAAAGGAGCGAGTGAGCTTACGGCTCAGTGCGCCGCGCCAGATCCTAAGATAATCTCCAGGGCCTGGAACGATGCCAAGGTAGATGCCCACCACGCCATAGTGCCCACCGAGAAGGGGGCCAACTTGAGCGCCCTGAGCCAGGCAGAGAGGCAGATCTATCTGCAACTGGCCCGTCAGTATCTGGCGCAGTTTTATCCCGTCTATCGTTACCATGAGACCCGGGTCGAGGTAGAGATCGCCGGCGGCCATTTTCATACCAAGGCCAAGCAGGAGATCGCTCCAGGTTGGAAGCAACTGTTCCCCAAGCGGGTCGATGACAAGACAGACGGCGAGGGCGAAGAGGCGTTGGCCCAGCTGCCGCCGCTGCATAAGGGGCAGATGCTGCACTCTGGCCAGGGGGAGCTCATCGAGAAGCAGACCCAGCCCCCCAAGGCCTTTACCGATGCGACCTTACTGAGCGCCATGACGGGGATCAGTCGCTATGTGACCAACCCAGAGATCCGTAAGATCCTCAAAGAGACCGATGGCCTGGGGACAGAGGCGACCCGCGCCGGGATCATCGAGCTGCTGTTCAAGCGCGGCTTTCTGGCGCGCCAGGGGAAGTCTATCGTCTCGACCCCGGTCGGTCGCGGCCTCATCAATAGCCTGCCCGAATCAGCCACCACGCCGGATATGACTGCCTTGTGGGAGAGTCACTTAGATGCCATCAGCCGTAAGGAGGCCAAGTATCTGAGCTTCATGACGCCGCTTATCGACTCGCTCAATGGGCTTATCATGCAGGCCGGTGCCCAGCTGCCCAAGGCCTTGCAGGGGGTCGAGGCGCCTAAGCGTTCGTTTAAGAAGGGTGGCTATGGCAATCGACGCGGCGGGGCGACAGGTGCCAAAGGCAAGAGGGGCAGCGCGGCGAAAGGTACAGCAAAGGGTACAGCAAAGGGTACAGGTAGAGCCGCCAAGGGCAGTGTTAATGCTAGCGCTACCAAGGGAAAATCGCGCGCGGCTAAGGCAAGGGCCTGAGCGCATAGATACAGATACGGCTCGGGCCCTTTGAGATGATTAACGCTTGATCAGCTGTATGGCATAGCCGCCGTTGGCCGCCATGTTCAGCTCTAAGGTGTCGTTCTTGGTGACAGTTTTCTTGACCAATTTATAGTCTTCGGCGAAGTTACCCGCGTTGATGCCATCTTGCAGCAGCTGCATCTCATACTCACCGCCTTCCAGGAAGTCCAGGTTGAGCTGCTGACTTCTCGTCTGGGTATTGGTCATGGCGCCGATATACCAGTTATCACCATTGCGGCGCGCTATGGTGAAATACTCGCCTATGCTGGCGTGTAGCACCTTAAAGTCATCCCATACCGTAGGAATGGCTGAGATAAAGCGCGGGATCTCAGGCTCGGCGCGGTAACTGGTGGGCGTGTCGGCGAGCATCTGTAGCGGGCTCTCGTAGATCACATACATGGCAATCTGTTGCGCCCGGGTGGTCAGGCTCATGGGGCGAGACCAGACCTTGTTGAAGTTCTTCTGCTGGGCATTGGCCATGGCGCCCGGGGTGTAGTCCAATGGGCCTGCGATCATGCGGATGAAGGGCAGATGCAGGTTGTGGGTCGAGGTCACCTCAGACCATTTGTTGTTCTCTAGCCCTCTGACCCCTTCGCGGGTCATCACGTTGGGGTAGGTTCTGTGGATCCCGGCGGGTTTGTAAGAGCCATGGAAGTTGACCATCAGCTTGTACTTGGCGGCCATGGCGGCGGCGCGCCAGTAAAAGTCCACCCGCTTGATGCTGTCGCTGTCCATGAAGTCTATCTTGACGCCGTTGATCCCCCATTTGGCGTAGAGCTTAAACGCCTCTTCCAGGTTCTTGTCCAGTGCCGAGTAGGGCACCCATAGCTGTACCCCGACGCCTTTTTTCTTGGCATGGGCGATGATCGCCTGCATGTCTATGCCCGGCAGCACAGTGAGTACATCTTCCTGTGACGACCAACCATCGTCGATGAGTATGTTCTCGATGCCAAAGTCGGCGGCAAAGTCGGCGTAGTATTGGTAGGTCTTAGTGTTGATCCCCGCCTTGAAGTCGACCCCCTTTAGGTTGTTCTCGTTATACCAGTCCCAGGCGATCTTGCCGGGTTTTATCCAGGAGGTGTCTTCGATGCGTGATGGTTCGGCCAGGGTGTAGCTCATCTGGTTGTCGAGCAGTTCAGCGTCGCTGCGGGCGATGGCCAGAATGCGCCAGGGATAGCTGCGTGACTTGCTGACTATGCCAAGATTCTTTGTATACTGCTCATCTTTATCCAGCTCGAACGGATGCACGCCATAGACATTTCCATCGCCCTTGCCCCTTAGCCAAAGACCGGGATAGCGCTGCAGGTCAGTCTCTGTCAGCAGGACATTGACGCCATTGACCACAAACAGGGCCGGCAGGCTGCCCAGCTCGTCGCCATCGATCCCCTTGGCGGCGATTGGGGTGAATCTTGGCTGGGTGGCGCTGGCAAACTTCTTCTCGAAGGGGAAATAGGCGAAGGCGCCCTTGGCGAAGTTAAATTCGGCCTGCTCAGAGGTGAGGGCACTCTCGCCAGACTGTTGGGCACTGAAACGATAGGCGACCCCTTCATCGAAGGCGCGAAAGTCGACTCTGTAGTTATCTTTGAAGCTCAGGCTCAACTGGTTGTATTGGTTGTCTATCTTGGCGGTGCGCACCTTGATAACCGGGGTGAGCTGCTCTGAGATGGCACTGCGCTTGACCTCAACCACTTGAGGCGAGTTGCCGAGCGCCGTGCCATCGGCGAAGGACATGGCGATGTGTGATGGACTAAGAATGGTCTGGCCGTCGACGCTGACACGGTAGCTAAGCTGCTCCTCGGCGATGACATCGACTAAGATGCTGCCGTCCGGGGAGCTGAGTTGATAGGTCTCACCCATGGCCAGTGCGCTGGGAATTGTTAGCACTCCTACCAACATCAGCTGCTTATACGCCTGGGGCGCCGTCAATAAACGCTGCAACATGTTTTATTACTCCTGATTCATACGGGGAAATTCCCGAAGGTAAGTCATTGAAGCATGGCGATTGATACCCGGGCGCATGAAAACGGGGCTAATGTTTCCCGAAAAATAACCTCTATCTTGCCCCGTCTGCTGTGCATTAGACTGGCGTGCTTTGAGCCAGTGCACCTTGAACCAGAGCACCTTGAATCAGTGCACCTTGAAACAGTGCGCTTTGAGCTAGCGTGCCATCAGCGCCCTTAGATTAATCAACAGCTCATCTAAGTTGGGGCGCTCACTGTCGGCAATAGGCGTTTCGCTGGCTAGAAGCCTGCTGGCTTGCTCCACAGGTAGCGCGATCTCAAGCCGCTTTCCTAGTCCATCTGCCTGCCAGGGGGTAAAGCTGAGGCTGGCGCTGGATGGCTCGCCGCAGAGACTCTCATCTAAGGTGAGGGCTAGCGCGCCATCGCCGAGCCGGTAGTCGATGGCGTGACGATTGAGGCAGAGCCTATCACCGGCTGGGATCTGGCCAAATGTGACCCTGCCATCTCGATACGGCAGGCTAACGGTCTGCCAGGGCACTTGTTGTTCGGCGCTCTTGTCATAGAGAGAGGACGTTTGAATCAAGGCGTCTGGGGCCGCTTGACTCGAGGCGTCTGATGCTGCTTGACCTGCGGCGCTCGGGCACAGGCCCAAGGCATCTTCGCTGACGCTGCAGCCGAGCAGGGCATCTGGCCCTATGCCTACATAGCTGGCTTGCTGTTTTACCTGGCCGCGAATAAGGTCTCGATACCAGCTCATCCAGGGCCAGCTGTAGCCATAGGCCTCGGCGGCGTGAACCACCTGACCGTCGCTGCTGGGCTGGGGATAGCCCTGGTCGGGGAAGAACCATTCCGCCGTGGTATGCAGCCACTCGTGGATGTACATGCCTGGGTCTCTGTCGTCTGTCTTGGCCGCCTCGATGCGCCCGGTGACATCATCATAGAAGCGTATGGTGTAGTAGGAGGCATCGGCGTCAAGTACGCGATAGTCATACCAGGCGATGCCCTTGAAGTCGTCGATATAGCACTCGTCGCTGCCGGCGCCGCCGCGAAAGAAGCTGACGATAAGGTCATAATCGCCCTTGTCGACAATGGTCAGATGGGGCTCGATCTCCGCCGGGCCGATAAGTTTGTCATTGCTCAGGGTCACCACCTCATCCGTGATATCCATACGCTCAAACTGCCAATCCATGGTGTGGTAGCTGTAGGGCTCGATGCGCTCCTCGAAACTCCAGCGAAAGAAGTCAAACCCGGCGTCGAGCTGCTCGGTTTGGTATTGGCTGACACAGCTGCCTCCCTGAGCCTGCACCTTGGCTACGCCGATAAACAGCGCCTTCCAGGTCTTGGGCGCCTGATGGTCGGTGTCATCCAGCGCCAGGCTATCAGCCTGGTCGGCCTCAACCTGAACCGTACGTCTCAGATATTGCTCACTCTGGTTGAGCCCCACGCCTATGCTGTGCTCACCGGGCGCGAGCGTGAGCTCCGCCGGGGTCAGCTTGCCGGTGAAGCGTCCGTCTAGATAGATGGCGCCGCCGCTCTCGCTGGCGGATACTGTGAGACTTGCCTCTGGTGTCGGTGTGGCGACCGGCGGTGTTACAGGTGGCTCGCTAGTCAGGCCGTCATCGCCGCCTGAGCCGCAGCCCGGCAGGCTTATGAGACTTAAGATGACCAGGCTCAGCAGGGGGGAAGCGCTGTGCCTGTTTGGCAGTCTGCTTAATTGCGTGTTTGGCTCATTGCTTAATTGTCTCTCCATGTGAAAACTCTCTCCTTCGATTGTGATGCTACTGGTTATGATTTGACTGCTATGTTTGACTAAAAATTAAGCTATCCAGGCTCGCCCATTCAAGGGCTAATCAACCCTAGAGTAGTTTTCGAGAAACACTATTAATTATTCAGGAATATCAGTTGGATAAGCTAGGTTTTGCAGTGGAAAGAAGGACATAAAAAAAGCCCACCACCTAGTGGTAATGGGCGAACAAAACGATTGCTTAAATTGTCTTTGAGCGAATCATTTAACAAGGGAGATTAAAACTTGAAGCGAACCCCCGCACGATAGCTACGGCCCCAGCTGGAGATATAGTCTACGTGGTTCTTGTCCCCGTTCAGGTACTGCACATAATCGGGGTCAAGCAGGTTGTTGGCCTCTAAGGTGAGGGTGATATTGTCTGTGATGTCATAGCCCACCTGCATATCCAGCTGGCCCCATTCGTCGACCTGTAGGGTCTCAGAGGTCCAGTCGTTGAGGGCATTTGACCAATACCACTGCTTGCCTAGGCTGTACTCGGAACGATAGTTATAGGCCACATTGACCTTAAGCCCATGGTTCTCGTAAAAGGCGACCACATTGTATTGATGATCAGACAATCCTTTGAACGGTAACTGCTCGCCATCGTCCGTGTATTCACCCGACTCGCTATTGTTATAGGTATAGTTGGCCTGCACACCGAAGCCCGCGAGGGGATCAGGCAGGAAATCGTCGAAGGTCTGTAGCCAGTTCAGCTCATAACCCCGGATACGCGACTGGTTCTCATCGTCGTTGTAGGGACGGGTCACCTCGAAGCTGGCGCCATTGATGGTTTCACGCGTCGGCTCGTAGATCACGAAGCCATGCAGCTCCTTGTAGTAGAAGGCCAGGTTCAGGGTGCCGCTATCGCTGTAGTACCACTCCAACGTGGTATCTAGTTGGTCGGCGTAGTAGGGCTCCAGGCCAGGATCGTTTTCATAGATGAAGTTCTCCGGCGGCGTCTTCTCCTCGTTCTGCCAGATAGAGGTGACCGGCGACAGATTCGTTAGCGGCGGACGTGAGATCGCCTGTGACAACGACAGACGCCAGACAAGATCATCGGTCAGCCCTAACTTACCGTTGAAACTCGGTAGCAGCTTTTTATAGTTGCCTTCAAACTCCACCAGGCCGACGGTATCCACCGCATCGGTAAACAGACCATCCTCATCGAAGGCGATGTTGGCCGGATCCTGTGAGTAGCCCCAGGAGGTGACTGTGGTATCTATGTAGCGCAGACCGAAGTCGAGCATGTAGGGCATACCCGCTATCTCATCTTCCAAGATCATTTCGGCGTAGGCGTGAATAGTTTCCTCTTTCACCCCATAGGTATTGCCGCCGGTGAGGTTAGGTCTGGGCACCAGGTATTGATCGAATGCCTCGCTATCCAGTGAGCGGTAGTAGTCGAATAGTCCGGGAATATTGATGCCCGCCCAGGTGTTGGGTAGGTTGGCGTTTGAGCTACCCATGAAGTCGTCGAAGTTGCCCGGGTTGAGGGCACTACCTGGCAATGGGCCCCATAGTGTGTTGCCGGCGATATCCACCTTCTCGCTGTCGGGGGCGTTGATCCACTCGCTATCTGTGGCACCGTTGCGGAAGGTGTAGGCGCTGGGGTTTTCCTGGCTCCAGTAGGTCTTGCCCTTGTCCTGCATGTTATAGCCGGTGCCGAACAGCACCTTGCTGATGATGCCATCGTCGGGCTCATAGGTGCCGTCGAAGTTAAAGTTCCCCGTCTTGTCTTTTACCTTGTCGCCGTCGATGCGGGCATACCAGGCACCATAGTCGATGTTTTCATCCAGCACGGTATCGCCGAAGGAGATGTCGGGCACCTGCTCGCCGTTATCCCAGTTGACCTCGAGGGTGTCGATGGCGGTACGCACCACGACCCAGCTGACCGCCGCCGAGGCATCTTCCGCCTCAGAGTAGGCCATATCGACGTTAAAGTTAAAGTTGTCCCAGATATAGTTGAGGTTCAGTCCTACCTGCATGGCGTCGCTGTCACGGGGATTCTGCGATTCCAGCAACTCGGCGATGGCCGGCGAGTCCATGTTGCCCGGCTCACCAATAGTGATGCTGTTGGTGTGACCGTCCGCACCAAACTGTACATCCTGAATGTTATCCAGGTTCGTGCCCTCAAAGAGGGCCAGGGAGATCATGTTTCCCGTAGATTCAATCTCATACTTGGTATAGAGGGCATCGAAGTTGATATCCAGCTCTGGAGTAGGGCGCCATTGCAATGCAAGGGTGCCGCCGCTGCGCTCGCGCTGATCCGTGCTCACCATGATGTTGGGCCAGCTGGGGAAGCGTCCCGACACGTTCGGATCGCCGTCTGGCATCAGCTCGGCCTCGCTCCACTCGTTCCAGCCCCACTGGGCGCTGTGGCTGTCGAAGCGGGTGAAGGAGGAGGTGTGGTTGGCCGAGATCAAGATCCCCAGTTCATCGTCGTTGAAGGTCTCGCTGATCAGCAGCGAAGCCTGGGGATCTGTCTCGCCGGCGCGCTCGTTATAGTAGCCCTCGATAGAGCCGGCTACCTTGCTGCCTACATTCAGAGGCTTGAGGGTGTCGATATTGATGATGGCGCCAATACCACCTTCGGGCAGGGAGGCCTGCTGGGTCTTGTTGACCTGAATGCCACCAATCAGCTCGGCGGCGATCAGATCATAGTTGAAGTCGCGTCCCACGGTTTCCGAGGCGATCTTTCTGCCGTTGAGGGTGGTGACGTTGTAGTCGCCACTCAGGCCACGCACGGTTACGCTCTGGCCCTCGCCGCGCAGGCGGTTAACGCTCACACCTGGGATACGCTGCATCGCCTCGGCGACGTTACTGTCGGGGAATTTACCTATATCTTCGGCGACTAGGGCGTCGACCACGTTGTCGGCTTCCTTCTTGATCGACTGCGCCTCCTTGAGACTGCTTAAGATCCCCCGCACCTCGATGACTTCCATCTCGGTCTCTTCATTTTGTTGTTTCTCTTCGTCGTCGGCCCCATAGGCGGGAAGCGAAGAGGCCAATGCAAGGCTAATCGCAAAGGCAAGATAATTTCTTTTCATAGTGTTCCCTTCGTGTTGTCAGGCTTTTTGAGCTTTATTGTTTGGGCTGAATTAATTCTTATCAGGCTCAATAAACTAATTTTTGAAATCAGTTCACCCTGATATTTATATCCCCGAGACAGGAAGGGAAACTTCCCGAAATAGTGCCTATGATTTCCAGAAAATATCCTAACGAATATTTAACATCAGACGTTTTCATGTTTGCTACTTGAGTAAGTTTCACTCTGAACCTTCCTGAAAATCAGGTATAACTTCCCGAAAAATAACTTATGTTTGTTAATCAAATGTATTTGGGTTAGGTTCGCTTGAGGTGGGTTAACCGGGGTTATCCTTATGTTCGAATGGGTCGAGAAAATTTCGTTTAGTGAAGCCAGTCCGTTAACGGCGCAGGCGCAGGACAATAAGTTTGGCTTTCATCGCAAGCGGCCAGAGGTAATGGCCCACAGCCATTGGCATGGTCATATAGAGATTAACTACCTCTTTGATTGTTCGGCCGATTATTTGATTAACGGTCAGGAGATCTCCGTGCCCGAGGGGCGGATGATCATCTTCTGGGCCTCGATCCCCCACCAGATGACCGCCTGTCATGGCGACGGCGAGATAGTCAACATCTACATTCCACTGCAGGCCTTTCTCACCTGGATGCTGCCGGGGGAGTTTGTCAGCCAGCTGCTCCACGGCGAGGTGATGGTGTCGGACAGCCTCTATGTGTGCGATCGCCAGCTGACGCAGATCTGGGAGGCGGATATCGCCAGTCAGGAGCCCCTGCTCGCCAGTCAGGTGATCAACGAGATCCGCAACCGTATCCGCCGCATGGCGATAGAGCATTACAGCACCTTTAATCTGGCCCATCGTAGCGGTCACGGGGTCGACAAGCCGGTATTTGGCGGGCTTAACCATATTCAGACCATGCTGCGCTATATCGCCGACCATTATGATCAGAAGATCACCATAGAGAACGTGGCCATGTCCACCGGACTGCACAAGAATTATGCGATGAAGCTCTTCAATCGCGTAATGAAAGTCTCAATAAAACAATATATTAACCAGTTACGACTGCAACATGCCCAGGCACTGCTGATCGATACCGAAAATCCCGTGCTGAACATAGCACTGGAGGCAGGGTTTGGCTCGGTGAGTCGCTTCTATGACATCTTTCAGCGCGAGTTCAACATGTCGCCGCTGGAGTTTCGCCGCCGGGTGGGGTGAGGGTTATTTTTCGAGAAAGTGTCATTGTTTTTTAGTAAGCCTGAGGCCAGTAATGCATGCTTCAATCTGTGAACAGTTAGTGTTTAGCCCGTCTAAACGAGCTTTGATTAAGTAGTAAATAAAGGTTTTGCTGTTAAATAGAGAAGATTATTTATCATCTAGATTATTTATCAGCATGAGTCACTCATAAATAAAATAATACAGATAATAACTAAGCATCATTAATACTCGAATTAAGTCAACAGATGTTATTTATCTTTTGACTTTAATTAAGCGATAAATTTCGAGTGATACTTGATAAAAAGGTTATTAACAACGAGATGAGTATGAAAAAAAGCATTTTATTATCGGCATGCGCAATCGCTATCCTATCGGCCTGTTCTCACCAAGCGCCCCGTTCTGGCGAGCAGCAAGACGCCCCTGTGGCCCACGTGCAGTTAAACGATCTGGCCAATACCCTTAAAGATCGCTGGCAGCTAGGCGGCGAGGGGATCACCTGGCAGGTTCAGGACACCCATGAAGATCATATCGAGATGAGCGGCGAGCAGATCTCGGCCATCATCTACTACGGTAGTGATGAGCAGGGAGAGCTGATCTTGAAGCGTAAGCTGGTCTGGCCCATGCTGCGTACCGTCCCTAACGACACCCATGCCAGCCTGATCCATGATTTTCCCTTGAGCATCTCGCCCGAGATCATGCTTGGCGGTAAGCCTGTTAGCACTGAGACGCTTGAGCGCGTGACCATAGATGGCACCCTGAACCTAACCAGTCAGCTATCAGATGCGCAGGGCAGTAAGGTCAGCCTCAGTCGCACCCTGTCGCCAAGCACCACTGGGCCTAGGATGATCGAACGTCTGCGTTTTACTAACCAGGGTGACCAGACCGTCACGCTGGAGCTTAAGCCTCTAGACTACAAAGTCGAGACGGATGCGGAGAAAGGTGTCTACGGTCGCTACCTCATCCAGGCCAGCAGCGACAAGGCGGGGCAGTTTAGCCTGGTGCCCGGCAGCGACTTTGATCTCTTCGTGACCTTCGAGGCCCACAGAGCCGACAAGCAAGTAGGTGAGGCGGGGCCTGGCCAGGCGCGAGCTCAGGCAAATGATCAAAGGCCGGCACAAGAGCTAACGCCAGCACAAGAGATAAGCGCGCGTCTGGATTATGTGGCCCAGCTTAATCAAAATCTTCGTCTGGAGACGCCTGATCCTGTGCTCAACAAGATGTTCGAGTTTGCCAAGCTGCGCAGCGCCGAGTCTATCTTTAGGACCAAGGGTGGCCTGATGCATGGCCCCGGCGGCGGACGTTACTACGCGGCTATCTGGGCCAACGATCAGGCGGAATATATCAACCCCTTCTTCCCCTTCCTGGGGGACAAGCGCGGCAACGAGTCGGCCATCAACAGCTTTGCTCACTTTGCCCGTTACATGAACGATGAGGGCAGGGCGCTCCCATCCTCTATCATCGCCGAGGGTGACGATTACTGGAACGGCGCCGGTGACAGGGGCGATTGCGCCATGATCGCCTATGGAGCCAGCCGCTTCGCCCTGGCCTATGGCGACAAGCAGCAGGCCCGCGAGCTCCTGCCTCTTATCGACTGGTGTATCGACTTTAGTTATAAGAAGCAGACTCAAGAAGGTGTCATCGCTTCCGACAGCGACGAGCTGGAGGGACGCTTCCCCGCCGGTGACGTCAACCTCAGCACTAACATGTTGACCTATGGTGCACTGATCTCCTCGGCCTACCTGAATCAGGAGCTGGGTCGCACCGAACTTGCCAGCGACTATCGCCAGCGAGCCAAGGCGCTTAAGGCTGCCATCGAGACCTATTTCGGCGCGAACGTGCAGGGTTTCGACACCTATCAGTACTACCAGGGCAACGACAAGCTGAGAGCCTGGATCGCCTTGCCGCTCACCTTCGGCATCTTCGATCGTAAGCAGGCGACCCTGGATGCGCTGCTGTCTGACTACCTGTGGAGTCCGGAGGGGATCTACAGCGAGGCGGGCAACAAGACCTTCTGGGACAGGGCGACCCTGTATGCCTTCAGGGGGATCTTCAGCGCCCAGGAGACAGACACCGCCATGCGCTACTTTAAGTACTATTCGCGCAAGCGTCTGCTGGGTGAGCATGTGCCCTATGCGGTAGAGGCTTGGCCCGAGGGCAACCAGCGCCACCTCTCAGCCGAGAGCGCCCTCTATGCCCGCGTCGTGACCGAGGGGATCTTCGGCATGGAACCCACAGGCTTCAATCGCCTCAAGGTGGCGCCCTATCTGCCGACCGGTTGGGATAACATGTGTTTAAGAGGGATCCGCGCCTTCAACAGCAACATAGATCTCTGCGTCAATCGCACCCAGGCTAAGGGGGATGATGCCTACCAGATCAGCGTCCAGCAGCCAGATGGCAAGGAGCAGAAGTTCAGCTGGGACGGCAAGGGGCCTGTCTCGCTATCGCTCTAAACCGTCATTGCTAACAAGCGCCTTTCTGTCCTTCTAGGGGACGGAAAGGCGCGTCTTCAACTTGTTGAGAGCCAAGTCAACTTGTTGCGAGCCAAGTATGAATCGCCTTAGCCAATATCGGAGGCCCTGTCTGTGAGCATCTTATCCATTGCCATCGTCGGCGGCGGTGCCAGCGGCTGGCTAGCCGCCAACCATCTGGGTCTGGCACTCAAGGGGCGCAGCCCCAAGGTAAGCATTACCCTTATCGAGTCGCCCGATGTCCCCACCATAGGAGTGGGCGAAGGCACTGTGCCCATGATCCGCAAGTCCCTGCAGGCGTTTGGCATAGAGGAGACTGCGCTGTTCAGGCGCTGCGATGCCAGCTTCAAGCAGTCGATCAAGTTCATCAACTGGCGTCACCGCAAGCCTGGCAGCGAGATGAGCGCCTTTCATCACCTGTTCGATCCACCCAGCCCCTTTGGTGTGGATCTCAGCGATTTCTGGCTCGATGAGTTAGCCACAGGCCCCAAGCCTGTTGCGTTCGATGAGGCCCTGTCGCCCCAGAGTTTTAGCTGCGAGGCGCAAAAGGCACCTAAGACATTAGCCTCCGCGCCTTATCAGGGGGCCCACGCCTATGCCTATCACTTCGACGCCGCCAAGTTTGCCGAGCTCCTCAGGGAGAATGCCATCGAGCGTTTCGGTGTCGAGCATGTTCAAGATCATCTGCTCGAGGTTGAGACGGCCAGGCTCGAAATGGACTGTGTTGAGACGGACAGGCTCACAGAGGGCAATGAGAGTAAAAATGATGAGAGGATAGTGGCCCTGCATCTCAGGGAGGGCGGTCGCCGCTGTTTCGACTTTTACCTCGACTGCTCAGGTTTTAGCGGCCTCTTGATGGAGAAGGCGCTCGGTGTCGAGTTCATCTCACTGGCGGATAAGCTCTGGATGAACAAGGCGCT
Source organism: Shewanella insulae (assembly GCF_009831655.1). Taxonomy (GTDB): domain Bacteria; phylum Pseudomonadota; class Gammaproteobacteria; order Enterobacterales; family Shewanellaceae; genus Shewanella; species Shewanella insulae. Next base: position 23,059 of record NZ_WRPA01000018.1, on the reverse strand, counting down.
AGTGACTCAGGTGCCAAGCGCGCCCGATGCGCCGCTGCCGCCCTATACCCAGGCGAGCGCCCATCAGGCCGGTTGGATCTGGGATATCGCCCTGCCCAAGCGGCGAGGCGTAGGTCTGGTCTATTGCGATCGCTACCTGAGCGATAAAGAGGCGTGCCAGAAACTCGAGAGGTATCTGGGTGACGAGCTGCCGAGTGCCGGCGAGTTTCGCAGCCTCATCATGCGGGTAGGGCATCTGAAAAAGTTCTGGCAGGGCAACTGCGTCGCGCTTGGGTTGGCCCAGGGCTTTCTCGAGCCCCTGGAGGCGACCTCTATCCTGCTGACAGACTTCGCCGCATCCTTACTGGCGCGCAAATTTCCCACAAGTGATGAGACACTGCCTGTGCTTGAGGCCAGGTTTAATCGCATCGTCGCTCACGCCTGGGAGGCGGTGATCGACTTCGTGGCGCTGCATTATCAGCTGTCGGATCGCCGCGACTCCGCCTTCTGGCGCGACTATCGCCATCATCTGGATGCCCAGCCAACGTCCGAGGAGTTGTCGCGGCGACTCGCCCTGTGGCAACACTTCACGCCCCATCCCGACGACTTCTTCTCTCAGTTCGAGGTGTTTGGCGTGGATAACTATCTCTATCTGCTCTATGGCATGGGCTTTAGTACCCAGCCCAAGACGCTCGATGACACGGCGCGTCAGCAGGCCAGGGCGCAGCTGGATAAGATCACTCACGCCAAGGATTTTCTGGCGCAGAAGCTGCCGGATCACAGGGCCTTCATCGAGGCGTTAACTCAGGGCTAATCTCAGGCTTTATCTCTGGCCGAATATCAGGCTAAAGCCAGGTCAGGCAGAAAAGGCGTTACCAGTTTGCGCCACGCTCTGCCAATGCCTGCTTGAGAAAATCGATAAACACCCTGAGACGGGCGGGCATATGTTGCCGCTCCGGGGTGAGGGCGTAGATGCCATGTGTCGGCGCCTGATAATCTCTGAGCACTGGCACCAGGGTGCCCGATGCCAGCTCCTCTTCCACCAGATACCTGGGCATCAGGGCGATCCCCATGCCATCCAGCAACAGGCGGCGGATCACCTCGCTGTTGTTAACTTTGATATTGCCCCGGGGCTTGATTCGGCTCACCTCGCCGCGCCGCTCAAAGCTCCACTCCAGTCCGCCGCGAAAGTAAGAGTAGAAGAGGCAGTTGTGCGCTCTGAGATCTGTAAGGCTTCTGGGATGACCCTCGCGTGCAAGATAGTCGGGGGAGGCGCACAGCAGGCTGTGACAGGGGCCGAGCCTTACCGCGACCAGGCTAGAATCGGGCAGATCGCCTATTCGCACCACCATATCCAGGCCTTCCTTAAGCAGATCAACCACGCGATCGTCTAGGCTCACCTCCAGGTTGATGGCCGGGTATTGGAGGCTAAATTCGCTCAGCAGCGGCGCGATATGGCGCTGACCGAAGACATTGGGCAGGCTCACCTTTAGGGATCCTTGTACCGCCCCCTGTTGGCTCGCCAGGGCATCCTGGGCCTGCTGCATCAGGGCGGCCGCCTGGTGCACATACTCATAATACTGCCTACCGGCGTCGGTGAGGTGCAGCCTGCGGGTGGTGCGCTGGATAAGCTTGACCCCTAAGGCCTGCTCTAAGGCGCTGATACGCTTACTCACCGCAGACTTGTTGATGCCTAACCGCCGCGCGGCCTCGGAGAAACTGCCCAGCTCGACGACCGAGACAAACAGGGGAATGTTGGCGTAGATGTCCAAATATAGTTTCCAATATGGCAACAAAGATTTTCGAATATAGCGGATTATCTATTTAAGGGAAACAGATTAAAGTGACGCCATCGAGACAGAGGTTGCTATTTAGACGCTATTTAGCGTGGAGCGAAACGATGACGAAACAGCTAATACCACGACAATTGCCACAACTCATGCCACAACTCATGCCACAAGAACCGACACAACTTGTGCCACAAGAATCGACAAGCCAGGCGCAAATTGACCTTAAGCCACAGGCAAGCACGCCACTAAACCTGATGCTTGGGCTGCTGGGCGGAGTGGCCCTGGCGGTGATGATCGCCCTAAACAGCGAGCTGGCCAAGTATGGCTCGCCGCTGCTGGCCTCCTGGGTGGCCCATGGGGTCGGCACCCTAGTCGCCCTCCTATTGTTGGGCGTGGTGCGCCTGAGACAAGGGGGCCTTACAAGGTGCAACGAGGCTGCGCCCTGGTGGGCCTATCTGGGCGGGCTGCCCGGCGCCTTCACAGTGGTACTGGGGGCCATGACGGTCAACAGCGCGTTAGGCCTGAGCGCCAGCATAGCCTTTATCATGGCGGGGCAGATCCTCTTCGGCCTGGTTTGTGATCGCCTGGGCTCGTTTGGCATGGCGAGGCGCCGCCTGAGTTGGGGGCAGGGCGCGGCCCTGGCCGTGATGGCACTGGGCGCCCTGATTGCCTTGCTGGCTCAGGAGGGTGCGTGATGCTAACCCTAATTCTGCTTGCGTTACTTAACGGCGTCTGTATCGGCCTTTGCCGCATCCTCAACGGTCGTCTGGGTCAGGCGAGCGATGCCTACTATGCCTCACTTTGGAATCATGGCGTGGGCTTTGTCTTCTTGAGTCTGCTGCTGGTATTGATGCCGAGCCCGCCCGTCGCAGGCTTGCTCGATGCCCCCCTCTATGCCTGGCTTGGCGGCGTGGTGGGCGCCGTGTTTGTGGTGCTCAATACCCAGGTCATCCTAAGGCTGGGCACGACTCTCTGCAGCCTGCTGGTGATTTCGGGGCAGCTGCTGAGCGGCGTGCTGTTCGACCTTGTGGTTAAGGCGGTCAATCCGCTGCAGCTGCTGGGGGTGGTTGTCATCTTCGCCGGTGTGCTGGCTTTTCGCCGCATGGAGGCGAAAAGTGTCGAGCGGCAGGAGTTTAAGCTGGAGCAGCGAGAGACTAAACACTGAATGGTTATCGTTTTATGTTCATGCCTGTGTTTATTCGTCAGTAAAAAGGCGAGTGAGACAATCGCCGCACTCGCCAAGTGGTCAATACCGCCTGAAGATTAATGGCCGTTTTGAATCAGCATAGGTACGGCCCAGTCGGCGTGATCGAAGTTGATGTTATCGCCGCCATCTGTGGTGACCAGACGCATCTGCTGGGCGCCGCTGACATCGACGGCGACGGCATGGGCCGGGTCGCTGCCAAGCAGGGTGCCGGAGTCGTAGGCGAGCTGGCCATCGAGATAGATCTCAAAGGCCACACTGCCATTGATGCCGGTCTCATCGTCTACGCCGACCTGGGCCTCGAAATCGCTATAGAGGCCCTGAAGGTCGTAGACAATTTCGCTGGTGGAGTGGGTGCCTATGCCAGTTGCAAAGGTCTGTCCGCCCAGGGTGAGCGGATTGCCCTCTATGCTCCTGTCATACTGCATGCTGCCCCAACCTGTGCTTGTACTCATGGGCGTGAGGCTGGTCAGCGGCACGGTTACCTTCTGGGTCAGGCGGGGCAGTAGCCAGTCGGCGTGATCGCTGTTGATGCCATCGCTGCCATCTTCGATAACCAGTCTAAGCTGCAAAACACCCTCGACATCCAAATCGAGCGCACTGGCGTCGTCGCTGCCGGTCATCACGCCTGAGTCAAACGCCAGCTGATTGTCGAGATAGACCTTGAAGCGCACCGAGCCGTTGGCGCCCACCTCATCGTCGACACCCACCTGAGCGGTAAAGCCTTGGTACTGGCCCTGCAGGTCGTAGATGATCTCGCCGTTTGCATGTGTGCCTATGCCGCTATCGTACTGCTGGCCGCCGACCCTCAGGGGATTGCCGTCCACGCTCTTATCAAGATTGATGCAGCCCCAGTCGCTCTGCTGGCTGACAGGCGTGAGATCTGTCAGTGGCGTCCAGGCAACAGGCGGCTCGACCGGCGGCTCTGTGCCATCTTCTGAGGTCGAGACCATGATGCTTTGGCCGCCGTTAAGGTCGAGATCCACATAGGAGAGGGTGACGCCGTTGATACTAATCTGGCTGGCAGTCAGGGCCTGACCATCCACATAGAGACTTGGGTAGCTACCGATAAACTGGGCGCGCCAGGTCAGCGGCTCGCCGCTACCTGTGCTGCGGCTCAGGGTCGTGCTGCGCTGGCCGTCGTGACGCAGAGTAAGCAGGCTGTCTATCTCCCTGTGATAATCGCTGGTCTGCATCAGGCTCTGCCCAAGGGGCAGGTTGGCTACCTGGACATGACCCAGGCTCGCTGGCAGTCGCGATAGGGTGCTGACACTGTGCTGGGGCACATTGGGCTCGAAGCCCATCATATGGGTCACCAGGTTGGAGATGTTGGTAAAGGCGATCTCCGGATAGGTCTTGATCACCTGATCGTCACTGCGATCGGCGAAAAAGCGTTTGAGCCCCGCCTGCATCCAATACCAGCCACGGTCGTTCTGGCCATAGTTGAAGAAGGCCTCGGGCAGATAGGTCTTGGCCTCTTCGTTGAGGCTCTCCGAGTTGTCGTGGATGAAGCTAAGGTAGGCGTCGGCCTTAGCCCCAGGTTCCAGCAGATCTTTCATGGGCATGAAGAAGCTGTTCTCATGGCCCCAGCCGAAGATGGCGTTGCCATAGCCGTCAAATGCCCTGGCGTAGGTCATCTGGCTCGCATCGTACCAACGGGTCTGGAAATCGCTTAGCAAGGCCTGTGCACTGGCCTGATACTGGTCGGCCTTGGCGATAAGCGTTGCGGCTTCCTGGTTGTCGTTCACCAGTTGCGCCTTGGCGCGCAGCATCTGCTCATAGGCCAATATGGCCTGGTACTGAACCCCCAGGGTATCGCCGGCCTCGACCACACGGTTCATGTTGTTCTCGATGCGGTAGAGGTCACGGTTTTCCGTGGGCGTCTGGCTGAAATCCAGCGCCAGATTCACATCTTGCAGATTGTTCCAATCCAGGGTGACGCTGTGTTGACTCAAGATGGCATCGGCGTAGCTGTGGGAGCCCGACTCCACCACCAGGCGGGCCTGGCTGGCGTCGCTAAATTGGAAGCCGAAGGAGAACTTATAGCGATAGGAGCTGTTGCTTATCACCCTATCCAGATAGCTCTTGCTGATGACGACCTGATTGCCGCTGACGCTGTAGTCACTGCCCGGCACCAAGGGGGCCTTGCCGTCGGTGAGTGTGGTCAGTGTAACGCCGGGCGCTCGGTTAAAGCTGAGCTGTAGATCTTGGGTTGGCTGGGTATTTTCGATAAACAGGTAATCGTTGGAGAGGATAGGTGCCTCGCCCGTGGCGGAAGTCAGATTGTTTATCCTGACCCTGAGGTAGTCGTCGCGGCCGTTTCTAAATCTCACCTTTAGGCTCATGTCCTGCACACCGAGGCGGGCAAAATAGCCCTTGTCTATGACGAGGCTACCGCCTTGCTCGTCCGGCGACAGGCTAAAGCTGAGTTCGTTATCGCCGATATGGCTGGCGCCCTCAAATTCCCACAGGGTGGGCAATATCCCTTCGTTACCGCGGTTGTCGACTATGCCGTTGCCGTTAAAGTCGTAACGGTTGGCGAACTCGTTGAGCAGCTGTTCGCCATAGTCCATGAAGGTCTGGGATAACCAGCGCTCATCGCCGGTGAATCGATACATGCGATAGACTTTTTCTAAAAGCTCAAGCGGCGCGGGCAGCTCCTGAAAACCTGCGTCCATATAGTAAGGCGCGCCGTAGAAGTTGTAGGACCATAGGGTCCAGTACTCCTGCCAGAAACTCTTAGGCCGCGCCGAGGCCCAGGGATCTAAGGGGTCGAGATTGGGGTCGCTGACTTCGACTCGCTTGTCCTGCAGGGCGTCGAAGGCGAAGCGGGTCAGCATGTCGATATTTTCTTCATTGAGGCTCAGCAGGGCCGCGCCCTCTGTCTGATGGGCAACATCTCGCAGGCAGAAGTTCTCTCTGTAGCCCGTGGCATTGGCCGTTGGCGTGCCGTGGTAGCTGCCCCACAGGGAGGGGACGGCAGCTACCCCAGCATCGCGAAACTTAGTGATCCGCTCGGCTTCTTCCGTGGTGGGGTATTGCTGTGGGCCGACCACCAGATAGTCGTAGATGTAATCGACCGAGCGGGCGATGGCGAGATCCAGCTGAGGATCGCTGGAGCTGATCGTGAGCTGGGTGTCAGGCCTGATCCTAGGGTCGCGGATCAGGCCATCGGCCAGACCGACCTTGGGCAGGGTGCCCAGGGCGAGGCCGATAGCCAGGGTGAGTGTTGCACAGGGTCTTGTGGTTATTTTCATTGTTTAAACTCCTGATGAGTTATTTATTCATGATGATTAACCTCAGCAACTTCAGCCAAATCAATAGCTTGACTATGCAATAATTATCGGTGACTTATCTTTTTGATACGCCAGACTATCCAAGCATCCTCTGTCGTGAGGGATCCCCCTGAAAATGCGTAAATCCTTATCGAAAAATCAGTTCATTGCTTAGGCCTGCCTTTAGTGACGCCTGTCTAGGGAGCAGTAGGGGGAGTGTGGGGATGAATATTGGTTTCAGTCAGATTGTTCAAGGCGTTTAGCGCGGCTTTCTCCTCGTCTGGGTAGAAAATGGGAAGTAAAGGCCTCTTTTCAGGAATGACGAAGCAGGGTCAACTGGCCGAGCATAGCGATCACTTAAGACCCAAGGATGTAGATCGCTATTATGTTTCAAAAGACCCAGGCTAAGTCGCAATTTTCAACCGATGATCACCCCCATCGCCGTTTCAATCCCCTCACTGGCGAGTGGGTGTTGCTGTCGCCCCACAGAAGCAAGCGACCCTGGCAGGGACAGACCGAGGCGCTGGACCTCACCACGGCGCCGAGCTACGACAGCGAGTGTTTTCTCTGTCCGGGCAACAGGCGCATCAATGGCGAGCAAAACCCCAAGTACGACACCACCTTCGTGTTTCAAAATGACTTCGCCGCCCTCAATAGCGAGGGCCCCAAGGCCCAGGGGAGCGATGCCCTGTTTCGTTTCGAAACGGTAGAGGGAGAGAGCCGGGTACTCTGCTTCTCGCCGGATCACAGCCTGACGCTGGCGCAGCTCAGCCCCGAGGCGATGCAGGCGGTGATCGCCGCCTGGCAGAGTCAGAGTAGGGAGTTGGGGCAGAAATATCTCTGGGTGCAGGTATTTGAAAACAAGGGCGCCGCCATGGGCTGCTCTAATCCTCATCCCCATGGGCAGATCTGGGCCCATAACCACCTTCCCACATTGGTGGCGACTAAGCAGCAGCGCCTTGCAGACTATTATCAGCAGCACCACAGCAACCTACTGGCCGATTATGTCGAGCGTGAACTTAAGGAAGAAGTGCGCATTGTGGCGAGCAATGATGATTGGGTGGCGCTTGTGCCTTACTGGGCCAGCTGGCCCTTCGAGACTTTGGTATTGCCAAGATTCGATATCCGGCGCATGACAGAGCTGACCGCCAAGACCCGGGAGACGCTTGGGGAGATAATCGGCGCGCTTACCGTGCGTTACGATAACCTGTTCCGGTGCGCCTTTCCCTATTCCATGGGCTGGCATGGTGCCCCGTTTGATGGTCAGGAACACCCAGAGTGGCGCCTGCACGCTCACTTCTATCCGCCGCTGCTGCGTAGCGCCAGCGTGAAAAAATTTATGGTGGGCTATGAGCTGCTGGCCGAGATCCAGCGGGATATCACCCCAGAGCAGGCCGCCGCGCGCCTGAGGGAACAGTCGCCGATCCATTACAAGAATAGCCACTACCAGAATTGCCACGGCTAGCAGAGCCAATAAAAACACAGATAAAACCAGGCGAAAAATAAAAGGACAGAAAGATGAAAAATGGCGAGCTGACTCAAGCCTTTACCCAGGCCTTCGGCCAAGAGCCTGCGCTGGTGGCCTATGCCCCGGGGCGGGTCAACCTGATTGGCGATCATACCGATTACAACCTGGGGTGGGTCCTGCCTGTGGCGCTGGACAGGGGCACCTTAGTCGCGGCATCACGGGGCGATGATAGCCAGTTCCAGGTGGTGGCTTGCGACCTGGACAATGAGAAAGTTTGCTTTTCGCTCGATGATCTGGCTGAGGATCAGATGCCACTGGATGTCATTTCGCCTTGGAGCAAGTATGTGCGCGGCACGGTGAAGATGCTAAGCGCCTATCTGGCCGAGACGGGGCAGTCACCTCTCAGGGGCGCCAAGTTGATGATCACAGGCAATCTGCCTAAGGGGGCGGGGCTGAGCTCATCGGCGTCTCTTGAGATGGCGCTGATCAAGGCCTTCGCCGGGCTGTACGATCTCAAGATCGACGGCATCAAGGCGGCGCAGCTGGGCCAGCAGGCGGAGAATGACTATGTCGGCTGTAACTGCGGCATCATGGATCAGCTGATCTCGGCAATGGGAGAGGCGGACAGTGCCATGCTGCTCGATTGCAGCGATCTCACTATCGATCAGGTGCCGCTGCCAGAGGGCCTTAGGTTGATGATCATCAACTCAAATGTGAAGCGGGCGCTGGTGACCAGCGAATATAACCTGAGGCGAGAGCAGTGCCGGCAGGTGGCGCAGCATTTTGGCGTGAGTTCACTGCGTCAGGTGAGCTATGAGCAGCTGTGTCAGGCAGAAGCCTCGCTCGAGCCAACCCTGTTTCGGCGTGCCCGCCATGTGGTGAGTGAAAACGCCCGGGTGCTTGAGATGGCGAAGGCGCTGAATGTTGGCGACAGCGCTTGCATCGGTCGTCTGATGGCCGCCTCTCATGGTTCCCTGCGGGACGACTTTGCCGTGAGTACCCCAGAGGTGGATTGTCTGGTGGCACTGGTTAGCGAGGTGCTGGGCACAGATGGCGGCGCGCGCATGACAGGCGGTGGCTTCGGTGGTTGCGTGGTCGCCCTGCTGCCCGAGAACAAGATAGCTGGGGTGCGCGAGACAATCGCCGCCGAGTATCAGGCACGGACAGGGCTGACGGCGGAAATCTACCTGTGCCACAGCGGGGCGGGAGCCTTCGCCTAAGCGCCTAAGCGCCTAAGCGTCTAAGTGCTTAAGCCTGTTTGGGGGGCGGGTCGGTGACTCGCCATAGAAAAAGTCATAAGAATAAGAGAAGACGACTATGTTAGAGACACTGGATATTGGCATACTGCTGGTCTACGCCCTGGGGCTGTTGGGGCTGGCGCTGTGGATCTCCCGCCGGGACAAACGTCATGAGCGAGATACCAAGGACTACTTTCTGGCGGGCAAGGCCTTGCCCTGGTGGGCGATCGGCGCCTCCCTTATCGCCGCCAACATCTCCGCCGAGCAGATCATCGGCATGTCAGGCTCTGGTTATGCCATCGGCCTGGCCATCGCCTCCTACGAGTGGATGGCGGCGATCACCCTGATCTTGGTGGGTAAGTATATGCTGCCCATCTTCATCAAGAACGAGATCTATACCATGCCCCAGTACCTGGAGCAGCGTTTCGACAAGCGGGTGAAGACCACGCTGGCGCTATTCTGGTTGTCTGTGTACATCTTCGTCAACCTCACCGCCGTGCTCTGGCTCGGCGGCCTGGCGATCGAGACGGTAGCGGGAGTAGACTGGCTCTATGGCATGGTGTTCCTGGCGCTGTTTTCCCTGGCCTACTCCCTCTATGGCGGCCTCAAGGCGGTGGCCTACACAGACATCATTCAGGTGGTGCTGCTGATCTTCGGCGGCCTGCTGCTCAGCTATCTGGCGCTGGACAGGGTCGCCGACGGTCAGGGCGTCTGGGCCGGGTTCGACAGTTTGTCCAGCGCACTACCGGAACATTTCGAGATGATCCTCAGTCAGAGTAACCCCCACTACATGAGTCTGCCGGGGATCTCTGTGCTGGTGGGCGGGTTGTGGATCATGAACATCAGCTACTGGGGCTTTAATCAATACATCATACAGCGCGCCCTGGCGGCCAAGAGCGTGGCCGAGGCGCAAAAAGGGATCGCCTTCGCCGCCTACCTCAAGCTCTTGATGCCGCTCATCGTGGTGCTACCGGGGATTGCCGCCGTGCTCCTCTATCCCGGGCTGGACTCGCCGGATCAGGCCTATCCCTCCATGATGGCCTTGATGCCCGTCGGGGTGAAGGGGCTGGTGTTTGCCGCGCTGGTGGCGGCCATCGTCTCCTCCCTGGCCTCTATGACCAACAGCATCTCGACCATATTCACCATGGATATCTATGCCATGGTGCGTCCGGCCAAATCCGAGGGGCACTATGTATTGGTGGGCAGGTTGTCTAGCCTGGTGAGTCTGCTGATCGCCCTGGTGATGGCTCAGCCGCTGCTAGGTGAATTTGAGCAGGCATTTCAATATATTCAGGAGTTTACCGGAGTATTCACCCCGGGGATCGTGGTGATCTTCCTAACGGGCATGTTCTGGCGCCGGGCCACCTCTCATGGGGCGCTGGCGGCGGCACTGGGCTCGGCCATCTTCTCCTTTGGCCTGAGGTTTTATTGGCCCGAGCTGCCCTTCATGGATCGCATCGGCCTGGTGTTCCTGCTCTGTCTGGCCCTCAGCGTGCTGGTGTCCCTCATGGGCCGCTCTCTCGAAGAGGGGACGAGTGTGGCCCTTGGTGGGGTCAGTTTCAAGACGGGCAGAGCCTTCAACCTCAGTGCCCTGGGAGTGGTGGTGATCCTCAACTTCCTCTATGTCACCTGGTGGTAGGGCTTATAAACAGATGAGACAGGAAAAGATGAACGTCTTAGTCACAGGGGGCGCCGGCTATATCGGCTCCCATGCCTGCGTCGAGCTGTTAAGCGCCGGCCACCAGCTGGTGGTGCTGGATAACCTGTCCCGGGCCAAGTTTGAGTCCCTGGCGCGGGTAAAGCAGATAACGGCGGCCAAACTCACCTTCGTCGAGGGGGATATTCGCGATGAAAGGGCGCTCGATGCTTTGTTTGAGCACCATGCCATAGATGCCGTGATGCACTTTGCCGGGCTCAAGGCGGTGGGGGAGTCGACCCGGCTACCGCTTGAATATTACGACAATAACGTGGTGGGTTCCATGCGGCTGCTAAGCGCCATGACCCGCCATGGGGTGAAGACCCTGGTCTTCTCCTCCTCGGCCACCGTCTATGGTGCCAATCCGCCGCTGCCCATCACGGAAGCGGCGCCCTGTTCCAGCACTAACCCCTATGGCCAGACCAAGCTGGTGGTGGAGCAGATGTGCGCCGAGTGGGCCAGGGCGCGCCAAGATGTCAGCGTGATCCTGCTGCGCTACTTTAACCCTGTGGGTGCTCACGAATCCGGGCTGATTGGCGAAGACCCTAAGGGAGAGCCCAATAACCTCTTGCCTTATATCACCCAGGTGGCCATGGGGCGCCGGCCCTATCTCGCCGTATTTGGCTGCGACTATGCAACAACCGATGGCACAGGGGTACGCGACTATATCCATGTGGTGGATCTGGTGCAGGGGCATCTGGCGGCCCTGACGCGCCTTCATGGGGTGGCGGGCTGCCATACCTTTAATCTGGGATCGGGCCAGGGCTATTCTGTGCTTGAGATGGTAAGGGCCTTCGAGCAGGCGAGCGGTAAAGAAATTGCGCTGCATATGGCGCCGCGCCGGCCCGGGGATATCGCCGCCAGCTATGCCTGCCCCGATAAGGCGGCCCGTGAGCTCCACTGGCGGGTGGCCAGAGATCTTTCGCAGATGATGCAAGACTGCTGGCGCTGGCAGTGTCGTAATCCCCAGGGATATAGCTAATTTGCTAGCCTATTCATCTACTGCTTCTTGGCTTACAGATGGGTTAGTCGCTATTTACAGGCCTTGTACTGGTTGCTGATAGGGTCATATTCGAACCCCGAGGCGGCCAGCTTCTGCTCCAGTTGGGCACTGGGAATGTCCAGCTGGTAGAAGAGCTCCCGCTTATCATGGCAGTTCAACCTGAGCTGCTCGTTGACTATGCCCACCAGAATATCGCCGCTTAGCTGGGTTAAGTGATAGTCCATTATCTCCTCCAGAGTTTGTGTCATACATATGTTATAGGTTTAGCCCAGATTTTACTGGCTGACAACGGTGCTGTTATCCAGTGAAAGCGTCTGCAAAAGCCCATTATCAAAGCTTTTTACAACGATATTTAATTATTAACACGATATTTAGTGGTGGGAGTTCACGATATTTCGTGAACGCTTGATCTCAATCTAACTTCCTGTCGATAAAGCCCTTTTATCCAGTGCTGGCACGTTAGCTGCTGTTACAGGTTATTGGGGATACCCAAGCTAACAATAAAACAGCGTAAACACTGATAAAGGGAAAATGTGATGAATAAGAAGTTATTGGCTCTGTTGATCCCATCTGTATTGATGGCCAGCTCGGCGCAGGCTATTGAATTGTATAAGGATCAAACCAATGCACTGAACATGATGGGCTGGCTAGGTTTTGCCGCAGTCAACGATGGTGACGATACCGCCGTGGTTGATAATTTTTCGCGTGTCGGCTTCAGGTTCGACCGTCAGGAGAAGAACGGCTGGCGCAGCTTCGCTCACACCGAGTGGGGCATCAACATGGTCACCAGCGATGACTCGCTCAAGTATGTGGGCGGCCAACTGGGCGCCCAGAAGACCTCAGACTTTCTGTTTAACCGTCTGGGCTATGTCGGCCTGTCACACGCCAAGTGGGGTAGCCTGAGCTTCGGTAAGCAGTGGGGTGCCTATTATGATGTGGCCTATACTACTGACGTGCTCAACGTCTACACCGGCTACTCGGTGGGTGCCTATACCTTTGGTGACGGTGGCCTAACGGGCGCGGGCCGTGCCGATTCTGCCTTCATCTATCGCAACAGCTTCGGCGCATTGGATATCGCGCTGCAATACGCCGCCAAGCAAAATGGTGACGTTGCCCTGTTTGATAAGAATGGTCAGGCGGTGGATGATGGTTCTCACCTAAGTTTCGACACCAGCTATGGTGCCAACCTGACCTATCATGTGACCGATAAGTTTAAGGTGCTTGCCGGCTTTAACCGCGGCGATTTCGAGGGTGAGCTGGCAGGTGTCAGCGTCGATGACACCAACGAGATCATAGGTATCGGCGCTCAGTACGGCTCCTTCTACCAGTACGCGCCTGGCCGTGACGCCAAGGGCCTATATGTCGGTGTTAACGCCCATCAGAGTAAGCAAAACGAATTGGTGGCCGGCCAGCTTTATGACTCTACCGGTGCCGAGTTCCTGGTGGCCTACCACTATGACAATGGTTTCGTGCCAAGCTTCCTGCTTTCTTATCAAGATCTGGATACCGATGAGACCACTGCCATCAAGGGTAACTGGACACGCCAGTTTGCTGTAGTAGGTCTGCACTATCGTTACAGCCGCGATACCGTGATGTTTGCCGAAGCCAAGTTCGACTTCAGTGACATGGATGACAAGGGCTTCGAGGCGGCCCAAGACAATAGCTATGCCGTGGGTATCCGCTACTTCTTCTAACCTCATTTTCCCTGCAGTTAAAAAGCACTCCTAGGAGTGCTTTTTTTCGTTTGGGCTAGTTTAGTGCTAACAAAGGCTTTTACATTAGGCTGTTAACACAGGCCCAGCTTCTTCATCTTGCTGCGAAGCGTATTGGGGTTGATGTCCAGCATCTCGGCGGCGCCGCCCGGTCCATAGAGTTTGCCGCCGGTGATCCGCAGCGCATGGGCGATATACTTACTCACCATCATTTCCAGGGGCACCAGCTTATCGCTGGCATGGCTGGGATCGATAATGATGGTCTCATGTTTGCCGCTCGCAGCAGGCTCCACCTTGTCCACCTGAAGCAGGTTGAAATTGAGCGGTCCCTTAGGGGCTTCGATCATGGCCCGCTCCAGTACATTGATCAGCTCACGCACATTGCCTGGCCAGTGGTAATGATTCAGGCTGTCGAGCTGTTCGGCGCTGACCCTGGGCAGTTTGTCCAGGTTGAACTTGGCCGCTAGCACTTCTAGAAAGTGTTGCACCAGCAGGGGAATGTCCGAGCGACGCTGACGCAACGAGGGGATCTCGATAGGAAAGACCGCCAGGCGGTACCAGAGATCCTCACGAAAGGTCTGCTTCTTCACCATGGCCTGCAGGTTTCTGTGGGTCGCGGCGATCACCCGAATATCCAGGTTGATGGCGTCGAACCCTCCCACCCGGGTGATGGTACCGTTCTGCAGTACCCGCAGCAGGCGCACCTGCACCGACAGCGGCAGCTCACCAATTTCATCTAAGAAGATGGTGCCACCGTTGGCCTGTTCGAAGAAACCCGCCTTTCGATGCTCGGCGCCTGTGAAGGCGCCTTTCTCGTAACCAAACAGCTCAGAATCGATCAGGCTCTCTGGGATGGCGCCGCAATTGACCTTGATAAAGGGCTTGTCGGCCCGCTGGGACTTGCAGTGAACGGCATTGGCGATCACCTCCTTGCCGCAGCCGGTCTCGCCGAGGATCAACACGCTGGTATGCAGCTTGGCGATCGCCTCTACTTGGGTCATGACCCGCTTGAGGCCTGAGTCGGCCCCTATCACCCCGCAGGGATTGAAGGCCTGTTTGAGTAGCCGGTTTTGTTGGGTGAGTGCCTGATTGGCCTTGAGCAGGTTGCGTCCCTTGAGGTTAAAGGCGGTGATCAGCGACAGGGTGTCTTTGTGGGGCTCGATCAGCTCGGCGTGGCGATGACAAAACTGCGCCTTCTGCTTGGCATAGAAACCTACCACCCCCAGATGGGTGTTGCCGCTCAGCATGCGCAGCAAGATCACCGACTGGATATTGGGGATCACCTGGGGGGCAACAAAGCCAGTGACCCTATCGTGTTCCAGATCGTTGATGATGCGGATCACCGGGCGGTCCGGTTGGCTCAGCAGAGCCTGCATCTCGGTGGAGATCTTCACCTGTTTGTTCAGCGCCGTGGTTTGCGCTTCATCCACATGGGCCAGAAACTGGATGTCGCCGTATTCGGGGCGATAGATGTTGAGGTAGATGCCATCTATGGGCAGGTGTTGCCTGACATATTCGAAGTAGGCCTGCAATGATTGCTCAAGTTCCAGGCTGCTACAGAGTCGCTGGGTGGCTTCGAAATAGAATTGTTTTTGCATTGATATGTCACGGTGATCACGAAGTTTCGTGATTGTAGATCATCATATTTCGTGTTTCTGTGCCCCCCTTCATAAATTGTTCCTTATCCCCCTCTTTTTAGGTAGTTGGCATGACAGGTGCAATCTTATCTGTATGAAATCGAGGTGAATTACCCGGTTTTAACTTGCTCATATGATCCAAAGGAAAATAGAGAATGAAACAGAAAGATCTGATTAGTCCGGGTCGTCGCCAGCTGTTAAGAGGCGGCGCCGCGATGGCCGTCAGTGTGGCAGGATTGGGAGCTATGTCCGCCCAGGCGGCCGAGTGTACTGGCGATAAGCCGCCCCGATTTGACGAGATAGTCGATGTGCTGGTGATAGGTAGTGGTTTCGCCGGCATGTCGGCTGCGCTGCAGGCCAAAGAGGCGGGCGCCAGCGTCATGGTGATCGATAAGATGCCCGTGTTTGGCGGCAACTCCACCATCAATGGCGGCGCCATGGCGGTGGCCGGTTCTAAGTTACAGGACAAAGAGGGTATCAAGGATTCGGTCGACACCATGGTGGCCGATATGCTCAAGGCGGGCCGCGGCATGAACGATGTCGAGATGCTTAAGCTGGTATGTAACGGCACCGCCGAGTCTTGCCAGTGGCTGGAGGCCTATGGGGTAGAGTGGAAGCCTTTCGTGCAGCACTTCGGTGGTCACTCTCTGCCGCGTGTGCTGCAGACGGTGCAGAGCTCTGGTGCCGGCATCATTCGTCCGCTGATTAAGGCGGCAAAGCAGCATGGTATCGAGATGCGAAATCAGACCAAGCTCGAATCTTTTGTGAAAGATCAGGCGGGTCGCGTGATCGGTGTCCAAGTTCGCGATGGCTATTATTTCCCGAAAGAACGCACGGGTAAAATGCGTCTTATCGGTGCACGCAAAGGGGTGATCATGGCCACTGGCGGCTTCTCCCGGGATCTCGAGTATCGTCAGATGCAACAGCCTAAATTAAACGGCGAACTCGACTCTACCAACCATCCCGGCGCGACCTCAGAAGCCCTCAAGCAGATGATGTTGATCGGTGCCAACCCGATCCATCTGGACCAGATCCAGCTCGGCCCCTGGGCATCGCCCGATGAGAAGGGTTTCGGTACTGCCTCACAGTTTAACACTATCGCCACCTATCCCAGCGGCATAGTGGTGGATGTGCGTACCGGCGAGCGTTTCTTCAACGAGCTGGCGGACCGTAAGGCACGCGCCGATGCCATCATGACTCGTCGTGACGAGCAGGGTAACCCCGTGTACCCCGTGGGCTTTACCAATGCCAAGGGGGCGGCCAAGGCCCAGACATTGGAGTGGGGCATGAAGTACAAGGTGATCCAGAAGGCGGACACCTTAGAAGAACTGGCGGCCCTGTATCAGATCCCCGCCAAGGCTTTGAAAGCCCAGGTGGCGCGCTGGAATGACGCGGTGAAAGCCGGCGAAGACAAGGAGTTTGGTCGCCCGATGCAGAAGGCCATGGCGCTGGAAGAGGGCCCCTGGTATGGCGTGCGTATGTGGCCCAAGGTGCACTACTGCATGGGCGGCGTGAAGGTGAATACCCAGTCTCAGGTGCTGCACCTAGTGAGCAACGAGCCGATTGACGGTCTGTATGCCGCCGGTGAGGCGACGGGTGGTATCCATGGGGCGAGCCGTCTCGGCGCCTGCGCCGTGGCAGAAGGTGTGGTGACGGGCCGAAACGCCGGTCGTATCTGCGCGGCGAGCGCGGCAATCGAATTAAAACAGGCTTAACACAGGTGTGCAGCCTAGAAAAATATTAAGGAATTGATGATGAAAAAAGTAAATACTCTGTTGGCAACTACTGCCCTGGCCACTAGCGCCTTGGCGATGACCTCTGGCGCGGCACTGGCGAGCGATACTGTGGTGCTCGACGGTCAGCATCTGACTCAGGCCCAGGCCTGGGCAATCGCCGATGGTGCCAAGGTGGATATCGCGCCTCAGGCGGCCTCATCTTTGGTGAAGGCCCACGACCTGTTGATGGAAGCGGCGCGTCTGGGTAAGCCTGTATATGGCCTCACCGTAGGTGTGGGCTTGAACAAGGATCACAAGCTGTTCGATGCCAACGGCGAGTTGAGCGCCGAGGTGATGGCAGCCTCTAAATCCTTTAACTACAGCACCCTAAGAGCACACAGTGCGGGCGTTGGCGAGCCAATGCCGGTCAGACTCACCCGTGTCGCCCTGGCGGTTCGCCTGAACACTATCTTGTCTGGTCACACCGGCGTGCAGCCCTATGTGGCCGAGATCTACCAGGCTTACCTGAACAAGGGGATCACCCCTGTCATTCCATCGCTGGGTACTGTGGGTGAGGCAGATATTCTGCTGGCATCTCACGTAGGTCTGGCGATGATCGGCGAATGGGATGTGTTTTACCAAGGCAAGCGCATGAGCAGTGTCGAGGCGATGAACAAGGCAGGCGTCAAGCCGCTTAAGCCCGTCGGTAAGGATGCGCTCTCTATTTTGTCGAATAACTCGGTTGCCGTGGCCTACGCAATGCAAGGCTATCAGGATGCCGAGCATCTGCTAGAGGTCTCGCCAACCGTATTTGGCCTGAGCCTGGAAGGACTAAACGGTAACGTGGCGCCATTTTTGCCGCAGACCAATGACATTCGTCCTTTCCCTCATCTTAAGGCGACCACTGAGAATATCCTGGGCTCACTCTCTGGTAGTTACCTGTGGGATCTCAACAGCGAGCGTCCGCTGCAGGATCCGCTGAGCTACCGCACAACGGCCTATACCTTAGCGAGCGCTGAGAAGGCGTTGGCCGATCTGGGTCAGGTGATCGACATTCAGATCAACCACTCAGACGATAACCCTGGGGTGATCCTGGGCGCCAGCAAGCAGTACGCCGAAAACTCTCAGGTGGCCAAGTACCTGGTAGAAGGCAAGGGCGGTGTGTTCCCGACCACTAACTTTGAGCCGCTTCCCGTGGCCCTGGCGGTGCAGCAACTGAGTGTGGCTCTGACTCACGTGTCTCACAACAGTGCCATGCGCACCATTCACCTGTCGGACGACCACTTTACCCATCTGCCACGCTTCCTGAGCGCGCCGGGTAACAATGGTCATGCCTTCGGTGCGATTCAGAAAACCTTCGTGGACATGCAGGTGCGTAACAAGATGTTGGCGACCCCAGTGTCATTCGACGGCATTCAGATCGCCGGTAACATCGAAGACACCTTCACCAACCTTAAGCTGGCGAGCGACAACCTGATCCAAATAGTCGACAACATCAACACCATGTATGGCCTCGAGTTGTTGCACTCTACCCAGGCGATCGACCTGCGCAAGGCCGCCAACGCCGACCTTAAGCTAGGCAAGGCGACCCAGGCCATGTACCAGGCGTATCGTCAACAGGTGCCTTTCGTCGAGCTTGACCGTCCGTTTACGCCAGACATTCAGGCGTCACACGACTTCATCGTCAAGTACTGATGGGTTGGGCGTTAGCCTAAGCGAGTTATGAGCTGGGGCGCTTGGCGCCCCACAATAAGGATTAAAGATGTTAAGAGTATTATCGGCCCTCTGTTTGGCGGCGCTACTGAGCGCGCCGGGCGCACAGGCTATGAAGTTAAAAGATTATCACCAAGAGATCATGACCAACGAGCAGGGCAAGGTGGAGTGCAGCGCCTGCCATGGCGAGGCGAAACGCAAGAGCATACCTAAGATGAGTGCCTGTGAGTCTTGCCACGGCACGGCGGCCGAGATGGCCGAGCTGACTAAGCGCCCCGAGGGGGCAGGCCACAGCGTTGAGCCGAATCCCCACGACAGCCTGCACTATGGCAGCGATCTTCCTTGTACCTACTGTCACCAGGAGCACAAGGAGAGCAAGGTGTACTGTAACCAGTGTCATGAGTTTAAGTACCCTAAGATGAAACGTTAGCCAAGTTCGGCTAGGGCGCCCAGTGCCGAGTCTGGGGACAAGGGCCACAGCGCACGCTCCCGCTGCTGTGGCCTTTTTCGTTGCTTTTTCTTTGCCTCTTTCCCGCGATTTTCCAGCTATTACCTTCAGTTATTCGATTAAATAGGCTACTTTGTCTTTGATTATCAACATCTGATGACTAATTTGGCGACTAATTAAGAACGAATAGGGGAGATGGCCTTGGATAGAATCGATACCATGAAGGCCTTTACCGCCGTGGTGCAGGAGGGCTCCTTCACCAAGGCGGCGGACAGGCTAGGGCTCTCCTCGCAACTGGTCAGCAAGTATGTGTCCCAGCTCGAGGAGCATCTCAAGGTGCGCCTGCTCAATCGCACCACGCGGCGGGTCAATGTGACCGAGGCGGGCAGGGCCTACTTCGAGCGCTGTCAGCAGGTGCTTATCGATATCGAGGAGATGGACAACGCCCTGACTAACCTTAGCGAGACCGCCTCGGGTCTGCTTAAGGTCAGCGCCCCCATGTCTTTCGGTATTTATCATCTGCCTAGTGCCCTGGTGCAGTTTCAGCAGCAACACCCGGATGTCAGGCTGGATATTACCCTGACGGACAAGAAGGTGGATCTGCTGGAGGATGGCGTCGATGTGGCGCTGCGCATCGGTCAGCTTTCGAGCTCTTCGCTTATCGCCAAGAAGCTCACCCCGATCAAGCTGGTTGTCTGCGCTTCTCCTAAGTATCTGGCCGAGCGCGGCGAGCCCAAGACCCCGGCGGATCTTATCCATCACAACTATCTGCACTTTAGCTACTCGGATCTGGGCGCGGCCTTCGGTCGTTTCGGCGAGCACTTCTCGGCGCTGAAGATCCCAAGCGATCTGGCCTGTAACAATGGCGACATGCTGGTGGAGGCCGCCATCGCCGGTCGCGGAATAGTGGTGCAGCCTACCTTTCTGGTGAGCAAGGCCCTGCGTAGTGGTAAGCTCAAAGCGATCCTCACCGAGTATACGCCAGAGCCCTTCGGCCTGTACGCCGTCTATGTGCACCGTAAGTTTCTCGCCAGCAAGGTGCGCTGTTTCGTCGATGCCCTGAGCCAATACTATGGCAAGACCCCTTACTGGGATGCGATAGACGACTAGCTGGCTCTTATTCATGAGCCAGCTCTTTTATAGACTGGCTAACCTTACTCCCGTCCTCACTGTTCTTGCCTTGGTGGTAGTCACTCTTTTCGCGCCTTAAAACTAATGCCCCAAGACTAAAGCTTAAAGACGTAAGCCCCATCTGCCGTCCAGGCTGATTATCGCCATTTTGTTGTTAATCATTAAATGATAGCGATGTTTATCAATTTGGCGTTGAGAGCTACATTTACCTCATCGGCAGCGAATGGCTAATGACTTTTACCTAATCAAAGTCAAAGGCCAAAGGCTGCAAACCAAACATCTTTGAGGAGATCACTATGAACAAGCAAACGTTAATCAAACTACTTAACAGCGATGCGGGACTGGCCCCCTTGGTACTGCGTCTACCCCTAGGACTCATCTTTGCCGCCCACGGCGCCCAGAAGCTGTTCGGCTGGTTCGGCGGCTATGGCCTGGAAGGCACAGGGCAGTGGATGGCCAGCGTCGGCTTCGAACCCGGTTACCTGATGGCCCTGCTGGCCGGTAGCGCCGAGTTCTTCGGTGGTCTGGCACTGGTGCTGGGTCTGCTGACTCGTCCCGCCGCCGCGCTGACGGCCTTCACCATGGCGGTGGCCATGACGCTGCATGTGGGTAACGGCCTGTTTGTCTCTAACAACGGCTACGAGTTTGCCTTGATCCTGCTGGCGGCCTCGCTATCTCTGGCGGTGCAGGGCGGTGGACGCTACTCAATCGACAAGCTACTGACCGGTCGTCTCTAAGGTTAGCCAATTTTACGGTAGGGGCGGGTGTAGGAGACTATGCCCCGTATCCTGTTACGGGTTTAGAAGGAGAAGCAGATGTTAGTCGATGGTCGTTGGAATGGAGATTGGCAGCCGGTGCAGGCGAAGGATGATGAGGGGCGTTTCGTGCGTCAGATCTCTAGCTTTCGCAACTGGATAACACCGACAGGCGAGGCTGGCCCTACGGGTGAGGGCGGTTTCAAGGCGGAGTCTGGCCGCTATCATCTCTATGTCGCCTATATCTGCCCCTGGGCCTCACGTACCCTGATGGTGCGGGCGCTCAAGGGCCTTAACGAGCATATCAGCGTCAGCGTGGTCAACCCCGTGCTTTCGGAGCAGGGCTGGCAGTTTGGCGGCGCGCCTGATAGCAAGGTGGGTGGAGACAGCGACATCCTCAATGGCCACAAGTATCTGCATCAGCTCTATACCCAGGTAGATCCTCACTTTACCGGCAGGGCGACCGTGCCCGTGCTCTGGGATAAGCAGCGCCAGGTGATAGTGAATAACGAGTCGGCAGACATCATTCGCATGTTAAACACCGCCTTCGATCACCTTACCGACTCGGCGCTTGATCTCTATCCAAAAGAGCAAAGCCAAGCTATAGATAGCTTGAATGAGCGTCTCTATCACGAGTTAAACAATGGCGTCTACAAGGCGGGCTTTGCCACCAGTCAGTTTGCCTACGAAGAGGCCTACCAAGGCGTCTTTAGCCTGCTCGATGAGCTGGAGCAGACCCTGCGCGATGGTCGCCCCTATTTGCTCGGCGAGCAGCTGACCGAGACGGATATTCGCGCCTTCGTGACCCTGGTGCGCTTCGATGTCGCCTACTATGGCCTGTTCAAGTGTAACCGTGAGCTGATCGCCCAGAAGCCGCAGCTACAGGCCTATTTGCAGCGCATCTATGCCCTCGATGGCATCGCAGCCACGGTCAACATAGAGCATATCAAGCAGGGTTACTATTCGATTAAGGCGCTGAATCCTACAGGCATAGTGCCTGTCGGCCCACAGGTTAGCTTATGATTTCGAGAGTTAGTTCAAGCATGAGTACAAATATGAGCGAAAGTAAGAGCTTAAGACAGATCTCTCCTGAGTTGAGTGAGCAGCTAAAGGCTGCAACCGTAGAGACTGCAACCAGTACCGGATTAATGCCGAGCCTGTTCGTCTCCCACGGCTCGCCCATGTTGGCCCTGGATGACAGCGACAACGCCGCCTTTCTCGCCGAGCTGGGCCAGGTGCTGCCAAGGCCCAAGGCGATACTGGTGTTCTCGGCCCACACGGATCTCAGTGGCAAGGTGCGTATCACCTCAAGCGAGGCCCCGCGCACTGTGCATGACTTCTACGGCTTTCCCGACGCCCTCTACCAAGTTAATTATCCGGCGCCGGGTGCACCTAAGCTGGCTGGTGAGGTCGCTGATCTTCTGCAAACCGCCGGGTTTGACGCCGAGTTAGATGACCAGCTTGGCTGGGATCACGGCCTCTGGACGCCGCTCTGCCGTCTCTATCCTGAGGCGGATATCCCTTTGGTGCTGGTCTCTATCGACAGCCGTCAGGGCGCCAGCTATCACTACCGCTTGGGACAAGCGGTAAAATCCCTGCGCGCCGACGGCTTATTGGTGCTGGGTTCGGGTGGCATCAGCCACAACCTGGGAGAGCTGTTTCGTCGCCCCGGCGATCCGCAAAAGGTAGAGAAGATGCAAAGCTTCGTCAATTGGATCGCCGATAAGCTTTCCCAAGGGGATCTACCATCACTGCTGGATGTCGAGCGCCAGGCCCCATACGCCCGGTTCAACCACCCCAGCATAGAACACCTGATGCCCTTCTACGTCGCCCTAGGCGCAGGGCAGGGCGACGGAGTTAATGAGGCCACCAAGCCCCCACTACGACTACACCAAAGCATCGAACTACAAATCCTCGCCCTCGACACCTACGCCTGGCTAGAGTGACTATCAGAGCGACAGAGGTGCCTTACGCGACATAACTCATTTTTGGATAGAAATGAGTTAGAACTTTAGAGCTATTTATGTGAACTTCAGATTAATGATTTTATGTGTTAACGCCGCATTAAGGTGTGAGCAACGCTGCCACGAACTTAAACCATTGCGCTGTAAACACGAAACCGAACCTTGAACTGAAAATGCCAAGCTTTGGGAATCACTCTTAAATGCTTTGTATGGTTAATCCTGTTCCATTTTAGGGTAAATTGGAGGCCCACCCTCAATGGCCGTTGAGGGTCTTTATGCAGTAGCTCGATTGAATGGCGGCTCCTCTTACGAGAGACCGGTAACAAGTGGG
>NZ_WRPA01000017.1 GCF_009831655.1 Shewanella insulae | reverse complement strand
AGAGCCTCACTTTCACCCCCATGTGTTCGCTGCGCGAACCGAGTAGGTCATTTCCAGCTGCTACGGTTTTTTGCTTTTGACAAAGTAGCTGGAATGTTTATTTCCTGTGTTCAGTTCTAATCGGATGTCTTACGCCCCCACGTGAGGGCGGAGAAAGTGCTGTGTTTTAATCCTTAAGGCGAGCCTGTGCCATAACGTGAATCAATACACTTAAGTTCGCTAGATAGATGCAACTGAGAGTTGTCTTATATCTAACGATAGCTTAATTATCTGTATGACTATCCCTATAGGATCTTAGCGTTTTTATCTCTTTTACTATTAGGTGGCGCTAAACTTTATGTGATCTCAGATTGAGGCTGTGATCTTAATGACTAACAAGCTATACAAATATAGGTATAATGGCGTATGAATTGTCGTCTAGGTTGTGGTGCTTGTTGTATAGCGCCGTCTATCACCAGCCCTATTCCTGGTATGCCGCAAGGTAAACCTGCCGGGGTGCGTTGCATCCAGCTAGATGAGAAGAATCTTTGTAAGATCTTCGGTCACCCAGAGCGCCCTGCGCTGTGTGATCGTTTCATCGCCGAGCCGGAAGTCTGCGGCTCGACGGCGGAAGAGGCACTTTGGTTGATTACATCTTTAGAAGCGGCGACGCAGTCTTAGAAGGTTGGTTATGCAGTTAACTCGTTATACAGATTTTGGTATTCGTACGTTAATGTACCTGGCCCTGTCGCCAGAGAGAGAGACGTTATTTCGAATCGCCGAGATAACCGAGGTATTTGACCTGTCGGCAAACCACGTGTCGAAGATAGTACACCATCTTGGTAAGGAAGGTTATCTGCAGACGGTACGTGGTAAGTCGGGTGGATTTAAGTTAGGAAAACCGGCTGATCAGATCAATATCGGGGTATTGGTACGCACGCTGGAAAATTCGCTGGCCCCTATAGATTGCAGCAAACCTTATTGTCGTTTCTCTCCAGCCTGTCAGCTTAAGGGCGTGCTCGCCGAAGCGGTTGACGCCTATCTGGCTGTGCTAGATAAATACTCATTGGCCGATGTCGTCAGTAATCGTGATGAGTTGAAGGCCTTGCTACCGGACCTCAGCATCCCAGTCCTAGAGCTTTAACTTCTCTTATATTAAGTGTGCCTATCTTAGGTGGGCCTTGTCGCTGGCCGCTGGTTCCTTCTGCGCGATGCGATAGGTCAATAGCCTGGAAGCGTTGACTAAGGTGATTCCTTCTTCAGAAAGCCTAGGCAGGTTCGCCTTTAAGAAGCTGATGGTCTCTGGATAGGGATGGGCGATCACTATGAGTTGTCCCTCTCTATTCGCGAGTTGGATCAGTTGATTGAATTGTCTCTCCAGCGCCTGGGGGGACACATCGTTATCTAAGAACAGCTGTCTTCTCAATAGCGGAATGCCTAACTTATTCGCCGCGGCGCTGGCCTTGCTGTACCGGGTGGTCATACTATCGACAAAGTAGTTATCCTGCTGTTTCAGACTCTCCATTAGCCAGATCATGGGGCCTTCTAGCTGAGTGAGCAGGCTGCCCATATGATTATTCACCCCCCTGGCGTAGGGCACGCTCTTAAAAGCATCATTGACCGCCTGTTTGAGCGCCTGTTCGCTCATCTGGTTGGTGAGCCCACCTGGACCCATCTCTTTACCGTTGAGCGCCTGCATGGGCAGATGCAGCATGATCTCGTGCCCCTTGTCATGGGCGATGGCGGCGAGCTTTTCACCTAGTGGCGTATGGGGCAGTACAGAGAGGGTGATGTCACTGGGTAGTGCCAACACCGCCTCGTCGGTCTGACGATAACCTATATCGTCTATGATGATGGAGACCTGGGCGGCGAGACTATTTTGTGTGGTAAATAAGACAGCTAATAGGAGTAATAAGCGCACTGTATTTGTTATTCATTAACTATTTGTTTTTATCCATGAGATTGCCGATTCGATAGCCCTATCGTGGGCGGCACCATCATGGGGCGGTTGCTCATCGATTATAGGCATACTTTGTTCGGCAGTCATAGTCTCCCCGGTGATATTTATGTCCGGCTTAATGCCGATGGCGTGTATGTCCCTGCCTTTCGGTGTGGTGTAGTGGGCTATGGTCAGCTTGATGGCATTACCCTCGATAAGGGTGGGGATCAGGCTCTGTACCGTACCTTTGCCAAAGCTCTTTTCGCCGATCAGTGTTGCGCGTTGGTTCTCCTGTAGCGCCGCCGCCAGCACCTCTGAGGCCGAGGCGGACCCCTTGTTGATCAGTACGGTTAGCGGCAGCTTAGAGAAGATGGTTTGCGGCGAGGCGAAGTAGTCTGAGTTGGCATCGAAGAAACGTCCTCGGGTGGAGACGATGCGCCCCTTGGCGAGGAAGATATCGGCTATCTTGATCGCCTGATCCAACAGGCCGCCAGGGTTGTTGCGCAGATCCAGGATCAGGCCTGTCATGGGCTCATTTTGCCACTGGGTGAGCTGTTTGATGAGATCTTCAGTGGTGTCATCCTGAAAACTGGAGAGCTTGATGTAGCCTATGCCGTTGGCGAGAAGCTCTGCCTCGACCGAATTTACATCGATAAGACTCGGGGTGAGTGTTACGTCAAAAAGTGCCTCCGAGTTGGCGCGGCTCAATGACAGATTGATGGCCAGATTGTGTTTGCTGTGAAACTTAATCTCTTCCAGCACATTGTCGAGTTGTTTGGCGGTTACCGTCTCATTGTTGACTTTGACGATGCGATCTCCCGGCTGGATGCCCGCATTGGCGGCCGGTGAATGAGGGAAGGGGCTGATGATAGTGACCTGGTTTTGCTCTGTGGCTATCTCTATGCCGAAGCCAAAATATTCCCCCTTGTTGGCATCCTTGATATCGGAGAAGGCTTGGCTGTCGAGGAAGTTTGAGTAAGGATCCAGCTTGCTGAATACCCCTTCTATGGCGGCCTGGATCAACTCTTCCTGGGAAATCTTATCTACATAGTAGGTTTCTACCGTGCTGATGATGTCGATAAGGAGTGGATAGCTGACCTTGGGTTGGTATTCCTTGGCATTCTCATGACCAAAGAGTGTAATTGAGAGGCCTAGGGTCAGGCCAAAGGCGACACAGGTGAAATAGCGGATCAATTGAGACATGGACAACCTCCCCATTACTCGGGGTCGTTGTCGCGTTATCGTCTACAGTATCTCGCAGGATCGACCGCTTGCCCCTTATGCCTTACCTCAAAGTATAGGCCAGGTTCTGTCTGTCCACCCGAGCGTCCGACCAGAGCTATGGTTTCGCCCTTATTGACGCTGTCGCCAGCATCCTTGAGTAGGGTCTGGGCATGGCCATACAGGCTCATGTAGCCCTTGCCGTGATCGACCACCATCACCATACCAAAGCCCCTGAGCCAGTCGGCATAGATCACCTTACCTGAGGCGATGGCATTGATGGATTGTCCCTCCGGGGCGGCCATCATCACGCCTTTCCATTTTACCTCGCCCGAGCGGCGACTTCCGAAACCGACTCGAATGCGCCCCTTGGTCGGCCAGCTAAGTTTCTGGCGGCTGGAGAGGCCTTCCATACTGGGGTTGTCTTTCATGGCCCTTAGCGCCTGTTCGACCACCCGCTTCAAGCTGGCTTCCTCAATCTGTAGTTGTTCTAACTTGGCGCCATGTGAGCTGAGGGTGCGCTTTATCTGCTTCAGGGTTAGTTGGCGTTGGTGCTGTTCTTGAGTGAGGGCCTTGGCCTGCTTTTCCTGGTTGAGGATCAACTCGTTGAGCTTGGTTTGCTGAGCCTTCTGCTCTGACTCGATGGCCGTCAGTTCGGTCATGGTCTGCTGCAGTTGTTTGATGGCGTCCGTTCTCGCCTTGTTGAGGAACTGATAATAGGCGAGCAGGCGCTCTATAGTGGCTGGACTCTGCTGATTAAGCAGCATCTTAGTGTAATCGTGGTTGCCTGCCAGGTAGGCGCTGGCTAGCTGGTTAGACAGTGTCTTCTGTTGTTTCTGCTTTAGAGAATCAAGCTCTGCCTTGCGGCCGTCTAGTTCGGCCAGTTTCTTGTCGGTTTTTGCCAGTGACGCCTTGGTATTGGTCACTTTCTTTGCCGCCGCGGCGATCGCCTGCTCATCTTTTTTCAGCAGGTTAATCAGTTTCTCGTGTTGGCGGTTGGTGTCTTTCAGTGCCGACTGCTGGTTGCTTATCTGTTTCTGAATGGCTTCGAGCTCGGATTGACGCTGCTTCAGGCCAGACGCCTGTGCAGTGCAAGAGAGCATGATAAAGCCAGCAAGTATGCTGGCTTTATAGAAACCGGAACGTTTAAGCAAAGAGTCGTTACTCGCTTAGGGTAATGATTGAGTGCCCACTCATCTCTGACGGCACAGTTTGTCCCATCAAGGTTAACATGGTTGGCGCTAAATCACTTAATCTTCCGTTAGGTGCGATCTCACCCTTGCGTCCTACATAGATGAGGGGGACGAGTTCGCTGGTGTGGGCGGTATGGGCCTGGCCAGTTTGCTCGTCGGTCATCTGCTCGGCGTTACCATGGTCGGCGGTTATCAAACACTCGCCGTCTACCTTGGCTAGCGCCTCGACGACACGACCGATACTGGCATCGACCGCCTCACAGGCCTTGACGGCAGCATCGAAGTTGCCGGTATGTCCCACCATGTCACCGTTAGGGTAGTTACAGATGATCACGTCATATTGAGTCGACTCGATCGCTTCTACCAGCTTGTCGGTCAGCTCTGCCGAGCTCATCTCTGGCTGTAGGTCGTAGGTGGCGACCTTTGGCGATTGAATGAGGATTCTGTCTTCGCCTTCGAACGGCTCCTCTTTGCCGCCGTTGAAGAAGAAGGTGACGTGAGCGTATTTCTCGGTTTCCGAGATACGCAGCTGTGTCTTGCCGCTGTTTTGCAGCACTTCGCCTAGAGTGTTGACCAGATCTACCGATGGATAGGCAATCGGCGCCTTAATGTCGGCGGCATACTCGGTCAGCATGACGAAGTTGATCTTAGGCGTTACCGCACGCTCGAAGCCGTCGAATGCAGGGTCGACGAAGCTGCGGGTGATCTGGCGGGCACGGTCGGCGCGGAAGTTCATGAAGATCAGTGCGTCGTCGTTATTGAGGGTAGCGACCTGACCGTCGGCGTCTGTGATGGCCGAGCTGGCCACGAACTCATCGTTCTCATCACGGCCATAGGCGGCTTCGAGCGCCTCTACTGCATCTCGATACTGGTGCTGCGCCTTGCCCTGGGTGATTAGCTCATAGGCTTGTGAGACGCGATCCCAGCGGTTGTCTCTGTCCATGGCGTAGTAGCGACCAATTAAGGATGCGATACGGCCTGTGCCAAGCTCGGCGAACAGCTCGTTGAAGGCTTGCAGGCTGCCCTTGGCGCTTCTTGGTGGCGTGTCACGGCCATCGAGGAAGGCGTGCAGGTAAACTTGCTTGGCGCCGCGCTTAACCGCCATCTTACACATGGCCTGGATATGGCTTTCATGGCTGTGTACACCACCGGGTGATAGCAGACCCATGATGTGTACTGCACCGTCAGCGGCGATCGCCTTATCGACGGCTTCGACAAAGGCGGGGTTGGTGTCGAACTCGCCATCTTCAATCGATTTACCGATACGGGTCAGCTCCTGGTAGACCACGCGGCCAGAACCTATGTTGATGTGGCCAACTTCCGAGTTACCCATCTGACCGTCGGGTAGGCCGACATCCAGGCCCGAGCCAGAGATCAGGCTGTTGGGGTATTCTTTGTTGAGGCGATCGAGCACTGGAGTGTTGGCGTGATATACCGCGTTCATGTGGGTATTTTCACGGTAACCCCAGCCATCGAGGATCAGCAGTGCCAAGGGGCGTTTGCGTGTCGTCATGGTGGTACCTATTAACGTTAAAAAGAAAACTAGAATTCTGAAATTGGATAAATATTACTACGTACAGGGACGATCAAAAAGTGATTTACACCGATAGCCCCCATCGAGCCCGTCACAATTTAAGGGATCTCTCAATATCGGCCCTCTGTAAGGGGTGAACAACATGCTGCAATCTGCCGGAACAATCGGTTATACTCTCTGCCCAAACAGTCTCTCAAGCCACAGAAGTAGGCCGAAAACTATGCAAGAATATATCGAATTTTTTAAAGCCAACCCTATGTTGAGTCTCGCCTGGGTGGGCTTGTTTGCAGCGCTTATTGTGAGCGTTTTTAAGTCTAGTATCTCAAAAGTGAAAACAGTAGATCATCAGCAGGCGACCTTGTTAATTAACAAGCAAGACGCCAAGGTGGTCGATGTACGTTCTAAGGACGAGTTTAAGAAAGGCCATATCGTTGACGCAATCAACGTGCCTTTGGCAGAAATTAAAAATAATAAGACATCTGCCCTTGAAAAGTTTAAAGCCAGTCCCATTATATTGGTATGCAATGCAGGGATGACCTCGTCGCAAGCGGCTCAGTTGATGGTTAAGGAAGGCTTTGAGTCTGTCTATAACCTCAAGGGTGGGATGAGCGAATGGCAACAAAATAACTTACCCGTTGCCAAAACCAAAAGATAACCCATACAAAGTTTGCTTTTATTAAGCATCTTTGATTAGAGTGTCATCTCTTATAAAAAATGGCTTAAATCGCCCATCTGGTGAGATTTAAGGAAATACTAAAATCGGGATGGTGGCTGAGGTCTAGATTAGGACTCGAGTAACAAAGGCCCTGAAGATGATTCTCCTCACTGGATGAATCGAACAAAATTGATTAGGTAGGAAATTATGGCTGAAGCAGTAAATAACGAACAACAGGGTCCACAGTTCAACATTCAACGTGTTTACACTAAAGATATCTCTTTCGAAACACCAAACAGCCCAGCTGTTTTCCAGAAAGAGTGGAATCCGGAAGTTAAGCTAGACCTGGACACTCGCAGCGCTAAGCTGGCCGACGACGTATTTGAAGTTGTCCTGTCTCTTACTGTGACAGCGAAAAACGGTGAAGAAACTGCTTTCCTATGTGAAGTTCAGCAAGCGGGTATCTTTGCTATCTCTGGTCTGACTGAGCAGCAGCTAGCTCACTCGCTAGGTGCATACTGCCCTAACGTACTCTTCCCATACGCTCGTGAAGCGGTTGGTAGCCTAGTTTCTCGTGGCACTTTCCCACAACTGAACCTAGCGCCAGTTAACTTCGACGCCCTGTTCGCGCAATACGTGCAACAGCGTCAGGCGCAGGCAGAAGCTGCCGGTGAAGCAGCAGAAGCGAACGCTTAATTACGCATGAACAACACTGCCGATATAACGGTACTGGGGGCGGGCTCTTATGGCACCGCCCTTGCTATTTCTTTAGCCAGTAACGGACACAAAACCCTGATTTGGGGCCACGAGCCTGAGCATATCGAGAACCTGAAAAGGGATCGATCCAATGAGGCGTTTTTGCCCGGTATCCCGCTGCCGGATCTCTTAATCCCCGAAGCCGACCTTGCAACCGCATTGGCCGCCTCCAACAATGTGTTGGTGGTCGTGCCTAGCCATGTGTTTGGTCTGGTGCTTAAGCAGGCGAAGCCGCTGCTGCGTAAGGATGCCCGTATCGTCTGGGCGACTAAAGGTCTGGAGCCGGAAACCGGTCGTCTGCTGCAGGAAGTGGCTCGCGAGATTGTAGGTGACGAGTACCCGCTGGCGGTATTGTCGGGCCCGACCTTCGCTAAAGAGCTGGCGGCAGGCTTACCCACAGCTATTTCGGTAGCCGGTACCGATGAGACCTTCACCAATGATTTGGTGGAGTTGCTGCATAGTCCTAAACGCCTGCGTGTCTACGCCAATGATGACTTTATCGGTCTGCAACTTGGCGGCGCGGTAAAGAACGTTATCGCCATCAGCGCGGGCATGTCAGACGGCATTGGCTTTGGTGCCAACGCCCGCACCGCACTGATCACCCGAGGCTTGGTGGAGCTGTCACGTCTGGGTGAAGCTATTGGCGCACAAGCTTCTACCTTTATGGGCATGGCGGGCTTAGGTGACCTGGTGTTGACCTGTACCGATAACCAGTCTCGTAACCGTCGTTTCGGTTTGGCACTGGGTCAGGGTAAGGATGTCGATACCGCGCAGGCCGAGATTGGTCAGGTGGTCGAGGGTTATCGCAACACCAAGGAAGTCTATACCTTGGCTAAGCGTCTGGGTGTCGAGATGCCGATCACCGAACAGGTGTATAAGGTGCTTTACCAGGGCGGCACGCCACACGAGGCGGCTAAGGCACTGTTGGCGAGAGATAAAAAGTCGGAGACGACTGACAACGAATAGTGGCCATCGGCGACTCATGCTAAAAACAACAAAGGGTGCTAAAATAGCGCCCTTTTTGTATATGGACATATTTATCCCCGATCACCTGGGATGGTGAAAGAGGGGATTTGTACTTGTAAATTTGAGTATTTATCCCCGGTGTCCAGGCCTTTGATGTTCCCGATATCAAATGGCATTTCCTTCATCCGTGAAGGTCAGCGGACAAAGAGGACTGCGTTTGGTCGTTATTAATTTGTTTGAGGCGGTATTTAAGTGAAACATCATGACGTGATCATTATCGGTGCGGGCGCGGCGGGCCTTATGTGCGCGGCAACGGCTGGCTATCGTGGCCGAGACGTTCTGGTGTTAGATAACGGCAAACAGGCGGGACGCAAGATCTTAATCAGTGGCGGTGGCCGCTGTAACTTCACCAATCAAAAAGTGGAGCCGGGGAACTTCATTTGCGGCAACCCTCATTTCGTCAAATCTGCTTTGGCACGCTACTCGTCGCAAGATTTTATCGAGTTGGTCGAGCGCCACGGTATCGAGTATCACCAGCGAGATCATGGCCAGCTGTTCTGTAACGATTCGGCCAAAGAGATAGTCACCATGCTGTTGACTGAATGTGAATGGGCGGGCGCCCAGGTGCAGCTCAGAACCGATATTCTCTCCATCATCAAGCAGGATGATGGCCTGTTCAGGCTGGATACCAGCAAGGGCGAATACAGCTGTGAGTCGCTGGTGGTGGCAACCGGCGGGCTATCCATGCCCAAGCTGGGGGCCTCACCTTTCGGCTATCAGATCGCCGAGCAGTTTGGTCTCAAGGTGTTGCCCACGCACGCCGGCTTGGTGCCTTTTACCTGGCATAGCGAGCAGAAACAGAAGTTCGAGCCCCTTTCGGGGATCGCCGTGCCCAGCACCATTACTGCTAAAGACGGCACCCAATTTAGCGAGGCGCTGCTGTTTACCCACAGAGGTCTTTCGGGGCCTGCTATCTTGCAGATCTCCAATTACTGGCAGCCGGGCGAGAGTATCTCAGTCAACCTGTTACCTCAGTTCGACGCCGCTCAGGCATTAAGTGAGGCGCAGGAGACGCATCCTAAGCAGAGCCTGCGCAACACCCTGTCGCAATGGCTGCCGAAACGTCTGGTCGAGGTACTGTTCGACGAGGCGCTACTCAATATGGCCCTCAATCAGCTGGTGCATGCCCAGCGTGATCAAATAGTGGATAACCTCCACAATTGGCAGCTGTTGATGAATGGCACCGAAGGCTATCGCACTGCAGAGGTGACCCTGGGGGGCGTGGATACCAACGAGCTCTCTTCCAAGGATATGCAGAGCAAGAAGGTGCCCGGACTCTATTTTGCCGGTGAGGTGATGGATGTCAGCGGCTGGCTCGGCGGCTTCAATTTCCAGTGGGCCTGGGCATCCGGCGTTGCCGTCGGTCAGGCGGTGTAGTCGTGTGTAGAGATAATAAAGTTTGCCCGCAAGCGGTAAAGATTGCCCGTAAGAGTATTTTGAGACAATAAAGTTTGCCCATAGTTGCTCTGGCAACTATGATGAGTTTAGACCGGCTTTATTGGATTGAGTATGGGACGTGGGCGAAAATTAGAATCTTTAGATGACTTTGAAAGAGCATTAAAGAATAAATATGGAATTGGTCAAGGCTCAGAGTATAAGCCTTGGCTTAGGGTTCAGGATGTAAAATCTAAAGGTACGCGTTCACTAATTTATGGTCGGAAGTCACAAAGACATCACCATATGATGTCCTCTATAGAAAGCGAGCATTTTTACCTCGCTGAGTTTTTGAATAGTGTGATTGATATCAGAGAACAATTTCCCCTTTTCCCTCTTAATTTCACTCAGAAAGTTTCTAAAATCCTTGGTGTTGAGCACCCTAAACATCCCAAGACAAAAGAACCAATTATTATGACAACGGATCAGTTGCTCACGATAGATTCCCCTCAAGGTGTTATATATCATGCAATTTCTATAAAACCTGAAGATGATTTAGGTGATTTACGTGTACTCCAGAAAATAGATATTGAGCGAGTCTGCTGGGAGTTGCTTGGAGTTAAGTTCAGTTACTTTACGGGGAATGAGTTAACAAGAGTTCAAAGCAGTAATCTTCACTGGGCCACTTCCCCTTTTCGTGAGAATCCGACAAGCTTTTCGAATGACCAAGTTAATTGTGCTCTATCAGTCTTAGTTGTCAGGCAATATTCTATCGAAGACCTTTGCAATCAACTAGTTTCAATGAACATTGCATCTCATGATGACGTTCTATTGTTAGTTCGCTTCCTTATCGCAGAAAAATTCATTGATGTTGATCTATCAACTAACATTCCTGAATCAGGGGTCATTGATGTTAAATATGTAGCTGGCCACCAAGGAGGTGTTTTGTATGGAACTTCCTAGAAACAGCGTTTGGAGAGTGAGTAATTCGGGTTTGTTTGAAGATGGGCTCTACCGTTTGTTGGATATCATACAGGGTGTTGAATCTGTTATTCTGTTCTCACTAGAAGAAACTTCCACAACGGTAAGACCTATAGCCGTTACGTTAGAAAGTTTTATTGAATTGGTTTCTAGCCGAAAAGCAATAAAAACACATTATGAATTGCCAACTTATCTCCTGGTTGATGAAGATAAGATTCCAGATGAACATATTGGTCGTCGAGATAAAAACTATGACTTAATCAAAGGTATAGTATTCGACAGAGCCTTTATTTTTGATTTTGCGACCAAGAAACGTTCCACACAACTTGCTGAGTATGCAAGAAAAACAGGTATAGATCGTAAGTCTCTTGCTAGATTGCTTACCCTATATTGGCGAAATGGACAGGACAAAATGGCTTTGTTACCTGCATTTTCGAAAAGTGGAGGTTCTGGGAGAGACCGAACTCCAACAACAAAACCGCTAGGAGCGCCAAAACAACCAAGAACTATAGCTGTTGATAGAGCGGCTAAGTTTATTGTGAGTGTTGACGATAAGAAGAAATTCAAAAAAGCGTTAAAGAAGTACTATCTTAAAGAGTCTGGGCTGACGCTTGTAAAAACCTACAATAACTTGCTTAAGGATAGTTATTCAAAAGAGATTATCTTAGCGGAGGCATGTGGCAGACCGCCTTTCGTTCCTACTAAAAAGCAGTTTAGTTATTGGTGTGCAAAGTTATTCAGTAAAGAACAGATAATCAAACAACGAACGTCTGAAAATGATTACCTCAGAAATAAAAGGGGGGCACTAGGCAGCATAAGTGATCGAAGCCATTTGCCTGGTGTTCATTTTGAAATAGATGCGACAGTTGCTGATGTGCATATCGTATCTGAGCTTGTATCTCAGTATGTTTTAGGTCGACCGACAATTTATATCGTAGTAGACAGAGCAAGCCGAATGATTGTTGGTGTTCATGTATCACTTTATCATGCGTCGTGGCGTGCAGCGCGTCAGGCATTAACTAATAGTTTTTTACCTAAATCTATATTTTGTAAAAGCTTTGGCATTGAAATTGAGGATTCAGAGTGGCCTTGTGCCCACATACCTAAAGAGTTGGTTTGTGATAATGGTGAAATGATAGGGCTACAACCTGAAAAAGTACTGGCGCCAATGACGCAATTATCATTTACTCCACCATATAGGCCTGATTGCAAAGGAGTGGTAGAGA
This sequence comes from Shewanella insulae, assembly GCF_009831655.1. Taxonomy (GTDB): domain Bacteria; phylum Pseudomonadota; class Gammaproteobacteria; order Enterobacterales; family Shewanellaceae; genus Shewanella; species Shewanella insulae. Next base: position 88,236 of record NZ_WRPA01000017.1, on the reverse strand, counting down.
AACGCTTTGATATTATCAATAAAGAAGCAATTCATGAATTATTGGGTACTACTAGAGGGGGGCAGATTGTTCGAGGTAACCGAGACTCTAGAAAAGATGCAGTTTATACGCTCAAAGAAGTTACGGCTGAAATAATAAAAGCGGTACTGGAACATAATCGTTCAATTTTTGATGATCTAGCCTTTACAAGTTCCTTGCTCATTGAAAATGACTTGTCTCCTACTCCTCTTAACTATTGGCAGATACATCTTGCAAAACATAGGCATGAACTTCAATCAGCTAATAGTGATGACGTTATAGCTCGATTGCTACCTTCAGCAGAAGTAAGCATGACTCGAAGTGGAATATATTTTAACGGTATGTACTACTCATGTTCAGAAGTTGAAACGCTTAATTTAGCATCAGTCGCTAGATCATCAGGACGTTGGAGACTTGAAGCGCGAATTGATGAAAATACAACGAATTACATTTATGTTCGCTTGGATAAAAACGGACGGTTTATTAGGTGTGATCTTCTACCTCGAAGCCGAATGTTGCGTGATAAATCGATGTTTGAATCGAGCTTTGTTCAAGACTGGCTCGATTCCAAGAAAGAGCTAAGACCAATATCAACAGCTTCAATTGGTGATCATAAACATCGAAAGGATGTGACTCGACAAGCCAAATGCAGAAGCCAAAATGCTGAAAGTCTCTCATTTAAAGATAAGACACGTAATACCCGCCTACGCCGAAAGGAAGAGTTGGAAGCTACAACAAATATTATTACACCTGAGTCTGCGGCCTCAATTACTAATGATGCTTCAGACTCATTCCCCTCGGGTGATAAAGTTATTCCGTTGCCAAAAGGTAGAAAAAGAAAAACTAATGGAGGTGGGATATGAGAGTTGAATCTGCTGTTTATCAGGATGCAATTTTGCCCGAGCATCAAGGGAATCCGCTTATAGAAGCCCTCCCTGCGAAGAAGTCATGGGAAAGTGTCATGGGAGTGTTTAGTAATTACCCTGATTATTCAGAGGAAATTGCTGATCATCCAAGTCCATTGGTTCGTGATGAATATCTGAATCGTATTGAAGAAATAAGGCAGCCTCTTACCGATTATCAGGCGTGTTTTAGAGCCGTAGAGAGAGCTATTAAAAAGGGATACTCTGCGAAGAACCCACTTAGCCCAACAACAGTGCAATATTTACATTATCTGGTTGATGAGCGGCCAGATGTAGAGCCTCGTACAGGGTTCTTTCAACCAAAAGGAGATGGACTGACTCTCATTGGAGATAGTGGGGTTGGCAAAACATCAATGGTTGAGCAAGTTCTGAGCTACTTTCCAAATGTTATAGAACACAATTCCTATCAAGGACAAGTATTGGATCTCAAAAAGCAAGTTGTTTGGATCAAAGTTGATTGCCCTAGTAATTCAAGCGTAAGAGATCTGTGTGAAGAGATACTTTCAACATTAGATCTAACTCTTGATAGAGAAAAAACGAAGCCAGCAGGTACGATAGGGGCTTTAATTAGACAGTTAGAACAGTACATTAAATCAAGCTTCTTAGGAATGCTTGTTATTGATGAAATGCAGAATCTAAAGTTCAAGCGAACGGGCGGGGAAAACAACCTATTGAGGTTTTTGCACAGGTTGATGAATAAGTTGGGGGTACCTCTTTTCTTTGTCGCAAATCCTCCTTTTGAAGAATCTTTGGTCAAAGAGCTTAAGGCCGCACGAAGAGCTGAAAGCGGTTATCACCATACTATGTCTGTATTAGCGAGAGACAGTGTTTCATGGAATGCCTTTGTTGAGCAGCTTTGGCAATACCAATGGACGAAAGTTTATACCGAGCTTACCGAAGAACTTAATGATGTTCTCCATACTCTTTCGGTTGGAAATATTGATATGGCGAGCCGTACATACCGAGAGGCGCAAAGGTTAGTTATTGGAACTGATGATGAGCGTATTACTCCTGCTACTTTAAGAAGTGGAAATGTGATTGCGTGTGGACTTTCAATACAAACAGAAGAAGTGAATGAGCTTAAAAGCATCCGAGTTTCTTTACCCAAAGGGAAGCAACGTAACACTCGATTGACTGATAAAGCGGTGGTAAAAAAGGTCGATAAAACTGGTGACATCACGAAACCTCAGCATCCTGAGTTTACATCTAGACTTATCGAGTTGGTTGAAGCGGTTGATCTAAATGGACGAATTGATGATCCTGATTTATTTCAACAAGTTGCTGGATTAGAGGAGCCAATGACTTACCTAAGAGTACAAAATATCGTTCTTGACGATCCACTCTCAGAATTATCTTATAGTTAACTAATCACTATTAACCAATCAGGATATTTCACCTAAAGTACAGTTCTATGAGCCTCGAATAGAGTTATCTTAATGGCTTTTATAATCTCTTCAAAAACTGCAGCATATCAGAATTAGTCTAAAATCTACTCAATGATTAACTAGGTTTGTCGGGGGAGAAAGGATGCAACTCCCTTCTGCTTTTCCTGATGAAATATTGTTTAGCCGCATTATTCGGCACTTTACTCTAAATGGTATTACTTCTGCCAACTACCTGCTCATGACGCTTGGCAGTCCTAAATTGAGTATTCACCCCTATTTAACGGCGGGTCTAGAGAGAATTAGTAGGTTAAGTCAAGAAATGCCAGTTGAGCTGCTAAATCAGCAGACGTTGGCTCCTTTATTTATTCATTTTTTGCCGTCTCATGCTACATCTATTTCACTAGGTTTAATATCCACCAATGCGGCAGAAGCCATAAGGGCTTGCCAGCTAGTTTGTGCGCGTGAAAAGGAACCGCTTTCAATCAAGTACTGCCCAACGTGTGCAAAAGCAGACGCTGAAAATTTTGGGGTGCCCTATTGGCATCGGAGCCATCAAATTCCTGGCATAGAATCATGTTCAAGTCATCGAGTTAAGCTGGTTCATTTTCCATTAAAGGGACATGCCAGATTGCGCCTTAGTTTGCTTCCGCCGTTGTTGGAACACCCGATTCAGAGTAGTGCTCTTAGTCGCGACTTTGCTCGATATTCATATGATCTATTACAAAAAGTAAGCGTGACCAATAAACCGTTTGTGTTAAATGATTTTAAGAAAAAACTTAGTAAACTTGGCTATGTTACTGAAAAAGGCTACTACCGAAGGAGGCTCTTACTTAGGGAATTGTATTTGTTTACTGAAGAACTAGGTTATGAATCGCTAGATTGGGTTCCACGGTCAAGGAAAGATTATCGTTATATCTCCTCCCTTCTATCAGGAAAGGTAACTCAACATCCACTAAAGTATTTAGTGCTGGGGTTTTGGATATCAAGGCAAGCTGTACACTTCAAGCAGAGCAAACCAGTCTTAAATGATCATACTTATAATCGGACGGTCGAAGAACTGTGTATTGAGTTGTTACAGCAAGGAGAGTCAATGGCTAGCATTAGTCGCCTTACAGGTAAAAGTCGATGCTTCATTAAGTCACTAGCATTAAGGCTTGATATAGCAGTGAACCTCAAACCTAAGAAGATAACGGAAAGCGTAAAGAAAAGGATTATGTTTCTCGCTGGGAAAGGGTTTCATCGCAGTGTAATTGCTAAACGAGTTGGAATATCGGTTGGGAGTGTAGAGCAACAAATTTCGTCATCGCCAAGCTTGGTTCAATGGCGAAAGCAATGTAAGTATGAATCGAGGAGGAGAAAATACAAACTCCGAGTAATGAAGTTTATTAGTCAAGGGACAACGGTTATTAGGCAGCAAGTAAAAGCATCATGTAGTGCGGAGTTTTATTGGCTGTATGCTCATGAAAAACAATGGTTGGAAGCGCACCTACCAATAGCTCAAAAGCCGATTGTTAAGCCTAGGGTGGATTGGCGGCAGCGAGATAAGCTGTTGATTCCGAAAGTTTGCTCAATTATGAAAAAGTACCAAAATAAGCTGTCAAGAACGCAAGTTGATTTATTGCTTGGAGGGCATGGTTGGTTGACAAAGTATAAGTCTAAAATTCCAAAAACAATGATGGTTTACAGAGCCTTAAGTGCAAAAAAATAAAAGTTTTTTTAGTGCAGTGTAATAGGTCTAATTCTACTTTTAGCCTGAGATTAATGTTTCAAATTAACTTAAAAATCCGATCTTCGATAGTGTTGGGTGGAAGTCATATGGCTATTGAGATTACAACCTTGTTGTGACAGAGTACCTGTAAGCTGCTAAAAGCCAAATCAGGCGCTTAGTTCGTTGAGAAATCTTAAGCATCGGCAGTTTCTAGTGTTTATGTGTGATGAGCACAATGGACATATAAAGGATGAATGATTTGTGAAGTATGTTGGAGAAAGACTTGAGGAATTGGCAATAAGTAATGGAAATTTTAGCCATTCTAACTTATTGGGAAGAAGTGCTTTTAACAGATACTACTACGCAGCTTTCCTGTCGACTAGAGAAATGCTTGGGACATTACAGCACAGTTGGAGAGGTACTCCACATGCCGAGATTCCAAATTTGCTACGACAAGCACTACGCAAGCCTGCAGAACGTGAAATACAAAAGATGATTAAGGCTGGGATGCTTGATTTGGGTGATAGAAGTAGAATTTTAACCTCGATAAAAACTAACGGTTCAGCTTTAGCACAGTTATTAACAGAAGCATATGACGCTAGGTTAATAGCGGACTATCAGCCTGAAGAAAAGATTGTCATGGAAGATAAGGTTATAAAATTAGGGCATCATAAACTTTCGTCTGCTAGAAATTGGCCTGATCAGGCTAATCGTTACTGTGCGTTAATTTTGAGGACATGGAAGGAGTTAGGGCTTGTTGGATATAAATGATATTAAAAAGAGCCTAACTGGGCTTGAAAAATATTTTGTTTCAGACGTTCAAGTTCGTACTAGTGACGGCTCTATTGTACTGTATGTTCCTAAAGACAAGGTGTCTAATACATCTAAGAGTGGATATGTTTCTCATCGACAACTTCAGAGGTTAGTCGGACATCTTAAGAGAAGGTACCAATCCCAAGTTCATATCGTATACCTTAAGTCAAGAAAAGTAGAAAATTTAGAGCGTGGGGTATTTGAGTTACTAAATTCTAGGTTTGATAATGTTGTTGAACAATTATTTTTGAAGTGTGATTCCGCGTTTGAAATTACTGCGTGGATTTTTGCAAACAACCTTACTCATGCGTCTAGAAGTGATGTAGAAAAAGTCTTTAAAAAGTTGATTTCGGAATCTTCATTTACGCTTGGTAGTATTCAGTGGCTAGATGCGCAAACAAGTTTACCTACAATATTTAATATTTTGGTTGCGACCAAAAGCTTGCAACCAGTTTCACTAGAAATGGCCCAAAAATATTTTGAAGAGGAGTTTCCGGAAATATCTGATAGATGGCTAAATCGGCAGTATGATAAATTATTGAAGAAGGGCTTAGTCTTACGTGAACATGATTTTAAATCCTACTCATTAACGGCTAAAGGATTAGAGGTTGTTCCAAACCCAAAAAATAGATACAGTTCAGATATTTCTAGAGCTCTTGCTTTGGGGGTTAGAAAGTGGTGAAATATGGATTAGGAGCGGCGGTGAATTATCGCGAGGGTATGAATCATACCCGCTGGCGAAGGCTAGGCACAGAAGCATCGATGGACTCACGTCCATCTTCGCTTCGCTCATCAGGACGTGAGTCCATCGTTGAGAAAGAAATAATGTTAAAGAGATTTGTGTCATGAAAGCCGCGCCGCTCCTAATTTCTTTTCACGAGCTAGGAAGCTATATAGAGGCTTTGCCAGAGTCTCAAAAGCGCCGTTATGCTGACGAAATATCAAAATTAGCGGAAGCGAAATTACCTCCTGTAGTATCACCCTATTGCTTAGCAATTTTGTTTGGTTACTCTCGTGAATTTATTCATGCCATGAGTAAACAGCAGCATAAATTTTACCGTACTTTTACTATTCATAAAGGTAGGAAGCGTAGGACTATCCAAGCACCAAAAGTTGCATTGAAAGTGATTCAAAAATGGATAGGCTATCACCTGTGTCAAGCGATACAGCGGCCTGAACATGTATTTGGCTTTATTCCTGGATGTTCGGCAAAAATGGCAGCTGAGCAACATTGCAATGCTCTCTGGGTGTATTCTATAGATATTAAAGATTTTTTTCCTTCGATTTCAGATGAACTAGTTGAATCAGCACTTCAAGAGCTAGGGTACTCTGAAATGGGGAGTAAATTAATTACATCTCTGTGTTGCTTTAATGGTGTGCTAGCTCAAGGTTCCCCAGCAAGTCCAACCCTCTCAAATTTAATAATGATAAAAGTTGATGATGATTTGAGAAAGCTAAGTGAAGAATTGAACATATCAGTGACCAGATATGCAGATGATATTGTTTTCTCAGGTAAAAATGAGTTTCCAGAGGGGTTGGGTGGGCAGATTAGTAATATATTTCAAGATGCCGGATTAGAGCTTAATGAAGAAAAAGAGTATTTTGCCGACTCCCGCAAAGGACAGCGATTAAAAGTTCATGGTCTTTTGGTTAATAGTGATAAACCAAGATTACCCAAAGGTTATAGGAATAAGGTGCGTGCTTATAAACATTTGCTAAATAGTGGAAAGGTGTCTGAAGGTGATTTAAAAAGATTGTTAGGCCATGTAAATTATGCAAATTCAATAGAATCGTGATTTTGTAATTAACCATCTCGTATGCTGCTAGTTTATAATAGAAATTTTATTTGACTATGGTTCCCCCTTTTCCCGATGAAACACTTCATAGTCTAGTTATAAGAAATGCGATGTTAAGCGTAGGGCTAGCGAGGTCTAGCGAACTAAAAGGTATCGTTTCTTACGATGGGTATTGGAAAACTTTTCCTAAGATTAAAGGGAATGGTTTGTTATCTGGTTACTCAAAAGAGGATGTTTTAGAATTTATTTCAGACAGGTGTCCTGCAATAGGTTGTTTTTACAAACTAAATGAACTGGATCTTGATTTAATATACAATAATATTTTTAATGAAGAATCCTTTTTTTATGATGAGGTAGTTCTTAATAATTGTATTGGTTTTCCTTGTAAAGTTAGATTTTGTTATGAGTGCTTTAGGGAACAGATTTTCCATTATGGAGTGAGTTATTTTAAAGTCGAGTGGTATAACTCTTGTAAATGTTCAGTTCATAACGTTAATCTATTGGATGTGAAAGCTAGTAAGGTTGTCGGTAATAAGCGTTTAAATGTGTATAGTATTATTGATTTAGCGATGAAGTACAACTTGTGACAGGAAACATTTGTTAGAATAGTTTTTGTGTGTTTAATTTTGTTTTCACTCAATTATGGTCATGTTTTTGTTTCAAACTGTTCGGTAACGTAGTTCCAAAAATTGTTTTTAATTAATATTTTTTACTTATGGGCAGTTGAGGATGGATATGTCGGGAGTGAAAATAGCTTGGGGTCTAGGTTATGATGGAGTTATGCGTCATATATCTGAGGTAGAGAAAGGGAAGGCATGTGGGTGTATTTGCCCTTCTATAAATTGCTCTAGTCCACTTATTGCTAATAAAGGAGATATAAAAGCTCATTATTTTTCACATCAAGCCAATACTGGTTGTGGAGGAGAGTCTGCATTACACCTCGCTGCCAAGCAAATCTTAGAAGAATCGGCTCTTGACCAATCAACTTTAGTTTTACCTGAAATTCATGGGTATTATTCCTGTGCGGATATGTCTGGTGAGATTATAGAGCAATGTAGGACAGAAACACCTTGTTTTCAGATAGTAGAAGCGAAGCAAGAAGTAAGGTTGAGCATTGAGTTAATTGCGGATGTTGTATGTCAATCAGATAAAAATGAAAAGCTAGCAGTCGAGATATTTGTTACTAATGCGAAGGGGGAGCTGGGAGAAAACAAATATAAGTCTATTGGAATGGATGCAATTGAAATTGATTTGAGTATGTTGTCTTGGAATGTTAGCCGTGATGAATTGAAAAGATCGGTATTACAGAACTCTAATCGTAGGTGGCTTCAGTGTTCGAGGAGGTACGAGCTAGAGCGAGAGTTAAAGATTCAGGTTGATGATGCTGTCAAATCGATAGATCAAGGTTATTTAACAAGTGTATACGATATGGCAAAGTATTTAAGCAATAATCATGATATGCCAAGTTTTACTTGGCCTTCATTGAAAGCTACTCGGACACTATCTAACTCTAATTCCTTTACTGTTTTTAGGACTCCTAAGATTACACATTTCCATGACGAGTGGTTTCCTTTTGCCTATGGTTATAAAGGGAGGGGTATCGTTGAAGGCAAAGTGAATGTAGACGTAATATTGTTTGTCGTAAGTAATCATGACAGGATAGCTTACAGTGAAAATCCAACGCTATTAATTAGTTTTGACGAGCGAGCTGATACAGATTTTTCTCGATTTCATCTAGGTTGGTTGAATATAGAATCTTGGAAACGGAAATTAGAATTAATTGCAGATAACGAGTTAATGCAAAAGGAAGTAGAAGCGAAGCAAAAAGTACAGAAAGTTTCGTCTTTTGTGTGTCATTTTAAAGAAGCTGACGATAAGAAAAAAATGGAAATTCTTTGTCAAAAACTCGGATTGCCACTCCCGAAGCAAGCTTCAAAGCATATTTTTTGCTGGAATGCCTCACAGGATGTTTGGAGAACTGTTGTTTGGACTTATAAGATCCATGGTAACGAAGGTTACACAATTGATTCAAGATCAATTGCAGATGATCCTTGGCTGGAGTCTTTGTTGGGATTTTCTGTAGACGACCGAGCTTATGAGCATCGCAGAAAAATGGTTGGTTTTTGGCTGAAAAAACTGTTTGAGTTAGGTATTTTAAGAAGAGTTGGTTGGAGTAAGTATGAGGTAGAAAACAGCCAGTTGAAAAATTTTCTCCCCTGGCAGTTTATAAAGTAAGTACGATAAATTACAAATAACTGAATGTTGGTTTTTTATTTTGTTTCCCTTAATCGGTTAATAAATCAGTTAGTTTGCGAGTGCCAGTTTGCTCATATAGGCCGATTATTTTATCTGGCTCAGACATGCACCAGGCAAATGATTGCCAAGCTAAGACAGAGAAAGTCTTCTTAAATGCCCTATCTTCCCTATCTGCGTATGCTGTTACAAATACAGCTTGTGATTCTTTAAGTTTGGTGCTTTTCTTTATAAGTAGCATCAAACCATCTTTTTTGGTGTCATTGATCGGGCCATCACTGGCCACCACCTCAATAAAAACAATTAGTGGCTCTTGTGTTCCTATATCCGCTAGGATTACATCTGGCAAGTGTTTATCAACTTCAATATTTAATCCAATTGCATTGGCAAGCTCTCGGTCGCTACGTTCTTCTTTATTAGCGCTTTCACTAATCCAAACAACCGCAGGCTGAATTAAAAAGTGCTTGCTGAAGTCTTCAATGACCGCCTTGGTTATGCCTGAGCTAGGTCCAGGAGCTAACATCCTCACTTCGTTATTAGGGAAAACAACTTTTACAGTACCTTCGTTCTGAGAAGCCGCTCGCTGAGCAAGCTGTTTTCGCATTATAGCACTTGTAGAGAGATGCTTTGAGGCCCAGCTATCAACGGCGATTTCGAATTCTAAATCAGATAATGCCGGATCAAATAGCATTGAAAAATCCTTCTCAAGGGCATAGCGTCCTGCACTTGAAGTTGTAGCTAAACCTAGTCGAACAATTACTGCACCTGTTTCACATAAAGCGTATCTTAAACAGTCATCTCGGATACCCTCCCTTGAATTCACCTCATACCAACGACCTAAAATTGGTTGATCTTTGGGAATTACCTTCATGGAGGTCTTTCGCCAAGCTAATCGACTGTCGTTATCAATCATCGCAGCTTGAGAGTCGGTCATTCTAGTAACTTGATCTGGTCTAAGCCAAACCTCAGTTCCTTCTACAGCACCAAGATATAGCAATACAAAAATAGTCCTAGCTGCTGTAATATTTATGTGATTTTGTCGGTTTTTAGTGCCTTCAGGAAATATTAGAGGAAGGCGTTCTTCTACGATGTGTAATTTAGGCAGCCTTGGTAATTCTTCCACTATAGGAATCCCTTATCATAGTTTGGATAATTTCATTCCCTACACCATCTACTAAAGCTCTGTGAATTTCAATCGCTTTATCTAACGGGGGTAATAATAACGCCTCAAGTTCATAGGCTGAGACCGCAACGGAGCCATTCATCATTCTAAATAGAGTATCAACCACTTTGCTTTTCAATATGAATTGCAGTGTATTTACACTAACTATAGTGTCAGCACCAGAGATAGGTTTTACCATGTTAAGGTGATTCTCAATAACAACGCCGCCATATGCCTTAATGAATTCGTCGGGAACTATGGCACCAATTAATCTTGAAGATTGCTCTTTTGCAGTCGTGCGTTGCAATAGCAAGCATGATTCTCTTACTACCAACCAGTTGTCTATATCACCTTCAATTCTGAACCACGGTTCATGATTTCGCTTATCTGATTTGTGCTCGAACTTACCACATGTAGAGACACATTCTCCCCACAGTAGAGGCAATGTTGTTTTAGTTTTCTTCGAAACTATTTGCTCTTTATGCCTATTCCACACAAGAGGTCCTGTACTAACCTTGTATCCGTACTGGGATAGTGTTGAATGATTTTCTTGAGCATCTGCTAGCAACTGTGCGTGACTTGGGCTTCTTGGTATGAGCCAGGGAGCGTCGCAGTCTACATTGATAGTAAAGTCACCATTGTGCTCCACCTGAACCTCTGAGTCATTGAGGACTCGCAGAGTAGAGGATACACCTTTATTATGTTGTTTCCGTTTTGAAAACGTTGCTAAAACCGTCTCTTGTAGTACACCCGAAAAGACCCCTTTTCTGGAGTCAATGAAGTCAACACTGACAGGTGAGCTTTCGATAGACAGTAATCTTCTTAGTGCTTTGAAATATTGCCCTGAGAGGAAGGAGGTTGGTGTTACATACGCGAGTATGCCTGTTTCACTCAACATAGATAAAGCTTTATCCGTGAATAGACCGTAGAGATTTGCGTGGCCGTATAGTGACCGTGAGAATTTCTTACGTGTTACGCTGTTTAGTTTAATTTTTGAGTATGGAGGATTGCCTACTACTAAGTCATAGCGTTCTGTTGACTCGCAAATTAATGTATCTCCAACTTCAATGACGATTGGTAGTTCATAATCAGATTCTGCTAACTCTTTTGATAACGCTATTTCTAGAAAAACTTGGGACATCCAAGCGGAAAAGGGGTCTAATTCCTTGCCATGGAGGTTTGTTGAAATATGTTTAACAATTGCTAGATCGGAAAAACCTTTCTTTTTTAAATTTTGTTTCATTCGAAGGGCTATAGGAGCCAGAAATGCACCTCCGCCACAAGCGGGATCTACAATGCGACCTTCTGTCCAATTAAAACCTGCTTGCTCAATGTTATCGAGAAGTCGATTACTCAAAGCCGGAGGCGTGAAGTAGACTCCATGTTGAGCTCTTAATTGTTTCGGTAATCTCTGCGTGTATATTTCGCCTACTCTATAGCTAGCTTCAAGTATGGATAGCTCAGAAATAGAAGATGCCAGCCTAAGTGCTTCTTTTTCTTCTTGTTCGTCTAGTCTCAAGTTTGTATTTTTGAGAAAATTGCTCAGAGGATGGATTGGCTTGTAACCAATTGTTGCTAAAGTCCAATAGTTCTCAAGGACACTTTTTACATATGCTCTTGTAGCTTGGACTTGCATCAGACTTTTATCATCAGACATTTCTACTATTTCCATGTTTAGTCCTTGGCGCTCCGATAAAGTCCATACATTTCTTTGAAGAGATCTGACATTTTGATCCCTTGATTTGCAGCATACGCTTTGAATTCTCGGTGAAATGATTCATCCACCATAAACTGGAGTGGCTTTTTCATCTCTGTTTCGCCTTTTGTTGATATGTTGCTCTTATCTTTGACGATCATTTCTTTCTAGTGCCATAAAACTCGTATAATGACTTATTATCTCATGTTTTCATGAAAATATGAATTCATGATTTCTTTTGATTAAAAAAGCGTTAAATGAAGCCAATTAGCGTTCCCTTGGTCACAGGCTTAAGTGCCTTATAGCTATTGATAAGACTTCAATGTCACGGTGTTAAATTTGGGGGGGCACAAGGATTGGAAAGTCAAAGGCTTTGTAAAGATTTTTGTTCGACCTTATTTTGTCTGTATATGGGCGAACATTAATGTCCCATTTTTTTCTTGTGGGCAAAGTTTATTGGTACTACACAAGTCGGCGCGCGCCCTCACATTCTCCTCCTCTGGCGCAAATATCGGCTGGGCTTTTGGGCTCACAGGGGTTAACTTACCTGATTATTAAGTTTTTTGTGAATTCATGAATAAACTTAAGTAGGTGTTACGCTGGTTTTGATGATCGAGGAGAGTGGGTATTGTCTACATCCAGAGGGGGCTATAGCTTTTATGCCGGCATTAAGATGTCGGTGGCGTCTAGCGTCTTTCTGTTATTGCCCATCTATTTTGAGGTGGTCTCCCGTCAGTTTGCCGAACCTGTGTTGGCCCTCACTTACGTGGCCACCATAGAGCTTATCGGCTTCTCGCTGGCTTCTATCTGCTGTTTCTTCTGGCAGCGAATTAACCTTGTCAGTGAGCGAGGGGTTTTCCTGGCTCTGGCGCTCGCACATCTGGGTAGCGCCCTTTGTGCGACTGTGGAGTGGTTTGTTGTCTTGCGTTTTGCCGCCGGTTTCCTCGCCGGCATCTTGATCGTCCGCTGCTTCGATACCCTGTCCCGTGACAAGCTGCCCGATGCCGCCTTCGGCCGGGCGATCGCCATGCAGATGCTCTACAGTGGCCTGCTGTTTCTCCTCTATCCTCAGCTGAGGCTGCAGGGGGGATTCGATGGTCTCCTGGTGCTGTTGGCTGGCTTCTGCCTGTTGATGGTGTTGCTGCCGGTGGATACCCGGGCGCAGCAGATGCCGGTGATTCAAGGGGTGAAGACGGGTAAGGTGTTTCTCTATACCGCGCTGTTTGCCATTTTGATGATCATGTTGGCCAATTCCGGTGCCTGGTCCATGCTGAGCGTGGTGGCGACCCGCATCGGCATCAGCGAGATAGATCAGGGGGTGATACTGGCGATCGGTACCCTGTTTAGCCTGCTCGGCGCGGTGAGCGCCTCGCTGTTGGCGAAATATGGCAATCGGCAGCGGGTGATCACCTTTGGGGTGTTGGGGCAAAGCATCGCCATCGTTTTGCTGTTTTCGACCCGGGATCCACTGGTCTATTTTGTGGCGGTGAGCTGTTTCATGTTTATGTGGAACTTCCTATTGCCCTTCTTCATGGGGGTGATATCCGAGGCTGATCCAGAGGGGCATGCGATTCGTCTGGCGGTGGCGGCCCAGTCTATCGGTGCCGCGCTGGCCCCGGCTGTGCTGCTCAAGGAGTGGGTGCTGTTCGAGCTGGTGATCTTCCTGCTGATCACTCTGCTGCTGATCATGCCTGCCATCTACAACAATAGTCGGCTCAAGCAGCCATAGTTGGCAGGGTTTCCATGGCATAAAAAAACAGCCACCTCATTAGGTGGCTGTCATGCTTCTGCTTAGAAGTAGTAGTTGGCCTGTAACCAGGTCACAGTATCTTCCTTCATGCGGCCCTGAGGGGTATCGAAGGCGGCGGTGTATTCCACCTTGGCACCGACAGAGATGTTGTCGGTCACCATAAAGCCACCACCCACTTCAACTTGGTTGATGAAGGACTCGTTCTTCACATGGTAGGTGCTCTTAGGGTTGGCGTAGAGCCAGTGACCCGCGTCGAAACCATACATGGCATAGACACCGGCCTGCACCAGGCTACTGCGGTCATACTTGTCGTTCTCCAGCGGACGCTTGGTCTGGGTACCACCCAGGCTCAGCATGGGGAAGATGGAGACGTTGTCGCTCAGTTGGAACTTATACATCAGGCCACCAAGTAGCGTCTGAGTGTCGGCATCGCCAATCACATCCACCGAGTAACCCAGGCCGTCTGTGATATGGAAGTAACGGCCGCGGCCGCTGAAGTCGCCGGTATTCTTGTCGCGGTTCAGATCCAACTGATACATGTTGTTGCCAATACCCATCATGCCGGAGATCTGGTCAACATCTTTGCTGGTGGACACGCCCACTGTGCTGAAGCTGGCGGTTGGATCACCATAGTTGACTTTCTCTTCGGCTGGCGCCTCGGCGGCCATGGCGTTTAGTGACAGCAGGGCACAGGTGGCGACTGCTATGATTGAGGTTTTTGCGATTAATTTGCTCATAGTCTTGATCTCTAGTCTTGGTTGTAAAATGTACTGGCGTTAGTATCTCCGATGAGCTTTAATAACTAGAGTTAGTAAGTATCTTGTAATCGAATAGGTCGCAAATGTTAAATCTAGAACAACTCAACGCATTTATTGCCGCCGTAGAGAAAGGATCCTTTTCGGCCGCCGCCCGACACATAGGCAAGAGCCAGAGCTCGGTCAGCATAGGGGTGAATAACCTCGAGCTGGATCTCGGGGTCGAGCTGTTTGACCGCAGCACTAAGTATCCACAGCTTACCGAGCAGGGTGAACGACTCTATCATCAGGCCAAGGTGCTCATGCGCCAGGCGACTCGTATGGAGAGTTATGCCAAGGGAGTGATCGAAGAGGTCGAAGATCAGCTGGTTATCGGTGCCGATCCTCTGGTGCCCATGTCTGTATTTGATTCGGCGTTGGAGAAGATGGCGGAGAAGTTTCCCTTCACCCGGGTCAAGCTGGTCAAGCTTATCGGCAACCGCCTTAATCGGGCGATCGAAGCCGATGAGGTCGATGTCGGCTTTAATATCATGTCCGAGGCGGTACCTGAGAATCTCGATTTTGTCGGTATTGCACGTATCGAGTGGGTGTGTATCTGTAGCCCCGACTATAAGTTTGCGGACCTGGAGGCGGTAGACAGCGAGATGTTGATCATCGAGCGGCAGATCGTCTGTTCAAGTATGTTGCAAAATGAGTATCTGGCGAAGCTTGGGCGCGTGTCTCAGGAAACCTGGGAGGCGTCGGATCTGGATGACATGATACGTCTGGTGGAGCAGGGCATCGGCTGGGGGATCATTCCCTTGAGCATGTATGAAGAGAAGGCGGCCATAGGCACACTCTCTACCTTCAAGCCTGTCATCGAGAAAGAGGCCGGCTTGACGACAGTCGATTTGCTGTGGAAGTCGACCGCGCAACAGGGCCCGGCAAAGAGCTTCTTTATCGACCTACTCAAGCGTTAATTTTTCACGCGAGCGGCTGAGGCTTGGTAGCTGAGACAGCCTATTAGTGTCTCAGCAGCTCGATAACCACTTGCTGAATGGCCAGATCCTGGCCGAATAACGACTCGTAAACCACAAATAGGCTAATGATGGCGCCGGCGGTGATCACTGACATGAATTGATCCATTTTGCCCAGGTTAGCGTTTTTGTTAAACATGATGACCTCGATATTGTACCTTGCTGTTGGTGAGGCCATTATCTATTAACAATCCTGCTTAGGTTAATTAATAACCATCTGTATTTCGAATAGATGTGGTGTCATCTATCCCCGCTCACCCCCGCCCCAAACCCATTCGATAACCTAATAATACCTAGTTAAAAGTATTAAAAACTCCTCTGTATAGTGGTCGTAATTTAATCGTTTGTGGCACATGAGTGTCGATGCTTGAGAAGAGGTCATTATGGGTACGTCAGCCAAACTTATTGCGATTTCCCTCCCACTTCTACTCGCTGCCTGTTCGCAGCAAGCCGAAGTCGACGGGGAGTTCACCGAACAACCCAAGGTCACAGTGCAGGTTATGCAACCTCAGCTGATCCAACTCACCGAACAGTTCATGGGTAAGACCCTGGCGGTCGACCAGGTGGAGATCTTGCCAAAGATCTCCGGTTACCTGATCAGCCAGGTTTATACCGATGGCGCTCAGGTTAAGAAGGGTGATCTGCTGTTTGAGATAGACCCTAAGCCGTTTCAGGCCGAGGTCGCCCGCCTGGAGGCCAACCTGGCGCAGAAAACGGCGCAGATGATGCTACAGGCGAAGAAACATGAGAAGGCCCAGGCCCTGCTGACGCAAGATGCTCTGAGCAGCCTGGAGGTCGAGCAGATCGAAGCCGAGCTTCTCGGCATGAAGGCCGAGGTGCAAAGCGCCAAGGCGGCGCTCAACTATGCCCAGCTGGATCTGGAAAATACCCGCATCTTTGCCCCCTTTGACGGTGTGATGAGCGACAGCCGAGTGAGTGTCGGTGCCTTGGTGGGGCCTGATGTCGAGCCGCTGACCACTCTAGTGAGCAGCAGCGCCATGCATGTGGATATCAAGCTGGACGAGAAGCAGTATCTCAATGACCTGCAGCAACGTGTGCAGGCGGGCGAGGAGATAGCGTCGCCCGAGATGGCGCTGACCCTGGCCAACGGCACCCTGTATCACCACAAGGGTGAGGTCGACTTCATCGACAACCATGTGGACAGTCGCAGCGGTTCTATCCGTTTTCGCGTCACCTTCCCTAACCCAGAAGGCCTGCTGGTACCTGGCCAATTCGTCTCTGTGTCGTCGCGTCAACAGGTAGCCCAGCAACAGCTGGTGGTGCCTCAGGCCGTGGTGCAGGAAGATCAGGGCGGTCGCTATGTGTTTACCGTTAACCAAGACAATGTGGTCGAGGCCCGTTACGTCAAGCTGGGCTTGCGTCAGGCGGATTCCTGGATAGTGCAGGATGGTCTGCAAGCCGGTGAGCGCGTGATCCTCAGTGGCCTTCAGTCGGTGCGTGCCGGCGTCGAAGTCGACGTGCAACAGCCTGTTGCCCTAGCCAAGAAGGGGTAACAACTCATGGCCGATTTCTTCATTAATCGCCCCAAGTTCGCCATCGTACTCTCGATTGTGCTGACCTTGGCAGGCTTACTCAGTCTGGCAAAAATGCCAGTATCGCAATTTCCCAGCATAGTGCCGCCCTCTATCGAGGTGTTTGCCGTGTTTCCTGGTGCCGACCATAACACCATACGTAACACGGTCGCCTCGGTGATCGAACAGGAGATCAACGGCGTCGAGGACATGATCTATATCGAGTCCAAGTCGAACAACGATAACACCTACCTGGCCTATGTAACCTTTGCCATCGGCACAGATCCCGATAAGGCCCAGGTGCTGGTGCAGAACCGGGTAAACAAGGCGATGGCCAAGTTACCCGAAGAGGTTAAGCGTCAGGGGGTGACGGTCGAGAAGGTGGCTAACTCCATCTTGATGACGGTCAACACTTACTCGCCCAACGGCAGCCACGACAATCTCTACCTGTCTAACTATGCCTCGCTCAACATCAAAGACGCCCTGCTGAGGGTGAAAGGTGTGGGTAAAGTGCAGGTGATCGGTGAGCAGAACTACTCGATGCGCGTCTGGCTTAACCCAGAGAAGATGGCCGCCAAGGCGATCACCGCTAACGATGTGGCCGCTGCCATCAGCGCACAAAATACCACGGTTGCCGCCGGTAAGCTGGGCGAGCGCCCTTCATCCGGTAACCAGGTGTTCCAATACACGATTCAGACTCAGGGTCGTCTGGTGGATGTCGAGGAGTTTGAAAACATCATACTGCGCGCCGACAACCAGGCCGGTTTCATCACACTAAAAGATGTGGCCCGTGTCGAGCTGGCGGCGGAGCAGTACTCTGCCATGGCTACCTACGGCAAGAATGAGAGCCCTATTCTGGCCATCTATCAGGCACCGGGTGCCAACGCCCTCGAGGTTGCCGAAGGGGTACGCGCCGAGATGGAGCGTCTCAGTCAGCGTTTCCCTGCCGATATGGAGCATGTGATCAGCTACGACTCCACCACCTTTATCGAGGTGTCTATGGATGAGGTGTTCGAAACCCTCTATATCGCCATCGGCCTGGTGGTTGTCGTGACCTTCCTCTTCCTGCAGAGCTGGCGCGCGACCCTGATCCCCTCGATCGCCATTCCCGTGTCACTCATTGGCACCTTCGTGGTGATGGCGGCCATGGGGATAGATATCAACACCATCTCCATGTTCGGCCTGATCTTGGCTATCGGTGTGGTGGTGGATGCGGCCATCGTGGTGATCGAAAACGTCGAACGCCTGATGAGTGAGGAGCATCTCGACGCCAAGACCGCGACCTCCAAGGCGATGAAAGAGGTGACAGCCCCTTTGATTGCCTCAGCATTGGTGCTCTTGGCGGTATTCGGCCCCGTCTCCTTCGCCCCTGGTCTTGTGGGTCAGATGTATCAGCAATTCGGGGTAACTATCTCGGTATCGACAGTGATCTCGACCGTGGTGGCTCTCACCCTTACGCCTGCCCTGTGCGCCGCCTTGATGCGTCATGAGGCGCCTAAGACACGTGGCCCGCTGGCCTGGTTCAATCAATTCATCAACAGACTGACTAATGGTTATGTCTCGTCGGTAGGCTTCTTCGGTAAGCGTCTGATGCTATCGGGTGCGTTGCTGGCCCTGCTGATGGGCGCCATCATGCTGCTGGGCGACAACATGCCTAAGGGCTTCATCCCGGCGGAAGATCAGGGCTCATTCATGGTGGACATGAACCTACCGGAAGCCTCGGCGCTGGACAGAACCGACAAGATGGTCGATGAGATGATCAGCGAGGTCAGTGCCCTCGAAGGGGTCAAGCATGTGGTGGCCGCCAAGGGTTATAGCCTGCTCAAGGGCGCCTCATCGTCTAACTCTGGCATGATGATCGTGGTGCTGGACGACTGGAGCGAGCGCCAGACGGCTGAAACCTCAGAGTTTGCGCTGGTGGCCCAGGTACAGGCGATTATCGATCAGAACAAAGATGTCACCGGCATGGCGTTTTCTATGCCAGCCATTCCCGGCCTGGGTAATGCCGGCGGTCTGACCCTGCAGGTTGAAGATCTCAGTGGTCGCAGCGTCGAACAGATGGCGCCCGCGCTGGATGGTTATCTGGCGGCGCTCAACGATGCCGACGAGATCGCCATGGCCTTCACCACCTATAGTGCCAACGTGCCACAGCTCTATCTGGATGTGGACAGAGCCAAGGCGATGGCGCTGGGGGTTGATCTTAACGAGGTGAACAGCACGCTGTCTGCCATGATGGGCAATATGTATGTCAATGATTTCACTAAGTTCGGTAAGAACTATCAGGTGAACCTGCAGGCGGAGCAATCTTACCGCTCGCAAGAGAAAGACCTGGAGCAGATCTATGTACGCGCCGTGTCTGGTGAGATGGTCAAGCTGTCTAGCTTCGCCGCCTACAAGCCGCTGGTGGGGTCGGACAACACCGCCCGCTACAACCTGTACAACACGGCGCAGGTGATTGCGATTCCGGCCGACGGTTATAGCTCGGGTGAGGCCATCGCCGCCATGGAGCAGATTGCCGACACCAGCCTGCCACAGGGCTACGCCTACGAGTGGACCGGCATGACCTATCAGGAGCTACAGGCGGGCGATTCGGCGCCTATCCTGTTCGCCCTGGCGCTGCTGTTCACCTATCTATTCCTGGTGGCGCAGTACGAGAGCTGGATGATCCCACTGGCGATTATCCTCTGTGTACCGACGGCGCTGTTTGGTGCCCTGGGCTTCACCGCCCTGGCCGGTGGCAGTATCAACCTCTACACCCAGGTGGGCCTGGTACTGCTCATAGGTATGGCGAGTCGCAACGCGATTCTGATTGTCGAGTTTGCCAAGGTGCTGCGTGAAGAGAAGGGGCTCTCCATCATGGAGGCGGCAAAGCAGGCGATTGCCCTGCGTCTGCGAGCGGTATTGATGACGGCCTTCTCCTTCATCCTTGGGGTATTGCCTCTGGTTATCGCCTCGGGGGCGGGCTCAGCCAGCCGTAACGCCCTGGGTATTGCCAGCTTTGGCGGCATGTTGATTGCCACAGTGATCGGCTGTCTCCTGGTGCCAATCTGTTTCATCGCACTGCAACGCCTGCGTGAGCTAAGACGCTCACCCAAGGCGACTGAAGTGACGGCTTAAGGTTTATGTTCTCCGCCGGCGTATCAATGTTTTGGCTGACGGCGTTGCCGGTTGGAGAACACTTTATTCTGCTGCCAAGTTGGCGCAGGGGGTTATCATGCAACATAAGACGAGATTCGATCGCATCAGGTATCTAGTAGGGTTCGAGCTGGGGGCCATGGTGTTAGCCGTGCCCCTGGGTGCCTGGCTGACCTCGGTCGATTCTCGTGCCTTGTTGGCCCTGGCCATAGGCATGTCGCTGATTGCCGCGGCCTGGAACTATGGCTATAACCTGCTGTTCGACAGAGCCATGCTCTACTTCAAGTAGACCATGGTGAAATCCATGGCAGACAGAGTCTGGCACAGCCTGTTGTTTGAGCTGGGGCTGCTGTTTATCTCTGTGCCCATCATGGCGGCCTATCTGTCCATCTCGCTGTGGCAGGCCTTCTGGCTGGATATCGGCTTCGTGGTCTTCTATCTGGTCTTCAACTACTGCTACACCTACCTCTACGAGAAATTTTTCTATGCGTCGCGGGGCTAAGGCCTCGCGCTCGGCGCCTCCCTACCAACCTATTATAAAATCGAATGATAGCTAACTAAAGCTATTCGCTTTTTGCTCTTATCATGACCTCGACATTAACAGCATGATTCGGAGCATAAGATGAAATTCAAACCCTTGTTACTCGCTTTATCCCTGAGTGTGGCTTCTGGTTTCGCCATGGCCGATTACTGTGACGACACCCTGGGCGATGTGGTGGCCGGTGCCATCGAAGGTGGCCTCATAGGTACCGCCGCGGGTGCCATCGCCGACGGTGGTGAAGGCGCTAAGCGTGGTGCGGCCATCGGTGGTGCCATTGGCGCGATCGACGGCCTGGTGGAAGGCGAGGTGAAACGCGAGCGCTGCAAGCGTGACCTCGAAGACATTGAAGACGCCATCATAGAGCAAGAGATCGAAGACGCTTACATCGAAGATGCGATCATAGATGACGCCATCATCAACGGTTATTAACAGAATGCGCTTCCCGCATAGACCTTAGCGACGAAAGGGTTTCTCGCTAAGGTCATCCCAACTCCCGAGGCAGAAGATTATGGCAACCCCCAGCTACCCCAGCCTTTTAGTACTCAGCCTGAGCCTGCTAGCCGGTGCCAGTCAGGCAGGCTTCACCGATCAGTTTAAGGATCCCACCGATGGCCGTGTCGATGCCAGTCAGTGGATCCTTAACAACGCCCACGGCTTCATGCCTGTACCGATTCTGATCACCGAGCCTGCGGTAGGGGTGGGCGGCGGCGCCGCCCTGCTGTTCTTCCATGAGTCCGAGTCGCAACGGCAGAAGCGGCTCGAAGACCCCTTGGCCGTGGCCGAGATCCCGCCGAGCGTTACGGGCGTGGTGGCCGCCGGCACCAATAACGGAACCAAGCTGGGTGGCCTGTTTCATTCGGGGAACTGGCTGGAAGACAGGGTGCGATATCTGGGCGGCATCTTCGCCGCCGATCTCAGGCTCAAGGCCTACACGGGTATCGACGCCCCGGCCATGGGTTTCTCGCTGCAAGGCTGGCATCTGTTTCAAGATATCGATGTACGCCTGGGAGAGAGCAACTTCTTCCTCGGCGGTGAATATAGCTATACCCGCTCCGAGGCTGAGTTCGACCTAGGCGGTGAGCATCCGCTCAACCAGGAGAGTGCCATGGCCGATAGCGATGGCGCCCTGGGGGTCAAGCTCACCTACGACAGCACAGACAACCATTTCTCGCCCCGCAGCGGTATCAAGGCGAGGCTGAAGAGTACCCAGCACGACAAACGACTCGGCGGCGACTTCGACTATCGCACCGACAGCGCCTTCCTGCATGCCTATCACAGGCTGAATGCCAAGTGGGGCGTCAACATGCGTCTGGATGCCAAGTCTCTCTCGGGCGATGCCCCCTTCTACGCCTTGCCTTACCTGGACATGCGCGGCATGCCGGCGATGCGCTATCAGGGGGATGACACCGCCCTGGGAGAGGTCGAGGTGAGTTATGACCTCGACGATCGCTGGACCCTGCTGGGCTTTGCCGGCGCCGGTAAGGCGGTGATGGCAGACGAGCGTTTTGCCGATAGCCCCTGGCTCAAGACCCAGGGGGTGGGCTTTCGTTACCTGATGGCGCGCCAGCTTGGGCTGCGCACAGGGATGGATATCGCCAAGGGGCCAGAGGAGTGGACCCTGTATTTACAGGTTGGTGGGGCCTGGTAAGTCATTTTTGATTAGCACAAGAGGTAATTCCTATGGCCAATTTAAATAAAGTGTGTGAACCGGTCGGCGGCGTAGAGCAATTCCTATTGCCCGAGTTGCCGCTACTCAAGCAGCGTCGCTCAAAGCTGGTGGGCGTGTTGGGCAGCCTGATGGTTGCGCTTATGCTGTCGATTATTGCCAGCCAACCCGTGCGCGCCGAGTGGGAATGTGCCGCCGGCGACTATGACTGCATCGAGCTCAATCACGATGTTATCGAGCGTGCGCTCGACGAGCGCCTGGCTAAGTTCGAGGCGCAGAAGAAGGCCGAGCAGGCGGAGCAGAAGCAGGCGGAGCAGAAGCAGGGTCAACTTCAGGCCGATAGGCTCTGTCTTGCCGACGACGACCCTTACCATTCTCGTGTCGACGAGTGTGAAAGATAACCCCTGGCGGCAGGGTGAGCGCCTCAAGTCTCTAGGTGCTTACCCCGGCTGTCTTTGTTTCTCCGTTTACTTCCTTGTTTGCCGTGTGCTTGCCGCGCCGTTATCTTTGTTTAGCCGTCTCAGGCTGCTCATCTTTGTAGTTCGCTCCGCTTAGCCGTTGCTTGGCTTATTTATGTGGCCTTTTCACATCTCAAGTCCTTCATTTCTAGCCATAAAAATTAGGCTGAGCGTCAGATGGCGAGCAGCTTTGGTGTCATTGAGTCACTGATTAATGGTAATTCGTGGGTTGAAGGCGGGGGTTTTTCAGGCTCATAGGGGCGAATTTGAACTTTGATGGCGTGAGTTTCCTGAACCTAAGCTGACAGAGCGCCCCCCTAAGATTTTTTCCCACCCGTTCTAGAACTCTGCTCAAAATTGCATCGAAGATTGGTGCTGCATCGTAAGGCTTTGAAACTGTTATTTTTTGTTTGGTGTGGCTTGTGTGGTGGAACAGCTGGTAGATATTGATGTATTGGAATATCGAATAGTTACTAATTCAATGTTTGCGAAAGTCTTAAAGATAATAGCTTCATCTGACGAGCCAAGGTTTGATGCTCGTGAGAGACATTCATCAAATATAGATATGGGGAATATACATGAAAAAGTCAGCTATTGTTGTTGCTACATTACTTGCGTTATCTGCCGGTGCGGCTAACGCCGACGTGCTAAACGGCTTTACCGGTAAGGTAGAGGCTGAGCACACCACTCAAGACAAGTCGACTAACCTGGAAGCCAGAATTGGCTATGATTTCAACTTCGGAGTCGTGTCTGTGATCCCGTTTGCGTCAGTTGAGACCCAATATGAAGATAAGCGTTTCAACGATGGTTCTTTCGGTGGTGGTCTGCGTGTAGAGACAAACTTCGATAACTTCTATGCCTATGCCGAAGGCCGCGCGATGCGTAAAGATCGCATCAAGGTCTATGGTGCAGCGCCTATGGACATCACAGGTAATGGTGCCGAAGTGATTGTAGATTCAACCGTTAAAGAGTATCGCGCCGAGGTGGGTACAGGTTACCAGTTTGATAGCGGCTTATTTGCCGGTGTCGAGGCTTCATACATACGTGATCGTTTCGAAGGTATTAATTCTGATACCCGCAACGTATTTGCCGTTGCCGGTTATGATTTCATCGATAACCTGACAGGCTACATCAAGTTAGGCCGTGAAGAGGCGGATCAGGCTGTGCCTTATGCCAATGGTGCAACTGATTGGGAAACCAAGTCTGTTATCGGTTTAACCTATCGCTTCTAATTTATTACCATCTCAAAAAGGGCCTACGGGCCCTTTTGCTTTTCTTGCCTGCATATTTTGGTTGTCAGCTGCGTGAACTTCTGTGATGTTAATTGTGGGATTTGCGGATGAAAAAATCCTTTCTGCTACACTTAAAAAGATCGCTATCCATTTGAAACATTGTGGCTAATTGCTGGTTGCTGATTAGGGGATTGCATGGAAGAACAATCTGTAGTGTTGGTGGTTGATGACGTTAAGACAAATGTCCTGATCATGCGGCAGTGCCTGAAGGAGATGTTTCAGGTGTGGACTGCCGAAAGCGGGGAAGAGTGTCTCAAGGTGGCCAAGCAGAAACCAGACATCATCTTGCTCGATGTCCTGATGCCCGGCATGGATGGGTACCAGGTGTGTCGCCAGTTAAAGGCCAACCCAGAGACGGCCGAGATCCCCATTATCTTCGTGACCGCCAAAGATTCGGACGAGGATGAGCAGAAGGGGCTGGAGATAGGTGCGGTGGATTATATTACCAAGCCAATCCGCCCGGCGATTGTGCGCGCTCGGGTCAGTACCCATATTCAACTCAAACAACATAGTGATAAGCTTAAGTTTATGGCCCTGCATGATCAGCTCACCGGCCTCTACAATCGTCACTTCCTCGCCGAGCGCGCGGCCCAGAGTCTCTCGGCCATGGTACGACACCAGAAAGAGCTCTCTATCGTGATGCTGGATCTGGACCACTTCAAGAAGATTAACGACTTCAACGGCCATCATATCGGCGATCTCGTATTGCAAGCTGTGGCCAAGTTGTTACAGGAGAGTTTTCGTAAGGAAGATCTGGTGGCACGCATGGGGGGCGAGGAGTTTGTGATCCTAATGGAGTGTGGCTTAGCCATCGCCAGAGAAAAAACCGAAGACGTGCGCATGAAGCTGGCGCGGCTTAAACCCATGGGGTTGGAGGTAACCGGCAGCTTCGGTGTGGTCACCGCCAACCATCATAATGCCGATCTGTCACACCTGTTGGTCTTGGCCGATGAGGCTGTGTATAAGGCCAAGGCCGATGGGCGCAATCGCGTAGTCTGTTATCAGGATGGTGCCTATCTAACGGTAGAAAATGATTAAGGAAGAACAGTCAATGATTAAGGGAATCATCTGCTTGCTTGTGGCTCTGCTATTTGCAGGCTGCGGTCAAAAGAAGGTCGAAGAGCCTGTCACCATCGCCATAAACCCTTGGCCCGGCTATGAACTCCTCTATCTGGCGAAACAGAAAGGTTTCTTTGAGGCGGCAGGGGCCAACATAGAGCTGGTACAGGTGTCGACCCTATCCGATGCCCAGCGCGCCTATTTAACCGGTTATGTGGATGGCTTTGCCAGCACCATGATAGAGGCGATACAGGTGGCGCCTCTGGGAGGTAAGCCGATAAAAATTGTCTTGCTGGCCGACTACTCAGATGGTGGCGACGTGATCATAGCGCCCGGTTCGATAGAGAGCATGCAGGCGCTCAAGGGCGAGACTATCGGCTGCGAGGTCAGCTCCCTGGGGATCTTCGTGCTGGAGCGGGCGCTAAGGCTGCACGATATGCAGCTTGATGACGTCAGGGTGATCAATGTCGAACAGGGGGCGGCGGCAAGTGCCCTGGGGATAGGTAAGATCGATGCCATAGTGACCTATCCCCCCTATTCGGTAGAGATACAATCGAGTGGCGAATATCGTGAGCTGTTCTCCACCAAGGAGATCCCCGAGGAGGTGTTGGATACCCTGTCTATCTCCTCGAGTGTCCTGGCAGAGCATCCTCAATTGGTGGCGCAGATCCATCAGGCCTGGCAGATGGCGATGGATTATCTGCAGCAGCATCCGGACGATGCAATAGGGATCATGGCTAAGCGCGAGGGCCTGCTGGCGGCAGACTTTAAGGCAGCCCTGGCGGATCTCAAGCTGCTGAGCCGAGAGGAGCAGAATAAGTTGTTTGCTCAAGGGGATAAGCTGACCCAGTTGGGTTACAGCGTCTGTGAAACCTTGGTCAAGATAGAGGCGATCGAATCCGATTGCGGTCATGTTGATGAACTTTTCTATCGGGCGAATTAACCAATGTGGCGTGACTACAGGGATAAGATTGCCCAGGGCATTGTCTATAAGCTGAATCTGGCCACCTTAGTGTGCGCCCTGATCATCTCCTCTTTTATCGCCCTCTATTACTATGAGGAGATGACGGAGCGGACCGAGCATCAGGTGAATTATGAGATCGCCCAGGTGTCGGTCTCGCTAAGGCTCGCCTTGGAGGCGAGCACAGATTTTAGTAACATGCGCCGGGTGATCAACGGCCTAGCTGCTCAGGGGAGCATCAAGCGCCTGGTGCTGTTCGACCCCCGAGAAAAGCAGATAGTGGCCGATAACCTGGGGCAATATCTGGGGAGCCCTCTGATGGGCAGCCTGGAGCCTGAACTGGCGGAGATGGTCAATCATGTGAGCGACAAACAGAGCTCCAAGGAGGTTTGGCGCGAGGGCAGTATGGTGCATCAGGTGCAGCAAGTGTATCTGATCGCCCCCGAGTTACAGCGGCTCAGGGCATACGTGCTCTATGTAAGATACGATGCCAGTGAGATCGAGGCCTATAGTTTCGAGGAGTTGATCCACTATGTCGGCATTCTCTTGTTGGGGTTTGCTATCTTGCTTACGGTCAATCTTTATGTACAGCATAGGGTGTTGCTAGAGCCCATAGGCCGCATCCGGCGTCAAATAGAGACCTTTGGCGGCCAGAAGACCATCAACCTAGACAGCGAAGATGAATTCGGCGTGCTGGTGAACAGTTACAACGAGGCGGTTATTGCCAGAAATCAGAAGCAGTTTGAGCTACAGAAGTCGCGGCGCTATATCGACAACATCACCAATGTGATTCCCATTCAGCTGGCTTATGTGGATGCTCAAGGCCGGTATCGTTTCATCAACAAACATTATCTGCAGTGGCTAGGCAAGACGGAAGAAGAGGTGTTGGAGCAGAAGGTCGAGGCGGTATTGCCCCGGGATGTCTACCAGCTGATAAAGCCCTATCAGTTAGAGGTGCTGGCGGGTAATAAGCAGGTGTTTGAGGTGGAAACCTTAGACTCGGATCGCGCGCCCCGATTTTTCCATGTTACCTATGTGCCGGACGTGGGTGACGATGGCATGGTTGAGGGTTATTTTATCTGTGTTGAAGATCTGACCCGAATGAAGATCAACGAGCGCAAGATAGAATCCTATGCCCAGGAGATGGAGTTCAGTAACTTAGCCCTGTCGGAAGCGCGGGAGAAGGCCGAGGTGGCTGCCAAGACCAAGGAAGATTTTCTCGCCTGCATGAGTCATGAGATCCGCACCCCCATGAACGGGGTGATAGGGATTTTAGATCTGCTGAGTGAGACCCAGCTGTCGCCGATGCAGAAACGCTATGTGGATGTGGCCTCGGGAAGCGCCGACTCCCTACTGTCTCTGCTCAACGATATTCTGGACTTCTCAAAGATTGAGTCGGGCAAGTTTGAGATCGAGGCGATCGAGTTTGACCTGGTGGAGCTGTTGGATCTCTTCGTGCAGTCTGTGTCGCTCAAGCTGGAGGAGCGTAACCTGCCCCTGTTCGTGGATGTAACTCAGCTGGACTTTCGTTTTGTTGTCGGCGATCCCAGTCGCTTGCGTCAGATATTGGTCAATCTGGTGGGCAATGCCATCAAGTTTACCGAAGAGGGTTGGATCACCCTGAGGCTCTCCAATTGCCTGACAGCCTCGGGTGAGGTGCTGCTCTCCTGTGAGGTGGAAGATACCGGCATAGGCATAGCCGAAGAGAAGCTCGCCATGCTATTCAATCCCTTCATTCAGGTCGACAGCTCCACCACTCGTATGTTTGGCGGTACCGGGCTGGGGCTCTCCATCGCCAAGCGCCTGTGCGAGTTGATGCGCGGGGATATTAAGGTTAAGAGTCAGCAGGAGGTGGGCAGTATCTTCAGCTTTACCCTGACTCAGCAGTTGCCCGACGGGGATAGATTTGTCGATTGGCGTGAGGGATTGTCGCCTGCTCGGGTGACTATCATGGGTCAGCAAGGCGCCTTCGAACGTATGCTGGGGGATCTGCTGAGCAGCTGGGGAGCCAGGGTGAATTACCTGAAGGAGGAGGCGGCGATCCCAGAGACAGATGTGACTATCTACAGCTTCGCCCCCCAGCACGAGGCGTTCGATGAGGAGCTGAGTGTCTGGCGCCAGCTCGCCGATCACCATAAAGCCAAAGTCCTGCCCCTGCTCTCCTATTGGCAACAGATTGAGTTTGAGAAGCGCGATGCCAGGGTGGCCCATCTGGGGAAGCCACTGAACATTCGTCAGTTGATCCGCGCCCTGTCGGATCAGCCCTATGACGATGTGAGCGAGTCGGCGATTGAGCCGATAGTTAAAACGGGTCTGCCGGATAAGCCCAAGGTGCTGGTGGTAGAAGATAACAAGGTTAATCAGATGGTGGCCTTAGGCATGTTGCAGCAACTCGGGGTGGAGGCCGATGTTGCGGGTAATGGTCGTGAGGCGCTGGAGGTATTGTCGGCGCAGCAGGGCAACCCCTACCAACTGATCTTGATGGATTGTCTGATGCCAGAAATGGACGGCTTTCATGCGACGGCGGCCATTCGTGAAGGGGTGGGGGGGCGTCAATTCTGCGCCGTGCCAATCATCGCCCTGACGGCCAACGCCATGAAGGGCGACCGAGAACACTGCATGCGGGCGGGGATGGACGATTATCTGACCAAGCCCTTGGTGCTGGGAGACTTGAAAGAGTGTCTCTATCGTTGGCTCTCACTGAGCCAGCAAAATTATGAGGTGACCTTGGGACATGACCCAGACCCCATTGAGGCGCCTGCGGCGGCCGAGACCGCTAACCCATTATTCGATCGCGATAGCGCCCTGGCGCTCATGTCGGGAGACGAGGCGTTGCTCGGCGAGGTGCTTCAGGTGTTCGCCGAGGAGATGCAAAGGCACAGACAAGGCTTTATCGAGGGCATAGCGGCGGCAGATTGTGACGCGATACGCACCAGCGTTCACGCCATAAAGGGGGCCGCCAGCAATCTCAGCATGATTGCGCTGGTGGAGCTCGCCCGTCAGGTGGAGGCCGATGCTCGCCGAGGCGATCTGCAGGCTGTGCTTGCCGGTCGTGAGGCCTTTCTCGAACTGCTCGAGGATACGTTGGCCTGTTGTCATTGAGCCAGGTGGCCGTTTCGCTCTAGGTGCATCTTAAGTTGCTAATGTTCGATCTCTGTCCCACTTTTATCTCTTTTGGGCCACTTTAGCCGTTGGCAAAATATGTTATTTTAGGGCGCAACCCTGGCGGGGCGCTTGGCGCCGCGCATGACCCCAAAACCTAAAGGATAGAATGGAATGGCAAAAGCAAAGATAGGCATAGTCACCGTCAGTGATCGCGCCAGTGCCGGCGTGTACGAAGATATTTCCGGTAAGGCGATCATCGAGGTCTTGGGTGAATACCTCACCTCGGAGTGGGAGCCTGTCTATGAAGTCATTCCCGATGAGCAGCCAATCATAGAGCAGACTCTGATTAAGATGGCCGATCAGCAAGATTGCTGCCTCATCGTTACCACGGGTGGCACAGGGCCGGCCAAGCGCGACGTGACCCCTGAGGCGACCGAGGCGGTGTGCGATCGCATGATGCCGGGCTTTGGTGAGCTGATGCGCGCCGAGTCGCTCAAGTTTGTGCCAACCGCCATCTTGTCCCGCCAAACCGCGGGTCTGCGTGGTGATAGCCTAATCGTCAACCTGCCGGGCAAGCCAAAATCTATCCGCGAGTGTCTCGATGCCGTGTTCCCGGCGATCCCTTACTGTATCGATCTGATGGAAGGACCTTACCTGGAGTGTGATGAGTCGGTGATCAAGCCCTTCAGACCCAAGGCGAAATAGTCCAATACGTATTTGTATTTTCGTAACTGAGCCCGGCTTCTGCCGGGCTTTTTTTATGCCCGTGGTCTGCGCTTAGTATCACACGCCCTTACGAATGATCTGATGGGCGCTGTAGGCGCTGAACAGCAACAGGCTGGGAATGGCAATGAAATGGGCGAAGAGATTGGGCTGGGTGGTAAAGTGCAGCCACAGTAGCAGGGTCCAGCTCACGCCTAAGTAACCCAGGCTCAACATCAGGTGCAGTGTCCGTGCGTTCATCTGCTTACTCCTTATCTTTCAGCTTAAATCTGTAGTGTGGCCAGTATAAAAACTCGACAAACGGTCAAAAAGTGTCATTATTGACAAAATAAGGGTGACAAATGACAGCTTTGGTAAAGGGGTAAGGATGAAGACAATCATGATACTGGCGGCGGGCAATGTGGTGGCCGGCGGCATAGTGGGGCTGATGGATGTGTTCAGCTTTACCAATACTCTCTATCGCAGGTTGCATCCCGAGGCGACCCAAGATCTGTTTCACTGCCATATCGTCTCAAGTGACGGTGAGGCGATCACCACTAATCAGGGCTTTCAGCTCGCGGCCATGGGACTCACCGATGCGGCCCAGCTACAAGCGGCCGATGCCGTGGTGCTGGCCTCTTCCTTGGTGACCAACAAGGCGGAGTTTAAGGAATACTCCCAGGACTTTGCGCCCCTGCTTGAACCGCTTAAGGTTTATGCCGAGACGGGCAAGCCCATCGCCGCCTATTGCTCGGGTACCCTGATGCTGGCGGCCTCCGGGTTGCTGGAAAACAGGCGGGCCACCACTGTCTGGTGGCTGTCGCAGATGTTCGAGCGTAACTTTGCCCGGGTCAACCTTTGTATGGATACCCTGGTGGTATCCGATGGTCAGTTTCACACCGCCGGGGCGACCACCTCCAATTTGAGTCTGGCCCTGCATCTGGTTGGCTTGCTGGCGGGTGAGGCGTTGGCGCAGCAGATGGCCAAGATATTGCTCATAGATCCTAACCGAAGCTCTCAACAGCCCTTTATGACCATGGCGATCACGCCCCAGCAGCATCAAGATGAGCTGGTGGGCAAGATTCAGCAGTGGATGCAGTCCAATCTCGATAAAAACTGGCTGCTCGATGAGATAGCGCAGAAGTTTGCCCTGGGTAAACGCACCCTGATCCGTCGCTTCAAGAAGGCCCTTAACGAGACGCCCGCCAGCTACATGCAACGCCTACGGGTCGATGAAGCCAAGCGGCTGCTGGAGACTACAGAGTTGGCCCTGGAGCAGATTGTCGAGCGGGTCGGTTATGAAGATGTCAGCTCCTTTCGCAAGCTGTTCATTCAGTTGACCAGCCTCTCTCCCAGAGCCTATCGGCAGAAATTTAACACCCACACCTGTTGCTAAGAGCTGTTGTCTGCCGTCGTAATTTAGGGCTGCGGTTAAGGGCGGGTGTTGACGGCTTTGTTTGAGGCTTGTCTAGTAGATGGGTGAATGCCGGGCCTGGTTGCCCGGCCTTGCTGTTAGTGAGCCTCTTTGAGGTGTTTGTCCAGATAGGCCTTTAACAGCTCGTCGCTCTCCCTCTTCTGCTTGCGCTCATGTTCGTCCATGGCGCTCATCACCTGGCGTTCGCACTCCAGGCGGTTGTTTTCTCTCTGCAAGGGATTGGTGGCATGGTCGGTCTGAGCGCCACACAGCGCGCTGGCACAGCCAGATAGGCTGGCCAGGGCAAATAGGCCAACAAAAGTGTGTTTTATGGTGGATATCATGGTCACATCGTCTCGGTTATAAGGTTTTTGTAGCGATTTGTATCAATCTGCCATTATAAAACCATTTACCGCCCACAGCACAAGTGAAAAACCCTAAAGACTATATGGTATTTTTGGGGGGCTATTCCATGGACTAAGCCTCGAGCTATGCTAAGGGTTAGGCGCCGTGATTAAGCTCGGCAAACTCCTGTTTCAGCTGATAATCGCCGTCGGTAACAATACGCTCTAGCACGCTGACACGCTCGGCCAGTCGCTGGTTTTCCTGTCTCAGGCGGGCCATCTCTGTTGCCCGGCGTAGTTCTGCGTCTCTCCTGCATTAGGCGATATTTGTACAGCTCGCTGAGAATGGTGGCGACCACCAGTACCAACATGACGATCATAACCACTTGTTGCTTATCCATAGCATGCTCCTTTAAGTGGGCCTCCTGACGAAGGCCCCTTCTAGTGAAGTTTCGTGGGGTTAGAGTCCGAAGACGATTTTCTCGCTCTTCAGTGAGCGCTCCATGCCCAGGGCAAGTGCCAGGGCGATGATGAAGGTGATGGCACTGGAGAGTGCCAGCTGCATCATGGGGAGCTCCTTGCCTTTGATGAAGGCAATAAGCGCCTGCATCTGACCCGAGACTGGCAGCCACTGCAGGGTGTCTGGCGCTATGTTGTAGCTCGCCGCCATCGACAGCATCATGGGGACGATCAGCACTATGGTGAGGTAGGACTGGGCCTCCTTGAACGACTTGGCCATGAAGGAGACAAACAGCTGTAGCGCCGCCGCCATCAGGGCGATGGGTAGGCCTATCGCCAGCATCAAGAGGATGAAGTCGACGTTGATGTTGACCGAGAAGCCCAGCTCCTGCCAGGGCACGAAGCCATAGGCGACCTTAGAGATCACCAGGGTGAGAATAAGCCCTAGCATGGCGAAGATGGTCACCGCCGCCACCTTGGCCAGCACGATATTCCGGGTCGATACCGGGTGGCTGAGCAGCAGTGCCAGCGAGTTGCGTTCGCGCTCACCGGCGCTGGTGTCTATAGCCAGGTTCATGCCTGAGATGAACACCGCATAGACCATCATGAAGATGGCGACGCCTAAGATCATGCCGCCCTTGGAGTCTGAGGTGGCCTGATCTTCCACCTTAACCTTGATCGGCTGCATCACCTTAGGGTCTATGCCGCGGGCGATCAGCCTCAGGCTACCCATCTCGGCGCTGTACTCTTGCAGTGCCTTCTCCAGACGACGGATAGAGGCTTGCAACTTTTCGTTGGAGTTGTCGGCGATCAGCACTATCTCGGCGGCCTGACTCTTGGCCATGTTGGCGGCGTAGTCGGGGCTGATGATAAGCTCTATCTCCTTGCGATCGGCCTCGTCACCCTGGCTTATCTCGTTGCTGGCGAGGTATTTCACCAGATCCGGCGCGCGCTCGCCGTGGGTGATGGTGATGTTAAGCGCCTCAGGGCTGGTGATCTGGCCGATGAGGATCATAAACATGCCGCACATCATCAGCGGCGCGCCGATGGCGTAGTAGAGGCCCGCCATCACAGAGCGCTTGTCCCTGGCGGCATCGGTCAGCTCTTTTCTGACCATGGTAATGATTGAACTGATCATGCTGCGATTCCCTCGTCGGTACCGATTAGCTGAATGAAGGCGTCTTCCAGTGAGGCCTGGCCCGTCTGCTGGCAGAGTTCCTGTGGGCTGCCGACGGCGACCACGCGCCCCTCGGCCATGACGATGACGCGATCGCACAGGGCGGCGACCTCCTGCATCACGTGGCTGGAGAAGAGTACGCAGTGGCCCGCCTGTTTGAGATCCCTGAGCAGGTCGCGCAGCACCCGGGTGCTCATCACGTCCAGGCCCCGGGTGGGTTCGTCGAGTATGATGTTGGTGGGCTCATGCACTATCGCCTGGGCCAGCGCCGTCTTCATTCTCTGTCCCTGGGAGAACCCCTTGCAGCGACGATCGGCGATATCGTTCATATGCAGCTTGCTGAGCACCTTGGCCGAGGCGGCCTTGGCCTGCTCGCGGGAGAGACCGTTGAGTTCGGCAAAGTAGCGGATGTATTCTCTCGGCGTCAGGCGCTCATACAGGCCGAAGGGATCAGGGAACAGGCCCAGTTGCTGCTTGGCGGCCACCGGCTGTTTGGCGACATCTATGCCGTCTATCTCGGCGATGCCCTGATCCGGCTTGAGCAGGCCGAAGACAGTGCGCAGACAGGTGGTCTTGCCCGCGCCGTTAGGGCCCAGCAGGCCGGTGATCTGGCCGTCCAGGGCCTCGAAACTCAGGTCATTCAGCGCCTGAACCTCGCCGATAAGTTTAGATAAATTCGATACCTTAATCATGGCGTGCTCCTTGCTGCTGGTCGTCATTTAGCTTGGCTTGGCTGAGAGTGTCCTGTGGGATGGCCTCTACCGTGTTGGCATTGAGGTAGAAGTTGCGGCTGATATCTTTGCTCAGGCACTCCTGAGACAGGCCGTCGACGCTGCCGCTGCCGATCAGCTCGGCGATCAGTGTGTTGGCGCAAGACTGATAGGCCACGCCGTGGGTCGCATAGGGGGCGACGAAATGCTTGGCATTGGTTAGCTTAGCCATAGCAAGCTCGCCCCAGCTGGGTGGTGTCGCCGGATCTATCTGTCCCGACAACACTAGCGTGGGTAGGTTGCTGGCAATGGGCGCGGCAAAGCTGGCATCGGCCGCCGGGATATGCCAGATAGGACAGCTCAGGTCGAAGGCTTTAAGCATCTCACGGCCGAAGTAACTCTGGCCTATCTGTTGACGCTCGTCCTTACTGAAACGGTGCCAGTCTTCGCCGCAGACCACGGCCGAGTGCATACCGGCGGCTATGCCTGTGCTGTTCACCGTGAGGGCATACAGCCCCATGATGGCCTGATAATTTCCCTCTGCCGCCTGATGGATAGCATGGGGCAACAGAGCCCTTACATTGGGCATATAGAGCGCCATGCGGATGGCGCCCATAAACTTGGCGCGGGTCATGGTGAGTTGGGTCGGCGCATTGGTGAGGGGATCGCGGGTCTGGCTGATCTGCGGTCCCTGGCTCAGCAGTGCCTCTACCTGTTCGAGCTCCGCTTTGAGATTAGGGAACTCTTGATGACACAGGGCGTTGCCTTGGCAATCTTGGATCAGCAGGTCGATGGCGCGGCCGATGGCATCGCCGATATTGAGCACACTCTGCTGCATGGGCACCACGCCGTCCAGGGTCACAGTGGCCAGGGCCTCTGGGTAGTGACGCATATAGAGTTGGGCCATGCGGGTGCCGTAGGAGATGCCATAGAGGTGCAGCTTCTGGTAACCCAGGGCTTGCCTGACCGCCTCGAAATCTTTGAGGGCGGTTTCGCTGCCATACTGGCTGACATCGGCATCTATCTTGGCGAGGCAGGCCTTGGTCTCGGCGGCGATATCCAGCTCGTCGTCGTTGAAGGCCAAGCCTCCCTCGAAGCCTGCGCCTTCGCAGGTGAGTTGGTTGGAGAGGCCGGTACCGCGCTGGTCGATCAGCAGGATATCTCGCTGCTGGCGTACCTTGGTAAAGATCTTGTCGAAGCTGGCGGCGTTATCTATGGCCGATTGGCCCGGGCCGCCGGCGATGGCCAGCAGTGCTTCTTTCTCGAAACTGGGTTTGATGGCGGGCAGGATCAGATAGTGGATCTGTATCTGTTTGCCCTGGGGCTTAGCGTAATTTTCCGGTACCCAGATGGCGCCGCAGCGCAGACGATCTGGCAGATCATCCACATAGCAAGACTCTGGCTGACTGTCTTGTCGATCCTCTTGCTTCACGTCGGCCCAGGTGGGCTGAGATAACAGCAGTAGCGCCAAACAGGTGGGCAGGAGTAGCGCAATCAGCCGCTGCTGCCGGGTGAATCTTGTGGCCATCGGTTTAACCTCTCCTTGAAGCATGATACCTATTCCTTAGTTGAAATTTACCGTATCTATGTTAATTTAGTACTGTATCGGTGTATCAATGTATTAATACAGTGAATAAAGGCTAATGCTAGATTTACTTAATGTCAACCCCAGTAATGGTGACCCCATCTACCGCCAACTTAGCGATCAGATAGTACGTTTGATCGTCGGCGGCCAGCTGCAACCCCAGGAGGTATTGCCTTCGGTGCGGCAGATCGCCGAGCACTTGGCGGTCAATCCCATGACGGTCTCCCGCGCCATTCAGCAGCTGGTGGAGCAGGGCTGGCTCGAGCGTCGTCGCGGCCAACCGACCCGGGTGGCACAGCGTGGTGATAGCCAAGGCACCTCGAGTGCCGACCTGATGGCACCCCAGGTCAATTCACTCATCGACCAGGCTAAACAGTTAGGTGTTAGTCTGGAAGAACTTAATGCCATCATCGCCAAGGCATGGCAACAGGCGCAATAAAGGAACAGATGCAGATGCAAGAGAGTAATCAAGCCATATTGGCCTTTCATGGGATCACCAAGGCCTTTGACGGCCAGTTAGCCATAGACGAGCTGTCGATGACCCTCTATCCCGGCATGGTGGTGGGCCTGCTGGGGCAAAATGGCGCGGGCAAGTCGACCCTGATGCGCTGCGCCCTGGGGATCCTGGATGTCACAGAGGGGCAGATAGAGATACTGGGCGGAACCAGCGACAACATCGGCTCGGCGCAGAAGGAGCTGATCGGCTATGTGCCCCAGCAACCCTTCGGCTATGAGGGCTTCACCGTCGACCGTGCCCTGGCCCTGCATCGCAGCTTCTATCCTAACTGGGACATTTCGCTGGAGCAGGAGTGGCTGAGCCGCTTCCAGCTCGATGGGGCGCAGCAGGTACAGCGCTTGTCTGTGGGGCAACGCCAGTCGCTGGCGCTGATCATGGCCATGGCCTATCGTCCTAAGCTGCTTATCCTCGACGAGCCCGTCGCCAGTCTGGACCCTATCGCCCGGCGCGAGTTTATGTCGGATCTGTTCGACCTGGCGTTGGATGCCGGCTCGGCGGTGCTCTTCTCTTCACACATCACCTCAGATCTCGAGCGGGTCGCCAGCCATGTGGCCCTGATGCGTAAGGGCAAGCTGGTGCTCTTCAAGGAGATAGACGCCCTCAGGGAGAGCGTGCAGCTGGTGAGTCTCAAGCCTGAGGAGTCTCTGCCCGAAGGGCTTGTTGTGCTCAATAGTCAGCAGGATAAGCTGCTGGTGGATCACTATGAGGCCGCCATGGCGCCGAGCTTCACCTCAGTGACGCCAATGAACCTGGAACAACTCTTCATGGAGTTGCACAGATGATGTCTAGAGCGCTGCGCGGCATGTTGCGCTTCTGGCTGTTCGATGTGGGCTGTGCCAGCTTTCTCGGCACCGGGCTACTGGCGCTGGCGATGATGCTGGTGCTGGCGTTCTCGGGCAAATACGACGCCATGCCTATCATGCTGGGGATGATACAGGTTTCTACCTGTGCGGCGATTGCCTGGCAGCTCAACCGTCTGTCGGCCACAGAGTGGGCCAGCCTAGTGCCTGGCTATACCGAGAGCATTCAATGGCAGGCGTTAATCGTGGGGGTCATCTCTACCCTGATTTCGCTGAGTGCGGCTATGCTAATGCCCTTGGAAGGCGCGGTCGAGCAGGTGCTGCTGGCGAGTGTCGCGGGGATCGCCTTCATCTATTTCTGCCGTCGCCACATCAAGGGGTTCTACTTCTCTTTCGCTTTGTTTCTGCTGCTGCCATTCACACCAGAGATAACGGCGTTTCTGCCTAGTCTCAGCCTCTATTTATTGCCGTTGGCGGCCGTGGGCTTTATCTATCTGATCCGCAATGATCTCAAGGCTGAGGTCTGGCATCTGGAGGCCAGATCTGTCTACCTCAACGGTCTGGAGATGGGTTGGTTCTGGCTGCCTAACCTTGGCTCTAACAGCCTGATGAACCGTCTGGACAGATGGTTGCACCCTGTAAATTTCTTCGTTGGCCCCATGCTCTCCATGATGCTGGTGCTACTGCCGGCATTGGCACTGCTGTTGGAGCTGGTGAACTATTTTGTCGATATCGAGCTGCCTGTGCTCTTCATCATGGGCCAGTTCAGCGCCGTCGCCTGTACCTTGGTTCACTGGAGCCGCGTGCAGAGATGGCGCGCAACCGAGACCCTCTATATCTTGCCGGGCTTTGACGGTAAACAGGGGCTGATCGAGGCCTTTGCCAGTGCCCAGTATCGCCTGCTTGGCTATTTCACCGTCACCATGGCGCTGCTGGCGACCTGTACCCTGATATTCAATCCAGACTTTACCTTGCTCATCTGGAGCCATCTGGTGCTCAGCACCTTCTGCGTCTGTGCGCTCTTACTCGGCCTCGGCTGCGCTGCCCGCAGCGCCATGCATATCTCGCTGAGCCTGCTGGTGGTGATCTGCCATGCCATCTGGTTGTCGACAGCACTGGTGGCCCTGCGGGAGGGCAGAGATCTCAGCACCTATGTGACGATAGATATTGGCCTGGTGGCATTTTCACTGCTAACACTTTGGTGGGGCAAGCGAAAGTTGTGGTGTGACGCCCTGGTCTGATCCCCTTGCCCTCTGGCTTTTGTGCTCCAATTAACACTATTGGAGCAAAAACTCTTATTTTTTGGCCGCCATTACAGTAAAATGCGTCAAAAAAGGTACAAGTGTACGCTAAAAGGGTCAGAAAATTATGTCGCTCCAACAGTATCATCCCATTAGCCTGATGCAGGCCCAGAGCCAGCAACGTGGCGATGCCATCGCATTGGAAGGCTATGGCTTATCGGCGCCTTGGCAGCAGATCAGTTGGCGACAATTCGACGAGATTGGTGACCAGATCGCTAAAGCGCTGATCGCCTCAGACTTTGTCCCCCAGGACAAGGTAGTGATCCTGTCGCAAAACTGCCCCCAATGGACCTGTGCCGACGTCGGTGCCCTCAAGGCCAAGGCGGTGGTGGTGCCCATCTATCCCACCAGTACCCTGGAGCAGGCGCGCTACATCATAGACGATGCCCAGGCCAAGCTGATCTTCGTCGGCGATGCCGAGCAGTACCGCATGGCCCGCGAACTGCTTGCACTCTGCCCCAGCCTGACCCAGATAGTGGTCTTCGATGCCGAGGTGGCGCTGGCGCAAGAGGATACAGCTGTTCATTTCGATAGCCTGCTGACGCAAACCCATTCGCCTGAGGTCGAGGCCGAACTGGCTCACCGTCTGGCTAACCTGGCCCTGGACGATCTGCTAACCCTTATCTACACCTCGGGCACCACGGGTGACCCTAAAGGGGTGATGCTGGATTATCGTAATATCGCCTCTGTGGTCCGTCAGCACGATACCATATTACCCTTCACGCCTGGCGATGTGTCGCTGGCCTTCCTGCCGCTGAGCCATGTGTTCGAACGGGGCTGGAGTTTCTATGTGTTGTGCCGCGGCGGCCATAACGTCTA
The DNA here is from genome assembly GCF_009831655.1 of Shewanella insulae. Classification (GTDB taxonomy): domain Bacteria; phylum Pseudomonadota; class Gammaproteobacteria; order Enterobacterales; family Shewanellaceae; genus Shewanella; species Shewanella insulae. The sequence goes on along the minus strand of NZ_WRPA01000017.1, from coordinate 49,384 downwards.
CCTCAAAGATCCTATGACGGTGAAAGAGGCGATCGTCGATATTCGTCCTCACACCCTTTGTGTGGTGCCGCGCTTCCTGGAGAAGGTCTACAGTGCGGTGCAGGACAAGGTGAATAAGGCGCCCGACACCCGCAAGAGGCTGTTTGCCTGGGCCATGTCGGTGGGCGAGCGTCAGTTCGAGGTCAGCCAGGGCAGGGCCAAGAGCTCCTGGTGGCTCAAGACCCAGTGGAAACTGGCTCATAAGCTGGTGTACAGCAAGCTGCAACAGGTATTGGGTGGCAGGCTTAAGTTTATGCCGTGCGGTGGTGCGGCGCTGGATCAGAACGTGGCCAGCTTCTTCCACGCCATCGATATTCCCGTGCTCTGCGGCTATGGCATGACGGAGACCACGGCGACCGTGACCTGTAATACCCTGGATAACCGGGTGGCTGGCTCTAACGGCAAGACCCTGCCGGAAGTCGAGATCAAGCTGGGTAAAGACAACGAGATCCTGGTGCGCGGTGATACCGTGATGCGCGGCTACTACAATCGTCCCCAGGAGACTGCCGATAGCTTCGAAGATGGTTGGCTGAAGACGGGGGATGCCGGTGAGCTAGACGCGCAGGGTAACCTGTTCATCACAGACCGCATCAAGGAGTTGATGAAGACCTCTAACGGTAAATATATCGCGCCCCAGAGGGTCGAGGGCAAGGTAGGCTGCTGTCCCTTCATCGAGCAGGTGGCGGTGATCGCCGATGCCAAAAACTATGTGACCGCGCTTATCGTGCCCGCTTTCGAGTCGTTAGAGGCCTGGGCCGAGGAGAAGGGCTTGCACTACGAGTCGCCCATTGAGCTGCTGCGTCACAGCCATGTGATCGAGCACTTCGAGCAGCGTCTCAAGCATCTGCAGCAGGAGCTGGCGGGCTTCGAGAAGATCAAGAAGTTTACCCTGTTACCCGAGGCCTTCTCTATGGAGGCCGGTCTGCTGACACCGACCATGAAGCTGAGGCGTAAGATGATCTATCACAAGTACGCCACCGAAATTAACGCCATGTATGTGAAGTAATTAGATCTTAAGGGCGTCTCGCAACGAGGCGCCCTTAGGTCGAAAGTCCATCTTGCATCCCAAGGGCTTCTCGGTTAGCGTATTCCCACAAAAATAACGACTTAGCCTTAGGAGCTCCCTGTGCCGTTACGCTCTTTCAGTTTAACCATTCAACCCAGATTCAATGAAACCGATGGCCTGGGCCATATCAACAATACCGTTATGCCCGTCTGGTTCGAGGCGGCGCGTGAGCCCATCTTCGCCATCTTCAATCCCTCGCTTAATCTGGCGGAGTGGAACCTGATCGTGGCGGGCTTTACCATCGCCTACACCTCGCCGACCCAATATGGTCTGCCGGTGGAGATCAAGACCTGGATCAGCCGTGTGGGTAATGCCAGTTTCGAGGTGGCGCAGCAGAGCTGGCAGGGGGGGAAGATGACCGCCGAGGCCAAGACCACCTTAGTGCATTACGACTATAGCGTCGACAAGAGCCAACCCATAGGGGAAGAGGTGAAGCAGGCGCTGCTGACCCTGACCGGCGAATAGGCGGGTTACAAAAACTTCTGCACGTACCAGCAGCTGGCTGTGATGGCGAGTTGCTGGGACTTGGCCCACGCTAAACCATGGCGCACCAGGCGCCCGGCCACGCCTTGTCCCCTCAGTTCATCCGGCACGAAGGTGCGAACAAAATCCACCTTGTCGCCTTGTCGTTGATACTCTAATACCGCATCATGGCCTGCAATGGACAGGACAAATTTCTGCTGGTCGTCCTGGTGTCGAATCGTCTCTTGCGTCATAGTCTGCCTCTCGTTTGACGGGATGAAACTTAACGTTAGCACAGGGTGATAAAATTAGTAACAAGATGATTTTGTTAAAATTAGATGAGGCCTTCGCGTGAAAATCAAGGGCCATATACACCTTAAGAGCGCGCTGACCCGCTGGCTTGGGCTCTGTGTTGGGGTTTACTTTACTCAAGCATTGGCTGCTCCGGAGATTAACCTGCGCCCCGCTGTCGAGGCCAAACTCAAGGGGGACATCACCAGTGCCATGGTGCTCACCGATGCTAACCTGATCACCTTAGGGATAGTGGATTTTAATCCCAACACCATAGTGGATCTGAGCGAGATAGGCGATGTCGGTAGCGAGGAGTCGCTTGAGCGGCGCAGTCAGCTCACCTCCTATACCTTGCCCTGGGAGAGCGACACAGTGCCGCTCTCGCCCGAGTGGTCCCAAAGCATCCAAGTTCGCCTCTCCTACGTGCACGCCAGCGACAGCATACAAGGACTGGAGGATGAGACCATCAGTAGTCCGATCAAAGATACCAGCTACCTGCTGGCGGGCGAGTATCGCTGGAAGTATCAGATAAACCAGCAGTGGCGTGCAATGTTTGGCCTCGGTGCCCAACTGCTCTGGCTGGAGAACACCTTAACCTATAAGGATCCCTTGCTGAGCAAGATTAGAGGCCAGCTCGATGAGAAGCTGGTGAACACCAGCTATGGTGCCATCATGTTAGATCCCAATGTCGAGGTTAGCTATACCGGCGACCTGCTGGGCAATAAATGGGAGTTTATCAGCACCCTCAGATACGGCATAGGCCGTAGCCTGCTGACCGATGATGGCATGCAGGCCGTCACCCCTCAGGTCGGGCGCCTGAGCAATGCCCTGGTGTTTCACTATGGCCTGCCCGACTTCTTCGAGCGACAGAACGAGATGCGTCTGTTGGCCAAGCGCATCGATCTCAGTGGCGACGTGATAGACCCCATGGGCACGCGCCACTACTACGAGTTTGGCGCCGGCTGGCTAGTGCAGACACCATCCTTGTCATCCTGGCTGCGCAACATAGGGATAGGCATAACCCTCAACATCAACAGCGGCCTCAGTGGTGGCGGCATAGTGTTGCTGTTTAACGAGGAGATGTGACTTAGGCTAGCCCGGCTAGTCTGCGCAGTGTTGCTGAAGCACGGCCAGTAGCTCGGCGGGTAACTCGGCCTTGGCTTGCTTGTTGAAGTCGAACATGACGGCGACCGAGGAGCCCGTGGTGGTGATCGCCTGTTGTCGCTCGCTGAACACCTGATAATGCATGGTGAAACGATCTTTATGAATATCGCTGATGTTGACGCCGACCAAGAGGGTATCAGGGAAGGTGACCGGGCGCTTATAGCGGGCATTATTGTCGCTGATCACCGGCCCCATGCCCGACTTATAGAGTTTATCCAGCGGGAACAGCTGATTAAAAAAGTCGATACGTGCCGTTTCGAAGTAACGGAAATAGACCACATTGTTGACGTGCTGCAGGGCATCCATTTCACCCCAGGCAACCTGGATGCGGGTATGGAAGGGAAAGCGACTAACGAACTGCTCCATATCTTAACCTTTAATTTTCAAACAAGCGTTTAGTTTTAGGTTAAGATATCAGCATCTCGCGACAATACCAATCCCCGAGTCGTTAGTCGTTCGCTGCGGGACGAATTGACACCCTGGTTCAGCCCGGTTTTATTCGGGCAACAAAAAAGGCACCTCGAGGTGCCTTTGTACATAGTGAGCGACAGCCTTAGAGGCTTAACTCCTTGAAGTTGGTGATCTGTGGGTAGTCACCGGTGCGCTGCGTGGTCTCGCGTACCATTTGCATGACGCGCATCCCCGCCTGCTCCGCCGCCTTGAGTTCTTCCAACACATCAGAGATAAACAGCACCTGCTTAGGCGCCAGGCTGATGGTGTTGATGATGTTGCAGTAGGCCTGCTTAAACAGCTTGTTGCCGGTGCGGGTATCGAAGTGGCCATCGAAATACTCGGTCAGATCGCCGCCATCGCTGTGGCTGAACAGCAGTTTCTGCGCATCTACCGAGCCTGAAGAGAAGCTGTAGAGACGCAGATTTTGCGCCTTAATGTCTTTCACGCTGTCGATGAAGTCAGGGTAGATGTGACCCTTAAATTCGCCTTTGGCGTAGCCCTGTTTCCAGATCAGGCCTTGCAGTGTCTTAAGCGGAGTGGCCTTGCGATCTTCGGCAATCCATTGCTGCAGTATCTCCACCACGCGCGCCAGTGAGGCGTCTGGCTCCAGCGCGATATCTTTCACGTCGCTGATGCAGTTGTCTACTAATACATTAGTTTGATTTTCTTCTAAAAAATCAGCGAGGGCCTTAGACGAATAGGGAAAAAGGGTGTCCTGAATAAAGTTCAGATCGGTTGTTGTACCTGCTGTATCTACAACTATGGCTCGAATACCCATAACGTTGGCTTACTCCACTATGCATTAATCGTTAAATGACAGACCAGATCCTAAGCGGAAAATGTCCCTTTGGCTAGTGAATTATCGCCAGAAGCTACCCCCTAAAAGACGAAATGCCAGCCTAGTGCAGCAGCTTCACAGATTGACGAGTATCTCGCTGAAAAGCATACTCATTTGCTATGTTAAAAAATAGCATCTCACCTTGTAGGTCGTCGCACCTGGGTGAGCACCTGCTAATCACTTAATCATTTAACAAGAATAATAAGGAAGAGACGTGATGAATAAATGGATTGCTGGTGTCATCTTGTTGCTGTGTAGCGGCCTGAATCTGGTTCAAGCCGCCCAACTTGAGACCCTGATGATCAAGGTGCCTGGCAACGAGCAGCCCATGGCCTTTCAGGTAACCCTTCCACCTAGCTATAGCAAAAATACCGACAAGCGTTATGTGCTGCTGTTCGACTTTCATCCCCGAAGTCGTGGTTATCTGGAGGGCATGCATGACTGGATGAGCCACAACGGCGACTGGCCCTGGCTTGAGACCATCATCGTCACCGCGCCCGATGGTGACCAGGGCTTAGGTAAGCTGAAAGAGCAGGCGATCGAGCAGGAGGGCAACACGGCGCTGCTGGATTTCATGGCCCAGTCGCTGCTGCCCGCCATCGATGCCAAGTATCGTACCAATGGCTTTCGCATCATGAACGGCTTCACCGGCAACGCCGGCCTGGTGCTCTACACCTTGCTTAATCGCCCCGAGTTGTTCAACGCCTACCTGGCGGCGAGCCCTGTGCTGAGTGACGATTTTGCCTATGTGATGAAGTCGGCCGCGGACAAGCTAGAGAAGCTCAATGGCAAGCCGCGCTACCTGATGTTGACCACCAGCGACAGCGATTTCGAGCAGCGTCAGCTGGCGGATTTCGCCGCTTTGGAGGAGTTGCTCGAGACTACCAATCATCCGGCGCTGCACTATAAGGTGAAGCGTTTCGACGGCACCTACTATATGACCCAGCCGATCCTGGCGACCGCCTACGGCATAGAGTGGCTGTTCGACGACTATCACAGGGTGCTCTCGCCAGACTCAGAGATCGCCAAGGGGGGCGTGAAGGCGATCCTCGACCACTATAGTTACCTGTCGCAGCAGAAGTATGGCTTCCCCGTACCGTCTACCGATTCGCTGATCGCCCTGGCGGATGCCGAGTTTGCCAAGGATAAAGACAAGGGGTTAGCTGTCTATCAGGCGGCGGTGGAGGCCAACCCCGACTCCCACACCGCCCACGATGCTTTGGCCCGGGCCTATGGCGAGCTGAAGATGTTCGACTTAGCCATAGACCAGCAGAAGCAGGCGCTGGCCAAGACAGATCACCCCTTCTGGACCCGCAAATACAGCGAGAGCCTGGCGACGTTAGAGGCGCAGCAGCGGCACTAATTGATTCTACATAAGGTTATCTTCACCCTTTACCTGTGTTGAAATACCCCGGCATCTGCCCTCTTTTGGTGCAGATGCCTGTGTGCTTGGGCAGTAGTCAGCGAGAATTGCACGCCCTGGCTCCGGCGATTCATCTCACTATCAGCATCCACCTGCCTGGGTTTTCGCCCCATGGCGCGGCGTTTTTCCCAGTCTTAGCCTGGTTTCTGTGCCCGCGAATGGGATTGGCGCCATAGTTGCAAAGCTTAGAGCCGTTATCTAAGGGGAGCTGTCTATGGCGGCAATGAGTTATCTAAGTGTGATCGAGCGGTACCATGAACATGAGCAGCTGGTGAAGGAGCTGCTGGAGTCTATTTTGGTGGGGATAAGCGATCCCCTGATGCTGTCCGACCCCGGCTTTCGGGTGCGGGCCATGGCCGAGATCGCCAACAGCTATCCCTTTATCGAGCTGCTCTATGTGCTCGATGGCGATGGGGTGCAGATCAGCGACAACGTGGCCATAGTCAATCGTGTCGTGCAGGCGATCCCCGTGGGGCGTAACCTGAGCCGCAGCCACAGGCCTTACTTCTCCAAGGCGCAGGAGACTGAGCGACTCAAGATCACCACCCCCTATCTCTCCAACGCCAGCGGCCAGCTCTGCTTGTCGGCCTCCTATCGTATCGAAGACGACTCGGGTCGGGGCTTTATCGTGGTGGATATCAATCTCACTCAGTTGATCGAGTTTATGATGGGCGATCGGGCAAGACGCAGGGCGACGCCCCTGTTCAAGGGGGTCTATACCGCGCTAGTGGTCGGGCTGTTTATCATGGTACTCGTGCTCATCAGCATGGCTACCGTGGATATCGTCGCCTTGCTCGCCGAGGGGCTGGTGCCCAGCGGCTCCATCAAGCCCTTTAGCATCATCATATTCATCACCCTGGCCCTGGCCGTGTTCGATCTGGGCAAGACCATACTCGAAGAGGAGGTGTTGATGCATAAGGATATCTTTCGTCACAGCTCCACCCGGCGCACCATCACCCGTTTCATCTCCACTATCTTGATCGCCATCTCCATCGAGGCCCTGCTGACCATGTTTAAGGCTTCCCTGGGAGAGATGAAGTATGTGCAGCCCGCCATCGGCATGATGTTCGCCGTGGTCGGCCTGCTGGTGGGGCTGGGGATCTATGTGTTTCTCGGCGCCAAGGCCGAGCTACTGCTCAAGCAGGGCAATGGCAAGCCTTAGGTCCTTAGCCCTTAAACCTTAGGCGACAGGTTGCAGACCTGAGGCATCAGCCTGGCGAGTACAGGTACGTTTGTTGGATAGCCCTAAACCTGAGCCAAAAACTCCTTCTCGGTGGAGTCCTCCGCCTTAAGCTGTTGCTCCTTTGCCTCAGTAGACCGATGTGAGTTAACTACTGTTTATTCGCGCACAATAGGCGTAGTTTAGGGTTAAGGCTTATTACCATTGAGGTTTAGCGAGTCATGGTTAGTGATCTGGTGTTAACGTCTGAAATCACCTGCCCCCATTGTGGGCATATTCGGCAGGAGACTATGCCCACCAATGCCTGCCAGTTCTTCTACGAATGCCAGGGTTGCCATGAGCTGCTCAAGCCGCTCCCCGGCGACTGCTGTGTATTCTGCTCCTACGGCACGGTGAAGTGTCCGCCAATACAACTTGGGCAGTGTTGTCAGGATAGGTCTTCCTGAGACCCAGAATGGTGGGGATTAGCGCGGGCTCTCTTTAATAACGGTTTGGATCTGAACCTGTGAGGTAAAGAGCAAATTATTAACTTTGCGCTGAGTTGTCATTTGTATAGGTGATTGTAAATCTTACCATAATTGCTGTTAATCGCCTGCCGCGGGCTTATGTGCAGGTACGTCTTCGGGACGCTGTAAAGCCATCCCTGGCCGCTTAACGAAAACATCCCTGTTTTCGATACCCTCAGACATACCTACACACCTTATCCAACGTCTCTTCGATTAAGCTACTTTTGATATCTTCTGACGGTTTAAGTCATCGTAAAATAGTAATTTAACTTTGTGTGCTTTCCGGTTCTGGCATATCCAATGCCGAAGCAAGTTCGACTAAATCTTTGTACGCACCAATACCATAGGTGCTCAGTGTGTTTTCTTTTTCAGCTAAAAGGGTGAACCAGCTTTTAACATGTACGTCATTATTTTTGTTGGATAAATAACGTATTGCCTCACTTCTGAGGTTTGACCATTGTGATCCAGTTTTTATGAGCGCATCTGTAACTTCAATAAATGTGAAAATAGAGAGAGCGTATTGACCATCTGGAGCAATGTGAGTAGACCATATGGGGTTTAGAGAGTTATCCCTTGGTTCATTGATCAAAGTTGAAGGATCTAATCGGATATTCAACTTATTGATCGCTATGTTTACGAGTCTTTCAATTAGTAATTGGTGTAGTGATTGTTGGCCTGAAAAATTTTGAGTGATACCTTTTGTAAGCATTGTGTCATATAGGAATTGGTCTTTTTCTCTTAGGCAAAATAGGAAGGCGAGATAAAGTAGGTTGACGTGAGAATGTTTCTTTAGGTTTTCGACAACAGAAATGAGGCGTTCTGTTGTTTGAATGACTTGCCTTGCCGATAACGAAAATGCGTTATAAATGGTCGTCAGGTTTTTGAGTGGCATTAAACCTGAGTCTTCAGTCTGGACATCAAGTGCTGGCCAGTTCTTGATATTTCTATCGTTGAAGTATGATTCAGATAACTTCTCCACATCACAATGAACAGAAAGTAACTTTTCAAAAGAGGGGGCCTTGAGGGTATAGCGGCTGTTAAAGAATCTGCCGAGGTAAGTGCGAGCATCGAACCCTTGGCCGTAGATTGCCTTTATTGTGTGTTGTAGTTGTTCTGTATCGGTTGCAACAACAAATACGACGCCAGGGATGTCGAAAATGTGCTTAATTGTTTCGAGCATTTCAACGGCGTAGCTAGGCCTGCATCGATCAAGTTCATCAATAAAAATAAATGCGGGATGCTGTTTTTTTTGAAGTCCGACGACGGCCCTGACCCACTGCCCAACACTTAGCTTTAAACTGGCTATTGCGTCAGATTTGGCATCGTGATCCTTGATTAAGTGTTCGACTATTTTTGAGGCTGCTAGCCCCATATCGATATCTTGTCCATTTCGGTCTTTAACCGTCTCACCAATATCGTCATCATCAGCTTGTTGAATGATTTTTACGGGATCTATGCCTAAGTATCTGGTTGCAACTCCTCTTGCAATGCTCGGTGCGGCAGCTTTGAGTAAGCCTATTAATTTACGTGGTGTTTTAAATAGAGGATCTTCTTCATTCTTCCCTGCTTGCTCTCTTAACTGCGTTATCATCGATGAGATAACAGTCATTAAGGGATCATCTGAGTAGTCTTGCTTCCAAGCGTCTACATAAACAACTGGGTATTCTTCTTTCAAGTCTGCCGCCCAGCGACGCAGGAAGTAAGATTTACCTGCTCCCCATTCGGCGTTCAAATTTAATACATAGCTATGTTTCTCGCTTGAGCTATCTTCGCCCTTAGACGCCAAAAAATGTGTTAGAAACTCTGCATACTTTGCGCGAACTAGCTGGTCTGCTGGGAAGTTTTCCCTATCGTCTTCTGTTTGTAATGGGGTCGACCAATCAATCGTAATTTGTGACGTCATTTACTAGATCTCGAGTGACATTTGATAGGTCATCTTGGTCTTTATATTTATGAATTTCAATTGCATATTCCTCATTACAAGAATTTGTTTCAGCAATCCTTTTAGGTATTGGACGCCTTGGCAGTGGGAGTTAGCCTTTGGGGGAGGAGAGAGTTTACTTAAGAGAGTTAGGCACTTCTGCAATGATGCCAAATCGAAGAGACTGATGACCGGGTGTAAGCACGCTTTTGGCCTTCGGTGGCATGGCAGCTCTTTGACATCCATGTCATCGCTGCATTTGTGAATCCATTCACATCAGATGCCACCGCAGAGCCCCCAGGGATGATGAGATGGACACCTCTTGTAAAGTCGGCGTCAAAAGCGCCATATTGAATTTGCGAGTTCAATATCAACAAAAGGTGTCCACTATGAAAGTTACTCTAATTGGTATCGATTTGGCAAAAAATGTCTTCCAAGTTTGTGGTGTGAATCAGGCTTGTAAATCTGTATTTAATCGTGCACTTCGTCGACATCAACTTATGGCGTTTTTAGCCCAATACCCTGATGTAATCATAGCTATGGAGGCTTGTAGCGGGTCAAATTACTGGGGAAGAAGCTTAAAAGCTCAAGGTTATCAAGTAAGGTTAATTCCCCCTCAGCATGTGAAGCCTTTTGTCAAAGGTAATAAAAACGACCGTAATGATGCCTTCGCTATTTGTGAAGCAGCGCATAGACCTAATATTCAATTTGTAGAGCCTAGAACGTTAGAGCAGGTTGATATGATGTTGGCACATCGAATCAGAGAAAGGCAGGTCGATGCCAGAACAACATTGATTAATCAAATCAGAGGCCTGCTAAATGAGTATGGTATCGTTATTGCTCAAGGCAAAGAAAGCCTTAAAGCAGCATTACCTGACTTAATTGAAGATGCTGAAAATGAATTAACCGAAAGAGCTCGAGTCCATTTTACTCTGCTACACCAAGAGTGGAGCGCGATTAATGAAGCCATAAAGTCATCAGAAAAGGATATCAAACAGCAGGCCCAGGCTTCCGAAGGAGCTAAACTGCTAATGCAAATAAAGGGAATAGGAGAAATTACGGCAACAGCCGTAGTCTCGTTTGCAGGTAATGGTTCGTCCTACAAAAACGGTAGACATTTTTCAGCAAACATTGGCTTAGTGCCAAAAGAGCATTCAAGCGGTGGAAAGCAGAGTCTTGGCGGGATAACGAAGCGAGGTAACCGTTACCTCAGGAAGCTACTTATTCAATGTGCTTGGTCGATTATAAGACACTGTAAAACAGCGCAAGACAGGCTGTCTGTTTGGGTTAAAACGCTTATCGAACGGCGAGGCAGTCACAAGTCTGCAGTCGCACTGGCTAACAAGTTAGCAAGAATTGTTTGGGCTATTCTATTTAAGAAAACGGAGTTCAGAGCGGTTTGACCTGTAAGTAAAACAAACCATGTACTGCTAAAAAGTAATGTAACAACAGGTAATACCGGCCTCTACAACACCTGAGAGAGTCCATGAACCTAAGAGTTCGGAGGGACGGTTAAGGCGTAGAGGCGCGGTTCTCATTAAGGCCAGAGCCTCTAATTGCTCATAAACAGGTCGGATATACGGATGCAGTAATATCTTTTGTTACTAACAAATTAGCTATTGAATCTATCCAGGTGTCCATATACGGGCTTGCTGCGTGCCAAAAGTGTGCTTGCACATGAGCCCACCGCAGGTGATAGGTTGCCATGGCGTCATGGCTTTCAATTACTTATTAAATATCAAAAGCTGAAGCGAAGAATTTACAGCTATATATTTGCTGACTAGGAAGTCATTTGGCATTTATGCCATTACAGTTCATGGAGGGATGGGCTTGAACAACGTCCCTGTTTAAAATCCAGTTCGGCATCCATGCCTCTCGTTCGTGAGCTAGAAGCTGCGCTTCACTCACCGTGCCAAAAGAGTGCTTGCACATGAGGTCGTTCTTTCACATCCATGTGATCACGACATTAGCATGTCCCTATGCTGCACCCACCGCAGGTGATAGATAACCATTAAATCATGGTTATCTCATTCACTGGCTAAATACCAAAACCCTGATGGGCACAAAACCAGAAGATCACTTCATCTTCACTGATGAACCAGGTTCCCGTTTTTCAACACTTCCTTACACACATCCACTCCATAGCTGTAGGCGAGGGCCGCGGGGGTGGTGATATCCCACAGACAGAAGTCGGCTTGCATGCCGACCTTGAGTACGCCGACAGAGGCCTCGACGCCCAGCGCCTTGGCGGCGTTGCGTGTCATGCCTGCGAGGGCTTCCTCTGGGGTGAGGCGGAACAGGGTACAGCCCATGTTGAGCATCAGCAGGCTCGAGCAGAGTGGCGACGAGCCTGGGTTGTAGTCGCTGGCCAGCACCATGGGCACCTCGTATTGACGTAGCATGTCGATAGGCGGCATCTGGGTTTCCCGCAGGAAGTAGAAGGCGCCGGGAAGCAGGGTGGCGCAGGTGCCGCTCTCGCTCAATGCCTTAACGCCCGCCTCATCCAGGTATTCGATATGATCCACCGACTTGGCGCCTAATTTGGCCGCCATGGCCGAACCGCCCAGGTTCGACAGCTGCTCGGCGTGCAGCTTGATATCCAGTCCAGCCTGTTTAGCCGCGCTGAGCACCCGCTCTGTCTGTGCCAGGCTGAAGGCGATGTTCTCGCAGAAGACATCCACGGCATCGGCCAGCCCCTCTTGGATCACTGCGGGTAGCATCTCATCGAGCACCAGATCTACATAGGCGTCGCTGTTGTCCTTGTACTCGGGCGGGATGGCGTGGGCGCCGAGGAAGGTGATCTTCACGTCCACATGGTGATGCTTGCCTAGCTCGCGGGCGACCCTGAGCAGCTTGAGTTCGGTTTCGGTATCCAGGCCATAGCCGGATTTTATCTCGACTGTGGTCACCCCCTCCTTGGCCAGGGCGTTGAGGCGTTGGCGTCCCAGCTCGAACAGCTCGGCTTCGCTGGCCTCGCGACAGGCCTTGACCGTGCTGATGATGCCGCCGCCGGCGCGGGCGATCTCTTCATAGCTGGCACCCTGCAGGCGCAGCTCAAACTCGTTGGCGCGGTTGCCGGCAAACACCAGGTGGGTGTGGGCGTCGATAAGGCCGGGTGTGAGCCAGCCGTCCTTGCCTCTGTAAACTGGCGTTGACAAGACATCGAACTCGGGTAGTTCGCTGCGGGGACCCATCCAGGCGATCTTGCCCTCCTTGATGGCGATGGCGGCATCGGTGATCGCACCGTAAGGCGCTGAAATTTCAGGGTCCATAGTGGCGATATTGACGTCAATCCAAACCTGATCCCAAGACATGATGTTTCCCTCGACTGGCGCGCCTTAACTATGGCGGCAATAAATTTGTGTGAGCTCGCTTGTATTTACTTGTATATACAAGCTAGGATTATAGCGGTAATTTTCAGCATTTGAAAAGTGTAATCGAGTTTGCGGCTATGTCCGGGGCGATAGCAACCCGGCAGCCCACAGAGGAACAGAGATGGCGACGCCCAAGTTTGCAGAGATTAAACAGTTTATCTTGACCAAGGTGGAGTCCGGTGAGTGGCAGCAGCATAGCCGCGTGCCGTCGGAGAACCAACTGGCCGAGCTGTTTACCTGTAGCCGCATGACGGCGCGGCGCGCTCTGACCGAGCTGACCGAGTCTGGCGTGCTCGAGCGCTCCCAGGGCCTGGGTACCTTCGTGGCCGGGCTCAAGTCGCAATCCTCCATGATGGCGATCCGCAACATCGCCGACGAGATCAAGGACAGGGGCCATGGTTATAGCGTCAAGCAGCTCGAGCTGACCCGCGTCCAGGCCAGGGCGCAGATCGCCATCGCTTTAGGGCTGGAGGAGGGCAGCGAGGTGTTCTACTCGGTGCTGGTGCACTGCGAGCAGGGGACGCCGCTGCAGCTGGAGGAGCGTTTCGTTAATCCGCAGCTAGTGCCCGACTACCCGGATCAAGACTTTAGCCTGCAGACCCCCCACGAATACCTCTCCCTGGTGGCGCCACTTACCGAGGCCCGCCACACCATAGAGGCCGTGGTGGCCGACGATATCCAACGCGCGCGTCTGCAGATAGAGTCTAGCGAACCTTGCCTGCAGATCCTGCGTCGCACCTGGTCCCGTCAGGGGGTGGTGAGTTTCGCCCGCCTGCTGCATCCGGGCAGCCGTTTCCGCCTAGGCGGACACCTGACCTTTAATCGCTAGTCGGCACAACAGATTTCGGGACCGCCTGTTCCCTCAGTAGCCATTAGGTTGCGACAGGTATTAAGTAACAGATAAACATAAAAATAATGTCATCGTGACAGCACAATTGAGGTAAGCAAGAATGGATAAGAGACACGACCCTAGCCGTCGCATCATAGCGCCACATGGCACTACGCTAAGCTGTAAGAGCTGGCTCACCGAGGCGCCGATGCGCATGCTGATGAACAACCTGCACCCAGATGTGGCCGAGCGCCCGGAAGACCTGGTGGTCTACGGCGGTATCGGCCGTGCGGCCCGTGACTGGCAGTGCTACGACAAGATAGTAGAGGTGCTGCAGCGCCTGGAAGAAGACGAGACCCTGCTGGTGCAGTCGGGCAAGCCTGTGGGCGTGTTCAAGACCCACAGCAACGCGCCACGCGTCATCATCGCCAACTCTAACCTGGTACCACACTGGGCTAACTGGGAACACTTCAACGAGCTGGATAAGAAGGGCCTGGCCATGTATGGCCAGATGACTGCCGGTTCTTGGATCTATATCGGCTCTCAGGGTATCGTTCAGGGCACCTACGAGACCTTCGTGGCCATGGCCAAGCAACACTTTGGCGGTGACGCCAGTGGCAAGTGGATCCTCACCGGCGGTCTGGGTGGCATGGGTGGCGCTCAGCCACTGGCTGGCACCATGGCGGGCTACTCTGTACTGGCCTGTGAGGTGGACGAGACTCGCATCGACTTCCGTCTGCGTACCCGTTATGTAGACAAAAAGGCCACTAGCCTGGATGAGGCGCTGGCGATGATCGACGAAGCCAACAAGAGCGGCAAGCCAGTGTCAGTCGGCCTGCTCGCCAACGCCGCCGATGTCTTCGCCGAGCTGGTGGAACGCGGCATCACCCCAGACGTGGTGACCGACCAGACCTCGGCCCACGATCCGCTAAACGGCTACCTGCCACAGGGCTGGACCCTGGAATACGCCGCCGAGATGCGCAAAAAAGATGAGGCAGCCGTGGTTAAGGCGGCCAAGCAGTCGATGGCGGTACAGGTTAAAGCCATGCTGGCCCTGCAGGCGGCAGGCGCGGCCACCACAGACTATGGTAACAACATTCGCCAGATGGCGTTCGAAGAGGGCGTAGAAAATGCCTTCGACTTTCCAGGTTTCGTACCTGCCTATGTGCGTCCACTCTTCTGCGAAGGCATAGGTCCCTTCCGCTGGGCGGCGCTCTCTGGCGATCCGGAAGATATCTACAAGACAGACGCTAAGGTGAAGGAGCTGATCCCAGACAACCCGCACCTGCACAACTGGCTGGACATGGCGCGCGAGCGCATCGCCTTCCAGGGGCTGCCGGCACGTATCTGCTGGGTCGGCCTGAAAGACAGGGCGCGTCTGGCTAAGGCCTTCAACGAGATGGTGAAAAACGGCGAGCTGTCGGCGCCAATCGTGATCGGTCGTGACCACCTGGATTCTGGCTCTGTTGCCAGCCCTAACCGTGAGACCGAATCTATGCTGGACGGCAGTGATGCGGTATCGGATTGGCCGCTGATGAACGCCCTGCTTAACACCGCAAGCGGCGCGACTTGGGTGTCTCTGCACCACGGCGGCGGCGTCGGCATGGGCTTCAGTCAGCACTCGGGTGTGGTGATCGTTGCCGATGGTACAGACGAGGCCGAGGCGCGTCTGGGCCGTGTGCTGTGGAACGACCCTGCAACCGGCGTGATGCGTCATGCGGATGCTGGCTATGAGATCGCCAAGCAGTGTGCCAAGGAGCAGGGCCTGGATCTGCCCATGCTCAACCTGTAAAAACAATAAGAACAAGAGGTTGTAACTATGAGTCATCTAGTATTAAAGCCGGGCACCCTTAGCCTGGCACAACTAAGAGCCGTCAGCCGTGGTAAGTTGAGCCTGGAGCTGTGTGACAGCGCCGTGGCCGACATCAACACCAGTGCCGGTCTGGTACAGAAGGTGATCGACGAAGGTCGCACCGTCTACGGCATCAACACCGGCTTCGGTCTGCTGGCCAACACTAAGATTGGCGAGGAAGATCTGCAGCTGCTACAGCGCTCTATCGTGCTGTCTCACGCCGCCGGTACCGGCCAGTATATGCAAGACGCCACAGTGCGCCTGATGATGGTGCTGAAGATCAACTCCCTCAGCCGTGGCTTCTCAGGCATTCGTCTCGAGGTGATCAACTTCCTGATCGCCCTGGTGAACGCCGAAGTCTACCCATGTGTGCCCGAGAAGGGGTCGGTAGGCGCCTCGGGCGACCTGGCGCCGCTGTCACACATGTGTCTGCCGCTGCTGGGCGAAGGCGAGATGAGCCACAAGGGACAGATCATCTCGGCCGCCGAAGGCCTGGAGATCGCCGGTCTCAAGCCTATCGAACTGGCGGCGAAGGAAGGTCTGGCGCTGCTTAACGGCACTCAGGCCTCTACCGCCCTGGCGCTGGAAGGTCTGTTCAATGCCGAAGATCTGTTTGCGGCCAGCTCGGTGATCGGCGCCATGAGCGTCGAGGCCGCCATGGGCAGTCGTAGCCCGTTCGACCCACGCATCCATGCGGCGCGCGGCCAGAAGGGCCAGATCGACTCGGCCGCCGTGTTCCGTCACCTGCTGGGGAATGAGTCTGAGATCAGCCTGGATCACATCAACTGTGAGAAGGTGCAGGATCCATACTCGCTGCGTTGTCAGCCACAGGTGCTGGGTGCCTGTCTGACCCAGATCCGTCACGCCGCCGAGGTGCTGGCCACCGAAGCCAACGGCGTAACCGATAACCCACTGGTGTTCCAGGATACCGGCGACATCATCTCGGGCGGTAACTTCCACGCCGAGCCCGTGGCCATGGCGGCGGATAACCTGGCGATTGCCATCGCCGAGCTGGGCTCCATCGCCGAGCGTCGTATCGCCCTGCTGATCGACTCTAACCTCTCTAAGCTGCCACCATTTTTGGTGGAGAACGGCGGGGTGAACTCTGGTTTCATGATCGCTCAGGTGACGGCGGCGGCCCTGGCCTCTGAGAACAAGACTTACGCTCATCCTGCCTCGGTCGACAGCCTGCCGACCTCGGCCAACCAGGAAGATCACGTCTCTATGGCGACCTTCGCGGCGCGCCGTCTGCGTGACATGTCGGAAAACACCCGTGGCGTGCTGGCAGTTGAATTGCTGGCGGCGGCTCAGGGCCTGGATTTCCGCGCACCGCTGCAGCCTGCGACGGCCGTGGCTAAGGCTAAGGCCGAGCTGCGTGAGGTAGTGGCCTACTATGATAAGGACAGATTCTTCGGTCCGGATATCGAAGCGGCTACCGACCTGCTATTGAGCGCCAGCTACAACCAGTATCTACCGGCTGGCGTGTTACCTAGCCTCTAGTGGAAATGCTGTGAGCGAAAAGGGCCTTAGGGCCCTTTTTTATTGGCTGGCGCATAGGGCCAACTACGAATGGTATTAGTCCATAAGTCTGTGTTGCCATGGGGGCGCTATCTCGTTAGCGTAGAAGGCCAATTTATCAAGGAGTATATTATGCAGGGAATCGCCTTTCAGGATGCCTACCCGGATGACCTGAGCCACTGCTATGGCTGTGGCCGCAACAACGAGCAGGGGCATCAACTCAAGAGTTATTGGCGCGGCGAGCAGACCATAGCCCACTTTATGCCCAAGCCCTTTCATACGGCGATCCCAGGCTTCGTCTATGGCGGCCTTATTGCCTCATTGATAGATTGTCACGGCACCGGCAGTGCCAGCGCCGCCGCCCAGCGCGCACTCGAACAGGCGGGGGAGCAGCTGGATGAGCCGCCAAGATTTGTCACCGCCGCCCTCAACATAGACTACCTGGCGCCGACCCCCATGGGCGTGGAGCTGGAGCTTGTCGGTGAGATCAAAGAGGTGAAGCCCCGCAAGATGGTGGTGGAGATTGCCCTGTCGGCAGACGGTAAGCTGTGTGCCCGCGGCCATATGGTGGCGGTCAAGATGCCAGAGACCATGGCCGCTACGCCCGCATAATAAAACAGGCCACTAGGGCCTGTTTCTGCTTTCCACTCGATACTCGTCGTTAGCGCGAGCTCATGTCGATAATTTTCAGCGTCATCAGCTCTTTGCTCCACCTGGCCTTGTCGACGCCTTCGATCCAGAAGGTCTCGCTGTCGCGGGTCTGTCCTTTACGCAGATAGGTCTCGGGCACGCGGAAGATTGCCTGCCAGACGTTGACCGTCTCTGTCTTGATCAGCTCGCCCGAGTCGGCATACAGGCCGATCTCCATCTCGATGATCACATAGTTCTCTTCGCTGTTGCTGCTCAGCTCGAAGTTGAGACCCAGGCGCCCCTCGCTGTCCCACTGGCTCTTGAGGTAGCTCACCTTGGCGCCACCCTTGGCGGTTGCTCTCAGCAGGTTGGCGTGATCCATGGCCGATGCCGTCATGGCGCCGCCCACGACCGGGCCGCTGGCGATCACCACGGGCTGCTGTACCTTGGCGACGGGCTGACTGGCCTGCTCGGCTTGGGTATTGGCCTGCGTCTGGACTGTCTTAGTCTCTTGGTTTTCAGTCGCCTGGCCTTCAGTTGCAGTAGAAGATGCCTGAGGCGTCAGGAATACATATTCCCAGGTGAAGTCGGCGTTGAGTCTGACGGTGGCGCCATTTTCCAGGGTGATCAGCGCGACGGTATCGTCAGCCTTATCGGCTGCAAAGGTGGGGGCCACCAGGAGGAAGAGGGCCATGATGGCGCAGCTTTGTAGTGCTTTATACATTGAATTTAACCAGTTTTAGCGGTTTGTTTGTGGCCTCTAGCATAGTCAAACTCGCGGTAAATTCCTATATGCCAGGATCGCGATTAGTGGATTTTAGTTGCTGTAGCCCAGGCTGAAGAGCGCCGACTGGCTGGCCGAGTCATAACCCAGGCCGAGTACCAGATGACGGCCAAGTCGATAGCGAACGCCGAGCTCGCCGCCCCAGCGAGTCTCCCGCTCCGTCTCCCAAGTGGGTTTACCGTCGACGATACGCGGCGAGATATTGTTGGTGTAGGAGTATTCCTGGGTGTAGGCGCTGGCACCGCCGTAGAGGCTGAGATGGTCTGTGAGGCCGTAGCTGAGGCCGAATCGCCACAGCTTGTCCTGGGAATAGGCCTCGCTGGGCGCCTCGACGGCTATGTCCCGCTTCTGGCTCTGGGCATAGCCCAGATAGTAGCCCCAGTTGGCATAATCCCTGTCATAATGGCTGGGTGCCAGGGTGATACCATAGAGCGCCGACTCGGCCGGGATGTAATCCAGGGTGATGGCTGTCTTGGGGCTTGGCCCCTGCGCCTGGTCTGCCGCCAACAGGGGAGTGGCGGCCATGAGCAAGATGGCGGTGAGTAGAGGCTTTAGCATAAATTTCTCCATCATCGAGGGACAATGGATTGTTTAGAATCTCTGTATTACAGTCAATCAGATAGGCTAAAATAGCTTTTAAAATAAGTAGTTGTATCGCTTTTGTTGGTGTGCTGAAATGGTCTTGTTGCAGGCTCATTATCGGATTTGCCACAACAGGTGAATTTGCAAGGAGAGAGAATTTTGGATCAAGAATTACGCTCACAGGTGTCGCTCTGGTTGACTCATTTGGGAATAGACAGCCCGGCGGATGGAGTATCTACCGGCGTCATGGTCTTTGCTTGTCTGTTGATCGCCTTCATCGGCTATGTGGTGGTGAAACGCGGCGTGGTGAGCACAATGAACATAGTGATCCAGCGCTCTAAGGTGCGTTGGGACGATATCTTCATGCAGCACAAGGTGCTGGAGAAGCTGGCCAAGCTGGTGCCCGCCTTGATCCTCAACATCTTGTTGCCGCTGGCGCTGGTGGAGCATCCTTTGCTCAGCAGCCTGGCGGATAGATTGCTTGATGTGACTATCGTGGTTCTCTTCGTGCGCGCCGTGTATAGCGTGCTGGATGCAGGTAACGAGATTGCCGACGTTAACCTGATCAGTCGTCGCCTGCCGATCAAGAGTTTCGTGCAGCTACTCAAGCTGTTTATGTTCTTCGTCGCCATCATCATCTCGATCTCCGTGCTGGCAGAGCAGTCGCCGGTCTACTTCCTCAGCGGCCTGGGTGTCGCCACGGGTCTGGTGATGTTGGTGTTCAAAGACACCATATTGGGTTTCGTGGCCGGTATTCAGCTGGCGGCCAACCGCATGGTCAGCCCGGGTGACTGGATCCAGATGGATAAGTATGGTGCCGACGGCGCGGTGGAAGAAGTCTCACTGACCACGGTCAAGGTGCAGAACTGGGACAAGACCATCACTATGATCCCCGCCTATGCCCTAGTGTCCGACGCCTTCAAGAACTGGCGCGGCATGTCTGAGTCTGGCGGCAGGCGCATCAAGCGGGCGGTCAATATCGATATCGACTCCATCGCCTTTCTCAGTGATGAACAGCTCAAACGTCTGGGTAAGATCAACCTGCTCAAGGATTACCTGGCCCGCAAAGAGGCGGAGATCACCGAGTTCAACGCCAATATTCAGGATGGTGACATGCCAGTGAATAGCCGCAACCTGACCAATGTCGGCACATTCAGGGCCTATCTGCTGGAATATATGCGTAAACACCCTAAGGTGCATCAGGAGATGACCCTGCTGGTGCGTCAGCTGGCACCGACCACAGAGGGGTTACCCATAGAGATCTATATCTTTACCAACGATACCCGCTGGGCGTTCTACGAGGATATTCAGGCGGATATTTTCGATCATATCTATGCGATTCTGCCGCAGTTTAACCTGAGGGCCTTCCAGGGGCCGACCGGCGCCGATGTGCGTAGCCTAAAGGGCGCGCTATAAACCCAGCTTCTTGACGTTGTCGGGACTGGGGCAGTCTGATTAGTCTTTTGTCACCAGTATGGCGGCCAGGGTGAGAAACACGCCGCCGCTGGTGCGGTCGAACCAATGCAGGCGGTTGCTGGCCCTGAGTTTGGGTGCCAGCACGTTTGCCATGCTGGCGTAGATCATCACGAAGCTGAAATCCACCAGGGCCCAGGTGAGTGCCAGGATGGCGAGCTGTGGTCCCTGGGGCGCGGTGATATCGATAAACTGTGGAAATAGGGCGCCGAAGAAGAGCAGATCCTTAGGGTTGCTTATCCCTACCAGGAAGGCCTCTTTAAACATCTGCTTAGGCGAGCCCTTGCCCTTGATATGTTGCAGGTCCAGCCCCTGTGCGCTGGCCTTGGTCAGTATCAGCTTGATCCCCAGATAGATAAGGTAGGCGGCGCCGCAATATTTGAGCAGGGTAAAGCCGTACTCGGTGGCGCTCAGCAGCGCGCCCAGGCCGGCGGCGGAGGCAAACATCAACAGCAAGGCCGAGCTGACGCTTCCCAGGGCGGTGGCCAGGCTGCGTACCTTGCCGAAATGGATCCCATGACTCATGGACAGCACCGCCATGGTGCCGGGGGAGATGGCGATAAGCAGGATCGCCGCCAAGTAGAGTAGCCAGGTATCTAAGTTCATCTGAAAATTGTATACAAAATGCCGGTGGCCGCACTATAACCAGTGCGATCCGATTTGGCAATCTGTTAGGCAATCTTAGGCTTGGTAGTCGGGGATGACCTTGGCATGACGGCCCTTGATGGTGCGGTAAAAATCGAGGATCTGCGACATTTCCTTGTCGATATCGCCTGTGACGTATAGCGCCTCTGGGAGCACCACTCGCTTACCGGCAAAATCCAATGCTACCGTGACTATGGGCACCTGTGCCTTGGTGGCAATATGGTAGAAGCCAGTCTTCCAGCGTGTTACCGGGCTGCGGGTACCTTCCGGTGCCAGGGCAAGCTTGAAATTTGGATCTTGCTGAAACAGCTGCGCCGCGGCGTCGACCAGGTTGTTGCTCTTGCGGCGATCCACCGGGGTGCCGCCGATGGCACGAAATAGCCAGCCCCAGGGGGGAATAAACAGTTGATGCTTGCCGAGGAAGTGGATCTTCTGCCCCAGGGCGCCTCTGGCCAACACCCCGACGATGAAGTCCCAGTTGCTGGTATGGGGGCCGACGATGGCGATATATTGCTTCGCCTCGGGGAGTTGACCGTCTATGGTCCAGCCGCTGAGTTTAAGGATGGCTTTACACAAAGATTGAAACATAAATTAGACTCTACTGAATCGCTCGAACGAGGCATTTTTATAGAGAAGATAATGCCTTACTAACATTTATTATATAATACACCCTTAGGCAGGGTTTGTTGGCCATTTCTACCGCGTTATCGCCAGTTTGTGTAGAATGGCTAGAATAATCAGGCTCGGCCTTTAGAAATCGCCTGCAAACTGCTGTAAAAACAGATAGGGAAGATAAACTGGCCCTAGCCTCCCACCTGGAGATGATGATGCTTAAAAAAGGATGGATTTTACTGTTCCTGCTGCTGGGACTCCCGGTGCAGGCGGTGCCGACGGACGATATCGCCAATATCCTGCGGGAACAGGAGGCGGCCTGGAATCGAGGCGATCTGGATGCCTATATGCAAGGCTATTGGCAGAGCGACAAGATGCGTTTCGTCTCGGGCAATAAATTCCGCTATGGCTGGGCCGAGACATTGGCGGCCTACAAGAAGAACTATCCCGATAAGGCCACCCTGGGGCAGCTCAAGTTCACCATAGAAGAGACCAAGATGCTCAGCAACTATGCCGCCATTGTCGTGGGCCGCTGGCAGCTGATCCGGGTCAAAGACAAACCAAATGGTGTGTTTACCCTGCTGGTAGAGAAGATAGACGACAAGTGGGTGATCACCCACGATCACTCGTCGGATTAGGCCGTTTTAGGCGACTCACCGTTCACTTCGGCCCCCTGTTCGGGGCCGGTCTGAAACTTAAACACCTGCCTGCCCAAGTTTCTGCCCTTACCATCGTATCTGACCTCGACAAACTCACACCTGCCTTGCTTGTCTCTTAGCAGGATAGAGGTTGAGCGGGTGCCATATTCCGGATGCTTGATATAGATGGAGGAGAGCAGGCGCTCCCACTCCAACGCGACCCCGGTCTGCGGCAGATCCTCATCGGGCGCCTGACGCTCGTCTGTCATTATGGTCAGCAGGGCCTGAACATCTATCTCGCCGCTCTTGTTAATCTCTCGCTCTAACGCCTGGGTCCCCTGAGCCATCTTGGGCCAGATATCGTCGAGGGCGCCGTTGCTGATGGCATGAAAGCCTGGTGACAGCGGCTTAACCGTCTTGCTGACGCTGTGGTAGCAGTAGAGCTCTAAGTCTTTACCGAACAGCAGGTTGAAGGGGTTGTAGTGTTGGCTGTGCTCCCTGAGCCAGGACGTTGTCATGGTCTGAGACTGGGTCAGCGCCTTGATCACCAGATCGCCCCGGCTGTGGCGATTAGCCTCGTGCAATTCAGGGGCGCGAATATTGGTGAGTGCGGCGAGCTCCCCCTGGCGGTTTACCCCGAGCCAGCTGCCGCCAGCCTCAAGATCTTTACCTGCAAGCAGCCGATTGTCGGGTGGCCAGAAGTGGGCCGGCTCAGTGGGTCTGTGGTGAAACTCGTCACGGTTGGCACAGAGGATCAGTGGATACTGGGGATGTACCTCGAGGGCGACGAAGAGAATGCACATGGATGGCTCCAGAGGGGGCGTTTGTCTCTAACTTAGCGCCCCGTGGTGAGAAAAGCTATCCCTTAGCCCTTAATGCTGACCGTGCTCGTGGTGATGTGTGTGCTCATGGCTATGACCTTTGCCGTTAGCCGGGCCATGGCTGTGCTTGTGATCATGAGCCTTAGGCTTCCAAAGCATGATGCGGGCCATAAACTTACGCGGCCCCAGCCGTAACAGGCTGGCGGCGAATAGCAGGGCGACCAGGGCCAGACTCAGCAGGTTGACTGTTTCGGGTAGGCTGAGCAGCCGGCTCCACTCAGGGATTAACCAATGGGTACCCAGCAGACAGAGCCCGATCACTCCTGTGAGTGCCAGGCGTTGGGTCCAGTCCATCTGCTTCAGCTGTGCCAGGTTAAACACAGGTGCCGCCAGCAACACCAGCATGACTGCCTCCATGGTCCAGCCGCTGTAGGCCAGCGTCAGGGCCAGCACGGCACCGCCGAGACTACAGAAACGCATCGGCAGAAGCAGTAGGAGCAAGACGCCTACCTGTACCATAGGTGAGGTTAGGGGCACAGAGGGATGGCCGATTAGGTTTGCCAGCACCAGGCTGAGAACTATCCAGGGTGCACTACGATCCACCAGGTGGGCGAAGCCGAAGCGCCAGGCCGAACCTGGTAGTCCATGATGGGGATCTGTCGGTTCGACCCTGGTCATAGTGAGTAAGATCCCTACCAATGTCAGGCCGATCAACTGGATAATTGCCAGGCTAGGCCCCAGGAGCAGCAGGGTGATCACCAGGGCTTCCGGTCCCGCCAGGCGTTGCAGCCAGCGCTGGCTCAGGCGCTTATGGTGGGGTGACAGGCCAACTAGATAACGCATCGCCGCCAGGCTATAGCTCAGCAGTAGCACTGGGGCCAGGGTCAGCAGCCAGTCCAGCAGTTGTTCGCTGCTGTGGCTGTGTTCGTGATGGTCATGGCCGCCTGAATCGAATGCCAGCAGCACAAATAGCAGGGCGATACCCAGCAGGCTGCCGATGCCTGCCTGATATTCATACTTGCCCTGTTTGTCGTCTATGGTATGGCCATGGGGCTGATGCAGCACCACGTGCAGAATCGAGCCAGTGACGAAGGCCTGCAGATAGACGGTGTTGTCCAGGCTGAGCTGCGCCAGCAACTGCTCGCCGGCAAAATAGCCCACGCCGGTCAGCAGCATCATGCCGCCTAATACTATGGATGCCCAGCGACTGCCCACCTGGGGCTTGAGCAGCCACCAGATCGCCAGCCCCACAGGCAGACGATGCAGGATAACGCCTAGGGCCAACAGGCTGGAATTGCCGTCTTGCTGAGCCAGCACCATGGCACCGCCATCGGTGAGGGTATGCAGCAGCAGGCCGCCTACGCCCAGGGTCAGTGTCAGGTTATGGGTGACCTCTGAGTAGCGGTGAAACAGGTGCTCGCTGAGTGTCGGGCCCCAGAGGCCGACGACCACAAACATCAGGGAGAGGAAGCCGCCATGCTCCAGAAGCTCGGGCAGAATATGGATCAGCACCAGTCCGCCAAGAGACACGAAGATGAAACCATCTAAGCCTTTTTGCAGACCTGTCCCTGTCGTAAAGAAACGATAGAAGAGTGGGCCTAGCAGGAGTGCAATACAACTGGCGACGAGATAGTACATATAAGTGTTAACAAAGGGAGCCTAGAAAGCCAGCTAGTATATCAGTCTTATGTCTGCCAATCGAACAAATAACCCGAAGGGCAGCAGAATTTACATGGCACGGCAGGTGTTGCACGTCTAGTGATGGCCGAAAATCCTTGGTTCGGTGTCGATTTTGTTACCTTAGCTACTGATTAATATTGCCATTAGGTTATACAATATAGGTTCAACTTTTGACGAATATTGAGTTATGGATATCTTTTCTGCTGCGGTAATGTTGTTTTTGATCATGGATCCCCTGGGGAACTTACCCATTTTTGCCTCGATCCTTCGTCATATCGAGCCTAAGAAGCGGCGCAAGGTGTTGGTGCGGGAGCTGATATTCGCCTTGGTCATCATGATGCTCTTCCTATTCGCCGGTGAGGCGATTCTCAGCTTTTTGAACCTGAGGTCCGAGTCGGTCAGCATCGCCGGCGGCATCATACTCTTCCTGATCGCCATCCGGATGATTTTCCCGCAGCCTGGCGGGGTGGTGGGACTGGCGGCGGGCGAGGAGCCCTTCATCGTCCCTATGGCGATCCCCCTGATGGCCGGCCCGTCGGTGTTGGCGGCGTTGATCTTGCTGGCACATACCGATAACTCACGCATGCTGGACTGGACCATAGCCCTGTTTGCCGCCTGGGCGGCTAGCGCAGTAATCTTGCTCTTCTATAAGCTGTTTACCAAGCTCTTGGGAGAGAAGGGCCTGACAGCGGTAGAGCGTCTGATGGGCATGGTGCTGGTGATGATCTCTGTGCAGATGTTCCTCGACGGCGTGGCTAAATATATCGCCCACGCCGCATAAATGAATTTGGTGGTTAGGCGCTTGCCGAGACAGCCAGTGCTTAACCCTTACGACGTGATCTGCTGGTTTAATATCTTTAGTTTGAAGTCTGATGAGCAAGAGATCTCCTTGCATCTATGAACCGACTCTGGAATCATCTGGATATTGTATTCAATTTTCTCTTGAGTGATCCCATGACGCGTCTGCCTGCCCTATCTGTCCGCCGCTTCCTGCTGTTTGCTATTTCTCTTCTCGTATCCCTGCCTCTTATTTCGATGGCGCAGGCCAGCGAGTATCGCGATCTGCTCAACTATCGTGGGGTACCAAGCACCATGGAGCAGCGGGATCCCCAGGGTAATCTGACGATTCCCGCCGTTTACATAGATCAAGGTGCCTGGCATGGTTTTCACCTGCCGGATTCGCCCGCCTACTATGGCGACTTCACCGGGCCGCTGTTTATCGCCCAGGAATACAGCCTGCATCTAAGCGATAGCCTGCAGCGGCTGAAGCTGTTCTCGGGAGAGACTGGCGAGACCATAGAGCTGGCCCGGGCGGAGAAGGTTGAGATCTATAGCGAGCCCTGGGGGTTAGTGCAGCGCTTTAGTTTCAGGGATCTTGAGCTGACCACCACTTTGGAATATAGCGATAATCGCACCGCCATCGTCTCGACCAGGCTGATTAACCTGAGCGACAAGCCAAGCTCCTGGCGTTTGAGCTGGTCGGGCAGCCCCTTCAACTCTCATCCCAAGCTGAAACAGTATCGCCTGATCGACAAGCGATTGTTGTCCGATCGCGCCGTCACCTGGCTGTTTACCCCCATAGACCAGACCTGGCAGATGCAGCTCGACGATGCCAGTTACCGGCTTCAGTTTGAGCAGGCGGTAACCCTATCGGCAGAGGGCCCACAGGGTTATCGTGCCGACAGTGGGCTGTTGACCCTGGCGCCGGGAGAGACGGTGGTACTGCGTGCCGCTCACCAGTATTTTCACACTCAAAGTGAGGCCAGCCGCGGGGCTAAGCTTGATTGGGCGGTAGTGACTGCAAAGCTTGCGGCCAATCGGTCCCGTTGGCAGCAGCGGCTGGATAAGCTAGTACGTGGAGGGGACTTCGAAGCCAAGCGCCTGGCCACCAAGGCCATGGTGACCCTGCTGCACAACTGGCGTAGCCCGGCGGGCGCACTGTTGCATGATGCCGTCACCCCTTCTGTGACTTACAAGTGGTTCAATGGCGTCTGGGCCTGGGACAGCTGGAAGCAGGCAGTGGCGCTGGCGCAGTTCGACGTGGCGCTGGCCGAGTCGAATGTGCTGGCGATGTTTGATTATCAGTTCGATGTCAAGGATCCGCTACGTCCCGAGGATGCGGGCAACCTGCCCGATGCCATCTTCTATAACCCTGATGCCAGTCGCGGCGGCAAGGGGGGTAACTGGAACGAACGTAACGGCAAGCCGCCGCTGGCGGCCTGGGCCGTGTGGCAGATCTACCAGCAGAATCATGACAAGGCGTTTATTACGAGACTCTACCCTAAGCTGGTCGCCTACCATGAGTGGTGGTATCGCAATCGGGATCATAACCATAACGGCCTGGTGGAATATGGCGCCAACCGTCATCCCCGCCATGGCAAACCGGGTAAGCCGGACAGGGAGGCGGTGATCGAGGCGGCGGCCTGGGAGTCGGGCATGGACAATGCCCCGCGCTTCGACATGAGCGATGGTCTCAAGGTGTTGGAAAACTATGATGACAGAGGGCGGCTGCTGGGCTACTCCATCTCCCAGGAGTCTGTGGATCTCAACAGCTACCTGTATGCGGAGAAGGGCTATCTGGCGCAGATGGCCGAGCAGCTTGGCTTAGACACCGAGGCGGCAGCCTGGCGTGAGCAGACGGCGCGCCTTGGAGAGCTGATACGCGGCGAGTTTTTCGATACGCAGAGCGGCTTCTTCTACGACAGGCGTTTAGCCGGTGAGCACTCACGCTTGATGATTGCCGAGGGTAAGGGGGTAGAGGGCTGGTTACCGCTGTGGGCCGGCGCCGCCAGTCAGGCTCAGGCGGAGCAGATGATCGCCACTCAGCTTAACGCTTCGAACTTTGGGACTAAGTTGCCTTTTCCCACGGTAAGCGCCGACAATCAGGCCTTTGCCCCGAGGCGTTACTGGCGCGGCCCTGTCTGGCTGGATCAGGCGCTGTTTGGTCTGCAGGGAGTCTCCCGCTACGGCCACGACGAGCTGGCGCGGCGCCTCGCCACTCGGCTGGTGAATGAGGCCGAAGGAGTGCTGGGTGATGCACCCATTCGGGAGAACTATGATCCTCTGACGGGAGACGGACTGCACTGCACTAACTTTAGCTGGTCGGCTTCTGTGCTGTTGCTCATCTATCGCAGCTGGCTCAGCGAGGATAGAGGTGAGCCATAGAGGTGGGAGAAAGCGTCAGACTGGCCCGGCAATTCGGACTCAGTTTGCCCGCTGACTTATACCTCCTTAGTGAAAAATAGCATTTTTGCTCTACTCTACAGGGAAAAATACTGTTAATGTCTTGTAGTGGACCTTGGGTGTTGTTGTTACGTTTGCCGCCAAGTAGGCGTTAACACCCGTCTGGCCGAGTCATCGGCCGCTTAACTCTACGCGTTTTTTGTATTTATTTTTATTGGCGATGTGACTGCCTATAGCGATGAGTTAGCCTCCTTCCCAAGTCCCCACTAAAATTATCTAAGTTAGGCAGCCTGCCTTAGGGTCACCCAGCCGGGAAGGCATTCCGTTTGGGGATAAGTGAAGGCACAAGGAATTTTTAGCATGAAGAGACAGTATTATACCGGTGCGTTGTCTGCATTGAGCCTCTCCCTCCTGCTGATTGGTGGGTCGGCAAATGCCGCCCCGATCACCATGAAGGAAGTGACAGGCGTGGCGGATGCCGGGGTGATTAACGAGCAGCAGATCCTCTATTGGCTGGTGAAACGCGGCGAGTTGGCCAGTGATGCCAGCGAGGCGGAGAAGCGTGCCGCCATTAAGGCCTATACCCAGAGAGCCAAGGGCTATCAGGAAAAAGGTGGTCAGGTACAGGCCAAGTTGGAGTCGCAGCAGCGTCTGCGTCAGAAGACCCAGCAGAAGGCTAGGGTGATGTCCTTCGTGACGCCTCAGGCCGACGCGGATGTGACCAAGACGGTGAAGGTGTTGGGGGTGCTGATCGACTTTCCCGATCTGCCTCACGACAACAACCGCCTGACCGCGGCCGATACGCCCATGTATTACTCGAGCTACCCTGTCTCCCACTATCAGGATCTCATGTTCTCGACGACTGGCTTTGCCGGCCCTCAGGGGCAGAATCTATTGACCGGGTATCAATATTATCAGGCGGAATCCGGTGGTAGCTTCTATTTCACCGGTAAGGTCTATGGTTGGTATACCGCCAGCCAGAACGCGGCCTATTACGGGCAGAACGACCCCAACAGCGACGATGACGACAAGGCGGTGCCCGAGCTGGTGAAAGAGGCGGTGACCCAGGCACTGGCAAGCATGACGCCCAGCGAAATTGCCTCCTTCGACGTGGAAGACCCTTATGATCTCGACGGTGACGGCAACCTCAATGAGGCCGACGGCGACATAGACCATGTGATGCTGTTTCACTCCAGCATAGGCGAGGAGGCCGGTGGCGGTGTCTTGGGTGATGATGCCATCTGGTCCCACCGTTACTTTGTGTATGAGGGCAATTCGCCTGGCTATGAGATCCCAGGTACGGGCAAGAAGGTGTTTGGTTACACGGTTCAGCCCATAGATGCGGCTGCCGGTGTGGTCGCCCATGAATTTGGCCACGATCTCGGCCTGCCGGACGAGTACGACACCAGCAACAGCGGAGACGGCTCGCCCGTGGGCTCCTGGTCTATCATGTCTGGTGGTAGCTGGACCGGGGCTATCCCTGGCAGTGAGCCGACAGGCTTTAGTCCCTATGCCCGCTCTTACCTGCAAAACAAGTATAAGGGCAAGTGGATCAACGAGACTCAGGTGGATCTGGCGTCTATTCCGACGGGTGGCCAGGAAGTACAGCTGGCCGAGGCAGTCAATGCCAACCAGGTCAACCAGATCTCTATTCCTCTACCTTCGGACAATATTCCCTTCAAGCAGCCCTATGCCGGCAGCTATCAGTACTATTCGGGTCAGGGTAACCTGCTGAGCACCGCGGCCTCCTTTAGCCTAGATTTCCCGGCGAGCAGCAGCCTGACGCTGAAGATGAAGGCGCACTGGAACATAGAGACAGACTATGACTATGTGCAGGTGAAGGTGGGCGATGTGGCCTTAGCGGGTAACCACACCAAGGCCAGCAACATCATCAATAACGCCAAGAACATCATCACGGGCAAGTCTTCTGATGTGGCGGGTGCCGAAGGCGCCGACTCCTGGGTGGAGCTAAGTTTCGACCTCAGTGCCTATGCGGGCAGTAATGATCGCCAGATCAGCATTGTCTACTTCACCGATCAGGCCGTGGGCGACTATGGTTTCGTGTTCGATGAGCTTAAGGTGCTCGACGGTGAGTCGGTTATCTACAGCGACGGTGCCGAGGAGCCAAATACCATGGCGCTCAACGGTGGCTTTGCCAGAATCGATAACACCCGTCCGGGCAAGCCGCGCCGCTACCTGGTGCAGCTGCGCAGCTACAACGGCGTCGATGCGGGATTGAAGAGCCATGCCTATGAGCCGGGTGTTTTGCTCTGGTTGGAAAACTTTAACGAGTCCGACAACAACTCAAGTACCCATCCGGGTAGTGGCCTGATCGGTGTGGTCGACGCCGACCAGGTGCTAATTGGCACCAATGGCACGGCGACCCAGATCCGCGATGCCACCTTTAGCCTGTATAACCAATCCACCTATTTGGGTGACAATCATCTGGCGGGCAACAGCCTGTTTGATGACAGCCAGGACTACAGTGCGCCCCTTAAGCCGCAGGCGGGTATCATACTGCCAGAGCTGGGCCTGACCATGGAGGTGGTTACCCAGAGCCAGGACTCCAGCAGCGCCAAGGTACGCTTCGAGTATTCGGGCACTGTGACGCCACCGCCGGCTCCAGAGGTGCTAAGTGCCTCTATCGCTAAGACGCAAGAGGGGGCGAGCGTTAGCTTCAGTGCCAATGTGACAGGTGGTGATGGCAATTATCAGTATGCCTGGAACTTCGGTGTCAGCGGCGCTGGTAGCACCCTAGCGGCGCCAACCTATGTGTATCAGGCATCGGGAAGTTATCAGGTGACCCTGACGGTGACAGATGGCGCCGGTGAATCGGTCACTGTCAATACTCAGGTGACGGTCGTCATCCAGCCTGTGGCCGATTTTAGCTATAAGGCCAGCGACTTGACCGTGACCTTTAGCAACCTGTCCAATCAAGGGGTTGGCTCGCTGAGCTATGGCTGGAACTTTGGCGACGGGCAGACGAGCACGGCCGCCTCGCCGACACATACTTATGGCGCGGCGGGGAGCTATACAGTGACTCTGACGGTAACCGATGAGGCGAACAATCAGGCGAGCAAGAGCCTGACGCTGAACGTGACCGCTCCCGTAGTGCAGCCGCCTGTGGTGGAGACCAATCAGGACTCGGGTGGTGGTAGCCTGGGGTGGATCAGCCTGTCATTGCTGATGCTGCTAGGACTACGCCGCAGAAGCTAAACAAAAAACGCCTCTTGATGAGGCGTTTTTTTATACCAGTCGGTCGATAAGCTGGCGGGCCTTAGGCAGAAAAATTTCGCTGACGATCAGTTGCTGCGCCCCGTGACTGAAGTAGCGTCTTCGGCCCCACAGCGGGTGATGACTCTCTTGCTCCAGCGAATCGATGAGGCTGGCGAGGGAGTCGCAGGCGGTAAACTGGCTGACCTCTATCTTGCCCGGGGTGAAATCGCCACTGGTAAACAACAGCTCGCCCAAGGGGCGGGTGCCCAGAGAGAGGAAGTTGTTCTGGGCGCTGTCCATCATGGCGCCAGGGACTAAGGTACGGGCGAAAACCCAGGGAATACCGTCGAGACAGAGCAGTACTTCTCTAATCCAGGCCTGTCCCTGATGGGGCAATTCGCCGGGGAAAGGGGGCAGCATGGCCTCACCTAACACCTTGACCTCAAATTGGTTGCAGTGAGACTTGAGTTTTTGGGTTAAACTACCGGAAGCTAATAGCCACTCCCTGAAGGGGCTGGTTGGCAGCTGGGGAATTTGATCCGGTGAATGCCATTGAATGGATTCACCATAAGGGAAGCTTAACCTGGTCACACTCATTAAATTCTCGGTACAATACTCAAAAACGTCAGCAGTTTATCACGACGGGGCTTTGATGTCGGTAATTAAAGCCTTAAGCCTTGAGTACTAAAGTATTGAGCGCTAAAGCCTTGGGTACTAAAGCATTAAGTATTGGTGCCGCTAATAAAGGTATCGCCAGGCTGAAAAGCGAGTGTTGGCCATTAAATCATGAACGGAGTATTCGTCTAATATGAAAAAGTTTGCGCTGCTGTGCCTCATGCTAGTGGCCAGTGTACTTAGCCTGGGAGCATATGCCGAAGAGGAAGAGGTGGTCGATACCTACGCCTATTACGGTTTCGAGCCCGATATTGTGACTAACTATATCTCCAATCGTAAGAAGCTGGGCTTCGTGAAGATCAGTGTCGAGCTCATGGTGAAGGTGCCGGAAGATTTGATTGTGCTCGAGCATCACGACCCGCTGCTGCGCGCCGCCATCATAGAGATCTTAGGGGCGCAGACGGAAGATAAGGTGAAGTCCCTTACCGGCAAGGAGGAGATCCGCCGCGAGTGCTACGACACCCTGAATCGTCTCCTGGAGCAGGAGATCGGCAAGCCGCTGATCGTCAACCTGCTGTTTACTAAATACCTGTACGATTAATGTGTTATGGGCTGCATGCTGTGCGTGCAGCCAGGATCCCCTTCATGACCCAGTCTCCCAAGCCCCCGCGCCCCGGTGCAAGAAAGTCTGCCTCTCAAGCGTCACCATCTAGGCCTGCTAAGGCATCAAAGGCAGCTAAGCCGTCTAACTCAGTTAAGGCATCAAAGCCAAAGCAAAAAACAAAGCCCACATCAGGTAAGACGCCTCGTCAGCCCAAGGGGCTACATGAGCGAAACCTACACGCCGAGGGTTATGACTTTAACGCGCTGATGAAAGCCACGCCGGCGCTTAAGCCCTTCGTGCGCCCCAACCCCTATGGCAACTTGTCGATTGACTTTGCCGACCCCAAGGCGGTGAAACAGCTCAACCTGGCGCTGCTCAGGTTGCATTATGGGCTGAGCTATTGGGATATACCCGAGGGGTTTCTCTGCCCGCCGATTCCGGGCCGTGTGGACTATCTGCACTATCTAGCGGATCTGCTGGCCGAATCGACTCCCGCGAGCAAGGGAGCCAAGCGCAAGCTGCCTAATGTGACGAGAGCGCCCAGGGGAGAGCGAGTGGTCGCCTTGGATATCGGCACAGGCGCTAATGGCATCTATCCACTGCTGGGCCATCAGGTCTACGGTTGGCGCTTCGTGGCCAGCGATATCGATCCAGTGTCTCTTACGAACGTCGAGAGGATCATAGCAAACAACCCACAGCTGGCGGGCAAGCTGAGCCTACGCCTGCAGTCAGATTCGAAACAGATCTTTACCGGTATTATCAGGGCCGAGGACAGGTTCGATCTAACCCTGTGCAATCCGCCTTTTCATGCCTCTCTGGCGGAGGCGAGCAGAGGCAGCGAGCGCAAGCTGAAGAACCTGGCAGCCAACAAGCGAGCCAAGGGCCATGAGGTAGTGAAGGGTCAGGAGAAGCTCAATTTTGGTGGTCAGAAGGCGGAGCTGTGGTGCGAAGGTGGCGAACTCGCTTTTCTTAGCCAGATGATCCGCGAGAGCCGGGAGTTCGGCTCGCAGTGCCTCTGGTTTACTTCCTTGGTGTCGAAGAAGGAAAACCTCAAACCCTGCTATCGTCTGCTGGAGCAGGTGGGCGCCAAGCGGGTTGAGACGTTGGAGATGGCCCAGGGCAACAAGCTGACCCGGGTGCTGGCCTGGACCTTCCTAACCCAGGAGCAGCATCGCCTCTGGAGTCAGTATCGCGTTTAGTCGGGCCCTAGGCGCTAGTTCGCTTAGTACTTCCAGAAGTTAGGGTGGAAGAGCACCGCCACCGTCAAGATCTCCAGACGTCCCAGCAGCATGCCGATGGCCAGCGACCACTTGGCGATGTCCGGCAGGCTGGAGAAGTTCCCCGCCGGGCCGATGACTGGCCCAAGCCCAGGGCCCACATTGGTCACCGCGGTGACGGCACCGGTAAAGCTGGTGGTGGGATCGAGTCCGGTCGACACCAAGATCACCGACAAGAGCACTATCACCAGCATAAACAGCAGGATGAAGGTGACTAGGGAGCGCACGATATCTTCGGTAATTGGCCTACCGTTGTAGCGCTCCTTGAAGATACCGTTAGGATGAAACTGCTGCTTCAGCTGTTCGCGCATGATCGCTATGGCGATCTGAAAACGGAAGATCTTGATCCCTCCCGAGGTAGAACCCGAACAGCTGCCGGCAAACATCAGGAAGAGGAAGGCCACGTTGGCCACCGCGCCCCAGGCGGTGTAGTCGGTGAGGCCGTAACCCGTAGTCGTTACCACTGAAACCACATTAAAACTGGCCAGACGCAGGGCGTCGGCCGTCGTCATATCGTGTCCGTGGTAGAGCCAGAAGGCCAGGCTGCAGGAGACGAATACCAGGAAGATGAAATAGCCCTTCACCTGGGCATCGTCCCAGATCCGCAGGGATCTTTGCGAAAGGCTGTGAACAAACATCAATAGCGGCAAGCCGCCGGCCGCCATGAAGATGGTGCCGACCCAGTGTGCGGGTTTAGAGAAGGCCGCCATGGAGCTGTCTGAGGTGGAATAACCGCCGGTAGATAGAGTGGTCATGGCATGGTTGATCGCCTGAAACCAGTTCATTCCCGCCACATGATAGGCGAGGCAGCAGCAGACAGTCAGTATGATGTAGACGTAGAAGAGGTGCTTGGCCATATCCTGGGTGCGAGGCACCGCCTTGTCGCTCCAGTCCGAGGACTCGGTGCGAAACAGCCGCATGCCACCCACGTTGAGGAAGGGCAGAATGGCCACCGCCATCACGATAAAGCCTATTCCTCCCAGCCACTGCAGCAGGGAGCGCCAGATCAGGATGCTGTGATCCATGGTATCCAGGCCAGACAATACGGTCGAGCCCGTGGTGGTGATCCCCGACATGGTCTCGAAGAAGGCGTCTGTATAGTTGATGCCGTGATAGAGGGTAAAGGGCATGGCGGCAAACAGGCTGACGATAAACCAGGTCAGGCTGGTGAGCAGGAACATATCGCGGATATTGAGGCGGATGTTTTCACTCTGGCCTTGATGCATGCATGCGCTGGCACAGGTGCCTGTGACCAGTGAGGCGATCATGAAGGCGCCCACCGTTTCCTCGCCATAGAGCAGGGCGAAGAGCAGTGGAATAAACATAAAGGCGGTCAGGGTCGACAGGAACACGCCTAAGATGAAGAGTAGCGGCCGATAATTTAGCATCGCGAATTTAGTTTTTGCTTCTCGAGTAGCTTAGAAGAAGAATGCACTAGGCTGGAACAGCTTTTCAACTTCGCCGATAAATTTCTTGTTTACCAGGAATAGAATCACATGATCGCCCTGTTCTATGACTGTCTTATCGTGGGCCATCAGCACCTCGTCGTCACGGACGATGGCGCCTATGGTGGTGCCGGGAGGCAGTTTGATCTCGCCGATCTGCTTGCCCACCACCTTGGAGGTGCTGGGGTCGCCATGGGCGATGGCCTCGATCGCCTCGGCGGCGCCGCGTCTTAGCGAGTAGACGTTACAGATATCCCCCTGACGAATATGGGTCAGCAGGGCCGAGATGGTTGCCTGTTGCGGGGAGATGGCGATATCGATATTGGCTTCCTGGACGATATCCACATAGGCTTCACGCTGGATCAACACCATTACCTTCTTGGCGCCCATACGCTTGGCCAGCAGGGCGGCCATGATGTTGGCCTCGTCGTCGTTGGTGACCGCGATAAACACGTCGGTCTGATCGATATGCTCCTCGAGCAGTAGCTCCTGATCTGAGGCGTCACCACAGAATACAGTGGTATTTTCCAGTTTCTCCGACAGCGCCTCGGCGCGATCCTGCCTGTGTTCGATTAGCTTAACCGCATGATTGCGTTGCAGCTGCTTGGCCAGCCCCAGGCCTATGTTACCGCCGCCGGCAATCATGATGTTGCGGTAGGTGTTGTCCAGCTTCTGCATCTCACTCATCACGGCGCGCACATGGCGGCTGTCGGCGACGAAGAATACCTCGTCGTCCGCCTCAATGATGGTGGTGCCCCGTGGCATGATGGGACGGCCCTGTCTGAAGATGGCCGCCACACGGGTGTCGATATTGGGCATGTGCTCGCGCAGGGCCGCCAGGGCGTTACCCACCAAGGGGCCGCCATAATAGGCGCGCACGGCCACCAGGCTTAGGCGTCCCTCGGCAAACTCCAGCACCTGCAGGGCGCCTGGGTATTCCACCAGGCGACGTATATAGGAAGTAACCAGCTGCTCGGGGGCGATTAACTCATCTATGATGAAGCCGCCGCGGGGACGGTTCTCGCTCTGCTTGGTCTCGCTATCGATAAACAGCTTGTCACGCAGCGCCAGATACTGCTCCGAACGGATTCGGGCGATCTTGGTGGGGGTGCCATAGAGGGAGAAGGCTATTTGGCAGGCGGCCATGTTGCATTCGTCGCTATTGGTCACGGCAATTAACATATCGGCGTCTTCGGCGCCCGCGTCCTTGAGGACGCCAGGGTGGGCACCGTGGCCCAGCACTACCCGCAAGTCATATTTGTCTTGCAGCGAGCGCAGCCGGTCGCGGTCATTGTCCACTATGGTGATGTCGTTGTTCTCACCAACCAGGTTTTCCGCCAATGTGCCGCCGACCTGACCCGCACCTAATATGATAATTTTCATAGCCTAAACTTTATCCCTTAACCAAGCGAGCGTAGTAAAACCCATCCATATTGTCTTGGCCTGGCGTGATCTGCCAGCCAATGTCATCGCAGTTTTGTTGTTGTGCGATGGGGACCAGGGTTGCGTCTTGGGTTCTCGCTAAGAAAGCCTTGATCTGCTCGGCGTTCTCTTGCGGTAAAATTGAGCATGTAGCATACAAGAGTGTGCCACCGGGTTTAAGCCACTGCCAGCAATGATCCAAAATTTGTGACTGCAATGTGGCTAGCTCTTCGATATCGGCCTGCTTTCGTAGCCATTTGATGTCCGGGTGGCGGCGGATCACGCCTGTGGCCGAACAAGGCGCGTCCAACAGGATGCGATCGAACTTATCGCCCTGCCACCAGGCGTCTATCTTGGCGGCGTCGCCATGTACCAGCTTGGCCTTGAGTTTTAATCTGTCGAGGTTCTGCTGCACCCGCTCCAGGCGTTTGGCATCGAAGTCGACCGCTACCAGATCTATGCTGGGTTCACTCTCCAGCAGATGACAGCTCTTGCCGCCTGGGGCCGCGCAGGCATCGAGAATCAGCTCATCGGCCTCGGGCGCCAGCAGGCTGGCGGCCCACTGCGCAGCACCGTCTTGCACCGACGCCGCGCCATCGGCAAAACCTGGGAGCAGGCCGACATCTTTCGGGCTCTCCAGCAGTATGGCGTCTTCGTTTGCCCCGGGTGTCGCCGCTATCTCTTGCTCGTCGAGTAGCGCCAGATATTGCTCTCGGGTCTGGGACAACTGATTGTTACGCAGCCACATGGGTGGGCGTTGATGGCTCTGGGCGATCACCTCCTGCCAGGCCTCTGGGTAGGCGGCCTTGAGGCGCTTAATCAGCCAGGCTGGGGTGTTAAAGGCCAGGGTCTCGCTGTCTTCGGGCAGCGGTTTCTGGTTGCGCTGCAGGTTACGCAGCACGCCGTTGACTACCTTAACCAGCCCCTCGAATTTGAGCTGGCGACAGGCCTCGGCGGTTTCCGAAATCGCCGCATGGCCGGGGATGCGGGTGAAATAGAGCTGATAACAGCCGACCAACAATAATTGGTGCACTATGCGCTGCTTACCTTTGAGCGGCTTGCTCATGCAGTCGCTCACCAGCTTGTCGAGCTGGGGCAGGTGACGCATCACGCCATAGCTGAGTTCGGCCAGCAGGGCCTTGTCTTTACCGCTGCCGAGTCTTTGCTGTTGTTCGGGCAGGGCCACGGATAGTGAGACCCCTTTCTCTAATACCTGAAAGACGACTCTGGCCGCGAGGGCGCGCAGATTCTTCATGCCTGCGCCTCATCCGAGCTATTGTTTACGTTATCTGTGCCCTGTAGCAGTGTACCTGGGGTAAACCAGTCGCCACGGGCGTTGAGTACGTCGGCCACCGCCATGGCCTTCTTGCCCGGCAACTGAATTGTCTCGAGTGTCAGCGCCCCTTCACCTGTGGCGACCACTATGCCCTGCTTGTCGGCGCGGATGATGGTGCCTGGGATCTGCTTCGTTTCCTCGTTAGACACGCTGGCCTGCCATACCTTGATCACCGCATCCTGATGGGGGAAGTGACTCGCGGGCCATGGATTGAAGGCGCGGATTTCACGCCACAGCTGCTGCGCCGATTTACGCCAGTCGAGCTGCGCCTCCTCCTTGCTGAGCTTCTCGGCGTAGTTGGCCAGGGCTTCGTCTTGTGGCTCGGGCTTGAGGCTGCCTTCGGCGAGGCCCTCTAGTGCCTGGATAAGGGCGCTTGGTCCCTGTTCGGCTAGCTTCTCATACAGGCTGGCGGAGGTGTCGTTGTCTTCGATCGGCAGATGAGTCTTGAGCAGCATGTCACCGGTATCCAGCCCTATATCCATCTGCATTATGGTGACGCCGGTTGCCTCGTCGCCGGCCCAAAGGGCGCGCTGAATCGGCGCCGCGCCGCGCCAGCGGGGCAGGATGGAACCGTGTACATTGATGCAGCCCAGCCTTGGGGTGTCCAGTACCACCTGAGGCAAGATCAGGCCGTAGGCAACCACCACCATGATGTCGGCACCGAGAGCGGCGAGCTCTGCCTGGGCATCCTCGTTTCTCAGGCTCACGGGTTGGTAGACGGGTATGTCATGCTCAATTGCCAGGGCCTTGACCGGGCTGGCCTGTAGTTTCTTGCCACGGCCCGCGGGTCTGTCTGGTTGGGAGTAGACCCCGATGACCTGGTGCTCTGAATTTATGAGTGCTTGTAGATGGCGGGCGGCAAAATCTGGCGTACCCGCAAAGAGTATCTTGAGTGGTTTCAAATGAGGCTTATCCTTGTTTGGCTTCGAGGCGCGCGGCTTTTTCGAGTTTCTGTTTGATGCGCTGACGCTTGAGGGGCGAGAGGTAATCGACAAACAGTTTGCCATTGAGGTGATCAAGCTCATGTTGCAGACAGATGGCGAACAGGCCATCAGCCTCTAAAGTGAACTCGTTGCCCTCTCTGTCCTGGGCCTTGATGGTGACAAACTCGGCGCGATCGACTTTGGCGTAGATGCCGGGCACTGAGAGGCAGCCCTCTTCGTTGCAAAAATCGCCACTTTTCTCGATTATCTCTAAATTAATGAAAACCTTAGGGCGCTCTACGTCATCTTGCAGGTCCATAACGATCAACTGATGATGATAATCTACCTGGGTCGCTGCCAGACCAATTCCCTTCTCTTCATACATGGTTTCGAACATATTATCGATTTGTGTCTGAAGCTCAGTGTTAAATTCTGTAATGGGCTTCGCAATGGTGCGTAAGCGCTCATCGGGAAAGCGTAAAACTTTTAGTAAACTCATACATAAACTCTTAACAAGTCTGTCAAATTCGAGACAGTTGGTTATACTGACTCAGGCTAATGGGTTAATTTTAATCCTTAGTGGCATTCAATAACAGTAAAAGCTCTATATAAAGGGCAAACAGCATGGATACCCCCATGAAACGACTAATTTTACTCGGTTTAATGATTTTTAGTAGTTCGTTTGTTGTCGCGGATACCTTGACATTGAAGTCTGGCCATCCCGATTCGTATGTGGTGAAGAAAGGGGATACCCTTTGGGACATTTCAGCCCAATTTCTCAAGGATCCCTGGCGCTGGCCTAAGCTCTGGGGCGCTAACCCACAGATCGCCAACCCTCACCTTATCTATCCCGGAGACAGACTGACCCTGGTCTTTATCGACGGCGAACCCAGATTGGTGGTCAAGCCTCATATTCGTAAGAGTCCCGAAGGACGTGTCCTGCCTAAAGGCGGCGCGATTCCTGCGGTGGATCTCAGCCTGATTCAGCCTTACCTGGTACAAAATAGAGTGGTCGATGGTGAGTGGTTCGATAAGCAGCCTATGGTCATGGGCGGCGAGAGCGAGTCCAGGTACCATGTGACAGACGATGTCATCTATGTTCAAGGTGAGCTCATCCTGGGCGATAAGTTTGGTGTCTATGCCAAGGGACGTCAGTTTGAAGATGCCGAGTCCGGCGATGCGCTGGGGCTAGAGGTGATTCTGACTGCCAGTGGCCGCGTCATAGAGTCTGGCCCTGTTTCTAAGGTGCGTTTGCTGAGCAATATGCGTGAGACCAAGGCGGGCTATCGTGTGTTGCCTATCGAAGATGATTCGCTGATGTCGGCCTACTTTATGCCTAAGGCGGCGACGACGCCCGGCACAGTGCTCGCCTCAGAAAAAGATGTGCGCGCCATGGGTAAACTGGATGTGGTCTATATAGACCGTGGTAGCCAAGACGGCGTCGAGCCTGGTCATGTGTTCTCTATTTTCCGGGACGGTGCCGAGGTGGTGATCGACGGTGACGGCAAGCCGGTACAACCTAAGGACCGCAGCGCCTATGAGGAGCTGCTGGCAAATATCTCTTCCGATAACGCGGTGAAGATGCCGGATATCTATCGTGGTAAGCTGATGGTCTTCAAGGTGTTCGACCGTGTCAGCATGGGACTGATTCTGATCAACGAGAAGCCTGTGCGTGTGAATGACAAGTTGCTGCAACCGGATACCCTGTTAGCGAGCGAATAGTGCCATCGACGACAAGCTGGTCGACTGGCTAGTTGTTTCTGCAGTACCCGGGTTAGGACCGGCCCGGGTTAAACAATTATTAAACTACATGGATGTAGCAGAGCTCAGGCAAAGGCTGGAGCATGAACCCGATGCCTTACCCCTGCCTGAGCGTCTATTGACGGCTAAGCTGTCCCCCGATTTCTCCCTGGTCGAACACGCGCTTGCATGGCAAGATGCCGCATCTCACCACCATATTCTCTGCCCCCAAGATGCTCTCTATCCCAGCCTCCTGCTGCAGATTAACGACCCGCCGCCGATCCTATTTGCCAAGGGCGACATTAATGCCATGGTGCATCCCAGCATTGCCATGGTGGGCAGCCGCGCCGCGTCTCAATCGGGATTAGCCGCAAGTTATCAACTGGCTCAGGAACTCGCCGCAGCTAAGGTTGCGGTGATCAGTGGCATGGCCGCCGGCATCGACGGTGCGGCCCATCAAGGGGTATTAGACATGGATGGCGTGACCTTGGCCGTGTTGGGCACAGGAATAGATGTCGTCTACCCCAAGCGTCACAAACCCATCTACGAGAAGATCCAGCAGAGGGGCTGTGTGCTTAGCGAGTTCTGGCCTCAGATGAAACCCTACGCGGGCAACTTTCCCAAGCGCAATCGTATCATCAGCGGGTTGTCGCTTGGCGTACTCGTGGTCGAGGCGGCGCGCAGGAGTGGCTCACTTATCACTGCGCGTCTCGCGCTGGAGCAGGGTCGCGAGGTGTTTGCCGTGCCGGGTAATATCCTGGCGGGGGATCATCAGGGTTGTCATGATTTGTTACGAGATGGTGCTAAGTTGGTGGAGTGCGCCGCCGATATTATCGAAGAGGTTGCAGCTTTATCAAAATTTCACCTTGAAGAGTTGCATCGTCGTCACCATATAGGGGAGGAGTTAGCTTCTGATTTGCCATTTGCCTCGCTGTTAGCTAGTGTAGGCTATGAGGCCACACCATTAGATGTGGTGGTCGAGCATAGTGGAAAAACGATAGAGCTAGTATTAGAGCAGTTGCTTGAACTTGAACTTCAAGGTTGGGTTTCAGCTGTACCCGGTGGTTATATAAGACTTAAGAGGAGCTAGCCATGTTCGATATCCTCATGTATCTATTTGAAAACTATGTGCACAGTGAGGTCGAGTTACTAGTCGAT
The DNA here is from genome assembly GCF_009831655.1 of Shewanella insulae. GTDB lineage: Bacteria > Pseudomonadota > Gammaproteobacteria > Enterobacterales > Shewanellaceae > Shewanella > Shewanella insulae. The sequence goes on along the minus strand of NZ_WRPA01000017.1, from coordinate 7,684 downwards.
GAAGATGAGTTGACCCAAGAGCTGACACGCGCGGGTTTTCATCAATCGGCGATTATCAAGGCCTTGTCCTGGTTGGAACACCTGGCATCGCTACAAGAAAGTGATCAACCCTACCTATGTAATCATGATCAACACTCCTTCCGTATCTATACTCAGGCCGAGATGGAGAAGTTAGATGTCGAGTGTCGTGGTTTCCTGCTCTTCTTAGAACAGATTAAGGTGCTTAATGTCGAGCTGCGCGAGATGGTGATCGATCGCGTGATGGAGCTGGACGAACCTGCTTTGATCCTGGAAGACCTTAAGTGGGTGATCCTCATGGTGTTGTTCAATGTGCCGGGTAACGAGTCTGCCTATGAGCAGATGGAGGATCTGATCTTCGAGCAACCCGATGGTCGGCTACACTCCTAATTGACTCGATTCGGATTTAAAAGAAAGGAGGCCTGAGCCTCCTTTTTTAATTTGGCATCGAAGAAGGAGGTTCGATTAAAAATGTTGATGGGCCTCGTCTAACTTAAGATGGGTCGGCATCAGATAATCGCGATAGGCGTAACGATTAAGCTTGTTTATCTTGGGCGCCTTATCCGCGTCATTTTCCTCAAACTGGGCAACCTGCTCGGTTAGCCAATTTGAAAATGCACTTTGCTGCTGAGCGAGCTCATCGAGCAGTTTCTCATACCCCTCAAAATAGTCTGTCTTCAGGTAATGGCTCAGGCGTACCAAGGCTTCGGGATGATGTTCGGCCAGGAAGCGGATGGCCATGTAACTCCACTTATAGGTTCTGTCGAGGCCATCCTTATATTCTGTGGCGAAGATGGTCTTGAGATCCGGCGCCTCAGCGAGTTTTTCCTTGATCACCTTTAGGGTCGATGGATTGTTATTGCCCTTGGAGACGTACTCGGCCAGCCCTTCCGACCACCACACCAGCTTGCGCGGGAAATGGCCGAAACCGCCGTATTTCACGAAGCGGCCGTCGAGATAATGCACATATTCATGATTCAGGTTCCAGATGGCAAACTCAGACGCGATCCAAAACTGTCTGTAGGCGAAGAAGCTGGCCTGATTATCGGGATTCGACGGCGTGCCTTCGATATACATGCCGCCGTTATCCGTGCTTATGTCGAACAGCAATTGGCCGTAGGCGTTGTATTGGCTCCAATTCTTGAAGGCCACTACCTGTAGCGCGTCATTGTTATCGTTGGCGGTAGGCTGATGCTGAGTCTTGAGCAGTCGATGAAAGTCGGCTTCCTGTGAGGTGAGCTTAGTGCAGCTGATACTTAGTTCATCTGGGGTGAGATCTTGCGCCAGGATATACAGGCTATCCGAACACTGATGGCGTATGGGTAAGACTTGCGACAACTCGGGGAGCAGACAGACAGTGCCGCGATCCCTACAGGCCTCCTGGCCGGCGAAGGCGTTCACATGATAGCCCAAGGTATAGGTGGCCTTGGCGGCCTCGCCCCGCTGGGCGACATCTTGCTCGGCGAGTCTTACCATGGCATCGTCCAGTGCCTGTTCGGCTGGGGTGATCTTGCCCTCTTCGCCGCTGGGGAGCGCAAGGCGATAGAGGCCAAGCGCCCAATAGGCATTGGCTCTCGGCCAGTCTTGCTGATCACGCAGGCTTTGTGTAGAGGCCGCAAAGTCGAGCAAAACTTTATCTAGTTCGGCGGCGATCAGCTGCTTATTGAGCGCGCCATCAGGTTGTTTTCGCCCGACATTGAGCAGCATGCCATAGGCTCTCAGGGTCTCCCACAGGGCATAGTCTGTTGCCTGGCTAGGGGATTGTTTTGCGGTTCTCTTTAGTTGCTGATTCAGCAGGGGAAGCAAGCTAGCAAGCTGCTCGGCGCGCTGGTCATTTACTTTGTCTTCTTTGTTATCAATGCCATAGTAGCGATAAAGGGTGACCGCGAAGTGCTCCTGTAATCTGGGTGACTCTAGAATCAACGGACTATCCCCAAGCCTGTTCAAGGCGCCTGTCAGCGCTGCGTATTCGGCATCTGTCAGCTTATCCATGGGGCCGAAATAGCTAAAGGCTCTAAGGTAATAGAGCAGGGCGTCAAGGCTTGCCTCATCCTGGCTTTGGGCTATGGCTCGTACTGCCTTAGCTAAGCTGGCGGTATCGAGCAGGGGGTTGTCATGGCTGAAGAGCCGCTGTGACGGCAAGGTGCTTAGATCATTGATAAAGCTCGAATCTGCTTGTCTTGGGGCTATCTGTCCTGGGGCAGTGACGCTGCAGCCCACCAAGAGGCTGGTGCCGACGAGCAAGAGGGCGCAGAGGGATTGGCGCAACATAGGGTCTCCTTATTATTTTTGCATACAATATATTTCAATCCCATGAAGAAGACTAGCTATAATTAAGTGCACATTCGATTCCCAAGGCGCTGCAGAGCTTGGTAAAATAGCTAGAGTCACCGGCTGTCGAGAAAACCATGTCTAAGATAGATGATCAACTGTTTAGTTCACACGAGCATGCACTGGAGAAAGAGTATGAACTCTGCCCTAAGTGTGGCTGTGAGCTATCGGTGAAAAACAGTAAGCATGGTGGATTCATCGGCTGTAACAACTATCCCAGCTGTGACTACACCCGGCCCCTGGTCCATCACGAGGCGATCGAGACCCAGGTGATAGAAGGCTCAGAGTGCCCCGAATGCGGCGCCGAGCTGGCGGTAAAGTCGGGTCGTTTCGGTATCTTCATCGGTTGCACCCGTTATCCAGACTGCAAGCATATCGAGAAGCATGATCAGGAAGATCCCGCCGAGGCCGTTACCTGTCCCAACTGTCATAAAGGGGTGATGGAGCATAGAACCAGCCGCTTTGGCAAAAGCTTCTATGCCTGTAGTGCCTACCCTAAGTGCAAGTTCTTGGTAAATTTCCCTCCCGTGCAGGAAACCTGTCCAGATTGTGGTTTCGGTATCTTAGTCGAGCGCAAAGGGGCCGCCGGCATGCGTCTGGAGTGTCCTCAAAAGAGCTGTAAGTACAAGCGTCCGCTGTAGGGCCTATTTACCCTTTGCCGCCATTGTTCGTATTAGCTTTGTCTGTATAATCTCGACCCATAGGGTCAAGTCGACCCGTTGAACATAGAAAGGTAAGGCGACATGTTACAGCAAGATCCCGCTGCCCTGGTTGAAACGGTACTGCAAGGAGGCGTCATAGCCTATCCGACAGAGGCCGTTTATGGGCTGGGTTGTGACCCCGACAATGATGAGGCGATTCAGAAGCTGCTGGATTTAAAGCAGCGTCCGTGGCAGAAAGGTTTGATCTTGGTCGCCAGCGATTTCAATCAGTTAACGCCCTATATCGACAGTTCTGTCCTCACCGAGGCGCAGTTGCAGTCGGCCTTCGACAAGTGGCCTGGCCCCTTTACCTTCATCATGCCGAAACGCCCCGGGCTCTCTAGCCTCTTGAGCGGTCAGTTCGATTCCCTCGCCGTACGCGTCTCCAATCATCCTGGCGTGCAGGCGTTGTGTCAGGCGCTGGGTAAGCCCATCGTCTCGACCAGTGCCAACCTGACCGGGGAAGAGCCCGCCTTGACCCCAGAGGAAGTTAACCGTCAGTTTGATGGCAAGATAGATGGCCTGGTGGCCGGTAGCCTGGGCGTTGAGCCTAAGCCGTCGACCATAATAGATGTGATTAGCGGAAAGATTTTACGATAACCATAACAAGGAATTTTTATGAAGCCCGATGCCACGCAAGTCAAAGCATTCTTACTCTACCTGCAACAAAGGATCTGTGAAGGCCTGGAACAACTCGATGGTGAGGCTAAGTTTGTCGCCGACTCCTGGACCCGGGAAGAGGGCGGTGGTGGCACCAGCCGAGTATTGACTAAGGGCAAGGTGTTTGAGCAGGCCGGGGTAAACTTTTCCCATGTGACAGGTGCAGCCATGCCGGCATCGGCCACTGCGCACAGACCCGAGCTGGCCGGACGTAGCTTCGAAGCCATGGGTGTCTCTCTGGTAATTCATCCCAACAACCCCTATGTGCCGACGACCCACGCCAATGTGCGCTTCTTCATCGCCGAGAAAGAGGGATCGGATCCTGTCTGGTGGTTCGGTGGCGGCTTCGATCTGACCCCTTACTACCCGTTCGAAGAAGATGTGGTGACCTGGCACCAGAGTGCCAAGGCATTGTGCGAGCCCTTCGGTGAAGACGTTTACCCTAAATATAAGAAATGGTGCGATGAGTATTTCTTCCTGCCCCATCGTAACGAGACCCGTGGCGTCGGTGGACTCTTCTTTGACGATCTTAATGAGGCTGGGTTCGAAAACAGCTTCGCCTTCATGCAGGCGGTGGGCGAGGGCTTCCTGAAGGCCTATGCGCCGATTGTCGAGAAGCGTAAAGACACCGAATATGGCGAACGTGAGCGTGATTTCCAGCTCTATCGTCGTGGCCGCTATGTTGAATTTAACCTGGTATATGACAGAGGCACACTATTTGGCCTACAGACCGGCGGCCGTACCGAGTCTATCCTGATGTCTATGCCGCCACTGGTGCGCTGGCAATATGCCTATACCCCAGAGGCTGGCAGCCCAGAGGCCAAGCTTTATAGCGATTTCCTCAAGCCCAGAGAGTGGCTCGAGGCGTAAGGCATAAGGCCAATAGAAAAAGGGCTCCAATGAGCCCTTTTTTCTTTGGTGATGAAATCAATGACATTGACATCAAGGCAATGAGATCATTGATTGCGCATATGGTCGGCGAGCGTCGAGATCGCTTGGTAGATAGCCTCCCTATGCTGCGGCTCTTTGATCTCTATCGCCAATGCCCGCTGCATGCAGAGTAGCCATTGATCGCGCATCGTCTCGTCTATGCTAAAGGGCATGTGTCTGGCGCGCAGGGCAGGATGGCCATGACGTTGATGAAACAGCTGCGGGCCGCCAAGCCAGCCGCTGAGAAATTCGAACAGCTTCTGCTCCGACTCGGCAATGGGAGCTCTGTGCATGGCCAGCAAGGCCTGGGTATCTGGGTTGGTCTGCATCTGATGGTAAAACTGCTTGGCAAGCGCCCGAATCACCTTCTCTCCACCAATTCTGTCATAGGCGTTCGATTGCTGAGGATCACGCTCGGCCGAAGGCTTAGCCATCATCTTTTTTAACCACTTCATCTGACTCTCTCGCGGGCTCTGATTTACCGATTTTGAATATCAAGCGGCACACTAGCGGATTCTCCGGTGGCAATCAATCCAAGTTTCCCTGAAGAAATTGCATGGTAGCGCCCTTTGCTTCACCGAAAAAGCTCAGTAGACTGGGCGCAATCGGAGCAAACAGAGACAATTTCCCCATGACGCAGCAGGTGCAAGATAGATACGCCGTATTTGGCCATCCCATAGGGCATAGTAAATCCCCCGCTATTCATCAGGCTTTCGCCCTGTCGACGGGCGAGTCGCTGCAATATGAAGCTATCTTGGCGCCCCTCGATGGTTTCGCCGAGTCTCTGCAAGCTTTCTTCGAACATGGTGGCAAGGGGGCCAACGTGACCCTGCCATTCAAAGAGCAGGCCTACGCCTTGTGTGATTGCCTGGGCGACGAGGCGAGGCTAGCTGGCGCGGTGAACACCCTCACTCGCCTGACCGATGGCCGCATCAAGGGTGATAATACCGATGGCTTGGGGTTGGTGGCGGATCTCGAGCGTCACATAGGCTCCTTAAGCGGTAAAAACGTCTTGCTTATCGGTGCAGGCGGCGCCGCCCGTGGTGCCATATTGCCGCTACTGAATGCCGGTATTGCATCTTTGACAATACATAACCGCACCCACAGCAAGGCGGAGCAACTGGCCGAGGCATTTAAGGCCTATGGTCAGGTGAAGGCTTGTACCTTGGAAGCGTTAACCCATAGCTTCGATGTAGTGATCAACTCAACCTCTGCCAGCCTGAGTGGCGAGCTGCCGAATCTGCCTCAAGCGATTATCGCCGCCCATAGCATCTGCTACGATATGATGTATGGCAGGGAGGTGACAGCCTTTAATCGCTGGGCCTTAGACCAGGGCGCGGGCGAGGCGATCGATGGCCTGGGTATGCTGGTGGGACAGGCGGCAAAGAGCTTTGCCATCTGGCGTGGCGTCGAGCCTGCCGTCGAGCCTGTACTGGCAAAGTTGCGTAGTGAACTCGCGGAGCAGGCGTGATAAGTACTTATATCGATTGGCAACAGGAGTAATGGGCCATGAATCAAAGCATCATATTTACCGAGCAATTGACCTGGGACGCTCAGCTAAATGCGATTCACTTTACGGCGCAGCAGCAGGGGGTGTTGATCGACTGCTATATAGGGCTGAAGGTGCTCGAGCATCTGGCGGCCGAGAAGATTAACAACAGCGAACAGGCGCTGTCGCTGTTTGAGCAGTTTCGTTTCGATATCGAGGAGCAGGCGGAAAAGTTGATCGAGCAGGAGGCGTTTGACGTTCAAGGCCATATACAGGTGGAACGTGTCGACTAGTTTGCGCTTCCAGCTCTCGTCACTGACGACTTAATGCTGGCATAGAGGCGCCTAAGCATCGACGCCTTCTAAATCCAGGCTTTTTAAGGTCTAACTCGTTAAGGCTTAGCTAGGCCCAAGCAGCCGAGAATCGCCTAGGTCGGCAAATCCTGTAACGCCTCTTCAATGTATTCATTTTTCAGGCGGACATAGTTGTCGGCCGACTCGGGTAGGAAGTTTATCTCAGCCTCTGTCAGTGCTCTTACCTTCTTAGCTGGGCTGCCTACATAAAGGTGACCACTCTCCAGTATCTTTCCGGGTGGCACCAAAGAACCAGCACCTAAGATCACGTCATCTTCAATCACCGCGCCGTCCAGTATGATGGCGCCCATGCCGATAAGGATACGGTTACCGACTCGGCAACCATGCAACATTGCCTTATGGCCTATGGTGACATCATCGCCGATAAGTAATGGATGACCCTCGGGGCGGTTGGCCGACTTACGGGTCACATGCAATACAGTGCCATCTTGCACGTTTGAACGTTTACCAATGCGGATGTGATTAACATCGCCTCGCGCCGCCACCATGGGCCAGACGCTGGCATCTGTGTCTAATGCAATATCACCGACGAGTACACAGGCTTCATCAATATACACACTGGCATCAAATTGTGGGCTAACGCCCTTATAGGCACGGATAGATTTTGTCATGGCTAGATCCTTAAAACGGCCAAATGAGTGTGGGTCACCCAGTATAATGGGGAAAAATTGGCTAGTCAGGCGAAAAAGCGTTCAAACAATGCAAAAGTAGCACTTTTCTTTAAAAAAGCCCTTGCGTAAAAGATTTGGCTCCCTATAATGGCGCTCCCACTGACACGGCAAACGGCGCTACTTAGCGACGATAACAGCCTTCAGATGGTTCGAGTGAAAAGTTGAAAAACTTCTTAAAAATCACTTGACGCCGACATCGGGAAGTGTAGAATACGCATCCCTAAGCCAACGGCCCGGCGCCGACGGCGGCATCGAAAATCACGATGCAATGCTCTTTAACAAGATAAAACAAGAAATCTGTGTGGACACTCACAGGTATTGAGTTAATCGAAAACGATTTAAATCTCAATGCATGATTTACTAAATCTAGTTTCACTAGAGATAGTGAGAGTCCATAGCAATATGTACAAACATATAGATGATTCTTCCGAGTCATTTATATGAATCAGAATTCATTGAGTCGATTCTTAGGAATCAAAAAACTTTTAATTGAAGAGTTTGATCATGGCT
>NZ_WRPA01000016.1 GCF_009831655.1 Shewanella insulae | reverse complement strand
GGAAACCATAGCATTGTGGTACCACCTGATCCCATCCCGAACTCAGAAGTGAAACGCAATTGCGCCGATGGTAGTGTGGGGTCTCCCCATGTGAGAGTAGGTCATTTCCAGGCGCCTAATAAACGAAAGAATCCCCAGCACAGTGTGCTGGGGATTTTTTCGTTTATACGCTTTTGAAATATCGACTCGCACATGGGGAATGTAAAGAGCCCGAACGCAGTGAGGTGCAGTTCCATGTGATTGGTCGATAATTGCATCCTGCAAAATCGACACTTCCACCGTCCGTGGTGGTGGTATGGTGAAGCACTTGCGTTTATCAAACGTAGTTTGATGCAAGGGATGAACGCGGAGAGCTCTGCTCGAAGCTGGCCATGACAGGCGCCTAATTAAGTGAAGAAGCCACCTGAATAAGGTGGCTTTTTTGCGATTGGGGTTTATGAAATTATCGACGTACTCTCTCGAAACCACCTTAATTAAAGTCAGGTGGCTTATTCACTTAGTAGGCATGAATGCCTACTCCCGACGTCGCCCCACCGCTGAGCGGGGTCTCCGGCTACGAAGCATAGCTTCTCCGCGTTCAAGTGAGGCTAAATACTGCGTATTTAAAGCGCCTCACTTTCACCCCCATGTGTTCGCTGCGAGAACTGAGTAGGTCATTTTCAGCTGCTACCGTTTTTTTGCTTTTGACAAAGTAGCTGGAATGTTTATTTCCTGTGTTCAGTTCTAATCGGATGTCTTACGTCCCTATGTGAGAGGCTAAAAGTGTATTCCATGCTTTTACCAGACTCCCACTTCGCACACCAATAGCCATCCGGTTTAAGAACGCTGAATAAGCGAATGGCTTGATCTTCCATGCGAGAGTATTGTGGATTCTTGATTTCGAGATTCTTGCTGTGATGCTGATCCTCTGCTATCAAAGTTATGACCTTAGGTTACAGCCGTTCTAGTGAGAATTGACTTACTTCTCTTTCTCCTTCTCCTTCTTTTTCTCCTATATTTATGTCTTTGTCCTATATCGACACTTGGATGATTAGAAACGAATGCATCGATTGAGAGTGGCTTTACTCATAGAAGCATCTATTTGTACTGTGCTATGTAGTGAACCTGGCGGAACTATTCAGAGCTCATATGGTAGCTGAGTCGCTAAAAGCTGCTGTAAAGACCGAGTGGAATCGGCAGTAAGGTCTTCGTTTGTGGCGCTCCGGATAAAATGAGAATTTCCGGAATACTCGTCTCTAGGTTCTCGATTCAAGGAGCATGAACGCAAGACTATGTCGGTTCCACTTAGAATGCTTTAGGCGGGGTTGTTATTCGCCTTTGACTACACCTGTCTATATAGCCTGCTTGAGTAATCTTAGGCCTGTCATCTCAATAATTATTAGCGTTTAGCACCAGTCGATGGCGGCAGCTCATCTAGGTAGGTGGCAGTTTTTTGGGCGGGAATGTGAAGATATGACTTAATATTCGCTGTCTTGCATGAAAAAGCCGCAATTGAGCGAGTTAGCCATAAAAAGTCCTTTACCTTTGGAAGGGGTTTTAGCATAATGCCCCACGTCAACAGGGGTGTAGTTCCAATTGGTAGAACAGCGGTCTCCAAAACCGATGGTTGCGGGTTCGAGTCCTGCCACCCCTGCCACATTCTAGAGAAGCCGTTCAGAAATGAACGGCTTTTTGCTTTTCTGAGTTTTATCATTTCACTCAAGTTCACATAGTCTCTGGTCGTCGTGACACTCGCCTGGGCAGAGGTTATCCTTAAGGGGTTAGCATTTGTCTGGAGGCGATTTGGAACCGAGTGCATATTTAGATGCGATGGGCATTACCCGTTGGGTAGAGAAGGGAGTAGAACTTCCCCTGTGCCATATTCTGGTGGATCGAGGCGCGAGCGTTTCAGACGAACACCCGCTAATCCGTCAGGTGTTGGCACTCTTTCCCGAGCAGGATAAGCGGGTCGTCGTCAGCGATTCGCTTAGCAGCATTAAAGAGGTATTCTGGGATATGCGAAGTCTCAGGCTACCAAAGGTGGCTTGCGCCATCTGCTCTGCACCTATCGCCGTTCTCGAGCAAGAGTCTAAGGCCAAGCGCGAGCTATGGCAGCATATTTGGGAGAGCGATGCCTATGACACTGATGCTTAAGACGCTCACCAAAGAAGATGCTCCCAGGCTGTATGAGCTGGAATCTGCCTGTCATCGTTTCCCCATGTCGCTGAGTAATCTCGAGACCTGTTTCGGGCGTTTCTACCATGTCATCGGTCTCTTTGATGATGAGGAGCTGTTGGGCTTTAGTATTCTGCACCAACTCTTCGAGGATGCCACCCTGATGGATATCTGTGTCAGGCCAGCCTCTCAGGGGCAAGGTTTAGGTAAACGCCTCACAGAGGCGTTAATCGAGCTGGCAGCGACTCAGGGAGCCGAACGCATGATGTTAGAGGTAAGGGCTTCTAATGAAAGGGCTATAGCCTTATATCGTCAGATGGGCTTCGAGCAGACGGGGATGCGGGCTAACTATTATCAGCTGGAACAAGGAAAAGAAGACGCTATCTTGATGGAGCGTTTGTTCTAACGGTTTGAGTGTATCTTTGAGCATATAAAAATAGCGCCTTTCGGCGCTATTTTTATATCTGAGCTTTAAATGCTAAAGACACATGTGTCTAAGTAAGGCTTTAGGCTATTTGACCTCTTTTCCTTGCGCCTGTAGATCCGCATGGTAGCTTGAACGCACCATAGGGCCACAAGCGGCATGGGTAAAGCCTATCTCTTCGGCATAGTCTCTCAGCTCGTCAAACTCGGCTGGCGGCACGTAACGCTCTACCGGCAGGTGGAACTTAGATGGCTGCAGGTATTGACCGAGTGTCAGCATCTCAACATTGTGTGCACGCAGATCGCGAAGCACCTCGGCGATCTCTTCATTGGTCTCGCCAAGTCCCATCATCAGACCAGACTTAGTTGGAATATCCGGGTGACGTTCCTTGAATTTCTTCAAGAGATCCAAAGACCATTGGTAGTTCGCTCCAGGACGTGCCTTACGGTAATGCTTTGGCGCCGTTTCCAGGTTGTGGTTGAAGACATCGGGTGGCTCGGTGGCTAGGATGTCTAAGGCGGCGTCGATACGGCCCCTGAAATCGGGCACTAAGATTTCAATCTTGATCTCAGGATTGAGCTTACGGATCTCGCGGATACAGTCGGCAAAATGCTGGGCACCACCATCGCGTAGATCGTCACGATCCACCGAGGTGATCACCACATATTTCAGTTTCATGTCTTTGATGGTTTGCGCCAGTTTTACCGGCTCTTCGGCGTCAGGCTTGAGTGGACGACCATGGGCCACGTCGCAGAAGGGGCAGCGACGGGTACAGATGGCGCCCAAGATCATGAAAGTGGCGGTGCCATGGTTAAAACACTCGGCAAGGTTAGGGCAGGATGCCTCTTCACATACAGAGTGCAGACCGTTTTTACGCAGCGCCTGTTTGATGTCGACGATACGTTGGTTCGACGCCGGGAGCTTGACTCTCAACCAATCGGGTTTGCGTAGCATGGTTTCGCGCTCGGAAGGCACGACCTTGACCGGAATACGAGAGACCTTGTCGGCATCGCGTAATTTGACTCCGGGTTGTAATCTTTCAGGCCTACTCATATTAGTCTGTTAACCCTTGATGATGTTCTAGATGTTGATAGCCCAATTCTTGGCTAAAGGTTTGTATCAGTTTCTCGCCGGCTTCTTCGACGCTTTGTGGCCCCTTGAGTGGCTTACACTGAGCCATCTCCAATCCGGCATAGCCACAGGGGTTGATGCGTTGGAAGGGAGCCATATCCATATCGACGTTAAGGGCCAGACCGTGGAAGGAGCAGCCTTTGCGGATCCGCAGCCCCAGTGAGGCTATCTTGCGCTCGTCGACATAGACACCCGGGGCGTCGGCCTTGGGGTAGGCCTCGATATCATAGAGGGCGAGCATCTTGACGATACTCTGCTCGATGTCGGTCACCAGTTGGCGAACGCCGATCTTGAGACGCTTGATGTCCAGTAGTGGATAGGCGACTAGCTGCCCGGGGCCGTGATAGGTTACTTGGCCACCACGGTCGACTTGAATGACGGGGATATCGCCGGGGTTGAGAATATGCTCACTCTTGCCTGCCTGGCCTTGAGTGAAAACCGGAGGATGTTCGACGATCCAAAGCTCATCTTGGCTAGTTTCGTCGCGATTATCGGTATATTCCTGCATGGCGTGCCATACCGACTCGTAATCTTGGCGTCCAAGATGACGAATATGTAAAACCGTATCTTTCAAGGGCAACCTCTCCCCTCAGCGTTTAAGTGCGCCTATTATACGCGCGAAATCAAGAAATGTAAGGCAGATCACATTTCCTATTTGGGAATGGCGTTTTAGAGGACGCGCTTGACCCCTTCGATGGCGGCTAACTCAACGTAGAGGAGTTCGATCTGCTCTTTGCTGTTCACTGTGACCTTGATGGTGATCGAGTGGTAGCTGCCCTTGCTTGAGACCTTAGAGGTTGGCATATAGTCGCCTGGTACATGGCGCTGCACGACGGCAACTACATCGTCGGCGAGAGTGTGTCTGGCATCGCCTACGACTTTGAATGGGAAGGCCGCAGGAAACTCGAGGAGTTCGTGAAACTTGGTGTCTAACATAGCTGTCTATCTCTTGCCTAACTGAATGGCTATAAAATGGGGGGTATTATACCTAATTCAAGTCTGAGAGGCTAAAAACAAAAAAGCCACCCTTAGGTGACTTTTTACTATGCAATGCATTTGGGCTAATCGAATTAGCTAAACCAGCTGGCAAACATCTGCTTGAAGTAGTCCATCAGCTTGCTGAACCAGCTACCTTCGTTAACTTCTTGGAGGGTAACAAGCGGGAACTGGGCAATATCCTTACCGTTTAGCTGGAAGTAGATGCGGCCAACGGTTTCGCCCTTGGCGATTGGGGCGGTCAGCTCCTTATTCAGCTCATAGTTGGCTTCGAGATTCTTAGCCTGACCACGATTGATGGTGATCGGGGTATCGGTCAGTACACCTAGGTCCACCGACTCTCTGTCACCGTACCAGATCTTCTGGGAGACGAAGCTATCACCAGCCTTGTAGGGAGTGATGGTCTCGAAGAAACGGAAACCATAGTTGAGTAGCTTCTTGCTCTCGGCCTTACGGGCCGATTCGCTGGCGGTGCCCATGACCACAGACACCAGGCGCATGCCATCTTTAGTTGCCGAGGTCACCAGGTTGTAACCGGCGCCCGAGGTGTGGCCCGTCTTGATGCCATCGACATTCAGGCTCTTGTCCCATAGCAGACCGTTACGGTTATACTGTTTGATGCCGTTATAGGTAAAAGATTTCTCCGAGTAGACGCGGTATTCTTCAGGGACATCACGGATCAGCGCGGCGCCCAGCAGTGCCATATCGTAGGCTGTGGTCTTGTGGTTTTCAGAATCCAGGCCGTGAGAGTTTTCGAAGTAACTGTCGCGCATGCCGAGTTGCTTGGCCCAGGAGTTCATCAGATCCACGAAGCCATCTTCGGTACCGGCGATATGCTCGGCCATGGCGACACAGGCATCGTTACCCGATTGGATGATGATGCCGCGGTTAAGATCATCGACCGATACCTGCTTGCCCACCTCGATAAACATCTTGGATGAGTCGGGGAAATTCTTCGACCAGGCATTCTTACTGATGGTGACCTTGTCTTGTGGCGAGATGTTGCCAACCTGTATCTCGTGGCCAATCACATAACTAGTCATCATCTTCGTCAGGCTGGCAGGGTTCAGGCTCTCATAGGCGTTCTCTTCGGCGATGATCTGGCCGGAGTTGTAATCCATCAGGATAAAGGCCTTAGCTGCCACCTTAGGTGCATCTGGCGTGACAACGGGTGCCGCGTTGGCTGCCGTGAAGGAGAGAGAGGAGGCAATGAGGAGTGTTTTAAAGCTGTGATTCAGTAATTTCATATTATCAAGGCACGTCTTTTGGTTGAATGCAAAAATTTGGGCGCTATTGCGGACGAGTATAACATTAGTCGACCTTCGAAATCAGTGAAGGTTCCTTAATCTTAAGGAAAAGCACACCGATTTCGAGTCGTTACCTTATTCTGTCACCAGATAACTCTGGGGGTAGCCGTTTTGCTGCAGGGTTTGGTGCAATTGGGAGGCGATCTGCTGGCGTCCTATGGGGCCGAGCTGTAGCCGAAAGAGGTTGCCGCTCTGTTGGATACGGGTCTTTACCTGATACTTGTCGGCCAGGGTCTGTGCCAGATGATCTATGCGCCCCTTATCGGAGGAGGCGATCACCTGTACATAGTGAAGCTTGGTTTCTTGCAGCGCAGCCAGGGCCACCGACTCGGGATTTTCTATGTAGATCACCTCGAGCTTCACCTTGGCGGTGCCCGTCTTGAGCATGTCCAGGCGATGCGCCGCGGCGTAGGAGAGGTCTATGATGCGGTTATCGTGAAAGGGACCGCGATCGTTTACTCTGACGACGACCGTCTTGTCGTTGGCCAGATTGGTGACCTTTACATAGCTTGGTAGCGGCAGTGTCTTATGGGCCGCCGACATGGAATACATGTCGTAGGTTTCGCCATTGGAGGTGAGGTGACCATGAAACTTGGCGCCATACCAGGAGGCGATGCCCGTCTTCTGATAGCCTTTTCCCGTGTCGAGCACCCGGTAGGTCTTGCCCAGTACCGAATATTCCTTGCGATTGCCGCCGCGACTATAGGGCTCAAACTTGGGGTGTGCGTCTTCTACCTTAGAGACATCGGGCGCGTCGGTCGGCGCCAGGTCGTCGGCAATCTTATAGCGGCCGCTCTGGGACGAGCAGCCAGCCAAAACCAATAGCAGGATGAAGGAGAGCAGTGACAGGGCGTTACTGTTTCGCATAAGCATCTTTGAGTCGTTGGCTAAATTGATATACCGCCATGGCGTACAGCGGGCTGCGGTTGTATCGTGTGATCACGTAAAAGTTGTTTAGTCCCAACCAGTAATCTTTGCTGTCTTGCTGTTCTAGCTCGACCAGCAGCGCCGGTTGCTGCACATCCAGATCGACATTCTGTGCCAGGGAGATGGTTGGCGAGAGGATATCGGCAACCTTATAGGAGAGCTTCTCTCCTGACCAGGCCTTGAGATGCGCGGGCAGATGATGTGTGGTCAGCGGTAGGGTGACAGGTGCCCCCTTCTGCCAGCCATGTTGATGGAAATAGTTGGCGACACTGCCGATGGCATCGACCGGATTGCCGACTAAGTCACGGCGGCCATCGCCACTGAAATCCACCGCGAAATGGCGATAGCTGGAGGGGATAAACTGACCATAACCCATGGCGCCGGCGTAGGAGCCCTTTAGCGCACTCAGATCCAGCCCTTCCTCTTTGGCTAGGGTCTGTAATTGGGCGAGTTCCTTGCGAAAGAAGTCGGCTCGCGGCGTGTAGTGAAAGCCCAAGGTGTAGAGGGCGTCGATCACCGGGTAGGTGCCCATGTAACCGCCGTAGAAGGTCTCGATGCCGATAATGGCGACAATGATCTCGGGATCTACCTGATAAGTCTTGGCCGCCTTGGCGATGGTCGTATCATGGCTGTGCCAGAAATCCAGCCCCTTTTCCAGACGCTTATCGGTCAGGAAGATGGGGTGATATTGAAACCAGGGCTTGGCTTCCCATGGGGTGGTGATGGCGTCGATCACCTTCTGGTTGTATTGGGCGCTGGCGAGAAAGCTGTCTATCTCTGCCTGGGAAAAGCCGGCGCTCAGTTGCTGCTCGGTGAAGGCTGTCTTCAATTCGCTGATGTCACCCTCTTGGGGGATCACCTTATCATCGGCCTGGGCCAGCATGCTGGCGCCACCCAAGAGCAGGGCGAAAAATAGCTGTGAAACTGGTTTCAAATCGTCTTCCTTTAACGGTCAATGAATCGTCTGTGGGTATGTATGCTCATCAGGATCCCGAAGCCTGTCATTAGGGTCAGCATAGAGGTGCCACCATAACTAATGAGAGGCAGCGGCACACCCACCACTGGGAGTAGTCCCGATACCATGCCAATATTCACAAAGACATATACAAAGAAGGTTAAAGTAATACTGCCAGCGAGTAAACGGGCAAAACTGGTTTGTGCGCGCGAGGCGATAACCAGGCCGCGGCCGATCACATAGAGGTAGAGACAGAGCAGAATTAGGCTGCCGATCAGGCCAAACTCCTCGCCGATAACCGCGAAGATGAAGTCGGTGTGGCGTTCTGGCAGAAACTCCAGCTGAGACTGAGTGCCGTCGAGCCAGCCTTTACCCCAGACCCCCCCGGAGCCGATGGCGATCTTAGACTGAATGATATGATAGCCGGCGCCCAGCGGGTCTTTTTCCGGATCAAGCAGGGTCAATACCCGGGTGCGTTGATAGTCGTGCATCAGGAAGAACCAGAGCACGGGCAGCATGGCCAGCACGCCGCCGATGAAACTGCCTACGATGGCCCAGCTCATGCCAGAGAGAAACAGCACGAAGATCCCCGAGGCCGCCACCAGGATGGAGGTGCCCAGATCCGGCTGCTTGGCGATGAGCAGTGTGGGGACCAGCAGAATTACTCCGGCGCCCGCCAGGTAACGCTTCTTCGGCGGCAGGGGAAACTTGCTGATATACCAGGCCATGGTGATAGGGAAGGCCAGCTTAATCAACTCTGAAGGCTGAAACTCCATGAAGCCCAGGTTGAGCCAGCGTTGGGCGCCCTTGTTGATCTCGCCGAAGAAGTGCACCCCAAGCAGCAAGATCACCCCGGCGATATAGATGGGGAAGGCCCAACGCCTGAGTACTTCTGGGTTGATCTGGGCGACAAACAGCATGATCCCCAGCGACAACCCCATACGGATCACTTGACGCTCCATCAGCGCCATATCTTCGCCACCGGCAGAATAGATGACAAACAGGCCATAGCACATGAGCGCCAGCAGCCCAAGAAGCAGTGGCAGGTCGATATGCATGCGCTGCCAGATGTTGGGTCTATGGCTATGGGCGTTCATTGTGAGGGCTCCCGGCGGTTTCTAAGGGCAGGTTGTCGCGTAGCATATACTCATCTAGCAAGGCGCGGGCCACGGGGCCTGCGTTGGCGCCACCCCAGCCGGCATTTTCCAGTACCACGGCCAGCACGATGCGCGGCGCCTCAAAGGGGGCGTAGGCGACGATCAAGGCGTTATCCCTCAGGTGCTCGTCGATGTTCTCGGCGTCATATTTTTCATCTTCGGCCACGCTGAATACCTGGGCGGTACCCGTCTTCATCGCCGCGGTATAGCCGGCGTCGACGAAGCGTGACTTGTGGGCGGTGTCTCTCATCGCCTCATTGATGAGCTGCCAGTTGTGGGCGTTCTTCAGCACCACAGGGGCCATCTTGTCCACCGGCGTGTCGACCTTGACGGTGTCATTCTTGATTGACTTCAGCAGGTGGGGCACGAAGCGCTCCCCCTTATTGGCCATGATGGCTGTGGCATTGGCTAACTGCAGTGGGGTGGTGGTCCAGTAACCCTGGCCAATCCCGATAGAGATGGTATCGCCTATGTACCAGGGCTGATTGTATTTGAGGCGCTTCCAATCTCTGGATGGCATGTTGCCGGCCGATTCTTCGAAGATATCCACGCCGGTGCGCTCGCCAAAGCCGAACTTTTGCATGAAGTTGCTGATCTTATCTATGCCCGTCTTATAAGCCATGTCATAGAAATAGGTATCGCAGGAGTGCACCAGCGCACCATTGACATTAACCCAGCCGTGGCCCCAGCGCTTCCAGTCGCGGTACTTACGCTCTACACCGGGGATCTGCCAAAAGCCTGGGTCCCATACCCGGGTCTTAGGCGTCACGACTTTCTCCTCCAGGCCAAGCAGCGCCATGTGGGGCTTCACCGTCGATGCCGGGGCGTATTGTCCCTGGGTGGCACGGTTGATCAAGGGGCGGGAGCGGGCGTTGAGCAGGTCACTGTAGGCCTTAGAGCTGATGCCATGAACGAACTGGTTTGGATCATAGCTGGGACTGGAGACCATGGCCAGTATGCCGCCATCGCGGGGATCCATGGCGACGATCGAACCGCGGCGCCCGGCCAGCAATTCCATCGCCTTCTTCTGCAGCTGGAGATCCAGCGTCAGGTAGATATCCTGGCCCGGCTCCGGCGCGACGGACTTAAGGGTGCGAATGGTGCGGCCGCGGTTGTTGACCTCTTCTTCCAGATGGCCTGGCATGCCGTGTAGCAGGGTCTCATAAAACTTCTCGATCCCCTGCTTGCCAATATCCTTGGTGGCGGCGTAGTTCTGCCATTGGCCGTTGCGTTGCAGGCTTGCCTGATCCCGGTTGTTGATACGGCCTACATAACCCAGTACATGGGTCAGTAATCCATTATAGGGGTAGTGACGTTTTAGGCCCGCGTCGATGGAGAAGCCCGGAAACCTGTGCTGGTTGACGCTAAAGACGGCCACTTCCTCTTCCGACAGGCGGTTTTTCACCGTTATCGGCTTGAAGCGGCGGTGGTATTTGAGAGAGGCGAGCAGGCTTTCTCTCTCATCCTTGCTTAGGGAGACGACCTTGGCGAGCTCGTCCAGGGTTGCGGGGATGTCCTTAACCTTCTCTGGGATCAGCTCTAGCGAGTAGAAGGGCTGATTCTCCGCCAGCAGTTGGCCATGTCTGTCGTAGATCAGGCCGCGGCTTGGTGCCACGGGCACCACGCGAATGCGGTTGTCGTTGGAGCGGGTCTCATAGTCTTTGTATGACAGGACTTGTAGATGATATAGGTTGCCAAGCAGTATGCTCAGCAGGATTATCACACAACCAAAGGTAAAGATGGCGCGGCGTTTGAACAATGAGGCTTCGGCTGCATGATCATGCATGGCCATCCGTTTACGTGGCGCCAATTATACTCTCTCCGGCAGTATGTTGGTTGTCACTATCATCGTCTATCCCTCGATTGACTCGAGTGTCGTGCGGTGCACTACTCTCTATGATACGGGTGGTTGTTGTTGATGCTCC
This sequence comes from Shewanella insulae, assembly GCF_009831655.1. Classification (GTDB taxonomy): domain Bacteria; phylum Pseudomonadota; class Gammaproteobacteria; order Enterobacterales; family Shewanellaceae; genus Shewanella; species Shewanella insulae. Next base: position 92,494 of record NZ_WRPA01000016.1, on the reverse strand, counting down.
AGGCGCGGTATAGGCTCTCGGCCACCAAGACGCGTACCAGGGGGTGGGGTAGGGTCAGGGCCGACAGACACCAGCTCTGATTTGCCGCCTGTTTGCAGGCGGGGGCCAGTCCCTCGGGGCCGCCGATAAGCAGGCTAACATCGCGACCGTCCAGTTGCCAGCGATTGAGCTGAGTCGCCAGCTCGGGCGTGGTCCAGTTCTTACCCGGCAGATCCAGGCTGACGATATGGTTTCCCTTAGGGATGGCCGCCAGCATCTGTTCGCCCTCTTTGTGCAAGATGCGGGCGATGTCGGCATTCTTGCCACGCTTCCCGGCAGGGATCTCAGTCAGTTCGAAGGCCATGTCCCTGGGGAAACGACGCTGATATTCTTCGAAACCTGTGGTGACCCAGGCGGGCATGCGAGTGCCCACGGCAACGAGTTGTAACTTCATTAAGCTGGCTTTTCAGACCACAGCTTTTCAAGCTGATAGAAGTCGCGGGTCTTGTCTTGCATCACGTGAACAATCACGTCACCCAGGTCGACCAGCACCCATTCGCTGCTGTCACGGCCTTCGACGCCATGGATGTGTAGGTCGGCACGTTTGGCCTCGAGTACCACGTTCTCGGCGATCGCTTTGACGTGAGTCTTAGAAGTACCCGAACAGACCACCATATAGTCGGTGACATTCGACTTATCGGTGACTTCTAGTACTACGATATCTTTCGCTTTTAAATCTTCGACCTTGTCGACTACAAACTGTTTAAGCTCGGCGCTTTGCACGCTAATTTCCTCATTCATTTTTAACAGCGAGGCAGTATAACAGGTTATCCCTTCAAAGTAATTGCTAATAGTGCCAGCATTAGCGGCTGGCGGTGGTGAAATGACGGGGTTTTAAAATGCCTTTGAAAGCTTGTTAACGTGAGGTTAGCGGTAGAGGTGATGGGCGGCGATATAGTCTGCCACGACTCGTGGCATGGCATCTGGTGCCAGGCGATTTTGGCTCAGCTGGCGGCGAATCTCGGTAGAGGAGTAGGGCTGGGGTGTGATGGTCACTGGGAAGATGAGACCGCCGTAACAACCAGAGTCGGCAGCCTCGTCCAACTTATTCTTGTCGGCACGGCGCGTGTCGAGCAGGGTGGCCATCTCGCTGTCTTTATTTAGCGTCCAGCCAGGACGCTGGCATACGGCGATATGACACAGGTCGAACAGTTGTTGCCAGTGATACCAGGTGGGCAGACCGACGAAGGAGTCCATCCCCATGATAAACACCAGCTGATCCTCGCTATGAGTCTGACGCAGGTGTTTCAGAGTCTCTACCGAATAGGAAGGCTGATCGCGGCTTGCCTCTATGTCACATAGCTTGAGCTGCGGATATTGCTGGCACACAAGCTGGGCCATCGCCAGTCTATGCTGTGTTGAGGTATTAGTGCCGTCCTTATGTGGTGGAATATGGTTGGGCATCAGCCAGATTTCGTCGAGGCCCAGGGCGGCCTGCACCTCAAGCAGCGGCTTGACATGGCCATAGTGTATGGGGTCGAAGGTGCCGCCCAGTATGCCTATCTTCACCTGCCTATCCTTAGCCGAGTTCGATATGGCTGAGGTGAGCGTGAGCCTTGGGATCGTACAACAGGCAGAGGTGACTCATGGCGGTCCAGTCTTCAGCACCTTGTTGCTTGAGCTTAAGCTCGATCTTCGAGGCGCTGGCCAGTGCCGTCTCTATCTGGTTTAGGCTCAGGCGAGATAGGGCGCCCTGATACAGCCCCTTGCGTTTGTCCCAGATCCTGAACTGGCTCCATAGGCTCTGTAGTGGCGTGCCTGCCTCCTGAGCCTGCTTGAGCTGTAACAGTGTGGTCAGCTCCTTAAATTGCCCCCATAGCAGTATGGGCAGCGCCGTGCCTTCGGCCTGGAGCTGGGCCAGGATATGCTGGGCCTTCTCCTGTTGATTGGCCAGCAGGCAGTCGGCCAGTTGAAATACGCTAAAACGGGACTGGTCTTCGAAGTAGTGCTGCAGTTGCTCGGCGGTTATCTGGCTGCTGGGGCTGAGTAGCTGCAGTAGCTGTATCGCCTGATCCGCAGCCAGCAGGTTCCCCTCATATAGACTCAGCAACAGCTGTTGGGCGTCCTGAGTCAGGTTTAACCCCGCCTCGCGGATGCGGGTCTGTAACCAGCGCTGAAACTGTGGCCCTTCGGGTGTGGCGCAGGGGATATAGATACCCTTTTCGTCCAACTGCTTAAACCATTTCGACTTAGTCTGTTCGCTGGCAAGCTTTGGCCCTGTGATCAGCAGAAGAATATCTGGATTCTCTTGCTGCATCAGACTCTGTAGCTGGCTGCTGCCTTCGCTGCCGGGTTTGGCCTGGGGGAGGTGAAGCTCTATGATGCGGCGACTGGCGAACAGGCTCATGCTGTTCCACTCGTCCTGAAGCTCACGCCAGTTAAAGCCCGCCTCTTGGGTGAGCGCTATGCGCTCCTCGAAACCTTCTCGTTTTGCCTGATCTAAGATCGTCCGCTTGCTGGTTTCACACAGCCAGGGATCGTCACCAAAGATGAGGTAACAGGGCTTGAGCGGCGAGAGCTGCCTGACGAGCTGATCCGGATAGACGCGCATCAGTTGGTCTCGATAGACGCCAGGATCTGGATGATACTGTCGGCGGCCTGGATGCGCATCTCTTTCACCAAGAGTTCCATCTCACGGCTCTTTGCCAGTGCGGTGCGGGGATCGTCCAGGTAGTCACGGTGAATGTCGACTTCGAAGGCCTTGGCCTCTCGCTCAGGATACTGCACCGCGAAGCGCACATGATAGTTGAGTTCATACTCTGCCACATTTCCCGTGGGGTAGAGGGAGAGGGTGCTTCTGTCCAGTGAGTCGTTGAGGATTCGAACGGCAGGCACGCTGGCGTCGTTTTCCACCACTGTGATGCTGTTGAGACGCAGGCGTTCGCGCACCAGACGGGTCAGCTCGCTGTATTCGTCCTGGCTGCTCAGAGTGAGCGTCTTAAGAGAATCTGGGATCGAGTAGCTGCGCTGAAGTTTAAAACCGCATCCGGCGCTAAGCAGCACCGAGAGGGTTAAGATTGCAAAACATAAGCGTTTAATAAGCATAGGCTAAGCCATCTATCTCCATGTTTAATAAGACTCGGCCACCAGAGGTGGCCGAGTAAGGCGGGCAATTAGTTAGCGACTATATTTAGTAGCTTACCAGGTACATAAATCACCTTACGTACCGTCTTGCCTTCGGTGTGTTTGATAACACCTTCTTCTGCCATACCGGCAGCTTCCACCGTCTCTTTGTCCGCGTCGGCGGCCACGGTTACCTTGGCGCGCAGCTTGCCGTTCACCTGAACGATGATCAGCTTGCTGTCTTCGACCAGCGCCGACTCATCGACGACCGGCCAAAGCACGTTTTCGATACACTCTTCGTGCCCCAGAGCCTGCCACAGCTCGAAGCTGGTGTGCGGGATGATAGGGTAGAGCAGACGCACCACGGCGCACAGGGCTTCCTGCATCAGGGCTCTGTCTTGCTCGCTCGCCATCGGCGCCTTTTGTAGGCGGTTCATCAGCTCCATTACAGAGGCGATGGCGGTGTTGAACATCTGACGACGCTCGATATCGTCACCTACCTTGGCGATGGTCTTGTGCAGTTCGCGGCGAAGCGCCTTCTGGTCACCATTGAGTGAGGCAACATCCAGGGCAACCGTTGGGCCTTGTGACACATGGTCGTGAGCCAGTTTCCACAGACGCTTGATGAAGCGGTGAGCCCCTTCTACGCTCGACTCTTGCCATTCCAGCGTCAGCTCTGGTGGCGAGGCAAACATCATGAACAGACGCACGGTATCGGCGCCGTACTTGTCTACCATCTCTTGTGGGTCGATACCATTGTTCTTCGACTTAGACATCTTGCTCATGCCGGTGTAAACCAGTTCATGACCTTGGCTGTCGACGGCCTTGACGATACGACCCTTGTCATCGGTTTCGGTAACCTTGGCGTCGTTTGGCGATACCCAGACACGGACACCCTTCTCATCTGTGTAGTAGAAGGCATCGGCCAGCACCATACCCTGGGTCAGTAGACGCTTGGCCGGCTCATCGCTGTTTACCAGGCCAATGTCACGCAGCAGCTTGTGGAAGAAGCGGAAGTAGAGCAGGTGCATACAGGCGTGCTCGATACCACCGATATATTGATCCACCGGCAGCCAGTAGTTGGCCTTGGCAGGATCCAGCATCTGGTCGGCCTTAGGGCTACAGTAGCGGGCATAGTACCAAGAAGACTCCATGAAGGTGTCGAAGGTGTCGGTTTCTCTGAAGGCCTCCTGACCGTTAACCTGGGTCTTGGCCCACTCTTTGTCGGCCTTGATTGGGCTCTGGATACCATCCATGACCACATCTTCGGGCAGGATCACCGGCAGTTGATCTTCTGGGGTTGGCATCACGGTACCATCGGCCAGGGTGACCATAGGAATTGGCGCGCCCCAGTAGCGCTGACGGGAGACACCCCAGTCACGCAGACGATAGTTCACCTGGCGCTTACCCTTGCCTTCGGCAGAGAGTCTTGCGTCGATGGCATCGAACGCCGCCTGGAAGTCTAAGCCGTCCAGCTCCGGGAATGCGTCGCCAGAGTTAAACAAGATACCCTTCTCTGTGTAGGCTTCTTCGCTGATATCCAGCTCGCCGTCTACTGGCTTGATCACGCCTTCGATGGGCAGGCCATACTTAGTGGCAAATTCGTAGTCGCGCTGGTCGTGACCCGGTACCGACATCACGGCCCCGGTACCATAGTTCATCAGTACGAAGTTGGCTGCCCAGATAGGCACCAGCTTACCGGTCAGCGGGTGGATTGCCTTGAGGCCGGTGTCGACACCCTTCTTCTCCATGGCGGCCATGGCGGCTTCACTGGTATCTGCGTTCTTGCACTCTTCGATAAACTCGGCCAGCACTGGATTGTTCTCTGCTGCCTGTTGCGCCAGCGGATGACCGGCGGCGATTGCCACATAGGTCACGCCCATGACTGTGTCGGGGCGAGTGGTGTAGATGTCGAAGCTTTGATCGCTACCTTCGACCTGGAAGGTCATCTCGATGCCTTCGCTGCGGCCGATCCAGTTGCGCTGCATCGTTTTGACCTGCTCAGGCCACTCGTCCAGCTGGTCGATGTCGTTTAGTAGCTCTTCGGCGTAGTCGGTGATCTTGATAAACCACTGTGGGATCTCTTTTTGCACCACTGGGGTGTCACAGCGCCAGCAGCAGCCATCTTGTACCTGCTCGTTAGCCAGAACTGTTTCATCGTTTGGACACCAGTTGACCGAGGCTGTTTTCTTGTAGACTAGGCCCTTCTCGTACAGCTTGGTGAAGAACCACTGTTCCCAACGGTAGTATTCTGGGGTACAGGTGGCGATCTCACGGCTCCAGTCGTAGCCGAAACCCAGCATCTTTAGCTGGTTTTTCATGTAGTCGATGTTTTCGTAGGTCCAAGGGGCCGGTGCCGTCTTGTTGTTGATGGCGGCGTTCTCAGCAGGCAGACCAAAAGAGTCCCAACCTATGGGTTGTAATACGTTTTTTCCTTGCAGACGCTGGTAACGTGCAACGACATCGCCTATGGTGTAGTTGCGGACATGGCCCATATGCAGTCGGCCTGAAGGGTATGGAAACATAGAGAGACAGTAAAACTTCTCTTTGCTTTCGTCCTCGGTTACTTCAAATGTTTTAGTGTCTTGCCAGTGCTGCTGCACCTTAGCTTCAATCTCTGAAGGTAGATATTGCTCTTGCATTGATGATTCCCGGCCATGCCGCCTATTTATTTGATCTTGCGCATCTTGCGCGCGAGTTAGATCTGCATAGAATAAACTAGAAGTGAGTCATTAAAAAGGTTCGCATGAAGGAGTATTGAACATGAGTGAAAGAAGTACCGAGTTGCTATCGCTTTACCAGGCCCTATTCGAGCAGGTGAAATCGGATTTCTCTGAAGATAACTCAATGACTGCAAAGGAATTATATAAGACTGTCACGGCGAGTAAGGAGTTCTTGTTGCTTAAGGAGCAGGCCAAGGAGGAGGAGCTTGCCCTAGTGGAAGATTTTTTAAAGCGTGATATCGGCAGCTACCTGGCCGAAAAGAACGCCACGGATTTTAGCCATAGCCCTACCGTCATCGCCGCCGAGAATACCCTGTGGCACTGGCTGAGTGAGATAACCGACAGGAGTCAGGTGGAGTGGCATGAGGTGACCCAAGACTTCAAACATCACGGCTATTATCAGAGTGGCGAGATAGTGGGTCAGGGGATCATGGTCTGTACCGGTTGCGGTCACGAAATGCGCATCGAATTCCCCGGGGTGATCCCTGATTGTCCCGAGTGCGATGGCGACCAGTTTACCCGTGAGGCATTGTTGCCATAATCGCGGTTCTAACCATCGACAGGCCCAGCACAGCTAGCTGACTGACATTAAAATAAAAAACCCCGCATTATGCGGGGTTTTTTGTTTCAGCTTTAAGGGAACTCAAGGGGCTAGATCCTTAGTCTGCGGATCACGGCGCCGATTAATATGATGGTGCACAGCAGCAATAGCGGTGTCTGACCCCAGCGGGCAAAACCTGTGCTGCCCGCAACCAGCGGCACCTCGGCCTTGAGCACCCCGGTTTCAAACTGTGGCAGGCTATGGGTGATTTTGCCGCTTGGGTCGACCACGGCAGTGACCCCATTGTTGGTGGCCCTCAGCAGTGGCCTGCCCAGCTCGATGGCACGCATCTGGGCAATTTCCATGTGCTGCAGTGGCCCGTTTGAGCGGCCGAACCAGGCGTCGTTGGAGACGGTGAGCAGCAGCTCTGTGCCCCCATTGACATTGGCCCTTAACTGTTCTGGGAAGGCGATTTCATAACAGATGGCCGGTGCTACCTGATGTCCCACTGCGTCCAGATTAGGCTGCTTGAAGTCGCCCCTGGCGAAGGAAGACATGGGGAGATTAAAGAAGGGGGCCAGCGGCCTGAGCAGATCTTCCAGCGGCACAAACTCACCTATGGGCAGCAGATGATGCTTGCGAAACTCGTTGCTGCCATCGCCGCGATAATCGGCGCTCTCCTGTTGTAACTGCTGGTGGTTACCCAGGACGATCAGCGAGTTATAGAAGTGATTCTGTTGCTTGCTGATGATGCCAGTGATGATGGCGCTGTTATTCAGGCTGGCGACCTTGTTGGCGTTATCGAGAAACTCTTCCACCATATACTCGGGCGCGGGGATTGCGGCCTCCGGCCAGATAAACAGGTCGGTGTCGGCCAGCGACGGCCTGGAGAGGTCCATATATTTTAGCATGGTAGGCCAGAGTGCTTCTGGCTGCCACTTCATACTCTGAGCGATATTGCCTTGCACCAGAGCCACCTTGACCGACTTACCGGTTGGGGTAATGGGTGATAGTTGAGCGCTGGCGTATGCCCCCAGACCGGCAAGAGTTGTGATTAGCAGCAGTGGTGCTGCCCGTAACCCATGTGCACGCAGACTATTACTGCTATGGGTGAAAATGAAGGCCAAGGCGCCGGCGAGCATGGCTAATACCAGGCTGAGTCCCAGGGCGCCTATGTTGCTGGCAAGGGGGGCCAGGGGGCCATTGGTCTGGCTATAGCCGGCCCAGAGCCAGGGAAAGCCGGTTAGCACCCAGCCTCTGGCCCACTCTGTGAGAATCCAGGCGGCGGGGAAGACGGCGAGATAGCGAAGCGCTAGCGAGCTTGGTACCAGCTTGATGGCGAGGTAAGCCGCCAGCGCTGGGTAAACTGCCAGGTAGAGAGCCAAGATGGTCACGAGCCCGAGTGAGGCGATAAGCGGCAGGCCACCGTAGGTGTCTATACTGACGTGCACCCAGCTGATCCCCACAGAGAAACAGCCGAAGCCGAAGCTTAGCCAGTAGAGAAATGTTTGTTTCGGTGTCAGCGAGCGGCTGTGCCCCAGGGCGAACGCCATGGCCAAGGGATAGATGGGCCAAAGTTCATAGGGGGCGAAGGCCAGTGCGGTACTGGCACCCGCCAGATAGGCGAGTACCAGCCGTATTACAGGATGATGGGCAATTGCCCTAAGTCGTAGCAGCATTACAGCCTCATCAAGGGATCGAAGATTTAAGCGCTTTCTTCTTCGGTCTGGGGATCGGGAAGTTTTACCCTGAGCTGAACCAGCCTGCGGGTATCGGCACTAATCACCTTAAATTCAATCTCATCTATGGTGATCTTCTCGTTGCGCTCGGGCAGGTGGCCAAAGGCGTGGGAGACCAGACCGCCGACGGTATCGAACTCTTCGTCACTAAACTGAGTGCCGAAGGTCTCGTTGAAGTCGTCGATGGGGGTCAGAGCCTTAACCATGTAGATCTGTTTACCCACCTTGCGGATCTCTGTCTCTTCGGCGGAGTCGTGATCGAACTCATCTTCGATCTCGCCGACGATCTCTTCGAGAATATCCTCGATGGTCACCAGACCTGAGACGCCGCCATATTCATCGACGACGATCGCCATATGGTAGCGTTGGGAACGGAATTCCTTGAGTAGTACGTCTACGCGCTTGCTCTCTGGCACTACGACGGCCGGACGAATCACCTGTTCTATGGAGAAGGGCTCGTCACTATCCTTAAATCCGTACTGCAGCAGATCTTTGGCCAGCAGTATGCCTTCGATATGATCTTTATCTTCGTTGACTACGGGGAAGCGGGAATGGGCCGAGCCTATGACGGTCGACAGCAGCTCCTCTACCGTGTTGTCTATTTTTAGCGCCACAATTTGTGCCCGTGGGATCATGATGTCACGCACGCGCAGATCGGAGACTTCTAAAACACCTTTAATCATTTCGCGCGTGTCTTCGCTGATCACTTCTCTCTGTTCAGCGTCGTGGATCACTTCCACTAACTCGTCGCGACTCTGTGGTTCGCCCTGGAATAACTGACTTACTTTTTCAAACCAGCCCTTCTTATGGGCGTTGCTACTCGGTGGGTTATCGTCACTCATAGTAATTTCCTGACCAGAATTGGTCGGCTATTGCTCCTTGTAAGGATTGGGAAATCCCAAACTTTCAATAAGTTGAGTCTCTATAGACTCCATCTCTTCTGCTTCGCTATCGATGATGTGATCATACCCTAGCAGATGCAGACAACCATGTACAACCATGTGGGCCCAGTGGGCTTCGAGGCTTTTTCCTTGGATCTCTGCCTCCTGTTCGACCACAGGCACACAGATCACTAAGTCGCCCAGCAGCGGCAGTTCTACCTCTGGGGGCGACTCGAACGGGAATGATAGCACATTTGTCGGCTTGTCTTTGCCTCTATAGGTATGATTTAACTGCTGACTTTCCGCTTCATCCACCAGGCGTATGGTCATCTCTGCCTCGGGCATGGCGTTGCCAAGTGCCAGACGCACCCATGACTCGAATTGCTCCTGGGTCGGCAGCTGCTCGGCCTGGGTCGCTAGTTGCAGATCCAGGTGCAGCGCTATTGGGCTATCAGGCATCATGGTGCTTGGGCTCCTCAGCCTTAAACTGGCTCTCTCGCTTGGCCTTTTCGCTGGCTACTTTCTGGTCATGGGCTTCATAGGCCTCGACGATACGGGCGACTACAGGGTGGCGTACCACATCCTTGGCCTGGAAGAAGTTAAAGCTCACCTCGTCGACTTCGCTAAGCACCTCGATGGCATGGCGCAGGCCGGATTTCTGATGTTTGGGCAGGTCGATCTGAGTGATGTCACCAGTGATCACCGCGCGGGAGTTGAAGCCGATACGGGTGAGGAACATCTTCATCTGCTCCACCGTGGTGTTCTGGCTCTCGTCCAGGATGATAAAGGCATCATTCAGGGTGCGGCCGCGCATGTAGGCCAGGGGCGCGACTTCGATGACGCTACGCTCGATCAGGCGCTCGACCTTCTCGAAGCCCATCATCTCAAACAGGGCGTCATACAGGGGACGCAGGTAAGGATCGACCTTCTGGCTGAGATCGCCGGGCAGGAAGCCGAGTTTCTCGCCGGCTTCGACCGCAGGGCGGGTCAGTAGTATGCGTCTCACTTCCTGACGCTCCAAGGCATCGACCGCAGCGGCGACCGCCAGGTAGGTCTTACCCGTACCGGCCGGGCCGATACCGAAGCTGATGTCATGGCGCACGATATTGGCTACATAATCGCTTTGATTGGGGTTGCGGGGTTTGACCACGCCACGCTTAGTCTTGATATAGAGCTCTTTGTCATCGCGGGGGGCCTCGGCTTCCAGGGCGATCGCCTCTTGAATCGCCATGTGCACCTTATCGGGCTCCAGGTCTGGCGTGCTGCCGCGTACCGGTTGGGTCTCGATATAGAGCTGTTTGAGCAGATTATTGACCGTCAGGCAGTTGTGGGCCTGACCGACAATCTGAAAATGGTTGTTACGATAGTTGATCTCGACGCCGATGCGACGCTCGAGTTGTTTGATATTGTCATCAAAGGGCCCGCAGAGTGAGGCTAGCCTACGGGTATCAGACGGCTCGAGATACAGATTGAGCGTAGTGAGTTTGTTTGACAAAAATAGCTCCAGTTGCGTTTGTCGTTAAAGCGGGTGCCGTCGGGGGACTATTCCCAACAGACTATAGTGACAGTTTACGAGGCATTAAGTTTAATTGCTAATGCTATTTGATTGCACCATTTGATTGAAAACTGGCCGTCCCTAAAAGGTTTATCGATTCAAGGCGCAGTAAAAATGTGTGATAGAAATGGGCAATAAAAAAGCGACCCTGGGGCCGCTTTCTATCCACGCTTAAGAAGGTGTCTAAGGGATAAACTGAGTCACCCCAAGGTCATCATCTTTCTTATGCTTGGCCAGGATGTCTGATGGACGCAGGTCGCGGCGTAGATCCATCTCATCTTCACCGCGAATGAACTTGCCACGCAGTGAGTTGGTAAACACATCGACGATCTCGACATCGACGAAGCTACCTATGTGCTTAGGATCCGCTTCGAAGTTCACCACGCGGTTATTTTCGGTGCGGCCACGCAACTCCATCGGGTTCTTCACCGAAGGCCCCTCAACCAGAATACGCTGCACTGTGCCTAGCATCTGACGGCTGTAGCGCATCGCCTGCTGGGTGATCCTGTCTTGTAGAATCGCCAGGCGTTCCTTCTTCTCATCGAGAGATACATCGTCAGGCAGGTCCGAGGCGGGCGTGCCAGGACGCGCGCTGTAGATAAAGCTGAAGCTGTGGTCGAACTGCACATCTTCAATCAGCTTCATGGTGTCGGCGAAATCCTGCTTAGACTCGCCAGGGAAGCCGACGATGAAGTCAGAGCTGATCTGGATATCGGGTCTTGCCTTACGCAGACGACGGATGATCGACTTATATTCGATGGCCATGTGGCCACGCTTCATCTGGGTGAGGATCAGATCCGAACCTGACTGTACCGGCAGATGCAGGAAGCTCACCAGCTCGGGCGTGTCTTCATACACATCTATGATGTCTTGGGTAAACTCGATCGGGTGGCTGGTGGTGAAACGAATACGATCGATACCGTCGATGGCGGCCACATAGCGCAGCAGCTCGGCGAAGGTACAGATATCGTCATCGTGGGTCGCGCCGCGATAGGCGTTCACGTTCTGGCCTAGCAGGTTAACCTCACGCACGCCTTGTTCGGCGAGCTGAGCGATCTCTAGGATCACGTCGTCTAGCGGACGGCTGACTTCTTCACCACGTGTGTATGGCACCACGCAGAAAGAGCAATACTTGCTACAGCCTTCCATGATGGAGACGAAGGCGCTTGGGCCCTCGGCACGCGGCTCTGGCAGGCGATCGAACTTTTCGATCTCGGGGAAGCTGACGTCGATGACGGCCTTACCGCCCTGTTGGATCTGATCGATCATCTCTGGCAGGCGATGCAGTGTCTGTGGGCCGAAGATCAGGTCGACACACTGAGCTCTGTCTTTGATCGCCTTGCCTTCTTGAGACGCCACGCAGCCACCGACACCTATGATAAGGTTAGGGTTCTTGTCTTTTAGCGTCTTCCAGCGACCCAGCTGGTGGAATACTTTTTCCTGTGCTTTCTCACGAATCGAGCAGGTATTGAGTAGCAGTACATCTGCTTCCTCGGCCTCTTCGGTCAAGGTGTAGCCTTGATATTCGTCGAGCAGGTCGGCCATCTTTGATGAGTCATACTCATTCATCTGACAGCCCCAGGTTTTAATGTGGAGTTTCTTACTCATCAGTTTTGCGCCGTTGTTGCAACTACTGGGAAAAATAGCGCGACATTTTACCCTCTGTGCCGCCTGCTGGCTAGCTTTTGCGCGTCATAAGCGTGAATTTACTCGGTGCGCGTGGATCCTTCGACCGAGAAATTCACCAGGGCGACCTGCCTTTGGCCTGTCTGGCTAAAGAAGGCTTCGGCCATCGCCTGACTGCTGTTTTTGGCCTGAAGCTGTATGCTTGTTTGGATCTCGGCCCTATAATGGCTCATTAATTCAATCGTATATTGATGTAGGGCATAATCTAACGAGTTGCGATAGGTTACAGTCATCCTCTCCATCTCAGGGGCGGACGTGGCTTGGGCCGAGGCCGACATTAGACTGGCGGCGGTGACTAGGCTGGCTATCAGTAACTTTTTCATAGGACACTCCATGACACTCAGCATTGTTGGTTAGCCGTATTGCAAGTTGGCTGTGAATTGAGAGTGTAAAGGCCGTATTTGAGCCATGCGTCGTGCCTTTGTAACTGAGTGTGAGTAGTTGCCTGCCTGGTAACATTTACACACGCAATCTGTCGATGTGACATATTTGGTAATAGAAGTAGGGAGTCGTACCCAAGGTGAGTCAGAACCAGCGCAAGACCTTAGTAAAAGATGTTGTCGTATTAGGCGGCGGTATGGTGGGGGCGGCGACGGCCCTCGGGTTGGCGCAGCTTGGCCTGTCGGTGGCCGTGGTTGAGGCCTATGCGCCTAAGGCCTACGACAGTGAGCAGGCATTGGATCTTAGGGTATCGGCCATTAGCGTTGCCTCGGAGCAGTTGCTCGAGCGTCTGGGCGCCCTGTCTGTGCTCGGCGAGATGCGTCAGGTGGCCTACAAGGGGCTGGAAACCTGGGAAATCGATGGCTGCATCACCCAGTTTCACAGCGACCAGATTGGTGCCTCTCACCTTGGGCATATCGTCGAGAACCGCCTGGTGCAGCTGGCCCTGTGGCAGCAATTTGACCACCATGACAATCTCAGCCTGCTCTGCCCGGCTAAGGTGAGTCAGTTTACCCGCATGGAAGGTGGCATTCGTCTCACCCTGGACGATGGTAGCGAGATAGAGACTCGGCTGCTGGTGGGCGCCGATGGCGCTAACTCTCAGGTGCGCCAGTGGGCCGGGATCGGCGTAACGGGCTGGGATTACGCCCAGTCGGCCATGCTGATCAATATCGCCACCGAGCAAGAAGAGCAGGATGTCACCTGGCAGCAGTTTACCCCCAAGGGGCCGCGGTCCTTGCTTCCGCTACCTGGTAAGCATGCCTCTTTGGTGTGGTATGACGATGCCAGTCGCATCGCGCAGCTGCAAAGTTTAAGTAATCAGGCGCTGCATGAGCAGATAGATGCCCATTTTCCCAAGCGCCTGGCCCGTGAGTTCAAGGTGCTCTCTAAGGGAAGCTTCAAGTTGACCCGTCGCCACGCCCAGCGCTACTTTGATGATCATCTGGTCATTCTGGGCGACGCCGCCCATACCATCAATCCGCTTGCCGGTCAGGGCGTTAACCTGGGCTTTAAGGATGTCAGCGCCCTGATAGACACCTTTGCCGATGCCATCGCCAACCATAAATGCTGGTGGGATAAGGAGGTGCTCATGACCTATCAGGCTAAGCGTTACACCGACAATCAGCTGATGATGACCACCATGGATCTCTTCTATGCCGGCTTTAGCAACGATCTCCTGCCACTGAAACTGCTGCGAAATGGTGCCCTCAAACTGGCGAACATAGACGGCCCTATCAAGCAGAAGGTGCTCAAGTACGCCATGGGGCTATAAGCTCAGGCCATATTGCCCTTGTCCGGGATAAATTTGTTGCCGACTCGATTGAGTGCTAAAATGCCGCGTTTTTTATTGGCACTTGCGAACGGACAAGGGTGAAATGAGCAATATAAAGCTTATCGTAGGCTTGGCTAATCCAGGCGACAAATATGAGCAGACTCGGCACAACGCAGGTGCATGGTATGTCAAGGAGCTGGCCCGGGTGTGTGGTGTCAGCCTGGTGCCCGACAGCAAATACTATGGCTTGACCGCTAGGGCAACCCTGTACGGCAAAGATGTGCGTCTGTTGATCCCAACCACCTTCATGAACCTCAGTGGTAAGTCGGTGGGGGCCTTGGCAAACTTCTTCCGTATTGCACCCGATGAGATCTTAGTGGCTCACGATGAGCTGGATATGCCGCCGGGCGTGGCCAAGTTTAAGTTGGGTGGCGGTCATGGTGGTCACAATGGCCTCAAAGATATCATCGCCAAGCTCGCCAACGACAAGGGGTTCTATCGACTGCGTATCGGCATTGGCCATCCAGGTGATAAAAGCATGGTCAGCAACTATGTGCTGGGCAAGGCGCCGCAGACCGAACAACGCCTCATCGAAGAGGTCATTGACGAGGCGGTGCGCGCCACCGAGGTGCTCTTTAAGGAAGATATGAGTAAGGCGATGCACAGGTTGCACTCTTACAAGGCCGGTTAAATAGACCATTCGGCAGTGAACAGCTTCATTATCGCATTGGCGATAAGGTTAATTGAATAAAGGTAATAATATGGGTTTTAAATGTGGCATCGTCGGCCTACCAAACGTAGGTAAATCGACTCTGTTCAACGCCTTGACTAAGGCGGGTATCGAAGCGTCAAACTTCCCGTTTTGTACGATCGAGCCTAACACGGGTGTGGTACCTGTGCCGGATCCACGTTTGGAGGCCCTGGCGGAAATCGTTAAGCCTGAACGTGTGTTGCCAACCACTATGGAATTCGTCGATATCGCGGGTTTGGTAGCGGGTGCCTCTAAAGGGGAAGGCCTGGGTAACAAGTTTCTGGCAAACATTCGCGAAACCGATGCTATCGGTCACGTGGTGCGCTGTTTTGAAGATGACAATATCGTGCACGTGGCTAACAAGGTATCGCCTGCAAGCGACATCGAAGTGATCAACACAGAACTGGCGCTGGCCGACTTGGACTCTTGTGAGCGCGCCATCACTCGTCAGCAAAAGCGTGCTAAGGGCGGCGATAAAGATGCTAAGTTCGAGGTGAGCGTGCTGGAGAAGATGCGCCCCGTGCTGGACGAAGGCCACATGCTGCGCTCAATGGATCTCAGTAAAGAGGAGTTAGCGGCGGTTAACTATCTTAACTTCCTGACCCTCAAGCCAACCATGTATATCGCTAACGTTGCCGAAGATGGATTCGAGAACAACCCACATCTGGACGTGGTACGCGAGATCGCGGCCAGAGAGAATGCGGTAGTTGTGGCTGTGTGTGCAGCAATTGAATCTGAGCTGGCCGAGATGGATGCAGAAGATCGTGACGAGTTCATGGCCGACTTAGGCTTGGAAGAGCCAGGTCTCGACCGTGTGATCCGTGCCGGTTACCAACTGCTGGATCTGCACACCTACTTTACCGCAGGTGTGAAAGAGGTTCGCGCCTGGACTGTGCCAGTCGGCGCCTGTGCCCCCCAAGCGGCCGGTGTGATCCACACCGACTTCGAACGCGGTTTCATTCGTGCCCAGGTGATGTCTTATGATGACTTCATCGCTTACAAGGGTGAGGCGGGTGCTAAGGATGCGGGCAAACTGCGTGTCGAAGGTAAGACCTATGTGGTTAAAGATGGCGATGTGATGCATTTCCTCTTCAACGTATAGGGATTGACGCCGCGTTTAGCGGCGAAAACCGACAAACGCTTAAGCGGCTCGATACTCCTATCGGGCCGTTTTGCTTTATCTCGCGGCTGAAAATAGGCGTTAATTGCAGGTTTTTAGGGGCGAATTGCATAAGGCCTGTTCACTTTGGTGAGTTTATAGGCGAACGGCTAAGATAGTTTAAATTAGCGAAAAAAAGCTGTTGACCTGCCTACGCTGAATAAGCATAATACGCCCCGTTCCTCAGCAAGAGGGGCGCGAAATATCGATGGCTATGTAGCTCAGCTGGTTAGAGCACAGCACTCATAATGCTGGGGTCGCAGGTTCAAGTCCCGCCATAGCTACCATCCCTTCAAGATGTAAAATTGATTGTGGCAGGGACTTGGTCCAGACAATATAGGCCACCATCTCTTCAAGATGTAAAACTAGAGACAGTGCGGGAGTGGTGGAATTGGTAGACACGCCAGATTTAGGTTCTGGTGCCGCAAGGTGTGAGAGTTCAAGTCTCTCCTCCCGTACCATTTATTTTTGACTAGAGGTTGTCTACCTTTAGTCTTAAGCAAGAAAATTGGGGTATCGCCAAGCGGTAAGGCACCGGGTTTTGATCTCGGCATTCCCAGGTTCGAATCCTGGTACCCCAGCCATTTTCCTCTTGCTTAACTTGATTATTGGGGTATCGCCAAGCGGTAAGGCACCGGGTTTTGATCTCGGCATTCCCAGGTTCGAATCCTGGTACCCCAGCCATTTATCAATAAGATAAATGTGGCTATGTAGCTCAGCTGGTTAGAGCACAGCACTCATAATGCTGGGGTCGCAGGTTCAAGTCCCGCCATAGCTACCATCTTATTTCAGGTAAATCCGCCGTTATCGGCGCCATCTGCTCTAGATGTAAAACTAGAGATTTGCTAGTTAGTTGAGCTCTAGGCTCAGACATATGACTAGAATCTTCATCAAGATATAAAACTAGATGCTAAGCGGGAGTGGTGGAATTGGTAGACACGCCAGATTTAGGTTCTGGTGCCGCAAGGTGTGAGAGTTCAAGTCTCTCCTCCCGTACCATTATTTAGGCTTGCAGGTATCGCCTGTAACCCGACAAAAAAACTTATTGGGGTATCGCCAAGCGGTAAGGCACCGGGTTTTGATCTCGGCATTCCCAGGTTCGAATCCTGGTACCCCAGCCATATTTATCTTCATCTAGATATAAAATTGATGCATTGCGAGCAATGAACTCGCTATCCTGTCAGGATATAAAACCAGATGCAGTGCGGGAGTGGTGGAATTGGTAGACACGCCAGATTTAGGTTCTGGTGCCGCAAGGTGTGAGAGTTCAAGTCTCTCCTCCCGTACCATTATAAAATACGAAGAGCCTGTCCAAGTGACAGGCTTTTTTGTATCTGAAGCCTGCTAGTTGTTGGCCGCTTCTTAGAGATTCGATACCAATTTATTTAAAAGAGTAGTTAATCAATGATTACTCAGCGCTTTATTGGAGCGTTCATTAAATTGAGATCGACGTCGGTATTTTCAGTAGCTAATCGATTTGTTGTCCGAGTTTAGCGCTTCTTTAGTTATATTCGCCAATAGTGCTCTCTGCGCTTCCTATTTTATTCATCCCTTCATAAAGTGTCTTGTCAATAAAGAAGATAGGGGCGATCTACGCATGTTAATCGTACGAAGTGCCTAGATGATACTGATGAGGAGTAAGTGAATGAGATCTGGGAGCACAAACAATATCAGACGTGTTTAAAATGCTTGTTATGTGTTTTGCTGTGCGCCCTTCGCAAGAAGTCTTTTTATCTTTGAGTCATGACATGGGGGCAGTGTCGGATATTGGGTACTTCTTCGAGATCAATTGTAATGGTTTGCTGGTGGGATAAGTGCTGAGCGGTAATAAATCCTAATGTTTGGTAACAAATCATCCTTTTGTTAACTTTTGTTAGCCGTTTTAGTGCTAACAATCACGCTTTTTCTGTTGCGGTCAACATTTTTATAACCAATATGTTTGGGGTTGTTAACCTGTATTGGTTGGGTTGTTAACAATTTCACCTTTGTTTGTGCAGTATTTCTCGTTGAGTAATTTGTTCTAAAATGCAATCGAGACGGTCACACTTTAATTGCACTCGGTTAGTTACATTTCGCTTGCCCCAATAAAGAGGGCTAAATAAAAAGTGAGTGGAACAGATGATGAAACGAGTCAATATAAAAGTTACTGCTTTAGCAGCATTCATCGGACTGGCCTTAACGGGCTGTGGTGGCGATGATGGCGCGCCAGGCGCAGACGGTGCTAATGGCACTGACGGTAAAGATGGTAAGCCTGGTTTAACTGTGGCGACCTCTGCAACCGACCTAGCAGTGAATGTCGATAAGGTATTGGTCGCCAGTGACAGTGAAGTGACCTTTACGGTTACTAATGAGAAAGACTTACCCGTTGTTGGCCTAGAGCACTTTGGCTTTATTTTATCTGGCCTAGAACAAGGTCAAAATGGTGATGCCAATAGCTGGAAGCTACTTAGCTCTGAGTCTTGCCCTGGCAGCAAGTATGCTAAATGTGGCACATTAACCGACAACCAAGATGGCACTTATACTTATAAGTTCCTAAAGGATGTGACTACAGAAACAGCCTTTAGTGTGACAGATGACAAGACACTACGTCTCATTGTCACAACGGGTGGCGATACACTGGGTGGAAAAACCTTAGCCTATGCCAACAAAAGCCATGATTTTCGTAATAATGGCGAAGCACCGCTTTACACTAAGAGTGTGATCAACAATCAAAACTGTACTGGTTGTCACGATGACTTCACCATTCATGGTGGTCACTACAAAGAAGTGGAAACTTGTATCTCTTGCCACACAGACAATAAAGTTAGCAGTGCCTCTAAAGTCTTTCCTATGCTTGCCCATGATAAGCATATTGGTGTGATTTCTGCGCCTGTAGGTGGTTGTGATAACTGTCACTCCGAAAATGAGCAGGCTGTTGATTACACTAACTGGAAGACAGTACCGACCCAAGAAACCTGTATTACCTGTCATACCGATGTGAACTTCAAAGAGGGCGTTAACCACTGGCCATATGAAGATAATGCTCAGTGTGCAAACTGCCATACGCCAGAAGTTGTTGAGACAGTGCATTTAGCGACCTATAAGGGACAGACCTCTCGTCGTGAAAATGTGCATCTGACTGTGACCGATGCCAAAATGGTGGCAGTACCTCAAGCTCAGAAAAACATTGATTCTGGTTTAGATACGGCTAAAACCGGTTATGTACAGCTTACCGTTGATATTCTCGACAAAGATGGTAAGTCGATGAATAAGCAACTAGATAAAGTCGACTTCTTCTATTACTCAGAGTTCTACATCAACTGGGGTGGTCAAGATATGGGAATGGAGCGTGGTAAAATCCTACGCGTATTCACCAATAAGGAGAACTTCCCTGGCTATGTAGAAGATCCTATCGTACTGAGCTATGAGAACGGTAAGACGACCTATGAGATAGGTCCTTTTGAGCTAGAAGATGAGTTCGAAGGTAGCCTAACTGATAGCTATGGTATGGTCACGCCGCGTATCTGGTTCTGTATGGATAAGAAGGGGGAAAACCTCGAGTCTTGTAAGGAAACATCGAGTGTTTGGGGCCAAGGTGCCGCAGGCTTCAACTGGTTACACTTCTTTGATGATAAAGGCCTTATCCCTGAAAGACCTCGCCGTCAAATCGTTACCAACGAAAAGTGTGGTTCATGCCATGGTATGACAACTCGCGATAGCGATGGCATGGCTCAAATGACACTGAACTGTCGTAGCTGTCACGCTGTTACTAAGAATGATCCAGCATACTTCGGTACTACCTGTGCATCGGGCTCAGTGGATAACGATGGTGACGGTATTCTAGATGAGATGATTAAGCTGAAAAGCTTATCTCCTCGTGGTGAGCGTGACTGGACAACCGCATCAAATGCCGGTGAAGAATGCTTAGCTTGTCACAATGCGAATAACCCACCGACTCAGGTTGTACGTGACTCTCATACTAAGCAAGGTGATGCTGACTATGTTGAGCAGTTAACTATGAGCCACCCTGATCAGAAAGTATGGATTCATGCTATGCATGCAAACAACCGTGCAAACCAAGGTGGTGAAGGCTGGAAGCGTAATGTTGAGTATTCAGCTGATCTTGCTAACTGTGTGAAGTGTCACGAAGGTGATAGCTTTGATGCCAAGTACTTAGTGGGTCGTAAGCCATTGGCGCTGGATCTTGATTATATGGATACCTATGACGGTCTAGACCCTGCAAATGGTAAAGATACCAGCGGCAACAAGCGTTACGCGGTGGATGCTAAAGCTGATGCCTATGTATCACCAACCGCTGCAGTTTGCTTAAGCTGTCATGGTAAACGTGCCGCCGAAGAGGGTGAAGATCGCCGTCAAGTGCGTAAAGATGTTGTGAGTCATATGAAACAAAATGGAGCACAGTTCGGTGTGGAGCTAGGTCAGTACACAGGCGAAGAGTCATGTGCAGTGTGTCATGATTTAAATAACCTAAAGGAATCACATAACCTGAAATAAAGTTTTCATCCTGCAATATTTTTGGCCCTAGCTTTTTGCTAGGGTCTTTTTTTACGGGGATCACAAATATTAACAAAGCGTCAATTGTTTAATTGGAACTCAGCATTATGTCAGATTTAGGATTAATAAAGTGCCGTAGAATACTGCTTGGGGGCTGCTAAAAGTAGTAGGGGTTAGGTTGTGAAGATTACAGAATTTTTAATGATTGATTTGGATGCCAGAGAGTTAGTCGATACTAAACTTTCGACTCGTTGTGCATTATCGCTCTCTGAATTAGAAGTACTAAAAAGCTTAGTTAAGAATGTAGGTGAGGTAGTTAGTAAAGAGACTCTAAATGCCGCCGGCTGGCCTGGCAGAGTCGTTGCGCCTTCATCTTTGACTCAATGCATGAGTAGCTTAAGAAAAAAGTTACATGGAAAAACAGACATTGAAATAAAAAATATCCCGCGCTACGGATACAGCTTGTGCATTACTGAGACGGTAGAAACTGGATCTCCTGCGGTGGCAGCTAATGTAGGCACGCTAAGCTGTCAGGAAACTCCTGACAGAAGATCAACGACAGCGATTTCAATTCAGAGTGAAAGTGAACTTAAGTCAACCAAGCTGAGATTTTATCGTAATACAGTATTGAGTATTGTTATTGTGTTAATTGCAGGGCTGCATTTTTCAGGTGGATTAAAAGCCACCGTTAATTACCTTTCTTTGCTTACTGAACCTGATGTAGCTTCGATTACTGCAAAGCCTTTCTCATTGGCGCGAAACGAATCGTTGTTATACACAGTGCAATTAGATGACCAAGCAGAAAGTATTACCACCCAAGGTGTGATTGATAATTGGTTTAACTATGACAGTATTTTTAAAAATGCCAGCGAAAAACAGTTGTTTGCTTTTGAAAATGGTCGTTATGAATCTGTGGCGTTATGTAACCAATTTAATGGTCGTTGCACTGACAAACAGCCACTTAATTTAGTCAGATCTGTGGGTGACGTTACTCCACCTCTTGATATTCAATGGTTAGCGGATACTAAGCTCAGAATGGAGCAAGTGACCTATAACAACATCCTCTTAGATAAATTTGCACCAGCAGATAAAAGCGTGGTTGAAGACGTCTATCGAGCCGATGTTTACTACTACTCTGACAGTAAGAATATAGTTCGTGCAGATGTTCGCTTATCAATGATATTTGATTCTGCAAACCGAGGTAAGTTGGTTGCAGCAGCATGTATTACCGATGACATGCTTAAAGAGATCTCTATTCGTTATCAATTTAGTGGTGACTTTAAATTGACGCAAAGTGAAGTAGATGGCAAAGCTGTTCGCACTTTCCTTGTGGATGTAGATGATAGTTCCTTCACCAGTCCACAACAGATCTCGAAAGAGTCTGCGACTATATACCGCGAGATCCGCAAACATGTACTGCAGAATGAGCGAATGGTGTTGAGGCAACTTCATCAAGATGATGATAGCGGTGTATGGATGCTACCCTTGTGGGGGGAGACTATGGTATGGGCTCATAGGGAGCAAGTGTCACTCTAATGAAAAGAGAATTGGATTGGAGATGACACAAAAAAGCCACTCATAAGAGTGGCTTTTTTCGTCAAGCATGAAGCTTGTGATTAGTGCTTAAACATCGCAGAGATAGACTCTTCGTTGCTCACACGGCGAATAGCTTCTGCCATCACGCTAGACATGGTCAGCTGAGTCACCTTATCCAGTGCCGCCATCTCTTCGCTTAGCGGGATGGTGTCGGTCACTATCACTTCGTCGATCACAGACTCGGCGATGTTCTTAGGCGCGTTACCAGAGAATACTGGGTGAGTCGCGTAGGCGAATACGCGGTTTGCACCGTGTTCTTTCAGCGCTTCGGCAGCCTTACACAGAGTACCGCCTGTGTCGATCATGTCGTCGACAATGATGCAGTCGCGGCCTTGAACGTCACCTATGATATGCATTACCTGAGCAACGTTCGCCTGTGGACGACGCTTGTCGATGATAGCCAGATCTGAGTCATCAAGTAGCTTGGCAACGGCGCGGGCACGTACTACACCACCGATATCTGGTGAAACCACGACAGGGTTGTCCAGTTCCTTGCCCAGCATATCTTCCAGCAGCACAGGGCTACCGAATACGTTGTCTACAGGTACATCGAAGAAGCCCTGGATCTGCTCGGCGTGCAGGTCACAGGTCAGTACGCGGTCGACACCTACGCTTGATAGGAAGTCGGCGACAACCTTAGCGGTAATAGGCACACGAGCACTGCGTACGCGACGGTCTTGACGGGCGTAGCCGAAGTAAGGAATAACTGCAGTAATACGGCCAGCAGATGCGCGACGTAGCGCGTCTACCATAACGATGAGTTCCATCAGGTTATCGTTAGTAGGTGCACAAGTAGATTGAATGATAAATACATCCGCCCCACGTACATTTTCGTTAATCTGGACACTGATTTCACCGTCACTGAAAACGCCAACCTCAGCGTCTCCGAGTTTACAAAATAGGCGATCTGCTATCTTCTTGGCGAGACTGGGGGTTGCGTTACCAGCAAATAGTTTAATGTCAGGCACTGTATGGACCTCAGGCGTATGCTTCATTGTAATGATCGGGATAACATCTACTTATCCCGCATGAACTTAGCCTTGCGCTAACCGCAAGGCTAATGGTGATTTATTTGTCCCCTTGGCGATGAAACCGCACAAATCCGCCGGCAATTTGGCAAAAACCTGCTGTGCCTGCTGGCGTGTGTCGAAGATACCGAATACACATGCTCCGGTCCCCGTCATTCTGGACGGCGCATATTCTATCAGCCACGCCAATGCTTTGGCAACTTGGGGGTAGCGCTCGGCGACCCTGGGTTGGCAATCGTTATGCCAGTCACTGCTCATTAAATCATCCATGGAGAGCTTAGGTGTGTTCCTTGGTAGCTGGGGATCGTTAAACACCTCGGCGGTGGAAACATGTACATCCGGAGTCAGGATCAGGTACCAGTTTTCGGGTGCCTCGACTGGGATTAGTTTTTCGCCGACCCCTTCGGCAAATGCCGCTAAACCATTAATAAAAACAGGGACATCAGCGCCAAGAGTGAGACCAATTTTAGCCAGTTCATCCTGTGATAATTGGGTCTGCCAAAGATGATTGAGGGCTACTAAGGTGGTGGCAGCATCGGATGAGCCGCCGCCTATGCCACCACCCATTGGCAATTTTTTGTCCAACCAGATCTCGGCGCCTTGGTGGGTGCCGCTGTACTCCTGCAAAGATTTTGCAGCTTTTAGAATTAAGTTATCGCTATTTGCAACAACTGCTTCCATCTCCGAATGTAGGGTGAGGCTGCCGCTGTCGTTGACGGCAAAATCCAGGTAGTCGCAGTAGTCGATAAACTGAAACAGGGTCTGCAGTTCATGGTAGCCATCGGCGCGGCGGCCGTTGACGTGGAGAAACAGGTTGAGTTTAGCCGGTGCCGGCCAGGCGGTAGATCTATTGCTTGTCATCTGTCGATTCCAGTTGTGATGCGCGCTTGGGCGTCAGAGCCTGCCATTGGCTTATCTGCAGCTTTAAACGGATTTCGTCCCGTTGTAGTTGTAACAGTCTCGGCAGTTCGGCGCCGCTCTGCGCTTGCCAGCTGTTGAAGCTAACGTGCCAAGGGCTGCTGCCCGTGTGGTTAAGCACCTCCTTGGGGCGACCCTGGTCGTCGACGGCGACCACCTCATCCAGCGAGGAGATCTGCCCGGTGATCCACAGCGGCAGGGTCTCGACCGGAATCGACCAACCGGTGAGGCGTTTAAGCAACGCTTCGGCGTCGGCGTTCTCATAGACCTTGTCTTCAATTTCCAGGCTTGCAAGATTTGGGGTCTTGTTGAGTGTCATGACAGTGGTGCCCAGCATAGTGGTGAGGGTCAAGTCGTCGTTGGTCTGGGTATGGAACCAGTAAAGGTTGGTGCTGAATTTATCGTCCGGGGTACGCACCGCCAACTTGCCTTGCAGCTCCCAGGCCTCTGCCTGATTAGCGGTTTTTACCTGTGTGGGGACATAGTCGGTCGGTATATGGGAAGCGCAGCCGGCGAGGGTCATTAGCAGTAAGGCCGCACAGCTTGCCGATATTTTTGTGAAGTAGTTCAAATTATTCATCTATGGCTAAAATGACTAGCGCATATCATACGAGGGCTGACTTTAAATACCAACGACTAATCCCAAATTTCCTGCCAGCCTAGGCTAGGGTTAGCAATGACTAATTTTGTCCGAGCCCGTGACGGCTCAATTTTAAGCCTCAGGTTTAATAGAAAAAAGTTGTGACAAGCCAGATTATTATTCGGTTTTGTTAAGCGTATTCTGTTTTTAGTCGACTCAATTGCGTAGAATGGCTGGCATTAAGTGAGACGATTCAGGCCTATGGGCCGGTAGTCAATGAACTCGCAAGATTAACAGACCCTAGAGACCAGAAAGAGTCAGATGAGCCTTGTAGCAATCGGTATTAATCATAAAACAGCCACTGTAGACCTACGTGAAAAGGTAGCGTTTGCGCCTGATAAAATTCATGAAGCGATGAAGAGTCTTGCCAGTCGGACTAAGACAGGGGAGGCGGTGATCGTCTCGACCTGTAACCGCACCGAGCTCTATTGCAACACGGGTGATGAGGCGGATGTGATCAGCTGGCTGGAGTCTTATCATCAGTTATCCCACGAAGATGTTTTGCCCTGCCTGTACAAGTATCAAGGGCAGCAGGTCGTACAGCATCTGATGCGGGTCTCGTCGGGACTCGACTCCCTCATCCTGGGTGAACCGCAGATCTTAGGTCAGGTGAAGCAATCTTTCGTGAAGGCCAAAGAGGCTGGCACGGTTGCAGTCACCATGGACAGACTGTTCCAAAACACCTTCTCCGTAGCCAAGAAGGTGCGCACCGAGACCGAAATTGGCGCCGCGGCCGTTTCTGTTGCCTTCGCGGCGGTGAGCATGGCCAAACATATTTTCTCGGCACTGAGCGCCACTAAGGTGCTGCTTATCGGCGCCGGTGAGACCATAGAGCTGGTGGCGC
Organism: Shewanella insulae; assembly: GCF_009831655.1. Taxonomy (GTDB): domain Bacteria; phylum Pseudomonadota; class Gammaproteobacteria; order Enterobacterales; family Shewanellaceae; genus Shewanella; species Shewanella insulae. The sequence continues at coordinate 67,123 of NZ_WRPA01000016.1, read as the reverse complement.
GCCACCTGAAAGACAATGGTGTCGACTCTATGATAGTCGCTAACCGTACCATTTCCCGTGCCGAAGCCATGTGCGAAGAGTTCGGTGCGACGGCAATTACGCTCGAACAGATACCAGATTTTCTCCCTAAGGCCGATATCGTGATATCCTCTACCGCCAGCCCATTACCTATACTGGGTAAAGGCATGGTAGAAAAAGCGCTTAAGCAGCGTCGTCATCAACCTATGTTATTGGTTGATATAGCAGTTCCTAGAGATATCGAGGCCGAAGTGGCCGAGCTGGACGATGCCTTCTTATACACGGTTGACGATCTGCAAAGCATTATTGAACAGAATATGGCCTCCCGACGTGAGGCGGCCGAGAAAGCTGAATTAATTGTTGAAGAGGAATCTCATCAATTCATGGAATGGATTCGATCGTTAGAGTCGGTCGACAGCATTCGTGAATACCGAAGCCAGAGCATGGCGATCAAAGATGAGTTGGTCGAACGGGCAATCAATAAGTTGGCCCAGGGCGGTGATAGCGAGCAGCTAATACTGGAACTGGCGAATAAGTTGACCAATAAGTTGATCCACGCGCCGACCCAGGCGCTCACCCAGGCGAGTCGCCGCGGTGACCTCAATAGCTTAGGACAATTAAGAACAGCGCTCGGACTAGATAAAGACTAAGGTTAGCGTTGTAATGAAGGACAGTGTTATTCGCAAGCTCGAAGGCTTGCTGGAGCGTAATGAAGAGGTTTTGGCGCTGCTGAGTGATGCGGAAATCATCGCCGATCAGGAGCGTTTTCGCGCTCTGTCCAAAGAGTATTCTCAACTCGAAGAAGTGGTCAAGAGCTTCAAGGCCTATCGTCAGGCAGAGGAAGACCTTGCCTCGGCGCAGGAGATGCTCAATGAAGATGACGCCGATCTGAAAGAGATGGCGCAAGAAGAGATCAAAGAAGCCAAGGCGACCCTGGAAACCCTGGAAGGCGAGTTGCAGATCCTGCTGTTGCCGAAAGATCCTAAAGACGATAACAACGCCTTTGTCGAGATCCGTGCCGGTGCCGGTGGTGACGAGGCCGCTATCTTTGCCGGTGACCTGTTCCGCATGTATAGCCGCTACTGCGAGGCTAATCGCTGGCAGATAGAGATCATGAACGCCAACGAAGGTGAACATGGCGGTTTTAAAGAACTGATCATGAAGGTCTCGGGCGAGGGCGTCTATGGTAAGCTCAAGTTTGAGTCGGGCGGTCACCGCGTGCAGCGTGTGCCTGAAACCGAATCACAAGGGCGAGTTCATACCTCGGCCTGTACCGTGGTGGTCATGCCTGAGATCCCAGAAGCCGAAGCGATCGAGATAAATCCCGCCGACCTTAAGGTCGATACCTTCCGCGCCTCGGGCGCAGGTGGTCAGCACGTCAACAAGACAGATTCTGCTATCCGTATTACCCATATCCCTTCGGGTATCGTGGTGGAGTGTCAGGATCAACGTTCTCAGCATAAGAACCGTGCCCAGGCCATGAGCGTGCTATCGGCGCGTATTCAGGCTGTGGAAGATGAAAAGCGCCGCAGCGAAGAGGAATCGACTCGTCGTAACCTGGTGGCCAGTGGTGACCGCTCTGAGCGTGTGCGTACCTATAACTTCCCACAGGGACGTGTTAGCGAGCACAGAATTAACTTAACCCTCTACCGCCTTAACGAGGTGATGGAAGGGGATCTCGATGCCATCCTCGGCCCTCTGATGCAGGAAAACCAAGCCGACATGTTAGCAGCCCTTTCCGAAGGCTAACCTCGCTATCATTGCCGCTAGGTGATTAAGGAAATTTTTTGTTTCAGACGTTAGCACAGGCCCTCGAATGGGCCTCTACTCGACTCCAGGATGTGTCTGACAGTGCCAAGCTCGATGCCGAGGTGATGCTGCTGCATATCATTCATAAGCAGCGCAGTTACCTCTATACCTGGCCAGACGAGCGTCTGACCAGCGAGCAGGTAACCGAGTATAAGCAGATGGTCGGTCGCCGAGAGCTAGGCACGCCGATTGCCCATATCGTCGGCGAGCGTGAGTTCTGGTCGCTGCCCTTCATGGTCAATCCCACCACCTTGATCCCGCGCCCCGACACAGAGATCTTGGTGGAGACAGCTCTCAATCTTCCGTTGGCGGAGAATGCCAAGGTGCTGGACCTGGGTACAGGTACCGGGGCAATCGCCCTGTCGCTGGCCTTCGAGCGAAACAACTGGCAGATCACCGCTGTGGATAAGGTACTCGAGGCCGTCGCCCTGGCCAAGGCCAACCGCGACAACCTCAAGCTGCCTCAGGTGGAGGTGCTTCAGAGTGACTGGTTCGACGCCATCAATCGCTATGACTTTAACCTGATCGTCTCCAATCCGCCCTATATCGATGAAGAAGACGAGCACCTGTCCCAAGGGGATGTACGCTTCGAGCCCCATAGCGCGCTCACCGCCGGTGAACATGGCTATGCGGATCTCTTTCATATTGCCGAGGCGGCTCGTGATTACCTGGCACCAGGCGGCTATCTGCTGCTGGAGCATGGTTTCGGCCAGGCCCTCACGGTGCGAGACAAGATGGTCGAGTTGGGTTACGAGGCGGTAGCTACGGTACGTGACTTCGGCAGCAACGACAGGTGTACCCTGGGGCGCTGGCCCAGATAATGTCGCTAGTCGGCGATTTTAGAGTTCTGGCCTGAGTTAGCCTATCGCTTCAAACCATAAACGCCACGGCGATCTGTCCGTGGCGTTTTACTCTGTAGTAAAATAAGACTGAGATTCGACTAGAGCGTCTTGGTCATGAAGTACTTGCAACCCGTCTTTGGATACTGCTCCTGTGTCCACTCCAGTCGATAGCCTCTGGCCTCGTAGAAGGGCCGCGCCTGAAAGTTAAGGGTATCCAGGATGGCGTAGATGCAGCCGCGTTCCCTGGCGATACGTTCGGCTTCTTGTAGCATCTTGCTGCCGATATGCTGGCCTCTGAGCGACTCGCTCACCCAGAAGTTGTCTATCATCAGCCAGTTGCCGAAGGTGCGAGCCGACAGGCCGGCTACTAATTCACCCGCTTCATTCTCAAGCTTTAGTCCCAGAGGTAAGCGCTCGCTCACCTCCCAGCGCTGCCAGTTAAACTCGGCGATTTTCTGCTGCACCGCCTCGGCAAATTCGGCGCTGGTGTCTTGGGTAAATGTCATGGTCATGGATAACTACCTTGATGTTGATTCCTATGCCGACTAGCTTAAACTAGCGGTGTTAATCTGATAAGTGCATTATCTGCATTGGGAAATGAAATCTATGCATAATGGTTTGTATCATATTGATTTAAATCTTCTTAAGTTGTTTCACTCGCTCTATTGTTGTCGCAGTGTGACCCAGGCGGCCCAGCAGATGCATCTGAGTCAGTCGGCATTTAGTCATGCGCTCTCTCGCCTGCGCCAGCAGCTGGACGATCCCCTATTTATCCGCTCGGCCAGTGCGATGATCCCGACTCCCTACGCCGACGCCATCAGCGTTGAGGTCGGCCAGGTGCTGGACAGGCTCAGCGACTGCCTTTTGTCCAAGCAGGCATTTTCGCCGGCGTTGAGTCAGCATGCATTTCGCATCGCGGTGACCGACTTTACCGCCCTGATGTTGATGTCCCGTCTCGCCAAGCGGATCAGCACCCTGGCGCCCAAGGTGCGCCTCAACCTTATTCACGATGAGCAGCGCATGCCCCTGAGTCGTTTCGAGACGGGCCAGCTGGATCTTGCCTTGGGCTTTTCCCATGATGACGCGGAGGGCCACAGGCTAGTTTCCGAGTCCCTGTGGTGGGAGGGAGACTATTGCACGCTGGCAAGCTCTAAGGTGATGAAGATGAACCGCGACATCTTTCTCGCCAGTCGGCATATCTTGGTCTCCCCCTGGGGAACAGATACAGGGATAGTGGATCAGGTACTTGCCTTACAGGGGCTGAGCCGGGATATCGCCATACAGCTGCCAAATGTCATCAACGCGCCGTTTCTGGTGGAGGAGTCGGGGTATCTGGTGACCCTGCCGCGTCAGGCGGCGCGCCTGCTTGCCCATAGCCTGCCGCTCAATGAGTTCGATGTCCCTCTGCCTATGCCTAGCTACAAGCTGACCTTGATGAGCTATAAGCCGACCGAAAATACCCCGGAGAATCTCTGGCTGAGGGAGCAGATTAACGGCTTATTCGATACCCATGAGGCGTGATGAACCAGGGGGTTAACTCAATTTAAGTGGATATGTTGAATTCGCTTGTGTCGATATTGGTGCCCCGGCCCTTGATCGGGTACACTAGCGCCTTTGCGAGCCACGAAAGAAGATATAATGGACAGTTTATACCCAGTTATAAAGCATTTACATCTCACCCTGATTAGCGTGAGTGTGCTGTTTTTTATCGTACGATTTGCATTGCATCTGAAACAATCGGCCATCATGGACAAGAAATTTGTTAAGATTGCGCCCCATGTGATCGATACCTTCCTGCTGCTCTCCGGCCTAACCTTGTGTTTCATCATCAAGCAGTATCCGTTTCAGGATGCTTGGTTGACAGAGAAGATAGGCGCAGTGATCGCTTACATCTTCCTGGCGGCTATCTCGCTCAAGGCTAACCGTAACAAACTCTTCAAGACCTTTGCCGCTCTGGGCGCGCTGGCCTGGGTGATGTACGCTGCAAAAATAGCCATGTTTAAACAAGCAATATTAATGAGTTAATGACAAACCTTATCTTAAATGAGGCGCTCTCTCTGCCAGAGAGCGCCTTTGATATTTCCGAGCACCTGGGATTTTCCGACAAAGAAGCGGCGAAGTGGGCCTGGTTTGAGCTGGCTGGCTCTGTGCTGAGTCACTATCTGGTGGACCGAGAGGCGCGTCTGGCGGCCTTGCTGCAGTGGTTCTATCAAGATCTCGGCTTCTGCCCACGAGAGTCCTATTTCAGTGTCGAGGCCGCGGATCTGGCTAGCTGTATCACCACGCGTCAGGGTAACAGTACTACATTGGCAACCGTGCTAATGCTGCTGGGTAAGCAGCTGGATCTCGAGTTACAGCCGCTACTATTGCCGGGTACCACGGTACTGAGCTGTCGTATCGACGATAAGGTACGCTATATCGATCCGCTTACCGGGTTGTCTCTGAGCCGTCATCAGCTACACGTGCTGGTGCGTGGCGAGCTGGGTAATGGGGCGCCTTTTAAGCCGCGTTATCTAAAGCCCGCCAGCCTCAAGCGCCTGGTATCACGCATGCTTCATGAGCTCAAGGCCGGTGCCATACTGTCGAGCCAGTTTGAGAGTGCCATGGAGTGCTGTAACTTGTTGCTGCAGTGGCATGAGGACGATCTGAATCTTAATCGGGAGCGGGCCTTTATCGCCCAGCAGCTAGGTTGCATCAGCGTCGCCGCAGCGGACCTGCAACACTTTGTCGACAACAGTCCCCATGACCCGGTGACAGAGCTGGTCAAATTACAGTTAAAAGAGCTCAACGATGAGGTTGAGGTCTATCATTAACCCTTAGCGTCGAGGCCGGGAAGGCCCAGCGCCGGGTGAAACTTACCGCCGGTGCTATTTGGCACTTGTGGCGAGCAATATAACTACAACAATAAATAACCAATACAAAAAATAAAAAGGGAGATGAGATGAGCAGTACCGCGATAGTCAGCAATGACGCCACGGCGTTAGTCACCAATGATGCCACGGGCCTGGGCCTGTTGGCGGTGATCTTAGGATTTGTGTTTTACACTAACAGTAGCCAGCACCCATTCTGGGTCAAGTTCTACCGTTTCATTCCGGCGCTACTGCTCTGTTATTTCCTGCCTTCGCTGCTCAACTCCTTCCATATCCTGGATGGCGATACCTCAAACCTCTATTTTGTCGCCTCCCGCTATCTATTGCCCGCCTGTCTGGTGCTGCTGATCTTAAGTGTCGACCTCAAGGCGATCCTAAGCCTGGGCCCCAAGGCGATCGTGATGTTTTTAACCGGTACAGTCGGCATAGTGATAGGGGGCCCAATTGCCTTACTTATCGTGTCGACCCTCAATCCTGAGATCCTCGGGGTGAGCGGCCCGGATGCGGTCTGGCGCGGCATGACCACCCTGGCCGGTAGCTGGATCGGCGGCGGCGCCAACCAGGCGGCGATGAAGGAGATCTACGAGGCCGGTGGTAACATCTTCTCTATCATGGTGACGGTCGATGTGATCGTGGCCAACATCTGGATGGCGGTTCTGCTGTTTATGGCCTCTAAGGCCAAGGAGATCGATGCTAAGACGGGCGCCGATACCAGCGCCATCGAGACCCTCAAGCAGAAGGTGGAGAAGTACCACGCCGAAAATGCCCGTATCGCCAGCCTGCGAGATCTGATGATGATAGTCGCCGTAGGCTTTGGTATCACGGGGTTGGCCCATGTGATAGCCGACTTCCTCGGCCCCTTCTTCGAGGCTAACTATCCCTGGACCCGGGATTACAGCCTGACCTCTAAGTTCTTCTGGCTGATCGTGACAGTGACCACCATAGGCCTGGCTATGTCCTTTACGCCTGTGCGCCACCTCGAGGCGGCGGGTGCCTCTAAGGTCGCCTCGGCGTTCCTCTATATTTTGGTGGCGACTATCGGCCTGCATATGGACGTGTTGAAACTGTTTGACCCGGCCAACCTGTGGTATTTCGCCATCGGTATCATATGGATGATAGTCCACGCCGGCTTCATGTTGCTGGTGGCCAAGTTGATTCGTGCGCCGCTGTTTTATATGGCGGTGGGCAGTCAGGCTAACGTCGGCGGCGCAGCCTCGGCGCCCGTGGTGGCCGCGGCCTTCCACCCGGCCCTAGCTCCTGTCGGTGTACTCCTGGCCGTATTAGGCTATGCTGTAGGCACCTATATGGCATGGATGTGTGGTCAGATACTGCAGGTCGTGGCCCAATAAAGAATTTGATTCCTGCCGGGGATGCCCCGGCTTCTTAAGAGAGAAGTAGCGATGAGTAATAAAACCATAAAGTTAGGTAGCATTGAAATTGCAAACGACAAGCCTTTTGTCCTGTTTGGCGGCATGAATGTGCTCGAGTCGCGAGATCTTGCCATGCAGATCGCAGAGACCTATGCGGAAGTTACTCAGAAGCTGGGGATCCCTTATGTGTTTAAGGCATCGTTCGACAAGGCTAACCGCTCATCGGTGAACTCTTATCGCGGCCCCGGCATGGAAGAGGGGCTGAAGATCTTCCAGGAGATTAAAGATACCTTTAAGCTACCGCTGATCACAGACGTGCACGAGCCATACCAGTGCCAGCCTGTGGCCGAGGTGGTGGATATCATCCAGCTGCCGGCCTTCCTGGCGCGTCAGACGGATCTCGTGGTCGCCATGGCCAAGACTGGCGCCATCATCAACGTCAAGAAGCCACAGTTCCTGGCGCCCCATGAAATGCGTCACATCATCACTAAGTTTAACGAGGCGGGTAACGACGAGATCATACTATGTGAGCGCGGCTCTTGCTTCGGTTATAACAACCTGGTGGTCGACATGCTGGGGATGGATGAGATGAAGCAGTCGGGTTACCCTGTGATCTTCGATGCCACCCACGCCCTGCAGCGTCCAGGCGGACGCAGTGACAGCGCCGGCGGTCGTCGTGCCCAGGCCACCGAATTGGCCCGTAGCGGCATGGCACTCGGTCTGGCAGGTCTGTTCATCGAGGCCCACCCAGATCCGGATAACGCCAAGTGCGACGGCCCTTGTGCATTGCCACTGCATCAGCTGGAAAACTATTTGACCCAGATGAAGGCGATCGACGACCTGGTGAAGTCTTTCGCCCCAATCGATACCAGCAAGTAAGCGAGCCTTCACTCAGACTGTATTAAGTCAAAGTTGCAGTTAAGCTTAAGCCCCGCCAGTGCGGGGCTTTTTGTTGCCCGTTGAGGCATCTTTGCCTTGGCTTGCCATCGTCCCAACGCTTAATATCACAGTCCACCTTCCATGAGGCATTTTCACTCGCGCGGTAAGTCGTTTGACGCTAGGCTAGTAACCCCTTCGCCAGAGAGTCGCTTATGTGGATTGTCTTTACCTTTCTCGCCGCCTTCATGCAGTCATGGCGTAACGCCCTCCAGAGTCAGCTGAGCCGGGACGTCAAGGTCGCCGGGGTGACACTGGCGCGTTTTATTTGGGCAGGGCCTATCGCCGCCTGTTATCTCATGGCCCTCTATATCTGGCTGCCGCCAGAACAGGCAATTGGCGCCTCGCTTTTTCCCACCCCATTCTGGGGCTTTGTGATCGGCGCCGGCTTGATGCAGATTGTGGCCACCGGCCTGATGGTGAAGCTGTTTCAGCTCAGAGACTTCGCCATCGGCGCAGGTCTTGCCAAGAGCGAGGCGATTGTCGCCGCCCTGTTTGGCGCTCTGTTCTTCGGCACCCAATTGAGCCTGCTGGGCTGGCTCGGCGTGGTGATTGGCGCGGTGGCAGTGCTCCTGATGAGTAAGGGGGCTGGAGGGGCCAGGCTCTCGCCCCAGGTGTTGTTGCTGGGACTCGCCTGCGGCAGCGCCTTTGCACTTACCTCACTCTGGGTCAGAGAGGCGAGTCTGGTGTTGGCTCTGCCCTTTCCCCACAGCGCCGCCTGGGTGCTGTTTTGGGTGATAAGCGTGCAGACCCTAGTCCTGTTAATGTTTCTCTGGTGGCGGGACCGTCAGACCCTGGCGGCCCTGTGGCGTCGGCCTAAGCTGACCCTGGCTATTAGCGTGACAAGTTGTCTTGGCTCCATCGGTTGGTTCAGCGCCATGGCCTTGCAGGCGGTGCCCTATGTGAAGACCTTAGGTCAAGTTGAGGTGTTTTTTACCCTAATCGTGGCGGGGAGTTATCTGAAGCAGAAGGTGAAGCCCAAAGAGATGACCGCCTTGCTGCTGATTGCAGTGGCGGCCATCTTAGTCATCTGGGGATGATGCGGACTTAGGCTGTCTGGTAGCGGGCGAGGATCTTACCCAGGCTCTCGGAGGCCTGAGACAGCTGGCTGACGCCTATCGAGGACTGGTTGGCCAGCTCTTTGATCACGTTGGCCTGCTGGCGTATCTCACTCAGCTCGGAGGCGATATCGTTGGCCACGGCGCTCTGCTCCTCTGAGGAGGCGGCGATTTGGAAGCTCATGTCGATAACCGATTGTGATGACTCGTTGATGGCGCTGACGTCTGTGCCTATCTCGGTGATCAGCGACTGGCTGGATTCGGCCTGCTTCACCGTGCGCTGGGTGATGTTGTCTATGTTGTTGGTTTCCTGCTGCAGGTTCTCGATCATCGCCTGGATCTCGACCGTAGCCGATTGAGTGCGGCTGGCCAGGGTTCTCACCTCATCGGCAACCACGGCGAAGCCGCGGCCCATCTCACCGGCACGGGCGGCCTCGATGGCGGCATTAAGGGCCAGCAGGTTGGTCTGCTCCGAGATAGCGTTGATGGTGGTGATCACTTCGTTGATCTTGGTGGCATTGACCTTGAGGGTGCTCACCGAATCCGAGGTCTGCTCGATAAAGCCCGAGAGCTGCTCGATATCCTTGATCGCCTTCTGCACTCGCTCATAGCTCTGACGGATAGACTGTGAGTTCTGCTCCACTTGCTCCACCGAGCTGTTGGAGATGTTCGACACCTCGCCGGCGGAGGCCGTCATCTCCTCCATGGCGGTGGCGACTGAGTCGAGGGAGAGGTATTGCTGTTCGATCTGGCGCTCGCTCTCCTGATTTTCCGAGGCAAATGAGCTGGCGGTGTTATGTAGCGTCTCGGCATTGTCTTTCACCGTGACCACGAGTTCGGTGAGCGTGTCCATGGCGTTGTCCAAGGCGCAGCCTATGGTGCCAAACTCATCGCGGCCCGGATGGAAGCCGAGGCGGGAGGTGAGGTCGCCCTTGGCGATGTTCTTGGTGGTGGTCCACAGTACCCAGAGGGCGCCGCCGATGAAGGTGGCGTTCCAGTAGAGCAGGACGGTGAATGGCAGCAACCAGAGATAGGTGAGCAGTAGGCTGTAGAGGGCCGATTGTTTCGCGTCGCGCTCGCGGCTGGCGACATTCTGCGTCAGTGACAGGTTCTGCCCTGCGGCGCTGCGTACCACGGCGGTGACGCTGTCTTGGGTACGACTGGAGCTGGCCTGGCCGCTGGGTTGGATATTAAGGCTGGCAAACTTGTCGCTTTGGCCGCTGGCCTCTAGGGCGCGCACCATGCCCGATAGCTCGGCTTCTATCGCCGTCATAGAGGCTTGCTCTATCCTATCTATGCTCTCCTGATAACGGCTGACCCCAAGGCTGGTGATGGCGATGAAAAACAGCGCCCCAATGACCCAAAATTTATCGTTGATAGACATCTTGATGAAGAGTTTGTCTATGGTGCGAAAATTAACTTCTCTCATAGTTTTTTCCGTCTCAAATTAAGGCTGAGGCCTTAGACAATAGTAGTATAAGGTGCGGCGATCTCCTTAAAATTACGCTTTTTTTACTTATAAATACAGGGCGGATTAACGTTTTTTTTACACAGTTTGTCGCCAGGACCTCCCCGGCCGAATTTACATTCGTTTTTTAAGCCAACTGTGCAGACTCAGCGCTAGTTGGCTAGCCAGTAGGCCGAAGCTCGCCCCGGCCAGCAGATCCCCGAGATAGTGATAGTTAAGGCTCAGTTGGCCTGTGATGACGGCGAGCATGCAGGCAAGCCAGAGAGGCATCAACTTAGGTGTGTGGCGCCAGAAGGTGAAGGCCAGGGCGAAGGTGAGCAGGGCATGTCCCGAAGGGAAGGAGTCGTAGGCGAGCCCCTGAGCAAAGGGATGAAACGCCTCGATGCGGTCGGCGACCCAGGAGGGATTGTGGCCATCGTCCAGGGCTATCCAGCTCTCCGGCCAGGTGCGGCCAAAGAGCTGTTTGGCGACCCAGCGAATGGAGAAGGCAAATATTAGGGTGAGTACCAGTTCCAGTGCCAGGGCCTGAAACCTGGCGCGAAATCGCTCACTGACACAGGCGAAGATGGTCAGCCCTGCGAGAAACTCCAGTAGCAAGGGGGTCTTACTCAAGAGCTTTAGCGCGGGATGGGATAGCTGCTGGGCATGCATCAGCTCCGCCAGTTGGCGATCTATGAAGTGAACCGAGATAAGCACCAGGGTAAGTAGCAGGCCATAGAGGAGCAGAGTGCCCTTAGGGCTGCGGGGAAACAGGTGTTTTAACATTGAATCGCGCATCTTGGGGAGAAAGCTCTAGCCTAAGGCAAATCTGAAGTGTTGCAAAGTTTGCGACTTCACACTCTGCTTATTTGGCGCGGCAATCGTCGATGCTTGCTGGTTTTCGCTGCACTTGTTCGCAGTGCCTGTCGGCGCGTGACAGAAAAGCAGACGTAAGCGTCATGGCAGCAAGTTACCCTGCCATGACGAGTGACCGAATACCCATTAGCTTAGCTGCGCAGGCTCTCAATAAGATAGTTGAGGTTAGGGCTATCCTCTAAGTTACTGGCCGGGAAGACGTTAAACTTAGGCGGGATAAGCCAGTCGCGCTGCACCAGTTCATCGAGTAGGTCTAGGTACTGCAGGCTGGCCTTACCCACGAGCAGGTTGTCCAGGCTGCGAGTACGAGACAGATGCAACGTCTCCAGGAAGCCACTCAGGTAGAGGTGATCTTTGGTGAAACCACCGCCGCGATAGACGCGAGCCGTGGTCACGAAGGCATCCTCCTTGTCCAAATCCAGCTCATCGATAAGATAACTGTAGGTGAGATAGAAATCCTGCTCCTTGAGCATAGAATCTACCGCCAGCACGCGCGCGGCCAGGGTATTGAGGCGCGAGTGAGCCATGAAGCCCGCCTTGAGCTCGGCCAGGATCGCCAGGCCTTCCTGGGTATAGGTCGAGCCGGGAAGGCCCAGACGCAATACCTTGAGCGACTGTTGCTTGGCGTTGAGCGTGGTAGCCATGTGGACCCCAAGCTCGTGCTGGATCAATCGCTGTACCTCGCTCTCATGGAACTTGGCATGGCTGCTGATCGCCAGCTGCGCCGGGTTTGAGCTGACCATGGCGCGGGCGACTATGGCCCCGCTGAGACTAATCTTGCAGCGCATCTGCCACTGGTCGGCGCTCAGCTTCATCATTTCGCATACCTGCTGGGCGTCCAGGCTCTCCCCTTTCTCTTCGGGGATCTCCTTGGCGTACAGCAGAAACCTGGCATTGCCGATGGCGCTTTGATCCGGCCGACCATGATAACGCAGCGAGTTGTAGACGAAGCCCTCCTGACCGACACTGGTCAAGAGGTCTATCTGTTCGCCCAGCTTGTTAACGATATCTTTGTAGAGTTGCTTGAGCCCGGGGTCGGCAATATTGTCTATGGGCAGACGATAGAGGCGATACTTGAACTCGTTGGCATCTATGGGCAGTTGGCGGTAGGCGAAATTCGGCTTAAAGCGACTCGGCGCCTTCATAAAGCGTCGCCGCTCGGCCGCCAGGTTGGTCGGGTTGACATACTTTAAGGTGTCGACCTTCTGGGCCAGGCGGAACAGGGCGGCGTCTATCTCCAGGACTTCGGGCTCGATGGCGCTGCTGAGCATGTCGGCGCGGCGGGTCTTGCTCTGGCGATTGAGCTTACGCTGGAAGTAGGCGCTGGTGGCGCTAAAGGCGTTCTTCAGTCCCAGCTTGAGATCGTCCAGCACTATGGGGTAGACCTCGCCGGTCAATTCATCCATGAACACCTTCTTGATCTCAGTCGGCAGCACTAAGGTGCGATCGAAGCGGGCGTTGGTGTGGGCGATCAGGTAGCCGCGGCCCTCGAAGGCCAGATCCAGTTCGGCGTCCACCTCCACGTTGGGCAGGGTGATGCGCTTGAGCTCACGCTTGAACTTGTGGACCACGCTGCCCCAGCGCTCCATGTCGATCTGCGCGGTGCCTATGTTAAATACGGGTGTCGTCTTCTCGATACGCTTGTAGTTGTAGGAGTGCAGGTCAAACACTATCACCATGCCGAACAGGCTCTCCAACTTGGCGATCAGCGCCTCGTAGAGTCGATAGAAATCCTGGTGTTTGGCGTGGCTGATGGCGCGCTGCTTTGCGCTTAAGGGTTTACGCCAAACCTGCTTCATCCAGGCGGACTTGTAATAGGTGCTCAGGCTCTTGGGGCGATTGAGATCGTACTCGAAGCGCGAATCGCAGCCCGCCAGGGTGATCGGCTGCGAGGCGATCACCTCGTCGGTGAAGGGATCTTCCTCGAAATAACGTTCCTCGGCGCTCAGCTGACATAGTTTTATCAGCTCAGGGCGCAGGTTGTGCCCCGCGTGGATCGCGGTGCACACGACGGGCAGATACTCTTGGATGGTGATCACACAGCCGGAGGAGGCCAGCAGGCCTGAGAATGTCTCCCCGCGTTTAATCAGGGAGATCATCTGGTCGAGACTATAGGTTTGCATTTTCTACCGCTTGACGATATGCACTCTTACGTTGCATCAATAGCTCTTTGGAGTTGATGATGTTTTCGGCAAAATCGATCACCTGCTTCTGCAGGCGGACCCTGTTGAGTTTGTTGATACGCGTGATGCCACCTGGGCTGAGGACATTGACCTCGACCAGCTTGTTGCCGATCACATCCAGACCTGTGAAGTAAAGGCCGTCGCGCACCAGCTTAGGACCGATGGCGGCGCATAGCTCGCGCTCTTCACGTGTGATTGTGTGTCTGACCACGCTGCCGCCTGCATGGACGTTAGATCTGAACTCGCCGTTGGCTGGGACGCGGCGCATGGCGCCAATAGGCTCGCCGTTGAGCATCAGGATGCGCTTGTCGCCTTCCTCGGCACCCTCGATATAATCTTGCAGGATCACATAGTTGCTTTGCTCATCCGTGCCGATATAGAAGTCCAGTAGCGAGCTGAAGTTTTGGCGCGCGCTCTTTTCGATCACGATAACGCCATGACCGCCGAAGCCATTTAGCGGCTTGAGGATCATCTTGTCGCTGTCGCTCTCTTCCAGTACACGTTGCAGGTAGTCGCGGTTCTTCGACACATGGGTGGTGGGTATGTAGCGGCTCGCTGCGCCGCTCATGCTGGCAGTGTAGAGCTTGTTGTTGGCGACCCTGAGACCTTCGAGATCGTTGATGATCAGGGTATCGCCCTTGACCGAATCCAGGAAGTTGAGCGCCAGGTTATCCAGCGGCGGATTGGCACGCATGAAGATGCAGTCGAAGCCGGCCATGGGCAGACGCGCCTTATGGAATTCGGCTGTGCGGTAAAAGCGGGGAATGTTGTCCGATATCTTCATCCCCTTCTTGATGATTTGACAAAACCCGTAGACGCTACTGTCACGAATGGTGAGCCCACTGGTGGTGGTGATGGCAACGGTATGACCACGCTGCGCGCACTCATGAACTAATCTCAGGGTGGTATCGCTTTCAGGATCGATACGCTCCCACGGGTACATCAAAAAGCAGATGTGCATTCTTTAAGCAACCTCATCTTCTGGGGGAGATTCCACATACTCATACTGTTCAACACGCTTGTTACTCGTGCTGTTTAGGGTGTGGAACTTTTTTGGTTCGCGGGTAAGCTTGGTGTATTTCAACCATACATGTTCAAGCTTGGTATTGGCTTTGTTGGGGTGTTTCAGTACCTTAACAAAGTGTTTTTCCTCTGCAGTTTCAGGCTCTAGAGCGCCTGCTTCAAAGGCCTGCATAGTGTCGCCATATAGGCTTAACAATTCAGCTTCAGACAAGGTGAACTCTCCGGATTTGCTGAAGCCGCGGGGAAAGTTTTTGTCATCAAAAAAACGCTTCTGACCAAAACGAAATGACTCTTCTGACATAACAACCTCTCACTGTGATAGCAACGCTGTAACTACAGGGTTTTTCGATCGCGAAATTATGATTTTTGTCGCCAAAAGAGAAACAAAACTTTTTTATCGTCACCATTAGGATTAGTTGTTATTCTCTCGGTGAAATTGACCGAGAGGCTAAAATGGACGTCAAAGTATTTAAGACTTTTTTAGAGGTGGCCAGAACCCGGCATTTCGGCCGTGCGGCAGAGAACCTCTATATCACCCAGGCGGCCGTTAGCGCCCGCATCAAGCAGTTGGAGTCCTTCTTCGATTCCGCCCTGTTTGTGCGTAATCGCAACAGCATTCAACTCACTACCTCGGGTGAGCGTCTGGTGTCCTATGCCGAGGTGATGGTGAGTACGCTAGAGCAGGCGAAGAACGAGTTGGCCCTGAGCAGCCACAAGGCGTTGCAGTTGACCATGGCGGGAACCCCTAATATCTGGGATGCCTATCTTCAGCATTGTTTGAGTAAGGTGACCGACGCCTTCGGCGGCTACGGCTTCCAGGCCGAAGCCCTCAGTCGTGAGCAGTTAAACCGTAACTTGCTGGAGCGCACCCTAGACATGGCCTTCGCCTTCGATCCGCTTAAGTCGGAGGAGTTGGTGTGTAAGCAGGTGGCCGATCTCATTCTTGTGTTGGTATCGACCCAGCCCTGCGATCAGGCACAGGCGCTGAGCGACAAATATGTTTATGTGGATTGGGGGACGCGATTCGCCTCGGAGCACGCCGAGCGACATTATCGTATGCCGCCACCTTATCTGCGTACCTCTACTGGGCGTATCGCCCTAGATTTCATCTTGGATAAGGCGGGATCGGCCTATCTGCCGCTGTCGATCGTCGAGCCTTTTCTGCAGTCCAAGCAGCTCCATCGTGTCGAGGATGTAGAGCCCTGGAATCGTCCCATCTATCTCTCTTACCGTAAAGATAGCGGCTCACTCGAGGCGATCATCAAGATTGAAGAGCTGGTCAAGGATATAGACCCTTTGACCGCCTTTAGCCTACAACAGATAGGTCAGCTCGGCTGACTGTCATAGCAGGGCTGGCCGTGATGGCTTGGGGGATGGGGCCGACTAATCGTCGGCCTCATCTCTCTGCTTGCGCTTGATGGCGATGGCGATACAGAGGGCGGCGCCGCCCCAGGTCAATGTCAGGGCAAACAGCATCATGATAAGGGCGCTGCTACTCATGTTTTACCTCCCGAGTGTCTGTCTGGATAGCCAGGCGACTTGCTGGTGAAGTTGATCAGCACCGCGAAGAAGAGCATGGTGCCCAGCAGACCCCAACCTAAGATCAGCTGATCGGCCATAGGATAATCGCCATAGCCATTGACTAAGGTGTTATAGAGATTTTTCGCCAAAATGGTGGCCAGAATGACCGGGCTGATGAAGCGCAGGCAGACCACGAACCAACCGCCGACCCTAAATTCTGAATGCTCGTTTGCGTGTTGATGAATCACAGTGACCTTGAGTAGCCAGGAGATGATCACCAGTTCCAGCAGGCAACTCATCAGTAGGGCGATGTTGTTGATGAAGTAGTCCACCAGATCCAATAGCAGTAGGCCGCCGTTGGTGGCAAAGGCCATGGAGACCAGATATCCCATGCTACATACCAGCACGGCGGCGGGTTTGCGGCGCACGTGAAACTTATCGATAACGGCACTGGTGACCGCCTCTATGATGGAGATGTGTGAGCTTAAACCAGCTATCGTCAGCGCGATAAAGAAGAGGGGGCCGAGTATATAGGGTGCCGGCATCAGGTTGATGGCCGTGGGTATGGTGACAAATGCCAGGCCTATGCCTGAGCTGACCACCTCGGTCAGGGGCTTCATCTGCTCTTCGGCCATATAGCCCAGCACACCGAAGATTAGAATCCCCGCCAGAATAGAGAAGCCACAGTTGATCAATACCGTCATGAAGGCGTTGTTGTTGATGTCGGCCTTGGTTGGCAGATAGCTGGAATAGGCGAGCATGATGGCGAAGCCGACACTGAGGGTGAAGAAGATCTGGCCGTAGGCGGCCGACCACACCTGGGCATCCAGCAGCCGACTAAAGTCGGGCTCGAACAGATAGTTTAACCCCGACAGGGCGCCGGGCAGAAACAGGATGCGACCTATTAGTACCAGCACCATGATGAACAGCATGGGCATCATGATCTTGTTGGCGCGCTCGATCCCGCCCTTCACGCCGGTGAAGACGGCAAGAAAGGTCATCAGCCAGGCGGTACTCATGGCGACGGCTATGCCGAACTGAAACTCTCCCAGATGAGAAGGGGAGTTGTTGCCTAGCTTAAGATACTGATTAAAAAAGAAGTCATTGGGGTTTTCTCCCCAGGACTGACTGAAGGAGAAGCTGAGATAGGAGAGGGTCCAGCCTATGACGGCCACATAATAGACGGCGATCACCGCGGCGATAAATACCTGAAACCAACCTAGCCACTCGAGTCTGAAGCCAAGGGTATGGCCGAGCTGGGCGAAGATACGAGGCGAGGTTTTCTTTATCTTATGCCCCAGGCTAAATTCCATTATCATGAAGGGGATGCCGGCGGTGATCATGGCAAACAGGTAGGGGATGAAGAAGGCGCCGCCACCGTTGTCATAGGCCATGTAGGGGAATCGCCAGATATTGCCCAGGCCGATGGCCGAGCCCACCGCCGCTAAAATAAAACCTACCCTAGAATTCCATTGCTCTCGTTTCATCGATTACCTCGAGCCTCGCGCCTTTTAACTGTAATTCTAGACGCTTATGTCGAGGTGCGGGCAGAAATTGTCCTGCCCTAAATCTGGCTAATGGCTGGCTGGTGTTTGGGCTGATACGTGAACTTAACCGCCCTGCTCTAGGGACTTCAGCTGGCGGTAGATGGCCTCGTTGGCCGGTGTGTCTATGCCGCGCACGGCGGCTCGGCTCAGCAGGTAGCCGGTGATCGCCTCAATCTCAGTCTGGCGGCCATGATGGATATCCTGATGCATGGAGGAGTAGTTGCTGGCGGTCAGCTGGATCACCCGATAGACGCGCTCGGTTAGCCTATCTTGTTCAAGCGCTATTCCCTCGGCGTTTGCCACGGCAAGCACCTCCTGGATTAGCGCCAGAATCGTCGGGCGATACTGATCTTCAATCAAGGCGCCGTTGCGGCAGCCGTTGATGGCGGTCAGCGGATTGATGGCGATGTTGATGGCGAGTTTCTGCCACAGCATGGGTAGGATAGGCTCGCACCACTCGCTGTCGTCGATGGCCTCAAGTAGTGCCTGGCGTAGACTCTCTGTAAGTCTTGGTCCCAGGCCATGACCAAGTTGCGTCAGACCTGCGCCGGTTTGTTTGATCTGCCATCTGCCCAGTTTCAGGGCGCCCTGGGAGGTGGTGCCCAGGCTTAGGCCGCGACCGGCAAGATGAGGCGCGATGGCGAGGTGTGGGCCCAGGCCGTTGTGCAGCAATAATATGTGCGTATCGGCAGAGAGTGCGCCGAGTAAAGGCTGTAGGGCCTCCT
Organism: Shewanella insulae; assembly: GCF_009831655.1. Classification (GTDB taxonomy): domain Bacteria; phylum Pseudomonadota; class Gammaproteobacteria; order Enterobacterales; family Shewanellaceae; genus Shewanella; species Shewanella insulae. The sequence continues at coordinate 48,898 of NZ_WRPA01000016.1, read as the reverse complement.
CTACCTGATAGGCCTTGACGCAGACAATCAGTAGCTCGCAGCTGGCCAGGGCTGACTTGTCGATAAGCTGTGCCTGGCGCTTAATTGTCTCGCCATTGAGGTCGGTGAACTCTAGAGCCTGGCTGCCGGCGCTTGCCTCTCTTGTCATCAGCACGGGGGCGAGTCCGTGGGCGGATAGCTGGTGGTAGAACAGTTGACCTATGGCGCCCGCGCCCAGGATCGCTATCTTCCCGCCGTGGGGCATTTCACTTGCCGTCATGATTGAGTCTTGGCTCCGATCTTATTGAGTAGGCTGGCCTTGATATAACGGCGATAGAGCCAGAGGCCGAAGTAGAACAGGAGCACGCCTACCATGTCGGCGACGAAATCGGCGCTGGAGGCGCTGCGATAGGGCAGGCGAGACTGAACAAGCTCGATAAAGAGGGCGTAGCCGGCCAGGATCCCTGCCAGGCTGTACCACTTAGGCTCGAAGGCGAGATGGGTCAATAGCGCCAGGCAGAAGAAGCTGCCCAGATGGCCAACCTTATCCATATGCGGGATCACTTGTGGGTAGTTAGGGCGAGAGAAAACCAGGTAACTGATCACTAGGATGGCAAGAAGAAGCGCTATCTTAAAAAAGGTCTTTCGAGAATTCACGGGTCGCTTAGGTTGAGTGGTTTTGTCCAATCATAGGACAAATGTCACCTTAAAGTCATTAACAAACGCCTGTTGCAACATTAAGAAATTTTGGCGCTTACAGGCCCGAGCGGGTAAACTAGCGGGCAGATAAAGTGGCTAGGGCCTGTTGAACTTTTAAGTTTAATTTTTGTTCATTCTAAACGCGTTTTGCGCGAGGCGAGAGCCATGAAGCATAGTTGCTCTATGTGAATGGCGAACAACAAAGCGCAGTGTGCGTTTAGATGAACCCGTTGGGCAGCGTTTGTAGGCCATTTCTACAGCGTTATCGCCCGTTTGTGTAGAATACTACACGACACAGGCTCTGCCTTGTATAAATCACCTGCAAACTGCTGCAAAAACAAACAGTAAAGATCAACAGGCCCTAATAGAGGATGATAAAAATGCCTTCGATGGATATCGTATCGGAAGTAAACGAAGTTGAACTTCGCAACGCCGTAGACAATACGCGCCGTGAACTGGATAGCCGTTTCGATTTTCGCGGTGTCGAGAGCGAAGTCACCTATAAAGATCATCAGGTGACCCTGTCATCTGAGTCTGATTTCCAGTGTCAGCAGATGGTCGATATGCTGCGTAACCAGCTAAGCAAGCGTAACGTGGACCCAGCCTCCATGGACGTTGCCGAGAAGGCGATTCACAGCGGCAAGACCTTCTCGCTTAAGGTGACCTTTAAAGAGGGGATCGACAGCCTGGTGGCCAAGAAGTTGGTGAAGCTGATCAAAGACAGCAAGCTTAAGGTGCAGGCCGCCATTCAGGGCGACTCGATTCGCGTCAGCGGCAAGAAACGTGACGATCTACAGGCGGTGATGGCGATTGCCCGCGAATCGGACTTGGGTCAGCCATTCCAGTTCAATAACTTCAGAGACTAATCATAGTCTCTGTTGTCAAAAGCCCCGCCGATTGAGCGGGGCTTTTTATTGCCTGTTATCGAGACGAGAGAGCTTTAGTTACTAGTCTCTCGCCCGCTCCCCATCTGGTGAGTCTAGGGACTCGGCCTGCTCGTCGCCGTTGGGATGGGGGGCGTATTTCTGCACCAAGACGATCAGCCCCAGCACGGGGAAGCCGATGACGCTGGCGGCGACGAAGAAGTTCACATAGCCGTAGGCATCGATATATTGGCCCGAGAAGCCCGCCACAAACTTGGGAAACAGCAGCATGATGGAAGATAACAGCGCATATTGGGTCGCGCTGTAGCCACTGCTGGTCAGGCTGGAGAGATAGGCGATAAAGGCGGCTGTGGCGACTCCGGCGCTGAAGTTGTCGATGGAGATCACCAGAGTCAGTAACTCTAGGTTGTAGCCGATCATGGCCTGATAGGCGAAGAGCAGGTTGGTAACGGCCACCATAAAGGCGCCTAGGAAGAGGATCTTCATGGTGCCGTAGCGGGCCAGCAACATGCCACCGGCGCCTGCGCCCACTAAGGTCATGATCAGGCCGTAGACCTTGCTGAGGGTTGCGATCTCTGTCTTAGAGAAGCCCATGTCCACATAGAAGACGTTGGCCATGATCCCCATGACGATATCCGAGATCCGGTAGCAGGAGATCAGCAGCAGGATCAGTATGGCGCTGCGGCCGTAACGCTTAAAAAAATCGACGAAGGGCAGTATGCTGGCGGTATAGAGCCAGGAGGCGGCAGCGGCCACGGGTCTTGGGTAGCGCTCAGATAAGCTCTGTTTAAGGGCAGACTCTAATTCGTCCGCCTCCTTGGCCTCGACCTTGGGCTCGCTGCTCAGCAGGGTGGTGAAGATACCGATAAACATCAGGCCCGCCATCACTAGGTAGGCGGTCTGCCAGGAGGCGAGATCATAGCTCTCGCTATTTGGGTCGACCCAGGCGGCTATGGTCAGGGCGCCGGCAGTGGCGACAATCATGGCGCTGCGATAGCCCACCTGATAGGCGGCGGCCAGGGCGGCCTGCATCTTCTGCGGCGCCGATTCGATGCGAAAAGCGTCGATAACGATATCCTGGGTGGCCGAGGCGAAGGCGACCATGAGGGCGAACAGCGCCAGGCGCTCTAGGTCGGCCAAGGGGTCACTCTGGCTCATGCCTAAGATGGCGAGCACTAACAGCATTTGGGCGAATAGCATCCAGCCGCGTCGCCGTCCCAATATTTGGGTGAAGAAGGGCAGTGACATGCGATCCACCAGGGGAGACCAGGCCCACTTGAAGCCATAGGCGAGGGCTATCCAGCTAAAGTAGCCTATGGCGGTGCGATCTATGCCTGCTTCCCGCAGCCAGAAGGAGAGGGTTGAGAACACCAGCATCAAGGGCAAACCGGCGGAGAAGCCGAGAAACAGCAGGATCAATACCCGCTTGTGGAAATAGATGGTGAGGGCGTCTCGCAATCGGGAAACTCGGGATGCAATCAAAATGGCAGTCGACGTTGTCAGGCTAGGTGGGGTTAGCTTAAACGCTGGCGCGGCAAATAAAAAGTGAAAAATCTGTCATGAAAAAAGCCCAGTCCCGAGAGACTGAGCTTGGCTTTTTTTGACTTATTTTGAGTAAAGATACTCGTTATGACATTGAGCCGGGTCTTGTACCGATACAACAGCTTGGGCAGGTGCCGCCGAGACTGAGAAAATCGCAGCAATCGTCGATCTGCTTTCGCAAGAACTGATTGCCCCGTATTGTCCAGTCGGGCCACCTGTCGAAGGCGTGTATCAAGTGCCAAAATACTCGCTCGATATCGGTTTGCGCATCACCCTGATGATTGAACTGAGCCCACTCCTCAAGGGTGTCCCATAAGTAAAGCTGGATCTCATTGGAATCGAGTTGGTTATTTAAAAACGCTTTTCCATATTGAGCCAGCTGGGGCGCTTTATTATCGATGAACTCGTTTGGTGTCATCGTTCGCCTCCTTGCTACTACAGGCCTAAGTATAGCCAGTGGATTGGCCACCAGTTGTCTGAGATAAAAAATTTAATGTTCTGCTTTGTGGCACTTTAATGAAAGTGCCATTAATTTTGAATGAATGCAAAGTCTTATATTTATCTCAAGCCTGCAGCCATCGTTTACTGTCTAGGTAGCAGGGTAGCCTTCTTGAGGATGATAGGTTTCACCGGGAAGTCTGCCCAGCCCAGCTTAGTGTTGATCTGTGTCTCCACCTCGGCCATGGCTTCCAGTACTTCCATGCCCTCCATGACTTCACCGAACACGGCGTAACCCCAGCGGCGCTTGGAGGGATCCAGACGCTTGTTATCGCCCACGTTAAAGTAGAACTGGGCGGTGGCCGAGTGAGGATTGTCTTCGCGGGCCATGGCAATGGTGCCCAGGCTGTTGCTCAGGCCATTACCCGACTCATTGACTATGGGATCGCCATAGGGTTTCTCTTCCAGCTTGGGATTCAGGCCGCCGCCCTGTACCACGAAGCCAGGGATGATGCGGTGGAATAGGGTGTTGTCATAGTGTCCCTTGACCACATAGGTGAGAAAGTTATCTACCGTGATGGGGGCGCGTTTACGATCCAGCTCGACCACTATATCACCCATGGTGGTTTCTAATTTGACCTTGGGATAGATGGTGTCGCTCTGAATGTCCAATGCCTGCGCCAGGCCGGAAAAAGCGAGTAATAGTAGGGCGCCAAGCCAGATTCTCATATGAACTTCCTTATCTTAGTTATTGTTGGATGAACTGGTTGAGTTCGGGGTCGTTGATGATCTTCGCCGTCAGATCGCCGAGCAGATCGTTGACCGACAGCTCAAGCGTCGCAAAGTCGGCGCTAAAGGGGCCCGACACCAGGTTTCGGGCCGTGTAGCGTTTGGTAAAGGTCTTGCTTTCGTTACTGGCGATGACATTGATGATGATGTCGTTGGTTGCCTGATAGCCAAAGGTGGTGTCGCTGACGTCGGTCAGCAGCTTTTCCAGTTGCAGCTGCATATGGTTCACCGAGCTTGGGTCGATGCGATATCCCGCCTTGGTAAAGCCGTCACGAAACACCTGTTCCAGCTGGCGGCGGGGCGACTCAGATGGGCTCACCAGCCTGGCGGCATCCCCTTCATTATTAAAGCGGGCAATAAAGTTGGCCGAGCGGGTATCTATCATCTCGATGGCGATGGCTTTGGCCGGGATCCCTTGAGATTCAATTGCAGGCAGCTGCGGATTGAGCGCCATATGGGTCGGGGTATGAGAGGCGCAGCCAAACAGCAGGCCAGCACAGGCGATGATGGGAATAATTCGTTTCATAGCGGAAAATCATGCTGTAAAAAGGTGGCATCAGCATACCAGAATCTTCATGGGATGCCAGCGGGGCCCCAGTTTGTTAAGGCTTTGTTGCTTGCCGGGGTTTTAACTTAAACCAGAAAGCGTTAGAGTAAAAATTCCACTAAAAAGGCGCGGCCAACAGGCTGTCAGCCCGATAAGAAAGATAACTAAGATAAGAAAGATAACTAAGAGAAGAAAGATAACAAGCAATGAAGATGGATATTCAACCCGGCGCGGTGCAGACCCTGGGGGCGCCGGATAGCCTGATTTCAAGCTCGGGTCAGGTGCAATATGGTCATTTCGATGGTCCGGTCAAATCCTTTGGCCTGGAGCACTTTCGCTATACCAATGTGATGGACAAGCCTGCCAGTCATCTCGCCCGGCATTTCCATTTTAAGCAGTTCCAGTTTGTCTCTGTGGTGACGCCAAGGTACGTGATTGGGGTCGCCATCGCCGATATCCGCTATGCCGGCACAGGTTTCTGTTACCTCTATGACATCAAGGCCAATCGGCTGGTAGAGACCACCTGGCTCAAGCCGCTGGCCATGGGTTGCCAGCTGGCAGACTCGCCCTGGGCTGGGCGGGCGCAGCTTAGAAGCGGTAAGGGCAGGGTGACCATAGAGATCGTCGAGGGGATATGGCAGCTCAATATCGACACGGCGCAGATCAAGGCCGAGCTGCTGCTCACACCTATGCCTTTGAGCCTGCCTATGGCCATGTGTAATCCGACAGGTTATAGCGGCTGGACCTATACGCAAAAGCACAATGGCCTCAAGGTGGGCGGTAGCCTGACTATTCATCACGAGCCACAGCCTCTCAATCGCGCACTGGCGGGTTATGATTTTTCCGCCGGTTATATGCGCCGAGAGACCAGCTGGCGCTGGGCCAGTATTAACGGCTATCGGGGGGACGATTTGCTCGGCCTCAATCTGGCAGCCGGGGTAAATGAGACCGGTTGCAACGAGAACGTGTTTTGGATCAACGGTGAACGTCATCTGCTCGGGCCTGTGCATTTTGCCTTTAGCCGTGCGCCCGCGTCTCAGGATGATGCCAGCTGGCAGATAAGCTCCCAGGACGGCCGGGTGGCGCTTAACTTTCGCCCACTGAATCGCCGCCAAGAGAGGCTCAATCTCTGGCTGCTGAAGAGCAACTTCAGGCAGTATCTGGGTTATTTTGATGGCGAGATCCGCGACGGTCTGGGGCGAACTCATCGTATCGATAATCTGCTTGGTTTAACCGAAGATCACTTTGCGCGCTGGTAGGGCATGTTTAGGGAATAATTTAGCGAATATAAAGGAATAACTAGATGGATTTTAATTCACTCATCGCGCACCCGGAGGTGCTCTTGCTGGTGCTGGCGCCGCTGTTTTTTGTCTGTATCCTGGCCGAGTGGTACCTGGGGGACCGCCGTGGTCGCTTGCCAGGTAATGCCCGTTATCATCTGCCCGAGGTGCTGTGTAACTTCACCCTGGCGGGCCTGCATCAGGGGGCGGATATTCTCACCGGGCTATTGATCGCCAAGCTTTATCTCTGGGCGTTTGACTGGCGCCTCTTCGATATTCAGATGGGGCTGGGCAGCTTTATCGCACTGATTATTGCCCAGGACTTCTGCTACTACTGGTTCCACCGCGCCAGCCACAGGGTGCGCTGGATGTGGGCGGCCCATGTGGCCCACCACAGTTCGGAGCGCATGAACTTCAGCACCGCCTTCAGGCAGAGCCTGATGTACCCCTTTGCCGGCATGTGGCTCTTCTGGCTGCCGCTGGTGGTGGTCGGCTTCGATCCTAACTGGGTGGTGTTTGCCGTGCTGCTTAACTTGGGGCTGCAGTTCTTTGTCCATACCCAGGCGATCAAGACTCTTGGGCCGCTGGAGTGGGTGTTTAACACCCCTTCCCACCACAGGGTGCATCATGGACGCAATCCCCAATATATAGATAAGAACTACGCCGGCGTGTTGATCATCTGGGATCGCCTGTTTGGCACCTATGTGAAGGAAGAGGAGACGGTGGAGTATGGCATCACCAAGCCGGTGAACAGCTTTAATCCGCTGGTGGTGACCTTTAGTGAGTGGCGCGACATGTTTCGTGAGGCCTTAGCACCTGAGCTAAGTCTTAAGCAGCGCCTTGCCTTGATGCTTGCGCCGCCTGCGGCGCCCGAACAGCAAGATGAGGTTAACGATGCCGAGCCCGAGCGCAAGCTTGCCTCATAAAGGAAGGTTAATAAAGGAATCGCTTGGTCATCGAGGGGAAAAGAACTCCTCTGACTAACCGCTAAGCTCAACTCGTCAAACAAAAAACAGGGCCTAGGCCCTGTTTTTTATGTCTGCATTTCAAACGCACTATTCGAGTGAATCGACTCCGTTAACTAGGCTATTGGGTTGAGTCGCCCGGCTTGACCACAGCTTGAGGCGACTTCATTGGGCCTTTAGGTGACTTGATGGCCCTTAATATCACAAACTTGCCGTTAGAGGCGGCCGTTTCGCAGTTCTTAAAGATCCGCTTGAGCTTGATGTGGTAACCCAGATGGCGATTGCCTACCACCTGTAACATACCGCCGGGTCTGAGTTTATGAAAGGCGTCTAGAAACATCTGCCAGGCGATATGATCTGTGATCGCCTCACCCTGATGAAAGGGCGGATTACAGAGCACCAAGTCCGGTTTTATCTCATCGCCCAGATGGGTCAGGCAGTCGTCCCAGTGAAAGTGGCCCTGAGGCATTGCTTGCTCTGGATTGTCGAGTTTATTTGCCAACCAGTTTTGCCTGGCCGAGGTGATGGCCATCTCTGATTCATCCACGAAATGCACCTCTGCGCCCGGATAACACTGCTTGGCCCTCAGCCCCAGGATGCCGTTGCCGCAGCCGAGATCTACTATGGTATCGAACTGGCCTGCAGGCAGATTGTCCAGCATGATGCGGGCGCCGATATCCAGCTTGTTGGCGGCGAAGACATTGCTGAGGTTGCTGATGGTGAGGTTAAACTCCTTCACCGGCCAACTCACCTCGCTCGGCTGGGCTCTTGGTTTGCCATCGGCGATGCAGGTGATCACCCGGGTCTTCTTCCAGGCCAGGCTGGCGCTGGCGGGTCCCAGATGTTTGGCGATAGTTTCCAGCAATGCCTTGTTGATCGCTTTTGCCTTGGCGCCGATATACACAGGGGTGTTGGGCGCCAGTGACTGAGACAGGCGCTGTAGCTGGTGGATAAAGTAGTTGAGATTCTTCGGTAGCTTCATCAGCACCAGATTTATGCCTTGGGGTGGCAGCTCACGGCTGTTGAGCCAGGTGAGGTTATCATGGCTCAACTGATTGGCTTCGAAGTTTAGCAGCGTGCCTAGCTGACTCGTCTTGGCATCCGTCTCGACCCAGATGGGCCAGTCGGTAGCCTGCGCCGTGAGGGCGGCGCACAGGGCGCCGAAGCTGTCATTGATGACTGCTGTGTTATCTACCTTCTGCTCAATTTCTTTTAGATGTTTTATCAGGTGCTCGTCCGCCGCGTCCCACGCCTGCAGGTTAGAGACCTGATTGGCAGGATAACGGGAGAGACTCAGCTCGATATCGGCAACGGAGAATTGAGTTGTCATGGCTAGGCTGCTACTTTGAAAATTGGGGCGGCGATTATCGCAGATTTGCCCCGTGAGGTATATGCCTGGCGGTGTGTGAGTTAGGCGACGAGGCGAGTAGGAAGAGACAGATGCAACAGCAAACGCTTGGGTTCGATGAGATCGGTGACGAATCCGAAGCAGCCAAAGAAACCGGAGCAATCACAGACGAAGCGGGTAAGCAGGCTCAGACCGTAAGGCCGCCTATTACCCTGATCCCGGGTTATCTCAATCAGGCCCAGCAAAGTGCCCTTATCGATGAGGCCGAGCACTATCCCTTCAGTCGGCCGGAGATCACACTCTTTGGCCGCAGCCATGCCATTCCCAGGCGTCAGGTGTGGTTTGGCGACGATGGCTGCGACTATCTCTATTCAGGGCTGTTCATTCGCGCCGAGCCCTGGCCCAAGTATGCCCTGCGCCTGCGGGAGAAACTTCAGCGAGATTTTGGCTTGATCAGCAACGGCGTGCTGGTTAATCACTATCGCGACGGCAGCGATACCATGGGCTGGCATAGTGATGACGAGGCGGAGATAGTCCCGGGCTCGGATATCGCCTCCGTGACACTTGGAGCGAGTCGTCCCTTCTTTCTGCGTCATAATCGGAGCAAGACCAAAGTAGAGCTGATGCTCAATAGCGGTGACCTGCTGATCATGCACTGGCCCATGCAGGCGAGCTGGCAACATGCACTGCCGAAACGGGCCAAGGTGATCCAGCCTAGGCTAAACTTGACCTATCGGCATTTAACTCCACACTTTCATCAGGGCTAATGTGAATAACGTCGAGGTGGGAAGTGTAACCTAGCTCTCACCTTTGCAGGGATGAAAGTTTTATTCTCATCGTGAGCAGGTGTGTTGCACAATGTCTGTGTGACGCGATAACCACCAGAAGGAGTTGCTTATGAATAAGATGTTCGTGACCACGGTAACGGGTGTCGTTACCCCTGGGGTTGTTAAGGCAATGGCCAATCTAACCCGAGAGGCCGGGGGCGAGTGGTTGAGCAGCAAGGTGATCAAGATGGATGCCTGGTTTGCCGCCATGATGAAGGTGGCGATCGCCGAGGACAAGGTCGCCGACCTGCAGGCCGATTTTGTGCAGCAGTTTCCCGAGCTCACCTTTAGCTTCAGCGACATGGCCGAGGTATTGAGCGAACACACCCGCAGCCTGAGATTTAATGTGGACTGCTCGGACAGGCCGGGGCTGACGCGGGAGATAGTCGATATCCTGTCTAACCTGGATCTCGAGGTGGAACAGATGGAGTGTAATCGGGTCCATGTTTCTACCCTGGGGCAGACGGTATTCTCTGCCAAGTTGGCCGTGTCTGTGCCTGATGAGATCAGTGGTGACAGCATTATCGAGCTGTTGGAAAATGTCTCACAAGACGCCAGAGTCAGCCTGACCTGAGGCAATAGGTCGCATTTGGGCTTAAGTGATCGCCGACTGAGTGTGGCGATAGAGAGTTGATCTTTGCGGCCACTCAAAGTACTCTGCGGCCACTTAAGTTTTCTACTCGATAGAGACGATAGCCATGTCAGTGAAACAGCAGATAATCGATACGCTCACCCAAGTCTTAGTCCCTGTGCATCTTGAGGTGATCAACGAGAGCGACAACCACCATGTGCCGCCTAATTCCGAGACCCATTTCAAGGTGATCGTCGCCAGCGCCGCGTTCGAAGGTCAGCGACTCATCGGCCGTCACAGAGCGGTTAACGAGGCACTGAAGGCGCAGTTTGACGCCGGGCTGCACGCCTTGTCGATGCATACCTTTACCCCCGAAGAGTGGGACCAAGAGGTGCAGGTGCCTAACTCACCTAAATGCAAAGGCTAATCCCTAAATCTGGGCGATAATTGAAGACCACAAGGGCTAGCACTCTTGTGGTTTTTGTCTTTATGGCGTTGAGCTAAGTTCACTTTACTTTCCCTGGTACCTACCGCATATTGTGTAGGTCTATCGTGGCGCATGGAAACATCCTGTCGCCGCACGCCATACTGGTGCTCGGCATGTCGGCAAATAGATGGTTTGAGCATCACTATTTTGGGAGAATAATAATGCCGTTACTCGACAGCTTCACCGTAGATCATACCCGCATGAACGCACCTGCCGTTCGCGTTGCCAAGACGATGACCACCCCTAAGGGCGATACCATTACCGTCTTCGATCTGCGTTTCTGTGTACCCAATAAAGAGATCCTGAGCGAGCGCGGCATTCATACTCTGGAGCATCTCTTTGCCGGTTTTATGCGTGACCATCTCAACAGCGATCGCGTCGAGATCATCGATATCTCACCCATGGGCTGCCGCACAGGTTTCTACATGAGCCTCATAGGTACGCCAAAAGAGGCCGAGGTGGCCGAATGCTGGCTGGCGGCCATGGAAGATGTGCTCAAGGTGAAACAGCAGTCGGAGATCCCTGAGTTGAACGAATACCAGTGTGGTACTTACGAGATGCACTCGCTGGAGCAGGCCAAGGAGATCGCCAAGAACATCATCGCCGCCGGGGTAAATGTGAATCGCAACGATGACCTCAAGCTCAGCGATGAGATCCTTAAAGGCTTGTAATTCCATTTCGGTCATTGACTTCATTTGGAAGGCTAAACGTCATAAAAAGCAGCTTAGGCTGCTTTTTATCTCTTAGTATCTTCTTTTAGGCGGTTAGGGGTCGCTGCGCCAAGCGGCGTTATTGCTCAAGTTAACGCCGACTTCCGGATGAATTTGGCTTATTGTGTGGTTAAACTTTAGTCGAACAGTCCGGTTTTTTGGCTGTTTTTTATGCGGTGAAAGTGGGCAAAAAAAGATGCCCTGGGCGAAGCCATTTTACTTCGTAATTCCATATAACCCTGCTAGGACAGGGGGCTAAATTAATTTCCGTTTACCTAAATCATAAAAATCTCTCTAACTGTGATCTATTCCTCACTGTAAAAATCCCCGCATCCCTTTTAAAACACCCGTATTTTTCATGGCGATAAGCATTTATTTACGGTAAAATGCGCCCGACCAGCGTGATTGCGATCGCATTTCTGTAATAAATCTGCGCTAGCTCAATGCGATAGCTGATGTTTGAAATCTATCTCATTTAGCAGGAACGCGACGCATTATCTTTCCTTCATAAACGTAGTGCTTGTGGATATGATTACAATAAAGAAAGGATTGGACCTGCCTATAACAGGTGGACCAGAGCAAGTTATCCATAATGGCCCAGCCATTAAACACGTAGCTACTTTGGGTGAAGAGTATATTGGCCTGCGCCCCACGATGAAGATCAAAGTGGGTGATAAAGTGCAGAAGGGTCAGGTGATTTTTGAAGACAAAAAGAATCCTGGCGTTAAATATACTGCTTTAGCCAGTGGCACCATCTCAGAAATTAACCGGGGCGCCCAGCGTGTTCTTCAGTCTGTCGTCATCGACGTAGAGGGAGACGACAGCGTTTCTTTCGCTAAGTACGATGCCGCAGCGTTAGACACCTTAGAGCCGCAACTTGTACGCGACAACCTGATCGAGTCAGGTATGTGGCCTGCATTGCGTACGCGTCCTTTCAGCAAAGCACCAGCAGTTGATTCAACGCCTGCCGGTATTTTTGTGACCGCTATCGACACCCAACCGCTCGCTGCCGATCCTGCCGTTATCATTAACGAGCACAAGGAAGACTTTGCCAATGGCTTAAGAGTCCTTGCACGATTGACAGAAGGTAAGGTGTACCTGTGTAAGGCGCCAGGAGCCGATATTCCTGCGGCCAACGCACAAGTCGAAGAGTTTGCCGGTCCGCATCCTGCGGGTCTTGCCGGTACTCATATCCATTTTGTTCTGCCGGCATCGGCGAAGCGCACCGTTTGGCATGTTGGCTACCAAGATGTGATCGCAATCGGTCAACTATTTACAACTGGTGAGTTAAACACGCAGCGCGTGGTAGCGATTGCGGGTCCTAAGGCGCTTAAGCCTAGACTCGTTCGTACTCACAGTGGCGCCTCTATTGCCGAGCTTACTGCCGGTGAAGCCGCCGATGGCGATGTACGCGTTATCGCAGGTTCTGTGCTTGCTGGTAAGACAGCAACTGGCCCACACGCCTACTTAGGACGTTTCTTTAATCAGGTTTCTCTGCTTGAAGAAGGTCGCGAGCAAGAGTTTATCGGCTGGGCTATGCCTGGAGCGAACAAGTTCTCTATCACGCGTGCTTTCTTGGGTCACCTGTCACCGTCTCGTCTGTTTAATATGACGACCAGCACAGGGGGCTCAGATCGTGCCATGGTGCCTATCGGCAACTATGAGCGTGTTATGCCTCTCGACATTCTTCCTACCATGCTATTGCGTGACCTGGTATCAGGCGATACCGACGGCGCAGCTGCCTTAGGCGCGTTAGAGTTAGACGAAGAAGATTTGGCACTATGTACTTTCGTATGTCCTGGTAAGTATGACTACGCGTCGTACCTACGCGACTGCCTAGATACGATTGTGAGGGAAGGCTAATGGGCTTGAAACAGTTTTTCAAAAGTATTGAACCCCAGTTTGAGAAGGGCGGGAAATACGAGAAATGGTATGCGCTGTTCGAAGCGGCATACACGGTATTTTATACCCCAGGTCACGTAAACAAGGGTCGTACCCATGTGCGTGATAACTTAGACCTGAAGCGTATGATGATTACGGTTTGGGCCTGTGCATTCCCTGCGATGTTCGTGGGTATGTATAACGTGGGTCTTCAGGCACAAGACGCCTTACTGGCGGGTTTTGCCACGCCAGATACCTGGCAAGTGGCTCTGTTTGGCCTGTTCGGCACCGAACTGACGGCTGACTCGGGTGTTGCAGCCCTGATGTGGTATGGCGCCTGTTGGTTCCTGCCTATCTACGCGGTGACCTTCGCCGTGGGTGGTATCTGGGAAGTCCTGTTCGCCTCGGTACGTGGCCATGAAGTTAACGAAGGCTTCTTCGTTACCTCTATCTTGTTTGCCCTGACGCTACCGGCAACCATTCCGCTATGGATGGTCGCACTAGGTATTACCTTCGGTGTGGTCGTGGCGAAAGAGATCTTCGGTGGTACCGGACGTAACTTCCTTAACCCAGCATTGGCCGGTCGTGCCTTCCTGTTCTTCGCTTACCCGCTAAACATGTCAGGCGACACCACTTGGGTGGTTGCAGACGGTTTCTCTGGTGCGACGGCGCTGAGCCAAGCGGCACAGGGCACACTGGAATATGGCTTTAACCAAGCTTGGTGGGACGCCTTCCTAGGTTTCATCCCAGGTTCTGTCGGTGAAGTTTCTACTCTGGCGATTCTGCTAGGTGGTCTGGTAATTATCTATACCCGTATCGCGTCATGGCGCATCGTTGGTGGTGTGATGGTCGGTATGATTGCTGTCTCACTGCTGCTTAACGCAATTGGTAGCGATACCAACCCTATGTTTGCGATGCCTTGGTACTGGCACATGGTACTGGGGGGCTTTGCCTTCGGTATGATGTTCATGGCGACTGACCCAGTTTCTGCGTCTTTCACCAACCAAGCGAAGTGGGCGTACGGTATTTTGATTGGTGCTATGGCCGTATTCATCCGTGTCATTAACCCTGCTTTCCCAGAAGGTATGATGTTGGCCATCCTGTTTGCCAACCTATTTGCGCCGCTATTCGACCACTTCGTGGTTCAAGCGAATATCAAGCGGAGGATTGCTCGTGGCTAGTAATAAAGATTCGTTCGGTAGAACGCTGTTTGTTGTTGTTGGATTATGTTTTATCTGTTCGGTATTCGTGTCTACTGCGGCCGTACTGCTTAAGCCAACTCAACAAGAAAACAAATTGCTTGATAAGCAAAAGTATATTCTTGAAGCCGCCGGTCTGGTAGATACCCGCGCCGGTGAAGTCAGCAAGACTCAGATTCTTGAGACTTACGACAAGTATGTTGAAGCTAAGCTGGTTGACCTTAAGTCTGGCGACTGGGCCGAAGGCAATGCCGACACATTCGATACCGAGAAAGCGGCTCGTTCTCCTGAGACCTCTTTCAAGCCTGAAAATGATATCGCTTCGGTTAAGCGTGTGGCGAATAAGGGCGTGGTTTATCTGGTACGCGATGACGCCGGTGCACTGCAGACAGTGATCATTCCGGTTAAAGGTTACGGCCTTTGGTCAACCATGTATGCCTTCCTCGCCGTTGAGTCTGACCTGAACACGGTTCGCAGCTTGGTTTACTACGACTTTACCGGTTCAGGTGAAACGCCTGGTCTGGGTGGTGAAGTACAGAATCCTAAGTGGATCGCCAAGTGGCAAGGTAAGAAGCTTTATGACGACCAAGGCAACTTGGCTATCAAGGTGACTAAGAACCCTGCCGTTGCTGAGAGCGTTCATGGTGTTGACGCACTATCGGGTGCGACACTGACCAGTAACGGTGTACAGCATTCACTGGATTTCTGGTTGGGTAAAGAAGGTTTTGCACGTTTTCTTGAAAAGGCGCGCAACGGAGGACTGAGCTAATGGCTGATGCAAAAGAACTTAAACAGGTTCTGACTGGACCTATCATTAGTAACAACCCGATTGCGTTGCAGATCCTGGGTGTATGTAGTGCCCTGGCGGTAACCAGTAAGATGGAAACCGCGCTGGTAATGACCATCGCTCTGACTGCCGTAACGGCCTTGTCTAACTTGTTCATCTCTATGATACGTAACCACATTCCTAGCAGTGTGCGTATTATCGTTCAGATGACCATTATCGCTTCACTGGTGATCGTGGTTGACCAGGTACTGCAAGCTTATGCCTATGACGTGGCTAAGCAGCTGTCGGTATTCGTGGGTCTGATCATCACCAACTGTATCGTAATGGGCCGCGCCGAAGCCTACGCCATGAAGACTCCGCCTATGATGAGTTTCATGGACGGTATCGGTAACGGTCTGGGTTATGGTGCCATCTTGTTGTCAGTTGGCTTCGTGCGTGAATTGTTTGGTAACGGTTCGCTATTTGGTGTCGAGATCCTAAGCAAGATCTCTGACGGTGGTTGGTATCAGCCAAACGGTCTGCTTCTGCTGCCACCGAGTGCGTTCTTCCTGATTGCTGCGTTAATCTGGATTATCCGTACCATCAAGCCAGAGCAAGTTGAAGCAAAAGGATAAGCGTAATGGAACATTATATTAGTCTATTAATCCGTTCTGTTTTCATTGAAAACATGGCGTTATCCTTCTTCCTTGGTATGTGTACCTTCTTGGCTGTGTCTAAGAAAGTCACCACGGCCATGGGCTTAGGTGTTGCCGTAATCGTGGTACTGGCAATTTCAGTACCTGTTAACCAAATCATCTATCAGGGTATTTTGGCTCCGGGCGCCTTGGCTTGGGCTGGTGTTCCTGATGCGGACCTGAGCTTCCTTAAGTTCATCACCTTCATCGGTGTGATCGCGGCGCTGGTTCAAATCCTTGAGATGACATTAGATAAGTATTTCCCACCGCTATATAACGCGCTGGGGATCTTCCTACCGCTGATCACGGTAAACTGCGCGATTTTTGGTGCGGTATCTTTCATGGTTGAGCGTGACTACAACCTGAGTGAAAGTTTGGTGTTCGGCATAGGTTCTGGTATCGGTTGGGCGCTTGCAATTGTGCTGCTGGCCGGTATCCGTGAGAAGTTAAAATATGCTGATGTTCCTAATGGTCTGCGTGGTCTGGGTATTACCTTTGTGACTGCTGGTTTGATGGCTCTAGGTTTCATGTCGTTCTCTGGTGTGTCTCTCTAAAGAGACACCCTAACGACTTCTGATTTTGAACCTTAAAGGATAAGTTAATGGGTATTATTGAATCTACTCCAATCGATGTATACCTCGGTGTGAGTATGTTTACAGCCATCGTACTGGTATTGGTGTTGGTGATTCTGTTCGCCAAATCAAAACTGGTTCCGAGTGGCGATATTACTATCGGCATCAACGATGATGCGGATAAAGCAATCAAAACACCTGCGGGTGGCAAACTACTGGGCGCACTGGCTGATAACGGTATCTTCGTATCGTCTGCCTGTGGTGGCGGTGGTTCTTGTGGCCAGTGTAAGGTGATCGTTAAGTCTGGCGGCGGTGACATTCTGCCAACAGAACTCGACCATATCTCTAAGGGCGATGCCCGTCACGGTTGTCGTCTCTCTTGTCAGGTCAACGTTAAGTCAGATATGGAGATCGAGCTGGAAGAAGAGATCTTCGGTATCAAGAAGTGGGAATGTACTGTTGTCTCTAACGACAACAAGGCAACCTTCATTAAAGAGCTTAAGCTGGCGATCCCTGATGGCGAGTCTGTGCCTTTCCGTGCCGGTGGTTATATTCAGATCGAGGCGCCTGCGCACCATGTTAAGTACGCCGATTTCGACGTACCGGAAGAATACCGTGGTGACTGGGAGCACTTTGGCTTCTTCAAGCTAGAGTCTAAGGTTGACGAAGAGACAATCCGTGCGTACTCAATGGCGAACTATCCTGAAGAGGAAGGTATCATCATGCTGAACGTACGTATCGCGACGCCGCCTCCACGTAACCTGTCACTGCCATGCGGTAAGATGTCATCATACATCTGGAGCCTGAAGGCGGGTGACAAGGTGACTATCTCTGGCCCATTCGGTGAATTCTTCGCGAAAGATACCGATGCCGAGATGGTATTCGTCGGCGGTGGTGCAGGTATGGCACCTATGCGTTCACACATCTTCGATCAGCTCAAGCGTCTTAAGTCTAAGCGTAAGATGAGCTTCTGGTACGGCGCACGTTCTAAGCGTGAGATGTTCTACGTTGAAGATTTCGACGGCCTGGCGGCTGAGAATGATAACTTCGAGTGGCACGTGGCCCTGTCTGATCCACAACCAGAAGACAACTGGGATGGTTACACAGGCTTCATCCACAACGTATTGTATGAAAACTACCTACGTGACCACGACGCGCCAGAAGATTGTGAGTTCTACATGTGTGGACCTCCAATGATGAACGCGGCGGTTATCGGCATGCTTAAAGATCTTGGCGTTGAAGATGAAAACATCCTGCTGGATGACTTCGGCGGCTAAGCAATCATTCTTGTGATATTATTGCCGTGATTATCGTGCTTCCTAAGGTGCCTAAAGGCCCTTAGGGAGCGTGTTACCGGGTTATCATTAAGGACAATGGTCAATATGTATAAGACCTTTATCAAAGGGTTAGTCCTGGCGGGACTAGCCTTTTTTATTTCGGCCTGTAGCCAACCAGTGAAGATGCTCTCCCTGTCTGGGCAGACCATGGGCACCACCTATCACATCAAATTTGTCGGCGGCAAACAGATGCCCGACGAGCAGCTGCTGCAGGCGGAGATCGATCTCGCGCTGGAGCAGGTAAACGATCAGATGTCTACTTACCGCAAAGACTCAGAGCTGTCTCGCTTCAATCAGATGACGCTCGAATCTAGCCTGGTAGTATCGCCGGACACGGCCAAGGTTGTTCAGACGGGTATCGATCTCTACCGTAAGACAGATGGTGCTCTGGACATCACCCTAGGCCCGCTGGTGAACCTCTGGGGCTTCGGTCCCGATAAGAGACCGACTCGCGTGCCGAGCGCCGAGCTGATCGCCGAGACCAAGGCCAAGACGGGTATCGAGTATCTCAATGTCGATGGCCTCAAGCTGAGCAAGACTAACTCGGCTCTGTATGTTGACCTTTCTTCCATCGCCAAAGGCTTTGGAGTAGATAAGGTGGCTAAGCTGCTGAGTAAGTATCAGCCCAAAGGCTACCTAGTGGAGATAGGCGGTGAGATCAGCCTATATGGCGTCAAGGCCGACGACAGCCCTTGGGTTATCGCCATAGAGCAGCCCGATGAGGATGAGCGCGTGGTGCAGCAGTTGCTGGAGCTTAGAAACATCGCCATGGCAACCTCGGGCGACTATCGCAACTACTATGAGGAAGAGGGACAACGCTTCACTCATATTATCGACCCGCGCAATGGCTACCCGATCGACCATAAGCTAGCCTCGGTTACCGTGTTGGCCAAGGAAAGCATGATCGCCGACGGTTACGCTACCGCCATGATGGTGCTGGGCACAGAGGCCTCGCTGGCGCTGGCCGAGCGTGAGCATCTGGCTATTATGTTGATCGAGAAGCAAGCGCAAGGTTTCAAGGTCTACTATAGCGATGCCTTTAAGCCCTACGTGGGTTTGTGATAGAATAGCGTCCATCGGTGCGCCGGCCCGCTTAATATAGTGGCTAGGCGCACTCTTAAATGCAGTCTTGCATGTCGGTTGAATAGCTTGCCAACGAGCTAGTCGACTAGTTAGCGAATGGTTAGACACATAAGCGAAACAGCCACTTATGTGTATCTGGAGTCAGTGATGAGCACTTTTTTAGCGGCTTTTGTGGTATTACTACTGTTTTTCGTTCTTATGTCTATCGGCTACCTGGTGAAGCAGAAGGCGGTTGCCGGCAGCTGCGGTGGTCTGGGTGCCCTGGGTATCGAGAAGGCCTGTGATTGTGACGATCCATGCGATAAGCGTAAGGCGAAGATGGCCGAAGAAGAGGCCCGTCGCGAGAAGCTGGCCAAAGATCGTATCATCTAGCCCACGCCTGTGAGGCGTCATTATTAAAGGTCCCATTCGGGGCCTTTTTTGTTACCCCTGTTTTTCATCACTATTCACCTAGACTCGCCTTCACCTAGTCTCATCTCTACCTTAGCGCATTGTGCTTATTATCGGTCTTAACACTCTGGATTTATTATCTTTAATCGCCTTGGTAATCAAAGCGCGAATGAGAACGATTTTCTTTGATAACTGATTGAAACTTAATGTTTATTTGTAATTGGGTGAAAATTGCTCTAGGCTTAAATATTGATTTAGATCAAATCTTACTAAGGAGATCAAATGAAGGGTCATCCGAACGTCATTCGTCAGTTAAACAAGATACTGACCTTCGAATTGACGGCCATCAACCAGTACTTTTTGCACGCACGCATGTACAAAAATTGGGGTCTGGAAGAGCTCAATGAGAAGTGCTACAAGAAGTCGATCAAAGATATGAAGCATGCCGACAAGCTGATCGAGCGGGTACTGTTTCTCGAAGGGCTGCCTAATCTGCAACAGCTTGAGAAGCTGCGCATAGGTGAGAACCCGGAAGAGATGTTGCAGTGCGACAAGACCATGCTCGAAGAGCAGCTGGTCGAACTGCGCAGCGTGATCGCCCTGTGTGAGACAGAGCGAGATTATGTGAGCCGCGAGATCCTCGAAGACCTGCTCGAAGATGAGGAGGAGTATCTGGACTGGATCGAGGCGCAGCAAGATCTGATTAAGATGACGGGCATTCAAAATTACCTGCAGTCGCAGATAGAATCGGAATAGGGAGAGAAGCATGAAAGGCAATCAGGAAGTGATCGACACCCTCAACAAGCTGCTTACCGGTGAGTTGTCGGCGATGGATCAATATTTCGTCCACGGCTTGATGTATGAAGATTGGGGCCTTGACGAGCTGCACGAGCGTATCTCTCATGAGTCTGACGACGAGCGCGAACACGCCAAGAAGCTGGTTCAGCGCATCTTGTTCCTCGAGGGTAAGCCGGATGTCGCCAGTCGCGAGGCGCTGAACATAGGTAAAGATCCCCAGGAGATGTTGCAGAACGACCTCAACTATGAGTATCAGGTGGCGGCTAACCTGCGTGAAGCCATCGCCCTATGCGAGGAGAAACAAGATTACGTCTCCCGTGAGCTGCTAGAGGTGTTACTGGAAGAGACCGAATCTGACCATATGTACTGGCTAGAGAAACAGCTAGGCCTCATCGACAAGATAGGTCTGCAGAACTACCTTCAGTCTAAGATGTAAGTGGCCCAAGGCGCGCCGCTTCACCTTAGTCATCAAAGATGAAATCGAGACAAAGCCACCTCAAGGTGGCTTTTTGCTGCCTGTCATTCAATGCTTTATTGCCTGCTATTCGAGCTTAGGCTATCAACCGCTCGGGAAGTGATTGAATACTGTTTAAATGTACAGTATTCTTGGCGATGGAGGTATTAAGGTGAAAAAGATTATTCATGTAGACATGGACTGCTTCTTTGCGGCGGTCGAGATGCGTGATTTTCCCGAGCTTAGGGGCAAGCCTATCGCCGTGGGTGGACGCAGCGATCGCCGCGGCGTCATCAGCACCTGTAACTATGAGGCGCGCAAGTTTGGTGTGCGCTCGGCCATGGCCTCCGCCTATGCCCTCAAGCTCTGCCCGGATCTCATTCTGGTGCCCGGGCGTATGTCAGTCTACAAGGAGGTATCGGCGCAGATCCGTGAGGTGTTTGCCCGCTATACCGAATTAATCGAGCCGTTGTCGCTGGATGAAGCCTATCTGGATGTCAGCGATTGTAGCCGGCATCAGGGTTCGGCCACATTAATTGCCGAGGCGATTCGTCGGGAGATCTTCGAGGCTACCGGACTCACCGCCTCCGCCGGTATCGCACCGGTGAAGTTTCTGGCCAAGATCGCCTCGGATCTCAACAAGCCTAATGGCCAGTATGTGATCACCCCACAGATGATCCCCGAATTTGTGAAGACCCTGCCGCTGATTAAGATACCCGGCGTCGGCAAGGTGACGGCCGCTAAGCTCGAAGCCATGGGGCTCAACACCTGCGCCGACGTGCAGGCCTGCAGCCGTCAGAGTCTGGCGGATCGCTTCGGCAAGTTTGGTGGCGTGCTTTACGACAGGGCGCAGGGGATAGACCCCCGCGGCATTTCCCCGCACAGGGAGCGCAAATCGGTTGGGGTAGAGACCACGCTCGCCAAAGATATCTATACCTATGAGCAGTGCCAGGCGGTGATGCCCCAGCTTATCCAGGAGCTGTCCGGGCGTATCAGTCGCAGCGCCAAGTCGCGCCGCATTCATAAGCAGGTGGTTAAGCTTAAGTTTGACGATTTCAAGCAGACCACCATAGAGCAGCGTAGCGACGAGGTATCGGTGAAGCTGTTTTACGACCTGCTCACTCAGGCACTGGAGCGCCGCGCCGGCAGAGGCATTCGCCTGCTCGGGGTGTCGGTTGGACTCGAGAGTGAGGCCGTGGGAGCTGGGGCCGATGGGGAAGAGCATGGGGCCCAGATGGATCTCGGGTTTTAGCGTTAACCCTATTAACCTTTTTAGCTCGTAGCTTTGACGGTTATTGCGACTGGTTAGATATTTGAAGGTTTTATCTTCATGGCAATCTAACGCCTGCCCGGCGGGGGTTGTGCAAGCACACTTTTGACTCGCGGTGAATATGTCCCTATACGCTCCACGGCGACGTCCTGTCGCCGAGGGCCAAAAGCCTGCTTACACCTGTACTTCTATCTCTTCGATTTGACCTTTTTTATTTCCAATGGATTGTTTTCGCTGCTTGTGCAATGTGAGCGGGGGGATTTCACGAAACCTGGGGTTGGGCAAACTATACTGAGGGTTATCTCTATTCTTGATTAAAAAGCGCGATCTATGAAAAGGAGCGATCTATGAAGAGGATAGCTATCATTCAAGAGGCGCCTTGTGTGCTGGACAAGCAAGGCACAATAGCCAAGGCGGTTGGCCTGGTAAATTCGGCATCCAACCAGGGCGCCGAGCTTATCGTGTTTCCCGAGGCCTTTATTCCCGGCTATCCTGCCTGGATATGGCGCTTGAGGCCCGGCGGTGACTGGGGGATCTGTGAGGAGCTGCATGCCAGGCTGCTGAGAAATAGCGTCGATCTGTCGACAGAGGATCTCAAGCCGTTGCAAGAGGCCGCCAGGCAAAACGGCGTGACTGTCGTCTGCGGCATGAATGAGAGAGACAATGCCAACAGTCAATCGACCCTCTACAATTCTGTGGTAACGATAGACACCCAAGGTCAGCTGGTTAATCATCACCGTAAACTCATGCCGACCAACCCTGAGCGCATGGTTTGGGGAATAGGCGACGGCCACGGCCTTAATGTTATCGATACCCCGGTAGGCAGGATCGGCAGCCTGGTCTGCTGGGAGAACTACATGCCCCTCGCCAGATATGCGCTCTATTCCCAGGGAGTAGAGATCTACATAGCGCCCACCTATGACAGCGGTGCGGCCTGGATAGGCAGCATGCAACACATAGCCAGAGAGGGGAAGTGCTGGGTGCTCTCCTGTGGCGTCGCGCTGGAGCGACAAGATCTGCCAGCAGACTTTCCCAATCTCGACCAACTCTATCCCGTCGATGAAACCTGGATCAATCCGGGGGATTCGGTGGTGGTGTCGCCGAGCGGCGAGATAGTCTCAGGGCCGCTGTCGAGAGAGAAGGGCATGCTCATCGCCGACATCGAGGTGGAGAAGGCGGCCACCTCGAAACGGGCGCTCGATGTCGCCGGGCACTATTCGCGCCCGGATGTGTTTGAGCTGCATGTCGATAGGACACGTCGGGCGCCGACGGTTTTTAAGGAAACGGACTAACGGTGGTTTATGTTGCGGAGCCTTTGAGTGCATAGATTTTGAGAGCATAGAGATTAGTGAGTGGGCTCGAAGACGACACTTTTTACTGTTTATCAGCGGCAGGCAATTGATGCACCGTGCGGCTTGGTATTCCATAAGCTTTCAAATACCTGAGCCCAAATAGCTGAGTCCAAACATCAGAGCCCAAATACCAGAGTCTGGTAAATATCAGATTTCAATAGAGTAGCGTCTTTCGAGTCTATTTAACGCGACTCTTAAGCAACGAGTTCCTTGGTGTATACCAATAAAAAGTGCCTGGTTGCAGGTCTTTTCCTTTTGCCTTTATCTATTTGCTTTTTTATTACCTTTGCTTGTGGCCTTTTCTTATGGCTTATTCATCAAGAAAACTCTTCTGTCTTGTCTAAAGTCTTAGTCTCTCGCCTTTGTCTTAAATGTCGAACTGGCTTTAACTCTTTGTAACAGCTCGGATGAGCACGGTATTTGGGCCAATCATGGGGCTGTTTTCCTCTCTCTTTCATTAGGTTTGTCCAGGTGTGGCAGAGTCTGATTTGCTTAAAAAACGAGCCCCTTCAAGGGATAGGGGTTTTTAGGGGAGCTATGGGTGCAGATGAATGATTCATCATCACCATTATGAATGTTGCACAATCATTATAATAAATTTAAAAATTGGTAACGCGCTCCATATACTCGATTCTAACAGTCTTTGCTTATGTTTGTGGCCTGATGTACCGCGGGGGGAATAGGTGCTGTGGCAATAAATATTGCAGTTAGTGCAGGACTCGGTAGGGAGGTGCGGCTGATTTCCACATCGCCAACATCCTAATAAATATAAAACGTAATAAAGGAAGGATAGGATGATGGAAAAGTACATTAAAACTAATCACTTATTACGCTCCCGAGCAGCAGTAAGTCGGAGCAACATGAAGCTGAGTTGTTTGGCTATGGCCGTTTTTGGGGCTATTTCAGGGCAAGTTTTTGCTGAAGAAGCGCAGGCGCCAGAAGAATCACAGGATCAGAAGGCCAGCGCGTTTGAAGTCATCGAGGTGACGGCGCAGAAACGTGTGCAACGTATGCAAGATGTCGGCATCGCGATCTCCGCGTTTAAAGCCGATGAGCTAGAAGATCTCGGTGCCTATCAGGCATCGGCCCTGGCGGAATTTATCCCCAACATGGAGGTCGCCGTCTCAGACGATAGCGGCATCCCCATCTTCGTGATCCGTGGTGTGGGTCTACAGGACTACAACACTAACAATACACCTAACACGGCAGTGGTCGTTGACGACGTCTATCAGCCCTATGGCATCTATAGCGCCTTCGCCATGTTTGATACCGATAGGGTAGAGGTGCTCAAGGGGCCTCAGGGCGGTCTGTATGGACGTAACTCTACCGGCGGCGCCATCTCTTTCTCCTCTAAGCGACCAGAGCTTGAGACCACGGAAGCCAATGTCGCGGTGGATTACGGCAACTATAACTCGCTCAACATCCGCGCCGGCGCCAGTCTGCCACTGGGGGAGATCGCCGCTGTGCGCCTCGCCGTGCAGTCTGAAACCAACGATGGCTATTACTACAACACCTATCTGAATCGCGACCAGGGTGGCAAAGATAAGCAGCAGGCCCGCGTTACATTGCATCTCGAACCCACAGACTATTTTGCGGCAGATCTCAGATATACCTATGGCCGTGACACCTCAGAGGCGTCGATCCCCGAGGTCACAGGGTTATTAGACAGCAACGCCTACTGGGAGGGACCGCTAGCGGACTTCCCTGGCCTGCCGTCGATGAATATTCCCTACAATCAGGATGGTACGCCGGCTTATTGTGACGCCGTGTTGCAAACCGGTATCCCGGATGCCAGCTGTATCAACATGAACCGCGCCAGCGCCGATGGCGACCCATACAGCGGCGCCGATGCCAGGGTGCATCCTAACGATGACACCTACCATTCGGTGTCGTTAAACATGAACTGGGATTTCTCCGATTACTCGCTGACCTCGATCACTAACTACACCCAGATGCAGTTTAAGCATCGCAATGGTGTCGGCTCTGTCGGCATGGGCCCAGGTCAGGATCAAGAGGCCTGGGAGCAAGCCAGCCGTGACTATGGCCGTCTCAATGGTGGTGACCTCAACGAGATGTATGTCACCCAGTATGACTCTGATACCAGCTCATGGAGCCAGGAGCTGCGCCTGCTGTCCAACTATGGTGGCGATTTCAACTGGATGCTGGGTCTGGTGTACGCCGAGGATAACCTGGACGACCTGAGAAACTGCTCCTTTGCCGCCAACGTCTATGCCGACTGGGTGCAATTCCCTGGGTGCGGCACCATGGCCTATACCCAGGACACTAAGGTGACCTCAGGCTATGCCCAGTTCACCTATGCCATCAGCGATACCCTGTCGACCACAGTGGATCTACGTTACACCCAGGAGAAGAAGGATTATGTCGGCGACGTGTTTGTCAACGACGGTACCTGGATCTGTACCGTAAATGGTCTGAATACCACAGACCCAGACAGCGACACCTACTGCGCCAACTTCATTGGTTGGGACCCAGTAACCGGCCGTTACGATCTGGCGCGCGCTAATAAGTCTCACTATGACGAGAGTGACCCGTCATGGAAAGTTAACCTCGACTGGAAGGTCACCCCGGATACCCTGTTGTATGCCAGTGTGGGCAGCAGCTTTAAGTCTGGCGGCTTCTTCGGTGGCTTCCTGACCAATCCAAATGCCATCCGCCCCTACAAGCCGGAGCGCAACAACGGCGTCGAATTGGGCTTCAAGTCAACGCTGGAAGACTATCGCATTCAGCTCAACGGCGCGGCCTTCTACTACGACTACCGTGACTTCCAGTCGGCTATTCAGGAGGTCGATCAATCAACCGGTGGCGTCTTTAACGGCCTGCGTAACCTGGGTGACGTTATCATGCAGGGCGCCGAACTGGATCTGCGCTGGATGGCGACCGAGGACTTAGAGATCCGCGCCGCTATCGGCCTGCTCGATACCGAGGTGGATAGGGTCAACAAGTTTGAGTCTGCGGACGTCGGCATCACCAACATCTTCGGTGAAGTGATCGACATTCAAGGCAATGAACTCAATAACGCGCCTAAGTTCAGTGGCAACCTGATCGCCCGTTATCACTTTAACCTGAATGCTAACCTGGACGGCTTCGTGCAATTGGATGCCTCCTTCAAGGATGACTACTGGCTGTCTGTGTCTAATGAGCCTATTTATCGGCAAAAAGGCAATACCTTAGTCAACGCCAGAATGGAAATATTCAGTCCCGATGATAATTGGAGTGTGGCACTGTGGGGGCGCAACCTGACCGATAAGACCTATCGTACCAGCTTCTACCTGGATGGTTTGGACAGTGGCTATAGCGAATATAACGCGCCGCGAACCTTTGGAGTAAGCCTGTCTTACAACTACTAAAGCAAAGCTTTTCCCCGGCGTCCCTGACTTAAAGACTGCACACTGTCGTCAGGGAGCCGCTTTTTATTCCTTCCCTGGCGATGTGTCTGCATCGCCAGGCCTCGAAGGCGAGGCAGAAAGGGATAACTCTGTGCTAAGGGATAACTCTGCGCTAAGGGATAACTCTGCGCTAAGGGATAACTCTGCGCTAAGGGATAACTCTGCGCTAAGGGATAGCCCTTGGGGGGAGATGGCTTAAGTTGGTGTAAGCGCAATAAGATCAATAACAGATAGGAAATGAGACATGGAACAAGTTAGGGGAAAACCACAGCGCGCCGCTTGCTGGCTGGCCGCCGGCCTGTTGACGATTTCGGCAGGCGTTACTATTACGCCAATCATAGTGCCAATCGCCGCGGCCGAGTCTGCAACAAACCAGTCTGGGCAGAGCGAACAGGCTCATAAGGAACATAAGAAGGTGTCCAGCTTTGGCCACTACAAAGGCTATTCCCAGGAGCGTTTCGACGGCTGGGTGACCAGCTCTGAGTATATCACCACACGGGACGGTACCCGGCTGGCGGCGGATATCTCGCGTCCGGCCAACCAGGGCGTGGTGACACAGGAAAAGCTGCCTGTACTCTGGACCTATTCGCGCTACCACAGGGAGTTTGAACCGGGAGTCACCAATATAGAAGACGATGCCATCTTGCAGCGTCTCGCCAGGCACGGCTATGTGATTGTGAGTGTAAATGTGCGCGGTGGCGGCGCCTCTTTCGGGCGTTATCAGGGCCTATTTAGCGCGCCTGAGACCCGCGATGCCTATGATGTCATCGACTGGTTGTCCAAGCAGGCGTTCAGCGACGGTAACATTGGCATGTATGGCCTCTCCTATATGGGAATTAGCCAGTACATGGCCGCCAGCACCAAGCATCCGGCGCTTAAGGCCATTACCCCGGAAAACGGTTATTTTAACCTCTATGACGCGGTTCGTCGTGGCGGCATATTGCGTCAGGATCTGCTAGAGAGTTGGGGCAAGGGCACCCAGTACCTGGATAAGGAGCGTAAGCCCACGCCGGTGGATGCCGACACAGATGGTACTTTGGCGGCGGCTGCCGTGAAGGATCATGCCACCAACTTCGACCCTATAACGCCACTTGGTGCGGCGAAGCTGCGCGACGCTACCGCGCCCGAGTTCGATTGGTATAAGGATATGCCCTCTGCGATAAACGTGGCCCTCAACGAGTCTGGCGTGGCCATCTACCATTTCGGTTCCTGGCATGATCCCTACACCACTGACACATTAGTGCATTTCGAAAACTATCACGGCCCGCAGAAGATGGCCTTTGGTCCCTGGTCTCACATCACCAATAACCAGGCCGAAAAGCTGGAGCGTGATAGGGTATATGGCGCCGAGTTTCAGCGCTGGTTCGATTACTGGTTGAAGGGGATCAAAAACGGCGTGATGGATGAGCCGCAAATTCATGTGGCCGAGGTGGATACCATGCGCGAGCAGTGGCAGTGGATCTCCCTGTCCCAGTTCCCTCTCAACAAGCCGCGCACCAGCTTCTATTTTGGCGAATCCAGCGCCAAGAGCGGTTTGGTGACAGATCACCTGCTTTCTACTCAGGTGCCGGTTCTGTCGACTCAGCAGCCTGATGCCAGCGCGTTACTGGCCTATCAGGTCAATAATCTGACCACCACAGGAACGGCAACTCGCTGGGATTCCAACTTTGGCACTCAGGTGAACTATCCGGATATGGCGGCCAATGATGGCCATTCGCTGACCTTTACGACGCTGCCCCTTGAGAAGGATATGGTGATCGCCGGCATTCCGCTGGTCAAACTCTTCGTCTCGGCCAGCACGCCGGATGCCGATGTCTATGCCCTGCTGGAAGAGGTGGACGTCGATGGTCGCTCCAACTACATCACAGAAGGCAATCTGAGGCTTTCTCTGCGCAAGGAGCATAAGGCGCCCTGGAATAACCTGGATATCCCTTGGCATCGCGCCTTAAAAGCAGATGAGCAACTGCTGACGCCGGGGGAGGTGGTCGAAGCCAACTTCGACATCATGCCCGTGGTGCATCGCATCAATAAAGGCAATCGTCTGCGGGTCGCCATCATGGGCGCTGACAAAGACAATATGGAGGCGCCGCCTTATCCCGAGGCGCAGCTCTCCTTAAGCGTCGGTGGTGCCAAGGCATCGCAAATCGCCTTGCCACTGATGTAGCGTGCTAATCCTAATGGATGATGACACGACGGAGATAATGCCGCCGTTTCATCACAGATTTTACTGAGTATATCGGGTATCGGCACAGGCCAGGATACCCAGGTTATACCGGCCGGGCAGCGCTTGCCTTCGCGCCACAGCGCCCTCACTCGTGAGGGCTTTGTGCCAGAGTGCGGTTCACAAGGCCAACTTTCGCAGCCGTTAATGGAGTTTCTTTATGACAGTACCACTACTCAATGCCCGCGACATGGATTTCCTGCTATACGAATTCCTGGACACAGAAGGACTACTGCAGCGGCCCCGTTATTGCGAGCACAGCCGCGAGGTGTTTGACGCTACCCTGGAGACGGCAAAAACCATCGCCGAGAAATACTTTGCCAATCACAACCATAAAGGGGACGAGCAGGAGCCGACCTTTGACGGTGAGAAGGTGCAGATGATCCCGGAAACCAAGGAGGCCTGGGATCATTTTGCCGACGCAGGCTTTCTGGCCGCCCACTATGACTTCGAAGACGGCGGCATGCAGCTGCCAGAGATCATACTGCGCGCCGCGATGGCCTACTTCAGCGCCGCCAATACCGCCACCGCCGGCTATCCCTGCCTGAGCCTGGGGGCGGCTAACCTGATCCAGAGCTTTGGCAGCGATGAGCAGAAGGCCAAATTTATTCCCCCCATGCAGGAGGGCCGCTTCGCCGGTACCATGGCGATGACAGAGCCGGGTCAGGGCTCGGCGCTGGCGGATATCACCACCAAGGCGGTGCCACAGGCCGACGGCAGCTACCGGATCACGGGCCAGAAGATGTTTATTTCCGGTGGCGATCAGAGCATCACAGAGAATATCATTCATATGACCCTGGCGAAGATCGAGGGCGCGCCTGCCGGCGTCAAGGGGATCTCCCTGTTTATCGTGCCTAAGTTCCTGGTCAATGACGATGGCTCCCAGGGGGAGCGCAACGACGTGGCCCTGGCCGGTCTACTGCATAAGATGGGCTTTCGCAACACCACCTCTACCGTCTTGTCTTTTGGCGAGAAGGGCGGCGCCGTGGGTTACCTGGTCGGCGAGCCTCACAAGGGGCTGGCCTACATGTTCCAGATGATGAATGAGGCGCGCATCTTTGTCGGCAGCACGGCGGCAGTGCTGGGCTACCAGGGCTTCAATGCCTCCCTGGAATACGCCCGTGAGCGTCCCCAGGGACGTCTGCCATCGAACAAAGATCCTGAGTCCAAGCAGATCCCTATCGTGCAACATGCCGACGTGCGCCGCATGTTGCTGGCGCAGAAGGCCTATGTGGAAGGCTCGCTGGCGCTGTGTCTGTATGCCAGCTCGCTGTTTGAAGATAGTCACACGGCGGATACCCAAGAGGCTCGTCAGCAGGCCTTCATGCTGCTGGACCTGCTGACGCCCATCGTTAAGTCCTGGCCCTCAAAGTACGCCCTAAAGGCCAACGATCTGGCCATTCAGGTGCTCGGTGGCTCGGGTTATATCCGCGAGTATCCGGTGGAGCAGTATTATCGCGACAACCGCCTCAATCCAATCCATGAGGGCACGGAGGCGATCCATGGCCTGGATATCCTGGGGCGCAAGGTGCCTATGGGGAACATGGCCGCCTATGAGCTGTTCGTGAAGGCGGTGGAAGCCACCGCCGCCGAGGCCGCCACAAGAGAGGCGACGGCCGAGATGGGGAATTCCCTGCTCGCGGCGCTTGGCAAACTAAGCAGGCTCAATGCCGTGCTGCTGCCCATGCTGGCCAAAGACCCTGATCTGGGCCTGGCCAACGCCACCCTGTATCTGGACGTGTTTGGCCGCATCACCGCCAGCTGGATCTGGCTACAACAGGCTAATATCGCCGCGGCCAAGTTGGCCGAAGAGGGCTCTCTGTCTGTCGATGACGCTAACTTCTACCAAGGTAAGCTGCAGGCGGCACGTTACTACCTGGAGTGGGAACTACCTGAGATCGACCCGCAGATCGCCCTGCTGGAGAGTTATAACAGTGTGCCCTTCGATATGCAGGACGCCTGGTTTCAGGCCTAGGCTTGCTCAAGGGCTGCCTAAGGCGTGGCCTTAGATAACTCATAGCAAACAATGCCAGTCGCGTGTGCTCACCGACTGGCATTTTGCTATCTGGCGCCAAGGTATTGCTCGAGTGCACAGGTTACCCTGGCAGCCCGCTGTCGGCGCCGAGTTGTGAGCTGACTGGGGAACTGAATAGGTGATAGTGGGAAGTGATAGTGGGAGGGGGCGCAGGCATTGAAGACGCCAGTGCCAGGAGAGAGGGATAAAAAAAGCCAGCCTGTGCGTCGCACTGACTGGCTTTGGGCTTATCTGATACCGGTAAAATGAGTTGTTTGACAGCCTTAGGATTTACCAGGTATCGATACAGTTACGTTTCTTGCCGCTGCGCTTCTCGGGTTTTGGCAGGCAGGCCAGGCCGCGAACGATCCACTCACGGGATTCCATGGGATCGATCACCGCATCCAGCTCCAGATAGCTGGCGGTATTGATGGCGCTGCCATGGCTGTAGAGCTTATCCACCATGGCCTTGAAGGTGGCTTCGCGTTCATCTGGGTCGGCTATCGCCTCCAGTTGTCGCTTGGCCGCGATACGCACCGCACCTTCTATGCCCATGGCACCAAACTCGCCACTTGGCCAGGAGGCGGTAAACACTGGTGCGGTGAAGCCGCCTCCCGTCATCCCCATGACGCCCAGGCCATAGCCCTTACGCAGCACCAGGGCAAACAGAGGCACAGTGCTGTTAGCGCCGTGGACGAAGAGGCGGGAGATATGGCGCACCGTGGCGCGTTTTTCCGACTCAGGGCCCACCATGAAGCCCGGGGTGTCGCACAGGGAGATCATAGGAATGTCGTGGGCGTCACACAGCTGGATAAAGCGGGCCAGTTTGTCGCCGGCATCGGCATCTATGGCGCCGCCGAGGAAGCGTGGGTCGTTGGCGTACAGGCCGTAGGCCTTGCCCTCGATACGCACCATGGCGGTGATCATATTCTTGGCAAACTCGCGCCTTAGCTCCAATACCGAGTCCTTGTCACACAGGGTGTCGATCACTTCACGAATGTCATAGATGGCCATGCGGTTCTCGGGGATCAGGTGGCGCAATTTGCGCTGATCCGCCACCTGCCATTCGCTCAGGTCCCCCTGGAAGTAGGAGAGGTACTTCTTGGTGACCGCAACCGCCTCGGCCTCATTCTCTACCAGGATGTCGATCACCCCGTTGGGGCTGAGTACCGACGGCGGCCCAACCTCTTCGGGTTTATAGACGCCCAGGCCGCCCCCTTCGATCATCGCAGGCCCCGCCATGCCTATGCTGGCCTGACGGGTGGCGATGGTGAGATCGCACACGCCGTAGAGGGCCGCGTTACCGGCAAAGCAGTTCCCGGCGGCGATACCCACGGTGGGCACCAAACCTGACAACTCACCCAGGGAGGAGAAAGTGTGCAGGTTCAGGAAGGCCACACCAGGGTAGTCGGTATCCGAGGGGCGCCCACCGGCCCCCTCGGCGAAGATCACCAGTGGCAGTTTCCACTTCTTACAGAGTTCCAGCAGGCGGTCGGTCTTCTTGTGGTTGACCAGGCCCTGTGAGCCCGCCATGACAGTGTAGTCGTAGGACATCACGGCGCAGCGCGCGGCTTCATCGCCGAAGCTATCGGCGTTGACTGTACCTA
The DNA here is from genome assembly GCF_009831655.1 of Shewanella insulae. Taxonomy (GTDB): domain Bacteria; phylum Pseudomonadota; class Gammaproteobacteria; order Enterobacterales; family Shewanellaceae; genus Shewanella; species Shewanella insulae. The sequence goes on along the minus strand of NZ_WRPA01000016.1, from coordinate 16,786 downwards.
TGCCGGTGATCTTGCCATCGGCTGGGCTGATCTCCACCAACTTGTCGATGGCATGCTTCTGCCGCTGGGCGGCGATGGCCAGCTGGCCATATTCGTTAAAGCTGCCTTCGTCGAGGAGATCGTTAAGGTTTTCCCGAGCGGTGCGCTTGCCCTCGCTATGGCGTTTGGCCACGGCCTCGCTGCGGCTCTCATCTAAAGTCTTGTCCCTGCGGTCGAAGAACTCGGCCAGGTTAGCGCGAATATAATCGAGATCGATCTCCATCTCGGTCTGACCGCCGGTGACCGAGACTTCGCCCGGCTGAATCACCGCCAAGATCTGATGCTCGTCGATCACCTCGCCGATATTGCCGGTTAGCACCTCGGTGACGGTACCTGCGTGCTCAGATTTTACCGGGATCTCCATCTTCATCGCCTCGATGACGGCGATCTCCTGGCCGGCGTATACCTCATCGCCAGACTCGATATTGACCTGCACCAGAACGCCTGCGGTGGGAGACTTGACCCCCTCACAGCCGGCGGGAATATTCACCGCCTGCACCGTTTCTTGCTGGTCGCTGGCGATGTTGAAGAAGTGCTCGTGGTGGTCATCATCGGCCAACAGCTCGGCCATGTGCCCCTCGACGAAGCGGGTGCTGAGACGGTTGTGCTGCACCTCTTCACGCTGCAGCAGGTTCATCAGTAGCGCCTTGTTGCTCTGCACCCCGTCGATATTCAGGGCCTTGAGGCTGAGGTAGACCTTGTTCAGCGCGGCGCCGTAGTCTTCGCCCTTGGCGATGATCTTGGCGCCCAATGAGTCGTAGCTGGGGCTGACCTTGTAACCTGCGTACAGATAGTCATCCACGCGCACGTTATGGCCGTTAGGTACCTGGTAGGCCTTGATCACCCCAGAGGCAGGCTTAGTGCTGCCGTCAGGTAACATCTGCTCCAGGTTGATGCGGGCCTGAATGGCGCAGCCGCGTTTGACCGGTGCTTCAGTCAGTGACAGCTCCGCCAGCGTCTTACCGGCGGCGAGCTGTATCTGTAACTTGACCAGGTTCAGGCCGGTGATCTCTTCGGTGATGGTGTGCTCCACCTGGATCCGTGGGTTGATCTCCATGAAGTAGAACTTGCTGTGATCGTCTGCGTCCAGCAGGAACTCAAAGGTGCCAAGGCCCTGGTATTTCACGTCGCAGGCGAGCTGCAATGCCGCCTCGATGATCGGCATGCGCGTCGCGTCGTCAAGGCTTGGGCTGGGGGCGATCTCCAGCAGCTTCTGATTACGGCGCTGCAGCGTGCACTCGCGCTCCCAGGCATGCACCGCGGCGCCCGTGCCGTCACCCAAGATCTGCACCTCGATGTGACGGGCGTGTTGCACCAGTTGCTCCACATACAGCTCGCCGCTGCCGAAGGCGATAATTGCCTCCTCGCGGCACTGACGATAGGCCTCGGCCAGATCCTCATAGCGGCTGACGGGACGCATGCCGCGCCCGCCGCCGCCGGCCAGGGCCTTGATCATCACGGCAGCGCCATCACCCAGGCTGGTGAAGAAGGCTTGCACCTCTTCCAGGCTGCAGGGCTTGTTGATGCCGCCGGTGAGCGGTGTGTCTGAGCGCAGGGCGGTTTCCCGGGCAGTGGCCTTGTTGCCCAGCAGATCTAAGAGCTCGGCCGATGAGCCGATGAAGCAGATCCCTTCTTCCTGACAGCGACGCGAGAAGCTGCTGTTCTCAGACAGGAAGCCATAGCCTGGGTGCACGGCATCACACCCATGGGCCTTAGCCACGGCAATCAGTTGCTCGATATCCAGGTACGCCTTGACGCCGCGGCCCTGGAGGGCCACGGCCTGATCAGCCTTCTTGGTATGCAGCGACTGACTGTCGTCTTCGGCGTAGATTGCCAGGCTGTCGATGCCCATATCGGCACAGGTCTGTGCGATACGGATAGCGATTTCACCTCGATTGGCAATCAGGATCCGATTAAAAACACGTGTCATAAACTTTTCTCCAGATCCACCTTACGGATCTTGCCGGTGGCGGTCATAGGTAATCTCTCCTGGATGCGGATCTCAGGCACCTTGAAGATGGCCATGGCATTCACACACCAGGCCTGCAGGGACTCTTCGGTCTCATCGCAGCCGGGCTTTAGGGTAACGAAGGCCACTGGCACCTGACCCTTGCGCTCGTCGGGGCGACCGACGACGCCGCATGAGGCGATGGCCGGATGTTGGCCCAGCATGCTTTCCACCTCGGTGGGGAATACGCTCATGCCGTTGACCTTGAGCATCTCCTTGCGGCGGCCCAGATAACGGAAGAAGCCTTCCTCTGTGATCATTCCCAGATCGCCGGTGCGGTACCAGCCACCCTCTTCAAACAGGTTTTTGTTCAGATCTGGCTTATTCCAGTAGCCCGTGAGCAGGGTTGGGGTGCGGATCTGAATCTCGCCTTCCACGCCCAGGGGCATGAGCTCGCCAGTGACAAAGTCACAGATCTTGATCTCTGTGCCGGGGACGGGCAGGCCAAGGAATGCCGGGTCGAAGGAGAGATCCATGTCGTCTACCTGGAAGCCGCGAGTGAAGGTGTCGCAGGTGTGGGTCTCAGTCATGCCATAGGCCACCTCGAACAGTGTGGTGCCGGTCAGCTCGCGCCAACGTTGACGGTAGTCTCTATTCAGTTTCTTGATGAAGGAGATGCAGGGCACTGTGGTTAGCGAGGTGAGGTCGAATTGGTGGAGCTGAGGGTGGTTGAGGATCTCATCCACGCTGTCTATCAGCATGATGGTCATATTCACCTTGTGGTGGTGAACCAGTTCCATAAAGGCCTTGGTATCCCAGCGGGCCATCAATACCAGAGTCGCGCCCGAATACAGGGGGAGCAGTAAGCCTGTGTCTTCGCCGGCAATCCAGAATTCCGGCAGAAAGCTGAGCATCACCAGATCTGTGCCTTCGGGGCCGACCTCACCAAAGGTGACCGGATAGTAAGAGGCCATGGTGCCTATCATGTTGCGGTGGGTGTGCATCACGCCCTTGGGCATGCCGGTGGTGCCGCTGGTGTAGTTGATGGCCGCAAGGTCGTCCAGCGCCGGGATATAGTCCAGCACTTCCTTAGACGCGTTATCTATCGCCTCGAAGAAATCGATGATGCCATCTGCCAAGGGGGTCTTGGGGATCTCAAACAGATCTGGCAGCACGGCGGTGATGGCGCGGGGCCTGACATCGGTATAGCTGGTGGTGATGATGTGCTCTATGCCCAGCTCCTGGCAGACGGGGCGCATGGTGGGCAGCAGGGCGTCGTAGCATAGGGCGACCTTAGGTTGACTGTCACCCAGCTGGTGGCGCAGTTCCATCTCTTTCGACAGTGGGCTCACAGGCATGTGCACGGCGCCGCACTTTAAGATGCCGAGAAAGGCGATGTGAAACTGCGGGCAGTTGGGCATGAATACGGCTACCCCGTCACCCTGGCCCACGCCAAGCCCTCTGAGGACGTTAGCAAAGCGGGTGCTCATCTCATCCAACTGGGCGTAGGTCAGCTCATAGCCGTAGAACTGAATGGCCACCTTGGTAGGGGTGAGCCTCGCCCAGGCGGAGAGATACTCGGTGACCGGCTTTTCGCCATGGGGGTAGATGGGCTCCCGTGGTGTGCCTTTGGGCCATCTAGCGGCTTGGAGTGCTTTGACCTGCTGGAGATAGGTTTGCTCGTTCATGTTTCTGCCTCGCTATTGTTGTTATGGGCCGGTACCGGTCATATCGTGCTAACTCATGATTAGCCCTAGGGCACCACCTGGCGTTTTCGATTCAAGTCAACCCAGTCCTTGCAGCCGGAGCCGTTAACTGTCCTGCTTGAAATTTCTTATAGTCTTGTTGACGCTGAAGCGCCTTATCCCGCGGCTGTTTTGACCATGATTTTGGTCGGCAGCCATCTGTGGATTTCGGCATTAGGCATTACTTATACAGCAAATGTATAATTACAGTAACTATAAAAATATGTCAATTATGATGTTAATACTTACGACTTATTGTTAAATTAATTTACATTTGGGGTTGTGCGAACGTGACATCTCAGAGGCGGATCAGGCTTGGCGACGAGCTAACTAAAGTTCGTTTTATCAAGGCAGTAAGTTAGAATGCCGGGATATTTTTCATGTGCTTTCGAAAAAAAAGCGTTTTTAAGAAAAGTGTTTTCGAGAAAAGCGTTTTCACTTGAAGCGTGCTCAAGGTGAGGTTTTAGGTGGCGGACGATATGGCAGAAAGTAAGGCTGAGGGGAAGGTAGAGGGCATGGCAGAAGATAAGGCTGGCGTTAAAGCTGAAGGTAAGAGAGCCGAGATGAGTCTAAGAGAGCGTAAGAAGCAGCAGATGCGTCAAACCCTGCTGGATATCGCCGAGGAGCTTTTTTCGACCTTGCCCTTCGAGGAGGTGATGGTCGATGAGATCACCGCAAGGGCCAATATCAGCCAGAAAACTTTTTTCAACTACTTTCCCAGTAAGGCACAGTTGCTGGAGGAGCTGCTGCTGAGCTGGTTGCGCCAGGTTAACCTCTGGCCGCTGCATACCGAAGGCGTGACAGATATTCGCTCGGCGCTAGTACCGCCAAATTTGCCTCAAATTCAGGAGTGGGTGATTGCCCATCGCCATGTGTTGCAGATTATCATGCGCCACACAGAGTTATTTTCTTCAGTCTATTATTCGTCTCAGGTGCCTGCCGGCAAAAATTTGCTGTTCCCGCCCGAGTATCGTCAGCCGCGGGTGGACAGGGTCAAGTGGGCACAGGAGTTGGGGCTCATACGCGGCGATATCGCTCCACAACTCGTCTGTGAGATGTATGACCTGCTTCGTGTCGATATAGTGCAGCGTTGGCTGTGTATGCCCGACGAACAGGCTAACGGCGAGATTTATAAGCGCACCTACGAAGAGATGGTGGCCATCTTCTTCCGCGGACTGCAGCCCGACAGTAACTAGTCTGAACCAGGCCGGTCGTCAGTTAGCTTGGTGATCGCCTCTTCTTGTTTGGTGCAAAGCCAGCCTCGGGAAAATCCCTCCACGACGAAAGCGCGCCCTATGGCGCGCCTTACCTTTTAACAAGTATCTACTGGCCGCGAGTTAGCTACACGGCCATTCACCGATTAACCGTCTGCTAAGCCTGGTATTGGGCGAAGGTCTTGCCTTCTCTCACCAGCTGCTCCAGCAGGGGCGCAGGCTTAAACCACAGCTCTCCCTTATCCAGGGTGTCGCGGTACTTGTTCAGCGCCGTCAGCACCGTCTCCAGGCCTATCTCGTCGGCATACTGCATGGGGCCGCCACGGAAGATGGGGAAGCCGAAGCCGTAAGCCAGCACGATATCGATATCGCTGGCCCGCAGGGCGATGCCTTCCTCCAGGATCCGCGCCCCTTCGTTGATGATGGGGTAGATGGTACGCTCGAGGATCTCCTGGTCGCTTATCTGCTCAGGCGAGCGGCGGGTCACGCCGAACTTCTTGGCGGCCTCTGCGGCCAGTTCCAACACCTCCGGGTCCTCCTGCTTGTCGCGTCCCTCATAGATATAGAGGCCGCGACCCGTCTTCTGGCCATAGCGCTGCTTGGCGTAGAGCTTGTGCAGTATGGCGAAGTGGCTGGGGTCCAGATCTGTGGTGAATGCCTTGCGATCTTCCCGGGTCAGGATGCCCACGTCGATACCCGCGAGATCGACCATTGAGGGCAGCCCCATAGGCATACCGAACTCTGAGTGTACCTTGTCTATCTGCGCCGGACTCGCCCCTTCGAGGATCAGCGACATGGACTCACGCAGGTAAGAGTCGGTCGCCCGGTTGCCGATAAAGCCCCAGCAGACGCCTGAGACCACAGGAACTTTCTTGATCCGCTGTGCCAGCTGCACAGTGGTGAGCAGGGCATCCGGCGCCGTCTTGTTAGCGCGCACTATCTCCAGCAGCCTCATCACGTTCGCCGGGCTGAAGAAGTGTAGGCCGAGCACGTCCTGAGGCCGCGAGGTCACCGCCGCTATCTCGTCCACGTCCAGGGTGGAGGTGTTGGTGGCCAGTATGGCGCCGGGCTTACAGGTGGTATCCAGGGTCTTAAATACCTGCTTCTTGATCTCCATCTTCTCGAACACGGCTTCGATCACCAGGTCGACATCGGCGATGTCGGCATAATCTGTGGTGCCGCTGAGCAGCGCCATACGCTCATCGAGCTGAGCCTGACTCAGCTTGCCCTTCTTCAGGGTATATTCGTAATTCTTGCGGATCACCCCAAGGCCACGCTCAAGGGCCTCGCCGTTGAGATCCAGGAGCTGTGTGGGGATCCCTACGTTGATGAAGTTCATGGCGATGCCGCCGCCCATGGTGCCAGAGCCTATCACCGCCACCTTGCGGATCTCGCGGGTCGCCGTGGTTTTAGGGTCTATGCCAGGGATCTTGGCAACGCCACGCTCGGCGAAGAACAGATGTTGCTGGGCGCGGGCCTGGGGCGTATTCAGGCACTCCATGAAGAGCTGATGCTCACGCTTAAGGCCCTCGGTCAGCGGCAGTTCACAAGCCGCTTCCACCGCCTGAATGCAGCGCTCGGGGGCGTAGTAGCCGCGGCTACGCTTAGCAATGGCGGCGCGAAACTCGTTAAAGATCTCGCTGCTGACTTTGCTGGTGTCCACGCTCATCTCGAAGCAGCTGCGCTTAGGCTTGTGCTGCGCGACCAGCTCTTGGACAAAGTCGACCGCAGCCTGGATGAAGTCGCCGCCTTCTTGATACAAATTATCGATCACGCCTGCTTGTAACATAGCCGCGGCTGTGAGGGGACGACCACTGGTGATCATCTCAAGGGCCAGCTGAACGCCACCGATGCGGGGCAGGCGCTGGGTGCCGCCGGCGCCGGGCAGGATGCCGAGATTAACTTCGGGCAGGCCCAGCTTGGCCGCAGGCAGGGCGATGCGATAGTCGCAGGCCAGCGTCAGCTCACAGCCGCCGCCCAGCGCCAGGCCGTTCACGGCGGCGACAACCAGCTTAGGAGAGTTCTCCAGGGCATCGCAGACCTGAGGCAGGTTGGGCTCGGCGAGGGCGTCTTCGGAAGAGAATTCACTGATGTCGGCGCCGCCGCAAAACAGCTTACCCGAGGAGGCGAGCACTATGGCGTCGACCGACTCATCGGCTTCGGCTCTCTTGAGATCGGCCAGCAGGTGGGTGCGCAGCGCCAGCCCCAGGCTGTTGACCGGCGGCTGGTTGAGTACGATGACGGCGGTGCGTCCATGAATTTGATACAGGGTGGCGTTCGTCATAGGGATACCCTTGTTATTGTTGTGAATGAGGATCAGATGGCAGAGACGCCACCATCGATGGCAATGGCCTGGCCTGTCATAAAGCCGTTGTCCGGGTTGACCATGTGCAGCATGGCGCTGACCACTTCGTTTGGATCGGCCAGGCGGCGCATGGGCACGGCGCGGGTCAGCTGCTCGATTAGCGCGGGATCTACCCCCTCGGTCACCATAGGCGTCGGGGTGAAGAAGGGGCAGATAGCGTTGACCCGAATGCCTTTGGCGGCAAACTCCAGCGCCGCGGTGCGGGTGATGCCCACCACGGCATGCTTGGCGGCCACGTAGGGGGTCAGCTTGGGGGCGCCGTTAATGCCGGCCATAGAGGCGACATTTAAAATCGCCCCACACTTATGTTGCTGCATCAGGGGGATCTGCGCCTTCATGCCGAAGAACACCCCCTTGGTATTGATGGCGAAGCTAAGGTCCATGTCGGCCTCTGTGGTGTCCAGCAGGCTCTTCATGGGCGCAGAGATACCGGCATTGTTGATGGCGATATCCAGGCGGCCAAAACTATCCTCGGCCAGCTGAGCCAGGGCCTGCTGATCGGCCTCTATGCTCACATCACAGCGCAGACCGACCGCGCACTCACCCAGTTCGCTGCACAGGGTGTCGAGCGCCGTTTCGTTAATATCGCCCAGCACCAGCTTGGCGCCCTGAGGGGCCAAACGTTGGGCCAGCAGCTTGCCAAAACCGCTGGCGGCGCCTGTGATCAGCACCACCTTACCTTCAAAATTCGACTGCATTGATTCTTCCTCTGTTAGAGCGTCAGGCCGCCATCTACCACCAAGGTTTCGCCCGTGGTGTAGCTGCTGGCATCGCTGACTAGGTAGAGCACGGCGCCAGCCATCTCGTTGGGCACGGCGTGGCGGCCCATGGGGATCCTGGCGATCAGCTGCTGATAGATCTTGTCGTTACTGAACAGGGCGCCGGCAAACTGGGTCTTGGTGAAACCGGGCAGCAGGGCGTTGCAGCGGATCCCAAGCGGGGCGCACTCCTTGGCAAAGGCCTTGGTCATGCTGACCACGGCCGCCTTGCTGATGGAGTAGATCCCCTGCATCTCCCCGGGCTGCAGCGCATTGACCGAAGCGGTGTTGAGGATCACCCCGTGGCCCTGCTCGCGCATCATGCGACCCGCGGTGACCGACATAAAGAAGTAGCCCCTCAGGTTCACCTCCATGGTCTTGTTGAAGGCATTGAGATCCGTATCGAGAATATGGCCGAAGTAGGGGTTGGTGGCGGCGTTGTTGACCAGGATATCCAGCCTGCCGTGTTTGGCCTGGATCTGCTCGAAGGTGGCCTGGATGGCCTCGAGATCCCCCACATGACAGGCCATCGCCTCGGCGCTGCCGCCATTGTCGATGATCTGCTCGGCCACCGCCTGGCAACCTTCGGCCTTGCGGCTGGCGACAATCACATGGGCGCCATAGGCGGCCAACAGCTCGGCGATGGAGGCGCCTATGCCACGACTGGCACCGGTTACCAGGGCGATACGCCCGCTTAGGTCAAACAGTGATTTATTATCCATGGCGTTACTCCTTTATCTGATCGGCGATGGCTTCCAGCGCCATTTCCGCCAGTGGCCCTACATGCTGGCCCAGCTCGGCGGCGTTCTTGTTGGAGGCATTGCCATCGATGGCACGCTTGGCGACGCCCTGGATGATGGCGGCCAGGCGGAAGAAGCTAAAGGCGATGTAGAAACCGAAGTTGTCTATCTTGTCTATGCCGGTGCGCTGGCAGTAGCTGTTCACATAGGCCTGCTCATCTGGGATCCCAAGCTCGGCCAGGTCTTTACCGCGAAGGCCAGACACAGTGCCTATGGCAGGCATGCGCATCTGCATGCAGAGATAGCCAAGATCGGCAAAGGGGTGGCCCAGGGTCGAGAGCTCCCAGTCCAGCAGGGCGACGGCTTTTGGCTTAGTTGGGTGGAACATCAGGTTGTCCAGTCGGTAGTCGCCGTGAACCAGTGATACCCGGCCGTCATCTTGTGGAATGTTACTGCCCAGCCAGGTCATCAAGGCTTCCATCGCCTCAATATGACCGGTCTGCGAGGCGCGGTATTGGCTGCTCCAGCGGTCGAACTGGCGCTGAAAGTAGTTGCCGGGCCGGCCGTAATCGCTAAGGCCCACCTTGTCGATATCGACGCTGTGCAGCGCCGCTAATACCCGGTTCATCTCATCGTACAGCTGGCCACGCTCCTCGCGGCTCACCTCGGGTAGGGCGGCGTCCCAATAGATGCGCCCCTCGCAGTACTCCATCAGGTAGAACATTGAGCCTATGACGCTGGTGTCTTCACAGAGGTGATACACCTTGGCCACCGGCACATCTGTGTCGGCCAGCGCCTTGAGCACCCGGTACTCGCGATCCACCGCATGGGCGGATTTGAGCAGCTTGCCTGGTGGCTGGCGGCGCAGCACATAGGTGCCAGACGCCGTCGTCAGCTTGAAGGTGGGGTTAGACTGGCCTCCGGCAAACTTCTCGATCTGCATTGGCCCCTTAAAGCCGGCTACATGGGCCTCGAGATAGGGCTGGAGTGTGTCGAGATCCAGACTCTCTACGGCGCGGTTCATGATACGGCTTCCTGATTTTGGCTGCCGAGGTGAGCGGCATGAATGTCGCGGGCCAGGTTACGACCCAGCTGCATCATATGCACCTGGTCCGGGCCGTCGGCCAGACGGATGGAGCGGGTTATTGTGTAGGCCTTGGCCAGGAAGAAGTCCTGACTCAGACCACCGCCGCCGTGGATCTGAATGGCGCGGTCGATAACGGCGCAGCCCATGTTGGGGGCGACAATCTTGATCATGGCGATCAGGTCTTTGGCGGCCTTGTTGCCGCCCTGATCCATCTTGGCCGCCGCCTTGAGGGTCAGCAGGCGTGCCTGCTCGATCTCGCAGGCCGACTTGGCGATGGTTTCACGTACAGACTGTTGCTTGCTCAGTGGCTTGCCGAAGGCGATGCGGGTCTCGGCCCGTTCACACATCTGCTCCAGCGCGCGCTGGGCCAGGCCCACGGTACGCATGCAGTGGTGAATGCGGCCTGGGCCGAGGCGGCCTTGGGCGATTTCGAAGCCGCGTCCTTCACCCAGCAGCATGTTGCTTACCGGCACGCGGACATTGTCGTAAATCACCTCTGCATGGCCCTCGGGGGCATCGTCATAGCCAAACACCTTCATGGGGCGTACGACCTTGACCCCAGGGGTGTTGGCCGGCACCAGTATCATAGACTGCTGAATGTATTTGTTGCTGTTATCGGGGTCTGTCTTGCCCATCACGATATGGATTTGGGTGTGATTGTTACAGGCGCCTGAGATATACCACTTGCGGCCGTTGATCACATACTCGTCGCCGTCGCGGACGATGGAGGTCTCGACGTTGGTGGCATCGGAGGAGGCGACATCGGGTTCTGTCATGGAGAAGGCCGAGCGGATCTCGCCATTTAGCAGGGGCTGCAACCAGCGTTCCTGTTGTTCCTTATTACCGTAGCGGGCCAGCACCTCCATGTTACCCGTGTCTGGCGCGCTGCAGTTAAACACCTCTGAGGCCCAGTAGACTCGGCCCATGATCTCGGCCAGGGGCGCATATTCAAGGTTAGTCAGGCCTGGACTGAATTCACCATAGACTTGGGGTAGGAAGAGGTTCCATAGGCCGGCGTCTTTGGCCTTGGCCTTCAGCTCGGTAAGGATGGCCGGTGACTCCCAGCGATCGCCTTCTTCGACCTGTTGCTCCCACAAGGATTCGTTGGGGTAGATGTGTTCATCCATGAAGGCCAGCAGACGTTCGCGCAGCGCTTGTACTTTGGGTGAGAATTCGAAGTTCATGGTAGATTCCTTTAGCTGTAGCTGACCGAATCCCATCGGTCTGGGCGATCCAGATGGGGGGTGGCATTGATGCCAGTAACATAGGTGGTAGTTTCAGAGAAATAACAGTGGGTGATCCCCGAGTTCTTGCTCTGTAAATTTAAGTTGATAACCGTCTGGGCACCAAAGCCCATGATTTGGCTCAGGGCAACGCTGATGGCGCCGCCCGAGGTGGCAACCAGTGTGTTGCCCTTAGACTGACTGCGGGCAAAATCCAGCCCGTCGGCCACCCTTTGCTGAAAGTCCTGCCAGCTTTCCAGCGCCACCTCGGCGGGCAGGGCGTTCTCCGACCAGGCCAACATGGCGAGCCTGAGGCAGGAATACACCTCGCGGGGATTGCGCCAATCCCTGATGGCGTGCTGCGGGGCTGCCTCGCCGAAGCCTTTCAGTAGCGTCACAAAGTCAAACTCATTGAAGCCAGGGTGGCATTCAAATTCAAGGCTGTGCTCAAGCCCTTGGCAGATCGCCTCGGCCGACTGGCGATGGCGCGCCATATCGCCGCAGATGATGCGCTCGAAGCGGACGCTGCGCTCTTTGAGGTACTCACCCAACCAGAGGCACTGCTGGGTGCCCAGGTTTGAGAGCTGATCATAGTTGGCGCTGCCAAAGGAGGCCTGACCGTGCCGGATAAGATATAGCGCTGCCATCAGTCTTGTTCCGAGCCCTGTTAGGCGACTTCAAACAGGCCGGCCGCACCCATGCCGCCGCCGATACACATGCCGACGACCACATATTTGACGCCGCGGCGCTTGCCTTCGATGAGCGCATGGCCCACCAGACGCGAGCCTGTCATGCCGTAGGGATGGCCGATAGAGATACCGCCGCCGTTGACATTGTAGCGGGCGGGATCGATGCCCAAATGGTCGCGGCAATAGAGCGCCTGCACCGCGAAGGCCTCGTTGATCTCCCACAGCCCGATATCATCTATGGTCAGGCCGTGCTGTTTCAGTAGCTTAGGGATGGCGTAGATGGGGCCTATGCCCATCTCTTCCGGCGCGCAGCCAGCCACCGCAATGCCGCGGTAGATGCCAAGTGGCGCCAGACCTCGCTGCTCGGCCAGTTTACGCTCCATTACCACACAGGCGGAGGCGCCGTCGCTGAGCTGGCTGGCGTTACCCGCAGTAATGAAGCCACCTTCGATCACAGGCGACAGATTTTGCAGGCTCTCCATGGTGGTCGATGGGCGATTACACTCGTCGCGGTCCAGGGTCACCTGCTGGTAGGAGATCGCCTTGGTCTCGCGGTCCTGAATCGCCATGGTGGTGGTGAAGGGCACGATTTCGTCGTCGAAGTAGCCGGCTTCCTGGGCGGCCGCGGTGCGCTGCTGCGACATCAAGGCATAAATGTCCTGAGCCTCGCGGCTGACGCCATAGACCTTGGCCACGTGCTCGGCGGTCTTCAGCATTGGCATGTAGGCGTGGGGCTCGAATTGCATCACCTTGGGGTCGGCGTTATCGGCGGCCCACTTCATATATTCATTCTGTACGGCGGTGATATTTTCCTGGCCGCCGGCAACCACTATCTGCTGTTGATCGACGATGATCTGTTTCGCGGCCATGCCGATGGCCATCAAGCCCGATGAGCATTGACGGTCTATGGTCTGGGCCGAGACGGTGTTAGGCAGGCCGGCGGCAAGCACGGCGTTGCGGGCGATGTTCATCCCGGCGGTGCCGGCGGTGAGCACCGTGCCCATGATGGCATCATCTATCTCGCCGCCCTCGACCCCGGCGCGCTGGACGGCGTGCTTGATGCAGTGGCCCAGCATGGTAGGGGACTTGGTGTTGTTTAACGATCCGCGAAATGACTTTGCCATCCCGGTGCGGGCGGTGGATACAATTACGGCTTCTCTCATCTTGGGCTCCCTAAACTAGTAGCGGATTGATGCTCAATCCTCGCATCTTTAATAATGGTTTAGACCGTTCGTTGGCGATCTTTGCGTTGAAAAAAGTATAGTGGCTGTACTAATATTTACGTACTTTATTATTTTGATACCTTGCTATTCATGTGATGTATATATCCAGCTGCCAACGGGAGCGTCTATGCGCCTGCAAAATGTTGATTTGAATCTGTTTGTGGTGTTCGACGCCATCTACACCGAACGCAATCTAACCCGGGCAGCGGAGCGCCTCTGTATCACTCAACCCGCGGTTAGTAATGCTCTGAGCCGCCTGCGAACCAGCCTCAACGACCCCCTGTTTATCCGCACTCCCAAGGCCATGATGCCCACGCCCGTGGCAGAAAATATGATAGGCCAGGTGCGTGAAGCCCTGAAGCTGCTGAGCAGCAGCATGCAGCTTGGGGACAGCTTCGACCCCCTGCTTGCAGAGCATCACTTTCAGCTGGGAATGTTCGATGTGACCGAAGAGACCATGTTGCCATCCCTGCTTGCCGCCTTGCAGGTGCATGCGCCCAGGCTGTCTATCTCCAGCTATCCGGTATCGCGGGAGGAGATGCTCAAGGAGTTTGTTTCCGGCAGGCTGGATTTGGCCATCGACGCCCCCATAGTCACCCATCCCGACCTTTACCATCATCCACTGGTTACTGTGCCCTATGTGTGCCTGGTGAGGAAGGATCATCCTGAGGTTGGCGACTCCCTGACGTTGGAGCAGTATTTGGCCCTCTCCCATGTTCATGTCTCCAGCCGCCGTCAGGGGGTAGGTTATGTCGACGCCGCGCTTAACCGTCTCGGTAAGCATCGCAACATTCAGGTACGCACCAAGCATCATCAGGCCGCGCCCAAGCTGGTGGCCGAGACGAATCTGGCGACCACAGTACCCGAGAGCCTGGCGAAAAATACCGACCTTAAGGTGCTTAAGCTGCCCTTCGAGGTGGAGCCGATAGAGTGGCATCTCTACTGGCATCGCAGCGCCGATCAGGATAACGCCAACCGCTGGTTGCGGGAGTTTATTACTGCGCTGATGCAGGGGCAGGGGTAGATCAAATTGGTTTTCTTTAGCCTGTAGCGCTTGCCGAAATGGTGCTTGGAGGGGGGATTGAAGTTCGTACCTTCATGGTTACTTAACGCCTGCCCGGCGAGGGATGTGCAGATACGCCTGTGAGACGCCGTGAATAAATCCCTTTAGGCTCTACCGAAACATCCCTGTTTCGGAAGCTCACCGGCGTATCTACACTCGGTATCTATCGTCTCTTCGATTTGGCATTGTCTATTGCTGGCGTGGTGCCTTTGAATGAATAAGTCGTAAGGCTGAATTTTTCGATATCTGGGTTTGAACTGGGGGAGGCTCGGTTTTTTTGAGTGCTTTCTTAGTTGTTTGTGAGATATAACTCTGATAACCAATTGCCGCTATTGAATAAATTGGTTTTTAGGCGGCTGGGTGTCGCCTCTTTGATGTTCACGCTAGCATGCGGCTACAAAGATATAGCTAATTCACAGTAAGGAGTGATTCGATTCATAGCTAAGTGGTTAAGGGTACAGGGATTATGTATAAAGTTGGCATCGTGTTGTTTGATGACTTTACCGACGTAGATTTCTTTTTGATGAATGACTTGCTGGGAAGAACCTCTGATAGCTGGACGGTCAGGATACTCGGCACTAAACCTGAGCATCATTCACAGCTAGGGATGACGGTGAAGACTGACGGTCATGTGTCTGAGGTAAAGGAGCAAGATGTCGTCCTCATCACCAGTGGTTACCGAGGTATTCCCGCGGCGTTGCAAGATGAGAATTTTATGTCTGCCTTAAAACTCGACCCGAGCAGGCAGTTGATTGGCTCAATATGTGCGGGCTCCTTTGTGCTTCATGAGCTGGGGTTACTGAAGGGGAAGAAGCAAACGACAAACCCTGATGCTAAGGCGGTTCTACAAGGTATGGGCGGTGATGTTCAGGATCTACCCCTGGTGATAGAGGGGAACATAGCAACCGCTGGTGGCTGTCTTTCTCTCCTCTATCTAGTGGGCTGGTTAGCCGAGCGTTTGTTTGACTCGGCTAAACGCAAACAGATCCAGAATCAGTTGATCCCCGCAGGGCAAATGGAGATATTCGAAACGCTTATTTCCGAGACTATCCAATCGGCGGAATCCGCCTATGAGTATCGCTTAGCGTGTGAGAGTGATGCCGAGTCTTTGGTGGTATAGGGAGTAAGGCATGCGTAGGCGTTAGCTGGTAAGAGTTAGATTCAGAAATAAATAAATGGAGTTATATGAATTTTCTGAAGCAATTGATCATGAAACCACTGGAAGGCTATCTAGATCTAACCGCTTGGTTAATCTTTGCATGGCTGTACTTTCAAATCGTACTTTCTGCAACCGCAATTTTTTGTATGTTGAGTGTATTTGGATTTTATCTTTTTGACTTCGAAACCGCCTTAAATATCTGCTACGGCACAGCTGGTGTCGGCGCTGTTGCGGGTGTTGTTTGGGCCGAGAGAGTTCGTAAGACACTCGGAATCATTACTTTTCATGCGTACCTTCTTTCAACTCCCGAAATTGAAGGTTGGCGTGATAAGCATGGAAACGTCATTCGTAAATGGAACAAACAGGGGAGTCATTAGGGCGTCCTGTTTGATTAGCATTTGGTGACATGCTGTACGTCTTCAGACCTGCATGGATGCTGGAGAGGCGATTGAAGGTCGTACCTTCGCTGTAATTAATAGCCTGCGGCTCGCTTTTGTGCAGATACATCTGCTACACGCCGTGAATACTTCCTTGTAGGCTCGACGATGGCATCCCTGCCATCGACGTCCGCAGATGCATCTACACTCGGTATCTATTGTCTCTTCGATTTGGCGGTATTTGGTGTGAATAGCGAATCTAAAAACTGGATCAGTATACAGTCATATTAAAATCATTAGGGTTTTGAACGATTTTCGCTCTATGTTCGTGCACGTTTTCTCATTTAAGTTTAAATTAATATCTTTAAAGTCAACTGCTTAGATGATTTGTTAAATAGATAATAGGTTTGGAAAACGCGCATGCGCGTTTTCCCAGATGGATTACTTATATGAAAAGCGGCAAAACGCTGATAAGTTCATTACATACAGATAGTTAACTGTGCGCGTTTTCACTGGTCCAACGAGGTAAACGCGCATGCGCACTAATAAAATGTTATGTGCTCCGGTAGAAATATGGATAACCTGAAAAATTCGATTATGGCACTTGCTGCATCAGCAAAAGTCCAAGAGGCACTTTATCCAAGTTTCTCGGCTGTTGGCGATGAGTTGGTTCTTGAGTTTGGTGAATGCTTAGACAACTTGAAAGTTAGCGACTTAACACCTGAACAAGCAGCATCTATTGAAGCGTTAGATGTTTTCATTATTCAGCATTCAGGTACGCAATTCTCAGCCATGTACCTTGAAAATAGTGCTCTATATGAAAATCCTAATTGGGATGAAATTAGGTCACTTGCCAAGCTGGTTGCTAAAGAAATGGGTTGGTCACTATCCGAACCAGTCAAACAAAAGCATAGAATTGTAACTGGTTAGCTGAGAGCACATAACAAACGCATTAATGAATGGACGCCTTACGCTTGGCTGGCGCTCGTTCTTCGCTGATTTTAGCCAAGCATAATCCGCCCATTATGCGGGCGCTGGGGGATCCCCTCATAATTCAGGTCTCCCAGCAGTGTGAACCAACTTGATGTATTCATGCATTGCCCAGCGTAAATGCTGCGCTGTTATTCGATAGTTTTTCCTTCGCCGAACTTCTTTC
>NZ_WRPA01000015.1 GCF_009831655.1 Shewanella insulae | reverse complement strand
AAAAGTAGCACTGATCGCCTGCATGCGAAAGCTCATCGTGATCTTGAATACCATGCTTAAAAGCGAGGAGCTGTGGTGCGCAAAAAACGGATAAATATATTGACTAAACACCACAGTCACTTGTTAGGTAACTTTTTTTCACCGGTAATTTTAATTAACGCATTAGTAATAATGAACTCTAAAAATGCGAATATCATTTGCCCAGAAGAGAAAATACCGCTCTCAAGATATAAAGGAGCTTCACCTCTTGGGAATGGTTTAGTTTGATGTATAAAGTAAAAAAAGTTTATGATCCCGTACAAACCAATTAAAGCCAGTAGTAGAAAATACTTACCGTTAGTCGCTGAAAAAATATGTGCCAAATTCCCATTATTAGTATCAGGCATAGTTTCATTGCACATTTTAACAAGTGGGAAAGCCAATCCAATTACAATAATTTGAGGTAAGAATATAGCTGAATCTGAAAGCTCTATACCGAAGTGGCTACATAGATTAATCGTGATGGTTACAAAGAAAACCAACAGCGCTAAATAAGAAAGTATACGAAGAGTTGACGAGTTCATAGTTACCTAACGCTTATTAGCAAGAATGCCGCCTATGTAAATCACTCTCTACTAATGTACATCGCGGCAAATTTTTTTAAATATTTGAAATTTATATCAATAACAGCATTACATAACAAGGACAAAATAAGCAGCCCGAAAACAAAGCGAGACTTCATTTAACGAGACCTCCACCACTCCCTATTAAATGGCTGACGCTCAGTTTTTTACTGAATTTAATCAATTGGTTACGAATTTTCAAAAAACAAAGCGAGAACCGCAAGATTACATAGTAGGAAGCGAAAGGGGCGCTTTTTTGCAAAATCCCATTATACCTGTATAGATGCGCAGTCTAGCGAGTAGAGTTTGGCAACCTGCCGAACACTCATCTAGCCCTCCTACTCACATCAAACGAAGCCAAATCGAAGAGATGTTAGATACCGAGTGTAGATACGCCGGTGAGCTTCCGAAACAGGGATGTTTCGGCAGAGCCTAAAGGGACTTATTCACGGCGTCTCACAGGCGTATCTGCACATCCCCCGCCGGGCAGGCGTTAGGTAGCGATGAAGGTACGACCTTCAACTCACTTAATAAATGAGCATGTCGCCAAATGCCAACCAATCAAACTATAGAAATGCCAAACCTTCATTCTAAGGGCAGCACACTTTGGGGCAAAAATCAGTTAGCTTTCACGCCTTAAATACACCAATACCGCCAAATCGAAGAGACGTTAGATACCTAGTGTAGATACGCCGGTGAGCTTCCGAAACAGGGATGTTTCGGCAGAGCCTAAAGGGACTTATTCACGGCGTCTCACAGGCGTATCTGCACATACGTCGTTCTTTCACATCCATGTAATCACGACATTGGTACTTCCATGTACTGCACCCGCCGGGCAGGCGTTAGATAACAATGAAGATTAGCCCTTCAAATACCTACTAAATAATCATTCAGCCTGATACTCGAGCATAAGCCCACAGCCTATTTGTATAGGCGACTCACAAATGCATTGGTGGGCTCAGGTAGGAGATCCTGAGGGTGATCGCCGCCGAAGCTGGCCCACTTACTCTTTCCCGTGTAGGAAGCATTTGCAATTTCTTGCTTGGTTCGAGCATCTATGACGATAAGCTGAATCTCTATGGTGTCAGAGATCCCTGACCATTCGGTTGCCCTGTCTTCCCAGTGGAGAATGATAGGTTTTACAAAGTAGCCAAACTGATTGGCATCAAGCTGTTTTAGGCAGTCGTCACCCACGCAATCGGCCGCGATACTTACCCTACTGGTGTATTTGGAGAAGGCGCTTCGGACAGCATTGGCTGTCATACGGCCTGAATTGCGATAAACCTTGTCGCCATACCAGCCATTTTCGGGCACGGCAACCAGCACGCTCTTGGTGGGATCTAATTTAGCTGTAGGGGTCTGTAGTGCCGAATGTTGATAGGTCGAGCTGCAACCTGCGAGTAGTAATGCGAAGGTGAGAAGTGTCACTGCCTTTATCATTGCTGAGCCTCATAAGATTAATCCATTAAACGTAAAATAGCCTAGCTGGAATTCACACCATAATCTATGAACCGAACCACAAGCTTAGTCACGAAATAAAGCGCTAATCAAGATCAGTAAATCTCAATTGAAGATACGTTGTAAACCTGTGTAGATACACTCGTAATCTCAGTTGACTAGAGCAACGATACCTAGGTCTTATTCTATGCTGGCCCTAAGCATAGCAATCTCCTGCTCGGTTAACTCCCGCATCTCCCCCTCGGGCAGATCGCCCAGGGTCAAGGACTCAATGGCGACGCGCTTAAGGTCGACTACCTTATAGCCCAGAGCCTGACTCATGCGGCGGATCTGGCGGTTGAGCCCCTGGGTGAGGACTATCTCGAAGCTGTCTGGGCTAAGGCGTGTCATCTGGCAGGGGAGGGTGGTGACATCCTTATAGCTGACGCCTGCTGCCATCTGGCGAATAAAGGCGTCGTCGAAGGGCCTGTCCAGCCTGACATGGTAGCGCTTGTGGTGGGCATAGCTTGGGTGCATCAGGCGCTGGGTCAGCTCGCCGTCGTTGGTGAGAAGCAGTAATCCTCTCGAATCCTTATCCAGCCGCCCCACGGGGTAGAGACGTGGCTGCCCTGGTAAGAGGTGCAGCAGGCTGGCCGGATCTTGCGGCTGCAGGCGACAGTCGGTGCCCACCGCCTTGTAGAGCATCCAGTAGGCCTTATCGGCGATGGGGGGCTGAGGCTGGCCATCGACACAGACGGTGAGGGATGCCTGCTGGCCAGAGGAGGTCTGGATTAGCTCGACACGACTGACGTGGTTGGCCAACTGATCACCTATGCTGACCCGCCCATCGCGGATCAGCCGTGATGCGGCGCGGCGAGAGCAGAGTCCGGTTAAGGCGAGGTACTGGGCGAGGCGCATCAGGCTTGCTTAGCCGCCTGCCGAGATCCGGCTAGTCAGGTTATCCTGATAGCTGTGCCTGGCAAGCTTCTTGATGGTGAGCGCCAGGGTGACACACCAGATCATCACCAGATTGGTCTGAACCCACATGGCAAGGGCGACGCCGCATATCGAACCGTCTTGGTGATTGCAGGGCGCGAAGTCGAGGATCGCCCAATCGACCATGAGGGCCAGGCTGCTAGCGGCGATGAGCCCGAGGCCGGAGACGACAAACAGTGGTGTCGAGCAGAGTGCCTTATGGTTGACCCTGGCCGAGAGGGTCAGGAAATAGAGGACTATGGTGGCGATCAGGAAGATGGTGGAAAACAGCCTGTGTTCCTTGAGGTAGTTGATGGGGTAGATGCCGATGAGGATGATGGTGATCCCCACCACGAAGCCTGCCAGGGCGATGTAGTTGCCAAAGTGGCCCAGCCTGAGTTGTAGCAGGCCGTACATGGCCAGCAGTATGCAAGAGCCCGCCAGGATCAGCCCCATGTTGAAGATGTAGGCCAAGGGAGAGTCGACATAGTTGCCCAGCAGATCGGGCCTGTGATTAAAGGCTTCCGGTCCCATCGCCTGAAACTTGGCGAACAAGGAGATAGAGATGCCGAGGGCTGAGATGAACGCACCCGCGAGTATGGTAAATACCACCATGCGTTGCAGGTCGTAGTTAATCGGTTGGTGTAGGGCCATAGCGATGCCATTTATTGTTGTTTTTTGAATATAAAAAAGGAGCACATCTTGTGGTACTCCTTTGATTCTGACGCCTGGCTTATTTTAGTAAATGCTTAATCTGGCGGCCTGCGTCGACAATTATATCCCTATGAGCATAGTTTAATTGAAAACCCCCAAAGAGTGGAACCGCTAAGGTGAGGAATGTCACAATTTAGATTGTACGCCAGCAGACGGGGCGCACAATCTAGGAGCTGTGATGCTTGGAATTAGTGACGCTTGCGCAGCACCACTATGGCGATGGCGACTACGGCGAGTATCATGCAGTACCAGGCGTGGGTTACCGCCTGTAGCGGGCTGATACCGAAGGTGGAGGCGATAAGCAGCGCCTGGGCACCATAGGGGATGAGTCCCTGAATGATACAGGAGAAGATATCCAAGATACTGGCGGCGCGCTTCGGGGTAACTTCATGTTTCTCGGCCAAGTCTTTGGCGATGTCGCCGCTTACCACGATAGACACAGTATTGTTGGCCACACAGGTATTGGTCAGGGCGACGATACCTGCCATGCCCAGCTCAGAGGCGCGGGTCGAGGCCTCGCCCTTGGCGCTGGAGAAGCGGACGATAAGTTTCTCTATCTGCTTGCTCACAAATGCCAGTCCGCCCTGTTGTTGCATCAGGGCCGCCAGGCCACCCACGAGCATAGAGAGGATGAAGATCTCCTGCATGTTGCTAAAGCCGGTATAGATATCCTTACCAAACTGGATCAGGCCATACTCCAGGGTGGCAAACCCGGTAATGCCGGCCAGCAAGATCCCAACTGTCAGCACCACGAACACGTTCAGTCCGGCCACCGCCAGCACGAGAATGGTGAGGTAGGGAACCACCTTGAGAAAATCTATCTCTTGTGGCGCCACATCGGCCTGCCCCTGTCCGACTAGGGTGAAGACCACCAGGGTGATCAGCGAGGCGGGAATGGCAAAGATCAGGTTCTCTCTAAACTTGTCCTTCATCTCGCAGCCCTGGGTGCGGGTCGCGGCAATGGTGGTGTCTGAGATGATCGACAGGTTGTCACCAAACAGGGCGCCTGAGATCACCGCCCCGGCCATCAGCGCCAGGTCGATATGTGCCTCTTCGGCCACGCCTAGCGCGATAGGGGCGACCGCGGCTATGGTGCCCATAGAGGTGCCCATGGCGGTGGCGATAAAGGCGGCGATCACGAAGAAACCCGGCAGCAGCAGGTTAGAGGGGACTAACGACAGGCCCAGTGCCACGGTAGCATCCACGCCGCCCGTCGCCTTGGCAACCGAGGCGAAGGCACCGGCTAATAGGTAGATGAGACACATGGCGATGATGTTGGAATGACCTATGCCACCGATGAAGGTCTCTATGCTCTGATTCAGCTTCTCCTTGGAGATCACTATCGCCAGTATGATGGCGGGTAAGATGGCGACTACGCTGGGCAGCTGATAGAAGGCAAAGTCGACGCCCTGGCTTTGGAAATAGACGCCGGCACCGATAAACAGGGCCAGAAACAGGAATAACGGCAGTAGGGCGATAAATGATGCCTTGGGGGCCGTGGTTTGTGTTGGTGTTGTCAAAACGCTCTCTCTTCTCGCTAAACGTCTCCATGGAGACGTGTCATTAAAACTGGATGTTCGTTCCCTTGCCCTCCTAGCTGGAACATCTCGCCTGGGCGAAATGGGACATCTCAATAGGTGAGAGGATATGAGATCGAAAGACGTCTGTCAATTTAGACGTCTAGATGTTTTTACTGCTAAATGTTTGGTTGCTGTTAAATTCTCTGGCAAGCCTGTTAACATCTTGCGGTAACAAGTTATTAACTTGCCTAGCTTAAGCCGAGAGATCAAATTTTTTATCGTTTTAAAACTGTTACTTAACTTATTACTCATGCTAGGCTTGCTTAGGCTAAAACGGATTGGAAATCGAAAAAATGATGTTAGTCGAGGTGGATAAGGCGCGTTATCGCCAGCATTTAAATCGGGTGATTGCGGTATTTATCGCCAGTTTAGCCCTGCTGTCTCTGGTATCAGGGCAGCTGTTGATCGCCCTGTTTGGCAATCAGGAGGTGGTCAGCGGCGAGTCGACCGGCAACCTGCACCTGAATTTCTTCGGCGTGTTGATGGGCTTTGCAGTCTGCGCCTTGGCGCTCTACCAACAGCGCCACAAAGCGTACTTTCGCGAGATCTATTATGTGTCGAGACTTAAGGCGCTGCAGAACCGCATCTACCGCAAGTTCAAGCAGATTAAGCAGGCGGGCGAGCGCAATGACATCGACGCCCTCATCATACAGGTGTTCTATTTCAGCAGCCAGAAACTGGTTTATCTGCTGGACGATAACACCTTGACCCTGAGCCAGGTCGATAAGGAATTAGAGGCAGTTAAGGCGCGTATCGCCTCGCTTGGGCTTAATATCGGCCCAGAGGATTTCGACGAGTCGCTGCTGGAGAAGTTTTAGCTCCTTTATCTCTGCTCGACACGCGGCTTATCCAGGCCAAACACTTCGTTGAAGGCCTGGGTGAGCAGCTCTACCTTGGCGCTCTCTCGCGCCGACTGCTTGACCACCATGGAGAGGTTGAACTGATAGCTGGCCTCATCTCCATGAATGATCTTGATCTCCTGCTGTTTCAACTCCTCCTGTATGTAGCTCAGGGGCAGATAGCCTATGTAGCAACCCGATAGAATTAAGGTTTTACGTGTATCAAACTGATACGCCTTGGCCGACAGGTTGAGGCGCTTTAGCTGCTCTCTACCCTCGGGATCGATATCGACGCCGGGATGGGCCGAAGGGGTCTTGGCCAGCATCTCTGCGCTGATCTCCTCATCGCTCAGATGGAAGTAGGGGTGCTTGGCGCTGCAACACAGGTAGATGGGCTCGCTGAAGATGGTTTGATAGTTGAGGCCCTGGATTTGTTGATAGCTGGGCAGCAGGCCGACGTGGGCTTTGTCCTGTAGCAGCGACTTCTCAATCTGGTGCAGCGCCTCTCCATCAAGAATCAGGTGCAGCTGGGGCTGGCGTTGGTGTATGTAGGCGATCACCTGGGCCAGCTTCTGCTGCATGCCATGGTCCAGCTGATCGGCGCAGAGGATCACCAGTTCGCCGATCAACTCTTCGCCCAAGTTGTTAACAAACATCGAGAAATCGTTGAGGGAATCGAAGAGTTCGATACAGGCGTGATACACGGCCTGGCCCGCTTCTGTGAGGGCAAATCCACCTCGTCCCCGGCTGCAGAGCTTGAGCTTCATGCGACTCTCTAGGTTCGACATATGTACGCTGATGGTAGAGCGTGTAACCCCTAGTTCATTCTCGGCGGCGGCGAAGCCCCCGTTCTCCACCACGGTGCGAAAGATACGCAGTAGACGCAGATCGTATTCGGTGATCGCCTTGGGGATGATGGACTGTTTGCTCATTAGTTTTATAAGGTTCAAACTTTATGTTGAATATTTGGTATTTAACCCGAGTTAGTTTTGCTATTCAATAGAGAAATTAGCGCGCCTGCTCGATTCACACTATGGCGCAGCCCTTTAGATTCGAACTATTTATGCAGGGAACTGTTATGCAGGGAATTAAAGACACTCAGTTAATCAAACTTTCCTCCTATATCGACGGCAGATGGACGGCGGGCGACCAGCGCTTCGATGTGGTGAACCCGGCTAGTCAGGAGGTGATTGCCCAGGTGGTTGACGCCAGTCTCGACGATACCCAGGAGGCCATACTTGCTGCCAAGCGGGCACTGCCTGAGTGGTCTAAGCGTTCGGCTAACGAGCGCGCCGCCCTGATGCGTAAGTGGTTCAATCTCATGATGGAGCACCAGGAAGATCTGGGCCGCTTGCTGACCCTGGAGCAGGGCAAGCCGCTGGCCGAGGCCAAGGGGGAGATCGCCTACGGTGCCGCCTTCATCGACTGGTTCGCCGAGGAGGGCAAGCGTGTCTACGGCGATACCATTCCGGCGCCCGCCAACGATAAGCGTATTCTGGTGCTCAAGCAGCCTGTGGGCGTGGTGGCCTCTATCACTCCATGGAACTTCCCCAACGCCATGATCGCCCGTAAGGCGGCGGCTGCGTTGGCGGCCGGTTGTACCTTCGTGGCACGTCCCTCACCGCTGACGCCGCTGTCGGCCCTGGCGATGGCCGAGCTGGCCGAGCGCGCCGGTATCCCTGCCGGGGTGTTCAACATAGTGGTGGGCGAAGATGCCGTGGGCATGGGCAAGGTGCTGACCCAGCATCCGGATGTGGCCAAGTTTACCTTCACCGGTTCTACCGCCGTGGGCAAGATCTTGCTGGCCCAGTGCGCCACTAGCGTGAAGAAGGTCTCGATGGAGCTGGGGGGCAACGCGCCCTTCATCGTGTTCGACGATGCCGATATCGACGCCGCGGTGCAGGGCGCCCTGATCTCCAAGTATCGTAACGCCGGGCAGACCTGTGTCTGCACCAACCGTATCTTCGTGCAGAAGGGGGTCGAGCAGGCCTTTACCGAGAAATTTACCGCTGCCGTGGCCAATCTCAAGCTGGGCGATGGCCTGGGTGATGGTGTGACCGTCGGCCCCATGATCTCAAAAGACGCGGTAAAAAACGTGCTCAAGCTGGTGGGTGACACTGTGGCAAGCGGCGCCAAGCTAGTGACCGGTGGCCAGCCGAGCAAGCTGGGGGAGAGCTTCCTGGCACCCGTGATCGTCACCGATGTGACCAACGAGATGCCGCTGGCTCGCAACGAGATCTTTGGCCCCGTGACCCCTATCATCAGCTTCGATAGCGAGGATGAGGCGCTGGCCATGGCCAACGATACCGAATATGGCCTGGCTGCCTATTTCTACGCCCGGGATATCGGCCGCATCTTCCGCGTCGCCGAGGGGCTGGAGTACGGCATGGTGGGCGTCAACGAGGGGATCATCTCCAACGCCGCCGCGCCTTTTGGCGGGGTGAAGCAGTCGGGCAACGGCCGTGAAGGCTCCAAGTATGGCCTGGACGATTACCTGGAAATTAAATACCTGTGCCTCGGTGGCTTAGATAAATAGTGGCTCAGATAAATAGTGACTCAGATAAATAGTGGCTTGGATAAGTAGACGTAAGGACAGAGACGATGAGCAACGCAGAATTACAGTCGCGTAAGGTACAGGCGATCGCCAGGGGACAGGGCAACGCCTATCCCGTCTATGTGGAGCGGGCGTTAAACGCCGAGCTATGGGATGTCGAGGGCAAGCGCTACATCGACTTCGGCACAGGCATCGCCGTGTGTAATACGGGCCATAGCCATCCCAAGGTGGTGGCGGCGGTCAAGGCGCAGCTGGATAACTTCAGCCATACCTGTGTCATGGTCAATCCCTACGAGTCGGCGGTGGCCCTGGCCGAAAAGCTGAATCGCATCGCCCCCGGCGACAGCGACAAGAAGACGATCTTCGTGACCACGGGGGCCGAGGCGGTGGAGAACTGCGTCAAGATCGCCAGGGCCCACAACGGGCGTCGCGGCGTCATCGCCTTCAACGGCGGCTTCCATGGCCGTACCAACCTGACCATGGCGCTGACGGGCAAGATAACCCCCTACAAGCATCAGTTTGGCCCCTTCGCCGGAGATATCTTTCACGCGCCCTATCCGGTGGCCTTTCATGGCGTGAGCGTGAAAGACTCCCTCAAGGCGATCGAGCATCTGTTTAAGGTGGATATCGCCCCCTGTGATGTGGCGGCGATCGTGGTCGAGCCGGTGCAGGGCGAAGGCGGATTCTACGCCGCGCCGCCAGAGTTCTTACAGGCACTCAGGGCCCTGTGCGACCAGCATGATATCGTGCTGGTGATGGACGAGATCCAGACAGGCTTTGGCCGTACCGGCAAGATGTTTAGCTGTGAACACGCGGGCGTCGAGCCGGATCTGATGACCATGGCCAAGGGGATCGCCGGTGGCTTCCCACTCGCTGCCGTGGTGGGTAAGAGCGAGATCATGGACGCGCCGCTGCCGGGTGGTCTGGGCGGCACCTATGGTGGCTCCCCCGTGGGCTGCGTGGCGGCGCTGTCTGTGCTCGAGGTGATGCAAGAGGAGCAGCTGGTGGAGCGCGCCGTTAAGATAGGCGACACCTTCAATCAGGCGCTCTCGGCGCTCAAGGAGCAATATCCTCAGCTGATTGGCGAGGTGCGCAATCAAGGCGCCATGATCGCCATGGAGTTGGTGATCGACGGCGATAGCGAGCAGCCAAATACTGCATTGACCCAGGCGATTATCGCCAACGCCGCCGAACATGGTCTGGTGCTGCTGGCCTGTGGCTTCTATGGCAACGTGATCCGCTTCCTGCCGGCGCTGACCATAGGCGATGAGATCATGGCCGAGGGGCTGGCCAAGTTTAAGACGCTGTTTGAGAGCCTGGTGGGCTAAATCGCGTTGGGAAGGTGCGAACAAGTCGTCGCACAGCTCTGGCTTTGATAGCAGCGACAGTTCAAGGCATTCAACTGAGGGCATGCCGAGGCCTGCTGAAGCTGAATAACGCCGAAATGGTGTTGCTATCCAAGCCCCGCAGGGCGAGGCTTACAGTGGTATTTGCTGCGTTACAGTTCTTGCGAAGGACTAGGGCCATTCGCTGCAAACTGTGCCTTGCATCTATCCACTTTAAGCACACGCAGAGCAAGCACGGGACTTATTCGCACCTTCCCTTGTTTGCGAGCCATCACCAAAAGCCTGGGAGATTTCTCCCGGGCTTTTTTGTATCTGTATGTTGAAAATCGCCACAAGACCTTGAATAAGCAAGTCGAAGCGCGTAAAACTGCCTGTCAGCAGCGTTATTCACCGGGCCGGTCGGCCTAATGCGAGGGAGTTTAGGTTTTTGGATCACTTTATTTGGAATATGGACCCTGTGTTGGTTTCATTTATGGGGCTGACGATACATTGGTATGGCGTCCTGTTTGCTAGCGCGATCTTCGCGGGCTTTCAGGTGATGAAAAGCATCTATGTGCGTGAAGGCCTGGATGTGGAATCACTGGATAATCTCTTGATCTATTGTGTTATCGGCATAGTGGTGGGGGCGCGTCTGGCCCATGTGTTGTTTTACGATCCCAGCTACTACTTCGCGCATCCGGCCAAGATTCTGGCGATATGGGAAGGCGGTCTGGCTAGCCACGGCGGCGGCCTGGGGGCGATACTGGCGCTCTACTATTATCACCGCAAGATGAAGCTGCCTTTCCTGTTTCTATTGGATCGACTGGCGATCGCCACGGCGATCTTCGGCTTCTTCGTGCGTATGGCCAACTTCGTTAACTCTGAGATCCTCGGGGTGCCCAGCGACAAGCCCTGGGCCATAGTGTTCGAGCGGGTAGACATGTTGCCGCGCCATCCGGCCCAGCTGTATGAGGCATTGGCCTACCTAGCCATCTTCATCGCCCTCTGGATAATCTACAAGACCACTGAGATGAAGCAGAAGCAGGGCGCCCTGTTCGGTCTCTTCCTGGTGTGGGTGTTCAGTGCCCGTTTTCTCATCGAGTTCGTCAAGGTGAAGCAGGCGGCCTATGCCCAAGACTGGACCATGAGCGCCGGTCAGATGCTGAGTATTCCCTTCCTGCTGGTGGGCGCCTTCCTGCTGGTGAAGCCCTATCTGGTCTCCAAGACGAAATAGCCTGTTTAAAAGCCCGGCTTAGGCCGGGCTTTTTTTTCAATTAAAAACCGTTAATCAAACATTTAACTCATCTCCAATTAATGGTTCCTCTGCTAAAATAAGCAGGAAAATTTCATTGAGCCAGCCTATTTATCTGCCAGAAGGAGAGCTATGTCCTACCAGGTTATCTTGTTAGGGATCGCCGCGCTGATTGCCGTGGGCATCCTGTTGCATCACCCCTCAAAGACCCTGGGGCTACCCAGCCTGTTGATCTTCATGGGGGTGGGCCTTAGCCTGGGGAATGGCGAGTTTAATTTTGTCTACGATAACCTCACCCTGACCTCCACGGTCGGGGCGGTCGCCCTCAATATGATCGTCTTCGTCGGTGGCATCAATACCAAGACGGAGAGCATCAAGCTGGCCTACAGGGAAGGCGGGATGTTGGCAACCTTAGGGGTGTTGTTGACCACACTTATTCTGGGGGCGCTCCTCTATCCGCTGACCGACTGGAGTTTGGTGATCTGCCTGCTGTTTGCTGCCGTGGTCTCCTCGACCGATGCGGCGGCCGTGTTCTCGATTCTGGAGTCGAAGAAGCTCAAGCTCAAGGAGCGCACGGATACGGTACTGGAGTTCGAGTCGGCCACCAACGACCCGGTCGCCTTGGTGATGGTGATGATACTCACAAGTATCGCCCTGAAGCCGGATGCGCCGGTATCGCCCTGGGCGATAGGCCAGATGTTAGGCTTGCAGATCGCCTTAGGGATAGGCGTCGCCTTCGTGGTGGCCAAGTTGGCGGTGTGGGCACTTAACAGCATATATCTGGAGGAATATGGTCTTATCCCCGTGTTTGTGCTCGCCAGTTTCGTGTTGGCGGCCTATGGCAGTGAGCTGGCCGGTGGCAACATTCTGATCGCCTCCTATGTGAGCGGGGTGGTGATGGGCAACGGTATACGCCGGGGCGTGGAGGTGACGCGGCATTTCTTTAACAGCCTCTCCTGGCTGGCGCAGTCGCTGATGTTTATCATCTTGGGATTACAGATCTTCCCCCAGACGCTGTTTTCCGTGTTCTTCCTGTCGCTTATTCCGGCGGCGCTGCTGATGCTGGTAGCCAGGCCCTTGGCGGTGCAGATCTGCTATCTGCCGTTTCGTCAGGCGAGCTGGAAGAAGCGGCTGTTTATCTCCTCCATAGGTCTCAAGGGGGCGACCCCAATCGTCTTCTCGCTGATCCCGGCGGCGGCCGGTGTTGAGGGGGCGGTGGAGATGGTGCATCTGGTGTTCTTCATCGTGCTCTTCTCCATCCTGTTGCAGGGGGCGGCCATAGAGCCGCTGGCCAAGCGGCTTAGGCTTAACCGCGACAGCTAGTTGCTTAGTCCCCAGTGCTCTAGGGCGCCGTCTGAGCTGAGGGTGATGAGCTGCCCACCGTCACTCACCATATCCAGCACTGTGGTGCCCATGGAGAAGGGGGTGAGCTGCCAGCGTTCTAGCTCTTCCCCCGTGGCGACCCGCCAGCGAAAGATAGTCTGTTTCGAGGTAGCTGTGATCAACTCATCGCCCCTGTGAATGAAGAGAGCGCGGCGAAAATAGCGGTAGCGCTCGAAGTAGCTCAGTTGACTCTGCGGCTCGCCTGTGTCGAATGCCAGCAGCTGATGGTTGTCCAGATTATCGGCGAAGAAGAGACGCCTATCGGCCTCATCAAACGCCAGGCTGGTGATGCGCTGGGGCAGAGAGAACTGCTTGATGATCTCGCCACTGCCGCTGACCCACCAGAACACCCTGCCATCATGACCCGCCGATAACAGGCGATCGTCCGTGACACCAAAGGTTAGGAAGGCCACCTCAGCGTCGTGTTGCTTAAACAGGGAAAATTGCTGTGCGTTGAGATCCACCAAGATCACGCTGCCTTCGTTCATGCCGATGGCGATGCGGCTACCCGTCTGATTGAGCGCCAGGGTCGAGATGCTGGCGTAGTCGTCAAAGCCGTTGACCTGCCAGGTCAGCTGGATATTGCCCTGCTCGAGATCGATGAGGCTTATCTGACGCTTGCCACCATAGGCCAGATAGCGCTTGTTGCCCGACAGGGCGAGTTTATAACCCGGATGCTCGAAGGCGGTTGCCGGCCAGTGGAGACGCTGCTTGCCCTCGGGAAGGCTCCAGACGCTGAGATCACGACTGCGACTCAAAGTGACAGCCAGGCTGGCATCCTCTGCAAGCAGCCCGGCTACCAGGTTATCTGCCACCAGACGCTTAAGGCTCAGGGGCGGCTGGCTTGTCTGCTTATCTGAGCAGCCGGTGACGGCGACGAGTAACAGGGCTAGACATAAGAGGTGGCACAGGCGCTTGAGTGAGGGCATGACGATAGCGGCTAAGGCTCTGTTGTTGTGGGTTATCTGAGCATAACACATGCAAAAGCCCACCGACGTCAGTCGGCGGGCTTGAAAGCGTTAATTGCTATTACTTGAGGCGGTAGATCACCTCGACGCGATCCCTGATGCTGGTCTGCGCCTCCTGATAACTCTCGGCGATATCTCCAGGGGCTGCGGCGCTCATCTTATACATCATGGGGCGCACCGGGCCCTGTGCCTGATAGCGGATCTCCCATACGCCATCTATGCGCTCGCCGAAACCTTCGGCCAGAGCGGCGGCCTTCTGCTTGGCATCCTTGATTGCCATCAGCCTGGCCTGCTCTATCATCTCCGCCTCCTTGCTGGATTTAAAGTTGATCTGATGGATGCGGTTGATCCCTTGCTGCAACGCGCTGTCGAGCAGGTCGTTGAGCTTGTCCAGTGCCCTTAGTGTGACCACCACCTGGCGGCTGGCGAGGTAGCCAATCTCCTTGTTGGTGCGTGTCTCCGGGTCGTACAGATAGTCGGGACGCAGATTCAGGTTGGCGCTCTGAACATCTTCGCGTGCGATCCCCGCCTTGGCTAACCTGGCCAGGAAGTCGCTGACCGCCTTATCCGAACCCGCCTTGGCCTTGGCCGGATTGTCGGCCTTAGTGACTACCTCTACGCTGAGTTCGGCCATGTCGGCCTTGACGACCAGCTCGCTGGTGCCGACTGTTTCGATATGGGGGAAGTCTAGCTCTGCGGCGGCCGCGCTGGGGAGGGCAAACAGGCTGCCGGTGAAAACCAATGAGCCAAATAGGCTAGCAATCAGGGTCTTTTTCATCGAATACTCCAAACGCACTTAATAGTGACAAATCAGTAGATAAGAATAAGTTGTTTGAGCATATAGACGCAGGATTTCTGAGAAGGGGTTAAATAAAATGAAAATTTTTCTCTGGGCTGTTGGGGAGGCTTCACCTAAAAGAAAAAACCTGGTGATAGAGCATCCTGCCTATCACCAGGCGAAAGCGCCTTTGGGGGAGCGCTGGGGAAGCTGCGAATAAGTCCTTGTGGGACTCGTTTGCATCTTCCCTAGAGGTGCCACCTGTAAAACACCTCTTTTAAATGGCTTTGCGATTCAGGCCCGTCGTAGGTCTCTGGTCCCCGACTTAGGCTATTATGTTTGCTGCCCTCTAACCTGAGATCCCATGCTTCCTGCAGACCACTTATTTTGTTTCCATCTTGTTTTCTTGCCTTCTCTAGCCCTTGGCGATTCGATTAAGCCCTTAGCGAACTAAATTAGCCCTTGGTGAATCGACTTATCCTTGGATAAGCTTGAGCTCACGCATGAGCTGATTGAGTTGTAGGGTGAGGCGGTCTATTTCCGCCCTTAGCACACCCACGCGTCCACCTTGCTGCTCACTCTGGCGAACCAGCTGGTAGACTGTCTTGGTTGAGACGCCAAACTGTTTGGCAACATCCGATAGTAGGCAGTTGTTACTCTTGACCTCGGCGACGATCCGCTCTGCCATCTTAGGCGTGATACTCTTAGATAATGTACTCATCTGTGACTCCTTATGGATGACTCGTCGTGCTTGCCTACTCGACGTCCCACTGGCTGATGCCGAGATGAAAGATAAACTGCCAATTTTCGAGGCGGCTGACCGCCATTAACCAAGGTTTCATTTACAACTCCTTATAGGGTGGTGCTTCATTTATCTCTGGCAAATGCGCCCGCCCTAACGACTACCTATAAAGTATTATGTAAGTTCTGTACCAACTTTTTCCAATCTTCTTAATTTATTGATTTGTATTAATTTTGTTGATTTTTAATCGGAGTTGATGAGTGTGACGTCGCGCACAGTGCTCACCAACTTGGTGCCGTCATGGTTTGCAATGGTGCAAGTCTGCAAGTGTGCAAGTTTGGATAGGCGCCGCTTTGGGCTGGCCGAGCTACACTGACGGATAGGTGGGGTTATGTTAATAAAAAGCAAACAAAATGACTAAATAGTCATTTTTATCG
Organism: Shewanella insulae; assembly: GCF_009831655.1. GTDB lineage: Bacteria > Pseudomonadota > Gammaproteobacteria > Enterobacterales > Shewanellaceae > Shewanella > Shewanella insulae. The sequence goes on along the minus strand of NZ_WRPA01000015.1, from coordinate 95,650 downwards.
CATAAGTATTGACTGTGTGAGTCGGGCTGCCTATAGTCGTGGCCAATTGAGCGTATATTCCTGGTAAGAGAGTAAATAATGAACAAATCTATCCTGTTAGCCGGTTTTACGGCCCTATTGCTGCTGAGTGGCTGTGGTAAAGAGAAAGATTATCTGGTGGTGGGCACCAATGCGGCCTTTCCTCCCTTCGAATATGTAGGCGGTGTCAGCGGCGATCAGGTGATGGGATTCGATATCGACTTGGCCCGCAAGATTGCCGAGGATGCGGGCAAGACCCTAAAGGTTGAGAACATGAAGTTCGACTCGCTTATCGTGGCTCTCAATGCCGGCAAGATAGATATGATCGCCTCGGGCATGACCATCACCCCCGAGCGTCAGGCCAGCGTCGACTTCTCCGAGCCCTACTACGAGGCGACCCAGGTTGTTTTGGTCAACAAGCAGGATGACAGCATCCACAGCCTGGCGGATCTCGCCGGTAAACACTTCGCGGTGCAGCTGGGCTCAACCGCCGACATTATGGCGAAGAAGTACACCCAGTCGGTGACCGCCTTCAATACCGGCTTCGAGGCGATCATGGAGCTGAAGAACGGCAAGGTGGATCTCGTGCTGTTCGACAGCGAGCCGGCCGCCAACTACCTGGCCAAGAACCCACAGCTCAAGCTTATCAGCCTGGATTTCCCGCCAGAGTTTTATGGTTTCGCCGTGGCCAAGAGCCAGCCCGAGCTGCTGGCCAGCATCAACAAGACGTTGGCAACCATAAAGCAAAACGGTGAATACGACGCCCTGCTCGCCAAACATATGAAGTAGGCCGCCATGTTAGATGCAATTAATTCCTCGCTGTTTACGCCCATAGGTGAAGATGGGCTCATAGGTATCTACCTGATCCTCAATGGCTTAAAGGTGACGCTTATCGTAACCCTGTTCGCCATGATCTTGGGTGCCATGCTGGGGGTAGCCACCACATTGATGAAGATGTCCAGTCGTTGGTATCTGCGCTGGCCCGCCAACCTCTATGTGGGGGTGATACGCGGCACCCCAGTAGTGGTGCAGCTAGTGATCCTCTACTTTATCGTGCTGGCCACCTGGGACGTGGACAAGGTGAGCGCCGCCATCATCGCCTTCGGCCTCAACAGCGGCGCCTATATCTCCGAGATCATCCGCGCCGGCATACAGGCGGTGGACAAGGGGCAGACTGAGGCGGCGCGCTCCCTGGGCCTGTCGCAGGCGGTCACCATGAAGGAGGTGATCCTGCCCCAGGCGATCAAGAACATTCTCCCCGCCCTGGGTAACGAGTTTATCGTGCTGCTGAAGGAGACGGCGGTGATAGGCTTCATCGGCGGCGTAGATCTGATGCGCTCGGGCGAGATCATCCGTAGCCGCACCTTCGAAGACAGCGTGCCCCTGTTTACCTGTGCACTCATCTACCTGGCGTTGACCTATAGCTTCACCTTTATGTTGTCGAAGTTTGAGAAGAGGCTTAAGCAAAGTGATTAAGATTAGCAATCTGCATAAATATTTCGGCGACAACCAGGTGCTCAAGGGGATCGACGAGTCGATCGCAAGAGGCGAGGTGGTCAGCGTCATCGGTCCCAGTGGCAGCGGCAAGAGCACCTTCCTGCGCTGCATCAACCTGCTGGAACAGCCTACCCAGGGGGAGATAGTGATCGACGGTCAGTCGATCACCGCGCCCGATGCCTGCATCGACAAGCTGCGGCAGAAGGTGGGTATGGTGTTCCAAAACTTTAACCTCTTCCCCCACAAGACGGTGCAGCAAAACATCACCCTGGCGCCGGTGAAGCTGGGCTTGATGACCCAGGCGGAGGCCGACACTGAGGCGAAGCGCCTGCTGGAGCAGGTGGGACTGAGTGATAAGGCGAGTGCCTATCCCGCCAGCCTATCGGGCGGTCAGAAGCAAAGGGTGGCCATCGCCCGAGCCCTGGCGATGAAGCCCGAGCTGATGCTGTTCGACGAGCCCACCTCGGCGCTGGATCCTGAGATGGTGGGCGATGTGCTGGATGTCATGAAACAGCTGGCACAGGCGGGGATGACCATGGTGATAGTCACCCACGAGATGGGCTTTGCCAAGGATGTCTCAGATCGGGTGATCTTTATGGATGGGGGCTATGTGGTGGAGAGTAATGTGCCCGCACTGTTGTTTGGTCAGCCCCAGGAGCCGCGCACTCAGGCGTTCTTGAGCAAGGTGCTCAGGTAGGCCAAGTGCACAGGTTGGTGGTTAAGTGTTAGATAAGCCGGGGAATTACTGCCCGGCAGCTTGCTCGGCCTGCCAGAACTGGTAGTCGTGTTTGCCCTGAGCCTTGACCCTATACATGGCGGCGTCGGCAAATTCGCAGGCGGTGACAAAGTCATCGCTCGGGGCGAAGCTATAGATGCCGATACTCAGGCCGAGTTTGACCTCTGTGCCCTCTAAGATGATCGCCTGACGGTAGACATCCAACAGCGACTGGGCCCGCTCGCTCAGCAGGGTCTGGTCCTGGCTGGGGTGCAAAATCAGAAACTCATCGCCGCCGAGACGGGCGATATGGGCCTGAGTGCCGATCACACCCCTGAGGGTGTCGGCCACGTGGATCAGCAGATGATCGCCAAACTTGTGGCCCAGCTTGTCGTTGAGCTCCTTAAAGCCATCGAGATCGATGAAGAAGATGCTGCCCGTCGAGTGCTGGTATTCCTGCTCGAAGGCCTGGGTGATCGCCTGACGATTGCTCAGGTTGGTAAGGGGGTCGCAGTGGGCCAGTTCAGACAGCTCCTGCTCGTAGCGTTTCTCCTGGGTGATATCCATGTGAGTGCCCATCATGCGTAGTGGGGTGCCATCTGGCTTACGCTCGACGATACGGCCACGGTCCGATACCCAGGTGACCGAGCCATTCTTGTGGATCATGCGGTGTACCGCCTGATAGTAGTCAGACTTGCCCTCTACATGATCTTCGAAGGCCTTGATCACCCACTCCTTATCCTCCGGATGCAGGTTTTGTTTCCAGCTGTCCACATGGGCCGCCAGCTCTTCGCGGCTAAAGCCCAGCAGCTCGCCCCAGCGCATGTTGAAGATGGTCAGGTTACCGCTGGGAAGATGTTGCTCCCACAGGCAGAGACGGTTGCCATCCAGCGCGGCAAAAAGCTTCTCTTCGGCGCGATCGTTGAGCAGCTTTAACTTGGCGTTTTCGCGTTTAAGCACTGCATTTTCGGCTTTTAGCTCGGCAATGAGGTCGGCCTTTGGCTCGGAACTGTTTTCCGCCGATGACTCGGCATTGGCTAACTGATTGGATGGCTGCTCATCCGGCTCCATCGAGGGGACTCTCCTATGTGTCGGTCAGTCATAAGTTAACCATTATTGGGTAGTGAAACAACCATCTAAATAAGATGATACATTTTGCTACACATGTTGCATCCCAGCTCTGTTGCCGGATAGGGCCCCTCGGTGGGTGAGATTACTGGGACGAGACGGGAATTATTGTCGTGGCTTATTGCTAAGTCACTAGCACTTAAGAAAAAAAGAAGCCGACAGGCGGCTTCTTTCTTATTTGGCTTGGTGTGACCCGCTGGCTTAGAGCACCGGCAGGTAAGTGATCACTCGCTCATCGCGGGCGATGATGGGGTCGACCACCAGTTGCTGGAAGGTCTCGCCCTTGCTGTTCATCTGATGCCTCATCAGCTCCGGCGAGCTGGCGATGAGCGCCTTGAGCGTAGCTATCTGCTCAATCAGCATGAGGGCCAGCTGGTTCTCCTCGGTCGCCACATAGTTTTTGCCCTGTAGGCTGATCTGCTTGCTGGCGGCAACGGCGTCGCTGGCAAGATGAATGCCCACATACTCGCGCCATACTCTGGCCTTTTCTTCGCCGCGATAGTCGCTGTCGCGCGATGCCAACACCACCTGCTTAAGCATCATCTGCAGCAGGTTGCTCTTACCCTTCATCTCATAGCTGCTCTGGGGGAAGCCGAAGTAGCGTCCAAGAGAGGTAGCGTAGCTAGGAAGCGCCTCGATATGCTGGTCGGCATAGTCAACGTCGTTGACATAGTACTTGGCATCCACCGCCTTACAGCTATCGCTCAGCACAGGCTTGGTTAGGTACTGGTTGATATCCTGAACCGTATTGCCCTGCGTCATTTGACACAGCATACCTTCGAGCTGATCCTTCACCTTAGGATAATCCGCCAGGGCGTAGTAGGTGCGGCCCGTGGTGCTGCGAGGTGACTTGCGGGTCAGCAGCTGACGCATCGCCAGTAGCTTATCGGGCCACATGCCCAGCACGTCACGCTCGTTGACATAAGGGTGATTCGGGCTCGACGCCGGGGCCTTGATGCCGTTGAGCAGGCGTCCCTTGTTGGCGCTGACATCGGCGTAGAGCAGGTCCTGATAGGCCTCGACGATATCGGCCTTGAGCAACAGCTCTTTTAGTTTTTCAGGGGCTTGCTCATAGGCGGTGATGATCTGACCCAGATCGAAACCTTCATCCAGTTTGCTGGCATTGAGACGGTAGAGACGAGTCAGGATATCTTCCAGCGAGTGCACCTTGGTCAGGGCGCGGCTGTCGTCGCTATTCATACGATAAGTGACATGCAGGTAGATGTCGCTCAGACCGGCCGCGGTGAGGAAGGTGTCGGCCGCCTTTTCGACTGCCCGCTGTGAGGCGCAGAACCAGTAGTTCTCATGGCCTGTGCAGAACTCGGCCAGCTCGTTCTGATCGAAGGCAAACAGCTCCTCAACCGTGGCGGTGTCTTCGACAAATTGGCGTATGTTGTTAAAGCCCCTCAGGCGGTTGATGGTGTAAGGCAGGATATGATCTTCGAACAGGGTTTGACGGTTATGACGCACGTTCATTGTGTCATAGCTGTCGTGGTAGCTGTCGATATAGTATTGCACTATGTCGTCGTTGTTGGTGCCGGCATCGAAACGGTTACAGTTGGAGTTGAGGGTCACATGGCCGTCGGTACAGAAGGCGAAGTAGCGCAGGTCGTGCTCTTTTCCTATCTGATGCAGGGCACCATATTGGATATCGCCCGTGATATTGCCTTGGCGTAGCTCCTCGCGGCGCTTGGCATCGGCCGCCTCCAGCGAAACCAGGCTGCCATCCTGAGTCTCTACCTGACGACCGTAGCCAAAGCGCAGCGCCGCCAGATCGTACTTCTGGAAGGTGGTGGCGAAACGGTCGGCGTTATAATCCATCTGGCTGGAGAAGTCTGCCTTGACCGTCAGATGAGGATAACCCGCCTCGCTGAAGGCCTGGCTGAACTTGGCGATCTCCTCTTCGTTGAAGAAGTTGGCCTGGTCCCGGCTACCGGCGAAGTTGTGCCTCAGGCCAAGGGTGTGGCCCAGCTCGTGGGTGAGGGTACCGGCAAAGGCCTGAGCCGCCAGCTTAGTTACTAGATCTGCCTGGAAGCTGGTGGGCATCTTCTCGATATCCTTCAGCTTGCCGCCTATGATGCCATCGACCCAGAATTGAGTGTCTTTCCAGTCGATCTCATAGCCCTGAATGCCCCGAGGTAGTTCGCGCAGTGCGCCGCCTGTGAGACCGAAGGCCTGATCCACGCTCATCAGATTATGCTCGGCCCAGAAGGTTTCGGTCTTGTTTTGTTGGTTGACTAGCTCCTCGAAGGGGGCATTGTTGGCATCATCTGTGGAGAGATCCGGGATGATGGTCTGCGGCTGGGCCTCGGTGCGCGGTTGCTGCACCATAGGATCTTGGCTCTGACTGTTCTGCTCGGCAACCAGCTTATTGGCAGCCACCTGATTGGCGCGATCTACCGCCTCCTGTGACGGGGTGTAATCGACCCCGGTGAGAGCTTTGACCGAGTTAGGGTCTAGCATGCCGCGGTTGTAGTCCAGCTGCACCCTGCGGTAGTAGCGGGTCGAGCCCTGCTGCAGGTTGGCGCTGTATTGGTCTACCCGGCCGCTGACGATCTCGCCGGTGAGCGGGTTGGCGGCGGAGGGGCCATAGCCGGCCAAGCCGTTGTCTAGTGGCTCGTCGAACAGTGTGATGTTGCTGTAGCGCAAGTCTCCGTGTCTGCGTTCGTTGGCCTGGGCCAGCTTGAGCTCCGGCAGGCCGGTTTCGAACAGCTTGTTCTGAATGTTGATGGCGGCAATGCTCTGCTTTGCCGCGTCCAGGAAGGGCTGGTTCTTCGGCTCGAAGAAGTTGTTGCTCAAGAAGTAGGTGAGCGCCTCTTTCTTGGGATTAAAATGATTGAGGTATTGGCGTACATAGCCATCCTTACCATCGGCGTTGTTGCCGTCGCGGTATTCATGCTGGGTGCGGAAGAAGCCGAAGGTGCCGTTTTCATCCTCGCTATAAGGGATGGTGACAAAGTCTTCACTGGCCAGCTGATCCAGGGCCACGACCGAGATATATTCAGTGGTGGTGAAGGAGAGGTTGTCGAAGCTGCCCTTGAAGAATTTGCCGAAACAGGCGGGATTGGCCTGGTAGGTGTGCTCGATCTCGAAGTTGATCACGCCCTTGGCCAAGTTCATCTCATAGCCTTCCCAGTTGCCGTCCTTTACCAGGTGGGCCGACTCTGTCTCTGTGGTGCACTGCTTGAAGGTGACCAGATCCGTGTAGTTCTCCTCGGCGATCTGCGCCCCTTCGAACTTAGGTATGAAGAACTTCTTCTGATCCCAGGTGATGTTGCGATCCGTCACCTCTTCCTCGCGGTTGGTGCAGTCGCCCCAGTTGTCCTCCTGGCATTGGAAGTCGATGTAGTCGCCGGGAATGGTCAGCACTGGGGCCTTGTTGTACTCGTTGTCGAAACGCGAGTCGTGGTCCAGACCTATGTTGTCTCTGTCGATCTGACGCAGCTGAATGCCGTTTTCCGTCATCCGCAGGGTCACCAGCTTGGCTTCTCCCTGGGAGAAGCCGTGGATAGGCGCAGAGTAGCGCGGCGCCTCGCCCAGGCTGCGGGTGTAGAGAAAGAGCCGCTCGGGTTGCTTGCTTGCCAGCTCGCCCGTGGTGGTCGAGGAGGTGAGTTGATCCCCCGCCTCGCCAGTGGTGGTGGCATCTTTGAAGTCTTTGACGGCGATCATCCGCTCATCTTTCTTGACCTCCTGGTACGGCTCGTCTGTGCCGCAGGCGCTCAATCCTATCGCGCTCAATATGGCGATGGCGACAGTGCTCTTGTACATTGAAACCTCTCCTAGTTATATAATTTATAAGTACTTTTTATAAATATTTGGTAATTGATAGATAAAACACGGAACTGCGTTCGTCGTAGAGCGTAAAGCTGTGGGACGGGCCGCGATCCGGATCGAAGAAATAGCCGCTGTTGTTGTGGCCTATGGCCGCTACCCAAGTGGGGGCAAACGACCAGCCAATCTCTTCGCTGATGGTGAAACGGTTGTCGTAACGACTGGTGTTGAAGGGCTTGTTCATGGTGTAGGAGGCGTTGACATCCAGGTACCAGTTGTCGATGAACTGCCAGGTGGCGTCGGCTAGCAGGCTGATGCTGTGCTCGATGAAGTGTTCGCCGTGGCGGCCTATCTCATGTTCATAGGCGTTATATTTCAGCCGGGGTGAGAGATAGAAGTTCCAGTCTTGGTTCGGGCGGTAGAAGAGGTAGCCAGCCAGTCTGGGGGCGACCCTCAACTTGTTCTCCTGGCTGGTGTGGCCCGTGGGGAGATAGACCCCCGCGCTGCCCACATAGCTCCAATTATCCCCCAGGCCCTTGGAAGGGGTGCGATACTCTAAGAAGGTGTCGTAGAAATAGGACTGATTGTGGTGGGTTTCTACCTCGCCGCCGCTGGAGAGGCGTATGCTGCCCCAGGTGTCGCGATAGGCTATCCTGCCGCTGGCACTGAGGGCCTGGTAGGAGCTGGGGGCCGATTGCTCGAAGGTGTTGCTGGCGGCGCTGGCACTGATATAACCGGACCAGTGGGAGCTCTTGGTGTCTATGGCGGCGGCGACATTTTCATTATCTGCCCAAGCCATTGTCGAAAATAGCAGACCCAATATTAATACCTGGGATAAATTTAGCTGCCATCCATTTAATGTTGCGTAAAGATTCGCACTCGACAGGCGTGAGTGTGCATAAGGCATGAAATAAACCTCATTTAAATAAATTGAAATAGATATAACGGCCAGGTGTTATTTTGGCTGTCGTTATTTGTGAATGTTTTTATGGTCGTAAATATTGTTTACTCACGGCCATAGGGACTATGAAGGTGTGCCCTTAATAGGTTTGATCCAGCTCATCAATAGTGAGCTGCATTCGATAATACTCTTGGGCGTACGATATTTTCTCAGTCGGTATCTAGGCAGACCGGCAGAGAGGAATAGCAGACAGAAGATCACCGCCGTCAGGTTGATGCTATTACCCTGACTCTCGTGGGTCTCACCGCTCAGTTGTGGGAGAGTTTGCATTGGATGCTGATAAACACAGCGCCAATGCGATGATAATGTTGAATTTAGTCTAGCTGGCGCGACCTCTTTGGTGGCGAGACTTTCCCCATTTATCACACCGCAGCGCAGGGTTTGACTGGTGCTGATGGCGGCTTGCTGCGTCATCAGGCCGTTACTCAGATGAGTGAGTAACAGTAGCCCAAACAAGAGGGTTAAGCTCGATAGTGTGACAGTTCCTTGTTTCAACATATAACCAGCTAAGAATGAAATTTTATATCGTCCGAGTGATACAAAAAGATACATTTAAATTTAAGGCGAATTTTCAATGTATGAAACAGATAAACTTTATTCAATATGAAAATAACATTAAGCTTAATATTGCGGCTTGTGTCACATACATCTGATTATTTGGTGTTTTAATTTAAAAGTTATTAACCTTTTGTTATCTTGCTGTTTACCGAGTTGCCCTGGATTATGGTTGTTTCTAAATTAGAATAAATTTGTGCTGTTGATTCTATAAGAGGAATTAAAAATATTGGTTAAATTAATAATAGATTTATTTAATTAAGGGGAAGAGGATTTAGGCATTATTTTATTAAAGCCTTTAGTCTGGTGTGGATTATTCTTCGACGCTGCGAGTGGCTAGCCATGCCTTAATGTTCAAAGATGAGGCATGCGTCGATGAGCCTGAGCTGGGCTGGGGTCCCAATCTCTCATTCAAGGGCTCATCTAGAGACTCCCGCCGACAGATAGATTAGAGTAAGGGAAAGATTAGCGTTAAGTGATAGATTGACCTGTGCGGTCGATTGGGCATGGTGTTGCCGTGCCCACACCTATCCTAACTTATCCAAAGGAGCCTCTATGCCTGCCGTTAGCCGTATAAAGATTGCACTGCCTCTGCTATTGGTGATCGCCTCGCTGCTGATGCTGTGGGCGCTCTGGTATCGCCCGAGCGACGATGGCCAACTGTCGGCCGCGCTGGCCGCGGCGGGCATGGAGCCGCCGGTGGCAAACGCCGGCGAGCTGGCGACTCCGTCTGATAGTCAGCAGACTCAGACCAGCTTCAAGACTGTCTCCAAGGACCGTCCCACCCAGGCGCCTAAGGATGTGGTGCTTAACTCCCTCGATGAGCTGATCGCCCTGTTCGATAGTCTGGGATATAACCAAGCCGGTTGGCAGGCGGGCAATCGTGAGGTGCCCAGGCTCACCTTCGAGGCCGTGAGTGAGCGCTGGCAGCAGACCTCATCGCAGATCCCGGTGCAGCTTAAGAAGATGGTATTCTTTCGCCTGATGGCGCCGCTTATCCTGGTGGCCAATGAGCAGATATTGCTGGAGCGGCAAGCTATCGCCCAGGCGGAGTTAGATGCCCCCGAGCTGCTGGCCCTGGCGCGCAAGTATCGTCTGCTAACGGATGACAGTGGTAGCCTGACCGAGGAGCAGCGCCAGCAGCTTTTAGCGCGGGTCGATATCATGCCGCCCTCTCTGGTGCTGGCCCAGGCGGCGGAGGAGAGTGGCTGGGCGACGTCGCGCTTTACCGTGGAGGGCAATGCCTTCTTCGGTCAGTGGGATTTTAGCGGCAAGGGGATGACTCCTAAGGCCCAGCGCAAAGAGCTGGGCAACTATGGCCTGGCACGTTTCGATACGCCGCTGGCCTCGGTGCAGGGCTATCTGTTTAACCTAAACACCAATGCTGCTTATCAGTCGTTGAGAGGCTTGAGGGCGCAGCTGCGGGCCGCCAACAAGCCTATTACTGGCCTAGTGCTGGCGGGTACGCTGGACAAATATTCGGAACGAGGTCAGGCCTATATCGACGGCATTCGAGAGATGATCCGCTATAACCGCTTAGAGCAGGTGGATGAAGCCTACCTGAGCGACCGGGCGCCGCTGCATCTAATTAGCGGCGAAGAGGCCCGCGAGTAGGTGCCAATGGGGCTTAGGTCCCCGTCATCTGACCTGTATAGAGGATAAAGTTGCGCAGTAAGAACACCCCTATCAGGCTGAAGCTGGCGGTGACCGCCACATAGGCGAACTTACGATCCGCCGATACCTTCATCCACAGATTGAAAGCCAATGGCAGGGTGAGGCCTATGCCTATTACTCCAGCCCAGAAGATCCAACCCCAGAAGCCGAAGCCCAAGGCGTTAAGCGCCGCCACCTGGCTCTGACCGCCCGAGAGAATCAAGCCTGCAAAGAAGGTAAACAGCAGTCCTATCTCCACTAAGATCAGCGGGATCTCTATGCCGTGAATGAAACGCACCTCGACCCCATTGGGATTTCCCCTGAGCAGCACGCCTCCCAGCAGGGTTGCGGCGGCGCCGGAGGAGAGACCGGAGATCAAGAACAGCAGCGGCAATACCGGGTTATTCAGCAGTGGGAAGCCAATCAGTGCCGACAGCAGGAAGCCGGTATAGGCCCCCAGCGAGATGGCGAGGATCACCAAGATGCCTGTGATCGCCGCTTCCTGTTTCACCAGCCAGTTAAGCAGCCGCTGTACGATAGGCAGGCGTTTGCCTAGCAGCTGAGTGATGCGACGTTGGAAGACGCAGGCGATCCAGGCAAACAGCACCAGCTGGTAGGCCATCAGCACCAGTACCCCCATGGACATCACAGAAGTGGTGTTGTAGAACACCAAGATCTTCCAGAAATCCAGTGGCCGAGTGAGGTCGAACACCAGGATCCCCAGGCCACCAAATACGGCGACCGGCGCTATGATGGCCGCCGCCTGTACGAAGGGCGAATGCCAGGCCTCATGGGCCAGCTTAAAGTGTTTCAGCATGATGGCGAAAAATACCGCCCCGGCAGAGAGGCCGGCGAGGAAGAGGTATATGGCGATAGGCCAATGCCATACCAGGCCTTCGAAATGAAAAGCACTCATAGCATTATCTCCCCATCTATGGTTTGAATATGGAACAGCTTAGGCCGGGTGCCCAGATCCACCTTGGCGCGGTAGCTGGGTTTGGCTTTCAGCAGTTTCACCAGATCCGACTCGGGATCTTTGAGGTTGCCGAAGGTCAGTGCCTTGGTGGGACAGGCCTCGACGCAGGCGGGTTCTAGTCCCTTGGCCAGGCGACTCTTCTGACAGAAGTCGCACTTGTCGGCGGTGCGGGTCTCGGGGTGGATATACCTGACCTGATAGGGGCAGGCGGCGATGCAGTACTGGCAGCCCACGCAGCGGTCGCTATTGACCGCGACTATGCCGGTCGCTTTATCTATATAGGCGGCGCCGGTTGGGCATACCCTGACACAGGGCGCGGCTTCGCAGTGCTGACAAGAGACACGGCTGAAGCGATAGCTTTGCTCTGGATATTCGCCAAAGGGGCCGCTGCGCTCTATTTTCACCCGACTCACGCCGTCGGGAACATGATTGACCTCGCGACAGGCATCAATGCAGGCGTTGCAGCCGATGCAGGCGTTTTCGTCATGTACCATGGCATATTTGATTTCGGGAGTCGCCTCAGCCGCCTGAGTCGAGTCGGCCTGGGGCGAGCGGGTTACGCCATAAAAAGAGGCTCCAGCCAGCAAGGCGCCAACACCCTTGAGAAATTGACGTTTAGATACTTGCATCACAGGCCTCCTATTGTTTGACCTTATGGCAGCCCACACACAGCTGGCTATGTTGCTGCGTATTGAGGGACAACATGGGGTCCGTCTCGGGATGGAGCTTATGGCACTGATCGCAGCCAAGGCGGTTGGCATGCACATTGTGGGTCCATTCAACCTCACCCAGGGCCTGATGGTCGTGACAGGTCAGGCAGATCTCTGTGCGTTGCTCAGCGGTAAGTGGGCTATCTGGGCCAAATGTGTTGAGCGTGGAACCCTTCTTCGGGTGCGTGCCCTTAGGGCCGTGACAGTCCTGGCAGAGAATGGCCAGGCCGGGGCTGGCATGTACGCCCTCGAGTTTACCGTTACGTTTATGACATTTGATGCAGCTGCGGCTGGCTTGCTCGTCGGCGGCGAAGGTGGAGGCCGACATGAGGCCGGTAAGCCCAAGGGCCAAGGCGCTGACCAGCAGCAAGGCAGTGCAAGGGGTAATTCGATACATAATGCATCCTTACACCTCAGTGAGCATGAGTTCGGGGGAACAGGAGCGTCAAGCGGTAGGTTTGACGCTCATCGGGAATCGCTGTGATAGAGACACATCAGGCGGCGAGTGCTGTACGCAGCAGCGCCTCGTCACAATGCTTGTCTTTGTCCAGCTTAATGAATTGAACCCCAATGTAGTCCAAACATTTTTCGACAAATTTCATCTGCTCGGGAGAGCTCGCCGCAGGGTTGCTCACTACGAGTTTGACCGCAGAAGATTCGTTGTCGACGACCACGTAATCAAGGTGGCAGTGCTCCATGAAGTCCTGCACTTCGTCATGGTTTTTGATTGAATCATCTATGTCGACTACATTCACCAGTGATGCGCCATAAAGGATATCGTAGCGATTGGCGGCGATGGCCTTCAGGCCTTTGAGAAAATGCATAGATTCTTTATCGAGTAAATGTGGCTTGATGCTCACAGCGGCATCGACCAGCTGCGCCTCGCTTGAGCTAAAGAACTTAATGCACGTCATGACAAAGGTCACGATGACGAGAGGACAAATGACGAACAAAACAAAGTACATAAACGCGTAACTTAAAATAACGGTAGCGGTGGTGTTCATGATAAACCTCCATGGTTATTTTCATTTTTAACTCTCCACTTAATTATTACGTTGCGCGGAATATTTACAATAACTATTAAAATCGGATTATTAAAATTTAGGTCTGGGTCAGATACTTATTTTTAGCTATTTCATTTTGCAGATAATCAATCCTTGGATATCTGTGTTTTATTTCTTGGATATCTGTGTTTTTACGAGGGGTTAGATTTAAACTTCTTGAAAAATAGTGTCTTGGGTGTGCCTTGTAAATAGTTGAAATTTAAAGGTGTGATCGGGTTCTACTTTATTTATTTTATTTAAAAGTAATGAGCCTATTGTCAGGTTTATTATATTTACTATACTCTGGATGGGTATATTAATTGTCGGGAGAGGTATTTTTAAATGAAAAATATGACTCTAGATAGTTTAGATATGCTTAGCGCCAATATATTAGTTAATTTGTATGAAAAACATTCTGCCTCTTCTGTTGCCATAGAGATGAATATACCGGCGCCTAAGGTGAGCCGCTGTCTACAACAAGCCAGGATGATCTTTAACGATCCCCTCTTCATTCGAAAGAAGCATGGCCTGGAACCCAATGAGTTTACCCGCCAGCTCTATCCCTTGGTGAAAGCCCTGGTGCAGTGCGGCGAGCAGCTGCATCAGTTGGAGCTGTGTCATGGCATGGCTGCTAGCCACAATATGGTGATCTATGTGAGTGATCTGCTGATCGCCCATCTGCCCCAACGTTTGAGTGGCGCTATCAGCGAGGCGCAGCTGCCTATTAGCTATGAGTTGCGTTCCGGCTCGGCCGATATCATTGAAGATCTGGCTCAGGGGCTGGTGGACTTGGCGATTCTCAGCGAGTCCTCGGCGGAAGGGCTGCAAGACTCGCGCCTTGAGGTCGAGCCCCTTAAGCAGCTAACCCATCTGTACCTGCTCTGCTCCCTCAATCATCCTATCTTGCACCAGGAGATCAGCCTGGCCAATATAGCCGCCTATCCCTACCTGAGTGCCTTCAGTCAGATAGACAAACAGTCGCCGGATCCTTTCTTGCGCTACTGTCGGCAGCAAAAGCTGGCCTGTCATCTGGCGCCCACAGATCTGGGGCTGGAGGGGCTGGGGTTTCATCAGCTATTTCGCTACCTCTCCGACGACAAAACCGTGAGTCTGCTGCCCTATAACAAGGTGTATGAGCAGAGCGAGCTGTTACCTGGCCTGCATGTCTGTTGTCTGTCGGCCAATGACACGGAGCGTTTGTATCGGGATCAAGCCTATCCCAGGCTGTATCTGCTGAGCGCCAGGCAGCATAGCTGTACCCACCTAGACTGGTTGAGGCAGGAGATCAGGTTACTGATCAGTCAGAGCGTGCACTAGCCGTTGTATTCTTAGGCTGGGTTAGCGATTCGTTCCTGAACGGCCTCGTCGCAGTGGGTTTGCATCTCATTGAGCTTCTCAGTGAGGAGGTAGCGCAGGCAATTTGCCAGCTGCGGCTTAATGCTCTTATGGCAGTGAAGATAATAACTTTCTCCCGTCAGGCCACTGGTTTGTAGCCAGATCTTGGACACATCCAGATAGTCTACATCGTCGCGATTCTCGAAATAGGCCATAGACATGGCCGAGGAGAGCAGGGCGACATCTTCGCTGTGACTGACATGATCCACCAACATTCGTAGGCTAGGGCTCTTGAGTGCCACATGAATGTCGATCTTTTGGGATCTGGCGTATAGCTCTATGGGGTGGGGCTCCTGTTCATGAAGGTGGGTATTGACCAGAGCCATGTGATAGTCGAACAGCTCTGTCATAGGGGCTGTGCTGTATAGCAGCGGGTGCCCGCGTCTCGTCACGATAAAGAAATGATTGATATCTCCCAGCTTATAGTTGTTAACCATGGGATGGTCGATAGGCTCGGTGGAGATGCTGCAATCCACCTTGCCCTGACACAGACGTTGATTGACCTTGTCGCTCCAAGGCTGAATATTGATGCTGACACCCCCCTCGATACAATTGCAGGTGTTGTGCACACTATTCATCACCATCAGTGACCACTGCTCGTAGGTTGCCACGCTGAGCTGATAGGGCTCGGCGCCCCTGTCTATGGTGGCCGCAACTATCTTGTCGTACTGCTCAACTATGGTCTGTACCATAGGGTAGATGGTTAAGGCGACCTGGTTGGGCTCGAAGCCATACTGCTGGCGGATAAAGAGCTCATCTTCCAGTACCTCACGCAAACAGGTGAGGCTACGACTCACCTTAGACTGGGTGGTGCGCAGCCGCTCAGCCACCGCGCTGCCACTCTTAAGTTCAACCAGCCCGATAAATACCTGCAGAGTATAGTAATCGAGTCGGCTCACCTTCTTTAGCATGACAATATCCTCTCTCGGCAGGTTTCCATGGCTTTAACAGGCACATTTTATAGATCTTATGTCTAAAAATTAATCATTTGCCGAAAGATCCTTGTAGCACGAATTGGTCAAAATTTCTGCGGCTCACGTCACAGTTAACTCGTGGAAAGCTTCAATATGATTGGCTCCAAAGCCTGCCTACTGGGAGGAAGAGTGGGAATGGCTAGCATAGCCAACAAAGCGATACACCTAGTGGCAGCTGTGATTGCCACTAGGTGGGGGAAAGAAAACTAGCCTTGAGCCAACAAACGGTTCTTCTGCTTCTGATAGAAGTAGGCCACCGTCAGCAATATGATGCCAATTATGATGAAGGCCACCACCTTCTGCACCAGCACGAAGGAGGCCATGTCGATAACCAAGATCTTGAGGCAGGCGAGGCCGAAGAGGATCCCCGCCATGCGTATCAGACTGGCCTGTTGTGGCCGCAGGCTGAGGAACATGAGCGCGCTGCCATGGCTCACCAGCAAGATGCTGCTAACCGGCGCGGCGATCTGAGTGCCCAGCTGGTAGCTCCAGAGAAAATAGCTCACCGCCAGCAGGCTGTGCCAGCCCCAGGCCAGGGCGGGTTTTGGCAGCAGCTTCTTGTGAGACTCTATGCCGAGTCGCTTGCCCTTTAGATACCAGGCGAGCACCACGAGTATGCCCAGCTCGCTGAGGCTAAACAGCAGGCTGCTCATATTCAGCCCCAGGGGGCGATCGCCATGCAATATGATGGGCGCCAGCGGCAGCAGGAGAAGCTGGCCATAGGCGAGATCGTAACCTGGTTTCAGCGCCTTGGCGAAACGTCTGCCCAGGGCATTGTCGCGCTCGAGCAGCAGGGCAAAGTAACCGGTCAGTCCCAGGAATACTAGGGACCATCCTGGGGCGATAAGCCCGGACAGGGTCTGCACGGCAACGGCCACTACCAAGGCAAAATAGAAGGGACTCAACTGCCAGGGGAAGCGCAATAATATGCGCCAGCGCCTGTCCAGCTGCCCATAACGGCCGTGCACTGTGCCCAGTGCCAGTGCGCCTATGGCGAGGGCGACTAATCCCTGCCATTGGTTGTCCAGGCAGCTGATGGCGGTAAACAACATGGCTGTTGCACACAGCACTTGCGTTTCGATCACTAGGCTCCTGTGGCGCACAAACCTTGCAAGGCCGAGGGCCATGGCGCTTGCCAGCCAGAGGTAGATGGGCAGCAGCGCTAGATAGCTGCGCAGCACCTTAGGCAGCAGCAGGAGCGGCAGGGCCAGGTAACAGATGAGCTGTACATAGTAGGCCAGGCTCACCAGAGGCGACTGAGGTGTGTATCGCTTATACCAGTAGTAGGCCAGCAGCAGGCAGCTGAACAGTTCGATACGCGCCAGTTTGGCGTTGAGGGGCTGCTGGGCAAAGTTAACGCTGCCCGCCTCGAGCATGCCCAGCATGATAAGGCCGCCCAGTGGCAGTAGCCAGAACCAGGCCATGATCTCGGTAAAGCGCAGCTCGTCTCGTCTGCCGAGGTAGAGCAGCATCAGGGCGATGAGTGGCAGGCCATTGAGGTAATAATCTGGGCTTAAGCAATAGCCGATAAACAGTGCTGTGATCGCCAGCAGCTGACCAAAAGCTCCCTGCAGGGCGCGGCGCAGGAGTTGCTCGCCCTCAGCAAGCTTATCCCCCAGGGCGTCAATCAGGCGTATCGCCTGATAACCGGCGGCGCAGCTCAGCGCCAGGGTGAGAATGAGGATAAGGTTATCGGTCATTCCCGCAGCGCCCCCCAGCTCGCGGTGACTCACCGCCAGGCTGTCGAACAGGGTCAGCAGGTTACTGCCAAGGCCCAAGGCCAGCAGGATATAGGCCTCGGTGCGAATGGCGATAAAGTCATGCTTAGCGCCGAGCCAGAGTAGCAATAGGGCCTCGATCAACAGCACCAAACCAAGGAGATCGGCGCTGATGAGGTAGAGCGCGGCCACCCCGGCGAACACCCCGGCTGCAGCCAGCATCAGCGGCGCTATCAGGTTATCGCGTCGTATCTTCCAATAGAGCAGGGCGCAGATGGCAGCGTTGATCGCGAACAGCTCGCCGGCGTAAGGGGTAAATTCCCCCAGTGTATAGAGGGTAAAACAGAGCATGGCCACAGGCACCATGAGCAGGCGCGCACTTGGCTCACGCTTGGCCTGTAACCACAGGCTACCCAGGCCATAGAGATAGAAGAGGGCGTTAATGCACCCCAGCGCCAGCATCGCCATGGTGTCGATTGGCGCCAGCGGCAGAAACAGGAAGAAGCTCAGCAGCTGCACGCAGGCGATATGCAGCAGCGCGGTTATCTCCAGCAGTACGGGCCAGTTCAGCCTGTGACTCTGCACCAGGGAGCAGGCGCCGATGATCAGCAGGTAGGGCAGGTAGAGCAGTGGTGCCTGGCTGGCATCGAGCAGCATAAGCGGCGCCAGCGAGCCGCCGCACAGGGCGATGATGGCCACCACCTTGGTCTCCAGTTTCATCGCCAGACCGTAACCCAGCAGGGTGTTCATCAGCATCAGCAATAGGGCGGCGCTCTCTGGTATCAGCTCAAAGTAGGGGCCGAGGAAATAGATGGAGAGGTAATTCAAGATGATGCCAAGGCCCACTATGCCTGAGGCATAGTCCTCCATGCCGGGCCGCGCTCGCCGGATAAACAGGCCGCCGGCGATCACGCCATTGGCCGTGATAAGCCCTAGCATGGCCTTGCCAAGCTCGGAGAACCAGTGGTTAATGGAGTATTGCAGCAGGTAGCCGAAGCCCAAGGTCAGGGTGACAATGCCCGCCAGTGTCATCAGAAATACCGCGCCCTGTCCCTTGGCCTGATAGTGTTGATAGAAGGCCTTGGCCTGCTCGCCGAGCCCGCCGAAGGGGCCGAGCAGCAGGTTGACTAGCTGCCCCAGCGAGCCCTGTAGCTGCCCCACCGAGTTGGCCAGCTGTTGGCCAATGCCGGGAGTGCTGGCCTTCTGTTTTGTGGTTCTGTTTGAGCGAGTTGGAGCTTGAGCCTTAACTTGTTCCTCTGCTTGAGGCGTCTGGCGCTGCCAGGCGTCATGGCGATAGCTGGTATCGGCCTGCTGGCTGAGTTCGCCTTGCTGGGATGAATGAGTCTGCTCTGACTGCGCTGCTTGTGAAGGCTCTGGCGGGGTCTGCCATGGCAGGTATTGGTTTGAGTGGCTTGACGCCGAAGTTAAATGAGGCTGCTGTGAGTCATCTTGCGTAGCCTTCTCTTGGGTTGAAAGTGCTTGTTGCGACAGCGCCAGATCCGAAGCCTCGGCCTGGTCATAGCCCTCCAGGGCATTTACCCGCGCGTTGAGCTCGGCCAGTTGCTGGCTAAACTCCGCTAACTGACTCGTGAGCGCCGCGCGGTCCGATGCCTGTTGTGACTGCATCGCCTCCAGGGCCTGAGTGAGCTTGTTGACATCTTCCTTTAGTGTCATCGCCTTTCCTTTGGTCTTGCCAACTTGTCCTAAGAGTTATCATTGTACTTGTAGTATAGGCACTTAGGGAAGCGGTTGAATTTTGAGTGAATGCGGACGTTCATTCGTTTTCCAAACGCTCTTTGGATTAGCGGAGTGGGATGTGCGACCTGACGGTCGAGGTAAGTCGTGGAACTCCGTTCCACACCAGGGCAAGAGGGGGATCTCCAGCAATCCCCCTCTTGCATCTCCCCGTGCCGCCCCGACGAAGTTGTTGCTCCTCATGCTTCAATGAAAATCGCCTAACGACTCGGATGGGACTCCTGTCCCTCCGAGCCTTAGCCATCGTCCATGATGGCTATACGGCATTTTCATCTACGCATTTCGGCAACTTCGATGGGGATTTCTTGTAGCCACAACCGGCATTTGGGTTCAGGCTGCGGATTGTTTTGCCTGCTGTATCCATTTAGTTGGCAACTTCGATGGGGATCTGTTGTAGCCACAACCCGCATTTAATTTTGGGGGCTTATGCTTTGTTTTCCCCTCAGAATCCCATTTAGTCGTCGGTGACTTTGATGGATTTGTTGTAGCCGCAACCTGTATTGGGGGATTGTGGCTTGGATTCGGCCTACTCCTTTTAGGTTCTGATTACGCGGTAGAGGGCCGGGTTGCCGCTGAGCCCCTCTACCTGGATGTGGCCGAGTGCCTGACGCATTTTCTGGGCGGCTTGGTAGAAGTCGGCCTCGCTCTGCCAGATGGCGACGTTGATTAGCTGGTAGGTAGCACCCTCGTCTAGGGACTGGTGCAGCTGCGTCGAGAGGTAGCCGGGTTGCTGGGCCATGAAGTCGCGGTGGGCTTCCCAATATTCGATGGCGGCCTCCAGCTTGTCGGCGGGAACCTTGAAGGGGTTGATGAGTGTGACGGGTGCAGACATGGTGTGATCCTCCATTAAAGTGCGTTACTGGTGAGTTTTTTCTGTTTAATGCGGCCACTGAGCTTCATGCCGTCTCTGGCGTTGAGTCCCAGCAGATAGAGGTTGGCGGCGCCGCAGCACAGCTCTAGCAGTTGCAGGCTGAAGAAGAGGCTGTCGAACTCCTGGGCACTGGCCATGCGGGCGAGCACAATCGCCAGGGGCAACAACATCAGTAGGCCGTTGGCTGCCGCCAGTTTCATCCTACGCTGTTTAGCCCCTAAGACTCTTCCCTTATTGCCTAGCATATTGCCTGTCACGCCTGTAACCATCATGGCGGGGATCAAGATGAAGAGGCCGGGCATGAGGATCAGCTGCTTGACCGTGATTATCTGCTCAACGCTGCCGAAGAGTTCAACCAAAATCGTGGCAAGGAAGAAGGTTGCTATGCAGGTCGTTGCCGTGATGGCGCCAAACAGGTGTAGTGTTTTTTTCATAATGCCTCCGGGCGAATTTTTTCGACTGCTATTTGTCGTCTTTTGGGGTAGAGTATGACAACAAGTTGTCAATATTTGACAGCATATTGTCATGGTTGACATCATGCTGTCAAATTAATCTGGAGAGATTTTTTATGAAAGCGTCGCCAGCAGGCCGATTATTTACCGAAATTGTCTTAGAGGTGTTCAAGCTTAGCGGCCAGTTAACGGCCGAAGGCGACAAGCTCACTCAGGATGTGCAGATGAGCAGTGCCCGCTGGAAGGTGCTGGGGGCACTCGGCCGCGCCGGTAATCCCATGACGGTATCCGATGTGGCTCATTCCATGGGGCAGAGTCGTCAGGGCGTGCAGCGCCTGGCCAATGAGATGGTCGAGTTAGGCTTCATCGCCCTTGCCGATAATCCGCAACACAAGAAGGCCAAACTACTGCTACTCACCGACAAGGGGGTCGATGTGCTCCAGCAGCTAGAGCAGAAACAGCTTCCCTGGGCGGAAGCCTGTGCCCAAGGGATCGATGCCGAGGCGCTGCAGATCACCTTAGATACCCTGAGGAAGCTAGAGCGGAAATTATAACGGGCCGGGGTGGCCTGACGGCCGAGTTAAGTCGTTGAACTCAGTTCCACACCAAGGTTAGTGTAGCCTTTCGGCCTGAATTGAGTTTTCCAAACGGAGTTTGGATGAAAGTCGTGGGATTCCATCCCACACCCAGGTATGTCCGACCTGACGGTCGAGGTGAGTCGTGGAACTCCGTTCCACACCAGGGCAAGAGGGGGATCTCCAGCAATCCCCCTCTTGCATCTCCCCGTGCCGCCCCAGACGAAGTTGTGATTCCTGCGTGGCTATTTGAAAATGACTAACGCTTCCGATGGGGCGTCCAAGCCCCCCGGAAGCTAGCCTCACATCCATGTGAGTCTCACGTCATTTTCTGCTATCCACTCCGGCAACTTTGATGGGGATTTGTTGTAGCCACAACCGGCATTTCGTTAAAGTGAACCTTGTGCTTGGTTTTATTAAGTAACTGTTTAATTTGGATTTATACGACTAAGGTGTATGTGATTAATACTAGACTGTAGCCTGATACGCCTGTATTTTTAATAGAACTAAATATGTACTGCAAAGATGTCCTTAGCTGTTTCAAAATCATTCGTTTGCATTGAAGGGAACGTCGACACTTCGGATAGTATGTTTTACGTAAAATTAACGTCTGCCTTTATTATTAAAGACTACAAAAGGAAATTGGAATGTCTGAATCATATCAAACATTTAAGAAAGCAATCAGTGATGCTCATGAGCTGGTAGATTGCTATGATAAATTGAATCAATCACCAGAATCTGTTGCGCCAGAAGTATTAAAACGAGCTGCGTTAATTATGATTCTTACTGCTTGGGAAACCTACGTAGAAGATATAGCAGCAGAGATATTTGATAAGAAATTTAACATGTTGAAAGGATGTGCTATTGGTCAATTTATGGATAAGCAGTTTGAGAAGCGTTTAAAAATGTTTCATAACCCGGATTCGCAAAAGACCAAACAAATTTTTGAAGAGTTCTTCGATGTCGATGTTACTGAAAGCTGGACTTTCACAAATTACATTCCCAAATTGGCTCGTGAACAATTAAATATATGGATAGCTAAACGTGGTGATGCTGTTCATAGGGCACAAATCGATTTAAGTCAGCCTCAAATTATCACTAGAAAAGAGTTAGATAAGTGTATTAGATTTTTTAAAGATTTAGTTCAGAAAACTGATGAAGTTCTTGTACTTATCTAATTTTTTCAGATGGCTTTTGAAATGGTTGAGGGCTAGTTATTTTTTGCATGAGCTACGGGGGCGGAAGCTACAAC
The DNA here is from genome assembly GCF_009831655.1 of Shewanella insulae. Classification (GTDB taxonomy): domain Bacteria; phylum Pseudomonadota; class Gammaproteobacteria; order Enterobacterales; family Shewanellaceae; genus Shewanella; species Shewanella insulae. The sequence goes on along the minus strand of NZ_WRPA01000015.1, from coordinate 73,631 downwards.
TAGTCCCCATCGAAGTTGCCGAAGGGCGTTGGAATAAATTGCGTGAGACGGGCATGGATGCCCGACTAGCTTCCGCAGGTGCATGGACGCGTCCTTCGGAAGCGGTAGCGATTTGTCCATAAGCACGAGGAGCAACAACTTCGTCTGGGGCGCTGGGGGATTTCCAAAAGGGGAACAAGCGATTTTCCCCTTTTGGTCGGGTGTGGGTTGAAGACCCACGACTTTCATCTCCAAACGAAGTTTGGAAAACCCAATTCAGGCCGAAAGGCTACATATACCCTAGTGTGGAACGGAGTTCCACGACCTACCTCGGCCGTAAGGCCGCACTCTTGGCATCAGCCCTTCAAACGCAGTTTGCCCCCCCTCCCGGTCGTCAGACCGCATCTTAAACCATTGTTAACTGACAATGGTGACACGAATCGTTAGAATAACCCCCAGATTATTCCTATCCAGAGCCAACCCCATGCATGTACATATCTTAGGGATCTGCGGCACCTTTATGGGTGGTCTCGCACTCCTCGCTCGCGCTAACGGTCACAAGGTCACGGGCAGCGATGCCAACGTCTATCCGCCTATGAGCACTCAGCTCGAGGAGCAGGGGATCGAGCTGATCCAGGGCTTCGATCCTAGCCAGCTGGGGCAAAGTGAGGACGATGCGCCGGATCTGGTGGTGATAGGTAATGCCATGAGTCGCGGCAATCCCTGTGTCGAGGCGGTGCTCAATCGCGGCCTGATATACACCTCTGGGCCTCAGTTTCTGGCCGAACATATTCTGACTAATCGCTGGGTGCTGGCGGTGTCGGGCACTCATGGCAAGACATCGACCTCCAGCATGCTGGCGTGGATCTTAGAAGACTGCGGCTATGGGCCGGGGTTCCTGATCGGCGGTGTGCCGCAAAACTTCGGCGTGTCGGCGCGATTGGGGGATTCCCCCTTCTTCGTGGTGGAGGCCGACGAGTATGACAGCGCCTTCTTCGACAAGCGCTCCAAGTTTGTCCACTATCAGCCGCGCACCCTGGTGATTAACAACCTGGAGTTCGATCATGCCGATATCTTCGATGATTTAAAGGCGATCCAGCGTCAGTTTAATCACGTAATACGCACGGTACCGGGCCAGGGTAAGATCATCTGGCCATCAGCCAGCGACGCGGTGCGTGAGGTGATCGACATGGGCTGCTGGAGCGAGCAGGAGACCTATAACCTGATGGCGGGTAGCCCGGGCTGGTACAGCGAGCTTTTGAGTGAGGATGGCCACAGCTTCGAGGTATTCTTCGACGGCGAATCTCAGGGCGTGCTCGATTGGTCGCTCATAGGTCAGCACAACGTGGAGAACGCTACCATGGCGATCGCCGCGGCCCGTCATGTGGGCGTCAAGCCTGCGGCGGCTATCGAGGCGCTGACCCGCTTCGCGCCGCCTAAGCGCCGCATGGAGCTGATCGGCACTGTCAATGATATCGCCGTGTATGACGACTTTGCCCATCATCCGACTGCCATTGCCACCACGCTGCAGGGCTGCCGCGCCAAGGTGGGAGAAGGTCGCATCATTGTGGTGCTGGAGCCGCGCTCTAACACCATGAAGCGCGGCGTGCACAAGGATACCCTGGCGGGCTCCATGGCGCTGGCCGATGCTGCCTATCTGTATCAGGCGGACAACATCGACTGGGACGTGGAGGCGGCGATGGCCAAGGCCGAGTTACCTGTGACTGTGCTATACCAGATAGATGAGCTGGTCGAGACAGTGGCTGCGGCGGCGCAGCCGGGCGACACCATAATCGTGATGAGCAACGGCGGCTTCGGCGGTCTGCACGGCAAGCTGCTGGCTAAGCTAGAAGGCTAGCGTTACCAGCTACTTATCGGGCAGGAAGCTAGCATTAATTGAAGAGAGTGATATGAATTATCCCAAGCGGGCCAAGGCGATCAGCCTGGCCTGGACAGGCGCCAGCGGGGCGCCATACGGACTCAAGCTGCTAGAGCGGCTCCTGATGGCGGATTATCAGGTGTTTTTGATGATCTCCAGCGCGGCGCGTGTGGTGCTGGCCACGGAACATGGTCTGCAACTCAGCGCCAACGGCGACAAGGCCAAGGCCCAGCTGCTGGCGCTGTTTGCCGAGCGCGGCAATGAGCTGGCCGGCGAGCTGCATGTGCTGGGCAAGGAGGAGTGGTTTTCGCCACCGGCCTCTGGCTCGGCGGCGCCCAAGCAGATGGTGATCTGCCCCTGCAGTACAGGCACCCTGGCGGCGGTGGCAACAGGCATGAGCAATAGTCTGCTGGAGCGGGCCGCCGATGTGGTGATAAAAGAGCGTGGTCAGCTTATCCTGGTGCCCAGAGAAACCCCCTTTAGCAGCATACACTTAGAGCATATGCTGTCCCTGTCGCGCCTGGGCGCCACCATAATGCCCGCGGCTCCCGGCTTTTATCATGATCCCAAATCGGTTGAAGATCTGGTAGACTTCATGGTCGCTCGGATCTTAGACCATCTGGGTGTCGACCACGGGTTAACCAAGCGTTGGGGCTATGATAAGCACAGTGCCGACAACCGCGACAATTAAGACAATTTTGAGAAGAGTATGAAACACACTACCGAAGTGATGATCTCGGCAGATGAGATTGAGCAACAACTAGATATCCTGGCAGCGCAGATCAATGCCCACTACGCCAACAGCGAACGCCTGCTGATGGTTGGTCTGCTAAAAGGGTCTGTGGTCTTTATGGCCGACCTTTGCCGCCGCATCAAGGGCCATGTTGAGATCGATTTCATGTCGGTATCCAGCTACGGCAACGCCATGACCAGCTCGCGCGACGTGAAGATCCTAAAGGATGTACAGTCGGATATCGAAGGCCGTGACGTGTTGATCGTCGAAGACCTGATCGATTCGGGTAACACCCTGAACAAGGTGCGCGAGATGCTACTGCTGCGCGAACCTAAGAGTCTGGCCCTCTGTACCTTGCTGGACAAGCCAGAGCGTCGCGAGGTTGATGTACCGGTAGACTTTATCGGCTTCACCATCCCCGATGAGTTTATCGTCGGCTATGGTATCGACTATGCCGAGCAGTATCGCAACCTGCCTTACATAGCTAAAGTCGTACCCCTAGATTAATCGCGCCGTCGTTAAGATTTTAAACTCCTGCTTTGTGCGGGAGTTTTTGTTTTTTCATATCAATAGCAATACCAATTTCAAGATCAGGATAACGGAAGTCACTAATGACCAAAGAGCCATATGCTTTAGTTATCGACTCGCTCAGAAAAACCTACAAGGGCGGCGTCGAAGCGGTAAAAGGGATCAGCCTTAAGGTCGAGGCGGGGGATTTCTTTGCCCTGCTGGGCCCCAACGGCGCCGGCAAGTCCACCACGATCGGGGTGATCTGCTCCCTGGTGCAGAAGAGTTCCGGCAAGGTGAAGGTGTTCGAACACGATATCGACACTCAGCTGGAGCTGGCCAAGATGTCCATCGGCCTGGTGCCCCAGGAGTTCAACTTCAACCAGTTTGAGACGGTGCAGCAGATAGTGGTCAACCAGGCCGGCTATTTCGGCGTCTCCCGCGAGGTGGCCTTCGAGCGCGCTAAGAAATACCTGAGTCAGCTGGACCTGTGGGACAAGCGCAACAGCCCGTCTCGCGCACTCTCGGGCGGCATGAAGCGCCGCCTGATGATCGCCCGCGCCCTGATGCACGAGCCCAAGCTGCTGATTCTGGATGAGCCCACCGCCGGGGTGGATATCGAGCTTAGACGCTCCATGTGGACTTTTTTGACGGATCTCAACCGCCAGGGGGTGACCATCATACTGACCACCCACTACCTGGAAGAGGCCGAGATGCTGTGTCGCAACATTGGCATCATCGACAAGGGCGAGCTGGTGGAGTGCACCAGCATGAAATCCTTGCTCAGCCGTCTCAACATGGAGACCTTCGTGTTCGACCTTAAGGCCGACATCAATGAGGCGCCGACCCTCGAGGGGATAAGCTGCCGCCTGACCGACCCGCACACATTAGAGGTGGATGTGGAGAAGGCCCATAGCATCAACAGCGTGTTCGCCCAGCTCACCGAGCAGGGGATAGAGGTGTTGTCTATGCGTAACAAGGCTAACCGATTGGAGGAGCTGTTTGTGGAGCTGGTGGAACAAGGCAAGGGAGGTAAAAAGGCATGAGTATGAACATGAAGCACGTCTATTTTACCGCCTTTAAGAGCATATTGATCAAGGAGGTGACCCGCTTCACCCGTATCTGGGTGCAGACCCTGGTGCCGCCGGCGATCTCCATGACCCTCTATTTTCTGATCTTCGGTAATCTGGTGGGTAAGCGCATCGGCGAGATGGGCGGCGTGAGCTATATGGAATTTATCGCCCCCGGCCTCATCATGATGTCGGTGATCACCGCCTCTTACTCCAACGTGGCATCATCCTTCTTCAGCGCCAAGTTCCAGCGTAACCTAGAGGAGCTGATCGTCGCGCCCGTGCCTCACTATGTGATGATCGCCGGTTACGTGGGCGGTGGCGTCGCCCGTGGCCTGTGTGTCGGCACCATAGTGACTCTGGTGGCCATGTTCTTCGTGGATATCAGCCTGCATCACGCCGGGCTGGTGGCCCTGACAGTGCTGCTGACCTCTATCCTGTTCGCCCTGGGCGGGCTGATCAACGCCGTGTTTGCCAAGAGCTATGATGACATCAGCATAGTCCCCACCTTCGTGTTGACGCCGCTGACCTATCTGGGCGGCGTCTTCTACTCGCTCACCCTGCTGCCGAGCTTCTGGCAGGGGGTGTCGCAGCTGAACCCTGTGGTCTATATGATCAACGTGTTCCGCTATGGTTTCCTGGGTTATGCCGATATCAGCATAGGCCTGTCGGTGGTGATCATGCTGGGCTTCTGCGCCGGCCTCTGGCTGCTGGCCTACTACCTGATCAGCCGTGGCATAGGACTTAGAACCTAATCGCCTAGGAACCTAACAGGTATGAGAACCTAACAGGCTAGCGACTGGCAAAGCCAACAGAAAGGCCCCACATCAGTGGGGCTTTTTTATGCCCGCGCGGCGCTACTGCGCTTCGAGATAGCGCACCATCTCAAACAGCTGCGCCAGACTGTCTGCGCCTATCTTGGCGCTGCAGAAGTGACCATTTTGACAGGCATAGTCGCTCACCCATAGCACCACCTCTGAAAGCGGTATCTGTTTGCCCGAGGCCAGTATAACGCCACCTTGGCAGTGATAACTGATGCCTTGGCTGTCGATAAGGGTCAGGGCCTCGGCCTTTAGGTGATCGCGCTCAGCTAGCCAGTCTTCCTGGCTATCTAACAGCATCAGCTGCTTGTCGTTTGCGGCCTTGAGCAGTAGGGGCCAGTGGATTGTCATATCTGGCTCTGCTCGGGGGAGAGCTGGACCTCGGGATGGTCGCTATCGCAGCCCAGGTGGAAGTAGGCGCCGGGCTTGTCTTCTATGCCATGGGCCAGGCCGAAGGCGTAGCCTTTGACATAGATAAACAGATACAGGGCCGCGTCTTTGTCATCGTCGTAGGCCTTGAGGGTCTGTCGCAGCTCACTGTTGACCCGGTTTTGGTCTATGGTAAAGCCCATATCGGTGGCGAGCTTGGCGCATAGCAGCGGGGCGATCACCTCGCTCTGGGTCGTCAGGTATTGGGCATGGTCGACAAAGCTGTCGATGTTGAGGTCGCGGGGCTCATTGGCGGGCGTGAAGAGGCTGTGGCGCAGGAACAATCCCAACATAAGCAGGCCCAACAGAAGCTGGCCGATAACGAGCAGGCTCAACTGGGTCTTGTTCATGGCGACCTCGCGACTTACGCAAATTAAGAATGTGTTAGGTTTTAAGGTTAGTGCTTCACGGCGAATCTTGTACCGCTAATGCTTCACTGCTAGTGCTGCACTACCTGGGGGGCTCCTCTGTCGGGCTGCTCCTTCTGCTCTCTTAGCTCTTCCTGCTCGGGCGTTTGCGTGATGCGCAGCTTATGTCGTTTCAGCATGAATACGACGTCGTCGTTGAGCTTGATCAGGCCGTCGAAGTAGCGGTTCATCTCGTCGAGTTTGGCGAGAAACTCAGGGTCATCCTTGGCCTGCTCCTGCCAGTAGCGCTTACGATCCAGCTTCTGCTTCTCGCTGGCCCTTAAGATCTCATAATAGCTGTTTTCCTGCTTGAGGCGGTAGATCTCGGCGTCGATCAGCTGTAACAGCTTCTCCTGGGAGAGGGTGCGTTTGTTAAGCAGTGCCTGCAGGGGGTCGACCTCCTCCTTGGGTTTATCGCTGTCGGTTTCCGTGGCGATGCCGAGTTGGTACTGGATATGATGCTGCTTAAACTCTTTCGGGCAGGAGGTCTGGCTGAACACCACCTTATCGTCCTTGATGCACTTGTAGATATTGCTGGCCTGGCTCAGGGCGGGAAGCAGCAGGAGTGCGATGGCTAAGAGCAGTTTTCCCATGGAGCGATAAGTCCTCTATCTGCGTCGAGTCTAGGGGGCGGCATTAATTAGCTGAGGGTCGCCGCGACGACTCATGTTCCTTTCTCTTGTCTAACGAATCTTCATTTTGCTTGGCGCCCATACCGGCAAGCTTAGGTCGCTAACCTATTGGGATGTTAAGCTCAGTATGGTCAGCTATTACTATGGCGCAACTCTTAGAATAACACCAGTATTTTGCATGACTTAGGTTGCATTACTTACGCTTGCATGACTTAGGCGATTTGCACTCGAGTGCGGAAGGGCAGAGATAAAAAACCGCGATGTGAGCGAGTGTCACACCGCGGAGTTTGCTTGGGTGGGGTTATCTAAACCTTAAATCGGTTATGCGTTACCTAGCGGCTGCACTCTTCTAAGAGGTAGGCCAGGTGGCGATAGGAGATGCCGCTGTGCTGGGTCAGACCTACTTCACACATGCGGTTGGCGTAGTAGCCCTCCTTGATATCGACCGGGATCAGCTTCTTGATGTTGCGCAGGGCGCTGGCGTTGATCTCAGGCTTGTATAAGCCCTTCTCGCCGGCGTAACCACAACACTCGATCCCTTCTGGCAGCTTGACACCGTTACTACAGGCATCGGCCAGCGCCTGCATCTTAGGCTCAAGCTTCATCTTGCGGGCGCTACAGCCAAGGTGCAGTGCCACGTTGACCTTCTTGGTAAAGGTCAGCTTAGGCAAGATCTTGTCGTGCATGAACTCGACCAGATCGGTAATTTCCACCTTAGGGTTGCCCGTTAGCGTGCGGTAGGTACAGGAGAGTGCATCCACCACCACAGGCACCTTGCCGTTGTCGCTCAGGGCGCTCAGGGCATCGATGAGCTCGTCGCGCTTGGCATCGGCGTTCTTGAAGTCACCCTTAGATTCCCACATCTGGCCGCAGCACAGGTGACGGGTATTGTCAGGAGTCACTACGTTGTAACCGGCGCGCTCCAGCAGGGTGACCACGACTTCAGGCAGGGTGCGGTTGTCGGGATCTTTCGGCGTCGGGCCGAAGGTGCGACCGCCACAGGCCGGGAAGTAGACTATTGTCTCCTTGTCTGGCGATGCTGGGCTAGGCTTAGGCAGCTTGCCGCCCTTGGCGAAGTCCGGGTTCCAGTAAGGCACCTCTTTAGACACCATGCGGCCCACCTTCATCAGGCCGTCGGTGACGCTGTCGCCTGTGACCTTGTGGATGATGTTGAGCACGTCGAAGCCTGTGCTGATCACCTGGTTGACGGCGCCGAAGTGTTTGGCCTGGAAGTCCAGTACCTTCTGCTCGGTCGTGGTGATGTATGGGGTTCTCAGCTTACGTACCAGCTGACCCATGCTGTTGTCCACCGGACAGGCGATGGTACAGAGCTGACAGGCGGCGCAGGTGTCGACCACGTCATACTTGGCGGCGGCGCGCATCTCTTCGGCGGCCTGCTTGTCGCCAGAGGCCTCCAGGCGTGCTATTTCGCGCAGGGTGGCGATACGCTGACGCGGGGTAAAGTTAAGCGCCGAGGTCGGGCAGGTCTTCTCACAGAAGCCACACTCGATACATCTGTCCACATAGTCATCGACCACAGGGCAAGGCTTGATGTTCTTAACGTGCACGTTGGCATCGTCGTTGAGGATCACCCCTGGGTTAAGCAGGCCTTGAGGATCGAAGATCTGCTTGATGCGCTTCATCAGGGTGTAGGCATCGGCGCCCCATTCCATCTCGACGAAAGGCGCCACAGCGCGGCCTGTGCCGTGCTCGGCCTTCATGGAGCCGTCGTATTTGTCGATCACCATCTCGGCCACGTCTTGCATAAAGCCGTGGAAGCGGTCGATATCTTCCTGCGAGGCGAAGGTCGGCGTGATGATGAAGTGGAAGTTACCCGCCAGCGCGTGGCCGTAGATCACCCCTTCAGGGTAGCCGTGCTTGTGGAACAGCGCAGTCAGATCGGTTGCCGCATTGGCCAGGTGTTCCAGCTCGAAGGCCACGTCTTCGATGATCACCGAAGTGCCCTTTGGACGTTCGCCGCCAATGATAGGGAAGAGGCCAGAGCGCATCGCCCAGTACTTGCTGTAGACCTCAGGGTCACGGCTGAAGCTTATGGGGCGCTCGGTTTCGATATGGGCCAGCTTGGCGATCACATCCTGGGTGTAGGCATCCAGGGTCGCCTCGTCGTTGGCGCGGGACTCGATCAGCAGGATGGCGGCGCCTTCTGGCAGCTCGCTCAGCCAATCTGGCATCCCTTTCTTGCCGGTGACCGCCTTGATCGACGCCCAGTCCAGCAGCTCGGCGGCCGCGACGCTGTCGCATTTGATCGGTGGGATGGCACGGGCCGCATCTTCCATGTTGAAGAATACCGCCATGGCCGAGGCCTTGAACCTGGCCTCATCGACCGTGTGGTAGGTGACCTCTTCGACGAAGGCTAGGGTACCCTCGGCGCCGACGATCAGATGGTTGATCAGCTCGAAAGGATCGTCGAAGTCCACCAGGGCGTTAATGCTGTAGCCCGTGGTGTTCTTGATGGAGTATTTCTTGCGAATGCGATCGGCCAGTACCGGGTTGCTGGCGGTGAGCTTGGCGAGATCGGTCAGTTCCCCAAGCAGCTGCTGGTGAGACTCGCGAAACGCTTCCTTTGAGCGCTCACAGCCTGTGTCCAGACGGGTACCGTCGGCGAAGAGTAGCTTGGCCGAGGCTATGGTCTGGTAGCTGTTTTGGGCCGTGCCACAGCACATGCCCGAGGCGTTGTTAGACACGATGCCGCCTACCATGGCCGAGGACAGGGTGGCCGGGTCGGGACCAATCTTTTTGTTGAATGGCTTAAGCGCCAGGTTGGCGTCGCCGCCGATAACGGCCGCGCCGAGTGAGATCTGGTTGTGATCGTCGCTGACGGCGATCTTTCTAAAGCCATCGTGACCTAAGATCAACAAGATGCCTTCGCCGATGGCCTGGCCTGAGAGGCTGGTGCCGGCGGCGCGAAAGGTCACAGGGGCATTATGCTTACGCGCCACTTCGAGTGTTTCACGGGCGTCTTCCAGGGTCTCCGCGTGTACGACCACCTCTGGCACGATACGGAAGTAACTGGCGTCGGTAGACCAGGCGAAACGACGCACCGCATCGTCTGACACCGCCTCATCACCGAGTTTTGCACGTAAATCTGCGACTACTGCTGAATAATTAATCGACATAACATTACTCTTTTAGTTGACCCACAGAAAGGCGGGGTCATCACTTCCGCCTTTCTTGAGTTATCTGTTATAGACCGCCCCATAGGCTGGCGATAGTACCTGCAATCAAGGCATAACCCAGAGCGACTGGCATTGTTTTACGGATAATTTCTGATTCACGGCCTGCCATACCCACTACGGTAGCGGCAGCAACTACGTTCATGACACACATCATGTTACCGGCGTTGGCACCTATGCCTTGTAGGGCCAGGACTAACGCGTGGTTCATGCCGATGTTGTCTGCCACGCTGTACTGTAGGCCAGAGAACATCATGTTAGAGAAGGTGGCCGAACCCGACAGGAAGGCACCGAAGATACCCACTATGGGTGACATCCAGGCCCAGATGGCGCCCATAGAGCCGGCCAGCATGTCGGCCAAGGCAACCGGCATAGACTGTAGGCCCGCCTCGTTGGTGCCTGAGTTAAGGAAGATCTTCACCATAGGCACAGAGGCGCCCAGAGAGATGATGGTCGGCAGCATAGACTTGCAAGAGACGGTGATCGACTCCTTGATGGCTGGCGACTTCATCTTAAAGAGCACGAAGCCCAGGATACACACCAGCACGAAGAAGGCGCCAGGAGCATAAAGGGTCGCGAAGCCGGCTTTAAGCTCTGTGCCCAGCAGATTAGTCCAGCTGATGTTAAAGCTGGTTAACCATGACTTGAGCGGTGCAACTGTGCGAGACAGCACCAGCAGGCCAGCCATGATGATATAAGGCGTCCAGGCGGCAACCTGAGAGAATTGCGCCTTAGTCTCGATCTTGGTCTTGCCTTCTTGGTTATCATTTTCAGCGAAATCGTTCCAAGGTGTCTCAGGCAGTAGCAGACCCTTGCGCGCCACTGGGATCACAATGGCCATACCGACAAGAGCACCGATCACAGATGGGAACTCAGGACCGGCGAAGAAGTTGATAAGCCAAGCCGGTACGGTAAAGGCGAGACCGGCGAACAGGGCAAACTTCCAGATCGCCAGCCCCTCTTTGAATGACTTGTTACGGCCGAAGAAGCCGGTGAGTACAGAGACCAGAACCAGCGGGATCAGGGTACCTGTCAGCAAATCGATAGTGATCATGTGCAGGGCAATAAACTGCGCATAGTCGGCGAAGCTGGCGCCGTGTTGGGCGATCTGGTCGGCGGCCATGCTGACACCGCCCTGCATCAGACCCTGCTCCATACCGAATAGGACGGGCAGACCGATGGCGCCGAAGGAGACGCTGGTAGAGTCGGCGATCAGGGCGACCACGGCGGCGGCAACAGGCGGCACACCAAGCAGTACCAGCAGCGGCGCGCCGATGGCGGCTGGGGTACCGAAACCGGCTGAGCCTTCGATGAAGGAACCAAATAACCAACAGATGATGATCACCTGTACGCGGGCATCACCACTGATGTTGGTGAATCCCGCGCGGATGGTGTCCATGGCCCCTGAGTATTTCAGGGTGTTGAGCAGGAACACGGCCCCGAAGATGATGCTGAGTGGGGTGAGGGCCGAGAGTAGCCCTTCAACCACTGAGGCACCGAGTATGGTGGTGTCCATCTGCCAGACAAAGACGGCGGCAAGGCCTGTCATTACCATGGAGATGGGCATGGCGCGAGATGCTGGCATCTTGAGTAGCACCAAAAATAGCATAACGCTGATTACAGGCGTCAAACTGGCGAGTAGTTGAAGTAGGGTCATGATTGCCTCTTACTGTCGTTACTTGGTTATTTTAGTTGTTGTCGATGCTGACTCGTCCGATGCAGCATCCTGTGTTGTCGGAAACTATTCCCAAATGGAATCGGTTCATCCTTGATGCGTAATAAACGCTAATTCACCAAATGCAAATATGATCTAGATCATTATGTGCCGATTATGTGAGATGGGGTTAGATGGCTGTGAACTTTGTCTGACCACTTAAACCTAAAGTGTGATCTCCATCACTGGTCGGGGTGGGCCGTTATAACTATTTGAAAGAAATATGACGATTTTTAGCTAGAAATGAGATTTTACTAAGAGTAATTGCTCTAATTTGGTCTCAAAAGTGGAAATATCTGATCGGATAATTTCAGTTTAGAATCTAATCAATTAGCGATGGAAATTTACCCCTTGTGATCCAGATCACCTTGTTGAGTGTCTGTAGAGTTCAAGATTTCTTGGTAAATAGGTATTACCAATTAATTTCAGTAAGTTAGCCAATATGAATGACCATTCGGTAGAAATGCATGTAAATGAAATGCGGGTGATCTGGATCCAGGTCACTTTATTGGCTTTCGCTCAGATAAGTAATTTTATTTCTGAAACTGAGGGCAAAATGGCCGACCGGCGCGCACAGATTTGGTGCATGACCAAGGACTTAGATGATGAAGGCGGCCTCATGTTGAGGTGTTTTGGGGTAGTCTTGGGTCTGTTTTGGGAGAAAGAACGGCTGAAAAAGTGAGCGTAAAATAAAAAATCGCTTCCCTGGCATTGGGCCAGAGAAGCGGAATTAGAGGCTAAGGACGCGCTAAGTTTAAGAGCTTTCTAGGCTTAAGGGCGCCCTAAATTCGGACGTGCAGGGCTTAAGCGCGTTCGAAGCTCAGGTTATCGATCAGGCGGGTGCTGCCCATAAAGGCGGCGGCCAGGATCACCAGCTGCTTGTCGTCCGCCTGGACTTCACTCAGATCGGCGGCATTACGCACCGACAGATAATCTGGCTTAAATCCAGCGTGGTGCAACTGCTCCTGGGCGTGCTGCACTACATTAGGGATCGCTTGACCCTGGGCGATCGCCTCGGCCATCTCATCCAGGGTACGCTTGAGCTGAGCCGCTTGCTGCTTCTGCGCTTCGCTCAGGTAGCCATTGCGTGAACTCATGGCCAGGCCAGAGCTTTCACGTATGGTGTCGACGCCGACGATCTCGATTGGCAGAGACAGGTCTTCCACCATGGCCTTGATCACCATCAACTGTTGGAAATCCTTCTTGCCGAACAGGGCCAGGTCCGGCTGTACGATATTGAACAGCTTGCAGACTATGGTGGCGACGCCGCGAAAGTGTCCGGGACGGCTGGCGCCGCACAGTTCTTCCGACAGACCTGGCACCTCGACAAAGGTCTGCTTATCCATCCCCTTAGGGTAGATGATGGCAGGTGTCGGGGTGAACAAGAGCTCGGCGCCGGCGGCCTCGAGGGCGGCTTGATCGGCGGCCAGGGTACGTGGATAGGCGTCCAGATCTTCGTTCTGTCCAAATTGCATCGGGTTGACGAAGATGGAGACGACCACGTGATCGGCACGTTTCAATGCCTCGGTGACCAGGGTGATATGGCCCTGGTGCAGATTGCCCATGGTGGGCACGAATGCCACTGTCTTGCCGGCCAGTCTCCACTGACGCACCTGGGTGCGGATGGCGGCGATATCTTGGGTGGTGTACATGTTACGGCAACCTTAGTTTAGCTAAATGTGTGCTCGGCGGCGGGAAAGACGCCGGTGTCGACTTCTTCGATATAGGCGCGGATGGCGCTGCGTATCTCGCCGGTCTGGGCCAGATAGTTCTTCGAGAAGCGAGGAATATAGCCGCTCGAGATCCCCAGCACGTCGTGCATCACCAGGATCTGACCGTCGGTGTCTGCGCCTGCACCAATGCCGATGACAGGTATGGTTAAGGCCTCTGTGATGCTCTTAGCCAGCGCCGCCGGGATGCATTCGAGCACCAAAAGCTGTGCGCCGGCCGCCTCGATCGCCTTGGCTTCATCTATGATGCGCTGGGCGTTGTCGGCGTCACGGCCCTGTACCTTGAAGCCACCGAAGACATGAACCGATTGCGGGGTGAGCCCCAGGTGGGCACACACGGGAATGCCGCGCTCGGTCAGCTTAGTGACGGTTTCTAGCAGCCAGTGGCCGCCTTCGAGTTTCACCATGTTGGCGCCGGCCTGCATCAGGGCGGTGGCATTGGTCATCGCCTGCTCTGGGGTGGCGTAGCTCATGAAAGGCATGTCGGCGATCAGCAGGGAACGCTTGATGCCACGGCGTACGCAGCGAGTATGGTAGGCGATATCTTCGACTGTGACCGGCAGGGTGTCGTCGTGTCCTTGCAATACCATGCCTAACGAGTCGCCCACCAGGAGGACATCGATCCCTTCGCTGTCGAAGGCGCCCGCAAAGCTGGCATCATAGGCGGTGAGTGCAGTGAACTTCTTACCTTCCTGCTTAAACTTCAGCAGGGTAGAGCTGGTTATCTTAGACATAATGCTGGTCTTAACTTTGATTTAAAAAAGAGTTTCGCCTGGGCTGTAGTGTGCCTTAGCAGTAGTGTGCTTTATAAGCTAACTGGGGCCTAAGTTCAATGATCCGGGCCGAGTTGTTGAACTTGGCACTTAAGTTCCTCGGTGATCAGTGAGGTGAGCCCGGTTCCGCAGGGGAGAATGAGATCAGGGGCCAGATCCATTAGGGGAATCAAGACGAAACTACGGGTCTTCATGCCGTAGTGCGGCACCTTGAGACGTGGGATGTCCAGCTGCCAGTCGCCATAGAGGAGCAGGTCCAGATCTAAGGTTCTGGCACCCCAGCGTACCTCGCGCACCCGGCCCTGTTCATTTTCGATCCCTTGCAGCGCGTCGAGTAGTGCCAACGGGGCGAGCTTGGTGGTAAAGCGGGCCACGGCATTGAGATAGTCGGGCTGGGGCACATCACCCATGGGGGCGCTCTGGTAATAGGGGGAGACGCTTAATTGTCCGTCGCTTGCCAGGGACTTCAGTGCCTCACAGGCCTGATCCAGTTGGGCTTTAGGGGACGCGAGATTGGCCCCCAGTGCGACATAGACGGTAATCATTATTCGGCTTTCGGTGTCTTCTTAGGGCTGCGACGTCTGCGGTTGTTGCGGTTGCGGCTACCCTTGTTGGTGCTGCGGGCGATGACGCTGCGCTGCTCCTCGCTACCCTCGACGAAGCTCTTCCACCAGGCGGCAGTCTTGGCCAGGTTGCCACCCTCGGCTTCGGCCCTCAGCAATAGCAGATCATAGGCGGCGCGGAACTTAGGATGTTCGATAAACTTGAAGGCTCGTGTGCCTTGGTTGCGCTCGAATCTCAGTTGCAGCTGCCAGATATCTTTGGCCGGGGTACTGAAGCGACGGGGAATGCTGATGGTGCGGCACTGCTGCTCCATCACATCGCCCATGGCGGCGTAGAAGGCGTCATATTGGCTCAGGCCGCTCTCCAGGGCGATATCATCGGCGCGCTGACTGAGTGGGTACCAGAGCATGGCGGCGTAGAAGAAGGCCGGTGTGACCGACTTATCTTGCTCGACCCGCTGGTCTGTGTTGCGCATGATCGCCTTGGCCATCTTGTGGCTCGGTCCCTTGGGATCTTCCTCCAGTAGGTTATCCACCAGGGGAAAGAGGGGAGCAAACAGGCCAAAGTCGCGCATCATGGCGAAGTTGTTTTGTGCCTGACCGTTGAAGAAGAGCTTGAGCACCTCCTCATACATACGGGCGGCGGGAATATCTTTCAGCAGAGGCGCCAGCTCGTGGATCGGCTCGGCCGCGGCCTTGTCTATGCTCATCCCCAGCTTAGTGGCGAAGCGCACGGCGCGCAGCATGCGCACGGGATCTTCGCGGTAGCGTTTCTGTGGGTCGCCAATCAGGCGCAGGGTGCGCGACTCGAGATCTTGTAGGCCACCGCCATAGCTGTGGATGGAGAAGTCGCTGATATCGTAATAGAGGGCATTGACCGTAAAGTCACGGCGTTCGGCATCTTCATCTATGGTGCCGTAGACGTTGTCGCGCAGCAGGCGACCCTCGGCGTTGACCTTAGAGATCTTCTCGCCGCTGTCCACGTGATGGCCCCTCAGGGTCGCTACTTCGATCACGTCGCGGCCGAAGACGATATGAGCCAGGCGGAATCTGCGGCCCACCAGGCGGCAGTTACGAAATAGCTTCTTGATCTCTTCCGGCGTAGCGTTGGTGACCACGTCGAAATCCTTGGGCTCGAGACCTAGGAGGATGTCGCGCACGCCGCCGCCCACCAAATAGGCCTTAAAGCCAGATTTGTGTAGACGATAGAGTACCTTAATAGCGTTTTCGCTAATGTGCTTGCGAGAGATTGCGTGATGTTTACGTGCAACTATCTCTAGGCTTAGTCCCTCTGGTGTGGTTTCTGTGGTGTTTTGATTGTCTTCAAAAAGCTGCTTACAGAATTGACTAATACGGCGAAAAATAGGACACCTCGAACTTGGATCTTGAGTCAGGGTTAAAATTAGGCCGCTATCATAACTCAATTATGGGTCAAAGAGTATACCCGGACTTTGCCTGTCAGGCCGGGTTTCGTGACGGCGGTAAGGTTTATGGCCTAAGGGAGCTTAGGTGCCCGGGGGGAGTATGATCTCCTGCTGGCGGGGGATCCGGCAGAGATCGAACTGACTCACTGCTTGGGCGAGCATTGTCTCCACCCTGTCAGGCGTGCAGGGGACCTGACCCAGGAAGGCGAGCGCGGCGTTGATGCTGGCCTGGGGCGATTTAAGATCTATGGCCGGGGCGTGATTCTGCTTGGAGAGTTTCATCCCTGGCTGGGCACAGGCCAGGGGTAGGTGCAGCCACTTAGGCTTGCTTTCACCAAAGAGGCTAAACAGTGTTGCCTGGCGTGCGCTGGAGGTGAGCAGGTCGGCGCCGCGTACCACCTCTGTTATCCCTTGCAGGGCATCGTCCATCACCACCGCCAGTTGATAGGCGTAGAGGCCATCGCGGCGCTTGATGATAAAGTCCTCTGCGGCAAATTCAGGCTCCACCTCGATATCGCCCTGTAACTCATCGTGAAAGCGGGCGATGGCCTGTGTGTTGTGGATGCGGATGGCGCCCGAGTCGTGTTTCGGCGTGCGCACGGCGCAGCGGCCATCATAGGTTCCGCCCATCGCCTGGATCTGCTTGCGGGTGCATTGGCAATAATAGGCCTTGTCCTGTGCCAGAAGGCTGTTTAGGCGTGCCTGATAGGCCTCTAGGCGAGTACTCTGGTAGAGCACAGCCCCATCCCAATGCAGGCCGTAGGCCTCCAGGGTCTTGAGGATGAGTGTGCTGGCACCTTTTACCTCTCTGGGGGGATCAATATCTTCGATGCGTACCAACCACTGTCCCTGCTCGGCGCGGGCACGCAGATAGCTGCCCAGCGCGGCGATGAGGGAGCCAAAGTGTAGGGGGCCGGAGGGCGAGGGCGCGAAACGGCCGACATAGGGCTTGTCGATTGATATTGAGTTATTTGGGGAGAGGGAGGGGTCTGCTTGGGGGATCACGGCAAAACCTTTGTTAACACTATCTATATCGCTCATTGGGGCGACTGGATACAAAAAAGCGGGGCTAAGCCCCGCTTCTCGCCAGCTTAACCGGCCATCTGTTTCTCTTTGATCTCGGCGAGCGTCTTGCAGTCGATACACAGGTCGGCCGTTGGACGGGCTTCGAGACGGCGGATACCGATTTCGATACCGCATGAATCACAGAAACCGAAATCGTCGTCTTCGATCTTCTGCAATGTCTTTTCAATCTTCTTGATTAGCTTACGCTCTCTGTCACGGGCGCGTAGTTCAAGACTGAACTCCTCTTCCTGAGCCGCACGGTCGACAGGGTCTGGGAAGTTAGCCGCTTCATCTTGCATATGATTCAGGGTGCGATCCACTTCTTCACGGAGCTGACTACGCCAAGCATCGAGAATCTTTCTGAAGTGACCCAGTTGAGCGGTATTCATATATTCCTCACCCGGTTTTTCCTGGTAAGGATCTACACCTGCGATAGCGAGCACGCCAAGTTTTTTAGTGCCTTCAGGCATAACGCATCTCCTGTTAATCATTTGCGTTGTAGGGCGTCTTTTATTAAAGGCCGATATCTATATCAGAATCTGATATACCACGCAAATTTTTTAAGCTGCCATGAGTTTATCTTTTGACTATGTCCTCTATTACGTATTAATTCAACTTTTACCGTCTATTTACAACTTGACAGGGCAGGATTTAATCAGCCGGGCGGCGCTAGGCGAGAGTTCGCTGCTGTAGGCGAGAATTTCTACCCCTTGCTGGTGCGCCTGGGCAAGTAGATCGGCGTATTGCGGATCTATGTGGCGGGCAGCGGCCACCGAGGTGATGCCCGTGTGTTGTACCACAAATAAAAGCACGGCCCTGTGGCCCTGTTTGACCATCTCCATCAGCTCACGCAGGTGCTTCTGCCCGCGTGTGGTCACCGCATCGGGAAAGTATCCCTGGCCTTGTTCTAATAAAGTACAACTTTTGACTTCTATATAGCAGGCGGGTTTATCGTCTGCCTCCAGCAAGAGATCGATGCGGCTATTTTCGCTGCCATATTTGACCTCGCGGCGCAGGCGGTCGTAGCCGGTCAGTTCAGCGATAACCCCCGCCTCTATCGCCTCGGCCGCCAGGGCGTTGGCCCTGCCCGTGTTGATCCCTATGATGTGGCCCTCATCGGAGGCCGCCTGCTCCCAGGTATGGGCATACTTGCGCTTGGGGTTATCTGAGGTGGAGAACCAAACCCGCTCGCCGGGAAACAGGCAGTTGCGCATGGAGCCCGTGTTGGGGCAGTGAATGGTGATCTCCGTGCCGTCGTCCAGTTGCACGTCGGCGAGGAAGCGCTTGTAGCGTCTGAGTAACTTTCCTTGTTCGAATGCTGGGGTAAAAATCATCTTATCGACCTTGTTGTTCTACTGATGCTTGAGGCAAATGTATCTGAGTCTTCGCCCTGGGCAATCTCCCTGGCTGAGGGCTGGGATTCTACCTTATTTAACGCGGCGCTGTCGCGACGGGCTGTCACCTGTGCCAGAGGTGGATAAGCTTGGGGGTTAGATAATGGAGGGCGATTGGCGTTATACTTGGCTCCATTATTAGGCGGAGCCGACAATGACTTCGCGAACCTCTGTACTAACAAGGAACAATTATGAGCGACGTGATGAAGATTTATCTGACCGAGGACGCCCCAGCGGCCCATTGGGGCAGCGCAGATGTGACCTTTACGGCGGGGCAGGCTAACATCCACCTGCAGGGCGGCGATCAGCTGCGCCAGGTTCAGCAGGCGGCGCGTAAGCTGCGTGGTCAGGGGATCAACGAGGTGGCGCTCGAGGGCGCACTCTGGGATCTTCACACTCAGTGGGCCTTCGCCCAAGGCTTCGCCACCGCCAAGCAGATCGGCAAGATCGCCTGGACCGGCGACGACGCCGTCAAGAAGGTGCTGGACGACAGACGCGACAGCGCCGCATTCGCCAGGCAGTTGATCAACGAGACCCCAGAAAATCTGGCGCCTGTGACTCTGGCCAACCAGGCGGCACAGTGGTTGACTAAGGTGGGCGGCGACAAGGTGAGCTACCGCATCATAGAAGGAGAGGCCCTGCTGGAGGAGAAGTGGATCGGCATTCATTCTGTCGGCCGCGGCAGCGAGCGTCCGCCTGCACTGCTGGAGCTTGACTACAATCCGCTAGGCGAAGATGCGCCAGTGTCGGCGGCTCTGGTGGGTAAGGGGATCACTTTCGATTCGGGTGGTTACAGCATCAAGGGCTCGGAAGGCATGTTGGGCATGAAGTGCGACATGGGCGGTGCGGCGACCGTGACCGCGGCGCTGGGGCTGGCGATCAAGTCTGGCCTGAACAAGCGCATCAAGCTATTCCTCTGCTGCGCCGAGAACCTGATCAGCGGCCGCGCCTATAAGCTGGGGGATATCCTCACCTATAAGAACGGCGTCTCGGTCGAGGTGGTTAACACTGATGCCGAGGGACGTTTGGTGCTGGCCGACGGCCTGCAGGCCGCCTGTGAAACCGGTGCGCCGCTGGTGATCGATGCCGCGACTCTTACCGGCGCCGCCGTGATGGCGGTGGGCACCTCTTACAACGCCATCTTCTCGCCGAGCCGCGAGCTGATTAACCGCACCCAGGAGAAGGCATCTGCCGTCGCCGAGCAGGTGTGGCCGCTGCCACTAGAGCCTTGGCATAAGGAGATGTGCCCATCGGCCTATGCCGATACCGCCAATAGTCGTCCGGTGAAGGGCGGCGGTGCGGGTGGCGCCTCAAATGCCGCCGGCTTCCTGTGGCGCTTCGTGTCCGATGACACTCAGTGGTTGCATATGGATCTGGCCTCGGCATTCGCCGACACGGCTAATGGCCTGTGGGCTGCGGGTGCAACCACCCATGGCGTACTGACCATCGCCGAGTTGCTGCAGGACTAAGCTGTTACAGAAATAGAGTCGTCACTAAAAACGCGCCATTTGGCGCGTTTTTTTATGGCTATGTGGGTAACGACTATGTCGATTATGGCTATGTCGGTTATGGCCAGATGAGCTTTGCCTTATTTGGTTTCGCAAAGCGGCCAGGAGGACAATACCTTATATTGCACGCCCTGCTCGCTACTCTGGGAATGATACAGATGCAGGGCATGGCCGCTGAGGGTGAGGGAGGGCGCCTTGAGTTCGGGTAAGGTTTTGGCCTTACGCATCAGGGTGATGTGAGGCGTGAAGTTGTGCTCACTGGTGTGGAGTCCCTGTTGTTGCGCCAGCTGCTGGCATAGGTCGAACAGGCTGAGCAGCTGCGGATCCCGTGCCACGCCCTTGAGACAGAGGATCTTAGGCCTGCTCCAGTGGACTAAGGTGTCGAGCGTTACCTCAAATGCCGGCAGTCGACCCTGATGGGCGAGTCTGGCGAGAGCATTACTCAGTGCCTCTTGCTGGGTATCGCTGCATTGGCCGAGAAAGGCCAGGGTCATGTGCAGGTTGCCTCTGGGTACCAGGCGTCCTTCGCCATTTAGACTCGCCTGTAACTGGGTCAGCTGTTTCAGCTGAGCCTCATCGGGCGCGATGGCGAGAAAGAGTCGTTTCATTATTATCCCCGGTTGCCGATAAAGGTTAAAGTATGTTACAAAAACGTAACGAGTTGATCGCTCTACTGGCTTGATTTAAAGCGACTTATTTCGCTAATGCCGTTGTAAAAGTGAAATATAACCTATAGTCACTCATAGCTAGCTTATACAACTTACTTCATAGGATAATCCTATGATTTCTGACTATAATCAGTGTTTGTATCAGGTTAGCCAATCTAAGGACTAGATAGTATATGTCATCCGATACACAACAGGGATCCCCATCGCTCGAGCAGACGCTTGCCTATCTGTGCGAACACGATCTGGAAGAGGAGTTGCAGCTGGTCTTGCAGCAACTTGCCGCCAGTAATCAGTGTGATGGCCTGTTTCTGTTACGTGTCGGCAAGGGACGCCTACCTGTGCAGATCGAAGCCATGTACCAGTCCGATGCCGCTATCTTCAGCAAGCGCGACGCCGAGATGCTGCTGAGTCGCGTTGCCAACAACCGTCATATGCAGTCCTATACCTCCCTGCGCGAGCCTGCCATTGTAGAAGATGTGACCGCCGTCATCGACGATGAAGACAGCCGTCTGCGCCTCAATCAGGCCAAGATCCGTAGCGTCTTGCTGTTGCCGGTAGGCGGAGATAAACACTATATCTTCGGTGCCTACCGTTATGACAGCGACGGCATATGGCCCGAGGTGATCCGTCAGAACCTGCTGCTTGCCGGTAGCCTGCTGGGGCTGGCACAGGAGGCGGCGCGTCAGCGATTAAACGCCAAGAGTAATGAGCTGGTCTGTATCGAGCATCTCTATCGTCTGCCGATCCCCTGCGTGCATATTGGCATAGATGACAGGGTGATCCGCTACAACCAGACCGCCGCAGAGCAGCTGCATGTGCAGACATTGCAAAAGGTAGAGAACCTGGTACCTAAACGGGAGCAGAAATGCCTGCTAGATACCATGGCGTTGGTGAGAGACCAGGTGCTAGAGCAGTCCAGCTGTGAGGTGGTGCTGAAATACGCCCCAGATGATGCGCAGGCTCGGGTGACCTTCCTCTGTCTGTCCGGTGAGGATGGCCCCATTCTCATGCTGGTGGAGCCTGTGGGCGAGCCAGCAGTGGAGAACGAAGAGCGTAGCGTCTCGCTCAATTTCGACGCCTTGACAGGGTTGCCCAATCGAACCTACTTCGAGGCCCTGTATGATCTGACCAATCCCTGTGAGTGTGAACGCTCTACCTTCGTCGGCTTTATCAATCTGGACAGGTTCCAGGTGGTTAATAACGTCAGCGGTCACAGAGCCGGCGATCAGCTCTTGTGTCAGCTTGCCGCTCGTCTGAGCCAACTGGTGCGCAAGGAGGATGTGGTCGCTCGCCTCAGCGGTGACGAGTTTGGCATCCTGATGCCCAATATCGATGTGCAGATAGCAGAGCAGGTTGCCGAGCGTATCTGTCAGGCCATGGCTAGTCATGAGTTTAGCTGGGAGGGGCGCAGCCACAGCGTGAGTGTCAGCATGGGGCTGGCTCGCTGCGACAACGAGGCAGACTCTGTCTCAGATCTCTTGCGCCGCGCCAGCGCCGCCTGCTGCCTGGCTAAGGAGAAAGGGGGCAACGCCTGGTATTTCTACAGTGCTCAGGACCCAGTGGTGGAGAAGCTCAATACCGAGATGAGCGCTTCGGTAGATATCGTCGGCGCCCTGGCCAATGACAGATTTGAACTCTTCTATCAACCCATAGAACCCTTGAGCGTCAACGATGATGGCTTGCATCTCGAGATCCTATTGCGCATGCGATCTCCCGAGGGGGCATTGATCCCACCGGGGATCTTCCTGCCCGCCGCCGAGCGTTTCAATCTGGCGTCTAAGCTGGATCGTTGGGTGATCGACAGGCTATTGCGCTGGGGTAGCGATCACCTGGAACTCTGGCAGTCGCTCTCTATGGTGTCGGTGAACCTGTCGGCCCTTTCGATCTCGGATAGCGAGTTTATCAACTGGCTGGAGATGCGTCTTCTGGGCGAGCCGGAGTTGGTGGGTAAGCTCTGCTTCGAGATCACCGAGACGGCCGCGGTGAGCCAGCTGGACCATGCCACAGGGCTTATCAACACGGTCAAGCCCCTGGGCTGTAAGCTGGCGCTGGATGACTTCGGTTCAGGCTTCTCAAGCTTCGCCTACCTTAAGCTGTTAGACGTGGATTATGTGAAGATCGATGGCCAGTTTATTCAGCACCTGTGCGGCGATCGCGCCGATCAGGCGATTGTCTCCGCCATCTGTCAGCTGGGTCGCGACATGGAGTTTGAGATAGTCGCCGAGTTTGTCGAGTCGGTCGAGGTGGCAAGACACCTACTGAAGTTGGGGGTAGAGTACGGTCAGGGCTACGGTATAGCACGCCCCGAGCCGCTCAGCGACCTGACCTCGGGCGAGGGCCTGCACTGGTATCGGGTGCTGCAAGGTTAAGAGATGTTAACCTAAGAGGAGTCCCAGACAGGGACTCCTCTGTTTAGCTTTGCCGCCATCTCTAGTAAACTGTCGCCAGTTTTTGCCGATTGAACGCCGCCTTTGAACCAAGTAGCTACTCAAGAATTTAACCAAGTCCCGATCCAGACACTACTCCCCGAGATCAAGCAGACGCTGGCGGATAACGCCCAACTGATCTTGCAGGCGCCAACCGGCGCGGGTAAGTCGACCGCGCTGCCCTTAGCCATGCTCGACTGGCCTGAGATTCAGGGTAAGATCTTGATGCTCGAGCCCAGACGCATCGCGGCGCGCAGCGTGGCACACTTTATTGCCGCCAGGCGCGGCGAGGGCGTGGGGCAGTCGGTGGGCTTTCGGGTGCGCGGCGAGTCCCGTGTCAGTGACAAGACGCGTCTCGAGGTGGTGACCGAAGGCGTATTAACTCGGATGATCCAGCAAGACCCTGAACTATCTGGCTACGGCTTGATCATCTTCGATGAGATCCATGAGCGTCATCTCACAACAGATCTAGGCCTGGCACTGGCGCTGGAGGTTCAGGCCTCGTTTCGCGAAGATCTTAAGATTCTGGCCATGTCGGCGACCCTGGATGGTCTGCCGTTAACAGCGCTGATGCCAGAGGCGGGCAGCCTAGTGAGTGAGGGGCGCAGTTTTCCCGTCAGCCTGAGTTATCGCCCCAGCACCGCCCATCAGGACTGGCTGCAGCATATGGCCAGGGTGATCGTCGAGGCGGTGGCCGAGCATAGAGAGGGCTCTTTGCTGGCCTTCCTGCCCGGCCAGCGAGAGATAACAAGGTTGCAGACGCTGTTGACCGAGCGCCTCGACCCCAAGCAGTTTTTAATCACGCCCCTGTATGGCGCCCTGCCGCCAGCACAGCAAGACAGCGCCATTGCGCCACCACCGCCTGGGATGCGTAAGCTGGTGCTTTCCACCAACGTGGCCGAGTCGAGCCTGACCATCCAAGATATCCGCCTGGTGGTGGATGCCGGCTATAAGCGTCAGGCCAGCTTCAACCCCAGGACGTCGGTGAGCCGCTTGTCGCTCAAACGGATCAGCCAGTCGTCGGCGGCCCAGCGTAGCGGCCGCGCCGGTCGTCTGAGCGAGGGCCACTGTATTCGTCTCTGGCCGCAACAGGAGCATGAGCGACTGCTGAAGGCCGATGAGCCGGAGATCCTCCATGGGGATCTGACCAATGCGGTGTTGGATGCCGCCTTTTGGGGCGTAAATGCCCTCGATGCACTGCCGCTGATCTCGCCTCCCTCCGAGGCCAATGAGACAGTAGCCTGGGAGCTGCTGCAAGCCTTGGCGCTGGTGGATGGTGGCAGGCGCATCACGGCCCATGGCCGAGCCGCCTACGGGCTTGGTTGTCATCCGCGTTTGGCTCACATGCTGCTGGCGGCCAAGGAGATGGACAGCCTCGGTGAGGCCTATTACCTGCCCCTTGCTGCCGTTTTGGCGGCGCTACTGGAATCACGCGCCCTGGCAAGACGCGGCGCCGATATCAGCCGTTATTTGAATGATGCCAGGAGCGGCGAAGTCGCCAAGCTGGCGCTGCAATATCTAACCAGGATGGACGCTGGTCGCGGTAATTTGATAGCCAAGGCCATCAGCGAGAGTCGTGACCAGGATATCGCGACTTTGCTGGCGCTGGCCTTTCCCGATCGCATCGCCAAGGCCCGTGGCGCCAAGGGATATCAGCTGGCCTGCGGCGCAGGCGTCGCACTCAACGATGACGATGCCTTGCAGGGTGAACCCTGGTTGGTGGTCGCCGACTTTCAGGAGAGTGCAGGCCAGAGCAGCGGTCGTATTCGACTGGCGACCAAGCTGGACGCGGCGCTGTTCGAGGGTCCCCTGACGAGCCTAGTTAAGTCGAGGGTTGAGACCGGCTGGGATGAGGAGAAGGCACGTTTTTACGGGTTAACTCAGCAGCGCATCGGCGCTATCATATTGAATGAGCGGCCCCTAGATACCCTGGATGAAGAAACGATCAGGCAGGCCATCTATCGGCTGATCCGTAACAAGGGGCTCTCCCTACTGGGATTTGATGATAAGGTGGAACAGCTTCGCCTGCGCGTCGCCCTGGCGAGCAAACTCGCTCTCGCGGGAGATTGGCCGGATCTGAGTGACCAGGCCTTGCTCGCGACGCTGCCAGTCTGGCTCGGCCCCTATCTAGACGGGGTGCGCCGTCTGAGCCAGCTCAAGGGACTGGATTTTTATACCTTGCTCCTCAACCGGATGGAGTGGGGGTTGCAGCAATTTTTAAATGAGGCACTGCCGAGCCATTGGCCCATGAAGACGGGCACTCGGGCGGCGATACGTTATGAAGGCTGCGGACGTGCGTTGCTGAGCGTGCGCCTGCAGGAGGCGCTGGGCATGGCCGAGAGCCCCAGATTGGCTCAGGGGCAGCTGGTGGTGACCATGGAACTCTTGTCACCGGCCATGCGGCCGCTGGCACTGACCGCCGATCTGGCCAACTTCTGGGCCGGCCCCTATGTCGAGGTGAAGAAAGAGATGAAGGGACGCTATCCCAAACATCTGTGGCCGGACGATCCAGCCAACACCCTGCCGACCAAATTGACCAAGAAAAAGATGTCGGCGAAAGGCCTCTAGCCCTTTCGCTGTTTTACTGGAAATACGATGACGAAGAAAGAGACGCCAAAACAATCTAAACCGCGCAAGTCAGCTAATGGCAAGGCGGCTAATAGTCAATCGCGAAAGCGCAAGTCGACCAAGAGCAAGCGTGCCGTGACCGCTAGGCCGGGCTGGGGCCGTAGGATCTGGTCTTTGAGCTGGAAGCTCGCCCTTGTCCTGTTTGCCGCCATGACCATCTACAGCATCTATCTGGATCAGATCATTGCCCGCAAGTTTGAGGGGCAGAAGTGGCATCTGCCGGCCCAGGTATTCAGCCGCTCCATGGCACTCTATCCCGGCGCCGCCGTGAGCCATGCTCAGTTGATCGCCGAGCTTAAGCTGCTGGGTTATCGTAAGGTGGCCAACCCACGCCAGGTGGGAGAATTTTCTGCTTCCAAGACCAAGGTGGATCTCTGGCGTCGCCCCTTCCTGCATCCTCAGGGCTCCCAGGAAGCCCAGCGGGTGATGATCACCTTCGACAGCCAAGGGGTCGCCTCGGTGGCGCGCAATAGCGATCGTCGTGAGCTGGCGGTGTTCCATCTGGAGCCCGTGTTGCTGGATCGCATGATCACCGGCGATGGCGAAGACAGGTTGTTTGTGGCCACCGACAAGATGCCCGAGGCGATTGTCGACGCGCTGATCCTGGTGGAAGACAGGAGCTTCTTTGAACATCACGGCGTCAATCCGTTTGCCATCATACGCGCGGCCATGGTCAACATCAGCGCCGGGCGCACGGTGCAAGGCGGCTCGACCCTGACCCAGCAGCTGGCGAAAAACTTCTTCCTCTCCAGCGAGCGCTCCATCATACGTAAGCTTAGGGAAGCCCTGATGGCGATCATCATAGATTTTCGCTACGAGAAGGATGAGATCTTAGAGGCCTATCTCAACGAGGTGTATATGGGCCAGGACAAGTCCCGCGCCGTGCACGGCATGGGGTTGGCCTCCCAGTTCTACTTCGGCCGGCCCATCGCCGAGTTGACTCTACCCCAACAGGCCTTCCTGGTGGCGGCAATCAAGGGGCCTTCCTACTATAACCCCTGGCGTTATCCCGAGCGGGCTCAGGAACGACGGGATCTGGTGCTGCGCCTCCTGATGGAGTCGGGTCAGTTGTCGGTGGCGCAATACAAGGCGGCGGTGGAGTCTCCCCTTGGGGTACGTAAGGCGAGTAAGCCTGTACATCAGAAGCTACCGGCCTTCTTTGCCGTAGTGCGCGGCGAGCTGTCGCGTCGATTCGGCGACAGCCTGCTGCAACAGTCGGGTATCAAGGTCTACACCACCTTAGATCCTCTGGCTCAGGAGGCGGCCGAGCAGGCCGTGCGCTCGACCATGAAGAACCTGGAGCAGCGTGACAAGGCGCTGCAGGTGGGCATGGTGGTGACCGACAAGTATTCGGCGGGTATTGCCGCCATGGTGGGTGACAAGGTGCCAAGCTATCAAGGCTTTAACCGTGCGGTGGAGATCCGTCGCCCCATAGGCTCGCTGATCAAGCCGTTTGTCTATGCCACGGCCCTGAGCCAAGGGGACAAGTATACCCTGGCGACGCCATTGAAGGATGAACCTATCACCCTGACTAACTCTCATGGTAAGACCTGGTCGCCGCAGAACGTCAACAAGCAGTTCTCCGGCGAGGTGCCGCTGATAACCGCCTTCAAGAAGTCGATGAACGTGCCGACGGTGAACTTAGGGATGGCGATTGGCACAGAGGCGGTGGCGACCACGCTGGCCAAGTCTGGCTGGAATGAGACGATCCCCGAGTATCCTTCCATGTTGCTGGGGGCCGTCAACGGCTCGCCGCTGATGGTGGCTCAGGTGTATCAGACCCTGGCCGACAATGGTCGTTACCGTCAGCTGAATGCGGTGACCCATGTGCTGGACGCCGACAATCAGCCGCTGTCGGCCAGTCAGCGTGGTGCGGATCAGGCAATCTCAGTATCCAGCGACTTCCTGGTGCAACACGCCATGACTCAGGTGGTGCAGTCGGGGACCGCGGCCAGGTTGGGTAAGGCCTTCCCTGGCGTGACTCTGGCGGGTAAGACGGGCACCAGTAACGACTCTCGAGACTCCTGGTTTGCCGGATTCGATGAGCGCAACGTGGCCGCCGTCTGGGTGGGACTGGACGATAACGGTAAGACCAGTCTCTATGGCAGCAGCGGTGCCATGGCCGTGTACCAAGCCTTCCTCAAGCAGCGCGCGCCTATCAGCCTGAGACGCACACCGGTCAATGGCGTGGTGCCCGGCTATTTCGATGCCAAGACTGGTGTCGCCAAGCAGGCCAATTGCGGCAACGTAGTGGCTTTACCGGCGTTGAGTGAGAGCTATCAGCCGGCTAAGAACTGTGGCGAGCCTCTCTCCTGGTGGCAGAAGCTGGTGGGGGGTTAAGCCGCCTACACCTTAGATATTTAATAAAAAAGCTCACCTTAGGTGAGCTTTTTTGTGTCTTAAACACTGTGTCTTAATCACTGTGTCTTATTTACTCTGTCTAAGTGGTCTAGACAATCTAATGAATATGGCGCGCTATTTCGCCTTGGTCGACCTTAGCTTACGCTACTTAATTTTACGTTTTTTGGGCTTGGCCTGCTGCCAAAGATAGAGGCCGGAGATCGCCATGAAGATGAGGCTGAGGGCGACTAAGTCCATCATCAGCGAGCCGGCTAGCCCGACGATGCGGCCGCTGTGCAGGTCCAGCAGCACACGCTCCCAAGTGAGGTGCATGGCGCGGGCGTTGAGTGATAACTCCTGGATGAGCGCGTGACTCTTGTCATCGGCCAGCGGCGCTTGCCAGTCGAGGACCACCAGAGGCTTTGCCGCCTGCCATTCGATGAGATCGGCATCGCTCAGATAACTGCCGGAATCAGTGTCGAGCCATAGCTGCTGGCCGTCACCTGTGGGCAGTAGGCCCAGGGCTTTGAGATCTTGAGGCAGGCCGGTTGCCCGGCCCTGCTGTTCAAGCAAGGCGCCGTCTTGGCCCAGCAGATAGAGGTGCTGGGCATCGATGGCCACATAGTGCTCGCCATAGGCGAGGGCACCAAGCAGTGGCCCTTGGGCTTCTAATACTGGCTTGCCTTTTAGCCAGAGTAGGTTATCGCTGGTGGCGAGTAGTGGCTGCGTTTCGAAGATGGCGACCCGGCCAGGCGCCTTGATGCCATAGTGATCCAGCAGCCAGCCTTGATGTACATGGGCGCTGTCTAGTGCGAAGTCGTTGCTGTGATTGATTAAGACGCCAGTGACGGCAACCATGACCACTAAGAGGGCGCTGGCGATCCCTAAGCGTCTGTGCCAGGGGCGGAAGATCTTGGCGAGTTTCTGCCACAGGGGTTTACGATGGGGGTGGCGGGGCTTGTTTGTCATCTATGGCGTTCTTTATTCTGACTATTATCTGGCGCGCGGCCGAAAGCAGACTCATGGATGCCCGGCGCTGACAGCCTGTTGGATACGAAAAGAGCAGGGCTAGCCTGCTCGCTGGTCATCATATAACAGCCTTTAGGATAACGCCAACCTAGGCTTAGGGCTTGTTGACCTTGTCGTCCAGATAGAGGGCGATGCGTGATAGCTTGGTCAGGGCGCGTACCGACAGGGTGGCCCCTGTGATGCCATCTATGTTGCGATCCAGCTGATGTTCCTCGGTAAGCCTGGCCTGCTTAAACTGATCGGTGAAAAACTCGTGGCGTACCTCGTCGCCGCGGCTCTCTCGGTAGACCAGCACCTTGGTCTGTACTATCGCCTTCTCTTTCACATGGATGCCGACCGTGATGGGGGACTCCTTGCCTATCTCTTCGAGGATCCAAACTGTCTCGCCTTCATGCAGCCAGTAGCGCAGGCGCATCTTGTTGAATTTGTGGGCAAGGATCTCCTCGATCGCCTGCTTATCGCTATCCTCTAACCAGTAGACCTTGGCCTTGGGCATGGGGCCGGCAAAGGCCTGGCTGATAAAGTCTTCGCTGCTTTGGTAGACGCTGGCGGCCTGTACGCAGAAGGCGGTGAAGAGAGAGGCTAACACAAGTTTTATGGAGAGTGATTTCATCGATTGACCCAGTAGCAAGAGGAGGATTGAGGCCTGTGATAATGAATCCGTTCACTATGGCTAAGACACCTCGCAAGGTGCCTTAGCCATAGACAGTGCTCAGCGGGAGCCCTGAGCACTGTTATGCTGGTAATGGCTTAGATTAGAACTGGTAGCCAACGCCTAGGTTGAAACCATCGGCATCTTTAGCGCCACCAACTTTTTCGTAGTCAGCCTTGAATACTACGTTTTCGTGTAACCAGTAGTTAATACCTACGTTGGTTTGTTCGATCTTAGTGTCGTCACTGTTACCTGCATTGTTGTCATACTCGTTGTAGCGAGCGAAGACACCAAAGCTTTCGTTGAAGCGGTATGAAGGCTCGATGTACCAACCGTTTTGCTCATCGCGACCTAGTGCTTCTGCTTCTTTACCATCGATATCCCACTGGGCATACAGTGCCTTAACGGTGAAGTTTTCGATGCTGTAGATAGCGTGTGCAGTCATCAGAGTTGCTGAAGCGGTATCGACATCGCCACGGCCTTGTGTCAGATCAGATTGGTACTGCACAGTTGCAGCCAGCTCTAGACCTGGAACGGCAGTGTATTTAACGCGTGCAGTGTATGCCAGATCTTCAGCCTTAGCCTTAGAAACCTTCTGACGACCGCCACGGATCTTGTAATCTTCATCTACGTATAGACCAGAAGTCACCGCCGCATCGAAGGCCAGGCCTGGTGCCGCTTTAACGTTTAGGTTTGCACCCGCTTCCCACCAAGTGGCTGGTAGGATGTTTTTCTCAACTGGGTTACGCTCAACACCGTAGAAGGCTGGTGGCTCGTGGGTCTCGTTGATGATACCGACTGGCATCAGGAATAGACCCGCCTTACCGGTTAGCATGTCGTTGAAATCGTGCTCGATGTAAGCCTGTTCCAGCTCAACTTCACCGTTTTGGCCGTCGCCAGAGATAGAGTGCTCAACTTCCAGCTCAGAGAAGAAACGTGTCTTTTCGGTGAATTCATGGCCGAAGAAAAGTACGAAACGGTGGAAGTCGAACTCTTTCTTGTCTTTGCCTGACTTGTTGTCTGTGATGTTGTTGTAGTGAAGTTCACCATAGCCACCGATAGTGGTAGCGCTCTTAGTTGAGCTGTTTTCTTCAACGGCATCGGCCGTCTTTTCTACACGCTGCTCGGTTTGCTCAAGACGCTTCTCTAGATCTTTCAGCACTTTCTGTTGCTGTTCGATCACTTTACGTAGTTCTTGAGTCTCGTCAGAGGCGATAGCGGCTTGGCTAGCGAATGCGCTGACCAGTGCTGCGGCAATTAGCGTTTTCTTCATCATTTCTCTTCCCAGTTGTTGTATCAGGGTTATTAAGTTGCTGGCGATTCTATCAACTAGGTATCGTAATGCAAACTATTATCATTAACTTTTTTGATTGAGATCAACATTTGTAAAGTTAAAGTAAAGGGGCCTGTCTCAGAATGCTGCTGAGTTGGTTGGAGATAAAATTATTTATTAACAATGGCTTGTTGTTGTTTTGGGTGGGTGTTATCTCTTGACCTTGATTGACAATGTTAATTTTAAAAAATCCATCTTTTTTGCGGCTTTAGTGGATTTCTGGAGGAGATAGGCGTCGTTTGGCAGGTAATGTTAGGCTTTACTTGCCAGTTTGCCAATTCGACTCAGGCTGGTCGGCATAGGCAAGCCGACACAGGTTTTAACGTAAGGAGGGGAAGGGGTTAAGCACTTCAGATTGCAATCATTCTTGGCAGACCCAAGTCATCGGAGAAGTGTTTCGCGGGTTTTGCTATAGACTGTGGCTCCTTAAATTTATAGCTAGCGTTTTATTTAACCATTTACATAACCTTGATTGACGAGCCGATATGTTTCTAAGTCCTTATTTTAACAAAGCACAGCAACTGGTCTCTGTGTCAGCCCAGCAGGCGAGTGAGTTCGCCAAGGGGGTCGCACAGGACTTCAATCCCATCCATGATGTCGATGCCAAGAAGTTCTGCGTTCCCGGAGATCTGCTGTTCGCCTTGGTGCTTGGACAGTATGGACTGAGCCAGAAGATGACATTTCGCTTCGAGGGCATGGTGGGGGATGGTGTTAACCTGGTGTTTCCCGATGCGGTCGATGACGGTTTCGCCATCCTGGATGACAAGGATAAGCAATACCTGAGTGTGACTCGCAGCGGCGAGTCGACCCTGTGTGAGGTGCAGACCGAGTCTTTCGTGCGCAGCTATGTGGCCTTCTCTGGGCTTAACTTCACCCATGTGTTGGTGCCGCTGATGAAGCAGCACG
Source organism: Shewanella insulae (assembly GCF_009831655.1). Classification (GTDB taxonomy): domain Bacteria; phylum Pseudomonadota; class Gammaproteobacteria; order Enterobacterales; family Shewanellaceae; genus Shewanella; species Shewanella insulae. Next base: position 41,827 of record NZ_WRPA01000015.1, on the reverse strand, counting down.
GCGTGATGATCAACCCGGCGCGTCCCCTGGTGATCTACGAGAGTATGTCCTTCGATCTCGATACCTTAGATTTTGACAGCATCGCCCTCAGCCTGGTGGAGCAGACCCTGGTTGTCGACGGCAAGCGCGGTGACGTGACCCTGAAATTTGAGCTGCACTGCGGCGATAAGCTAGTAGGCACAGGCAAGAAGACCTTAGTCCTTAGCGGCCTGCGTCCACTGGTAGCCGAGAGCATGGATGAGATGGTGGACCGCTACGAGGCGCGCCGCATCGGCTATCAGCAAGCCGACTAATCTGCTTAAATGCAGAGTTTAAATGCAGAGTTTAAATGCAGATATTGAAAATCTAAGTTGGGGTCGACATTGGTCGGCCCTTTCTATTTCTGCTCCCGACGCCTAACTTCCAGTCTTAGCTCCCTGATCTTAGCCCCTGACTCTCAGCTCCTAACTCTTAGCTATTAGCATTAGCTATTAGCATTAGCCGCGGGCCAAGTGACATTTTGAATATCGCTCGCCACCTTTATGCTTATCGTCATCCTTCTTCCTGCCGTGAAAACCGCCTGAAAATGGGCGTTACGCACGCTTTTTAAACGACTATCCCGCCCAAGTCTCGGGCCAGATTGCCAAGCCGATAGCTTTGTTTTACTTTAGTGGGATTGTTTTGCTATTCCCCTTTGCTGCTCGCCCCGCTGGGCGGCCGACAAGCTCGTTTGGATAAGGAAAGAGATGCCAAGCTTAAATCGTATCGTGCTGATCAATACGCACCTCCCCGGCGTTGTGGAACTCGCCCTCGATGGACACACCAACATTTGTGGTACCAACGCCTCGGGCAAGACCACACTGCAGCGTCTGGTGCCCGTGTTTTATGGCGAGTACCCCAGCCGCGTCGTGCCTTCGACCCGTGACAGCTTCGAGCGTTGGTACCTGCCCCACGATTCCAGCTACATTATTTACGAGTATCGCCGCGACGATGGCCTGCTGACCCAGGCTGTGCTGGCTTCGGCCGGAGATGGCAAGGGGGTCAACTACCGCTTCATCGGCAAGGGCTTCGAGCTGGAAGACTATGTTAAGTCCCAGCAGGGAGAATCGATTCTGTGCCATAACATGGCCGAGCTTGGCCGTGAGATGAAGCGCGCCGGGGTGGCGGTGACCAACCTGCTGAACACCCGCGAATATCGCGCCATCATCCAAAACGATCGCACCCTGCTGAGCACCGGTAGCAATCGCAGCGAGCTGAGAGCCTACGCCCGTCAATTCTCCCTGTGCCAGCACGAACACACGCTGCGCCACATAGAGAAGTTGGCCAAGGCGGTGCACTCCAAAGAGGGCAAGATGGAGACCATCAAGTCGATGATCGCCGCCATCTTGGAGGAGGACGGGGTTAACCCGCCGAGTTCTCGTCTCAACCCGCAGCGGGTCGAGTCTTGGATCCGCGAGAGTCAGCTTATTCAAGGCTTCGAGCAGATCCGCCCCGAATTTGACAAGCTGGAGCAGGAGTTTAACCAGCTGCTTAGCTCGGAGCAGCGTCTGGCTGGCCTGAAGCGGGGTTATGGCAAGGATGAGGCCCAAGAGATAGAGCGTCAGGAGCTTAATCAGCAGCGCTCGAAAGATCTAGGTAACAAGCTGCGTCAGCTCGACGACGAGTGGAAGGAGCTGCGTGACGAGCTTAACCTGGACCTCTCCGCCGCCAAGGGTGACGTGGCCAAGATAGAGCATGAGCTGGATATCATCGAAGATCAGCATGCCGGTTTTCTCGATGCCGACATAGAGCAGGCCAAGCTGGATCTTGAGCAGCTGCCGAGCTGGCGTGCCAGCCTGGAGAACCTGACCGAGCGTCATAAGCTACAGACAGAGAAGCATCAGGATATCGAGGCGGCCTACAATGCCCGTCGCAGCAAGATAGGCGAGAACCTCAACCGAGAGCTGGAACAGCTCGACAAGGAGCAGGATAAGCATCGGGGCGCCAGAGACAAGCAGCAGGAGGCGGGCCGCGAAGAGCTGGCCGCTCTCGAGCTGAGCTGGCGCGAGCAGATGGAGGCGGGCCGCGCCAAGCATAACGAGCAGGAATATCAGCTCAAGCTGACCGCGGCGGAGCTGCAGATGCAGGTCAACAACGTCACCTACAGCGAAGAAGAGAAGCTGAACCTGGCGGTATTTGATGAGCGTATCTCCCGCGCCGACGAGGAGCAGGAGGCCTGCAACGCCATGGTGGATCGCCTCGCCGGGGAGGAGCGTAAGCTCAGAGCCAAGCGGGATCAGGCCAACGAGAGCCTGAGGCAGGCGGGCGTGCGAGTCACCGAGCGCCAGGGCGCGCTGGATGAGCTGCATCAGGTGCTCTTTCCTCAGTCTCACACCCTGCTGGAGTATCTGCGCAAGGAGATCGATGGCTGGGAGGAGAGCATAGGCAAGCTGATTAACCCAGAGCTGTTACATCGCAGCGACCTGCATCCGGCCAAGTCGGCCGACGGCGACAGCTTCTACGGTGTCGATCTGGATCTCAAGGCGCTGGCAACCCCAGAATATGCCGCCTCGGAGCAGGAGCTCAGGGGGCGTTACAGCGAGGCCGAGGAGGCGCTGGCCAGTGCCAAGCAGCTACAGGCCGAGGCGGAAGAGGTCCTGGTGGCCATCAATGCCGAGCTGGATAAGCTTAACCGCGAACTCACCTTCGCCAAGACGGCCTATAAGAACAGCCGTGACGATCTGCGCCGCCTGTTCGACGAGAAGCGCGCCGAGCAGGAGAAGATCAATCAGGCGCTGAGTGCCCGTAAGGCCGAGTCTCAGAAGCGACTCGCCCGTCTCGACAGCGAGATGAAACAGCTCAAGGCTCAGCACCAAGAGTGGATCGATGAGCAAAACGAGCAGGCGCTCGAGGCGCGCATGGAGAAGAAGGCCTACTGGCAGGAAGTGGTCGGTGCCTTGGATGCTCAGCTCTCCCAGGTGAAGCAGAATATCAACGATCGCCGTCAGGCGGCCAAGGCAGAGCAGAAGGCCTGCGAGCAGTGGTATAAGGATGAGCTGAAATCCCGCGGCGTCGACGAAGCCAAGATCGTCAAGCTCAAGCAGGAGATCCGCGAGCTGGAGAGCAACATCAGCAAGGCGGAGCAGCGCCGCAGCGAGGTACTGCGCTTCGATGACTGGTATCAACACACCTGGCTCGCGCGCAAGCCCAAGCTGCAGACCGAGCTGAGCCAGGTCAAGATGGCGGTGACCGAGCTGAGTCAACAGCTCACCACTAAGGCCAATGAGATTAAGCATCAGCGCCAGCAATATGATAGCGAGCGCAAGCAGTCCGACGCCATCCAGGTGGAGGCCTCGGAGAACCTGACCAAGCTGCGCGCCGTGATGCGCAAACTGGCGGAGCTTAAGCTGCCATCGAGCCAGGATGAGATGCAAGGTGGACTCACAGAGCGTCTGCGTCAGGGCGAAGAATTATTGCTGCGCCGGGACCAGCTGATGGGCTCTGTGAAGCAGTATATCGAGCACTTCGACTCGGTGATCGCCAGTAAGTCGGGCTCCAGCCTGTCGGAGACCTGGGAGCGTGCCCGTGAGGAGTCGAGCTTCGTCAACGACAAGGGCATTCGCCTGCTGGATTATCGCAAGTTGGTGCCGCAACTCGAGCAGCTGCTCAACGTCATGGTACCTCAGGCTATTATGGGCCTGCGAGAGCAGGGGCGTAACTTCGGTATTGACCTGACGGCGTTCTACGACGTGCTGGCGGATATCGACCGCCGCATCGCCTCCCAGAGTGCCCGTATCACCCGCGAGGTGGGTGAAGAGCTGTTCCTCGACGGGGTGAGCGAGTCGGCGGTGCGTATCCGTTCGCGTATCAGCGAGCTGGAGTTCTGGCCCGAGCTGGAGGTGTTCGTCAAGGCATTTAAGCAGTGGAAGGCCGAGGGTTTTGCCGACTTGCCGGATGAGCACTACACCAGCAGCATGCGCCGCGCGCTGGATATTATCGGCCGCGCCGCCCTGACCGGTGGTATCGCCAAGCTGCTGGAGATCGAGCTGCGCCTCAAGGAGGGCAACAGCGATCTGGTGATCCGCACCGACCGTCAGCTCAACGAATCCTCGAGTCATGGCATGGCCTATCTGATCTTGTGTAAGTTCCTGCTGGCCTTTACCCGTCTGCTGCGTGGCCGGGCCGATGTCACCATTCATTGGCCGATCGACGAGCTGGGCACCCTGCACCATGGCAACGTGAAGAAGATCTTCGATGCCTGTGAGAACAATAACATCTCGGTATTGGGGGCCTTCCCGAACCCTGAGTCTGAGGTGCTTAACCTGTTTGCCAACCGCTATATCATCAACAAGCAAACCAAGAAATTACAAGTGGTCAAGCCACAAGTTAACCCCATTGCCGATAAGCTGAGCCAGCGTTTTGCCAAGGAGGCTGTGTAAATGAGCAGTAGCACACAAACCGTACTCGTGGGCCAGGGCGCCCTGATTGAAGCCTTGCTGCGTGGCGAGTTTATCTGCCGTACCAGTAACGAAGACGCCTGGCGCGCGCTTAAATCCCAGACCACTCGTGACAGCGTCGAGCAATACCTGAATCAGATCAACCGCACCCTGGCCTCGGCCGGGGAGGGCGAGGTGTTCTTCTGCGGTTACCTGCAACTGGGTGATGATGAGCGTAAGGTTATCTCCAGTCAGTTTCGTGACATCTGCCATGCGCTGATCCCGTTAGTGGAGTGGCTGGTGCTGGTGCAAGAGGCCAGCGGCCAGGATGCGCCCCTGTCCGAAGGGGCGGCGGTACGTCTCAATGAGCTACAGACCCGTATCGAAGATACGCCGGCGTTTCGCGAGCAGTTGGCCAAGATCAGCCACTATCGCCTATTTGGCTCCAGCTCTACCCAGGTGGATGCACAGATCAAGCTGGTGTTTAAGCGTCTGGTGGAGCTGGGATATCTGCTGCGTCCCAACCAGGAGAAGCAGATCTATATCGCCACCGGCAAGCTGGACTATCTCTATGAGGTGATCCGTTTCATCGATGAAACCGAAGGACTCAGCCTGGAGGCCCAGGCGGAAACCGCAACCCAGAGGGACTTGATCTGATATGAGTAGCAACTTACATCAGGCTGGCGTGAAACTGCTTAAGCAGTTGGGACGCCATGCGGATCTCATCATGGACGTCTATTTATCTGGTTCAATAGCGGAAGATGGTGAAAATGACAGCGCTATAGATAAGTTGCGCAAGGCCGACATCCTCTGGCGACCAGAACCTGGACAGGAGTTACGCCTGAAACGTTCGGTGCGCGCCCTGCTGGAAGAGGCGTTGAGCGATGAGCGTAATCGTCAGATCGATGCCAATGTGGGCTCGTCGCTGGCGACTATCAAGACCCTAGCGGATCACTACAAGGAGGCGCGTCATAGCGCCGACTATAGCGCCAGCGAGGCCTATCTTGCGGATCTCAGCGAGCAGGTCTACAGCTTCACCGAGGGGCTGAAATACTCGATTCGTGTGCTCTGGAGTCGCATCAACAACGAGTTCGGTTATGTGGGCACCATCAACGCCAAGATACGTGAGAACGAGCTGGCCCAAAGCCAGGTGTCCGAACTGCTCAACGGCCTGGAGATGTTCCAGTTTAGCGAGCTGGGTGAGATAGCGGGTGATATCCGCGAGCTGCGCAAGCTACTGGTGACCCGCTTGCAGGAGACCCTGAGTGACTGTACCCAGGAGCTTAGCGTGGTGCAGGGCCGTCTGCTGGAGCTGCTGGGACGTTTCCGTCAGATCCAGGGGCGTACCCGTTTGCTTAAGGGCTGGCTGCTCTACACGGATATGCATCCAGATTATGAGGTGGCGGATCATGTGAGTCACAAGCAGCTGCCGACCCTGTTTAACCGCGCCGAGGCGATTCTGGCGCCGGCGGCTGTGGATGTGAGCAATACGGCTCAGGAGGTCGAGCTGCTGGCCATGGTGTCACAGATCAAGAGTATCAGCCGTGCTGGTCGCGATCTTGTGATGCGCGACCATGACGTGGCCTTCGCCCTGGTGGAGGCGGAAGACTTCGATATTCCCGATAATCCGCTCAAGCTGGCGGTGGATGAGTATTTCTGCGCCGTTATAGATTCGGGAATAAATCAATCGGCTTTGGATTATCTAAGGCAAAAGGAGATGGATTGGGATCCTGAAAGCTGGTTATATCAGGTGATTTGCGGCTATGAGGGCTTGCCCGAGGAGCACAGACGCTATTTCGAGCTTGAGCCCATAGGCGAGCGCCATCCTGTTTATAGTGGTAACTTTATCATTCGTGATGTCGAATTGGGACTGGCATAGGAAGGTCAAGGCTGCGTATGTATAGGTTTCAAGTCTAAGGAGGGTTATGACCGCTTTCAGCAAGACGCAATTGAATGTCATCGCCAATGCAGTAATCAAACGATCATCCCGGGTGCCGTTTAATGCCGCTTGGAAAAAGATCTATCGACAATTGGAGATCGGCCAGCTCGATGGCGCAGGTAAATATCTTCATTTTTCATTGGCAGATTTCGACTTGCTGAGGGAGATGGTCAATATTGATGCTGGCGTAGATGTACTCAATCTCGACTTCAATGTTGACCGGATGGCGATATCTAACATTACCTCGAAAGAGAAGTATGCCAACATTCGGCCTGAAGCAAACTACGTATTGGTTAAAGCTCCATTTATGCTCACTGGTGAAGTGTGCCGCGATGAGTTTGGTTTGTTTGACGAGCAGACGGCATTTAGGCTCCATATCGATCGTGTCATTGAGGTTTGTCGAAATAAGCCTGTTTCAGATCTCGTTATCGTTGAAAATCTGGATATCTTTGATGCTGTACACCAAGGGGACTTTAATGTCGAATTGAGTCGGCGACTGGGTAATGCGTTGTTTGTCTATCGCGGAGGCGGTACCCATTCGGCGGCGGGTAGAAAATCCTTGCTCAAACAGATTCAGAACGATGCAGGTTTAGCCGCTAAAATTACCATCAGTGCCTTTGTCGATCTGGATCCGGCTGGATTACAGATTGCCTGTTTATTGGACGGTTGTCAGCAGCTAATTTTACCAGATCTAGCCGTGAGCCAACCCGATAGATTACTCAATATTCCGCAGATAAATGATTCCAGTGATTATTACAAACAGAGTCGTCAGGTATCTCATCTTGAAAGATTAGATCTAGGTGAATGGCAACCTTTGTTTAATTGGATGTGTTTATCTAAGGTGAGTATTAAACAGCAGCATATGTTAACGAAAAATTTGCTGCTAACAGGCTTGTTGAGAAACAAGTAATCAATGGTTTAGCTGGTGAAAGTTATATTGTGTTGGCGAGTTTGCCTGAAATTTTCTATTAGTCTATCTGCTGTGTTTTTGCCTGTGCCTAGTGGATCTCACTAGCCTCTGCCTGTGAGTAATGGTTGACACTAAAAAAATAATTTTCAACAGGATTATATTTTGCTTAAAGTGTGGCTGTTGGCGTGTTTCACTGGCTTGCGTGCTGTCTTTGTGAACTGGTTGTTGGATTTTTGTGCTAACAAGTAAAACTTGCCGATCGGCCTAAATTCACCTATCTAAGTTTTTAACCATAAAAATCATCACCTTGCTCTTTATGCGGCTTGCCGGTTGCCGTTTTGTGTCTGTTAACTTGCCCAGATTGTGATTGAAATTATCACTAGCATGATCCACTATCACTGACCAGTAACGGGAGGGCCACGGCTCTTATCACTATCTCCACGTCAGATGGAGAAGAGAAAAAGCGCACGATAGATGCGCGGCAAAACAAGGCAAGCATATGACTAAATCACTCTCAACGCGCATCTTTATCGGCCTCTTTTCTGGTCTGATTCTAGGTAGCATAGTTCAATATTTCCTGGCCGATGTTGGGTTCTTCTCCGGCACACTGGTCGAGGTCGCTTCCGGCTTAGGTACCATGTTCGTCAACATGATCATGATGATGGTGGTGCCCCTGGTCTTCGTCAGCATCGTTTGCGGCGTGCTGGAACTCGACGATCTCAAGAGCTTCGGTCGCCTCGGCGGCAAGACTTTTGGTTTCTACATCATCAACACCCTGGTGGCCATCTTCGCCGCGCTGACTGTGGCCCTGCTGCTTAAGCCGGGGCTCGGAGTGGATATGACGGGTGGTACAGGCGCCGAGATCACCGCTACCGAATTGCCTAACCTGATGCAGCTTATCGTCAACATAGTGCCGAGCAACCCGGTAGCCGCCTTCACCTCGGGTAACATGCTGCAGGTGATCTTCATGGCGCTGCTGGTCGGTGGTGTCATCAAGTCGATGAACGGCGCGGTGCCGCTACTGCAACAGGGCTTCACCGAAGGCAACAAGCTGATGATGAAACTCATCAGCGTGGTGATGCAGCTGGCGCCCATTGGTGTGTTTGCGCTGATGTTTAAGCTGGGTGCGACCCTTGAGGCGAGTCTCTTCCTTAGTGTGGTCGAATACCTGGTGGTGATCCTCAGCCTGCTACTGTTGTGGATCTTTGTTGTCTACCCATGGGCGGTGAGTCTGCTTACCCCTGTATCGGCCAAGACCTTCCGCGCCAAGACCCAGGAGCAGATCCTCTTCTCCCTGTCGACCGCCAGCTCGAATGCCACCATTCCTGTTACCATGCGTACCCTCACCGAGAAGCTGGGCGTGAAGCGCGCCGTGGCCGGTTTCGGCGTGCCTCTGGGGGCGACCATGAACATGGGCGGCGTCTCTATCTATATCACCGTCGCCATCTTTTTCGTGGCTAACTCCTTCGGCGCTCCTATCGCCATGGAGCAGCTGCCCGCCCTGCTGTTTAGCATCTTCCTGCTGTCTGTCGGCGCCGGCGGCGTGCCGGGCGGCGGCATGGTGATGATTGGCGTGCTGATCCACCAGATGGGCCTGCCGGTCGAGGCCTTCGTGATCGTCGCGGCGCTGGATAGACTGATCGACATGGTGCTGACCTCTTGTAACGTCGTGGGTGACGCCGCAGTGCTCACCATAGTCGACGCCACAGAGAATGCCCATGAAGAGGAGTTAGAAGAAGCGCGTCAGCAGCAGACCGCCTAAGACGTTTAAACGAAAAAGCCTCTCATGATGAGAGGCTTTTTTATGACCTTTTGGCGAGAGAGCGAGTTTTACTGCCCCTTGGTCAGGCGTCGGCTGAGAGCGCTTTGGCTGATCCCCAGCATCTGTGCGGCGGCGGTCTGGTTGTTGGCGGTGCGGCTCATGGCCTCGTCGATCAATGCCTGATTCATCTCCGCCAGGGTGGGCAGCGACTTGGGGAAGATGATGTGATCCCCTGGGGCGGCGTCCAGTGACTTATGTTCCTTTATCGCCTCCATGAAGGGGGAGATGTTGAGGGTGACGCCGTCGCTACGACTAACGGCATCGAACACCATCCCCTTGAGCTCGTTGAGGTTGCCGGGGAAGTCATAATCCAGCAGTTTAGGCGCCAGATCTCTGGGTTGCTGCGGCGCGCTCAGGGACATCTCCTCGGCGGCCTCGGCGATGAAGTGATTGATTAGCATGGCGATGTCTAGGGGACGCTCGGCCAGCCTTGGTAGTCTTATCTTGTGGGCGCGCAGGCGGTAGAGGAGATCGCTGCGAAACTCACCGACCTTGTTGAGGGCGAGCAGATCGTCCTGAGTCGAGACCACAAACTTACACTTGATGGGGAAGCGGCTGTCGCTGCCTTGGGGCGAGTAGGTCTTACTCTCGATAAGTTCCAGCAAGATGCTCTGCGCACTCAGGGGCAGGGCGCCTATCTCGCTCAGGTAGAGTATGCCGCTGCCTGCCTGATGCAGCAGGCCGGTGACCGCATCGACCTCGCCATTTGGCTTATGGCTCAGTCGGCCGCACAGCTTGAGCTCGAAGGTGTCGCTGTTGATGCCCGCCAGGTTGAGGCTGACAAAGGGCTGCTCTGGACTGAACAGCTGGTGACAGGAGCGGGCAAACTCGCTCTTGCCGGTACCGCTCTCGCCGTGGATCAACAAGGGCTCAGGGCTGAAGGCGACGGCTTCCAGATAGCGAAACTGATCCAGCAGCGCTGGCTCGCAGGTGAGTATGTTGTTAAAGGCCTTGGGGTTATCTAAGGTGCGGCTGAGAAAGCGCTCCTTGATGTGCAGGTAGTTGCGCTCGAGGCCCACCACCTCCAGCGCGCGGCGCACAGTATGGGCCAGATCGCTGACGTTGTCCGTCTTGATGAAGTAGTCGTAGGCGCCATGCTTGATGCAGCGCACTGCAGTATCGACTTCGTTGACGCCCGTGACTATGATCACCCGGGTGTTGGGGTATTCGGCGCGGATCATCCCCAGCAGCTCTTCGCCGGAGTGGAAGGGCATGGTGAGATCAAGCAGCACCAGGGCGTAGTCGCCCACCTGCAGGCGGTTGAGTACCTGGCGGCTATCGACGCAGGTGTCTATCTCTGCCTCAGGGACCAGGCGGTTGAGTGTTACCGCCAGGGTACGTAGCCAGGAGGCTTCGTCGTCGACCAAAAGGATATTGCGTGCAAGTTTCATCTGTTGTTGCTACTCCTGAACCAAGGCAAAACTAAGTTGGATACGGGTGCCCTTACCGGGCGCCGAGTGTATCTGCATCTGACCCTGATGCTCTTTGATGATACGACTACAGACCGACAGGCCCAGGCCACTGCCACCCTCGGTGCGTCGTGTGGTGAAGAAGGGCTCAGTGATACGCTTAAGGGTTGTGCTGTCCATGCCGCAGCCGTTGTCGTTGACATTGATCTGGGCACGTCCCTGACTTACCTCTGTGCTGATCTGAATGCTGCCTTCATGGGGCCGGCAGGCATGACAGGCATTTTGGATCAGATTGATCAACACCTGATGTAACTGCTGAGCATCACCCAGAATCCTGGGGCTGGGGAGGTGCAGCAGCTTGGTTACCTGACGGGTCTTGGTCTGGTTGGCGGTCAGACGTAGCGCCACCTCGACCACCTCGTTGAGGCAGACCTGGGTATGATCTTGAGTGAGGTTGGGCAGGGCGTAGCGCTTGAGATCGTTGACGATGCGACTGATGCGCTTGGCGGCCTCCTCTATGGTGTCGCAGCTCACTTCCATCTCGTCCATGGCCTGACTAGGTGGGAGTCCGGCGATCTGCCAGAAGGGATTCTGCTGCTGATAATAGTTAGCCGCCGGGTTTAAGTCTTTCATGGCTGCCGAGAACAGCGAGATGGCATGCAGGATCAGCCCGGTCGGGTTGTTGATCTCGTGGGCGATACCGGCAGACAACTCCCCTAAGGAGGCCAGTCGGCTGGCCTCTTCGTTAGCCTGACGTAGCTTATGTTGTTCGGTAGACTCTTCCAAAAGGATCACCACCTGATCATTGGCGATCGGGTGGATCTGCAGCTGCCAATATTGTTCCTGATACAGCATGTCGGCGATCAAGGATTTTTGTTGGGTCAGCACCTGTAGCACGGCGGGCCTGAGATCGAAGCTTTGATCGTCTATGTAGTGGAATGCCTCAGAGATCAGCAGGTGCACATTGTTGTCGTTACTCCACAGGCGTTGTAGCTCGCGGTTGACTATGGTGACGCCGTGGGGGATGCCGTCCAGCACAGACTGAAACTGCTTGGAGATGTTGGAGATCTCCGCCTCGACCCGGCGACGCTGGATAAGCTCGGCGTCCAGGGCTTTCTTTCGTCTTCGTAGGCTGGCGCTGATAAAACCCGTGTAGATCATGCCGCTCGCCGAGACGATGGCCACCAGAATCGCCAGGGAGAACATGCGCTTCTCTGTGGAGGTCAGGTCAACCTTCTCGCGGCCCGTACCAAACCACTTGTTGACCAGGCGGTCATACTCGCCCGACAGTTTGAGCTGACGCAGGGCGTCGTTGATCTCATGCATCAGTGCGGCCTTCTTGCCGTTGCAGACGAAGTTGAAGGCACCATAGATGAGGGCGTCACTGGAGCTACGCACCGAAGGGTAAAGGGGCAACAGGCGGCGAGCCACGAAGCTCTCGGCTATCACCACGTCTACCTCGTTTGCGATCAGCTGTTTAAAGCCTGTCTCGTATAGATCGACATCCACACGATTAAATTTTTGCGGGTAGCCCGATAGATAGACGTCGACGAAGGCGCCCTTCTTGATGGCGACTCGCTTGCCCTCCAGATCTGTCCAGCTGTTGATCAGCGCCTTGCCTTGTAGGGTGTAGGCCTTGGCGTGGGTGGCATAGATGGGATCGGACTGGCTGAGTTTGCGATCCAGATTCACCGGGCTGACCACAGCGATCACGTCTATGTCGCTGCGCGGATTGTGCACATCCTTTACCAGCTGCTGAAAGCTCTTGCGACGTATGATGATCCGCTTGTCGATCAGCTGGCCGATGCGATACATCAGCTCTATGTTGAAGCCTTGATCCACGCCGTTGTTGCGCCACTCCAGCGGCGCGGTTTTCGAGTGGACGCCAAAGACGATGCTCTCCTGAGTCAGGGCAGGAAAGCTGAAAAATAATAGACAGAGAAGTAAGCGTTTCATGCTGAAATACTACATTTTTCAGGGGCAATAAACTGTGCTGTATTACGCGAATTAGCAATTTCTTATCTAACTCACTGCAGATGGGAAAGGCTTGTGATCGGGATCGCGCGGAGTTATGCGTTTTTGCATATACCTCTTTGTGATTATGCATACTTGCATAGAGGATCTTGGGGGCTGTGATTGAGGTGTCATTTCTGATGCCTAATGCGGTGCTCAGATTGCTGATTTGTCTCCCTTGGTTAATCATTTATTTGAGCGATAGTGAAGGCCCGAGGTACTCATCAATACCTGTTAAGGCTTTCTTCTAAAGTTAAGTGTGAACCACTTTAATCTAAATATAATGTAAGTGCTTCTAAATTAAGCGGGTTTACCTGCAAGTTTAGAAGGGGGAGCAAAGATGAAAAAGATGAAACTTGCGGTATGTCTAGCCACCTTGATGGGCACAGCCGGATTCATGGGCAACGCCATGGCAGCCGACAACCTGGCTGACTTCCACGCCGAAAATCAAGAGTGTGATAGCTGTCACCAACCCGATGGTGAGCTGTCAAACGACAGCCTGACCTATGAAAATGCTCAGTGTGTTTCGTGTCACGGTACCTTAGCGGAAGTGGCCGAGGAGACTAAGCATGAGCACTACAACGCCCACGATTCTCACTTCCCAGGTGATGTGTCTTGTACCTCTTGCCACAGCGCCCATGAAAAATCTATGGTCTACTGTGACTCTTGCCATAGCTTCGATTTCAACATGCCTTATGCGAAGAAGTGGGAACGTCACGAGCCAACTATCGCCGAACTGGCGAAAGACAAGGCAGAACGTCAAGCGGCTCTTGCTAGCGCACCTCGCGATACCGTTGACGTAGTGGTTGTGGGGTCGGGCGGCGCAGGTTTCTCTGCCGCAGTCTCTGCACACGATAATGGCGCTAAAGTCATTCTGATCGAGAAAGAGCCGGTCATCGGTGGTAACGCCAAGTTGGCGGCCGGTGGTATGAACGCCGCTTGGACAGATCAGCAAAAAGCGAAGAACATCAAAGACAGCCCTGAGCTGATGTACAAAGACACCATGAAAGGTGGTCGTAACATCAACGATCCAGCGCTGGTTGAGATTCTCTCTTCCCACTCTAAAGGCTCTGTCGACTGGATGACGGCCATGGGCGCCGACTTGAACGACGTGGGTCGCATGGGTGGAGCATCGGTTAACCGTTCACACCGTCCGACGGGTGGCGCAGGTGTTGGCGCGCACGTGGTACAGGTACTGTACGATAACGCGGTCAAGCGCAACATCGATATCCGCATGAATACTCGTGGTGTCGAAGTACTTAAAGACGACAGCGGCAAGGTTAAGGGTATCCTGGTTAAGGGTATGTACAAGGGATACTACTGGGTGAAAACGGATGCCGTAATTCTGGCAACCGGTGGTTTCGCTAAGAACAATGATCGCGTAGCTAAGCTAGATCCTAAACTAAAAGGCTTTATCTCGACTAACCAACCTGGTGCCGTCGGTGACGGTCTAGATGTTGCGGCAAATGCTGGCGCGGCGATGAAAGATGTTGAATACATCCAGGCGCACCCGACACTGTCTGTAAAGGGTGGTGTGATGGTTACTGAAGCGGTTCGTGGTAACGGTGCTATCTTGGTTAACCGTGAAGGTAAGCGCTTCGTCAACGAGATCACCACTCGTGATAAAGCCTCGGCGGCCATCTTGGCGCAAACCGGTAAGTCAGCCTTCCTTATCTTCGATGATTCAGTACGTAAGTCACTGAAGAAGATTGATAAGTATATCGGTCTGGGTGTTGCCCCGACAGCCGATAGCTTAGTTAAGCTTGGTGAAATGAAAGGTGTTGGTATTGACGGTAAGGCCTTGACCGAGACGGTAGCTCGCTACAACAGCTTCGTCACTAGCGGTAAAGATGCTGATTTCGAGCGTCCTAACCTGCCACGTGCACTAAACGAAGGTAACTACTATGCCATCGAAGTAACGCCGGGCGTTCACCACACCATGGGTGGCGTGATGATCGATACTAAGGCCGAGGTAATGAATGCCAAGAAACAGGTTATTCCAGGCCTATATGGTGCGGGTGAAGTGACAGGTGGTGTTCACGGTGCAAACCGTCTTGGTGGTAACGCTATCTCTGACATCATCACCTTCGGTCGCCTAGCGGGTGAAGAAGCAGCGAAATACTCTAAGAAGAACTAAATCTTCTTAATTAACCTAACTCATAGGTTACTAACATAGTTTAGCAACATCCCAAAGGTGGCTAGGAAGCCACCGCTAAAAAGCCACGGCAGCCGCCGTGGCTTTTTTGTATAGGGATATACTTATCCCCGGGGGCCAGGGAAGGCCAAAGAGGGGATTTGTGTCTGGAACACTTATGCCAAAACCCAGGGATGGTAAGTTTTGGTGTTTTTCTAACGATTACTTTTTAAATTGTTTGAGAGATTAAGAACTGTTAACTTTTTGCTACTGCTGAATAAAGTTTAGCCCGGTGCTAACGTTATGAATTGTATATACCTTTATGAGTCGGTAATTTTGACTAAACGCGTTATTTGAATCGTTAGCCTATATAGACTCTGTAATAGTGGCGAGATTAGTAGACTTCTAGTATGGGTGATAATCTGTTTAATCGTTTAAAAATGGAGTTTTAAAAACAATGAACATAAACGCAACTCTCTGGGGGCAAGTGTATTTGGTTCTTGCTCTTATCGTTATTTATCTGACAATTAGATATGCAAAAGGTATTTCTAACAATCTTTCTTTGGTTGTTTTTTATACGTGCATCCTAAATGTTTTTATGCCGCCGGTTGGCTGGATATATTGTTTCTACTGGTTTAGGCGCAGCGCTTTAGGAAAAATCAGCTAATAAAGAGTCTAGGCTGCGAAAGAGGTGAGTGCTGTCTTTCGATAGCTTTTATGCATTGACTGTATCTATTTAGGTATTGAGAAACGATAAGGAATGGAGACCTTAAATTATGCAAAGCGTTGTTGAAGTACTAGAGAGTGAAGGGTTTAACGTTCTGCAGAAGGATAGCAAAGTCATAGTGAAGCTAGATGGTCTCGCTAATCCTGTCACGGTTACCAAGGATATTGCGAAGGACGAGTATAAGCTTGGCAGCAACGATTGGGGTATGTCGTTATCCGCTTTTTTGGTTCTGGTGCTCGGGCTTTATGGATATCAACACCAGAGTGGCAGCTTAATTAATGCCGTTTTTATTGCCGGAGCCTTGTGGCTGTTTGTCGTCGTGCTGCTTACCGAGCTTAAAATGACAAAATTGCGCGCTATTGTGGATAGGCTCAATCGAGAAAGCCGCTGCTAACAAGTGACTATCGCAATACCACTGTTGTCACTATGCTAGTTACAAATTAATGACAGGGAGCAAACATGGATGTCAGTAAGAAACAGTTAGATGCTGCGGCGCGGGAAAATATTATTTCAGCTCAGCAAGCAGAAGCCCTCTATCAGTTCTTAGCCGCTCAGCCTGGTGCTAACCCCAAATTTACTTTTACCCATGTGCTCTATTACTTGGGTGGGCTTATCGCCATCGGCGCAATGACGCTTTTCATGAACTTAGGGTGGGAGTCCTTCGGCGGTGCAGGCATTTTGTTTATCTCGATGCTCTATGCGGCTGTCGGTTTGACCCTGACCAACAGGTTTTCGGCAAGAGGCCTCATCATTCCCGCTGGCATTTGTGCCACCTTTGTCGTCTGTCTCACCCCGCTAGCGATTTATGGCCTGCAACAATGGTTAGGTGTATGGCCAGACGAGAGTGCCTACAGGGATTATCACAGAGTCATAAAATGGCATTGGTTATACATGGAACTGGGGACACTCGTCGTAGGTGTCATCACCGCGTGGCGATATAAATATCCCTTTTTAATCATGCCTATTGCGGTCACGCTCTGGTATATGACGATGGACATGACGGTAGTGATCTCGGGTGATGATATAACATGGGAGCTTAGAGCCTTAGTCTCAATGTATTTAGGCCTGTTAATGATAGGGCTCGCCTTTTGGGTCGATATTAGGTCTCACCATAAGGCTGACTATGGCTTTTGGATCTACATTTTTGGGGTTATCGCCTTTTGGTGTGGCTTAACTTTCCAGCACTCTGACAGTGAACTATCAAAGTTCATCTATTTCTGCATTAACCTGTTGATGATTGGGGTTGGCGCGCTATTAGTTCGAAGAGTGTTCGTGGTATTTGGTGCCCTTGGCAGTTGCGGCTATCTGAGTTACTTGGCTTACGACGTCTTTAAGGATAACTGGCTGTTCCCGATTACATTATCGTTAATTGGTCTCGGGGTGGTTTATCTCGGTGTGCTTTGGCAGAAACATGAAAAAGCCATTACCGAAAAATCGAGAGCATTACTGCCGGCGCCACTTAGGGAACTGCTGGAGTCAAAGTCGTGAATTGGCTTTTAACATGCGTGCTATGAAGCAATAAAAAAGTCGCCAACTGGCGACTTTTTTACTTTTTAAAGAAGCAGACTAGCTTACAGGCTTGGCTCTTCGCTGTAATCCTGACCATGGTATTCCAGGCAGGCATCGACTTCGTTGGCCGAGCCTAAGATCACAGCTACACGCTGGTGGATCTCGCTTGGCTGAATGTCCATGATAGTTTCATAGCCGGTAGAGGCCTTGCCGCCCGCCTGCTCGACCAGGAAAGACATAGGGTTAGCCTCGTACATCAGGCGTAGCTTGTATGGCTTCTCAGGGTTCTTGTTGTCGGTCGGGTAGGTGAACAGGCCGCCGCGTGACAATACGCGGTGCACGTCGCCTACCATGGCGGCGATCCAGCGCATGTTGAACGACTTCTCGCGCGGTCCTATCTTGCCAAGCAGCAGATCGGCGATATAGGTCTGCATCGGTGCTTCCCAGAAACGCTGGTTAGACATATTGATGGCAAATTCGGCTGTGTCCTTGCTGATGGACATGGCTTCGTTGGTCAGCAGGTACTCGTTGGTCTCTGGATTGAGAGTAAACAGCTGTACCCCTTGGCCAGTGGTGAGGGCCAGCATGGTCGAGGGGCCATATAGCACGTAACCTGCGGCGACCTGTTGACGACCCGGCTGCAGGAAGCTCTGCTCGCTGAGTTCACCCTGAGGGGCCGGCAGTACCGAGAAGATAGTGCCGACCAGTGAGTTGATGTCGATGTTTGATGAGCCGTCCAGTGGGTCGAAACAGACCAGGAAGTCGCCACTCTGACCCACCTCGACGATATGATCTTCCTCTTCTGAGGCCAGGCCTCGTACCGTGCTGTCGGCCGTGAGCGCCTCTTTAAGCATGTCATTGGTGATCACGTCGAGCTTCTTCTGGGTTTCGCCCTGAACGTTTTCCTGTTCGGTGGCGCCCAGTACGCCGGCGAGGGCGCCGTGACGCACAGCGTGACTGATGGCTTTAGAGGTATCGGCCAGCGTGGTTAACAGCTGTGCCAGCGGGGCTTGAATTCCTTGAGAACTAAGGTGTTGTGCCAGAGTTTGCATGTTATTTCCTATGACAAATGGGAGCTAGGCTCGCACTGGAGGTCAGATCTTGTTTATCTTGTTATGCGGGCGATTCTACCCCAGATGAATCATTTTTTCAGCGGCAATTTAGCCCGCTGGGATCGCGGTTTTCGTTTTGTGTCACTTTAGGGCACAATGCTAGCCTGCAATTTGACCTAACTGTTTTCTATCCGGACATAATAATGACTAAAAAATGGATAAGTTCAGCCTTGATGGCGGTGCCTATGTTTCTATCTCACGCGGTAAGTGCGTCACAACCCCAACTTGTACAGCCAGTTGGCGGCAACGAGCCCCTCACCATAGAGAGGCTCTATGCCTCTCCCGCACTAGCGGGGAGTAGCCCCAGGGGGTTAAAGCTGTCGCCCGACGGTAAGCGTGTGACCTATCTGGCTGGTCGAGCGGAAGATCAACACTTCTACGATCTTTGGCAGATGGAGGTGGCGACCGGTAAACAGAGCCTGTTGTTGGACGCCGATAAGTTAAAGAGCGGCGAGCTGTCCGATGAGGAGAAGGCGCGGCGCGAGCGTCAACGCATCTATGGTCAGGGGATCATGGAATATTTTTGGGCGGATGACAGTCAGGCGCTGTTGATCCCGGCATCGGGCGCCCTCTATTACTACTCACTGAGCGATAACAAGGTGACGCCACTGCCTGTGGGGGAGGGCTTTACCACAGACGCCAAGCTGTCGCCTAAAGGCCATTATGTCTCTTTCGTGCGGGATCAGAACCTCTATGTCTTCGATCTGCGCAGCCAGAAGCTGACTGCCATGACCACAGACGGTGGCGGCGCCATTAAGAACGGCATGGCCGAGTTTGTCGCCCAGGAGGAGATGGACAGGATGACGGGCTATTGGTGGGCGCCGGATGAGTCGGCCATCGCCTTTACCAGTATCGACGAGTCGGGTGTCGAGCAGGTGACTCGTAACGAGATCTATGCCGATGGCATCAAGCTGACCGAGCAGCGCTATCCTTATGCGGGCAAGAACAACGTAGCCATCGCCCTGGGGGTCGTGACCCTGGCCGATAAACAGGTGCGCTGGGTCGACCTGGGGGAAGAGAAGGATATCTATCTGCCTAGGGTGAAATGGTTGCCCGATAGCCTGCAGTTGTCGTTTCAATGGCAGAGCCGGGATCAGAAAACCTTAGATCTGCGTATTGTCGATCTACGCAGTCAAGATGGGCCCATGACCATGATCCGCGAGGAGAGTGATGCCTGGGTGAACCTGAATAAGGATCTGCATTTCCTCAAGAAGTCGCCGCAGATGTTGTGGGCATCGGAGCGTGACGGGTTTAATCATCTCTATTTGTTTGACCAGCAAGGACGACAGCTCAAGCAGCTGACCAGAGGTGACTGGGCGGTGGACGAGCTGGTGCATGTGGATGAGCAGGCGGGCTGGGTCTACTTTACCGGCCGCAAGGCAAGTGTGGTCGAGCAGCACCTGTTCCGCGTACCACTTAAGGGTGGCACGATAGAGCAGTTGAGCAAGCGTAGCGGCATGCACGAGCCGGTATTTGCTGATAATCAGGCGATCTACCTGGACTACTTCAACAGCCTGGCGCAGCCGCCGCAGATAAGCCTTCATGACGAGCAGGGCAAACGCCTGGCCTGGGTCGAGCAGAACAAGGTAGATAAGGAGCATCCTCTCTATCCCTATTTCGGTCAGTGGCAGCTCCCTGAGTTCGGACAGATAAAGGCGGAAGATGGTCAGGCGCTGCAATATCGCCTGTTTAAGCCGACGCAGTTTGACGCCACTAAGCAATACCCTGTGGTGGTACGCGTCTACGGCGGTCCCCATGCCCAGCTGGTGGTTAACAGCTGGAGCGAGCACGACTACTTTACCCAGTATCTGCTGCAACAGGGCTTTATCGTATTCCAGCTGGATAACCGCGGCTCGGCCCATCGTGGCACCAAGTTTGAGCAGGTGATCTATAAGCATCTGGGTGAGGCCGAGGTGAACGATCAGAAGGCGGGGGTCGATTACCTGCGTAGCCTGAGCTATGTCGATGGCAAGAATATCGCTATCTATGGTCATAGCTATGGTGGCTATATGGCGCTGATGAGCCTGTTTAAGGCACCGGATTACTTCAAGGCGGCTATCTCGGGCGCACCTGTGACCGACTGGTCTTTGTATGACACCCACTACACCGAGCGTTATCTGTCACACCCTGCAACCAATGCGGAAGGCTATGAGGCCTCTAGTGTACTGCCGTATGTGAAGGGTTATCAGTCTGGCCTGCTCATGTACCACGGCATGGCCGATGACAACGTGTTGTTTGAGAACAGCACCCGCGTCTATAAGGCGCTGCAGGACGAGGGCAAGCTGTTCCAGATGATAGATTATCCCGGTTCTAAGCATTCGATGCGCGGCGAGAAGGTGCGTACTCACCTCTATCGCTCACTGGCCGACTTCCTCGACAAGCAGCTGAAGCACTAAGCTATCGGCGCTAAGCCTTAGTAAAAAAAGCCCTGTTGCTTATTGAAAGCAGCAGGGCTTTTTGTTGGGGGCGCGTGTTGAAGTTAGATGGTTCTGTTTTGGATTAATTCTATTAAAGTACGAATAAACCTAACTAATCTTAGTTAGCCTAGTTTTAGAACCTTTTTGCATCTATCAAAAGAAGCGAAATCGAAGAGATAGAAGATACCAGTGTAAACACGATTTTGGCCCTTGACGACAGGACGTCGTCGTGGAGCCTCCAAGGATGGAAGTACGGCGTGCCAAAATTGTGTTTGCACATCCCTCGCCGGGCAGGCGATTCAAAGCAATGCAGTGTGATGATGTTAATTAGGTTAGTGTGATTAAGTCTGTAGGTGCAAATACCAAGTCTATCATCCATGGGCTACGGGGATAACTCTCCATAAACAGAGAAAATCCATGTACAAATCCCCTCTATGGCCTTCTGACCTCCAGGTCTAAATCCTTCCCTAGGATTTTAGACATTCCCCACTTCCCTGTGGGTCAGGGAGGAAATGCCTTGAAATGTCTGGAACATTTCAGGCCCAGGCTACCGGGGATAACTCTCCATAAACAGAGAAAATCCATGTACAAATACCAAAGCTATCCATCCTTGGGCTTTGGCATAAGTGTTCCAGACACAAATCCCCTCTATGGCCTTCTGACCTCCATGGAAGGAGGAAATGCCTTGAAATGTCTGGAACATTTCAGGCCCTGGCCACCGGGGATAAGTACAGTCCATGTACAAAAAAGCCAGTCGTTAGACTGGCTTTTTAATCGAATCACATTTGCGCTAGCTGGATGTGATTTATGCTTCTTCTAAGTTACCGCAGAAACGATAGCCTTCGCCGTGGATGGTAGCGATGATCTCTGGCGTATCTGGCAAGCTTTCGAAGTGCTTACGGATGCGACGAATGGTCACGTCCACGGTACGGTCGTGTGGCTTAAGCTCACGGCCTGTCATCTTCATTAGCAGGTCGGCACGGGTCAGGATCTTGCCTGGATTCTCAACGAAGTGCAGCATGGCGCGGAACTCACTGCGAGGCAGCTTGTACGACTCGCCCTGTGGGCTCACCAGTGAACGGCTGTTGATCTCTAGGCTCCAACCGTTGAAGCGGTAGAATTCTACGGCACTCTTCTCTTCGGTTTCGCCACCAGTGCTGTTGACGCGAGTCAGCAGGTTACGTGCACGGATAGTCAGTTCGCGCGGGTTAAATGGCTTGGTGATATAGTCATCGGCACCAATTTCCAGACCCAAGATCTTGTCAACTTCGTTGTCACGGCCGGTAAGGAAGATAAGGCCGATGTTATTGATTTCACGAAGTTCACGCGCAAGCAGCAGACCATTCTTACCTGGTAGGTTGATATCCATTACCACAAGATTGATCTTGTTTTCCTGCATGGCTTTATGCATCTCTGCGCCATCATTGGCTTCAGTTACCACATATCCTTCAGCCTCGAAAATACTTCTTAGCGTGTTCCGGGTAACGGCTTCATCTTCAACGATCAGAATGTGCGGGTTTTGCATTTTTATTTACCTAATATTTGTTTAAAACTGTTCTAACCATGAGCGCTAGTTGGTGCTGCTGCGCCCTATCTGTCTTCGCGACAATTACTGAACTCACGTAGTGCTTTTATCAAACCCCATTCGGTACAGCAACACACTTCATGATTAGTAAAGTATACGTATCTCTTTCAAAAAACACGCGAACTGTTATTCACTTCGATTAACAATAGTTGGGAATAGTTCCGTTAACTATCTAATATTTTCAAGTTTAAATGCTAAATCAGCCTAAGCTCACATTTTATACAGGAAATTGACTAACTTTTGCTGACCTTATCGCCGACAAGATGTAACAAAAAGTATTTCATCGTGAGATGAGTGGAAGTGAATCAACGAACTTATTGTACTCGTTTTAGTCATTTGTTAACAAATGAAATGTTAACAAAATTCCTTTGAGATTTGATGTAAGTCACATTTGAATCTGTAACGTTATGATTTTAATGGTATTAATAAATTTTAATAAAGTGACCTGTCTCACACCTCTAGGAAGCCTGGCAAATTTTGCTATAATCGGCTGAATCTAATTTAGGAATATTTTAGTGATGAGCACAGCAAGCGAACACTTTTGGCAATGCTATCAGCAAACGCAGTTCTTACTTACTCAACCTTTCTCCCCTTCGTTATCATTTGCAATTATTACCGCTCACAATCCTAAAGGCCAACACCTCTCTCCCTCGCAAAACCGTCTCCTCGACAAACAGCTTCAACGTCACATTCAACGACTGCAGTATCCCTATCGGGCCCTGATTGGTGCCTCTGCCGACCGGGCGCATATGGAGAAGAGTTGGGCCATCTCTATCGATAAGGTGACAGCGGTGGAGCTGGGCAAGGTGTTCAACCAAAATGCCATCTATTTCGTCGAAGAGGATGAGCTGCAACTGGTGCCTTGTCTGGTGGAGTATGACGAGCTCACCCTGGGTCAGTTTTCCGCTAGGGTCTGTATGGTCAACGAGTTACCCGACATCAGTCGTTAGGCCGGAGTCCGATGTTGAAAGGCTTTCAGCAAGGCCAGCTAAAATATCGTTGACTTTTTATTCTGTTGTTTGATAGTTTTCTTGCATCCTGACCTTAAGGTTAGTGATACAGAAGAGGAGCGTTAACTAGGTAGTAAGCCCGAGGAGTCCAAACTCCCTTGACGGCTTATGAGGGAGATTAACGCCGAGGTAAAGAGATGTTTGGTTTCATCTGTTTACCGGTCGACTGGGCTGAATCCCATCGATTGTCACCTGTTTTTTGGTGGAGAGCTTCTGGTGGCAATCGCTGTTTCCCGTCTTGGGGTGCGTCATCTTTGCACCAGGCTCTTCGAACGAAGTCAGTTCGGAGCGTATTCAATGTTATCTATTTCTTTTGTGTCATCGTCAGCTATTTGGGTTGAGGTGCGCTAATGTCTATTGTTGTTGCTAAGTTTGGCGGTACCTCGGTTGCCGATTATGA
Source organism: Shewanella insulae (assembly GCF_009831655.1). Lineage (GTDB taxonomy): Bacteria > Pseudomonadota > Gammaproteobacteria > Enterobacterales > Shewanellaceae > Shewanella > Shewanella insulae. The sequence continues at coordinate 18,446 of NZ_WRPA01000015.1, read as the reverse complement.
GGCGATGAACCGCTGCGCCGATATCGTATTGACCAATGCCGACACCCGTGTGGTGGTGGTAAGCGCCTCGAGTGGTGTCACTAACCTCTTGGTGGAATTAACCCAGGAATGTGTGGACGAAGATCGTCGTCAGCAGCTCCTTAAGTCAATCGCCTCGATTCAATATAAGATCCTCGACGAGTTGGGTCAGCCCCATGATGTGGCCGCTCGTCTCGATGCCATATTAAGTAAGATTGCCTGCCTGAGCGAGTCGCTCTCCCAAAACCGTAGTAAGGCGACCATAGACGAGCTACTTGCCCAGGGTGAGCAGTGTTCATCTGTCTTGTTTGCTGCGGTGCTGAGGGAGAAGGGCGAGCGGGCGAGCGCCTTCGATGTTCGTCAGGTGATGCGCACCGACAGTCATTTCGGCCGCGCCGAGCCGCAGATCGAGGCGGTAAAGCAGCTCTGCGCAGAGCATCTACTGCCATTGCTTAGTGAGCAGTGCATAGTGACTCAAGGCTTTATCGGCGCCGATGAGCAGGGCGCCACCACAACGTTAGGCCGTGGCGGCAGTGACTATTCTGCGGCCCTGCTTGCCGAGGCGCTTGATGCGTCTGCGGTAGAGATCTGGACGGATGTGCCGGGGATCTTCACCACAGATCCGCGCCTCGCGCCAAATGCGCGTCCCATCCAGGAGATCAGTTTTAACGAGGCCGCCGAGATGGCAACCTTCGGCGCCAAGGTGCTGCACCCGGCAACTATTTTGCCTGCGGTCAGACACAAGATTCAGGTGTTTGTCGGTTCCAGCAAGGCCCCCGAGTTGGGCGGAACCTGGATCCGTCATCAGGTGAGTGACGAGCCTATCTATCGCGCCGTGGCGGTGCGACGTGACCAGACACTACTGAATCTACATAGCCTGCAGATGCTGCATGCCCAAGGCTTTCTGGCCGAGACCTTTGCCACCCTGGCGAGGCATAAGATCAGTGTAGATTTGATCACTACCTCAGAGGTGAACGTCTCCTTGACGCTAGACAAGACGGGCTCAGACTCGGCCGGTAATAGCCTGTTGAGTGAGGCCTTGCTACAGGAGCTGTCACAGCACTGCCGCGTAAGGGTTGAAGAGGGCCTGGCGCTGGTGGCGATCGTAGGCAACAAGATTGCCACCACTGCAGGTGTGTGTCGCCGCGTGTTCAAGGTATTAGAGCCCCACAATGTGCGCATGATCTGCCAGGGCGCCAGCCCACACAATTTGTGTGTCCTGGTGGCCGAGTCCGAGGCGGCTCAGGTGGTGAGTGCCCTGCATCAGAACTTATTCGAAGGTTAGCGATGAAGCCGAGTCGTTCCAAGCTTAAGATTGGCGAGCTCGCCACAGGTCAAGATCTCGAGCTGAGTCTGTTTGAGTTTACTCCAGAGGTGCAAACCGGGCCGAGCGTCTATATTCAGGCCAACGTCCACGGCGCCGAGGTGCAGGGCAATGCGGTGATCTATCAGCTGATGCAGGCGCTCGAGAGCTGCGAGCTGCGCGGTAAGGTCACCCTGGTTCCTTTGGCTAATCCTTTGGGGATCAATCAAAAAAGTGGCGAGTTCACCCTTGGCCGTTTCGATCCCATTACCGGGGTGAACTGGAACCGTGAGTATCTCGACCATAAGCTGGATGTTGCTAGCTGGTATCAGGGGCATAGACATCTGAGCGATACCGAGTTGATCGCCCATTTCAGGGCCTTACTGGTCGAGCGTTGCCATAGCCGTCTGCATGAGCCCTGGGGGATCACCACGGGCCATCGTCTGGCGGTGAGTCTGCAGCAGATGGGCCATGGGGCGGATATCGTGCTGGATCTGCATACCGGCCCTAAGTCGTGCAAGCATCTGTATTGCCCTGAATATGACAAGGATGCCGCCAAGTATTTTTCCATTCCCTACACCCTGCTTATCCCTAACGAGTTTGGCGGGGCTATGGATGAGTCTATCTTCTGCCCTTGGTGGCAGCTGAGCGAATACCTGGCTACTCAGGGACGCGAGATTGAGCGGCCTGTGTCGGCCTTTACCCTGGAACTCGGCAGTCAGGAGAATGTCGATCTGAATGATGCCTTGGTGGATGTCGAAGGGATCTTGGCCTATCTCAGCAAACGCGGCGTGATAAGTGAGCACGTCGCACCTGCAAAGATGCCACGTTATGCCTGTTACCTGAAAGACTATAAGAAGTATCATGCGCCGCTGGGCGGTTTGGTGGAGTATAAGGCTAAGGTGGGGCAGGCCCTGCCCGCAGGAAGACCGCTAGCCAACATCCTGCGCGTCGACAGATATGGGCAGGAGAGCGCGATAGTGCCCCTGAGTCTGCCGGTCGACTGCGTGCCCGTGCTGCATTTTGCCTCGGCCTCAGTGTATCAAGGCACAGAGCTCTATAAGGTGATGACTAAGGTGTTTGTGCTTTAGATTTTGGCTTTCGGATGATTTGCACTTCATCGCTCTGTGCTCAGTTTAGTCGCCTGTTGCGTTATCAATAAAAAAGGGAGCCAACTGGCTCCCTTTTTCTGTTCAAGCTATCTGCTTACTTGCGACGACGCAGCGCAGCAAATGGTAGCATGAGCAGTGCGAACCAACTCAGTGAACCACCGCTTGAAGATTGCTCTTCCACAGCGTTAACTGTGATAGTTGCAGTACCAGCTTCACTCTCTAGCTCACCATCGCTGGCGACAACAGAGAAGGTCAAGGTGTTGTTACCCGCTGGAGCGGTGAACTTGATCTCCGCACCACCATTGCTAAAGCTAACTGGTGTACCTGCAGTCTGTGTCCAAGTGTAAGTCAGGTTGTCACCATCAACATCTTTGCCGTTGGCCTTAGCCGTAACCACGAAGCCTTCAGTACTTGTCATGCCTGTAGGCGCCACAGTTGGGGCGTCGTTGATGTTGTTAACCATAACGTTAACAGTGGTTGCTGCGTTAAGGTTACCTTCGGCATCTTCAGAGGTGTAGGTGAATGAGTCTTTACCGAAGAAGTCATCTTCTGGAGTATAGGTAATAGAACCATCTTTACCTAAAGTCACTTCACCGTGCTCAGGCTCGTCAACTAGTGTTGCTTCACCTAGGGCACCAGCTGGTGCAACATCGATGATGCGTTGTGCATTAGCCGTCATGCCGTCACCTGTAATAGAAACGCGAGCAACTTTTTGGCTAACAGTGTCGTTTTCTAACACGTTTGCTTCCAAGGTCATTTCTTCGTCAACTGAGAAGTTGTCTGTTTGACCTGGGTTGAAGCTAGTTGGCGTTGCCAGGTAGTCAATCTCTACGCTGCCAGAAGAGGTCGCCTGAAGTGCAACGTAATCATCAGTAGTAACAGTGCCACCTTGTCCGTTGTAGTGGAAGGTTGTACCTACGCTACCGCTGATGTTTTCAGCACCGATAGTAACATTGCTTGGCATGTTAGGGATATCTAGGTAGTTGAACCAAATATCTTCTACGTCACCAGTTTGGATCCATAGGCTGAAGCTGTACTTGTTGCCAGAGGCGTCAGCATATAGCTGGGCATCTTTCCATTCGACAACAATCCACTGTTTCTCGCCAGCAGCAACAACGCTGATACCTAGCTGTCCGCCACCTGTGTCGCCTTCAGTACCGTCACTCAGATCGTAGTCACTCCAGAATGGCGCCAGAATGTTGTTTGGATTCGCGCTATCTGGTAGTTCCTTGTTGTTCCAAGTGCCAGAAGTTGAACCGCCACCAACGACTGCGATACCGTTGTCAGAGATGGTTAGCTGGGTGTACGTTGCACCGTTATATTTGAACTCAGGTAGGTTGAAGGTGAATGATTTCTCATCACAACCATCTGTACAAGCAGGTACATAAGCCAGGTCTAGATCGAATATACTTGGAGCTGCACCAGTACCCTTAGCAGACTGGATCTCTGGTAGATCGAGTTGACCCACCCAAGTGATGCGGCCAAGTTCTTCATCGACTTCAAAACCATTTTGCGTTGCGCCGTCTAGCGTGACTTCAACATCGTCGGCAGAAGTTAGCTTAGTACCTTCTGGTGCCATAGCGGTAACAGTGACTGTGTTTTCAAATACAGTATTGTTCACAACGGCTTTAATTGGCATGTCTTCATCGGCAGTCAGATCAGCCTTGGTTGCCATGGTAGAGATCAGTGAAGCATCACTCGATTCTTTAGCCAAAATAGCAACAGGTAGGTGAGCATCTTGATGTGATGCACTCTTGATCATGATGTTACCGAAGATCCAAGCACCGTACTCGCTGAAGGTTGAATCAACAGTCACAGTGAAGGTGGCTGATTCGCCAGCTTCCAGTTCCAGAGATGAAGGCGATACACTGATACCTGCGCTGTCAGAAGAAGCTGAAAGCTCCCAAGAGGTCTTCTCGTCGCTCTTGTTGTAAACGGTACGAGTGAAAGTACATGGACCGACACAAGAATCTGAAGCAATTGAAGGCTTGTCGAATGTCAGTACAGCTTTAGCTGCAGCATCCAGATCCATACGACCCGCGCCCATTGCAAATGGATCGGCTGGAGTTGCAGCATCATCATCTAACACGCCTTCCATGTGAGCTGTAGAGGTGAGAGCTGTCTTGATGTCGTTTGCAGACCAATCAGGGTGTAGTTGGCTCATCAGTGCTGCAGCACCTGCGACGTGTGGGCTCGCCATACTGGTACCTGACATAGTGGTAAAGTCAGTGCCATCTTCATCTGGAGAGGTTGCAGACAGGATTGAGGTACCTGGTGCCGCAAGATCTGGCTTCAGAATGTTTTGGTTACCGTTAGGACCACGAGAGCTAGATTGGTTCAGGATATCAGCAAACTTGCTGTTAACGATACGAGTCACTTCAGCAGCGATAGTACCTGTCGTGTCATCGCCCAGGCTTTCAAGAATTGCCGCACCATCTGCGTCAGATACCATCACTGCAGGCAGTGTTGAATCTGGCATATACATAGTGATAGGTGCGCCTGGTACGCTGTTGTAAACGACCATAGCTTTTGCACCTGCAGCTTCAGCATTCTCAGCCTTAGTCGCGAATGAACATGAACCGCGAGAGATCAGTGCGATACCGTCTTTGAACGAATCAGCGGCAAATGGTGTACAGCCAATGCTATTTTCTGCATCGATATTTGCAGCAGCGATGACTGGAGCAGTGATATCTGTCTCTAGCAGGCCATTGTTGCCTTGTAGTGCAAGAATCTCTTCGCCATCAACGGTTAGGGCGTTAGCGAAAAAGCGACCTGTTGTGGTGTTAGCAACGGTAATACCTGATTCGATACACGCTGGACAACCGATAGTTTGTGGGCCGTTACCGTCGTTACCCGCAGCGGTAACAACAACTACGCCTGCAGCTTCAGCGGCCTCATACATAGCCTTGTATGGGCTGTTAGCTGGATCGCCACCTGCTCCGCCACCCCAAGAGTTGTTGATAACATCAGCGCCATCGTTTACGGCGTGCTCCATCGCTTCCATCAGCATGATGTTAGAGCCGCTGCCGCGAGCACAGTCAGTCTTAGTGAATAGGGCTTTGTAAACCATCAGGTAAGCTGCAGGTGCAACACCAGACAGTTCAACTTCAACGCCTTCATAGGTGGTGGTGATCTTGTTACCTACAGAAGTACCGGCAACGTGAGAGCCGTGACCACCATAACCCAGTGGACTCATGTGCTCGTCGGCACACACTTCAAAAGTAGGTTGTGACCAGCGGGCAACGATTAGTTTGTCGTTACAGAAGCTTGCATCTACTGTCGAACAGTAGTCGTCGCTTGGCATCCCTTCGGCTGGTTTTGTGAATCCTTCGCCCGCAAACATTGGGTTTTCTGGACGGATACCTGTATCAATTACCGCTACGCGAATGTCTTTACCGGCATTTTCCATACCAGAAACCGCTTCCCACATCGCCTCAGTGTTGATGACATTGTGAGATGAGTCCATGTTCGCTTCGTACATAGTCTCTGGGTAGACAGACTTAACGTTTGGCATGGCTGCCAGCTGCTCGATGCTTAGTCCTTGACCAACAACAGTCACACCGTTGAATAGGGTCTTGAAGCTTTGCTCAACTTTGGCGTTAGGTACTTTCTTCGCCAGTTCACCCACAAATTGTGACTGTTCTTTGGCGAGGAAGCTGGCGTAGCTTTGAGCTGGTGCAGACTGAACGTTAACTTTTTGGCCTTTCTTCGGGGCAGTGGCTGCCATTGACTCGATGCCGCCTTGGTACTTAGCAACGGCAGGAGAGTTCAGTTCGATGATGAAACGCTGCGGAGCAACTTGTGAAGGCTGAGAAGCTGCAGGCTTCTTATAGCTATCAGCAGAAGATATTTCCGGTGCGTAGGGATTTGCGGTGTACTGGTTGCTGGCTACAGCCGCACTCGAGATCAGCGCCGCTGAAATGGCTAGAGATAATTTAGTTTTCACAACTTCTTCCTTGTCAAATAGAAGTGTTTTGAGACACAAAACACTATTGGTATTGCTGTAACTTTGGTTACTAATCTTTTCTTATTTTGTTGCCGCTATGTTGACGGCTTGTTCTTTTTAACACAAAAGATTACCAAAGTTAAAGCAGGTAGAAGAAAAAGTTGTAAGCGGTTTTTTAATAGTAGTATCCACTAAGGCCGAAAGCCCCAGTGGATCTGAGTTAAGGCTTCACGGCGCGGCTGATTGGATTTTGTAAACTTATGAGTGTTTCGGTGGATTGGATCTCATCGATGGACTGAATGCGGTTGATTAGCACATGTTGCAAGCCATCGATCGACTGGCACATCACCTTGACGAAGATGCTGTAGTTGCCCGTGGTGTAGTAGGCCTCGGTGACCTCTTCTAAGGCGTTGAGTTTGGCGATGGCGGCGGGGTAATCGCCAGCACTCTTGAGATTGATGCCGATAAAACAGCAGACGTCATAACCGAGCGCCTTGGGATTTACGGTGATCTGGGCGCCTGTGATGATGCCCGCCTGTTTCATCTTCTCTACTCGTACATGTATGGTACCGGCGCTGACGCCGAAACGTTTGGCCAGTTCGGCGAAGGGGGTGCGAGCCTCCTCCATGAGCGCCGAGAGGATCTGGTTGTCGAGTTGGTCTCGCTGAAATGAACTATCCATTGCCATATACCGTTATAAGTCAACATTATGAGGTAATTTACGGCATTGGTTAGCAAACTGCTAACCTTTTAGCGATTTAAGTAGATTTTGTCGCAGATTTTCTCTGTGGATGACGGGCCTATTGCTGCTCGGTGACATCCATGAAGGGAATTGGCGTACTAAAAGTCATCGGCTGCTTGCTGTAGGGATGAGTCAGACTCAGCGACTGGGCGTGCAGTAACAGGCGCGGCGCCAGGCGTTTGGCCAGTGGATCGGCGTAGAAGTTATCGCCCAAGATGGGATGCCCTATGGCCATCATGTGCACGCGCAGCTGGTGAGAGCGGCCGGTGATCGGCGTGAGCTTGACCAGGGTAGAGCGCTTGGCGCGGCTGATGACCTCAAACAGGGTCTTAGAGGCCTTACCAACTTGATGATCCACCTTCTGTTTCGGTCGGTTGGGCCAGTCGCAGATCAGTGGATAATCGACGCTGCCTTGATTCGCCTTCACATGGCCGGCGACTCGAGCGTAGTAGATCTTATGTGTCTCCCGATCGCGAAACTGTCGCTTCAGTTCCCGCTCGGCGCTGCGTCTGAGGGCTACCACGATAATGCCTGAGGTGGCCATATCCAGGCGGTGAACGATCTGGGCGTTGGGATGGTCGCGTAGGACGCGGGTGTAGACGCTGTCATGGTAGGCGGGGTCGCGTCCCGGCACCGACAAGAGGCCTGAGGGCTTATTGACCACCAGAATATCTTTATCCTCATGGAGGATCTCGAGCCAGGGCTCGGTGGGCGGCGCATACACAAAATCAGTCATAGCAAACCTTGGGGGTTAAATCGGGTTGCAAAGATACCCCTGGGGAGCTATTGGTGCAAGTATTGCAGGCTAAACCTGTGTGGTTTGGGCGGTCGTGCGAATAGCTATTGCAGTTAAAAGCCGTGGCCGTTGACATGCATGATGGCGAAGGTCCAGACCACGAACGCCAGGCTGAGATGGATAAAGGCGTAGATGCCCTGATCCAGCCGCTCTATTCCCTTGGCCTGCCAGATCAACTTGCCGTGCAGTAAGATATTGAGGGGAAACAGCATAAATAGCGGGTAGAAGGCGATGGCGCTGTCGTCGCCGAACAGGGCGCGTGACAGGATTGACCATAACACCATGAGGGCGGTGACCAATGGCGGCGCGGCGAGTCGGTACTGTTCGGGATAGGGAAACATCTATCGTCCTTAAAGCTGTCAGATCCTATTTTGCCGGTTTGCGGCCAATATATTGCGCCTTGAAACAAGGCGTGTCTTCACAGCCTACATTACCTTCGAATGTGTGCAAAGCCTCCCAGCCACAAAAGCGCTGTGATAGTTCACCATCGGCCAGCAGGAAGTTAGGGTTCTTGGGTCTGCCCACCTCGGCCTGCTTTTCTATGAAGGTCTCGTAGACGATGAGGCCGCCAGGTTTGATGCTCTCTCTTATGAGTTCAAATAGCGGGCGATGCAGGTAGTTGAATACCAAGACGATGTCGTACTGTGCCTGTGTTGGCTGAGCTTTGGGGAGTTGCGGCTGGCCGTTTTCCAGGTCGATCGCTAGGGCCTGACAGTGCCTAGGAACACCCGCTAGCCTGCTAAGGTCTCTATCGATAAAGGTCACATGTGCGCCATGGGCGGCCAGCCAGAGGCCGTTACGCCCGCAGCCGCAGGCAAGGTCGAGCACCTGTGGGTTATTCTCTTGTCCTAACAGCTGGTTATCGAGTCCTAAAAGTTCACTATGTTGCGTCAGCAGCGGGGCGGCTTCAGCCCTTAATCTCTTTTCGTCCATCGAGGCGTCGTCCATGTATTACCGAGAAATGTCTGAGCCCGGCCGGGCCGTGAGAAACGATCACCGACAGCAAGACGATGGCGATCAGCAGCTCGGGTTTATAGGTGGCGAGGGGAATAAACAGCGCCAGCAGGCAGAGTTTCACCAGGGTCAGCAGGCCCTTTAGCTGGATCAGCCAGCGCCAGTCTCTGACCACTTCCCAGAGCATCAGCAAACTGCCTGTGCTCATGGCCAGGATCCAGTAGTTGCACCATAGTGTCTTGTCCACCCCGAGTAAGATGCCGCCACCGGCGCCTGTAATGCCTAAGATATGCAGGGCGCGCAGGCTGGTCTTACTCAGGCGTTGTAGCCAAAACTTTTTTTCGGAAATCGGCTTATGCTTTTGACTCATGGGGCGAAAGAAGGCAGAAAATTTGCGCCAGCTTAGCAGGAAATCGGCATAAAACACATTGACGGCTCACAAAGTTAACCATTTCGTGATCGAGGCGGAATTTATCTTTGCTAAGTCACATCTTTCCTTGGCTATAATGGAGCCAAGACCGCAGGGGCTCTGTGATACTAGGGTGATAAGCCTCTGTCTAATGTTGAACCACTTTTAGGTAGCTAAGATGAGAATAGGTTTTTTTAGTGCTAAGCACTATGACATGGAACATTTCGACCGCACCAACCAGGCCTTTGGCGCTCAGATTGAGTATTTCGATTATCGTCTCTGTATGCAGTCGGTCAAGCTGGCCTATGGTTTCGAGGTGATCTGCGCCTTCGTCAACGATTCGTTATGTGAAGAGGTATTGGTCGAGCTAGCTAAAAATGGCACTAAGATCATTGCGATGCGCTGCGCCGGATTTAACAACGTCGACCTGGAGGCGGCCAAGCGTCTGGGGATTAGGGTGGTGAACGTTCCCGCCTATTCGCCCGAGTCTGTGGCCGAGCATACGGTGGCGCTGATGTTAACCCTTAACCGTAAGGTGCACAAGGCCTATCAACGTACCCGAGATGCCAACTTCTCCCTCGAGGGGCTGGTGGGCTTCAACATGTATGGCCGAACAGTCGGTGTGATCGGCACGGGTAAGATTGGGGTGGCGACAATCAAGATCCTCTTGGGCTTCGGCTGTAAGGTGGTGGTTTACGATCCTTACCCTAATCAGGCTGTTCTGGATATGGGAATCGAATATCTGTCACTGGACGAGCTCTACGCGGTGAGCGACATCATCAGCCTGCACTGTCCGCTGACCAAAGAGAATCACCACCTGCTCAGCAAGGCGAGCTTCGACAAGATGAAGCCAGGGGTCATGGTGATCAACACCAGTCGTGGCGGCCTGCTAAACGCCTTCGATGCCATGGAAGCGCTCAAGACGGGGCAGATCGGCTCCCTGGGGCTGGATGTGTACGAGAATGAGAAAGAGCTATTCTTCGAGGATAAGTCCAACCAGATCATCCAGGACGATGTGTTCAGACGCCTGTCGGCCTGCCACAACGTGATCTTTACCGGCCACCAGGCCTTCCTGACCGAGGAGGCGTTAGGTGCCATTGCCCATACCAGCCTGATGAATGTTCGTCAGCTGCTCGACGGCGAAGAGTGCCCTAACCAGTTATTTTAATCGCATCGGCCGGGTTTCACCTGACAAGGTGAACTCTGGCTGATAACTTAAGGATAAGTTTATTGGCCTGAGGGCAAGATTATGATGGTAAAACAGGAAGTTCACGACATAGACACGCCCACGGGCAGTATGCGCTGTTATCTCTATCGTCCCGATAGCGAGGGCTTGTTCTCGACGATTATCTTCTACTCGGAGATTTTTCAGCAGACCGCGCCCATCGCGAGGGCGGCGACCATGTTGGCCGGTCATGGCTTCGTGGTGTTAGTGCCGGAAGTCTTCCATGAACTCAACCCCATAGGCACTGTATTGGCCTATGACGATGAGGGCAAAGACAAGGGCAATCAGGATAAGTTTACCAAGGCGCTGGAACATCACGACAGCGATACTCAGGCCCTAGTGGATTTTGCCATGAGGCAGCCTTTCTGCACCAATCAGGTGGGGGCCATGGGGGTCTGTATCGGCGGGCATCTGGCCTACCGCGCCGCGCTCAATATCGATGTGGTCGGTGCCTTCTGCCTCTATCCCACGGATATTCATTCCAATACCCTGCCAGCCAATGCGGGTAACGACTCTTTGAGCCGCACCGGCGATATCGAGGCCGAGTTGGTGCTGGTGTTTGGTAAGCAAGATCCCCATGTGCCGAGCGAGGGACGCAGGCTCATTTACGATAGACTCTCGGAGACGGGGCGCAAGTTCACCTATCTCGAGGTTAATGCCCAGCATGCCTTTATGCGTGATGAGGGAGACAGATACGATCCCGCGCTGGCGCTGCAGATCTATCAGCAGGCGGTGGCCTTCTTTCATCGGGTGCTGCGTTAATCTGTTTGCGTAAAAGTTAATAGAATAAAAAGGCGAACCTAGGTTCGCCTTTTTACTTTGTCTTAGATACTTTGCCTTAGATACTTTGTTTTAGATATTTTACCCTAGGTATCGGCTAGAGCCATTTTCGACGCCTGAACAGCCAGATCAGCACCGCCGTGATGGCGAGCATCACACCCCAGACGATGAAGTAGCCATCTTTGTGTTTCAGCTCGGGAATATACTCGAAGTTCATGCCATAGATTCCGGCGATAAAGGTGAGCGGCACGAAGATGGCGGTGATGATGGTCAGCACCTTCATTATGTTGTTGAGCCTGTGGGCGCTGATGGAGATGTAACCATCGATGAGATCGCTGGAAACCTGATAGAAGAGGTCCGCCAGGCTGGCGGCCCTGTGTTGATGCTCGCAGACGTCGTTGATCTCATGGTAGAGGCTGTCGTCGAAGGGGACTGAGGGTTCGCTGCGCAGGCTGTCGAACAGCTCCACATGGTAGTGAAAGTTGCGCCTTAGACGGGTCAGATCTGTCTTGTAGAGCACCACCTCGGCCAATATCTTATCGTCCGCCGTGGTGAGCATGATGGTTTCCAGCTCCTCCAGACGGCTCTCGAGTTCGAACAGGATCTTATGATAACGCTTGATCACATAGCGGCTAAGCTTGAGTGCGACGGCACCTGTGTTTTGCAGCGACAGCTCGCCCGCTTCCAGCGAGGTCATGGTGCGTTCGATGGAGAGGGAGCGCTTGCTGTGGCGGGTCACGATGAATCGCGGCCCTACAAATAGCGCCAGTACTATGTTGTCGCAGTTGATGGAGTCAGAATCGGCCGCCAAGCCCCTTAGCAGAATAAAGGTATGGTCGTCGAAGTCCTCTATCTTGGGGGGATGACGATCCCGTGAGGCATCCTGCAGCGCCAGCGGGTGCAGGCCAAAATCTCGCTGCAGCGACTCGCACAACTCATCGTCTATTTCGCCGTCGATATTGAGCCAGAGAATGGTGTCGTCACGCTGCTGCCAGCTGGCTATCTGAGCCCCATCGCCCCGGGTGAGCGACTCTTGTTGCGGATCATAGAGTAATGTCGTGAGCACTTCAGCCCCCTGTCGGTTAATCGCTTTGTACTTGAGTATGGTCTTTCTCGGGCGATTCGCTCAAGGGCTTGTTCTGCACCTGAGTTTTTGCCTGAGGCAGTTTCAATACCCCTTTCTGTAGCATCAGGTTATTCGGATAGGTGATAGTGATGCCGTCGCTACGCTCGATCAGCACGTGAAACAGGCTTATCTCGGCGATGATGCCGCTGACATCTTCATCCTTATCGATGATCTTGATGCGATCGCCAATACGGTAGGGGAAGACGAAGAAGATTAAGACGCCTGCGGTGATGTTACTCAGTATTGACCATTGGGCCACCAAGGCCACGCCGAGTACGGCGAATACCGAAGAGATAAACAGGGAGACCTGTTGATACTCTATGCCGAGTGAGATCACCCAGAGGCAACCGATGACGATAAATAGCAGGTAGGTAATATATTGGGTCACCATCTTGGTGCGTTTAAAGGAGACCTGTTTCGATTCGGCCAGCTTGGCTATCCAGTTGGTGAGTAGACGCTGGGCGAAGACGAAGATGCCGACATAGAGACAGCTGATGAGCAGGGTTTGTGTCATGGTAAATCACAAATGAGCCAGAGATTTCAAACAAATACTACAAGCTTTGTGTGATTGCAATGTGAGAGTTGAGGGCGGAATGAGGAGAGGGGGGCTTCAGATGTTGCAGAGTGCTGCCTAGTGTATCTGTTTTCTGTGCGGCGCAACGCGGATTTACCTACTGTGTTATTGGCGCTTTTACGGCATACTAGCGCCTTTTATTGTGCCTACATTGATGCTAGATAGGCGCTCCAGTGGAGAGACAGATGTCAGACTATACCACCCTATATACAGGCGAAGATGACCATGGCCCTTTACTGGTCATGGAGGATAAGGAGGTTCGCCTGCTCTCCTTTGGCGATAACGATGAGCAGAGCAAGCTGCTCAAGACGGCGCAACATATCCCCATGCATACCTACCTGCAGGCCATGTTGTTAGTGTTGCTGTTTATCAAGCCTAAGAGAGTCATCGTATTGGGTCTGGGAGGTGGCGGTTTAATACATGCGCTGCGTAACTTCGACCGGGGGATCAATATCACTGCGGTAGAACTGAGAGAGGCGGTGATCGAAGTGGCCAAGCGTTACTTCTGGTTACCCATCGGCAAGAAGCTTAACCTGGTTCATCAAGATGCCAATGCGTTTCTGGCGGACGCAGATCATAAGAAGGCTGACGTGATCTTCGCCGACATCTACCATGGAAATGGGGTGGACGAGCAGCAGCTGAGCGAGGCCTTTATCGCCAATGCCGCCGCCCTGCTCAAAAGCGAAGGGTATCTGGTGCTCAACTGCTGGAAGGAGCATAGTCGTGATTCGGCCTTGCTTGCCCTGCTGCAGAAACATTTTTGCGACGTGCGAGCCTGTCTGACGGGGGGCGGCAACTGGGTGGTGTTTGCCGGTAAGCAGGCCCGCCAGATAAGTGCCAGTGGCCTAAAGGCCGAGGCGCAACAGCTGTCGCAGCAGTTGGATTTCCCGCTCGGCCGCAGTCTGACCCGTTTCGAAACCTGGGAGTGATATTCCCTCGCTTATCCTTAATCGGTTTTTTGTCGTCGTGCCAATGATAATCTTAAAAATCGATTAGTATGATAGCTTTTATCCGTTATATTTAATTATCCAGTCTCGTTATTATCTCCTCATCGACAAAGAACACGGGGTTAAGGCAAACGCCTCACCCCACAAATTTACTGTTAATAACGAGCACTGGAGCAAGCAATGACTCAATCTATCATCAACACCGAAATCAAGCCTTTCTCAGCCACTGCATACCACAATGGCGATTTCGTCTCTGTGACTGAGCAAGACCTACTGGGTAAGTGGTCTGTGGTTTTCTTCTACCCAGCCGACTTCACTTTCGTCTGCCCAACAGAACTGGGTGACATGGCTGACCATTACGAGAAGCTGCAGTCTATGGGGGTTGAAGTTTACTCTGTGTCTACCGACACTCACTTCACTCACAAGGCGTGGCACGATAGCTCAGACACTATCGGCAAGATTAACTACCCAATGATCGGCGACCCAACCGGTGTTATCTCACGCAACTTCGGCGTGATGATCGAAGAGGAAGGTCTGGCACTGCGCGGTACCTTCGTGATCAACCCAGAAGGTCAGATCAAGGTTGCTGAAGTGCATGACCTGGGTATCGGCCGTAGCGCCTCTGAGCTGGTGCGTAAGATACAAGCGGCTCAGTATGTTGCGACGCACGACGGTGAAGTTTGCCCTGCAGCATGGCAGCCAGGTGAAGAGACCCTAGCGCCTTCACTGGACCTGGTCGGTAAGATCTAAGAGATAAGATCTTCCTCCCTAAGGTCGCCCGGGCCTCATCATCTCGGGCGACCCGGCGAAAGCCAAACGAGTTTAATCATCATCCTTTTTCATTGCCGGTTCACCTCCCCCTGCATGCGTGCCGGCAATTTTTCCCTATGTTTTTGGCTCCCTCTGGGAGCCACTTTTTCCTAGGAGTTATCATGTTAGATGCGAATGTGGAAAATCAGCTGACTACCTATCTGCAAAACCTCAAGCGCCCAGTTGAACTTGTCGTATCGGCAGATGAGCGTCCTAAAGCAAAAGAGCTATTGTCGCTGGCAACCGATATTGCCGCGTTATCCCAATTAGTGTCATTGACCGAATCCGTGGGTGAACGTACCCCGTCGATGACAGTGACCAGCCCTGACACCGGCAGCCAGATCCATTTCGCCGGCCTGCCAATGGGCCACGAGTTTACCTCTCTGGTGCTGGCCTTGTTGCACACAGGCGGGCATCAGATCAAGCTCGCCCCTGAGGTGATCGAGCAGATCCGCGACCTGCCGGGCGAATATCGCTTCGAGACCTATGTGTCCCTGAGCTGTCAAACCTGTCCCGAGGTGGTGCAGGCACTCAACATGATGTCGGCGATCAACCCCAATATTCAAAACACCATGATAGATGGCGCCCTGTTCCAGGATGAAGTGAACGAGCGCAACATCATGGCGGTTCCCTCTGTCTACCTTAACGGCGAGCCGTTTTCTGTCGGTGGCATCAGTGTGATTGAGATCCTTAATAAGTTGGATGTCAATGCGGCCAGCCGTCAGGCGGAAAAACTCAGCCAGAAAGAGGCCTTCGATGTGCTGGTGGTCGGCGGCGGCCCGGCTGGCGCCTCGGCGGCCATCTATGCGGCCCGTAAGGGACTGAGAACCGGTATCCTGGCGGATAAGTTTGGCGGTCAGGTAGCCGAGACTGTGGGCATCGAAAACTTTATCTCGGTCAAGGAGACCGAGGGGCCTAAGCTGGTGGCTAACCTGGAAGCCCATGTGCACGACTATGATGTAGACATCATGGACAACCAACGCGCCTTGAGCCTTAAGTCGGGTGAGCTGTTTGAGATCCAGACTGAAAGCGGCGCACTGCTGCGCAGCAAGACGGTACTCTTGGCCACGGGCGCCCGCTGGCGCGAGATGAATGTACCGGGTGAGAAAGAGTATCGCGGTAAAGGCGTCGCCTACTGCCCGCACTGTGATGGTCCGCTGTTTAAGGGCAAGCGCGTGGCCGTGATTGGTGGCGGTAACTCAGGCATAGAGGCGGCCATAGATCTGGCCAACATCGTCGAGCATGTTACCGTGCTGGAATTTGACAGCAAGCTACGCGCCGATGAGGTGTTGCAGCGTAAGGCGGCCTCCATGGGCAACATCGAGATCATCACCCAGGCGATGACCACTGAAGTGGTGGGCGACGGCAATCGGGTACAAGGCCTGAACTACACAGACAGAGCCACGGGCGAGCAGCACCATGTCGCACTGGCGGGCATCTTCGTGCAGATTGGCCTGGTGCCTAATGCCGAGTGGCTCAAAGGCACGGTGGAGCTGACCGCTCGCGGCGAGATCATCGTCGACGCCAAGGGCCAAACTTCACTGCCGGGTGTATTTGCCGCAGGCGATGTGACCAACTCTGCCTATAAGCAGATCATCATTGCCATGGGCAGCGGCGCGACGGCCTCACTGGGGGCCTTCGACTACCTGATCCGCCTAGGTGAGCCGGCAGATGCCGTTGCCGCCTAAAGGTACAAAACGCCACAAAATAAACAGTCAGCTTTATGCTGGCTGTTTTTTTTTTCGTCTTTATAATTACTTAAGCTGATGATAATAGCGGTAGAGGGGCGGGCGCAGACACGATGAATAGTAAGCCAAAAAGCTTTGACGAACTCCTGGTCCAAGAGACCCATATCTATCTCTGTCGCTCGGTAAAGTGGACCGCCTATCTCTCCGTGTTCCTGCTGGTTGCCATTTTTATCGCCACTGTGTTACAGAAAAATCATCTGCTGACGCTGCCGGATCTCTTGGTGCTGGAGATGCCTACTCTGTGTATTGCTTTCTTTGGTCTGGCGGGGATCCTCTATCGTCAGCCGGAGAAACATCGCATGGGTCTGGTGCTGGCGTATTTACTGGTGTTAGAAGTTGCCTGGATCTATTTTGTGGTGGGCCATTACTGGCTCACCAGTTCTTATGATCTGATGGGAGCACATGGTGCGTTGGCCGCCGTCGACTCTGTTACCGACGTCTTGGTGTTTACCTTTGCCATCTCTCTCTTTCCGGTGCGCCGCTGGCTCATAATCAGTGTGGTGCCTCTATTGCTGGTTAACCTGGTGACCCGGCTTATCGAGATCCCGGAAAACCCCATCTTTGCCCTGACTAAGTTTGTTTGTCTCTTGGTGATCATCATTACCGGGCAGAAGGTACTGCTGCAGTGGTTTCGCAAGGCTATCTTGCGTGACGCCGAGAAGCAGCAGCTGTTGCAGCAATTTAAGCGGATGGCATTGATCGACGGTCTAACTGAGCTGAGTAACCGTCGCCATTTCGACGAGGTGCTGGCGCTTGAGATCAAGGCCGCCGAGCGCACCGGCGATCCCCTGAGCGTTATTTTACTTGACGTGGATTTCTTCAAGCGCCTCAACGACAGTCAGGGGCATAGCGAGGGTGATCGCGCCCTCGTTCGATTCGCAGAGGTGTTACATGGGGTGGCTTCGAGGCCTCGGGATCTGGCGGCGCGCTATGGCGGAGAGGAGTTTGCCATCATATTGCCAGATACGGGTCTCGACGGGGCGCGCCATATTGCCGAGCAGATTCGGGTGGAGCTGAAGGCGGCCGAGCTCTCTCATCCCGACTCGACACTGGGGGACTATGTGACTGTCTCGCAAGGTGTCTGCCTGTGGCAGCCAGGACTGGATGCCTGTGATCTGCTGGCCAGCGTAGATCAACTGCTTTATCAGAGTAAGTCACAGGGGCGGGATCGTTTTAGCTGTGGCATAGCCAAGAAAGAGGCCGACGAAGAGCTCGTCAGCCCCATTTAGCTCTATCCCTTTTATGGGCTAGGGGACTTAGCTGTACTTGGCGTCTATGGTTTTGAGCGAACGCAAAAACAGGCCTAGGCCACCCACGGCAAGGACCAGAATGACCAAGAGGTCGAAGGTGGTCATGGTTCTGAGGCTGAATCTGACACTGGAGAGTACACCGAAGGTCAGCGCCGTAAGCGAGCCCAGAGTCAGCAGCCAACCCAGCAGGTTTTTGGCATTGTAGAAGATGATGCCTATGCCGAAGATCAACGGGATCAGTATGGTGCCGCCGGTGATCCCCATGCCACCGACGTTGTACAGTCGATAGCCCAGGCTAAAGTTTGAGGTCACTGAGATGGCATTCAGTAGCAGGTAAAAACCGCCGCACATCATCACCAGCCCCATTAGAAACAGGCCTATTCCTCCGGAACTGCCGCCGGCTCCTCGCATCTTGTTGTCCTCCATGTGTAATGTTCCATTATGCTAAGGCAAGTATCGGCCATAGTGCATCACCTTGGTGAGTGACATACTGGCCGGGTTGGCCCAGCTTAGTATTTTTTGTCGCGAGGCGATAGCCGTAACTAGGGGATAAATATGTTTTCGTGGTTAAGCGCCATAAAAAAAGGTTCATCGCGGATTAGCGTGGACTGGAAATGAAAACGGTTGGAGAGTTATTGTTTAGTCGCCAAACAAAAACAATGACCAACCCCAACCGTTCTCGATGTCGAATATTACCTTTCCCATT
>NZ_WRPA01000014.1 GCF_009831655.1 Shewanella insulae | reverse complement strand
GATAGTTAACGCTTGCACCTTGGAAGTCCGTGATTGGTTTTTGTTTGCGCTTAATCAGATCACATTCCAAGGTGCAAGTTCACTCTAATCTCATGATTTATATCAAAGTTATCAGGGGATTCCTCAGCGCTTCACGGCGGCGTCCATGCCGCCGAGAGCCAAAAGTGTGCTTACACTCGATATCAAACGTCTCTTCGATTTGGCGGCGTTGTGGAGAGAAGGGAGTAAAAATGCTAACTTATTTATACCCCAAAGTGTGTTAACGCAATTAGGCTAAAGATGGCTTTGAGCTAGTAACGGACACTCATTCTCTAGCTAGTCTTGGTAGTGCATTTTCTAATGCCAGCAAGAATGTTGCTCCACCCAATACATTCCTTCCAGAGCTTGTCATCGACTATTACACAGTAGTAGTCAATACGATTGATTTTATTTCACGCTAACGTGTGCATGCTCCGTACACCATTGTCGTAATCTGTAATTTCGATAACTCTACGAAGCTCAGGAATGCGTTGAACCGATACATCACCTGTTCGTATTGTGCTGAGGCAGTATTTACTTTACTGTATGATTTACGATAATTTTTTTGAGTCTTACTAGTGCGTCTATACATGCTTGGTCTCCTACCTTACAAGGTAGCGTACCTTGCAAGGTCTTACTAATAAGTTGTTAGAAGCTACGTGTGGATTCGGTTTTGAATGTAGAAATTTTAAAAGTATTAAGCTCAATCGTTGGCATGATCGGGGGCTTTTTGGGCTTTTTTGTCTTCATTGACAATTACATATTGAAATTCAAACCAAGGCTGAACATCTCAAACAGGCTGTTTTTTCGCTATAAAACTGAAGAAAAACATCCAATGACACAGGGAAAATCTCTTGAATCTGTCATATTGAAGATTGAAGCTATTAATAGGAGAAACAAAATTGGCCGGATTGATGATTTCGCAATAAGAATATATGACTCAAGGGCGACTTTCCCTTCTGGGTATATGCTTTATGCTGAGAATGTACTTGAGCAGCTGCCGAGTAAATCTTCATATTTTGAAAAAGGTGAATTCAGCTCATTTTCTCCAGTTTCTATTTTAGGCAGGTCAACTAAAAATATTGTTGTAGAATTTAAGCCTGAAAAATACATGGGCGTCACTCTAAACCCCGAAGGAAGCTTAAAGTTAGATTTGCTCTATTACCTTCCTAAAAAAGGCTGGAGAAGCGCTGGATCTTTCATGCCCTATTACTTCAAAGGACATAACGAACAAGAAGACCCAAGTGGAGTCATAGAGTATTCCTTACTAGATAATTCAGTTACGAGAAAAGCGGCCTCTGGTTCACTAAAACCACCTAAAGTAGGAATTTATAAAGGCATAAGTGGCAAGTATATAGGTTTCTATTTAATGAAGCCTGTTTGGGCAATAAGAAATATCGCAATCTATCCTTTAAAGGTTTTTAAATTAATCGGCGCTCTTGTCGAGGCATTATTCAGGCAAGTCACATCATACTGCCTGATTTTGCCTTTAATTAATTTAAAATCAAAAACACTTCCAAGGATGCAATTTCGCCCTGCTCGCGCTCATTTGATTGAAGATACTGAGGCAGCACTAAAGAAGTGCAGAAATAGTATTGAAAAGATAGCAAAGAAAATAAACGACAAGGCGGATAATAAAGCGCAAATTACTATTAGGAACGAAAATTCTAGCTTCAGTATTCAAAGAGGCAACTTGGAAGTAAAGTTCTACAAAAGTGGTGATGGCCATATTCGGGCAAACGATACTGGTGGATATCCCCAAATGTTTACATTTTCAATGGAGCTAGTTGAGTATCCCTTTGGTCTTCGTTTGTGGAAGGTAAATAATAAAATTATGACGATAAGATCGGCATGTATTCATGTGATGGACTCATTCATCTTGCTTGCCCATTGAGATGCTTCTAACAAGTACCATTGGGAAATGGACGAAAAATGCTTGCTTTTTTGCTCTTTCGTTGAAAATTTTAGGAAAGTATTTTGGGGGCTCTTATACGGGCGCTAACTGGATAAAAATAGTTTGGCTACATATTTCGAAGTTACGACAAACGCAAGTGTCGATTTATTGATAACACCAATTTTTATTTTGTTACTGATCACGGTGGTTCTCAAGTATCCAGTGTTCTCGGAGGTCGCTTCTAAAGCAACCAAAATAAAAAGAGTTACTTTGGTTCGTGCATTCACAGGCTTAATGGCTTTTTGGGTAATAACCTTTGTTTTTAGTTATATGAGGCAAGTCGAGTTGCAAAATATAGTTGAAAATAAAACGTACTCAAATGTCAAAGGTTGCCTAACAGATTACAAGGTAAAAAAGCCAAAGCAAGGTACTATTGTCGAGTCTTTTAATGTGGGGAATATTTATTTCGAGTTTTCAAACTATGATGCCCCATTATATTTTCATAGCAAAGATCACTTGGATAATTTTCTAAAAGATGGGCAATGTGTATCCATCGACTATGTGAAAAAAGGTAGAAGTAACAAAATTATTAAGATATCCAGCTCAAGCTAGCCTACTTAGTTTCAGGTTGATGTGGTGCTAGCTTGCGAAGCTAGCGGTATCTTTTGAAAAGATAGAGCCTGCCGGGATAGTGTCCCGGCAGGCTCTATGCTTTTAACGGAGAGTGAGATTAGAAGAAACCTAGCGGGTTGACGTCGTAGCTGACGAGCAGGTTCTTGGTGTTCTGGTAGTGGCTTAGCATCATCTTGTGGGTCTCGCGGCCAATGCCTGACTTCTTGTAGCCACCGAAGGCGGCGTGGGCAGGGTAGGCGTGGTAGCAGTTGATCCACACGCGTCCCGCCTGAATGCCGCGGCCCATGCGCTGGGCGCGGTTCATGTCGCGGGTCCAGACGCCGGCGCCCAGGCCATATTCGGTGTCGTTGGCGATGGCCAGCGCCTCGGCCTCGTCCTTGAAGGTGGTGACAGAGATCACCGGGCCGAAGATCTCCTCCTGGAAGACGCGCATCTTGTTGTGGCCCTTGAGTATGGTGGGCTCGATATAAAAGCCGCTGCTCTGATCGCCGGACAGCTGACAGCTGGTGCCACCTATTAGCACCTCGGCGCCCTCGTTGCGACCTATCTCCAGGTAACTCAGGATCTTATCAAACTGCTCCTGTGAGGCTTGGGCGCCCACCTGGGTGTCGCTGTCCAGCGGATTGCCCTGCTTGATCGTCTTGGCGCGGGCGATCACCTTGTCGATAAACTTGTCGTAGATGGACTCGGCGATCAGTACCCGTGACGGGCAGGTACAGACCTCACCCTGGTTGAAGAAGGCCAGCAGCATGCCCTCAACCGCCTTATCCAGATACTCGTCTTCCTGTTCCATCACGTCGGCAAAGTAGATGTTGGGTGACTTGCCGCCCAGCTCGACGGTGGAGGGGATTAGCGACTCGGCGGCGCACTTGAGGATATGGTGGCCAATCTGAGTCGAGCCGGTGAAGGCCAGCTTGGCGATGCGCTTGCTGACCGCCAGCGCCTGACCCGCCTCGGTGCCGAAACCGTTGACGATATTGAGCACGCCGGCTGGCAGCAGATCTTGAATAAGCTCCACCATCACCAGAATCGATACCGGCGTTTGCTCGGCGGGCTTGAGCACTATGCAGTTACCGGCGGCCAGCGCCGGGGCGATTTTCCAGGCGGCCATCAGCAGCGGGAAGTTCCAGGGGATGATCTGGCCGACGACGCCCAGCGGCTCGGGAAAGTGGTAGCTGACGGTATTGCTGTCGATATCGGCGGCGCTGCCTTCCTGGGCGCGGATGCAGCCGGCGAAGTAACGGAAGTGATCCACAAACAGCGGCAGATCCGCATTCAGGGTTTCGCGCACCGCCTTACCGTTCTCCCAGGTCTCGGCCACGGCCAGAAACTCCAGATTTTGCTCGACGCGGTCGGCGATCCTCAGCAGCAGGTTAGCACGCTCGGTTACCGAGGTCTTGCCCCAGGCTTCTTTGGCGGCGTGGGCGGCGTCCAGCGCCAGCTCAATATCGCGTTCGTCCGAGCGAGCCACCTGACAGAACACCTGGCCGTCGACGGGTGAGTGGTTATCGAAATATTCCCCGCCCACGGGCGCGACCCACTGCCCCCCAATGAAGTTGTCGTAACGGTTGTTGAAGTTAACTATGGCATCTGTGGTGCCTGGCTTGCTGTAGATCATCTTGAGCTTCCTTGTATGGTTTTGTCTTGTCGAAAGACGCCTCTGGCGGGCGCCCTATTTTTATGATTAAAAAACAACAGGTTTAAATTTTTATCTGTGCCCCAATCGAGTGTCACGTTGGTGTTCAATGGAGTACAGACTCTTCCTAGCTATCGTTAGGAGTAAGGCAAAGCCTAGGCCAAACTGGCAGGAGTTGTGATGTGGCAGGAGTAACAGTATGATGAAAAACTAATTTTTGATGTCCGAATGTGCGTGGTCCAGGATGGTGTAGCACTGGCAGTTGGCATGCACTGTGACATAAGTGCGCACCTCGGGTGTGCCAAAATGGAACACTGTTATGACGATAGCTCCACAGACACAGGCTTGGTTGTCTGACTCATGGTCTCGTAGTCAGGGCGCAGGGTTAAGCGAAGCCAAGTTACCGCAAGAATTACGACTCAACGCCGACGCGCTCGCCGAGCGGCATCACGCTAACAAGCAACTCATCAATCTCACCAAACAACACGCATTGCCCCTGTTTAATCAGATGATGGCCCATAGCCAGAGCCGATTGATCCTCTCGGATCGCGACGGCTATGTGCTCTGCCATTGGGGCGTGAGCCGCTATTCGGACAAGCTGGCCAATGTCGCCCTGGATGTCGGGGTCAATTGGCGCGAGGAGCACAAGGGCACCAACGCCATAGGCACGGCCCTGACGGCCAGGCAGACGGTGGCGGTGATCGGCGAGCAGCACTTCATCCGTCACCACAGATTCATGAGCTGCACCGCCAGCCCCATCTTCTCCCCCGAGGGAGAGTTGCTCGGCGCCATCGACATCACCAGCGAGCAGCAGCGCCATACCCAGCAGACCCTGGTGCTCATCGCCAGCCTGGTGCAGCAGATAGAGACGGCGCTATTGTGTCATCTCCCGGGGAGTCACTACCGTATCGATCTCGCCGAGCAGCCGTCGCTTATCACCTCAGGCTGGCAGGGGATAGTGGTGGCCAATGTCGACGGCAAGCTCTTGGGCTGCAACGCCATGGCCAAACGCCTGCTACACAGGCCGCGCATCGGCGATGATATCGACCGTCATCTGGGTGCTAGCTGGAACAGCGGTGAGCTGGTGTGTCAGGACCAACGTCTGCACCTCAAGACCCAGCAGCTGGTCGAAACCCGGCCCAGCCAGTTGGTGAGCCAGCAGATAGGCGTGCGCTTTCGCGACCCTAAGTTAGAGCGCGCCTGGCAGCAGGCCAACAAGGTGGTGGGGCGTAATATTCCTCTACTTATCTGCGGCGAGACAGGGGTGGGCAAGGAGCAGTTCGTGAAGAAGCTCCATGGTCAGAGCGCCCGCGCACAGGCGGCCCTGGTGGCGGTCAACTGCGCCGCGCTGCCAGCTGACCTGGTGGAATCTGAGCTGTTTGGTTATCAGGCCGGCGCCTTCACCGGTGCCTCCCGCCAGGGGTTCGAGGGCAAGATACGTCAGGCCGACGGCGGCTTTCTGTTTCTCGACGAGATAGGCGAGATGCCGCTGGCGACCCAGAGTCGCCTGCTTAGGGTGTTGCAGGAGCGCGAAGTGGTGCCCGTAGGCGGTAATCGCAGCTACAAGGTGGATATTCAGGTGGTGGCCGCGACCCACGCGGATCTACGCCAGCTGGTGAGCCAGGGGGCCTTTAGGGAGGATCTCTATTATCGTCTCAACGGCCTGCAGGTCTCACTGCCGCCCCTGCGTCAGCGCGCCGATATCGAGCGCATCATTCACAAGCTGCATAGGCGCTATCGTCAGGCACCGCAGCAGCTCTGTCCTCAGCTGCTGAGGCGACTGCTGGCCCATGACTGGCCGGGCAACCTCAGGGAGCTGGATAACCTGATGCAGGTGGCTTGCCTGATGGCCGATGGCGATCCCGAGCTTAACTGGCAGCATCTGCCCGACACACTACAGGCCCAGCTGAAGGGGCCGGAGGAGGCGGGCGAGCAGATGGCGGCCTGCGAGAGCGAGCTTAGCCTGATGGTCAACGCCAATATCGTCTCCAGCTTCCACAGATTTGAAGGCAACGTCAGTCGCTGCGCCAAGCACTTAGGGATCAGCCGCAATACCTTGTATCGAAAACTCAAGGCCTTGGGGCTCAAACCCTGATCTAGTTATGCGCTAGCTGCATGCAGTTCATGCAAAATGTGCAGTGTATTCATGATGGCAGATGCACTAATCTGTCAGTCCATTTTGTTGTTAAGGAGGCCCCATGTTCAAGGCACTCGTATTGACCCAGCTAGATAGACAGACCCAAGCCGATGTGAAACTGCTGCCTGAGAGCGATCTGCCCGAGGGTGAGGTGCTGGTGGAGGTGGGTTACTCCTCCCTCAACTATAAGGATGGCCTGGCGATCACCGGCCTTGGCAAGATCATTCGCCAGTTCCCCATGGTGCCTGGTATCGACTTCGCCGGTGTGGTGAGCGAGTCGGCCGACCCTAGGTTTCAGCCCGGTGACGAGGTGATACTGACCGGCTGGGGCGTGGGGGAGAACCATTGGGGCGGAATGGCCGAGAAGGCGCGGGTGAAGGCCGACTGGCTGGTACCTATGCCTAAGGGCTGCGACGGCGCTAAGGCGATGATGATAGGCACGGCAGGCCTGACCGCCATGCTGTGTGTGCAGGCGCTGCAACAGGCGGGCGTCACCCCAGAGCAGGGCGATGTCTTAGTCACAGGTGCCAGCGGCGGTGTCGGCTCGGTGGCCGTGACCCTGCTGGCACAGCTTGGCTATCGCGTCGTAGCCAGCTCGGGTCGCGTCGAGGTCAACGGCGACTGGCTAAAGGCCCTGGGCGCCAGCGAGGTGATCGATCGCAGCGAACTTGAACAAGACAGCCGTCCGCTGGAGAAACAGCGCTGGGCGGGTGTGGTCGATACCGTAGGTAACAAGGTGCTAGCCACTGCACTGGCGCAGATGCAATATGGTGGCAGCGCCGCCATCTGTGGCCTGGCGGGGGGCTTTGCCCTGCCGACGACTGTGATGCCCTTCATCCTGCGCGGCGTGAACCTCTTGGGCATAGACTCTGTGGCTTGCCCCATCGACAAGCGGGTCAAGGCATGGGAGCAGGTGCTCGAACTCTTACCCGATAGCTACTACCAGCAGGCCTGCCAGACGATAGATCTGGAGCAGCTGGGCGAGTACGCCGACAAGATAGTCAAGGGCAAGGTCACCGGCCGGGTACTGGTGAAGGTGTAGCCGTTACTCTCAGCGATAGAAGTGGCCATTAGGCCACTTTTTTTTGCCTGCTCGCAGGCCGTGGCCTTGCCGTGGTGAGGGCTAGGCCATTCCTTGCTGGCCAAGCAGCGGCCTGATGAGTTCGGTGATCTTGCCCCGTAACCAGGCCTGAGCCTTATCCAGTTCGCAGCGTGAATGCCAGAACAGGCTGTAGTTGAGCGCGGCGATCTCGAAGGGGAGGGGTTTGACCCTGAGGCGGTGACGGGCGGCGGCCATCTCGGCCAGTCCCTCGGGCAGTGTAATAATGAGGGGATGAATCGACAGTAGGGCCAGGGCACTGTCTAGATGCGCGGTGCGTAGACACTCGTGCCGAGGCGGATGCTGGGCGATAGCCGCATCGACGATCGCCTTAACCCCGTCGCTGATGGCGATGGTGGCGTGGGGATAGTGCAGGTAATCCGTGAGGGTTAATGGGCGATCCGCCACCGGATGATAGCTGGAGACCAGGCAGCTGACACCGACCCGACCCAGTGGCGTGCTGGCAAGTGGTGACACCTGACCCAAGGCGCGGCAGATAGCCATATCTACCCCCTGAAGACTGAGCTGGGAGGCGAGCGCCTGGTGCTGTACCGGTAGGATATTCAGCCTGATATTTGGAGCCTGACGATAGATCTCCGGCAGGATGAAGGGCAAGAGCCCCTGAATGGCAAAGTCGGTGGCCGCCAGGGTAAAGGTTTGTCGGCACTGGCTGGGAACGAAAGCATTTGGCGTCAACAGGGTGAGTAGTTCGTTGGTAGGCCCCTGAAGCCGGCGGTAGCAGTCCAAGGCATACTGAGTCGGCACAAGTTGCTGACCTACCCGAGAAAACAGCGGGTCATCCAACATTTGCCGCAGGCGTCCCAAAATGCGGCTGGTGGCTGACTGGCTCAAGTGTAGCCGTTTGGCGGCGCGGGTGACGCTACGCTCCTCGACTAAGACTTGCAGGGCGATTAATAGGCTTAAGTCCTGTCGATAGATATCTTCGAGTTCCATAGGTCGGCTGAGGTAGATCTACATAAGGCCTAACTTACCAGTGTGGGCCACATCTTGCCTGACTTTTTATATTGCCGTTGAGCCAAGTCTCACTTCGCCTGGAGGACTATGGGTCATGGTGTCATGCTTTGGAATTCCTTCCAAAATACTCACAAAGTAGTATTTCTGTGTGATTTTTGAGCTGGCTACAAATTTGGTTATGTTAGCAAGTTGTTTTCAAACCAAGTGCTGATCAACTCCCGTTTTGGAACCTGTTCCAGTCCTAAGATGTCACCGTCAAATAAAACAAAAAGGGTGATAACAGATGAGCAATGTAGATCTGCTAGGACGCCGTAATTTCATCAAGGGTATGGGAGCCGCTGCGGGTATCGCAATGGCCGCGCCTGCGATGGCAGTTTCCGAGAAAGCTGACGGTGTGAAATGGGATAAAGAAGTCGAAGTACTGATTATTGGCTCTGGCTTTGCCGGCCTGGCGGCCGCCATCGAGGCGACACGCCAGGGCGCGAAAGATGTCCATATCTTCGAGAAGATGTCTTACTTTGGCGGTAACTCAGCCATTAATGGTGGTCTGTTTGCGGCGCCGGGTACGCCGATGCAGAAGAAAGAGGGCGTCGAAGACTCCGTCGATCGTATGGTGTCGGACCAGCTCAAATCTGGCCGTGGTATAGCCGACGAAGCCCTGCTGCGTCATGTGGCATCACACGCCGTCGAGGCATTGCAGATGACCATGGATGCCGGTGCCGAATTCCATCCTTACCTGCAACAGCTTGGTGGTCATTCGGTGGCACGTACCTACCAGACGACTGTAAGCTGTGGCGCCGGGATCACCCAGCCACTCTATAAAGAGTGTAAGAAGCTTGGCGTACACACCCACAACCGTTCTAAGTTTGAAGGTTTCTTGGTGGGTGAAAAAGGCGAAGTGGTCGGCGTTAAAATGCGTGAGAACTATCACTTCGGCGAAGACCAGCCGGGTAAGGTGCTGAAGATCCGTGCCAAGCGTGGTGTGATCATGGCCACCGGTGGCTTTGCTCAAAATGTGGATCTGCGTATGGCGCAGGATCCGACCCTCACCTCTGAGGTGGGTTGCACCAATGCCCCGGGTGCCACAGGTGAAGGCATGTATGAGATGTTCCGTTTGGGGGCGATTCCCGTGCATCTGGCACACATTCAGTCTGGCCCTTGGGCGTCGCCAGACGAAGGTGGCTTCGGCTATGTGTCTAATTACTCTATCTACAACTTCCCGCACTCGATGGCGATTAACCGCCTGACGGGTAAGCGTTTCATGAATGAGATTGCCGACCGTAAGACACGTGCCGATGCCGAGCTGGCATGCCGTGACGAGAAGGGGAACGCGCTGCCTCCAATTCTGATCACCAGCTACAAGGACTCTAAGAAGCATCCGAACACCAAGAAGGTGATCAAGTATAACGTGGGCTGGAAGTTCGACACCATCGAAGAGCTGGCGAAACACTTCGATGTACCTCTGAAGCCGCTTAAGGCGCAGATTGAAGAGTACAACGGCTATGTGAAGAGTGGTGAAGATAAGCAGTTCGGCAAGAATATGACCAAGGCGAAAGGCAAGTATATCGAGGCGCCATTTACCGTGGTTCGCCTATGGCCAAAAGTGCACTACTGTCAGGGTGGCGTTCAGGTCAATACCAAGGCAGAGGTGAAAGACAGCTTTACCGGTAAGTCGATTCCAGGTCTGTACGCAGCCGGCGAGGTGTGTGGTGGTATCCACGGCGTCAGCCGCCTGGGTAGCTGCTCAATTCCTGAGTGTATGGTGATGGGTATGACGGCTGCTCGCAGCATCATGAAAGCTTAATGACCGGTAATAAAGAGGAATCAATAATGAAAAAGGTAAATATTGTACTCGCGCTGGTCTTAGGTGGCTTAGTGAGTCTGTCGGCCCAGGCGATTGAGCAACGTGCCTGGCACAAAGAGGTGATCGGCAAAGATTGTAAGGTGTGTCATGACAATGGCATCAAGCAGTTCCCGTCGGATCAGGCCTGCCTACAATGCCATGATGTCGACGATCTGGCCGAGCAGACGGCCCGTAGCGAAGAGGACAAGTGGCAGAACCCACACAACAACCTTCACTATGGTAAAGACCTGCCTTGTCAGGAATGTCACGGCGAACACGAGTCGAAGAAACCTTTATGCAGCAACTGTCACACCTTTAAGTTTGACAAGCATAAGGAGTAACTTCCTCTAAGAGAGGCCCATGGCCATCATGGGTCTTCTCCCCATCTTAGCTCTCCCCCTCTCGGGGGCCACAAGCGCTGGCGCATTCCCCTTGGCTTGTGGAAAAATTTTTAGCGACATTGACAGTTTTATTATCCCTGCAAAGACAATTTACCGTTAACCGTTTCGCTTCATATGCCCTTTGGTAGACATGACCAAGGGGCTTTTTTATGCCGCATTATCTTGATAATTCTCTTTATAAACATCCTGTTAGCTAATATGTGAACTGGGTTGTCATTTACGCGCTCAAATTGTTGCAAATATGTGCTGATTACATTTTTGGAACGGATTCCAAGCATATTATGCCGCTCAGTAAGTGGTGAAAAAATAATATGTAAATAAGGATGAGATGAATGAAAAAGACCATTATTGCGTTGTCTTTGTTATCGGCCAATGGTGCGATGGCGGCGAGCCTCCCAGACTTCCTTGACCAGCAGGATATCGACAATGCCGAGTTCAAATGTCTGGGAGAACCGGTCAAGCACACCAAGGCGGATCAGAAGTATGTCGACATGCTGTGGGACGAGACCCTGACCTATCTCAAGGCCTATGCCGTGGCCTTGACCAATGGCGAAAACAGTCACTGTCTGAACTCAGACGAGGCCATGGTCGACTCGACCCAGGGCGGCCAGAAGATCTGCATCATGGATCGTCGCGACATGAAGCTGATGGTGAAAAACATCTACCAGGTGATCAATAACCCAGACAAGGCCAAGCAGTGTTTCGGTGCCCGTGAAGAGGTCAATTGGATTTACAATCCCGGTGGCGAGCTCACCAAGCATTCGCCCGTGGCCCAGCACTTTAAGCGCACAACCTTCGACGAGTTTTTCAAGACCAAGGTGACCAACAAGGAGGTACAGAAGCTGGGTAAAACTTTCACTAAAAACTTCGCCAAGATGGTTACCGGCGATGAGGTGAAGATGCCGTCGGCCTTCCCTTATGATATCAGCGCCAACGCGCTACCAAACCTTTGGGCGGCAGCGGGCTGGTTCCCTATGTACGCCGAAGAGAGCAAGCGTAACGACAAGAACTTCAACAATATTCGCGGTGGCTATGCCTACGCCGAGATCTTCGGTCATTGGGGGCTGCTGCGCATCGATGAGATCAATGGCGAGAAGGTGGGGGCAGAAGTGGGCATGACGGTACAGTCTGTCGATACCCTCTACCCTTACCATAATCACGCCATCTCTGAGATCTACTACAACATGCGCGTCCCCGCGTGCACCAATCAGTTTAAGAGCTTTGCCGTACGTGCAGACTCGCCTCTGCTTACCACAGTCAAAGAAGACGACAAGATGCGCAGGGTGCAGTTTGATGCCGCACAGCATAACGGCCATACCCAGTGGCTCGCCGGTAGCTATCAGCAAGATCCACTGCTCTATTTCCATCAAAACACCATACATGCCTTCGATGTCGACGGCAGCTGCGAGGCCAAGCCTGAAGAGAGGGCTATCGTCTCCGTCTGGGCCAGAAGTAACGCCCACGATAAGCGTAACGATTACGGCACCACGCTACTGTGTGAATCGGCTAAAAACCCCGGCACACCGGCGAACAAGGATGAGGTTATTCAGTGCGACCTGACCCATTTGAAGTGGTAACGATAGCTTAAATACAGCGCAGTAAAACCTAGTACAGCTTAAGTAAGGCCAAGCATATGGCCAGGCTCGCCGTGCGGCCTTGTTGCACGGCAATTAACAATAAAGGGTGAAATGATGAAGAAGTTTAATGTATCTCTCGTGGCGGCGCTGCTGCCCCTGGCCTTGGCGGGAGTGGCCCAGGCACAAGAACAAGAAGACGGTATCGATGTTTCTGGGACTGTCAGGGTGAACTACGCCTATAAAGATTACAGTGAGAGCTCGAAAGACAAGGGGGGCGACTTTGCCTTCGACATGGCGGCGATCAAGTTTAACGGCAAACTCGGTGAGTGGGGCTTAGCGAGCGAATATCGTTTCTTCGATGGCTGGCAGGCGCTGCGTTACGGTTATGGTTTTTATGATCTTAATCCCGAGTGGCAGATCCAGTTTGGTGTGAACCAGGTGCCCTTCGGTAATCCTGGCTTCATCTCTAACAGCTTCTGGTTTGGCGTGCCTTACTACCTGGGCTTCGAGGATGACTATGATCTGGGTGTTAAAGGGGTATATTCCAGTGGTGCCTGGGGCACAGAGATGGCCTTCTACAAGAATGCCGAATACGGCGCCGGCCGCACCGATCGCTACTCAACCGATCTCTATAGCGGTGTAGTGAATGGTACCGAGTACAACAACGAAGAGACTAACCAGCTAAACCTTCGTCAAACCTATGAGATGAGCTACGAAGGTGGCAGGACCTTGTTTGGCGCCTCTGTCGAATATGGTCAGATCTACAACAATAAGACGGGCAACAATGGCGACCGTTATGCCGTTGCAATTCATATGGATAGCAGCTACAAAGGCTGGAACCTACAACTGCAGGCGATGCAGTATGAATATGACGCGGCAGATGCCGTAGATAGCAACAAGATCGCCGTGGCGGCCTACAACTGGCAATATGAGATTGCGGCTAAGGCCCAGGCCTATAGCGTTAACCTTGCCAAGACGATAGCGACCGATTGGGGTAGCCTGAAGTTTTATAATGATTTCGGCATGGTGACTCCGGATGTGGCCGATGACGGCTATGACACCAGCTATCAGAACGTCACAGGTTGCGCCATCGCAGCAGGGGCTACCTATACCATGGTCGATTTCATTGTAGGTAAAAATATGTATGCCTCGACTCGTGACAACGGCCATGTGGGTCTGCCAGAAGTGGGTGACAGTTGGGACAAGCGTATCAACATCAACTTTGGTTACTACTTCTAAGCATTAACGCAACAGCGCTTAGAAGCGTGAAGCGATAGTCAGTATCTCTGTCATTAAAAATGCCAACCTTAGGGTTGGCATTTTTTTCTAGCAATAAAAGTATCTGATTTTAATCGATTAAGCTCTAATCGGCAGTCAGAGTCACAGCTTGGAATGGGTTCCGTCGATAAAGTAGGCGTCAGTTAATTTGCCCTAATGATGAGCTTAGCCCTGCAATGAAAACCATCGGTTTCAAGAAAACCATCACCCTGTCGGTGATCATCTTAGTGTCTTTGTGTTTGGCACTGTCTAACCTATTCTCTTATCTCAGTTTAAAGGCCAACACCGTCGAACAGGTGAACAGTGAACTGCAAACCATGGCACGCTTCGAGGCAGAAGGGATACAGAATTGGTTTATGAGCAAGGCCAATAGTATTGATGCGCTAGCGGCACAATACAGGCGCGGTCAACTCAATGGTGACTATGTGATGCTGGCTAGGCTGGTCAAAGAGAACAGTCTTTTATACTCGGTCTTTTGGGGATTTGAAGATGGCAGTTCCTACGCCAGCGTAGTCGATGATGCGATTTGGCACAATGGCATTGCCGATCCCAGTCAATATGATCCTCGCCCTCGGGGCTGGTATCAGTTGGCCAGAAACAGTGACAAGGCGGTATTGACCGATATTTATGTCGATATGGTTACCGGGAACCCGGTGATCTCCATAGTCACAGATGTGGGAGATGGTGTGCTGTCGGGAGACATTGGCCTGGAGATCTTAGAGGACACAGTCAGTAGCATCAATTTTCCAGGTGCATCGGCGGCCATCATAGATGAAGCGGGCAAGGTGCTGGCCTCCAATATGACAGAATTACAGGCGGGTAAACTGATGAGCCAGCAAGGCTGGGGGCTGTTGGAACAAGAGATGGTGACGCGGGAGGAATTCGCCTCAGCGTATCAGGAAGCAGGCAAAGACTTGCTGCTCTATAGTCATGTCATTCCGCTATTACAGGGAAAGAAAAAGTGGTTTCTTGTGCTTAATATCGATCAAGATATCGCTTATGCCAAGGTCGATGAGGCGCTAGAGGCGGCCTTGATCAATTCCGGCATCATGTTATTGGTCAGTAGCATATTGGTGCTACTTATTCTGAATTGGCTGTATCGTCCAATCCTACAACTTAAGCAAGTGGTCACAGGTTTGTCACAAGGGCAAGCCGATCTCACCATGAGGCTACCAGTAAATAGCCGTGATGATCTCGGTGATATAGCCGCCGGCGTTAACCGTTTTATTGCGCATCTTGAGGGGATCGTGAAGGAGCTGTATGCCGACTCGCAGGATATAGGGCGGAGTATCGTCGCGCTGCAGGGGCAGATGGACGCTAACAGCCAGGTGCTGAGCAAGCATGTGCAAGAGACAGAGCAGATAGTGGCCGCCGTCGAGGAGATGAGCGCTACGGCAAACGATGTGGCTGGTAATACCTCGCAGGGTTCACAGGTGGCGACCTTGGCAAGTTCGCAGATCAATGACACCAAACAGATAGTGGCTAATACTCGTGAGACGGTTAAGCGATTGATAGAAGATGTCGAGGCGACCGAGAGTAGCATCAGTAATATTGCCCATGACGCAGCAACGATCACTAAGGTATTGCAGGTGATAGGCGACATCGCCGATCAGACTAACCTATTGGCGTTAAATGCCGCCATAGAGGCCGCAAGGGCTGGTGAACAGGGGCGCGGATTTGCTGTGGTTGCCGATGAGGTGAGGGCACTGGCGGCCAGAACTCAATCGAGCACCGCTGAGATAGAATCAACATTGAGTCAGCTGCTCAAGGGGATCGATGCGACTGTCATTACCATGGTGCAAACTAAGGAAACCTGCGAGAAAACCAATCACTGGACTAACAATGTGACAACCAATCTCGATGAGGTTATTCAGTCGGTGGAGACGGTGAGCGATCTTAATACTCAAATTGCCACCGCAGCTGAAGAGCAAAGCATGGTGTCGGCGGAGGTGAGTCGCAATATGGCCGAGATACGCGACATGGTGGTGGTGTTAGAAGATAGCGGTTCGGCGAGTCGTGATGAGACGCTTAAATTGTCAGCCTCGAATCAGAAGCTGCTGGCAGTAGTGGATAAATTTACCTTAGGTTAACTCGCGTATAGCAGCTGTGCCGACTGGCACAGCCGTGATTGTGCGCCGCGACTTAGCCGGGATAACTCTCGGCTAGGTTGTTGACGTTGGCCTTGATCAGAGTGATCAGCTGCTGGGTCGCGTCGGTCTGGGTATCGGGATTGAGATAGAGGGACTCGTTAAACACTGGCAGTACGGGTAGCTGGTGTTCAACTGGATCCAAAATCTGCATCCTGTCGTTGATCCTGAACTCGGCGATAGGAGCTATGGTGAGATCGTTCTCCACCGCCATGCACAGCGCCTGCGGTGACGGGGTTGATAGCAATACGTTGATCGGCCTCATGGTGAGCTGGTGGTTGGCAAACACCTGAGCCCGTATCGGACAGTTTTCCGGGTAGAGCGCCATGGGAATGGTTTCGCGTTTGTGGGCATTACCCTCTTTAGCTGCCACCCAGTGAAACTTGCGTTCAAACAGTAATTCACCGTTGGCCGGTGGCTGCCAGTGGGTCGCGACGATAAGGTCGAACTCTCCCTGCTGCAGTCTTTTATACAGGTTGCCGCTGACATCTGTGTCGATCACCAGTTCGATACAGGTAAATTCGCGAATAAACTCCAGCAGGCAGCTGCCGAGGTAACGCTTGATATAGTCGGTCGGTACGCCCAGACGGATGATTTCACGGTTCTGACATTCCTTGAGGTCATCCAGCGCCTGCGAGTTGAGCTGCAACATCTTGTAGGCGTAGTTCAGCAGGGTCTCACCGGACTCGGTGAGTGTGACGCCCTTGTTGTCTCTGATCAACAGCTCCTGCCCCACGCTCTCCTCGAGCTTCTTAATTTGCAGGCTGAGGGCCGACTGGGTGCGGCAGATCTTGTCGGCGGCTTTCGACAGGTTGCCCGATTCCGCGACGGCGATGAAGCTCTCTAGCAATTCGATCTTTAACATGGGCTATTGGCTTTGTTCATAGTGGTATCAGTATTACTCAATATCCCTGGTTAGAGAACACTGTTATCGTTTGATTGTGAAGTTGCAATTAAGATGTTTCGTAAAGTGTGATGAGGTCGATATGAGTAGCTGGGAGCAAAGAACAGATTATCTTGTTGAGGTGGCGCAGCGCTGCCTTAGGGGGCATCAGAGTTTCGATCTGTGCCGTTCTCATCTCGTTGCGGCCAGCCAGATCTCCAAGGGAACCATCTATAATCATTTCACCACAGAGGCAGACTTGGTGGTGGCGGTTGCCTGTGCCCAATACCAAGGTTGGCTCAATGCGGCCGAATGTGAACAGCAAGGCGATACCGATCCCTTTGAATGCTACCTGTTCCATCACTGTCAGCGTTTGTATGATGTTTTGGCGCAGAAGCGCTTTGTGATAGAGCGCATGATGCCCAATCAAGAATTATTGCAGCAGGCATCAAAGGTGTATCGCGATAGATTTAATGATTTATTTACACAATATTGTCAGTGGAATCAGGGCATGATCTCAGCCGTTGGCGATCGTCCTGGCTTTGATCGCTACGAACTCCTTAAAAACTATATTCGCGGCACCATGATCAATAGCGATGATGGCCTTAAGCGCTGTGACGACGTGCAAACCTACTATCAATTTAGTTATGCGATGGCCCAGCTGATGGGACACTCAGACAGACGCATTCCCACCAAGCAAACCTTTTCAGTCTGGCTGGCACAGAGAGAGCCGCAGCAAACTAACGCGGCAGCCTGATAATCACTTCGAGTCCGTGAGGGGTGGCGTTGTTGGCCACTATCTGCCCCTGGTGGGCCTGTATGGCCGCCTTGGCGATCGCCAGCCCCAGTCCCCAGCCGCCGGATTCCCTCTCTCGAGCCGATTGCGGGCGATAGAAGGGCTCGAAGATCGCCTGCAGATCCGCCTCATTGTCTATGCCTGGACCATCATCCCTGATGCTGAGGATCACCCGCTCGGGCTCGGCGTAGGCACGTATGCTGACCTCCCGTTCGGCGTAGCGGATGGCATTACGCAGCAGGTTTTCCACCGCCCTGGCCAGGGGGCGGGGATTGAGCATCAGCATCAGGCTGTCGTCTATGTCGATCAGCAGAGATTTCTGTTGCTGCTCCGCCTCGAACTCGGCGTCGTCTAAAACCTGTCCCAGGGTCTCGGCCAGCGATAACTTGTGCTTATGCTCGTGAATATCCAACTTCACCCGCGACAGCTCCAGCAGCTCGGCGATCATCGCCTCCAGCTGCTCCGCCTCATAGCCGATGCGCTCTATCTCGGTCGAGGTCTGGCCCTTCTTGCGGGTGAGGGCGAGGGCGAGCTGTAGCCGGGTCAGCGGCGTCCTGAGTTCGTGGGAGATATCGCCGATCAGGCGCTGCTGACTATTGACCATGGACTCGATGGCGTCGGCCATGGCGTTAAAGGACTGGGCCAGTTGACCTATCTCATCCTTACGTGCCGTGGTGCTGGCGTCGGCCCTGTGGCTGAGATCGCCGCTGGCTACAGCCTCGGCGCTCTGCTTGAGGGCGCGCAAGGGCTTACCCAGGTGCCAGGCCAACAGGCCGCACAAGAGACCCGATAGCAAGATAGCCAGGGTCAGGGTGAGGGCGACATTCTCGGCGAAGAAGAAGAACCAGGGCCGCGGATGCACCTCGGCCAGACGGCCATAGAGGGTGTAGCGTTTGCCTTCTACCTCGAAAGGCTGGGGGCCAAACAGCAGCTCGCTCTTAAACTGGTGGCTGATGGGGTGACCCGCCTCGTCGGCCATCAGCATGAAGCGCCGGATGCCACGGGAGACCCGCTGATTGTTGATCAGCTGGCCCTGCTCGTCGGCCACATAGAAACGCACCGGCTTGTTACCCATCTCTCTGAGCCTGTGCCAATGTTTGCCTCGCTTCATGGTCAGTAGCTCGGGCTTTTCCTGTATACGCTCTACCACGCGTTCCAGCAGCCCCTGTAGGTGGGGCGGAATAGGGGCCTGATCGTGGGTCTGTTGCAGCAGGGGCAGCAGGCCGACGATGGCGATGATCAGGCTGCTACAGAGCCAGAAGCTCAGCAGCAGCTTGATGAAGATGCGATTGGGGAGACTGCTAATTTTCATCAGGTTAGCCAGATGTAGCCCTTGCCTCTGAGGGTCTTGACCCTGGGGCGGCCGTCGGCGCGCTCGGGCAGCTTCTTACGCAGGTTAGACAGGTGCATATCCAGGCTGCGATCGAAGGGCATAAGCTTCTTGCCCAGGACATTCTCGCTGAGGTTGTCCTTGCTGAGCACCTCGCCGCTGTGCTGGATCATATGATACAGCAGGCTGAACTCTGTGCCCGTGAGGATCAGCAGCTGATCCTGGCAGACCACCTCCTGACGGCTGGGGTCGAGCTTGATGTCGGCAAACTCCAGTATACCGGGCTGCTGCTCGTCAACCTGTTGGCCGGTGCGGCGGATGATCGCCTTGATACGCGCCACCAGTTCCCTGTCGTTAAAGGGTTTGGGCAGGTAGTCGTCGGCGCCTATCTCGAGCCCTACGACTCTGTCTATCTCGTCGCCGCGGGCGGTGAGCATGAGTACCGGGGTCTGTTTCTTGGCTCGCAGCGCCTTGAGCACCTCGAAGCCGTTGAGCTTGGGTAGCATGACATCGAGCAGGATGAGATCGAACTGCTGTTCCAGCGCCAGGGCGAGTCCCGCCTCACCATCATGGGCTAGGGTTAAATTAAACCCT
Organism: Shewanella insulae; assembly: GCF_009831655.1. Lineage (GTDB taxonomy): Bacteria > Pseudomonadota > Gammaproteobacteria > Enterobacterales > Shewanellaceae > Shewanella > Shewanella insulae. The sequence continues at coordinate 105,494 of NZ_WRPA01000014.1, read as the reverse complement.
TCCAGTTCAAGCAGTTGTGCTAGCAGTTCCGCTAGTCCCAGATCATCATCGATCAACAGAATATGGCTCATGGTACGTCTCTCTACTCCTATAACAGCTTGAGTATACCCTTTTAGATGTCAATTGCAGTCTAAGAATGTAAGTCTAAGTAAAGGCCTGGTCGCCAGCAGATTGTCACTCTTTGCGCAAACTTTACAGAGGTTTACCTTAGGAAAACCCTGAATTACATAGGGGGGCGTAAACTGTTAGTGTCGAAGCTCTTCCCAGAGCGAACTAACTATCCGCGATAAGCGTAAGAGGCAGATTATGAATAAGATGACCCTAAAATCAGGACTATTTGCGTTAATGACCAGTGCCGCTCTGCTGGCACCCGCAGTGTATGCGGCGGGCCCGGATGACGGCGGCTGTCGTCATGAGATGCGCGGTGACCACAGGGGCCACCACGGTGGCATGCACAAGATGTTTCGCGGCCTGGATCTCACCGATGCCCAGCGCAGCCAGGTGAAGGAGCTGATGCAGTCTCATCGCGAGGCGATGCAGGCCAAGCGTCCATCGGACGAGGTGCGTGCGGCCCACAAACAGCAGATGCTGGATATGATCACCTCAGACAGCTTTAACGAGGCCGAGCTTAAGTCTTTGATGGCACAGCGCAGCGAGCATAAGGCTCAGGCCACGGTGGAGCGCATGAAGATGCAACGCGAAATCTATCAGCTGTTGACCCCGGAGCAGCAGGCTAAATTTAAAGAGAATTTTGCCAAGCGTGGCGGACGTAAAGGAGATCGCCGATAGGGGATAACTGAGTTACAATTGGGTCATATTCTTCCCCTGCTAATTGTTAGCTGTAATATGACCCTATGACCGACACTTCCCAATACGATTTTTGGGTGAAACTGGCCAGCCGCGCCGCCGTGGCGACCGCGCTCACCCTGATAGTCATCAAGCTGGCGGCCTGGATCTATTCAGGTTCCGCCAGCATGCTGGCTTCCCTCACAGACTCCTTCGCCGATGCCCTGGCATCCATAGTCAACTTCATCGCCATTCGTTATGCCATAGTGCCTGCGGATCATGACCATAGGTACGGTCATGGCAAGGCAGAGCCCCTGGCGGCTCTGGCGCAGTCGGCCTTCATCCTGGGCTCGGCACTGCTGCTCTTGTTACATGGCGGCGACAGGCTGATCAACCCGACCCCGGTTAACCATGCCATGGTGGGCGTGGTGGTATCGGCTATCGCCATCGTCTTGACCCTGGCCCTGGTGTTGCTGCAGCGCCGTGCCCTGGCCAAGACCTCCAGCACCATAGTGGAGGCCGATGCCCTGCACTATAAGTCGGATCTGTTTCTCAACAGCGCCGTGTTGCTGGCCTTGGTGTTGGCGCAGTTTGGCTGGTGGTGGGCCGATGGTCTGTTTGCCATATTGATCGCCCTGTTCATCGGCCAGCAGGCCGTGGAGCTGGGTTACCGCTCGGCCCAGTCATTGCTTGACCGTGAATTAGATGCCGATACCAAGCTCAAGATAGTCGAGGCGATCGAGAAAGACCCGCGCATCAATGGCTTTCATGATCTGCGCACGCGAGAGTCGGGCAAGACCACTTTCGTACAGTGTCACCTGGAACTCGACGGCAGACTGCCGCTGGTGGAGGCTCACGCCATCGCCGACGCCGCCGAGGCGCGGGTGAGAAGCCTGTTCGATCATGTGGAAGTGTTGATCCACCAAGACCCCATATAGCCTGTCTCCGGCGGCGAGCCTGCTATGGTATCGCCGCCGAAAATTCTACATAACCCTGTCTTTAGGGGAATTATTTCCCTGCCAATTCAAATGCAGTTCTTCTAGTATTAATTCTTCTATTGAGGAATTTTTATGGCAGAAGTTAAAAGTCGTGTCGGCCGTCCCAGTGGCGACACCCAAAATCGCGATAAGCTTATCCTGGCGGCGAGAAGCCTGTTTATCGAGCGTGATTATGCTCAGGTCACCATCAGAGAGATCGCCGGCCTGGCCGGTACCGACCCAGGCCTGATCCGTTACTATTTCGGATCCAAGGAGAGCCTGTTCTCAACCATGATCCGCGAGACGGCTTTGCCTGTGGTGGCCCAGTTGTATAAGGCGAAACAAGAAGTGCGTCAGGATAGTCCGGCGGCATTGATGAGCACCTATTACAGCGTCATGAGCAAGCATCCTCACTTTCCCAGGCTCATGTTTCGTATCGCCGGGCTGGATCAGAGCCTGCCGGAGAATGCCGAGGTGACCAAGGCCTTCTACGAGGTGGTTAACTTCGAGAACATCGCCATCTTTCAAAGATTAAAGGAGAAGGGGCTGTTGCGGGAGGATGTGGACGCCCACTGCGCCCAGCTGAGCTTCTTCGCCATGATGGTGTTTCCGTTTCTGGTGCCAGAAAACTTACTGCAAAGAGTCGGCATAGAGATCACGCCGACTTTTTTACAACGGCTTGCCGAGCAAAATGCCCGCCTGCTACAGCGTGGCCTGATGGAAGAGAAGGATGAGAGTGATGAATAACAAGAAACGCTATCTGTTGGTGGGGGTGGCGGTAGGCGTGCTTGTGCTGGTGCTGGCGGCGCTGCTCAAACCCTCGCCCTCTCTGGTCGCCGGATACGATAAGGCCAGGGCGGTCGAGGTGATGCCTCTGACTCAGCAGGCGATCGCCCCCAAGGTGATAGGCTTTGGCCGGGTCGAGCCCAAGCATGTGTGGCAGGCGGTGGCCGAGGTGGGCGGCAAGGTGTTGTATCGCCATCCTCAGTTGGAAACCGGCCGCATCTTGCCTAAGGGGACACTTGTACTTGAGATAGATCCATTGGAGTACCAGCTCAAGGTCGCCCAGGCCCAGGCCAGCATGCATGCCACCCAGGCACAGCTGACCCGTCTGGATCAGCAGGAAAAAAACCTCAACACCAGCCTGAAGATCGAGGAGCAGAAGCTGGTGCTCGCCGAGCAGGAGTATCAGCGTAAGCTGACCCTGAAGAAGCGCAATCTGGTGTCGAGCTCTGAGCTGGAAAACCAGAAGCAGTCGTTGCTGGCCCAGACCAAGCTGGTGGAAGAGCTGCAGAGCTCCCTCAAGCTGCTTCCAGACGATCGCAAGGTGAGCGAGGCGCAGCTGAGCGTCGATAAGGCGTCGTTGCAGGACGCCGAGCGCCGCCTGAATCAGACCAAGGTGGTGCTGCCTTTCGATGCGCGGGTATCGGATATCAATATCGAGCAAGATCAGGTGGTGGCCGCCGGCGCCGTGATGATGGTGGCCCACAGGCTAGGCACAGCCGAGATCAAGGCGGAGTTATCCCTGCAGGATATGCGCGCCCTGGTCAGCAGCATGTTTGAGGCATCTAGGCCCAGAAGCATGCCCTCCATCGACGAGTTTGAGTTGCAGGCGGAGGTGAGTTTTCAGGCGGGCAATCATAGCTTTAGCTGGCCGGCACGGGTGACCCGGGTCGCCGAGACGGTCAACCCCAATCAGGCCACAATAGGTGTCTATCTGGAGGTGGAGCAGGACTATAGCCAGATGGATCTGCTGCAGCGTCCGCCGCTGACCAAGGGGATGTTTGTCAGTGCGGCGATCAGCGGTAAGCCGAGGGAACACATAGTGATCCCCGAGCGGGCGCTTAGAGGCGATCAGATCTATCTGATGGATGCCCAGCAGAAGCTGGTGATCAAGCCGGTCGAGGTGCTTTTCCGTCACGAGCAGCAGGTAGCCATCGAGGGCGAGCTGAAGGCGGGCGACGCCCTGGTGCTCAACGACCTGATCCCAGCTATCCCCGGCATGTCCCTTAAGCCCGTCGCCAATGAGGGAGGGGCGCCGCTGTGATCGCCTACATCACAAGACATCCCACCCTGGCTAACCTGCTGATGTTGGCCTTCCTGCTGCTGGGTCTGCTCAACATGGGCAGCATCAAGCGTGAGACCTTTCCCGAGTTTGCCCCGCCCTATGTGATGGCCACGGTGGTCTACCCGGGCGCCTCGCCGGTCGAGGTGGAGGAGAGCATCTGCCTGCGGATGGAGGATGCCGTCGACGGCCTGGCCAATATCGAAGAGGTCAAGTGTGATGCCCAGGAGGGGATCGCCTCCATGCGTCTCAAGCTGGAGCCTAAGGCCGACCTGGGGCGAATGCTGGTGGATGTACAGACACAGATCAACGCGATTCAGAACTTCCCGGCGCAGATCGAACCGCCCATCGTCAAGGAGTTGGACTGGGCCGAGCCCGTGGTGGATATCGCCATCGTCGCCGACACCAGCTGGCCACACCTTAAGAGTTATGCCGAAGATGTGAAGCGTCGCCTCAAGATAGACGCCGGGGTGAGCCTGGTCTCCATCGCGGGCTTCTCGGACCATCAGCTGCGCATCGAGCTCAATCAGGTGGATATGCGCAGGCTGGGGCTGACCGCCGCCGAGATCGCCGACAAGGTCGGCCGCCAGAACGTGAAGATGCCGGCGGGGAATATTGAGCTCAAGGACAAGAATATCCTGCTGAGATTCGACGAGCGTAAGGTCACCCCGGCCTCGCTGGCCAAGATCATCATCGCCTCCAATCCCGATGGCAGCGTGGTGCGCCTGGGCAATATTGCCACCATCAGCGACAGGTTCGAGCTGGATGAGGAACATATTCAGTTCAACGGCAGCAACGCGGCGCTGATCAAGGTGCAGAAGAACAAGGCAGACGACGCCCTGCGGATCAAGGCCAAGGTGAGCGAGTTTATCGAGCTGGAGCAGGCCCGTGCGCCAGACGGTGTGCGCCTGACCATGACCAACGATCTCTCCTCAGTGCTGCAAGACAGGCTGCAGATGATGCTCACCAATGGCTGGCAGGGGATCATCCTGGTCTTCCTCAGCATGTGGCTGTTTTTCTCCCTGCGCTACTCCTTCTGGGTGTCGGCCGGGTTGCCGGTCGCCTTCCTTGGCGGACTCTATCTGATGAGCCTGTTCGGCGTGTCGATCAACCTCATGAGTCTGGTGGGGCTGCTGATGGCGATCGGTATCATGATGGATGACGCCATAGTGATCGCCGAGTCGATCGCCTCCCATATAGACAGAGGCATGGCGCCCCATGAGGCTGTGGTGAAGGGAGTGCAGAAGGTGGCACCTGGTGTGGTCTCCTCCTTCCTCACTACCGTGCTGATCTTCAGCGCGCTGCTGGGGCTGGATGGCCAGATGGGGGCCGTGCTGTCGGCCATACCGACTGTTTTGATCATGGTGCTGACCATCAGCCTGTTCGAGGCCTTCCTGATCTTGCCCAGCCACCTGAATCACTCCCTGTCACACGCCAAGGAGGAGACTAAGCCTAATCGCATCGGCGAGCTGAAGACTGAGTTTCTCACCCGCTTCGAGGCGTTTCGTAATACTAGATTGGTGACTCTGGTGAGCTTCCTGGTGCGCTGGCGCTATGTCAGCGTCGGCGCCACCATAGGCCTGCTGCTGATCTCGGTAGCTTTGGTAGTGGGCGGCGCACTTAAGTTTGTGCCCTTTCCCGACCTGGATGGCGACATCGCCGAGGCGCGCATCATATTGCCGCCGGGCAGCTCCCTGAGCCAGACCCAGAAGGTGGTCGAGACCCTAATCGCCAGCGCCAAGCGTGTGGGCGACAGATACACCCACGAGGTGGAGGATGAGCATGAGCTGATCCGCGACATCACGGCACAATATAACTTTAATGCCGACGCCGGCGAGAGCGGCCCCCATGTGGCGACCGTCAGGCTGGATCTGCTGTCGGCGGAGACCCGCAACACCCTCATCGAGGCGTTTATTCGCGATTGGCGTATCGAGACCGGGGAGCTTGCCATGCCGCTCTCTATGGTGTTCAAGCAGCCAACCATGGGGCCGGCCGGACGGGATATTGAGATCCGCTTGCAGGGCGACGACCTGGACATGTTGAAGCAGGCGTCTGTGTCGCTGCAGAGTTATCTGGGGCAGTTTGATGGCATCAGCGGCATACTCGACGACATGCGTCCGGGCAAGGAGGAGATCAAGGTGAGCCTGCGCCCCGGCGCCGAGAGCTTCGGTATCGACGGCCAACTGGTGGCGGCCCAGCTGCGCAGCGCCTACTTTGGTCAGCTGGCCGACGAGGTGCAGGTGGGACCTGAGAATATCGAGATCGAGGTGCGGCTCAACAAGCTGCAGGCCGGTGATCTGCAGGCCCTGGCCAACTTCCCCATCATGCTGAGCGATGGCAGTCAGCTGCCGCTTTCGTCTATCGCCCTTTTGCAAGATCAGCGCTCCTATGTGCGCATCCAGCGCATCGATGGTCTGCGCAGCGTGACCGTGATGGCCGATGTGGACAATCAGCGCGCCAATGCCAACGAGACCATAGCCGCGATCGGCCGGGAGTGGCTACCCCAGATGCAGCAGAGCTATCCTCAGCTGAGGGTGGACTTTGAGGGCTCGGCCAAGGAGACGGCCAAGACCGGCAGCTCCATGGGAAAAGGCTTCCTCATCGGCCTGTTTGGCCTGTTTGCCATCCTGAGTTTTCAGTTCAGGAGCTATCTGGAACCCGCGGTGGTGATGCTGGCGATTCCGCTGGCGCTGATCGGCGTGCTCTGGGGCCATCTGCTGCTGGGCTATAACCTCTCCATGCCCTCTATCATGGGCTTCATCTCGCTGGCGGGAATCGTAGTGAACGACTCTATCCTGCTGGTGCAGTACATACGCCACCATGTGGATGAGGGAGACAGTGTGCATCAGGCGGTGGTGAGTGCCAGTCGCGAGCGTTTCAGGGCGGTGTTTCTCACCTCGCTGACCACGGCGGCGGGCCTCTTGCCCCTGCTGCTGGAAACCAGCCTGCAGGCCCAGGTGGTGCAGCCCCTGGTGGTGTCGATCGTCTTCGGTATCTTCGCCTCCACCCTGCTGGTGCTGTTTATCATCCCCTGTGCCTACGCCATACTGGCCGACTTTGACAGGGTGAAGCCCCATACTCAGCTGTAGGCTTTACTGATGCCAATAGAAAGGGCGCCCTCTGTGAATCATAAGGGCGCCCTTTTTTATGTGACTAGATATGGTGCGCAGTTTTCCTTTTAGAGGGTGGCGGCCTCGCCCAGATAACTCAAGCGAGCCATCTGGCCCTGATCTTTAAGCTCCAGCGCCTTGATGGCGTAGGGCGCACCCAGGCCAGAGGCCTCGAGTTGCTCGCCATCAAAGCTCAGGGTGACCTGACCATCGGCGTCTAGCCACTGGGCCGTCTCGGTGCGCAAGATGTTGGCCTGCTTACCCTGAGCATCGGTACCCACTAACACGGCAGAGACCTGGTAGCGTCCCGGGCTGGCGACCTGCAGGTCGAACACCGCCTGAGTAGGCTTGTTATCCTGCCAGTAGATGCTGGCCTCATCCTTTAGTTTGGCTGCTGGCACATATTGCTTGAAGGCGGTCTTGACGGTGCGGATCAGTGGCAGGCCATTTACCCGGGTCTCCACGTCGACCTGGATCTCGCTCAGGCCTAAGTTGCTGCTGGGCATCGCCAGCTCATCCGGTAGCTGAGCCTGCCAGTTATCGCCCTGCTTAATCACGGCTAGTCTGTGGTAGCGACCATCGCTCTGCTTGAGCGTCGCGGTCGGACTAAGCGCTATGTCGCTGTTGCTCAGCTTAAGATCGAAGGCCAGCTGCGGTGCCTTGCTGCTCAGCCGCTTAGGGGCCGATAGGGCCAGCTGGTAGGGGCTGCCCTTCTCCTTGACGTTGATCAGATAGCTGTCGTTGGCACTTAGGGGCTGAACAACTTGCAGTTGATAGATGCCCGGCGTCGCCTGTTGTGACAGCTTCAGGGCACTGGAGTCGTCGACGATACCCGCGGTCGCCATCGCCTGAGGATCACTCATGGATTGGATCATAGATGCCGACTTATCTACCGTCTGCTTGTTGACCTTGTAGAGGCGCAGCTGATCCGGTGAGATGGCCGGGCTGTGGCGCAGCGCGCCCGAGCTGGCATCGCCCCGGGGGGCCACGCGGATCACGCTGTCGCTCTGGCTCACGGCGAGGTTAATTCCCTTGTTGAGTTCGGCGCCCGAGACGGTGCGCCAATACTGGTCGCTGCTGCTCTGCTCTAGCTGGGTGGGGGCCACTAGCTGCGCAGCGCTGGTAATGGGGGCGCTGAAGCTGACGCCGCCGCGACTACCATTTACCGGTGGCAGCTCGGTGGCTGCCAGGGTGTCTATGGTGAGATCTCCCGAGGTCGGTGCCAGCAGAGTGACCTGGGTAACGGTCACGGCGCTGGCCTCTGGGGCATTTTCTGCTGGGGTCTCATCGTTTTGACAGGCGCTCAGCAGGGCGGACAGGGCGAACACACTCGCCATTTTGATTGATGGTTTCATCTTATGGCTCCTAGATATGGTCGCGGATCAGGGTGTCGAGATTGAAGCAGGCGCGGCGGCTCTGCTGGTGGCTCAGGGGCTCCTTGCCTGCGGTACGCTGGGTGTCGGTAAACCAGACTGTGCCAGCAGCCGATTGTGACTGACACTCCAGGAAGCCGTCCGAGCAATCGTCGAGCCAGTTCTGAGTGGTCTCCAGGGCGACCTGATACTGATAGCCGGCGCAGTAGCTGTCGCTGTCCCAGAAGGCGGAGTCGACATCTGAACCTACCACCACCTCGAAGGGGGAGGGCAGCGCCGGGCGACCCGAGGTGCCATAGAGCCAGCTGTTGTTATAGCTGCTCATCCAGCTGACCTGCTGCTGTTTCACCGCATCGCTGCCGTAGCCCAGCAGCCAACCCAATGAGGTCTCAAATACATTGCCCTGAGTGACGGCATCGGCCAGTGGCGTGCCGCCGCTGGAAGGCGCCAGGGCGATCACCCTGGAGGTGGCGTTGATGATCTTGGGATAGCGACTGTCCCAGGTGGGGTTGGAGAGGATCCAGCGCACCACGTTGCCACCGTTGGAGTGGGTCAGCAGGGTGAGGTCGTTAATGTTTTTACTGTCGATAAACTGGGTGAGTTGCCCGGCCAGACAGCCCGCGGCGGCGTCATCCCACATGTATTGATCGAAGTCGCAGTTGATCACCAGATAGTTATCGGGCGAGGCTGCCCCCTGGCGCACCGAGTCGACAAATTCCCGCGTCCAATAGTCCGACAGCGCATCTGTTTGATGCCCGGTGCCATGGATAAACACGAGTCCGGAGGTGGCATAAGTCAATGGGCTGACAGCAAACAGACCCAGCATCATGAGCTTTTGGTAGATCTTCATTGGCTTATTTCTCTTATCTTGTTGATGTTGTTTTAGGTTTTATTACTCAGGTTTTTTTACTTAGATTTTACTACTGAGTTTTAATTACTCAGCTGCAGAGGTCAGACGTCGGACGTCAGACCTCTTAGGGGAAGCTAACGGCTGCAAAGTGAGGCGGCAAGGCTTTTTAACGGTACTTTAGTACCAGTTAAACTAAGCTTAGGTGGTTGATTGTTTTAAACAAAATGGCATGTTTACTGTCACCGTGCATCTGGGGCAGTGGCGAGCGTTTGAATCCTCGCTGAAAAAAATTGCACCTTTGTTGTGCAAGTGGGACCCGCCAGCACGATTACCAGTGATTCTATCTGTCCGTGGCCCAGTTATCAGTGTTAGATAACTTATTGTCAGCCTTTTTCGGCTGAAAATCCGGTAAATTTTAACCTTTATCAGGGGTGCAGATGGGCCTGCTCGCTGAGATCCAAAAGCGCCTGGGCCGCCGGTGTCAGGGGCAAGTCTTTACGCCAGATCAGCGCCAGATCCCAGGTGAGATTGGGGCGAATAGGCTTGAAGACCAGCTCACTGCCCTGCAACTTGTGGCAGATAGGCTCGGGCAGTATGGCGACCCCCATCTGGGCCTCCACCATGGTCGCCAGAAAGTCCCACTGGCCGCTGCGAAATGCGATGTTGAGCTGCACGCCCGCCTTGTGGCTCAGGCGGGTGATCAGCTTGGCCAGGGAGAAGTCCTCGTTGTAGAGGATGAAGGGGTAGGCCTCGAAGTCCTGCCAGGTCACGGCCTCTTGCTGAGCCAGGGCATGATCCTTGGGCAGGCAGGCCAGCAGCGGATAGCGGGTGAGGGCGCGGTTGGCCAGCTCGACATCGTGTGTGGTGGGCAGGGCGGTAAAGGCGATATCCAGGCTGTTGTTGAGCAGCGCCTGCTCACAGCCGAAGCCGCCATACTCGTACATCTGCAGCTCTATCCCCGGGTATTGCTGACGAAAGGCGGTGAGCAGGTCGATGATCAGGCTGCTCATCATGGGGCAGACCCCAAGACGCAGGTGGCCTGACTTGAGGCCGCTCAGGTTGGTGAGGTCTTCCTGCAGTCTATGCCACTGGCCCAGGATCTCCCGCGCGCTGTGCTCCAGCAGGATACCCGCCTGGGTTAGCTCTATCTTCTGGTTATTCCTGTGCAGCAGCTGTTGGCCCAGATTATCCTCCAGGCGCTGAATGATCTTGCTCAGGGTGGGCTGGGTGATGAAGGACTTTTCCGCTGCCCGGGTAAAGTTTCCCGTCTCAACCAGGGTGAGAAAATAATGTAAGGTTTTGATTGGTATGTTCATTCTAATATGGCATTCACGGGATACTATTTATTCATTTTACTAATAGTCGCTATAAGATTACTTTGATCCAGTTGGCAAAATGAGGGCAAGGTAAATGAAAGCGAATCAAAGTTTATGGGTAGGGGCTTTATGGCAGGCGGCTATGCCTCGTGAAGTCATCGAATCCGAGTGTCAGTCTGAGAGTGTTGTTGTTAGCGCAAACAATACGCCTTCGGAAGAGGCGTCAAAGCACCCAGCCTAAGGCTGGGTGCTTTCACTCAATCCATCTCGAGTTCTTTCAGCTTACGCGTCAGGGTATTACGACCCCAGCCCAGGCGCTTAGCTGCTTCCTGTTTGTGTCCCTTGGTGTGTTTCAGCGCCGTCTCTAGCAATATCTTCTCAAACGCAGGCTGTATCTGAGTCAGTAGATCGCTCTCTCCCTCACTCAGGCGTTGATCTATCCATAGGGTCAGCGCCTCCTGCCAGCCTCCGCCGCCCGACTGCGACGCGCTGTCTTGGCTGGTGCTGGGTGTCAGCAACTCGGGGGGCAGATCCTGGGGCAGAATCTCCTGGCCCGAGGCCATCACCATCAGCCAGCGACAGGTGTTTTCCAGCTGACGTACGTTACCGGGCCAGGGCAGGCTGGCCAGGGTGTCGGCGGTTGCCTTGGTGAGTATCTTAGGCTCGACGCTGATCTCCTTGGCGGCGGTGGCCAGGAAGTGGCGTGCGAGCTGGGGAATATCCTCCCGACGCTGGGACAGCGGCGGCAGATGTACCCGAATTACGTTGAGGCGGTGGAAGAGATCCTCACGAAAATCGCCCTTGGCCACCAATGACTCCAGATTCTGGTGGGTTGCGGCTATGATGCGCACATCTACCTGCACCGGCGAGTGGCCGCCGATACGATAGAACTGTCCATCGGCCAGCACCCTCAGCAGCCTGGTCTGCACATCCAGCGGCATGTCGCCGATCTCGTCGAGAAACAGCGTGCCGCCGTCGGCCTGCTCGAAGCGGCCCTGACGCACGTTGGCGGCGCCGGTGAAGGCGCCCTTTTCATGGCCGAACAGCTCGGATTCGATCAGCTCCTTGGGGATCGCCGCCATGTTCAGGGCGATGAAGGGCTTGTCCTTGCGTGGGCTGTGTTTATGTAGGGCACCGGCGACCAGTTCCTTGCCCGTGCCCGATTGACCGTTGATCAACACGCTGATGGAGGAGCGTGACAGGCGGCCGATGGCGCGAAACACCTCCTGCATGGCTGGCGCCTCGCCGATGATCTCCGGGGCCTTAACCTCGGGCTGGCTGGCGGCCTTGGGCGACTGCTCCTTGGCGTGGCTCAGGGCACGCTCCACCAGGCCGATGGCCTCGTCGATGTCGAACGGCTTAGGCAGATACTCGAAGGCCCCCGCCTGGTAGGCGCTGACGGCGCTGTCGAGATCGGAATGAGCCGTCATGATGATCACAGGAATGTGGGGATAGTGCAGCTGCAGGCGATCCAGCAGGGTCAGGCCATCTGTGCCCGGCATGCGGATATCTGAGATGATCACCTGAGGTTGAGCCTGTTCCAGTGCCTGCCACAGGGATTCGGCGGCGGCGAAGCTGGCACAGCTTATCTTGGCGCCCTTGAGCGCCCGTTCGACGACCCAACGTATCGAACTATCATCATCGAGAACCCAAACTTTTTCTGTCATACACCTACTCTCTTAAGTTGAATGCTCTAAGGTCACCTACGCTAGCTCTTGAGCGGCAGCAATATGGTAAATTCTGTCTTGCCCGGCACCGAGGCGCAGTCGATGCGTCCGCCGTGGAGTCTGGCAAAGTTATGGGCGATGGAGAGCCCAAGTCCGGAGCCCTGCTCCCTGCCCGTGACCATAGGGTAGAAGAGGGTATCCATCAGCTCGGGCTTGATCCCCGGGCCGTCGTCTATGATGGAGAGCGCCAGCACCAGTTTATGGCGTGTGGTGCCTATGGTTACCTGGTGCTGGGTGCGGGTCTTGATGCGGATCTCGCCGCCTTCTTCCTCTGTCTCCAGCGCCTGAATGGCGTTCTGTACTATGTTGAGTACCGCTTGCTGCAGCTGCTCCTGATCCATCTCGATATCCGGGATCGAGGGGTCATAGTCCTGGATAAGGTGGATATTGTCCGGCAGGGTGACACTCACCAGCTTGAGCACCTTCTGGATCACCGCATGTATGTTGTGCAGGCTGTGCTCCGTGGGTTTCTGAGGGCCGAGCAGCCTGTCGACCAGATTTCGCAGCCGATCGGCCTGCTCTATGATGAGGTCGGTAAACTCGCGCTGGTCGGCGTCTTCCAGCTCACGTGACAGCAGCTGCGCCGCGCCTCTGAGGCCGCCCAGGGGGTTCTTGATCTCATGAGCCAGATTGCGCACCAGATATTGGGCCGCCTGTTGTTGGGCATCTAGGGTGAGCTGCTGGTGTATCCTTCGCTGCTGATCCACCTGACGCAGCTCTAGTACGCCCTGCTCGGGTTGATCCGGCTCGACCTCCAGCGGGGTCAGGGTCATGTCGACCGTGTGATGCTGTCCGTCTAGTGTGATCAGGTTGGTGGTGTTGACCGTGAGCCCTTGGTGTTCGCGAATGGCGCTGCGCAGCAATTGATGATCTATGCTGAGCAGCTGGCAGCAGTCTTGTAGGCTGTGCTCCGTGAGGCGGTGACTGCCTAACCCAAGCAGTTGCTCGGCCGCGCTATTGGCATAGCACAGCTTGAGATCATCTGAGACGACGAGTACGGCCGTCACCAGGTGATTGAGCAGAGGGTCTGTGTTCATTTACGGCTCCCGGAAAGTAGGTTGCACCATAATGGTGCACCAATTTGGTGCACGCTGCAAGCTGTCTTCACCGGGAGTATTAAGGGATGTGATTTTCTAAGTTATTAAAAATTATGGCTTAAATTTTTAATTTCCCCCGAAAGGGGTTGCCCTAGGAATCGCATATACACTGGCCCGGTGAAGAAATACGGTTCTAGGAGGGGTCGATGCAAGTTGTTTGCCGTTTTGTGCCAAGGCCCTGATTTCAAACTTATGCTCACCGCGATCCACATTCTCCAGGTTAAATACCGGGCTGGCCTGAGGCTGGCTTACGACCTTACCATCCATTACCAGCACCAGCCCATGGCCAGGGGCAAGATCTGGGGTGATGGCACCGATCACAGTGATATTACCGTTATTGTCTCTTAGGGTCTCCTCTTCGCTGGGGCTGGAGATGGTCAGCTTATACAGCTCCTTAGGCTCAGCCTTAGCGGGCGCCGAAGACTCACTTACCACGGGAGGCGGCAGCTTGATCTGATTTTCGGTATTTTCCTTAAACTCGACCTGGGTGGAGTTTTCTACCGGGGTATCCGAGTAGTGAACCTTGCCATCCTTGTCGACCCATTTGTAGATGGCTGCCTGAGCCCCAAGGGTCAGTAACAGCAGGGTAAACAGCAATATCGGGCGCATTTGCATTCCTTTTATACCTGGTGTTTGCTACAGATTAGTCGCTTTCGTTATAAAAATCACCAGTCTCATACGACTGGCAGTTGATGGCGGGAGAAGGTTTGTTTCAGCACCACGGTAGACTCTATGCTGGCGATACACTTGAGGCCGCCGAGGGAGTGTTTGACGAAGCCTTCATATTCCAGCAGATCGTGGGCGACGATCTTCAGCAGATAGTCGTGGGCGCCGGTGATCACCGAACACTCCTGCACCTGGGGCAGGCGGCTCATCTCCTGCTCGAACTGCTCGCCATAGGCGGCGGAGTTCTCGGTGAGGCGCACGAAGGCGTAGACGATAACATTGAGTGACAGTGACTTAGGGTCGAGCCTGGCGCTATAGCCCTGAATAAAGCCCGCCTGTTCCAGCTTCTTGATGCGTCTGAGGCAGGGGGTGTCTGAGAGGTTGAGGCGATTGGCCAGCTCGGCCACGGGCAGTCGCCCCTCCTCCTGCAGTATGTTTAAGATCTGCTTGTCTTTACTGTCCAGTTTCATCTTTGTGCTCTCTTGTCACTGCAGCTCGATAGGTCTTGGGGTAATTTATCGGATAGTCTTATTAAAGTGATTATTTTTATCGGAATCCACCAAAAAATCTCTTTTTATTTAGGTGATATTGCAGGTTTGCGCTAATGGCTTAGTGGTAGCTTATTGAGTCATAATTAAAATAACCAAGAGATAGTTACCCTATGAGTCAAGATGTCGCGGCCTTCGATCACTGGATCAGGCAGGAGTTTGTCGAGATTAACTCGGCGCTGGAGCGCCTCTATATGAAGCAGAGCGATCCCGCCAACGTGGAGGGGATAGGCGATGAGTTAAAGGCACGGCTGGAGGCCGAGGGCCGAAGCTTGATCAAGGCGCTGTTGGATGAGGGCAATACCGATGAGGGCTTCGATGCCGCCTTCGATCTGTTGGGTAACGTGGGCCTCTACATGGCCGCCTGCCGCCGCCATGAGATCACCGAGCCCAGCCGCGAGACCAGTTCGCCCCTGCTTGAGGCCTCGGCGCTTGCTATGCATATAGGAGCCTCCATCGGCGTGACGCCGCGCTTTGCCACGGCGCATCTGACCACCCACAACCGTGCGGTTAACGGCCTCTACAAACGCTTTACCGATCTGGACGACGAGAAGCTGTTTGTCGACTACAACACCAAGGGGATCCTCGCCTACAAGCGCGCCGCCGATGCCTTGTTGAAGATTAAGCCGCTGGGGATCTCCCATCCCATGACCGCCGAACTGCTGGAGGTGGCTCGCGTGGCGCTGGAGCAGGTGATCGCCTCCAATCAGATCCTGTTCGATCGCCTCGATACCCAGGCGTTTTTCAACAGCGTGCGTCCCTATTACAAGCCCTATCGCGTCGGTCAGCAGGTCTATCGCGGTGCCAACGCCGGTGACTTTGCCGGTATCAATGTGATCGACCTGCAGCTGGGACTCTGCTTCGCCAACGAGTCGGCCTACTCTCAATTGCTGGTGGATAAGTTCCTCTACATGATGCCGGAAGACCAGCGTATCCTGCGCGACTGCATGCGTCGCACCAGCCTGATGGATGATTTCCTGGCGGCCATGGAGATGCGAGACCAGCCCTGGTACCAGGAGAATCTGGCGCAGTTCCTGCGAGTATGCGATGCCCATGGCCAGGGGGCGATACAACATCATGATCAACTGGTGGAGAAGTATATCGCCCAGCCCGCCAAGCAGATGGAAACACAGCATATCGACAAGGTTACCGCCAGTGGCCCGCCGCTGCCTGTGTTATTGGGGGCGCTGGAGAAGCTCAGAGACAGGCGCGCCGCCGCCAAGCGCGAAGACATACGCACCCGTTTCGACGACATCGCCAGGCTGCGCGCCAGCCTAGAGGGGTAAGCCATGTACCAGAGTGATTTTGTTATGCCCAAGTCGGTCTACCTGCTCAACCACTCGGTGGGCAGACCGCTGCAGAGCCTGCGTCAGGCGTTCGATGAGCGTTTCTTCCTGCCCTGGCAGGGTTCGGGGCGAGAGCCCTGGGGCGACTGGCTGTCTGTGGTGGAGGATTTTCGCGCTCAGCTGGCCCGGCTGTTCAACAGCGAGGCCAGGCTATTCTGCCCCCAGGTCAACCTCTCCAGCGGTCTCACCAAGTTGGTGCAGTCCCTGCCAAGGCTGACGCGCCCCGGCGCCGTGGTTCTGATGAGTGAGAACGACTTTCCCAGCATGGGCTTCGCCATGGCGCAGGCACTGCCCCAGGCCGAGATACGTTTCATCCCAGCCAACCAGGACGTGAGTCTGCCCGAGGTGTGGCAGGCCTATCTGACTGACGATATCGATCTGGTGTTTATCAGCCACGCCTATTCCAATACGGGTCAGCAGGCGCCGCTGGACTATCTGCTGCCTAAGGTGCGTGCTCTGGGGGCGCTCTCATTAGTCGATGTGGCCCAGGCCGCCGGGGTATTGCCAATGGATCTCAATGCCCTAAAGCCAGATTTCATGTTGGGCTCCAGCGTCAAGTGGCTCTGTGGCGGGCCGGGGGCGGCCTACCTCTGGGTGAGCGCCGATCGGCTCGAGCAGTGTTCGCCGCTGGATGTGGGCTGGTTTAGCCACGAGAACCCCTTCGAGTTCGATATTCATCACTTTCGTTATCACGACTCGGCGCTCAAGTTTTGGGGCGGCACGCCTTCTGTGGCACCTTTCGCCATCGCGGCCCACAGCATAGGTTACTTCGCCGAGCTGGGTAGCGACAAGGTTCGCCAGCATAACCTGATGCAGCTGGAGCGTATCTGGCGACAGGCGGGGGATGCCCTGGTTTCCCCCTCGGAACCGGCCCGCTGTAGCGGTACCGCCATCTTAGACTTTGGCGGAGCCCAGCAAGCAGTGGTCGAGGCGCTGACCCAGGCCGATATCAGCCTGGATGTGCGTAAGCAGGGGATGCGGATATCGCCCCACATCTATAACGGCGAGCAGAACATGCAGCGACTGCTGGAGGCCCTGGCGCCTTTCTGCCGTTAGTTCTTGGGCTATTTGCCCAGCGGCCGTGAGTGGATGACCATAGTACGGATAGCAAGAAGCCAGGCTTAGTGCCTGGCTTTCTATTGGAGCAAGCCCTTAGCTAAGGTGCTTAGTGCTTCGCCTGTAGCTTTAACGCTTCGCTTATATCTCTAACGCTTCGCTAATGTCAGCTCGACGAAACGTTTGATGATGGCGGCGTTGGCCAGGACACGCTGGTCGAAGCCTTGCTGGCCCGGGGTCTCGCTACACACGCCGACGCTGGCGCCCAGTCGTACCAGGAAGGCCTCGAAGGAGAGGTCGAAGTGGTTGAAGATGATGCCATCTTGCACCGGGCAGTCGTCGATCAGTCCGTCCTGGGCGATGGGGAAATAGTGCCCCAGGGCGTCACGCAGCTCGCGGCTGAATTGGCCGGGCTGCTGGTTGGCCTCGAAGGAGTAGATGTAGGTGTCGCTTAGCAGCACATCTTCATGACAGGTGAGGATGCCGTCTCTGCTGGCGGCGGCCAGCAGCTGGGAGTGGGCCAGCAGGATCTCGCCCTCGCTTGAGGTGTCCTGATTGCTGCGGCCACGGCCGTTCTCTAGCACGAAGCCGCGATTCGGATTCTGTCCCAGCTTGTTGAATCTATGGCCGCGCTTGAAGCCAGTGGGGTTTACCAGTGGCAGCAGGCTAAGGTTGAGCTGGCCGAAGAGTTCGGGTTCCAGTTCGTTGAGGAAGTAGAGCAGTCCCCAGGGGCCGGCGGCCTCTTCGCCGTGAAAGCCGGCGCTGATCAGGATAGAGGGCTGATCCGCCTTCTGGGCCGGCGATTGATACAGTTCCAGCGGGTGTGGGCCGGCATCGCCCAGTTTGCGCACCTGCAGTCCAAGGCGGTTGGCCTGCTCGGTCAGGCGGGCAGAGAAGCTGCTGATATCATTACTCTGACAGCTAAAAATATCGCTGTGCCAGGTGAAAGACTGGAAGGGATCGCGGCTAGACATAATGGGATTCTAAGGTAAGTGATTCGGCGTGTTCATGATAGCAGTTTGGCCATAAAGATAAATCAGTTTTGTGTCTCTTGTCAGCT
This sequence comes from Shewanella insulae, assembly GCF_009831655.1. Taxonomy (GTDB): domain Bacteria; phylum Pseudomonadota; class Gammaproteobacteria; order Enterobacterales; family Shewanellaceae; genus Shewanella; species Shewanella insulae. The sequence goes on along the minus strand of NZ_WRPA01000014.1, from coordinate 87,517 downwards.
GGTTAAGCCAAGTTGTTCCGATGATAAAAAGGCATAAAAAAGCCGCCTTAAGCGGCGGCTTCTTCAAGCTGTGAGCTGAATTTACAGGCAAGGATTATAGGCTGTAGTACAGCTCGAACTCGGCTGGGTGCGTAGTGCGAGATACTTTCTCGGCTTCGGCGGTCTTCAGTGGGATGTGAGTGTCGTATCGATGAAGTCTTTGCCAGAGTATTCTGGGGGCAGGACTGTCAGTCACAGACATAAAAAAGCCGCCTAAGCGGCGGCTTCTTCGAGCATTAATCCTAGCTTAGCGGCAAGGATTACAGGCTGTAGTACAGCTCGAACTCGGCTGGGTGCGTAGTGCGAGATACTTTCTCGGCTTCGGCAGTCTTCAGTGCGATATAAGAATCGATGAAGTCGTTGCTGAACACGCCGCCTTTGGTCAGGAACTCACGGTCTGCATCCAGGTTCTCCAGTGCGTTCTCCAGAGAGGTTGCAACCTGTGGGATCTCTGCCGCTTCTTCGGCTGGCAGATCATACAGATCTTTGTCCATGGCTTCGCCTGGGTGGATCTTGTTCTGGATACCGTCAAGACCAGCCATTAGCAGGGCAGCGAATGCCAAGTATGGGTTAGCCATTGGATCCGGGAAGCGAGTCTCGATACGACGTGCCTTAGGGCTTGGTACTACTGGGATACGGATAGACGCAGAGCGGTTACGTGCCGAGTAGGCCAGCATGACAGGTGCTTCGAAGTGAGGCACAAGACGCTTGTACGAGTTGGTGCTTGGGTTAGTGAAGGCGTTCAGCGCGCGAGCGTGCTTGATGATACCACCGATGTAGTACAGCGCCGTCTCACTCAGACCCGCATACTTGTCACCAGCGAAGAGGTTTACACCGTCTTTAGCCAGTGATTGGTGAACGTGCATGCCGCTACCGTTGTCGCCAACGATCGGCTTAGGCATGAAGGTCGCTGTCTTGCCGTAAGCGTGGGCCATGTTGTGAACCACATACTTAAGGATCTGGATTTCATCTGCCTTTTCAGTCAACTTGTTGAAGCGAGTCGCGATCTCGTTCTGACCGGCAGTCGCCACCTCGTGGTGGTGCGCCTCAACGACTTGACCCATCTCTTCCAGTACCAGACACATGGCGCTACGAAGATCTTGTGAAGAGTCAACCGGCGCCACTGGGAAGTAACCGCCTTTCACGAATGGACGATGACCTGTGTTGCCGTCTTCGTAGTGAGTGCCTGAGTTCCAGGCCGCTTCCTTGGCATCTAGCTTGAAGAAGCTACCAGACATGTCGGTGCCGAACTTAACATCTTCGAACAGGAAGAATTCTGGCTCGGGACCTATGAGTACGGTATCGGCGATGCCGGTAGAGATCATGAACTCTTCGGCCTTCTTAGCGATAGAGCGTGGGTCGCGGTCGTAACCCGTCATAGTGCCCGGCTCGAGAATGTCACAGCGGATCAGGGCAGTGGTTTCTTCGGTAAACGGATCGAGTACGAAGGTGGTTGGATCTGGCATCAGTACCATGTCTGACTCGTTAATACCTTTCCAGCCAGAGATAGATGAACCGTCGAACATTTTACCGTCTTCAAAGAAATCGGCATCAACCTGGTGAGCAGGAATAGATACGTGCTGCTCTTTACCTTTAGTATCGGTAAAACGCAAATCAACAAACTTAACTTCAAGTTCTTCTAGTTGTTGTAAAACTGATTCAACTGACATTCTAAAGTCTCCGAGTAGAGTAGAGGGGATGCCCTTCTTATATCATTCAGCGTTGCGACCAACGCGGTTCTGGCATGAGTAAAGCGAGACTCGTGCCAAAAGTTTAACGTATTGATTTTTATGAGAACTGTAAAGAAGGTGGGTGACGGGAAGCTCGGCATTGCACTGTTGTGGTGCAATAAATGCCTCTTATTGGTGCACTCACCAAGATGGTGCGCACCATGATAAACATGACTATTCATAGCTGACTAAAAAATAATCCTGTGCGAGAGCCCCTGGCTAGAGTAGAATGGCACGTTTTTTATTGCAACAGCTATTATTAGGGCTGTTATCAATACCCTATTTTTTTGATGGTAAGAGGTTTATCCGTGTTAGAGAATTTACGTAACATCGCCATTATCGCACACGTTGACCATGGTAAAACGACCCTGGTTGATAAGTTGCTGGCACAGTCTGGAACCCTTGAGACTCGAGGAGAGGCCGCTGAGCGGGTGATGGATTCCAACGATCTTGAAAAGGAACGTGGAATCACGATTCTGGCGAAGAATACTGCCATCAAGTGGAACGATTACCGTATCAACATCGTTGACACCCCTGGCCACGCCGACTTCGGTGGTGAGGTAGAGCGTGTTCTTTCTATGGTTGACTGTGTGCTACTGCTAGTTGATGCGGTCGATGGTCCTATGCCACAGACACGTTTCGTGACTAAGAAAGCCTTCGCGCAAGGTCTTAAGCCTATCGTAGTGATCAACAAGATCGACCGCCCGGGTGCTCGCCCCGATTGGGTTATCGATCAGGTATTCGACCTGTTCGACAACCTGGGTGCTACCGACGAGCAGCTGGACTTCCCAATCGTTTACGCCTCTGCACTGAACGGTTTCGCTACCCTGGATCCTGAAGAGACTGGCGCAGACATGACACCCTTGTTCGAGACTATCGTCGAGAAGGTTTCTTCACCTGACGCCGATGCCGAAGGTGACTTCCAGATGCAGATCTCTCAGCTGGACTACAACTCATACGTGGGCGTTATCGGCGTTGGCCGTATCAAGCGTGGTAGCGTTAAGGTGAACCAGCAGGTTACCGTAGTGGGCGCCGACGGCACCACACGTAACGGTAAGATCGGCCAGGTACTTGGCTACATGGGTCTGGAGCGTCACGAAGTGGAAGAGGCAAATGCCGGCGACATCGTGGCCATTACCGGTCTGGGTGAACTGAAGATCTCTGATACCATCTGTGCCGTGGGCAGTGCCGAAGCCCTGCCTGCGCTGTCAGTGGACGAGCCTACACTGACCATGACCTTCCAGGTCAACACCTCGCCATTCGCCGGTAAAGAAGGTAAGTACGTGACCTCGCGTAACATCCTTGAGCGTCTGCAGCAGGAGCTGGTACACAACGTGGCACTGCGCGTCGAAGAGACCGAGAGCCCGGATCGTTTCCGCGTATCTGGCCGTGGTGAGCTTCACCTGTCTATCCTGATCGAAAACATGCGCCGTGAAGGCTACGAGCTGGCCGTATCACGTCCAGAAGTTATCGTTAAAGAGATCGACGGCGAGAAGTGTGAGCCATACGAGACCCTAACCGTAGACGTTGAAGAAGAGCATCAAGGTGCGGTTATCGAGAAGCTAGGTACCCGTAAAGCTGACATGCGTGACATGCAGCCAGATGGCAAGGGTCGTATCCGTATCGACTTCATCATTCCTAGCCGTGGCCTGATCGGTTTCCAAACCGAGTTCATGACAGCCACCTCAGGTACGGGCCTTATCTACCACTCATTCGACCATTATGGTCCAGTGAAGGGCGGTGAGATCGGTCAGCGTCAGAACGGTGTGTTGATCTCTAACGCTACCGGTAAGGCACTGACCTTCGCCCTGTTCGGTCTGCAAGACCGTGGTCGTCTGATGATAGGTCACGCCGCCGAGGTTTATGAAGGCCAGGTAGTGGGTATCCACTCTCGTGCTAACGACCTAACGGTTAACTGTCTGAAAGGTAAGCAGCTGACTAACATGCGTGCCTCGGGTACCGACGAAGCTCAGGTACTGACACCGCACATTCAGATGACTCTTGAGCAGGCGCTCGAGTTCATTGATGACGACGAATTGGTAGAAGTGACTCCGCTGAGCATCCGCGTGCGTAAGCGTCACCTGACCGAGAACGATCGTAAGCGTGCCAGCCGCGCCTCGAAAGACGCTTAATTTGGCCCGCACCTTTTAGGTGCAGCCGATTAGCCCTAAACCCCGACCATGCAGATGGCCGGGGTTTTTTGTATCTGGCGTAAGCTGGCCAGATATTCAGCCGTGGCGCCAAGTTGGATACCTTAGGGGGCGTAGATGATATGGGTGTATAGCTGAGTTATTTGACACCATGGCTGCATGGTTAACCTATCGCCTGCCCGGCGAGGGATGAGTTGGATTTTAGCTATTGAGCTTCTGGCTCATGCAGTTGTTTGGCTGAGTTATTTAACACCAAGGCTTGGTGGTCAATCTATTGCCTGCGGCAGGTGCGGCAGGTGCAGCTGGGGAGCCATAGGCATCTTTTTGTTAGCATTTACCTGAACAGGAGTTTAGTGATGGTGTTTGCTTCCGTAACTGGATGGCTCATTTATCGCCTGTCCAGAGGGGGATGTGGTGGATTTTAGCCTTTGAGCTTCTGGCTCATACAGTTGTTTAGCTGAGTTATTTGACACCAAGGCCGCATGGTTAACCTATCGCCTGCCCGGCGAGGGATGTGCAAGCACTCTTTTAGCACGGTGAGTGAAGCGTAGCTTCTAGCTCACGAACGAGAGGCATGGATGCCGAACTGGCTGTTAAACAAGGATGTTGATCTATCCGAGGTGTCCATATAAGTGCTTGCGGCGTGTAGCAGCTGTATCTGCACAAAAGCGAGCCGCAGGCTATAGGTTGCAGCGAAGGTTAGACCTTCAATTTCCGCTCAGATAACCACTCCCTCTGGGGCACCCAAACCAAAAGGGTATCCCCTACCCAAAGGGCATCAATGCCCAATTGACCCCAAATGTTGTATCAAATACATCCGAATCTCGGTCGGCGTCTGGCTGACCCAGAATCCCCCTACATAGGCGATCAGCGGGATCATAAACAGCAGCAGTAACAGCATGATGGTGAGGCCACGGGCGGAGAGCTTGATGCCGTTGCGGGTGCTGAAGTGCAGTGCCTCCTGTTTCGGACAGGCGGAGACGCAGCGCATGCAGGCCTGGCATTCGTCCGAGCGTACCGTGCCTTGTTGATGCACCTTGATGTTGGCCGGGCAGGCGCGGGTACACTTGTCGCAGTTCATCCCCTTGGTTTCGATGAGGCAGTGCTGGGTGCTGCGGCGGATCTTAAACGGACTCAAGAAGCTGGTGAGGCCAAGCAGGGCGCCATAGGGGCAGATGTAACGGCAGAAGCCCTGGCGACGCCAGGCGGCCAGCAGCAGTATCATGGCGAAACAGGCCAGGGTGATGAGCCCAGGGGTGACGAAGAAGAGCGCCATCTTAAGGTCGGCGATCTTATGGTAGTTGCCTTCGAGATAGTGGGGAATACTCGCCGAGGGCATGCCGAGCACGATATAGAGCAGACCGGCAAGCAACAGGTATTTGAGCATGCGTAGCGGCCAGTCGAGCCAGGCCGGCGGCAGCAATTCACGCTTGATGAAGCGCTTTCTCAGCTTATACAGATATTCGCCGGCGAGCCCCAATGGGCAGGCCCAGCCGCAGAAGGCGCGTTTGCACAGCAAGCCGGTGAGGATCACCACGGCCAGCATCACGGCGGCGGCCGGATGGGTCTGATCCCAGATGCCCAGAGTGAGGATCGCCTTAAGTTCTATGGCACCGGCGATGGGCAGGAAGGCATCGCCCACGTCGGGCCGCATCAGGTAGGGGGTGATGCCCAGCTTGAGCATGACGGCGTTGGCCGCGTACTGGATGCCAACCAGCAAGATGGAGAGCGCCAGCAGGTGCTGTATCCCCTCCCTGAGCGTGTTAGCGCGCACCTCCCCCTTGACGAGATCGCTCTGATGTCTGTGAGCTAGGGCCAGCACGCCGGCGGCGAGCAGCAGGGCGATAAACAGTGGCCAGTAGAGGGTGACCAGTGCCGCGCCCAGCAGGGAGGCAGCGCTTACCACGGCGCCCCAGCGTTTGCCGCTCCAATAGAGCAGGCTGCAGGTGTAGAGCAGGGCCAGTGTCAGGGTCAGGGATTCGATAAAACTCATTGCCAATAACCAGTTAGGAGGCGGATATAGGTGAGAGTCAAGGGTCGGGGGAAGAGTTCTGACAGGGTTTCACTTGTGTGCGCTGGCTCGCTAAAAAGCCTGATTGGCTGTGAATTTAGGTGATCTTGGTCCTAGTGGCGTTAAAAAAACGGGAATAGAAAAGTGGGCATGGACAAGCGGGGATAAAAAAAGGCTGACACTCGTGTGCCAGCCAAAGGGAGAGGTTATTGGATGATGGCGCGAGCCTGCATCTCGTCGATGACGAAGCGGGTCAGTGCTTGAATGTTCTGCACCTCTGAGCCGCTATCTTTTGCATCTATGTCGGCCTGCCAGACGGTTTGCTTGGCCTGCTTGTCGTAGACCTGAACATGCAGTTTGTGTTGGCCTGAGCCCGCCCAGGAGATGAGTGAGCCCAGCTGAGTACCGACCCCCGGCTTGCCGCCGAGCATGTAGACCCAGCCACGGTGCTCCAAGTAGTCGTCATAGCCAAAGTTGTAGCCCTCGTCGGTTAGACTGATGATCAGTAACGCCTCGCTGGCCTGATTGTCGGCGTAGGCGGAAAGTGCAGCCTCGTCAGTGATAGAAGCTGTGTCTGGCAAGTTTACGAAGCTCGGTGTTGCGTTGACTTGGTGCTGACTTAGGTCTTCGGCCAGCAGGTTTTCTACCATCTTGCGCGAAGTTGGATCGGTTTGAGCGGCCATCACGGTCAAGCTCTGATACTGCTTGTTAAACTGATCACTTAGCTGTTCGGATGCTATTTCGTGAGGTTGGCTGCTGCAACCCGTCATCATGACAATACTGAGACTGGCGGCTGTAAATATCTTGAGTAGTTTGGCTGACATCTGTTTTTCCTCATCAAGCTGATTGAGTGACCTATTGGCCGGGTTCTGTTTGTATGAGGTCATTGTATGATGGGTAAGCAAAAGGTGAGTTGAAGAACCTTTAACCTAAACTATAAGCTTTGCTGGCAGCTTGTAATGGATGAGGTGAGGTTGGTTTTGAAAGCTTGGGGCGAGGCCGAATGGGAAGATGCTCTGCGGCAATGGTGAAGTAAAAAAAGCCCTAAGGTTAGGGCTTTCTGTGATTATTTATTGCCTTCCATCGACTGGATGAAGCGGTTGGACTCGGCAATCGACTTGTTCATCTCTTTGATCAGGCTGGAGATATCTGTCTGCAGGCTGGCAAACTCGCCCTTGATGGCACCTATGGCCTGGGCGTTGAGGTTATGCTTGAGGTAGAGCATGTTGTCTTTCATGGCGGTCAAGATGGGTGGCATCTTGCTTTCGGCGCGGCGCATGGTGCGCACCAGCTGTTCGTAGGAGCGGCGGGTTTCGCGCAACTTGGTTTCGCTGCTGCGACGCAGGCTGGCCTTGCTGATCTCGCCAATCTCTGCCTGCCATTCGTCAAACAGCGCCTCGGCCACATCTTCTACCTTGTCGATTCGGTTGCTTACCTCGTCGGCGGCCTCCTGGGACGACTCGTACTCATCCCTGGCCTTCTCGTAGGCGCTCTGCAGATCGCCACCATCGTGGTTGAGCAGGGCCTGCATCTCCTCCAGGGCCGAGCTAAATTGCTCCTGAGCCTCCTCTTGGGACTCCTTGGCGTCATTGACGCGATCCACCATGATGTCGCGTTTATGGTAGCCCACCTTCTCCATGGCACCATAGTAGGCGCTCTGACAGCCGCTGAGCATGACGACGGCGCCAAGGGCTGCTGCAGTTAATAGCTTTTTCATCCTGACGATTTCCTTGTTAGACGGTTAGTCGGCCTTGAATTTAGCGGCGTCTATGATGCTCCACAGGTGAGCGATACCGCCTATGATGGCAGGGACGATCAACCACCACAGGGCATAGCCCACTATGGTGACGACACAGAAGAGGAGTGCCGCCAGGATGCGTCCTTGTACTAATTGGCCCAGGCCAGGGAAAAAGAAACTTGCGATGGCGGCAATCACGTTGCCGGCCGAACCTTGTTGGGACATCAATTTCTTCCTTACACTTGTATCTAGTGTCTTTAAACTTGTAATCTTAATGTACCAAGATACGCAGTTAACCCTACTTGAATCAAGAGAATAACGTGATAAATAAAATAGATGTGAGCCTGCTTCGTTCGATCATGCTGGGTATCTGGCAATTCATGATACATCTAAAACAGCGGATCACGGAAGACCAGATAAATATGCGGGCGGGTCACCTGGCTTACGTTACCTTGCTCTCTCTGGTACCTATGGTGGCAGTGACCATGTCTATGCTGTCGGCATTCCCAGTGTTTAAGGGGATCCGCAGCCATATCGAGACCTTCATCTACGAGAATTTTATCCCCTCTGCCGGCGACAGCGTGCAGATGTATATCAACGAGTTTGTGGCCAACGCCTCCAAGGGCACGGCCGTGGGTATCGGCGCCCTGGTGGTGGTGGCTATTCTGCTGATCTCCAACATAGACAAGTCCCTCAACGGTATCTGGCGCACCACGGAGAAGCGCCCCATGGTGGTCTCCTTCTCCATGTACTGGATGGTACTGACCCTGGGGCCCGTATTGATGGGCGCCAGCCTGGTGGCCACCTCTTATGTTGTGTCGCTCAAGCTGTTTAGCGGCACGGATCTTAGCGGCGTGGTGCCCCTCTTGGTTGAGCGCCTGCCCATGTTCTTCTCTGTGGCTACCTTCCTGCTGATCTACATGGTGGTGCCTAATACCAAGGTGAAGTTTTTTCACGCCCTGCTGGGCGCCATAGTGGCGGCCCTGTTGTTTGAGCTGGGTAAGAAGGGCTTTGCCCTCTATCTCACCGAATTCCCCGCCTATGAGGCTATCTATGGGGCGCTGGCGACCATTCCTATCCTGTTTATGTGGGTATATCTCTCCTGGATTATCGTGCTGATCGGCGCCGAGATCACCGCGGCCATGCCTGAGTATCTCGACAAGCGTTTGATGGACCTGGTGAATAAGGAGCTGGCGGACGATGAGTCGGAGGAACATTTAGATGAGCACAAAGGGTGAGCCCCGCTAAGTCACATCCGCTGATCCGACAGGATTGGATCCATGTCGGCGAGGGGCACCAGCTGTTTCTGGCGCAATATGGTGATCCCCAGGGGATCCCTGTGCTCTATCTTCATGGCGGGCCCGGGGCGGGTTGTAATCCCCAGGAGCTGCGGCTGTTTATCGACCGCGGCTTTCACATCTATCTGCTGGACCAGCGCGCGGCGGGGCGTTCTAAGCCCTGCGGTGAGGTGGCTAATAACGATTTTCCCAGCCTGGTGAAGGATATCGAGCGGGTGCGTCACTGGGCGGGCGTCGAGGCCTGGTGCCTGCTGGGGGGCTCCTTCGGTGCGACCCTGGGCTATCTCTATAGCTGCATCTATCCCGAGCGGGTGTTGTCGCAGATCTATTGGGGCATGTTTATCCCTTCCGACGAGGGGATGCTGTGGCTCTACGGCCGTGGCGGTGCGGCGCAGATCTTCTCCAGCCAGTATCGGGAGTTTGCCGCTGGCAACGGTGATACACTCGATAGCCTGTTTAGCCATTTTACCGACAGCTTTAACCATCCCGATCCCGAGGTGCGTAGGCAGAGCGTGATGCGCTGGCTCGGCTGGGAGCTGGCCCTGGCTGTGCCGGGGTTTGAGCTGAGTGAGGCCCTCGCCGAACAGGGGGGCGCGCTGGCGAGGGTGGAACTGCATTATGCCCGCAACGATTATTTCGGTGGCTATCAACTGATGAAGCGGGTGGGCGGCGATCTCACCTGTCCCACCATTATACTGCAGGGGGAGCTGGACTGGGTCTGCCCCCAGCGCCTGGTGGATGAGTTTCTCGAGCATCACGGCCCCGAACTATTAAGGTCGCGTCTAGTTAAGGGGGGCTATCATACTCTCGCCGACGACAAGATGTGCCGGGCGGTCGCCGAGGCGGTGACTCAGATGGGACGATATTTGGCCACCGGCAGTTCCCCTAATTTGGTATCGACGCATGGTGGCGTCGATGAAAAGAGAGCAAACGAGTAACGAGCAATAGCTGAGAGGAAGCCGAGTGATGAAGAAGATACTAACTAGCGTGTTGGCGCTGATGATGTGCAACCAAGTGTTAGCTACCCAAGTGTTGGCCACCGAGCGTACCCCTCAGCCTGTGCCTGAGCGGGTCTATTTTAGTGGCATGAGTAACGAACTGGCCGCCGATGCTCTGCTGGTGTCGCTGATCAACAAGAACTATCTGGCTAAGAAGGTCGGGCCGAATAAGGTGGGCGTGCAGCTGGGCCAGCATCAGTTTGTATTGCAGCCGAGCCTAAACCCTGAGGGGATAGACCGCATCCTGGCCAGCCGGTTCTACGCGGTGAGCCCTCAGTTGGTGGGGTCCCAGGAGCTGATGGTACTCATAGGTACTCTGAATCATAAGCTCAACTTTGCCAAGTTCACCCTGAGGGAGGAGGGCAAGGTGATTCAGGTGCAGGGGGCGGCGACCTTTGTCGACACCCTTGAGTTGGAGGAGCTGCGTCGTTTCCTTATCTGGATCGACGATGCACTCTTGCGTGTGGGTCAGGCGATGCCAAATACCGCCGAGCAGCTGATCAAACCCATCCCGGTGATGTCGGCAAACTAAACCTTGAGATACGTAAAGCAGAGGAGTCGAGGGGCCAGTGATAGCCTTAATACAGAGAGTCAAACAGGCCAAGGTAGATGTGGATGGCCAGACCATAGGCGCCATCGATAAGGGGCTGCTGGTATTGTTGGGGGTCGAGCGTGAAGACGATCTGGCCAAGATGGAGAAGCTTGCCACTAAGGTGATGAGTTACCGCGTGTTTAGCGACGAGGCCGGTAAGATGAACCTCAACCTCAAGCAGGTGGGCGGCAGTCTCCTGGTGGTGTCTCAGTTTACCCTGGCCGCCGATACCGGCCGTGGCCTGCGCCCGAGCTTTTCCGGCGCAGGTACCCCGGAGCAGGCGAAGCAGCTCTATCAGGCCTTCGTGGATTACTGCGCCGCCCAGGGGGTAGCAGTGCAGACCGGGGAGTTTGCCGCCGACATGCAGGTCAGCCTGGTCAACGACGGCCCGGTCACCTTTAATCTGCAGGTGTGATCATGACGCCCAAGATAGAAGCTATAGAAGAGACAGAAGAGCGGCAGGAGATACAGGCATTACTCGGTGAGCTGCGGCGCACCTGGCACCAGACGATTCCTGTCAGTGCCTTCATGCAGATAGCGCCGGGAGCCTATCAAGATAAGACGCTGAGCGTGAGTGCGCCGCTAGCGCCTAACATCAACCTGCACCACACCATGTTTGCCGGCAGCATCTATACCCTGATGACCCTCACTGGCTGGGGTATGGTATGGCTGCAACAGCGCCTGGCTTGTGTCGAGGGCGATATCGTACTGGGACAGGCTGACATTCGCTACCTGGCGCCCGTGGGGGAATCGCCCGAGGCCCGGGTAAGTTGGCCTGAAACAGATCTAAGTGTGCTGGGGCAGGGGAAACGGGCCAAGGTGAAGCTGGAGGTGGCCCTCTATTGCGGCGAGCAGTGCTGCGCCCTGTTTCAGGGCACCTATGTCAGCCTGCCGAAGGCGGATTAGGGCTCGACCATTTGGCGTGAATATATTCCCTATTAGGCCATCTTAGGTTTGTGGGATGGGCCAGCGGGGATAAATACGTTGGCCGTCATATACAAAAAAAGCCTCACAGTGTGAGGCTTTTTCGTTTATTGAGCGCCAGGCTGTTTTATTTGCCCTTTGGGTAAGGGTGAGCGACGCCTTTGTGACAGTCTACACAGGTCTTACGCTTGTCAGCTGCTTTCTTGAAGTTGTTGGCGTGCATTCTCTTCGCCATCTTCTTCATGGTTTCTGGCTGGTTCTCGTAGATACGAGTGTGACAGTGCTGACAGTTAGCGCTGTCGTTAGCGCGGAAGTACTTAAGTGCCAGGTCGGCTTGCTCTTTACGGTTTTCATCCAACCACTCTTGAGTGTTGAAACCGTCGATAGTCAGGAAGCCGTATAGATCTTTAGATACGATGATCTTCTTGATCAGGTAGTCAACTGGGCCGTGTGGCAAGTGACAGTCTTGACACTGTACAGTCACACCGGCACGTCCGCCGCCGTGAGCCGAAGCCATCACTTCATCTTTCAGAGAGTGGTTGCTGTGGCAAGACATACAGAACTCATCTGTACTGGTTGCATGTAAAGTTTGTTGTGTCGCAAAGTAGCCCACAACACCGACTACAATACCCACCACGAGTAGGGCAAATATTGAGTATTTCGCGCTAGGTTTGAATAGTGCACGCCAGTTCATCACTCTATCTCCAAAATAATATGTTTATTATATCTATTATATTTAATGCATCTCTGTAGCTGAGAGTATAACCAGAAGACGCCACTTGATCTGGCTTTAAAACTGTAAAATGAGAGCTAGCTCTAACTCTATCTTACATAAGCAAGATTTTGTGAAATTGCTCATAATATATGCGCAATTACTAAAGTTATAGTAAAGCCTGGCACATAACAAGTTTGTGCCGATTTTTACTATTTAGTAATGATTTTGTTGGATTTTATAGGGTGATTATCTATCGCTAATATGACGATTGTTCGCGCAGCCGGAAAATAATTTAACTGGCCGTGAACCTTTTTTAAAGCCGACTGTCTATCATGGTAATCCCGGTTCAATTAACGACATCTTTGCAATTTATATGACACGTATCCTTGGCAAGTTTGTATTGATCATCGCCCTCCTGGGTCAGTTTATTCTGACACCAGCCATGGCCATGCCCAGTGCTCTCATGTCGTTGATGCATGGTGGTCAGATGGAGATGGCTCTCGATAAGCACATGGATATGAGCCTGGATGTGGCGCAGGCAAGCCATGGGGCTGTGAGTGGGCAGATGCCTATGTCTCATCAGGGTGAGCCGTGCAAGATGTCGGCTGGCAGTGAGCTGGTGGACTGTGAGGCCCTGTGTGCCGCCATGGGCCCTGGCGATTGTATGACCCACTGCGCCTCGACTCTTGGCAACCTGAGCGCCGCAGTGCCCTCACTGACCATTCATCCCCTGTCTGGTCCTATCGTCATCTCTGCCTGGTCTTTACAGACCGCCGATCTGACTCCCCTATCTCCCCCTCCCATTGGTTAATGGTTCGTCTTCAATTCGCGTAACGCACATGAACATGAATCTGCCGCGCCGCTAATCTAAGTTGGCGTGGCTAAGAAAAGTACCAATTTGTCAGGCCTGTGCCTGATGGGAGTCGATTATGAAAACACGTCATTTCTTTAGCAGCCTGTTTGCCGCCTTTGTTGCCCTTACATTAGTTAACACCGCCAGTGCCGCCAGCCTAACCCTACCCGATGAACTAGAGGTGCAGGGTGGGGACGTTCGAGTGGGCCATGAGCAGAGCGTGCTTAGCCTGGGAGCGGGTAAACAACTGGTCGAGCTGGTGTACCGTGACATCTTTGCCGATAACGCCGACGATTCCGGCGCCTGGTTCACCTCTGAGCCCCTCTACCTCACCTTAGATGTCGAAGGCGACGAAGCCTATCGTCTGGTGTTGCCCGAGATAGTGACAGAGCAAGATGCCCAGGCCTTTATCAGCGCGCCTACGGCCCGTCTGGTGTCACAAAGTGGCCAGCAACAGGAATTAACCCTGATGAGTCATCAACAGCTGATGGAAAAGATCTGGTTAGCACAGTAAGACGGTACTGAGGCAGGGCCTTGATTTTCTGGAAATGTGAGTTTTATCAAGGCCCAATCTGGATATCGTGGTAGACTTGGATCATCTCATTATAGGGTTACACCATGCGTCGTACGCTTAGGCACCACACATTAGTCGTCATAACACTGCTCGCTCTGCTGGGCCAGGTGTTAATGGCTAATGGTATGGCTATGGTCTCTTATGCGCAGGCGGATGAGCAGCCTATGATGCAGATGAATAATGGCGCTAACTGTCATGATGATAACGCGAAGATGCAATCTCACTGCTGCGATGATGAGCAAAATGTGCTTCCCGCTGCTCAGCATTGTTGTGAAGGCAAAGGATTTTGCAAGGGAGATTGTAATCACTGCGTGGTGATCTCCGTGACAGGCACGCTGTTTACCGTTACGCCCTGGCCTGGCGTAGCCGGTTCCGAGTCTATCCTGGCCACTCAAATGCCTCATTTCCACTCTATCTCTTTAGGCTCAGCCTTCCGACCGCCGATCGCCTGATCTCCTTTGGCGCCCGGTTGACGGCTGCCCGAGCTTAAATCGATAACCCTTTTTGTTTTATTAAATGTTTTGCTAGGTGTATTGGCGTAATTGATCCCTCTGCCTTGGAGTTTTCCAACTGCTGGGTGCGCCTCAATATTTACTTCACCGATGTTAAACGAAAAATGAATTATATTAGCCGCATATTAATTAGCTTAATTTAACTGCTTTAGGCTTAAGCCGCCTAAGTGTTGCGCGTTTTATGCGGTCATCCTTTGATGGAGTCCATAGATGAAAACCCTGATCAGTCTGATTTTAACTGCGTTTATCTTTGTGAGCACGGCCCCAATGGCCTTCGCCGAGCAGCATCATGCTGCGGCGGCCGAACAAGGTTATGACTGCCCTATGCATCCTGAGGTGAAAGGCGCCAAGGGCGATACCTGCCCTAAATGCGGCATGAACCTTGAGCCAGCGGCGCACCATGCCATGGCTAAACATCATGGCAAGGATTGCGACAAGTGTCCTCACCATCAGCATGCCAAGGCCGATAAGGCTGGCGGTTACGAGTGTCCTATGCACCCTGAGGTGAAAGGCGCCAAGGGAGATACCTGCCCTAAGTGCGGCATGAACCTGGAGCAGGCCAAGACGGCAAAGGCCGGCAAGTCATGCGACAACTGTCCTAAGCATAAACATCAGATGGCCAAGCAGGGCTATCACTGCCCCATGCATCCCGAAGTGAAGGGGGCGAAAGGGGATTCATGTCCTAAGTGTGGCATGTTCCTCGAGCCTGTGGCGAGTGCCGATAGCGGCCACAAGCATCACTAGTTTTTGAGTGGAGATGAGGCATTATGAGTCAGGTAAATTCGAATAACAGAGGCCAAAAGCTCGCTTATCTTTTGAGTCTTTTTATGGTGGCGACTCCGCAGCTGGGCCATACCCAGGCGCTCGAGGCCAAGGCCACCCAGAGCCATGCGGCTCATGAACATCAAGTTGGGGAGAAGACCTATGTTTGCCCCATGCACCCGGAAGAGACCAGCCACGAGCCTGGTAGTCGCTGCCCTAAGTGCAACATGTTCCTGGTAGAGCTGGAAAGCGAGACAAGTGAAACAACTAGGGCGGCCGAGCATGAGGAGAAGACCTATGTCTGCCCCATGCATCCGGAAGAGACCAGCCACGAGCCCGGCAGTCGCTGCCCTAAGTGCAACATGTTCTTGGTAGAGCAGGAAAGCGAGACAAGTGAAACAACTGGGGCGGCCGAGCATGAGGCGAAGACCTATGTCTGCCCCATGCATCCGGAAGAGACCAGCCACGAGCCCGGCAGTCGCTGTCCTAAGTGCAACATGTTCCTGGTGGCCGAGGAGGAAGAGGAGTCGACCAGCACCAAGGCGCAGCCCGAGATGGACCACAGCCAACACGACCCGCTGGCCCAGGCTAAGCCCGCCCCGCTCACAGGTGAGCCGTCGATCAAATATGTCTGCCCCATGCACGCCCATATCGTCAGTGATGTGCCCGGCACCTGTCCTATCTGCGGCATGAACCTGGAGAAGGTGGAGATGTCGGCAGATAGCCAGCAGATCGAGATAGATGTCTCCGGCAGCATGCAGCAGGCCCTGGCGCTTAAGGTCGCCAAGGCGGAGAAAGATACCCTGTGGAAGTTCGTGCAGACAGTGGGTCAGATAGGCTACGACGAGAGCCAGATCAACCATGTGCATGCCAGGGTCAACGGCTGGATCGAGAAGCTGGCCATCACCTCAGTGGGCGACAAGATCACCAAGGGGCAGCTCTTGTATGAGATCTACTCACCGGATCTGATCAATGCCCAGGACGATTACCTGTTGGCGCTCAGCAGCCTGCAGAGCTCCAAGGAGAGCCGCAACTATCAAGACCTGGTACGCAAGGCGGGACTGCGCCTCGAGTTGCTGGGAATGAATCAGTCACAGATCAAACGGCTGGCCAAGACCAAACAGACCCAGTATCGGGTGCCCTTCTATGCTAAGGCAGACGGCATCGTTAAGGCGCTGGCTGTGCGTGATGGCATGTATATTCAACCGGCCACGGAGGTGATGTCTGTGGTGGACCTCTCTAAGGTGTGGGTGATCGCCGACGTGTTCGAGAACGAGCAGAGCTGGCTCGCCACAGGACAACCAACAGAGGTCTCAGTGCCCGCCATGGGGCTCAAGGGGATCGAGGGCAAGATAGACTACATCTATCCCGAGCTGGATCCCGTGACCCGCAGCCTTAGAGTGCGTATCGTGCTGGCCAACAACGAGGTGGCACTGCGCCCCAATACCCTGGCCAAGATAGAGATCTACGGTGGCCCGAACGAGGATGTGCTGGTGATCCCGCAGGAAGCCCTTATTCAGACGGGTAAAGAGAATCGCGTCATCGTCAAGCAGGGTGACGGCAGCTTCCTGGCCCGCAAGGTCGCCGTCGGCATGATGTCTCAGGGCAAGGCGGAGATCCTAAGCGGCATCAGCGAGGGCGAACAGGTGGTAACTTCGGGTCAGTTCCTGCTCGATTCAGAGGCGAGCCTTAAGGGCAGCCTGATGCGTCTTAGCAGCGGTCATCAGCACTAGGGGGCGCTATGTTAAAGAAAATTATCGAGGCCTCCATCGCCCAGCGATTGATGGTGTTGATCATCGCCCTGATGATCACCGCCTGGGGCGTGCAGGAGCTGAGAAAGACCCCCCTGGATGCGCTGCCGGATCTGTCGGACGTGCAGGTGATCATCAAGACGCCTTATCCGGGTCAGGCGCCCAAGCTGGTGGAGGAGCAGGTGACCTATCCCCTGTCGACCGCCATGTTGGCGGTGCCCGGCGCCAAGACGGTGCGCGGCTACTCCTTCTTCGGTGACTCTTATGTCTATGTGATCTTCGAAGATGGCACGGATATCTACTGGGCGCGTTCCCGCGTGCTGGAATACCTGAGTCAGGTCAGCAGTCGCTTGCCCCAGGGGCTACAGCCATCGCTGGGGCCTGATGCCTCGGGCGTAGGCTGGATCTATGAGTATGCCCTGGTGGATCGCTCCGGCAACCTGGATCTCTCTCAGCTCAAGAGCCTGCAAGACTGGTACCTCAAGCTGGAGCTGCAGAGCGTGGCCGGGGTGTCCGAGGTGGCGACCGTCGGCGGCATGGAACAGACCTACCAGATAGTGATCGAACCCGACAAGCTGGCTATCTATAAGCTGGACATTGCCGCGGTGAAGAACGCCATCAACAAGTCCAATACCGAGGCGGGCGGCTCAGTGATCGAGATGGCCGAGGCCGAGTATATGGTGCGCGCCAAGGGCTATCGTCAGACCCTAGATGATTTCAGGGAGATCCCTCTGGGGGTCACCAGTCCGTCGGGCACCGCGCTGCTACTCAAAGATGTGGCGACCGTGCGTAAGGGGCCTGCTTCGCGGCGGGGCATTGCCGAGCTCGATGGCGAAGGTGAGGTCGTCGGCGGCATCATAGTGATGCGCTACGGCGAGAACGCCCTGGCTACCATAGATGCGGTCAAGGCCAAGCTTGAGCAGCTAAAGGCGGGCCTGCCCCAAGGGGTGGAGATCATCCCCACCTATGACAGATCTGAGCTGATCAACGAGTCGGTGGACAACTTGTTCCACAAGGTGATCGAAGAGATGCTGGTGGTGGGCCTGGTGTGTCTGCTGTTCCTGCTCCATGCACGCTCGACCCTGGTTGCTGTGATCACCCTGCCGCTGTCGATTCTGATCGCCTTCATCGTGATGAATAAGATGGGGGTGAACGCCAACATCATGAGTCTGGGCGGTATCGCTATCGCTATCGGCGCCGTGGTGGATGGCGCCATCGTGATGATCGAGAACATGCACAAGCACCTTGAGCACTTCAAGGACGAGTACCGCAGGGATCCGGACAACAAGGAGCATTGGCACATAGTCGCCAAGGCCTCCATAGAGGTGGGTCCGGCGCTGTTTTTCTCGCTGCTGATCATCACGCTAAGTTTCGTGCCCGTGTTTGCCTTGGAGGCCCAGGAGGGCCGCCTGTTCAGTCCGCTGGCCTACACCAAAACCTTCGCCATGGCCGCGGCGGCGATTCTGTCGATCACCTTAGTGCCTATCCTGATGGGCTACTTTATTCGCGGCAAGATCCCCAAGGAGACCAGCAACCCTATCAGTCGTGTGCTGATCGCCCTCTACAAGCCGGCGCTCAAGCTGGTGCTGCGTTTCCCCAAGATCACCCTGATGCTGGCAGTCATCGCCCTGGGTAGCGCCTGGTATCCTGTGACCAATATGGGGAGCGAGTTCATGCCAGAGCTGGAGGAGGGGGATCTCCTCTATATGCCGACGGCACTGCCTGGTATAAGCGCCAGTAAGGCGGCAGAGGTGCTGCAACAGACCGACAGGCTGATTAAGACGGTGCCCGAGGTGAGTCGGGTATTCGGTAAGGTGGGACGCGCCGAGACGGCGACCGACCCCGCGCCGCTCACCATGCTGGAAACCACTATCATGCTCAAGCCAAGAGAGGAGTGGCGTGAGGGCGTCGACCTGCAGGGGGTGATCGACCAGCTACAGAAGACGGTGAAGGTGCCAGGTTTGACGAATGCCTGGGTGCAGCCAATCAAGACCCGTATCGACATGCTCTCGACCGGTATCAAGACCCCTGTGGGGATCAAGATAACCGGCGCCGACGTCAACGAGCTGCAGAAGGTGGGCGCCGATATCGAGGCGATCCTCAGTCAGCTGCCCAACACCAAGTCTGCCTATGCCGAGCGGGTGGGCGGTGGCCGCTATGTTGATATCACGCCCAAGCTCGATGTGGCCTCGCGCTACGGCATGACCCTGACCGACATTCAGGATGTGGTGCGTTATGCCATCGGCGGCATGGACATAGGCGAGTCGATTCAGGGAGCAGAGCGTTACCCGATCAACCTGCGTTATCCTCGTGCGCTGAGGGACAATATCGAGAAGCTCAGGGAGTTGCCGGTGATCACTAAGTCGGGTCACTATCTGCCGCTGCGTAACCTGGCGGATATCGAGATCACCGACGGTGCGCCTATGCTCAAGAGCGAGAACGGCCGCCTGATCTCATGGGTGTTTGTGGACATTCAAGACACCTCCATCGGCGAGTATATTAAGGAGGCCAAGGCGGCGCTGGATCAGCAGCTCAAGGTGCCACCGAGATACAGCTACAACTTCGCCGGCCAGTATGAGTA
Source organism: Shewanella insulae (assembly GCF_009831655.1). Taxonomy (GTDB): domain Bacteria; phylum Pseudomonadota; class Gammaproteobacteria; order Enterobacterales; family Shewanellaceae; genus Shewanella; species Shewanella insulae. Next base: position 68,289 of record NZ_WRPA01000014.1, on the reverse strand, counting down.
TATGCAGCGGGTCGATGCCAAGCTGAAGAAGGTGATTCCTATGGCGCTTGGGGTGATCTTTATCCTGCTGATGATGACCTTTGGCTCGCCGCTCCAGGCCTCGATCATCATGCTAAGCCTGCCCTTTGCCCTGGTGGGTAGCACCTGGTTGCTGTTTGCCCTCGACTTCAACATGTCGGTGGCAGTGGCGGTGGGGATGATTGCCCTCGCCGGGGTGGCGGCTGAGTTTGGGGTGGTGATGTTGGTCTATCTCAACAATGCCATCAAGCATCGTCAAGACACAGGTGGCTACGAGTATGTGGCGGATCTCAAGGAGGCGCTGATAGAAGGCGCCGTGATGCGCATTCGTCCCAAGGCTATGACGGTGGCGACCATCTTCTTCGGCCTCCTGCCTATCATGTGGGGCGCCGGGTCTGGTAACGATGTGATGCAGAAGATCGCCGCGCCTATGGTGGGGGGCATGATCACCGCGCCGCTGCTGTCGCTGTTCGTGCTGCCGGCTCTCTACCTGCTTATCTATGGCCGCCGCTTGAAACACTCGGCCGAGACCTGATTCTGGCTGACATTAGTTCAGGTACAAAAAAGCACTGCTTAGGCAGTGCTTTTTTTATGGACGACGAGCAGGTTATTTTTGACAACGGCCAATATTTGAGCCTGTCGAGCGTACTCGCTTACATTGCTGGCTAGCCTTGTTGCTGCTGTTGTCGGCGGTGGTTTCTACTTCTGACTCTTGGGTTGATGCACAGCCGCTTAGGCCAATTACGAGAGTCGTCGCCATGATAGGCATCCATTTTTTTAGCATGGTAATACATCCCTGATTTGTGGTTAACAAGATTGCCAAAATAGATTCGCAATGTTTCGAACCTAACCAAAACAAAGAGTTAAAACAATGCCTGATCCTCATCCCGACTCAAGATTAGCGCTTTACTACTAGAGGTTTAGGTTACATTGAGCCTTATGACTGACAAGGTGCCACCCTGGGGGTCGTTGATCACAGAGAAGCGTCCCACATCGGGAATATCTGTCGGCGGCACGCATACCTGGCCACCTATCTCAGTGGCCTTGGCGACCGTGGCATCACAGTTGTCCACCATGATGTAGGGCATCCAGTGTGGCGGCATATCGCCCCACTCCTCGGTCATGGCCATCATGCCGCCGACGGCGCGCTCGCCCTGTAACCATTCATAGTAGGTGAAGTCTTCCATCTGAGATTCACGCACCTCCCAGCCCATGACCTTAGTGTAGAAGGCTTGGGCCTTGGTGGTATCGCGACAACAGAGCTCGGCCCAGCAGAGGGTGTTTGGCTCGCCCATGCGCATGGAGCCGATGTGGGCACCGGCCTGCCAGAGGGCGAAGCTGGCTCCTTCGGGATCCAGGCATTGGGCCATCTTGCCCGCATCGCCTACGCTGTGAGGGCCGAGAATCACCTGGCCACCGTTAGCCAATACGGCCTCCAGGCTCGCCTCGAGATCGTCGACGGCGAAGTAGATGCTCCAGTGGGTCGGCACCTTATCGTCGATCATATTTTGCGGCAGCTGATACATGGCGCCGATATCGTCATCCTCAATGGCAAACATGGTGTAGACACCGTCGGGGATCGGCATATCCTTGAGCTGCCAGTCAAACAGCGCGCTGTAGAAATGTTTACCCGAGGCGGCCTCGTGACTGGCCAGTTCGATCCAACAGGGGTCGCCATGTTGATAGCTAGCAATCTTCATCTTTGAGTCCTTTGCTGAGGAAGGTGCGAATAAGTCCCGTGCTTGCTGTGCGACGACTTGTTCGCACCTTCTCTAATGAAAAATCTGTCGTGATATCAATTTAGTTAAGCCTGTTTTACGATTTATGTCTATGCTGTGTGGAGAGTTATTGCGAAGAGAGAGTTATTCAGAAGAGGGAGTTTCGATGAGCCTGACGTCCACCCAGATAGATTTAGTACAAACCTCATTTAAACAGGTCGAGCCCATCGGTGAGCAGGCCGCGGCGATTTTTTACGACGCCCTGTTTCAGATCGATCCCAATCTACGGCCGCTGTTTAAGCAGGACATACGTGCTCAGGGGCGTAAGCTGATGGCTATGCTGAAGGCGGCGGTGGAGGGACTGACAGATCTCGACGCCTTGGTGCCTAAGCTGCATGATCTGGCGCGTCGTCACCAAGCCTATGGTGTCAGGCAATCCCATTTCACCCCCGTAGGCAATGCCCTGCTCTATACCCTGAAGACAGGACTGGGGGAGGCCTACACCCGCGAGGTGCGCGAGGCCTGGGTGGCGGTGATCCATCTGGTGGCCGATACCATGAAGCCGCTTCTGGATAGATAATTTGTGACATTTTAAAGACTAAAGGCGCTCATCGAGCGCCTTTTTCTGCTTAGGAGATAGCCTTTGAGGCTAGCCGTACATGGGCAGTAGATCTGCCATGGCCAGCAGGTGACAGGCCGCGGTCAACAGACCGTAGAAGATCACTATGGCGATAACCAGGGTGCCGCCCGGTACCCTAAAGCTTTGACTGTCCGGGAACATCTGCCTAGCGCGATAGGCCATCAGCGCTGGCACTATGGCGGCCCAAATCGTGGCGGCAAGCGCGGCAAAGCCGATGGCGATCAGGAAGCCGTTAGGAAACAGCAGACCTAACACGGTCGGTGGCAAAAAGGTCACTGCCGCCGTCTTGAGGCGTCCGGTGCGCGACTCATCGAAACCAAACAGGTCGGCGAGATAGTCGAACAGTCCAAGTGTCACCCCCAAGAAGGAGGAGGCTACCGCCAGGTTGGCAAACAGGGTCAGCATAGTCGTCAGCCAGTCGCTGGCCATCACATCCGAGAGCGCCGCAACCAACACACCCATGTTACCGCCCTGGGCAATTACCTCGACAAAGCCGCTGCGAGTGATGTTTCCCATGGTGGCAACCAGCCAGCACAGATAGATAACGAAGGCGATGAGGGTACCTAAGGTAATCGCCTTGACGATAGTAGCTGGATCCTTGCCATAGTATTTCACCAGGCTAGGGACGTTGCCGTGATAGCCGAAACTCACCAGACCGAAGGGGATGGCGGCCAGCATATAGGGCAGATAACTGGTCTCGCCGTCGGGCACAAACAGCTTGGCGGGTTCAACTTCGATAAGCAGATTGCCTATGGCGAGGAAGAAGGTGATGATCATCCCGCCGAGCATTATGGTGGTAATGCGATCCACCGCCTTGGTGCTGATAAAGACGATAATCGCCAGGCCAACGGCAAATACTAGGCCAGCCAGACTCTGGGGCAGCTCGACCCCTAAGCTACTCAGGCTGTGGTTGACGATAGAGCCGCCACCACTGATATAGGCATAGGCCAGAATATAGAGCACGAAGGCGATAGAGAGGCCGTTGACGATACGCCAGAAGTTACCCAGGGTATCCCGGGTAAGGGTATCGAAGCTGGCACCCGGCTCGTAGTGCAGGTTGGTTTCCAGTAACAGCAGGCCCGAGACCAGCATGCAGAACCAGACGCCCAGCATCATGAGCACAGAGTAGCTAAACCACATGCCGGCACCGACCACAGGTAGGGAGAACATTCCCGCGCCGACCGCCGTGCCCGCGATGATCATGGCGCCGCCCAGCAGCGACTTACCCGAGGCCTTATGTTTGGCCGCGTTCATATGATTGGCCATTAGGCTTGATGCTCCGCGGCAACGCTGTCGACTATGGTCTGTCTAACCGAGGTGCGCAGCAGGCTGTTGGCCCGTGTGCGGATACGCTGAACATCTTCCCTGTGGCTGTCATCGGCCAGGTAACCCAGCTCCTTGAGCTTGACGCTCAGGGTGCCGTAGAGCTTCTTGTCATAGAACTCAGGGGCAGTGATGCCATGGAGCGCGCCTAGGCGCTGAGCCAGCTTGTGGCTGTCACTCTCTAGCTCAGAGCGCTCAATCTTAGGTGAGGCCGCTAGCAGGTTGAAGATGATGGCATAGCGCTGCATGGTCTCGCTGATGGTACCGGCCAGCAGCAATAGCTGGTTGAGACCGTCAGGCTTGACGCTGAAATGCTCATCTTCGTCGATTAAGCCTTCGGCCAGCAGCTGATCCAGCAGCTGATTCACATAGGTCTCGAGATTATCTATGCCCATGAACAGTTCGGCCTGTAGCAGTGGGTAGAAATCATTCACCGTGGCGATGATCTCTTCTCTGGTACACTTGTCCTGCTGCGTCAGGCAGCTGGCGATCAAGGATGGGATCACCAACAGATGAATGATGTTGTTGCGATAGTAGGTCATGGCGATCGCCAGGTTCTCATCGATGGAGATGATGTCACCAAGCGGGTCGCTGTCCAGCTTGAGCTTCTTCAGCTCAAGGCCCTGGGCGATCAGCTTGGCGCCATCGCCTTCGACCACAGAGGTGTAGTCTGTGTAGGGCACGCTCTTAAGCAGCGACAGGTAGAGATCCAGCTGCTTCTCCAGCTGACTGCGCTGCAGGGCGTTCTGCTCAGAGGCAAGCAGCACCAGGCTGGTCAGGGTGATCGAGCTGACGGCGGCGGCATCGTTGATGCGGGTCATGACGCGATTGGCCAGGGTGTTGACCACTGGGGTCAGCCAACTTGGCTTCTGCTCGGGATCCTGGGCCAGCTCTTCGCGCCACTCGGGTACCTGCTCGTTGAGGTAGTTATGCAGGGTGATCGGCTCACCGAAGTTAACATAACCCTGACCGAAGTTACCCAGCTTACGTATGGCACCAAACACCTGCCACACAGATTCTTTCTGCTTCTTCTTACCGCTCAGCTCCTTGTGATAGGTGGCTACCTCCATCACATGGTCGTAGCCCAGATAGACGGGCACCAGAGTGACGGGACGCTCGACGCCACGGAGCACGCTGTTGAGTGTCATGGCGATCATGCCCGTCTTAGGTGCCAGCAGGCGACCCGTACGTGAGCGGCCGCCCTCGGTGAAATACTCCACCGAATAGCCCTTGGCAAAGAGCTGATCCAAGTACTCACGGAATACCGCGGTGTAGAGCTTGTTGCCACGGAAGCTGCGACGAATAAAGAAGGCGCCACCGCGGCGGAACATGGGGCCGGCGGGCCAGAAATTGAGATTGATACCGGCGGCAATATGCGGCGGTACCATGCCCTGATAGTAGAGGATATAAGAGAGCAGCAGGTAGTCCATGTGGCTACGATGACAGGGCACATAGACGATCTCGTGGCCGTCGTGGTGCAGCTGACGGATCTGCTCGGCGCCCTTGATATTGATCCCCTTGTAGAGCTTGTTCCATAGCCAGGTGAGGAAACGCTCGGCGATACGCACCAGGCTGTCAGAGTAGTCGGCGGCGATCTCATCGAGATATTCCATGGCGGTCTCACGGGCCTTAGCCTCGGAGATCTTCTTGCTCTGAGCCTCTTCTAGAATCGCCTTCTTCATCGATTCGGATTTCAGCAGGGCGTGGAACAGGTTCTGACGGTTAGGCAATACCGGCCCAGTCATCACCTTGCGCTGGCGACTGAAGTGGACCCTTGCCACACGGGCTAGCTTATGGGCGATACGTTTGTCGGTGCCATGCTCGTCGGCCATGTAACGCAGTGACATGGCATTGGAAAATTGCACAAAGTTGTGGCGACCGAGAAAGAGGATCATCAGACACTTACGCAGCCAGGTGGGATTTTCACGCTCGAGGACGGCGGCCTTCATGGTGTCATCTTCCTTGCCTGGGGTGCGGCCCCAGTAGAGGCTGACTGGCACCAGCTGGATATCCAGCTCGGGATGTTTCTTGTGGGCACTCAGCAGGCGCGAGAAGCTGTCGAGGTAAAACTCGTTGCCTTCGCGCTCGCCAAATAGCGGCTTGGCTCCTTCGACACAGACGACTCGCGGCGCCTGTTCACCCTCGACGTCCAGGCTCTGATAGGGGCTGGGTAGGCCGAGTCGTTCGGTCACCTCGCTCAGGGCGGCGATGTCGCTGATCGATTCTGTCTTCATTACATAGACCAGGGGTCTGTCTGAATCCAGGTTGAGATCGGCAAAGGGATCCTGAGGCACCACTATGGTGTGCACGAGTTTCTTCTGGATCCAACGTAAGGATTTAAACCAAAGAGAGTCTTGTTTGGACATTATTCTTTATGCATAGGAGTCATGTTTAATAACGGCATAGAATACCAGAAAATGAACACTAATCCCTAATTTGTCTGCCTGTATGCGACATAAGAGGTTGGGGCGATCTAACTGGTGCGGATAAGCCGTAAAAAGCGCCCTAAAATGGGCGCTAGATTTGGTATTGCTCGTGAAAGCCGGTGTTTTTCCTACATTTCGGTGACAAAATCATCCATGAGGATCACGCCAAGTGGAGTGCCGCCGCCCACTGCATCGACAGCGGCCACGCCATAGATGCCACCTGCGGCGAGATTAATATCGAGTGGACCTATGGCGACTGTCTTGCTTCCCGTTGGGGTGACGCTGACCACATAGTTTCCTGGGGCCACCGACAAGCTTCCCGATGCCGCCATGAAGGGAATATCGCTCAATGCGGGTGTAGCGGACGAGATATCGGCATCCTGGGTGAGATAGATATCCACATTACCGGCGGAATAGCTAGCGTGGGCAATATTTAATTTGGCCTCGGTCGCGACGCGCCGACCCGCTTCCATGACCACCCAAGGCTTGATATCCATGTCGGCCAGGGAGCCTGTTGCCAATACGCTGTAAATTTGCCCTTTCTCCAGGGTAAGAGCGGCTTCATCGATAACTACCACGCTATTGTCCGCATCGGCTGCGACGGTTACCGTGTGGGCGCCATCGGCGACATTCAGGTAGTCGGTTACCGCCGCGAAGCTCAGCATGTCGACAGCCGGCGTTGCGGCTCCATCGACAAATATATCCACCGCAGGTGCGTCTGCTACCGCATGAATCACACGCACATCGCTACCGCTCATCTTATCGAGCAGCAGAGCCTGCTGGTCAGCCAGAGCCACCAACAAGGCAACGGGAGCGTCGCCGCTCCAGGCATTGGAAATGGCGGTAATCAAGTAGTCGGTATCGGCCATCAGGGGAACAGTACCCGAGTCGAAGACGGGTGTTTTATCTCCCGATCCGGTGATACGGATCTGGTAGTCACTGGCGGGGACTTCCAGCTGGGTGCTGGCATCTAGGTAGTTAGCCGAGAGCGTTGGGGCAGTATTGCTGATATCTGCGCCGGGCGCGGTGACATACACATCGACCAGGCCTACGTCAGATGCGCCGTGCAAAACCTGAACGCGGGCATAGCCTGCGGCGATATCGTCACTGACATTGGCCACGAGTTTGAGTTGCAATGTGTCGTCGCTAACCTTACCCAACGCGACGGCCGTATATTCCATGTCGGCGGAAAGATCTAGGTCTGCGCTGAGCACCTCGAGTAAAGAACCGTCGGCTATCTGTGCATCGACACCTATGTCATATAGGCCGACAGGGACAGTGAGGAAACCACTCGACATACCATAGTCAACATCGGCAACCAGTTGGGTATCGTTAGCTGTCACATTCACCTCGGGGGCATCTATGCCAGCATGGATGACACGCACCTTGGTTTCAGCGACAGGCGCGGGCGCCATGTTGATTACATCATCCGAATCATCACTGTTACAGGCGGTGAGGCCCAGTATGGCGCCTAGCATGAGCGCCGAATAGATCTTATTCATCTGCTTATCCTTAATGAGGGTTGAGTTCCTTTGCGTTACGAGCAGAGAAGCTCAAAGGATCATAACGACAGCGTTTTACGAGAGACTTGTTCTTTGATTCTGATGCCAACCTTTTATTAATCAATTGATTATATTTTCTGTGGTCTGGATCGATCGTTATATCAGCAAAGGGTTAGCGCTTTCTAATTATCTACCTTTCGTTTATTTAGAACGTATTTACGTATTTTATGCGCTTATCTTTCGTTTTAATGCCGGATAAACTGGCCTCAATTGGTTGTAACAGAGATTTGAATTGGAGCAGATTATGGCAAAAGTACTGGTATTGAAATCAAGCATCTTAGGGGACTACTCACAATCGGCTAAGCTGATCGACCACCTGCAACAGCATTGGCAGGGTCAGGGCGCCGAGGTGACGTTCAGGGATTTGGCGGCCCAGCCACTGCCTGTACTCGATGGCGAGATCGCCATGGGGCTACGTGGTGGTGACGAGCTGAGCCCGCGTCAACAGGAGGTGTTGGCCCTGTCAGACGAGTTGGTGGCCGAGTTGAAGGCGCACGATACCCTAGTGATCGCCGCTCCTATGTATAACTTCAGCATTCCGACCCAGCTGAAAAACTGGATCGATCTGGTGGCCCGTGCCGGCGTGACCTTCACCTATACAGAGACGGGCCCTAAAGGCTTGGTAGAAGGTAAGCGTGCGGTCTTGGTAACCACTCGCGGTGGCGTACATAAGAATGGTGCGAGCGACCACGTGGTGCCTTACCTCAAGACAGTGCTTGGCTTTATCGGTATCGACGAGGTAGAGACCGTCTACGGCGAGGCCCTTAACATGGGTCCAGAAGCGAATGAGCAGGGGATTAGCCAGGCCAAGCAGAGCATAGAGCAGCTGGTAGCTTAAGTTTTTCGGGTGCTAGTTGCCCATGGTTTTCATCGTCAACCACATTTAACCCATCTCTAGGTTGAGGCGCTCACATCGGTGAGCGCCTTTTTTTATTTAGGTAGCGGCTATCTCGTTAAGGGCTATCTCGTTAAGGGCTATCTAGCAAAGGGCTATTGAGCTGACGATTATTGCGCCAGCTCGCATAGGGTGCACTCTTCGCTCTGCTGACTGGTTTCTATATAACGCACCCTGTGGCGCCCATGGGTACGATTGGCGCTGAACTGGTATCTGGGCCTGGGCGTCTCTGGTGCCGAATGTTTAGTCTGAGGCATCCCCTGCTCGGCTTTGAGCCCTGCTTGGGTATTAGTCATTGGCAGCACTTTGTGGCTGATAGCAGAGCAGATCTTTGAGGGCGCCGCCGTTGATGGCACAGCTAAAGCCGTTGGCCCTTAAGATGTCGCAGCCCTTCTGGGCACGGATCCCCGCGCCGCAGTAGAGTACGAATGGGGTCTGCTTATCGCTGTGCTGGGTCAGCCACTGGGCCAGTTGATCCAGCGGAACGTTGAGCGCATTTGGCAGGTGGCCGCCGGCATATTCCTGGGGGGGGCGTACATCGATAACCTGTACGCCCTGTTCGATCAGCTGCCAGCATTGCTCGGCGGGATGGCTGCCAGATAGCTTGGCTAAGAGAGATTGAAACATGGTCTGCCCTTTCACTTAGAGTTTACTTGATAAGATTTTATTCAATAAGACTATTCTAATTGAGGGCTAAACGCAAGTTAAGGGCAAACCAGTTTTATGTTAGAGGCGCTTGGTCATGAAGACGCTGTTGGGATCGTTCTGGTAGCGGCCGAAGGGGGCGCATTCCGCGAAACCAAATTTTTGGTACAGGCGCCGTGCCGGGAGAAAGAAGCCCATGCTGCCGGTTTCCAGGCTGAGGCGCGTCATCCCATTTTGGGCGGCGTCTGCCTGAAGATGGTGCAAGATCCGCTCGCCTATGCCTCGTTGGCGATAGTAGTTGGCGACCCGCATCGATTTGAGTTCGCCATGCTCGGGCGAGAGGCGTTTGATGGCGCCGCAGCCGCAGAGACGGTCGGCCTCCCACAGGGTCCAGAATCTAATATCGTCTTGTTTTAATTCGTTTAAATCTAACGCGTGCACACTCTCTGGCGGCGAGGTGGCATACATATCTTCCAGGTGTTGTTCCAGCATCTTGACGACGCTGGCGTGGCTGACGACTCCGAGCACAAATTGCATCTTAAGCTCCATCTTGTAATTAAGGAGCTTAAGCTTCAGCAAAGCCTATGCCAGCCAGATATGCTCGCCCCAGGTTCTATATCCCTGTAGCGAGCATAGCTGGCGGCCATCTTTGGATTAGTCTTGCCAGCGCTTGAAGATCAGCGAGGTATTGATACCGCCGAAGGCGAAGTTGTTGCTCATCACATAGTCGGTAGTGAGCTTACGAACCTCATCCTTGATGTAGTCCAGTTGGCCACAGGCGGGATCGATATTCTTGAGGTTGAGGGTGGGAGCAAACCAGCCGGCATTCATCATCTCGACGCTGAGCCAGGCCTCCAGTGCACCGCACGCGCCCAAGGTATGGCCTGTGTAGCTCTTGAGGGAAGATATGGGCATGCGCTCGCCAAACACCGCCTGGGTGGCCTGGGTCTCGGCGATATCGCCGCGATCCGTGGCTGTGCCATGGGCATTGACATAGCCTATCTTGTCGGCATCCAGGTCGGCATCTTTCAGGGCCAGGCGGATCGCCACCTCCATGGTCTCGGCGTTAGGCTGAGTGACATGCAGGCCATCGGAATTAGTGCCGAAGCCCACTAGCTCGGCGTAGATCTTGGCGCCGCGGGCCTTGGCGTGTTCCAGTTCTTCAAGTATCAGGGTGCAGGCGCCTTCGCCGATCACCAGGCCGTCCCTGTCGCGATCGAAGGGGCTTGGGGTCTCGCTTGGGGTGTCATTTTTGGTGCTGGTGGCAAACAGGGTGTCGAACACCACGGCCTCTGTGGGGCACAGCTCCTCGGCGCCGCCCGCCAGCATGAGATCTTGCTGACCATACTTGATCGCCTCATAGGCGTAGCCTATGCCCTGGCTGCCCGAGGTACAGGCGCTGCTGGTGGTGTGCACCCGGCCCTTGAGGCCGAAGAAGACACCGACGTTGACTGCCGTGGTATGGGCCATCATGCGGATATAGCTGGTAGCCGTGACCCCGGACATGTCGCCATCTTTGAGCATGTCGCCGAAGGCGATGATGGGATCCGTACTGCCGGTGGAGGAGCCATAGGCGATACCCATGGCGCCAGAGGTCACTATGGGATCGTCCAGTAAGCCTGCATCCATTAGCGCCTTCTCGCTGGCCCAGGCGGCCATGACAGAGACACGTCCCATGGAGCGGATCTTCTTGCGCGAATAATGGCTCGGGCGCTCAAAGTCTGTGACGGGCGCGGCCAGTCGAGTGTTGAGACCGTCGAACCTGTCCCACTCGTCTATGCGCTGGACGCAATTTTGCTTGGTCTGCAGGCGCTGGGCGATGCTGGGCCAGTCGTGACCCAGGGCGGTGACGCCGCCGGCGCCGGTGATCACTACGCGTCGAGTCTTGTTATTCATCAGATCATGCCACCATTTACCGAGATCACCTGACGTGTGATGTAGGCCGCGTCGTCAGACATGAGGAAGTTGGCCAGGCCGGCGATCTCCGAGGCCTTGCCCATGCGGCGCATAGGTACCAGCTCCTTGACCATCTCCTGGGGGAATTCGCTCACCATGTCTGTCTCTATCAGCCCGGGTGCGATGCAGTTGACCGTGATCTTACGCTTGGCCAGCTCCAGACTCAGGGCCTTGGTGGCGCCTATGATGCCCGCCTTGGAGGCACTGTAGTTAACCTGACCACGGTTACCCGCGATGCCTGAGACGGATGCCATGGTGATGATGCGCCCGCCTTGGCGTGACTGGATCATCGGCATGGTGCAGGGATGGATAACGTTGTAGAAACCATCCAGGTTGGTATGGATCACCCCGTCCCACTCCTCGTCGCTCATGGCGGGAAAGGCGGTGTCTCGGGTGATTCCGGCGTTGAGCACCACACCATAGTAGGCGCCGTGCTGTTCGATATCGGCCTCGATGGCAGCTTTGACGCCGGCGCGGTCGGCCACGTCGAACTGCAGGCGGCTCACCTTGGTGCCTAATGCCTCGAGTTCTGCCTGGGTTGCATCGGCCGCGGCCTGATTGCTGTGGAAATGCAGGGCGATATCATAGCCTGCCCCGGCCAGCTTGAGGGCGATGGCCTTGCCGATGCCACGGCTGGCACCTGTGATCAATACACGTTTATTCATCTTGTTTTCTCTTCTTCTGTACCCGCCTGGCTCTCCAAGATATAGGCCTGGGTGTCTTGAGGCTGGAATACATTGACATTAGCCTCTGCCACAAGTTGATTGTTGTGGAATATTTTACAATCAAATACCGCCAAACCGTTATCTTCCTGATAGAGGCGGCTGACTCGAGTCTGGTAGCGCTCGCCGAGCCTATAGGCGGGGATTGCGAATGTTAATTTGCGGGTGCCGAGCAGGAAGCCGACACGGATGGGCTCGCCCCGGGCGCTGGCCTCAAGGCCTGCGAGGGCGGCGATGCTCTGGGCCATATACTCTATGCCCACATAGTTGGGCACAGACTGGCTGGTGGCATCGAAATAGGCGCTGTCTGTGCTTATGCTCACCTCGGTGAGCAGGGTGTCTGGGGCCTGCTCGAGTAGCTTGTCGATCAAGATCATAGGTGCGCGGTGAGGCAGCACTTGCTCCAGCGGGATCTCGGTGAGGGACGTGTTTGTCTGTGACATGACTTGTGGCTCAGACTTAGCTTGTGAATCAGACATAGTAAGTGACTCAGGCTGTATTTCTTGGGTTGACATTATCGCTTGGCTCCCCGGCAGAAGATGACGCTGGCATTGCTGCCGCCAAAGGCAAAGGAGTTACTCATGACATATTCGAGCCCGCTATTCTCTAGCCGGCCATTCTTGAGTCTAGAGCTGTCGGCGCCAGGAGCCTGACCCTGTGATACGAAGGGCAGTGCCGGATTGTCGTCATCCCACTGGCCGTCCCCCACCTGAGGCGGCAGCCCTTGCTCTCGATTAAGAGCCGAGAGCAGCAGCAGGCAGAAGGCCGCCTCCAAGGCGCCGGCTGCGCCTAAGGCATGGCCGGTGAGCGGCTTGGTGGAGCTGACCGGCGGCAGCTGCTCGCCGAACACCTTGAGCAGGGCGCGACTCTCCATGGCATCATTTTTCATGGTCGCCGTGCCGTGCAGGTTGATGTAGCCCACCTGTGACGGGGCGATGGCTGCATCCTTGAGCGCCATCTCGATGGCCGCCACGGCTCCATCGCCCTCTGGATGGGGCGATGAGATATGGTGGGCGTCGCTGGACTCCCCTACACCCGCGAGCATCAGCTCGGCCTCGCCCAGGGTTAGGGTAAACAGCGCCGCGCCCTCGCCGATATTGATGCCATCGCGGTTACGGCTAAAGGGCTGGCAATGGGCCTTGGAGACAGATTCCAGCGAGTGGAAACCGTTTAGGGTCAGCTTACACAGGCTGTCGGCGCCACCGACGATCACCATGTCGCAGACACCGGCCAGCAGCAGGCGCTTGGCACTGGCGAATACCTTGGCGCTCGAGGAGCAGGCGGTAGACACAGTGTAACAGGGACCTGTGAGGTTGAAATATTGCTGCAGAAAGTCACAGCTGTTACCCAGCTCCTGCTTGGAGTAGAGGTAGTCGGCGGGCAATACACCATGTTCGGCGCGGTAGGCCAGCGCCTTCTCGCCCCTGGCGATACCCGAGGTGCTGGTGCCTAGGACGATACCTATGCGATCCGCGCCGTATTGGGTCTTGGCCTTTTCGACCGCCGGGGCGAGCTGCTCTGCGGCGCGCTGAAGTAATTGATTGTTGCGACAGTCGAACCTTTGTAATTCGGGCGCTATGCTCGGCAACTCTGTGGTGACCATTCCCACCAAAACCTGGCTGTCAGGGATCAGGTCGTCACGCCACGCCATGCCCTGGGTATCGCCATCGAGCAGGTGGCGTAAGACGGTCTGGGGATCGTCGCCCAATGGGGTGCATAATCCTAGGTGGGTGATTGCTATCTGTGTCATCGTGTCCGTTCTTTTGGCTATTAGGCTCTGGTTTACTCTAGCGGCTGGATGTTCAGCGTCAGCTGCGCCTGGTGAAACTCCAGCGTCACCTCGGCTGTCCAGGGGCTCGTCCGGCTATAGCGGATATCCATGATTGTCTCGCCATCGCTAGCATATAATCTTCTGCAATAGGCTGCATCACAGGCGTAGGCGGCCAGTGTCGCTCCCTGTAAATGGCGATTTACATCCTCTGGCTGCCAGTATATCAATTGCAGCAGCCCAAGGAGATACTCGGCCTTAAATTGATCGCCCAATAGGACGCTCTGCTCGCTGGTCAGCCGCTGGCCATCATAGCTGAGGGTAAATAGTGGCTGGCCTAATGGTGCCAGCCCCACCAGGGTCAGCGACTCGGGCATCAGATCCAGCTGACTCAGCAGCTGATGCCTGGCCTGTTTCACCTTGAGTTTGACCAATTGGCTCTGACTGACGGGCGCCGACTCTGGCAGAGGTGCCAGACAGTAGTCGACCTCTTGGGCCAGTGCCATACAGGTCTGCCTGTCCAGCTTGTGGGCGCAGGCGCTAAGTAGCAGCGCGGCGCAGATGAATAGGCTCACCCTTAACGGCATAGCTCGACCACCATGTTGAGACGACGCTCGGATTCAGTCACGAAAGGGTTGTTCTCATCCCAGGCGTAGCCGGCCAGGATAGAGCAGATCATCTGCTTAATCTTAGGGTTGGGATTCTGATAGAAGATCACATCCTGGAAGCGACCATCGTACCAGGCCTGCACATAGGTTCTGAAGGTATCGACGCCGCGCATCAGCGGCTGGGCATATTCCGCCTGCCAGTCGACCACCTCACCATTGAGTTGTTTCACGACACATTTAGCCGCAATTGAGGCTGATTGCATCGCGATAGTGACGCCAGAGGAGAACACGGGATCGAGAAATTCACCTGCGTTGCCTAATAGGGCAAATTTTTCGTTGGCCAGGGTGCTGACGTTGGCCGAGTAGCCAGCCAGCTTGGCGGGCTCGCGTATTATCTCGGCGCGGCTGAGTAGCTGCTTGAGGCGCGGCTCTTCCCGCACCAGACGTATTAGTGTGGCCTCGAGATCGGCATCTTCCCCCAGCAGGTGAGGCTCGCCCACCACGCCTAGCGAGCAGCGGCCGTTGCTGAAGGGGATCAGCCAGTACCAGATGTCGCGATTATCCGGGTGGACGCTGATCAATATCTTGTTGCGATCGAAGTGGTAGTCGCCCATGTCGACGCTGTCGATATTGTCCTGGATATGGGTAAATATCGCCGTGCGGTTGGGTAGGTTGGATGGACGCTCCAGATCCAGTAACCGAGGCAGCACCCGGCCGAAACCGCTGGCATCCAGCAGGTAGTCGGCGCTCAACTCATAGCTTTGCCCTTGTTCATCGCTGATGGTGAGCCTGGGTTGATGGCTGAGATCCACGGTATCGACGCACTGGCCATAACGAATCTCGACCCCTTGGCTGACGGCAGTATCGGCCAGCAGCTTGTCGAAGTCGCCACGCTCGACCTGAAAGGTGGTGCCCGGCCCTGGGGTGAACTTGTCGGTAAAGTCGAAGTAGGTCGAGCGGCCATTGGCGTTGAAGGCCGCGCCGTTTTTGAATTGATACCCCGCCTGATTGACGGCATCGAGCATATTGGCCTCGGCAATCACCTGCATGCAGCAGGGCAGCAGGCTCTCGCCGATGGAGAAACGCGGGAAGTGCTGCTTCTCCAAGACTAAGACACGCTTACCCTGTTGATGCAGCAGGCTGGCGGCAACGCTCCCCGAGGGGCCGGCACCTATCACTATCACATCATAATGGTCCGTCTGAGCGGCTGTTTGCGCGAATGGGGTCACTTATCAATCCTTGTTAATGTGTGAATAAAGGGGGAGAGCACGAAAGTAAGGCCTATCCCCAGGAGTAATGTCAGGCCGAAATAGTGGATGGCCGGTGTCTGGCTGAAGGCCAGCAGGCCGAAGGCCATCAGGGTCGAACAGGCAGACATGAATACCGCCATCATCACGCCTTCGCCTCTATGGCTCTCGGCGAAAAAAAGGCTGTAGTCGACGCCTATACCAAAGACCAATATCAGCGCCAGGGCATGGAACAGGGTCAGCGGTGAACCGGCTAGGCCAAGCCCCGCCAGGGTGAGTAGTGCCGCCAGGGCGGGCACTGCCGTGATCCATAGGGCCATCTTGAGGCCGAATCGCAGCGAGAAGATGAGCCCTGCGACGACAAGTGCCAGGCCTAGCAGGCTCAGGGTCAGGCTGCGATACTTGGCCATCACATCCGAGATATCCTGTACCTTATCGACCAAGGTCACGCCAGTTAATGGGGCGACCGCCTGGGTTAAGGCGTGAAGATCTGTGATGCCGCCCAGCAGGACAATTGCGCCGTATGTGGCGTCGTCACTGTCAGAGGTTTCATTGCTCGTCTTTTCTTGAATTTGACCTTGAGTATCAGCCACATCGGGGGCCAGCCATAGAGGAGCGAACAGTTCACCGGCCCGGGAGGCGAAGAAATTGTCTGGGGTGATGGCCTCATTGGCGCTGGCCTCGAAGCTTGCCATCAGGACTGGAGCTAAGTCTTCGTCCAGTCCCAGGCGCGCTAACACCTGGGGCAGCTTGTGATAGATCTCCCCCTGCAGGCGATAGGCCTCTTGCTGGCTTGCCTGACTAGGCAGGTAGCGGGCCAGATTAACTGAGTTGCCTAGCACGTCCTGATGTTGCAATGAGGCGAGTGTGGGCGACAACGCCTCGAGCCGTGTCAGCAGCTTCTCTGCGCTCTCTGCCCGCACTAGGATAAACTGGTTATCTGTGCCGCCGCTCATCACCTGGCGCAGTCGCTGCTCGCCCTGGGTGACGCTAAGAGGACTCTGCTGCAGGGCACGAATATCATCGTTCACCCCGAGTCTATTCAGGCCAAATATAGCAGCCAGCAGCAGGCCGAGGGTGAGGATTATGCCCTTGACCCCATTGATGGGCCGCGCAATGGCCTGCATGGCACTGAGATAACGCGCCGCCAGGCCGAGCGCGCGGTCGCCGGGTCTCATGGCGCTGCTTGCCAGCTTTGGATAGGCGAAGATCAGTGTCAGGTAAGCGCCCAATAGACCGGCGGCGCAAAATACTGCGACCTGCTGCATGCCGGGAAACGGTGTCAGGCCAATGGCGAGGTAGGCGATGACTGTGGTGAGCAGTGCCAGGCTGGCGGCTGGAAACACGCGGGCTACAGCGTCGGTCGCGGTTATCCCTGTGGTAGGAGTGGTTGCAGTCGTTTCCTTCAGTCCGTCGTGTTCAGTTGCCCCTGAATCTGCTTTTTGGCTTTGCAGCCGCTCGCAATAGAAGTGAAAGCTGTAGTCTATGGCGATCCCTATCAGGCTGGTACCAAATACCAGGGTGAGCAGGTGAACCTGGGTGAAGATCCACAGGGTCGCACTCAGGGCAAACACTAGGCTGGTAGCTATGGTCAACGCGGCTATGGTCAGAGGCATGATAGAGCGAAACGCCAGCCATACCAGCAGGATGACGCCGATCAGCGAGGCAAGCCCCAGGCTGGAGACCTCTCTCTTCGCCTGTGTTGTTGCCGCCGAAGCGTGAAACAGGGCGCCACCTTTTAGCACGCTCACTTTCTGCTCAGACCCAAGACTTTTCTGCATCTGGCTTATCGCGCCTTCTAGTCTGCTTAACTGTAGCTCCTGCGCCTTAGGGTTGAAGGCGCTGCCGACTCCCTGAGCCATGACGATGGCGACGCTGCTTCCTTGTGTGTCTTTGTTTGAGGAGGTTCGATCGGTAGCTTTCAGGGCTAATTCCTGGCCCACCAGAATGCCGTCGACCACCTTGAGGCGGCGTTGTGGCGAGAGCTGTTTCAGTAGCTCGGGGTAGAGCAGTAGCGGATCTTGGCTCAGCAGTTGGCTGTTGGCGTAGCCGAAGGCATTGTAGAGCTGGGCAAGCGTATTAGCCTCCAACTCAGCTAATTGTCCACTGGCGAGTAGGCTTTTCTGCTGCGCGGTGAGCAGGTGAAAGCGATAGGGAAAATAGAAGCGGTTGAGGGCCTGTGCCCCTTGCATATCGGCGCTCTGCACCTGGCTAAAGGCCTCGGGTGCGCTATGGAGTGCACTCAGCAGTTGCTTGGCGCCTTTGATTGCGGTGGCCTGATCTGGGCTGACGACCCCCAGGTAGATGCGATTGGCCAGCTGTTGCTCGACCCTGTCTATCGCCCTCTGAGTCAGGGGATCTTCCTGTATCTTGGGGAGCATGGCCAGGATGTCACTCTGTACCCCTGCGCCGCGGCTCATTGCCTGGGCTGCCAACAGCGCCATGGCGGCCAGCAGCACCAGCCAGAAAGTCAGGCGGATATTGGCTGAGAGGCGACCCAGGCGGTCGCTGAGTCTGAGGATCATCTCGCCTCTGTCGCGGGGCGAGGGTCTGAGTCGAGCCTGAAGTAGGCTAACTCATCTGCGGTCAGCGGTCGCTGTGCTAGGGCGTTAAACTCGATGATGCTGAGATCGCCGCGGTTGTCCAGCAGGCTGAGAGACTCGAGCCCCTCGCTTCCCTGTAGCACTATGCGTGGCATTGCCTGCTTGACGAGGGGATCTATCGGCTCCAGGCCTAACTGCCAGCAATCTGCTTGCTGTAACAGGTGTAGGGTAAACTGCGCCTGCAGTGGGGCGAGATCGCCGCTTAGCAGCGCGCTCATCAGGTTAGGCATCATCTGTGCCATGGCCCCGGCTTGAGGATTGTCATCTGCGTGGCTCACCTGACGGTTGCCGTCGGCATCTATCTGTACCAGGGTGTTTTGCGTCAGCACCAGGCCAGATGGGAAGGGCGCTGTCTGTAGCCAGGCGATCCCCAGCTTGTCCTGAAACAGGAACTCGCCCCGGCTCACCAGCGGCTTCTTCAGCACCTTTAGGTAGCGGGATTGGGTAAACTCGCCCCTTGCCGACTCACCGCCGCCCAGGCGGGTCACCAGCTTGGATAGGCCTGCATTATCCGCTGGTGCGTTAAAAAGTGCCTCATAGTCGGTTGATTGTTCTGCATGAGTTACCAAGCTAACGAGACTAAGTAAGCTAACTAAACTCAGGCAAAACATCAGCCGGCAGAGAGCTGCCTTAGCAGCGTGGATGAGCCTATGGGTCATCATGCCTTTAACTCCACGTCTGGCAGCAGGTGGGCTATCTTGTCTCTGAAACAGTCCGGGGTGACTAGGCAGAGCTCCTTGCTCTCCATCTCGACCGCTGCCTGTACCGTATACCCCTTAGTCAGTCGCTGGTTGGTCTCGGCGTCGCGCACCTGATAGGTGATCTTGAGACGGTTCTCCCACTCCACTAGGCTGGCAATTACTTTGACCCTCTGTTCGAAGGTGCTGGCCTGCACATACTTGATCTGCAGATCGATAATGGGCCAGGCATAGCCTGAGGCCTGCATCTTGCGATAGCCATAGTCAATCTCGTCCAGCAACTGACAGCGGGCGATCTCGAAATACCTCAGGTAGTTACCATGCCAGGTGATCCCCATGGAGTCGACGTCATGGAAGGGGATGACCATCTCCATCTCTGTGGTGAGCAATGCCTTCATCTCGCGCCTCCTAGTGACACACTTCCCACAGCCCCTGCTGGATCTTGTCTACCGTCTGTCTGAGCACGGTCTCCAGGGGTCTGTCTTCGGTGAGTAGTTCGAACTCGGCGCTGACCTGATCTAGGGTCTTGGCCACAGAGCTTGTGAGCGAGGCATGGCAGAGTTCGCCCTGGGCGATACGCAGGTGAATGCCTTGGGTCATGGCCAGCAGCGCCGCGGCAGCCACCTGTTCGGTGAGTTGTAACACACGCATACAGTCGCGGGCGGCGATAGTGCCCATGCTCACCTTGTCCTGGTTGTGACACTCGGTGGAGCGTGAGAACACGCTGGCAGGCATGGTGTTCTTCAGCGCCTCGGCGGTCCAGGCCGATACGCCTATCTGCACCGCCTTGAAGCCATGGTTGATCGCCTTACGGCGGCCTTGGGCACCAGAGAGGTTGGCGGGCAGGCCATTGTTAAATTTAGTGTCCATCACTAGGGCCATCTGGCGGTCGATTAGGTCGGCAATATTGGCGATGGCGTTCTTCATCGAGTCCATCACGAAGCCGATATGACCGCCATAGAAATGACCACCATGGAGCACGTGCTCGCCCTCGCCGTCGACGATAGGGTTGTCGTTGGCGCTGTTGAGTTCGGTCTCGATGAACTGACGCATGAAGGGCAGGGCATCTTGCAGCACGCCTATGATGTGCGGCGCGCAGCGGATCGAGTATCTGTCCTGCAGGCGATCCGAGTTGCGTGGATGCTCATGGTGGTTGAGATCTTCGCGAATCCAGGCGGCGATCTGGTTCTGCCCCGGATGTGGCTTGGCCGCAAACAGAATATCGTCGAAGTGGTTGGAGTTACCTTTTAGGGTCAGCGAGGCCATGGCTGTGATACGGCTGGCCAGACGGTTCAGGTATTGGGCCCTGTCGTAGGCAAGACAGGCCAGCGCCGTCATCACGGCGGTGCCGTTCATCAGGGCAAGGCCCTCCTTGGGACGGAGGGTCAGCGGCGTAATGTCCAGTTCGCGGTACACATCGGCCGTATCGCGGCGCTCGCCTTGGTAGATCACCTCGCGCTCGCCCACTAACACGGCGGCCAGATAGGAGAGGGGAGTGAGATCGCCGCTGGCGCCCACAGAGCCCTCTTCGGGGATAACCGGGGTGATGCCCAGATTCAGCAGGGTCTCGATGCGTTTCAGCAATTCGTAACTGACGCCAGATTTGCCCACGGCCAGCGAGCTTAGACGGCATGCCATCACGGCCCTGGCCTGCATTACGGAGAGAATATTTCCCATGCCGCAGCCGTGGAAACGCGACAGGTGTAGCGGCAGCTCGTGGACCAGATCCAGGCCAACCGTGACTGTGCAGGAATCGCCATAGCCCGTGGTGACACCATAGACCACGCCCTCTTCGGCCAGCAGGCTGTCGATAAAGCGGGCGCCTTTCTGGATATATTCCTGATAGTCGGCACTCTCCTTGAGCTGGGCCTTAGCGCCCTTGGCGATGGCAACGACCTCCTCGAGATTGAGGTTACGCTGGCCAAATTCGACCAGGGGGGCGGAGGCGGGGGATTGAGTCGTCTGTGTCATCTATTTCTCTGTCCTGTTAGGCGTTTGAGGCTTGGCCTCGCGCAGGAGTTCATCGTCCTTGCGCCAAAAATCGAAAAAGTTAAACCATTGCAGCGGTGAGCGGCGGGCGTAGTGTTCCAGACGCTCGGCGTAACGATTCACCGCCGCTTGTAGCCGTTCCATACGGCCGGCACGTGGCCCCTTGAGTGTGTCGGCAAAGTGCTCGACGTGCACCCGGTAGCGGCCGTTTTCTCTGAGGCAGAACATCAGGTACACGGGGCAATCCAGCAGGCTGGCGAGAATAAACGGGCCTTGAGGGAAGGGCGCTTCCTTGCCCATGAAGGGGGCGTAGAGCACCCGGCCTTCACTGCTGGTGGAGGTACGATCGCCGGCGATCACCACGAGTTCTCCTTGCTCTATCTTCTGCTGCAACAGCATGGAGGTGCTGGGGCCCAGTTCGGTCACCTGGATCAGGTTCAGGGCGCTGTCTGGATTGAGCTGTTTGAGTACTCGGTTGAAGTTTTCTGCATTCTGGGTCAGCACCATGACGTTGACCTTCACCTTGCGCTGGTGAATCGAGATGGCACGGCAAAGCTCCAGGTTACCCAGGTGGGAGACCAGCAGCACGGCTCCTTGCCCCTGGGCCAGGGGCTTGGCGAGCACCTCGCGATCGGGAAAGTCGACCTGGCTGAGTTTGATGCGATCGCACCAGGCGTCGATGCGATCCAGCGCCGCATTGCCGAAGGCGATGAAGTGCTTCAGGCTATGACGCCAGTTTATCTCGCCCTGGAGATCGGGATGTTTGGGCTCGAGTCGCTGCACCTGACGCAGGAACGTCTGGCTGGCGCGCCGCGCCGTGCGGCCCGTGGCGAAGAAGTAGCAGATCACCGGATACATGATGGCGCGGCATAGCCAGTGACCGCCCAGTTTGTAGCTGGTGGCCAACAGCTTGATGCCCCAGTAGCTGCCGCGCTCGCCCATGCGAGACCAGTGTTTCACTGCCTTGGGGCGGCTGCGCTTATGGCGCAGCAGTTGGGGCATGCGTCTGAGCATGCCGAAGAAGAGCTTGCTGTGCATGGCAGAGATGCGCACATTGTCTCTGAAGCCCTGGAAGTGGCTGGTGCCATCTTCGGGGTAGATCACCCTGGTCGGCAGGTGTTTCACCTCGACACCCTGCCAGTAGAGCTTGACCAGCACCTCGATATCGAAGTCCATGCGCTCGCCCAGCGCCTCGGTAAGAAATAGCTGCTCGGTGGCGGCCAGAGGATAGACGCGAAAGCCGCACATGGAGTCTTGAATATCCAGGCTTAGGGTCTCGACCCAGACCCAGAAGTGGGTGAGGTAACGGCCATAGAGGCGACCCTTGGGTACAGACTCATCGTATTGCGGCAGACCTGAGATCAGCGCCTCTGGCTTAGCCCGGGCCGTCTCTATCATCCTTGGAATATCGTCGAGGTCGTGCTGACCGTCGGCGTCCACCTGCAGCGCATGGCTAAAGCCGTCGGCATAGGCGGCCCTGAGGCCCGTCATTACCGCCGCGCCCTTGCCACGGTTGAAGGGATGGTGCAGCAGGCGTACCCAGTCGTGCTGCGCCGCCAGTTGGCACAGCAGGTGGCGGGTCTCGTCGTCACTGCCATCGTTGACCAGATAACAGGTGAGTCCCAAGGGCTCCAGGCGTGCAAGGGTAACCTTGATCGCCTGGCGATGGTTGTAGTTGGGGATGACTAATGCCAGCTGCATCAGCCTCTCTCCTCGATGTCGTTTGGCGTCAGGCAGATGCGGCCCGAGCCGAAGCGCTGCTCGTCCTGATAGTAGGCGAAGGTGAGCTTATGTTTGGCGCGATTGAGGCTGATCTTCAGCTGTACCTCGCTGCCAGGCAGGATCAGCTGTTGAAACTTGAGCACCTCAAGGCTCTGTACCTTGGGCGCATAGCCGAATTCACTGGCGCCCAGCTGCACCGCCCAATCCAGTTGGGTCACACCGGGGAGCACCGCCTGCTCGGGGAAATGCCCCTCGAAATAGGGCAGGTCGGCATCGATACGCAGCTGCCATTCGACGCCATCTTCCAGGCAACGTTTGGCCAAGATGGGGGGCAGGTTTGACTTAATCATGTGTAAACAACTCCAACAGCTCCTTGTGGATACGCTTGCCCTGGGTGTTGAGCGGCAGCTCGGCGGGATAACGCCAGCGTCTTGGCAGGGTGACACGCTCAAACTGACTCAGCAGATGCTGCTTGAGAGCGTTGTTGACTGCCAGTTTACCTTCCTGCTCCAGCAAGGCATTGCCCTCGGCAGACAGCCTGATGGCGGCGCCTAGCTGCACCCTGGGCTGCTCCAGCACCACGAGTGCGGCCTGATCTACCAAGGGGTGGCTCTCCAGCAGGGCTTCCATCTGTACCAGTGACAGGCGTTTCTCCTCTATCTTGACGATGCGATCCAGTCGTCCCTGAAGTACAAACTCGCCGGGTGCGATTAGCTGTATCTTGTCGTCACACCTGAGCCAGTCTTGGCTTTCCAGGTAGGGGGATTTGAGCCAGAGGGCACCATCGTCCGGATCTTGCTTGATCTCGTGGGTGGCAAAGGCGCGCCAGCTCTGCAGATTGTCTTGCTGGCGGCGATAGGCGATGCCGCCGGTTTCCGTGCTGCCGAAAACCTCTATGGGCGGCTTGCCATAGCAGTGGGCGATGGCATGGGCGGCTTCAAGGCTCAGCGGGCCGCCGGAGCTGAAGATCAGGCTGGGCGCGCGCAGCTGCGGCTGATGCTCCAGGGCATCGGGCAGGCGAGAGAGCTGCGCCGGGCTGCTGATCAGGCAGAGGTTGGGAAACAGGTTGGCGTAATAGGTCAGGGTCTCTGGGTATTCCACCAGATCGCTCAAGAAGGGGCGGCTGGCGGCTAGGGGCCAGAGCACCTTAAATAACAGGCCATAGATATGCTGATGGGAGACGGTGGCGATCACGCTGCATTGGGGCAGGTGATTGGCAAAGGTCTGTTCCAGTACCGTCACCTCGGCATCGAGCTGATCCAGCGTCTTAGTGATCGCCTTGGGTTGTCCGCTGGAGCCCGAGGTAAAGAGTACCAACTCGCCAAATGCCTGGCTGGTGGGCCAGGGCCCAGGATGCTTTAGGTCCTTGTGCAGGGCGATATAGTCTTTGGTTTCACACAGTGGCCTGTCTGCCAGAACGGCATCGAACTCATGGGTGAGCTCGCTCAGGGTGCCTTCCTGAGTGTTGGCGGGCAGGATCAGCTGTTTCCCCGCCAGTAGACCGGCGCAGAGGCCGACCGCAAACAGGTCGCTGCTGTCGCAGGCTAACAACCAGCGCTTCGCCTCGTGTTGGCTCAGGGCCTCGAAGATGGCCGCCACCTGGGCGGTAAAGGCCTCACCCGTCAGGATATCGTGGTGATTGAAGCTGATAAGCTGCTGGCTCGCTGGCCCATGTTTAAGCCAATGTTTGAGTAGGGCTGTCATGACTTTTTCAACCAGAAGGTGCGATATAACCATTCTCCGCCGAGCAGCGTACCGATCAGCAGATAGGCGATAAATCCATTATAGAGGGTCCAGGTCGCCAGGCTAGTGGCGCTGGCGGTGTAGAGTGCCATGATACCGTTGAAGACAAACAGACCACACCAGATCTGGGTGACCTTGCGCAGGTAGGGGATCGCCTCGTCGGGCAGATCCGGCTCCTTTAGCCTGGCGAGACGCTCTATCATGGTAGGACCATGCTTGAGAGAGTAGGCAAACAGCGCCAACATGCTCAGGTTGATCACCACTGGATAGTAGAGCAGCCAGGAGGTCTGTTTCGCTAGGTAGCTGCCTGCGGTCAGGAAAATGCCCACGACTATGGGCAGCATCATGGCCCTGACCTGTTGCCTCTGCAGGGCGAGCCTGAGCAGCAGCAGAGAGCAGAGCAGGAGGGCGATCACGCCCGGCGGCAAATAGTTCAGGCCGAAGTAGACGGCCAGGGGGTACCCCAGCACGACCAAGCCGGTGACTAGTTGCAGGAACAGGCGCATTACTGTTTCACTAGCCCTTCGATAGCCGTTACCACGTCGTCGACGGTACGCACGGCCTTAAACTCGTCGGGCTGGATCTTCTTGCCCGTGAGTTGTTGTAGCTTAATCACCAGATCCACCGCATCTATGCTGTCGAGATCCAGCTCTTGATACAGAGACGCCTCTGGGGTGATGTCTTCGGCATCGATTTCAAATTCATCCACCAGGATCTGAGTCAGCATCTGTAGAATTTGCTCACGATTTTGCATGCTGCCTCCTAACCGCGCTGAGATTCGATAAAGCTTGCCAGGCTGGCAACACTGTAGAAATGGGCCTTGGTGGCTTCCGAGTTGGCTTCGATTTTGACATCGAACTGCTTCTTGATGGCCAGTCCCAGCTCAAGCGCATCGATAGAGTCCAGTCCCAGACCGTCGCCAAAGAGCGGCGCATCGGTATCTATGTCGTCGATGCTGACATCTTCGAGGTCCAGGCAATCTATGATGAGTTGTTTAATTTCGTTTTGTAAGCTCATAATTTTTATCAAGTTGTTGTTTATAATATTCTTCGAGATCCCGCGTCAACTGACGGGCCATCTTGGCGTCTCCACCCGTTTGAGCATGATACCTGATATGCTCGATAGTTTCGCCTACTTCGACATTCATGCCTATGGTTTGGCGAGGTATCTCATACCAGGGTTCCTGCTTGGTCAGGCCGACGGCATTGGTTCTTAAAACCACTGGGATCAGATCTGTGTCTGTGCGCAGGGCGATATTGGCAGCGCCCCTTGCAAATTCGTTGACTATCTCGCCCTTAACGGTACGTGTGCCCTCGGGAAAGATGATCATGTTAGTGCCTTGGGCCAGCACTTCGCTGCAATCCTTAAGCAGGAGGTCGGCGCCACGATTGGGAATATAACCGGCGCAGGAGACCACGCCTCGCAGGAAGGGGTTGCGCCATAGTCCCTGCTTAACGATACAGCCGACATTGGGCATCAGGCTGATCAGTACCACCACGTCTACCAGAGTTGGATGGTTGGCAATGATCACCTTGCCCTGGGCATTTTCCAGTCGGTGGAGATCTTGGCTGGTTACCCGAATTACTCCGGCCCAGGTGAGCATATGTACGAAGCCGCGAAACATCAGGTGCACCGCGCGCTGTACCCGGGCGATGCGTACCTGCTGACTGCCGGGCCAGAACCTCAGCACGGGCAATATGGTGAGTGAGCTAAGCAGTCCCCCTAAACCGAAGGCGATATAGCAGCTCACCCCGCCGAGCCAGCGAGGAATATAGGCTATGCCGGTCAGGCGTTTGGCGACAACCTGACTAGTCATGACAGATCCGCACCAGGTATTGACTGAGGCGCCCTTCGAGCGCCTGTTGGGTGGCGATGGCGTGGATAAACTGGCCATAACCCAGAGGCTGAGCCGTCGCTAATTGGGCTGATTCTGGCTGGGTCTCTATGATCAGCTGAGTGCCTGAAACCTGCTCCTCGCAAAGAGATAACTGCAGCGCGATGGCGATCGGCAGCTCGGGTTCCTGGGTAAATTCCTTATAAATATCTGATACGGGCTCGTCACCAAAGACCAATAGCAGCGGCGCGTTATTTTCCGTCAGTTGGCCATAGGCCTCAATAAAGGCCTGAGTGAGGGTAGCCTCACCGGCGGCAATCGAGGTCGAAGGCGCGCGGTTACCTGTCAGTATGCTGAAGAGGCCGCTGGCGGTGTTATGCACCGACTGGCTAAAACCTATGGGCGAAATGGGCTGCTGACGCACTATGTCCTGTAGCAGATCCACTGTGCGGTTAAGTTCGCCGTGGCGAGAGGCGAAGATGGTACGGCATTGTGAGGGCGCGTCACACTGAAAGGCGACATCCAGCAGCATCTTGGTGAGCTTGCTAAAGCGTCGCCGCTGCATGGCGGGCACTTGCTTTAGTGCCGGGGCGGCCTGAGCGAGTTGCTCGGCATCTGCTGGCTGTGTTGGCCATGTTTGCCAATCGCTTAAGCACTGGTATAGGGGAGACCAGGCGCCCGCAGAATGAATGTGAAAGTGTAACCGCACTACTTTGCCTCTAAATACAGCGTCTTGCTGATGTTTTCCATAACCAGATACTTAGCCACAAGGTGTATTTGTGGGGCGGCTATTGTACACCCTTTGACGGGTGACATAAATATGTGATTAAGCTGTTGCTAGATAGTGTGAACTGAGGAGGTAGGAGGTAGGAGGTAGGAGGTCGCCCACGGGGAGGTGGGCGACCTGGGGGTTATGACTGTTTGAGCTGCTTCTTGAGTTTACGCAGGGCGGCCTTGACCTTCTTGCTGTTTTCCGGCCCCATGCGGATCATCAGCTTCTGGGCGTTGGGCAGGCTCTCGAGCTGAGGGTCGACAAACTTATAGTTTACGCTGACGCTGTCTAGCTCGATCGGCGCGTCGATGACGGGAGCGGATAGCATGACGTCGATCGCCTCTACCATACGGTCATCGAAATTCATGTCGGGGTAGCCCAGCTCGGCGAAGGCCTCACCCAGCAGAGGCTTCACCTTTTCATAGGTGCTAAGCAGCTGCTCCTCGTCCAGGTTATCGACGAAGTTCGCATAGAGATCATACCTATGGTAACTGTCGGGGTTGAGGTAGGTCTTGTTGGTCACCTCGGAGACGGTAAACTTGCTGTTGGGCGCCTTGAGGGGGCTTACCTTACGGGCCAGCTCACCCTGGGCCAGGTTGTCGACGAACACCACGAAGTGTCTGACGATATCTTTCTCGACCAGCAGAGGTTCTATCTTCATGCCGTTAGCGACTTCGACAGTCTTGTCGTGGACATATTGATCGCTTTCGCCCAGTGCTGGCAGGCTCTCAACTTTCTCGGCAGGTGCTTCTTCTACCTGTGCCTCAGGCTCGGGCGCCGGGATTTCGGGCTCGGGCAAGGCGGCATCGGTTGGCAAGGGCTGCTCCGGCTCAGGCTCCGGCAGGGTGATTGGGGCTGGCAATTCAGGCTCGGGCGCGGGCTCGTCTCTGCCCAGGAAATAGTAGGCGCCAGCGGCGAGTAACACTAATATGATCACCACGGCAATGCTGAGCGCATTGATCCCGCTGCGCCTTGTCTGTGGGGCAATTCTATCTTCTTGACTGACTTGCATGAGATTTCCTTGAATTGTGGCTGGAATAAGCCCTGTGACCACAGAGGCCTCTTTCCATTCTGCAAAATTCACCGGGCTTGTCTAGTCTCGGTGAATCAAATAAAGAATATTTAATTGTTGGCTCAAGCTTGCACGTATTGCTGGCGCTCCCCTAACCAACGCAGCACTATGGCGTCAACATTTTCCGGCACCTCTTGCATCACATGTTGGGCCAGTTTCTGGATGTGTGGGATGAGGGCCTGATCCCGCACTAAGTCCGCTATCTTCATGTCGGCGATGCCTGTCTGCTTAGTGCCTAAGACCTCACCCGGCCCGCGGATCTCAAGATCTTTCTGGGCGATAACGAAGCCGTCGTTGCTGTCTCTAAGCACGCCCAGGCGCTGGGTGGCGGTGTGAGAGAGCGGCGCCTTGTAGAGCAGCACACAGTGGCTGGCCACGGCGCCTCGGCCAACACGTCCCCGCAGCTGATGCAGCTGGGCCAGACCCAGACGCTCGGGATTTTCGATGATCATCAGGCTGGCATTGGGCACATCGACTCCCACCTCGATCACTGTGGTGGCCACCAATAGTTGTATGCTGCCGGCCTTGAAGGCATCCATGATTGCCTGTTTCTCGGCGGGCTTCATGCGGCCATGTACCAGGCCGATGGACAGCTCGGGCAGCAGCTGCTTAAGCTCCTCGGCCGTGTCTTCGGCGGCCTGACATTCCAGCACCTCGGACTCTTCGATCAGGGTACAGACCCAGTAGGCCTGACGCCCATCTTGCAGTGCGGCCTGGCGCACGCGATCGATCACCTCACCGCGGCGATTGTCTGAGATGGCGACTGTGGTCACCGGCGTGCGCCCAGGCGGCAGCTCGTCGATGATAGAGGTATCGAGATCTGCATAGGCGGTCATCGCCAGAGTGCGGGGGATGGGCGTTGCCGTCATGATCAGCTGGTGTGGATGGAAGCCCTGGATGATCCCTTTCTCCCTGAGACCCAGGCGCTGATGCACCCCGAACCTGTGTTGCTCATCTATGATGATCAGTGCCAGACGGTTGAACTCGACCTGTTCCTGAAAGATGGCGTGGGTACCGATGACGATATGGGCCTCGCCGCTCTTAATCTGTTCCAGCGACTGCGCTCTTGCCTTGCCCTTGAGCTTACCCGCCAGCCAGCCGACCCTGAGGCCGAGGGGCTCAAACCAGGCGGCGAAGTTGTTGGCGTGTTGCTCGGCGAGCAGCTCCGTCGGTGCCATCATGGCCACCTGATAGCCGCTCTCGATGGCCAGCAGCGCGGCCAGGGCCGCCACTAGCGTCTTGCCTGAGCCTACATCGCCCTGCACCAGGCGCATCATGGGATGCGCTTTACCGAGATCGTTTGTGATATCGGCGACTACCCGCTGTTGGGCACCAGTGGGCTTAAATGGCAGTGAGGCCAGAAAGGGGTTGAGTAGCTGCCCCGTGGGCTGCATCGCGATGGCCTTATCATGATTGCTGCGGGCCCTGAGTTGCAACATGCTCAGGTTGTGGGCCAGCAGTTCCTCCTGGATCAGCCGCTGCTGCGCCGGATGTGTGCCTTGTTCCAGGGCAAAGGGACTGACCTCGCTCGGGGGCCTGTGTAGCAGCTGCAGGGCGTCGACCAATGAGAGCTGATTCGGCCTCAGTTGAGCTGGCAATAGTTCGGTCAGGGCGCCATGGGCCAGCAGCGCCAGGGCCTGATCCGTCAAGCGGATCCAGCTGGCCTGCTTGAGTCCCTCCGTGGTCGGATAGATGGGGGTCAGGGTGTCGCTGAGGTTAAAGTCACTCTCGCCGTGGAGCATCTTATATTCCGGGTGGATGATCTCCCGGTGGAGCTTGCCCCGGCGCACCTCGCCGTAGGCGCGAATGCGCTCGCCCTCTTCGAGGCCGTTACGCATGGCGGCGGAGAAGTTGAAGAAGCGCAGCGTCAGGGTGCCTGAGTCGTCGCGTACCGTGCAGGTGAGCATGCGCTTGCGTCCCTGAACGATCTGGGTCGACTGAATGATGCCCTCTATGGTGCCGTAGCTACCGGGATAGAGGGAGGCGATAGGATAGATCTGGGTGCGGTCTTCGTAGCGTAGTGGCAGGTGAAACAGCAGATCCTGGACTGTATTGATGCCGAGTTTTTCCAGTCGCTGCGCCATCTTGGCGGCAACGCCCTTTAACTCTGTCACAGCCATGAGATCGAGTCTATCCACGCTTTGTACCCATTTGATTTAACGTTCTATTTGAACAGAGTCTGAGTAGATCACTGTAAATATATACATATACTATCAGAGTTCTGTATGAACGCAATCTTGCCGCGTGTTTTGTCGTCGATAGCCCTTTAGGGATTAGCCGCCTGACATGAGGATCAGGTAGCCCAGGTAGACGAGGTAGCAGAGCAGCAGCAGGGCACCTTCGCGTCGCCCTATACGCAGGCCACTCCAGGCTAGGGGGAGAAGTAGCAGGGCTAGCGAGACCATCACCAGCATATCCAACTTGGGGACGCTGGCCGTGATGGGGTGGATCAGGGCGGTGACCCCTAAGATACCTAAGATATTAAACAGGTTCGAACCCACCAGGTTACCGATGGCGATATCGCTCTCGCCGCGTCTTGCTGCCACCAGTGAGGTGATCAGCTCTGGCATGCTGGTGCCTATGGCTATGATGGTCAGGCCGATGAGCAGCTCGCTCATCCCCAACTGTCTGGCGAGGGCCACGGCACCGTCGACAAAGAGTATGCCGCCGCCGACTAACATGGCGATGCCAAGTAGCAGTAGCACCACGGCCAGTAACGGAGCGAGGGGCTTAAGCTCCATCGACTCGGTGTCGGCCTGCTGCTTATCGAACAGGTAGTTCATCCCCAGATAGACGAGCAGCATGGAGCCGAGCAGGGCGCCGTCAAGTTGGCTGAGGCTGCCGTCGCTTATCAGCCCCCAGAAGAGTAGGCTGGCAAACAGCATCAGCGGAATGTCGCGCTTGACCATCATAGATTGCACGCCGATGGGACGCACCAGGGCAGTCAGGCCGAGGATCAGGCCTATGTTGGCGATGTTGGAGCCGACCACATTGCCCAGGGCAATGCCAGAGTTGCCGGCCAGCGCCGACTTGAGGCTCACCGCCAGCTCGGGGGCACTGGTGCCGAAGGCGACTATGGTGAGGCCTATGATCAGCGGGGTGACGCCGAGTTTAAGGGCCAGCGTGCTGGCGCCACGCACCAGGGCTTCGGCGCCAAGAATGAGGATGAGCAGACCAGCGATAAGGGCTAGCGGGGTGAACATGATTGACTCTCTACAGTAGCGGGGCGCCAAGCATAGAGGTTGCACAATTTTAGGCAACAAAAATTTAGGGGGGAGCTATTAAAATTTGTTTATCTCGTTATCGGCAGAGCAATAAAAAACACGCCAGATGGCGTGTTTTCTTGACCATGGCGTTATCGCTTGGATTTAGATCTCGTCTTCCCAGCGCACCACGCCGCCGCGTTGGCCGTCGACCTTGGCACTGAATCTCTTCTCCAGCACATGGCGCTTAATCTTCAGAGTCGGTGTCAGCACGTCGTTTTCGACTTCCCAGGGCTCGCTCACCACTATGATGGCGTCGACGGTTTCATGTGACTCCAGGTTAGGGTTAACGCTATCCAGGGTTGCCTTGAGAGAGGCGCGCACTTCTTCCTTGGGCTGCAGGGCGGCACCTTCGGAGAGCTGCACTAGAGCCACAGGATGAGGCAGGCCAGAGCCTATGATGCAGATCAGTTCCACATGGGGATCTTGGGCCAGCTTACGCTCGATAGGCACAGGGGCAACATACTTGCCCTTGGCGGTCTTGAAGTTGTCTTTGACCCGGCCCGTGATGGAGACGCAGCCGTCGGCGTCGATGGAGCAGAGATCGCCGGTACGGAAATAACCCTCCTCGTCGAAGCTGGCCTGGGTCACTTCCGGCTGCTTGTAGTAGCCGCTCATCAGGCCAGGGCTCTTCACCAGTAATTCGCCGTTGTCACCCTGTTTGACGCTACAGCCTTCTACCGCGCGTCCGACCGTGCCTATCTTGCTGGCGTCGAAGGGGTGGTTGATGATGGAGTAGGCGCTGTTTTCCGTCATGCCCCAGGCTTCACAGATGTTCAGGCCTATCTTGTGATACCAGGCGATCAGCGAAGGTGGGATAGGCGCAGATCCCGAACCGAGCAGGTGACAGTGTTCGAGCCCCAGCCCCTGATGGATCTTCTTCTTCACCAGTGAGCTGACGAAGGGGATCTTCAGCAGTATGTTGAGCTTGGTATAGCCAATCTTGTCGATGATATTCTTCTGGAACAGGCTCCATAGACGGGGCACTGAGAAGAAGACTGTGGGTCTTGCTCGCTGCACGTCGGCGACGAAGCTGTCGAGACTCTCGACGAAGGCGACGCTGCTGCCGGAATAGAAGGAGGAGCCTTCGATGGCGACGCGCTCGGTAATATGGGCCAGCGGCAGATAGGAGAGCAGCCTGTCTTCAACATCTGTCTTGAGGTCGCGCACCACGGCGCGGCAGGTCCACTCATAGCTGGCGAAGGTCTGAATCGCCCCCTTTGGCTTACCGGTCGAGCCCGAGGTGTAGATGATGGTCATGATCTGCTCGGGTGTCGGGGCCTCGGCCTCGACCAAGGGGTGGCCCAGCTTGAGCAGGGTATCCCACTGGTATTGTGCCGGCATTGTGTCGTAGGGCATAGCCAGACGCAGTATGTCACCACCTACCCCGGCCTCCTGATCGGCCCAGTAATCCAGCTTGCCGATGAAGATCGCCTTAGACTCGCTGTGCTCCAGCACGTAGCGTATGGTGTCGGCGTTGGCCGTAGGGTAAATGGGCACGCTGATGTAGCCGCCATGCATCAGGGCCAGATCGGTAATAAACCATTCGGCGCAGTTCTTCGATAAGACAGCCACCTTGTCGCCCGGCTCTAGGCCGAGATGACGCAGGGCGCCGGCGATCTGCTGCATCTTCTGCTGCACTTCACGCCAGCTGAAATTAACGTATTGGCCGGTTATGGGCTGTTTCAGGTAGGTGCTATCGCCATATTGCTCGACCCAGTGGTGCAACATGTCGACCGGTGATTTGAATAGTGAGTCCATCTTGCCATTCCATATTTATTCTTAGTGTTAAAGGAGACGCAACTTGGTTCGCTCGGCCAATGCCGGAGCGAGACTCAACAACCCCCATTATTGAGTGGGCCCTTCTCTGCGATGAGAGCGCCTGGCCACTTTTTATGCGCGTCTTTGAGTATGGCGAAGAATGTGATCTATGACAATTGTTTTGCCGGAATAAAAGGCCAATTGTCATAGTCTTAGCAGGAAAGCTCTGGTAGGCATGCTCTGGTAAGAAAGCCTTGGAAGGAATCCTTTGCCAGGCGAGCATCGGGGAGAATGGGGAAAGACTAGCGTTTCGCTTTCCCGCAAGCGAACTTAGGCTTCTGGCTCGGCGTCGGGATCCGGCGCGCGCATACGCTGCCACCAGGTCTCGTCGGCGACAATTTGTCCCTGGTCGTCGATGGCAGGGTAGGGGATCTTCTTGCGTCGACAGGCCTTGGCGTAGACGGGGTGGCCCTGCTCGAACAACATGGTCTGGCAATAGGCGTCGTCTAGGGTGCGCTGGCCATACATGCCCGCCTGGGCGCGTTGACGCTGGGCCTCGTACATCACCAGGGCCGAGGCCACAGAGACATTGAGGGACTGCACCATGCCTATCATGGGAATGATGATCTGCTGATCGGCGATGGCCAGGCCTTCTTTGCTGACGCCGTCGCGCTCGTTACCCATGATCACCACAGTCGGCTTGGTGTAGTCGATGTCGCGAAAATCCACCGCATCTTCCGAGAAGTTGGTGGCCAAAACCTGCATGCCCGCCGTCTTGAACTGGGCGGCGGCCTCATCCATATGATAGTGCTTGATGGTCTTGACCCATTGCTGGCTGCCAGAGGCGGTGTTGCCTGAGACACGCATCTCGATGTCGGGCCAGACGGCGTGGATTTGATGTATGCCCACGGCATCGGCGGTGCGGATCACTGCGGCGATGTTGTTGGTCTTATGCACCTTGTCCAGGCAGAGAGTGAGGTCGGTCTGGCGGTTGTCCAGCATTTGGTTAATGCGTTTGAAGCGTTCTGGGCTCATGGGATCTAGCTTTATCAGGGTTAAAAACAAAGGGCGCCGCAGCGCCCTCTGGTCTGGAAGTTGAGCTTACATTACAGCTCCATCACGCCATCCATCTCGACCAGGGAGTCTTTCGGCAGCTGCTTAACGCCTATGGCGGCGCGGGCGGGATATGGCTGCTCGAAGTAGCGGCCCATTATCTCGTTTACCGTGGCGAAGTTAGCCAGATCTGTCATGAAGATGTTCAGCTTAACGATATCCTTCAGGCTGCCACCGGCGGCTTCACACACTGCGGTCAGGTTGTCGAACACCTGCACCACCTGAGCTTCAAACTCGTCGCTGACCATCTGCATGGTCTCTGGATTCAGCGGGATCTGGCCAGACAGATAGACTGTGCTGCCCACTTTAACAGCTTGAGAATAGGTGCCGATTGCCTGTGGGGCCTTATCGGTTGCAATGATGATCTTATCTGCCATAACGCTCTCTCTACTTAGGTTAATAGTGGTGGAACTAACGATTACGCGATGTGCGCAGCACTTCCGGCAGTACCCTGATACGGCGCATCACGTTGGCTAAGTGAACCCGGTCGGTGACCGAGATCCGTAAGTTAATCAAGAATACCCGGCCGTCACGCTCTTCGGTGCTCAGGTTATGAATATTCGAGCCCTCGGCGGCCACGATAGAGGTGATCTTGGCTAGCGCACCCTGGTGATTGACGATCTCGATACGCAGGTTGGCCTGGAACTCGACGCCCTCGGCGTTATCCCAGTGCACAGGAATATACTTGTCCGGCTCGCCCTGGTAGCCACGGATGTTGGCGCAGCTCTCCATATGCACCACCAGGCCCTTACCCGGGCTCACGTGGGCGATAACCGCATCACCCGGGATGGGGCGACAACAGTTGGCGAAGGAGACCAGCATGCCTTCGGCGCCGCGGATCGGCATCATGTTGGCTTCTTTATGTTCGTGCTGCTCGACGCGATCGCCCTTGAGACGCTGGGCGATCACTATGCTCATGGCGTTGCCCAGGCCAATGTCGGCCAGCAGGGCTTCGAGCGTGGCGTGCTTGGTCTCACTCACCACCTTATCGATCTGCTCCTCTGGGATATCCTTGAGCTTGATGTCGCCCAGGGCGTGGTTGAGCAGACGCTTGCCGAGGAGTACGGCATCATCTTCTTTGAGGCTCTTGAGTAGCTGTCTGATCTTAGCGCGTGCCTTACCCGTCACCACGAAGTTGAGCCAGGCGGCATTGGGGCGCGCGCCTTTGGCGGTGATGATTTCTATGGTCTGGCCGGAAATCAGCGGCTGACTCAGTGGATAGGCCTGACGGTTGACCCGTGCGCCGACACAGGTGTTGCCCACGTCGGTATGCACCTCGTAGGCGAAGTCCACCGCGGTGGCGCCCACAGGCAGCTCGAGAATGCGTCCCTCAGGGGTAAAGACATAGATCTCTTCCGGGAACAGCTCTGTCTTAAAGTTCTCGACGAACTCGAAGGAGGTGCTGGCGCTCTGTTGCAGCTCCAGCAGGCTCTGCATCCACTTGCGGGCACGCACCTGAGTCGTGGTGCCTTGCTGGGCTGAACCGGCACCCTTGTAGAGCCAGTGGGCTGCAACCCCCTTGTCGGCCATCTGATCCATATCCTCGGTACGTATCTGGATCTCCACCGGCACGCCGTGTGGGCCAAATAGCGAGGTATGCAGCGACTGATAGCCGTTGGCCTTGGGGATGGCAATATAATCTTTGAAGCGGCCGGGACGTGGCTTATACAGGCCGTGCATGGCGCCCATGACGCGATAACAGGTGTCGATGGAGTCGACGATCACCCGAAACGCGTAGATATCCATTACCTCTTGGAACTGGAGTTCCTTGTTGCGCATCTTGTTGTAGATGGAGTAGAGGTTTTTCTCGCGGCCCTTGACCGTGCCCTGAAGGCCAGTGTCCTCGAGACGTGTCTTGATGGCGCCTTCGATATTCTGGATCAGCTCTTTACGGTTGCCGCGGGCAGACTTGACCACCTCTTTGAGCACCCGGTAGCGCATGGGGTAATAGGCCTGAAAGCCCAGGTCTTCCAGCTCAGTCTTGATATTGTGAATACCCAGACGGTTGGCGATGGGGGCGTAAATTTCCAGGGTTTCCCGGGCGATGCGACGACGCTTGTCGGGACGCAGGGCGCCTAGGGTGCGCATGTTATGGGTGCGGTCGGCGAGCTTGATGAGGATCACCCGGATATCCTGGGTCATGGCCATCATCATCTTGCGGAAGTTTTCCGCCTGCGCCTCTTTCTTGTCTCTGAACTTAAGCTTGTCTAGCTTGGAGACGCCCTCTACCAGCTCGCCCACAGATTCACCAAACAGCTCGGAAAGCTCTTCTTTGGTGACAGGGGTATCTTCGATGGTGTCGTGCAGCAGGGCGGCCATGAGCGTCTCGTGGTCGAGACGCATATCGGCCAGGATGCGGGCAACCGCAACCGGATGGGTAATATAGGGTTCGCCACTCGTGCGCATCTGCCCTTCATGAGCATCGCGCGCTACCTGATAGGCCTGCTTGAGTAATTCTACCTGCGTAGCTTCTAAGTAACTTGACGCAGACTCCTTGAGACCTTCAAACAGATACAAGTGGCTTCACTCCTTAGATAGTGTTGCGGCCTTCGGCGATGGCGGCAACGGCAGCAATCTCGGCTGCTTCACGTTCGCGGACGGTCTGACGCTCATCGGCGTCCAGAGTGTCGGCGGTAACCAGGCCAAGTTCGATTTCGCGTAGGGCGATAACCGTTGGCTTGTCGTTCTCTTCTTCAACCATAGGGTCTTTGCCCTGCACAGCGATTTGGCGAGCACGACGCGCTGCAACCAGGATCATATCAAAACGGTTGCCGATTTGGTTTACGGCGTCTTCTACAGTTACGCGAGCCATGTATTGAAACTCCAGTGTTTATGGGTGAAAAAATGACGCAAAATTGTACACGATGACAGTTAGTCTGCCAACAGATCATTAAGCATATCATTTTGAGCATGAATTTGACTAGCACGAGTGAGGCGTTGGCTGCGAATAATTGCCTTTAAATCCACCTGTGCCTGCTCGAAATCATCGTTGACTATGATGAAATCATATTCGCCATAGTGAGAGATCTCAGAAGTTGCCTGGGCCATACGACCGGCAATCACCTCGGCGCTGTCCTGACCACGACCAGTGAGACGACGCTCAAGCTCCGCCTTAGAAGGGGGCAGGATGAAGACGCCAATTGCCTCGGGCATCATCTTTTTGACCTGCTGGGCGCCCTGCCAGTCAATGTCGAGAAATACGTCTATGCCTTTATCCAGCATGACCTCGATCGCCTCTCTCGAGGTGCCATAATAGTTGCCGAACACCTCGGCCCATTCGAAGAAGGCCTGTTTGTCGATAAGCGCCTTGAACTCGTCGACGCTGACGAAATGATAGT
The DNA here is from genome assembly GCF_009831655.1 of Shewanella insulae. Taxonomy (GTDB): domain Bacteria; phylum Pseudomonadota; class Gammaproteobacteria; order Enterobacterales; family Shewanellaceae; genus Shewanella; species Shewanella insulae. The sequence goes on along the minus strand of NZ_WRPA01000014.1, from coordinate 30,853 downwards.
GCTCGCCGTCTACTTCGCCGACTCTGGGCTGGCGTGTCGTGTGTGACACAGAGACCTTCATATCGGCGGGTTTATCCTGCAAAATAGCGCTAAGAAGTGAAGACTTGCCGGCGCCACTAGGCGCTGAAATGATAAAGAGGTTTCCGCGAGCGGTCATGTAAATGCTATCCAAAGGCTGTATCGTTTTAGGTAGCCAGACATTATACAGGCTAGGAGTAAATTTAGGCTAGGGTCTGTTGAGCTTTCCTGCTGATTTCTGCCTGGATGGATATGCCTTTGGACGGATAATTGTATGCTTGGCATCAGGCGGGCCGGGAAAATTAACCAAAATTAAGCGTCATCCGGGGCGAGATCCAGTAGACTCTCTGCTGAGATAGCCGCGAAGTGGGATTTTTTTATGTCGTTAAACACCTTTTTCTGTCGTCAGGGCGTGGATAGCAGCCTGCGTTTTCTTGTCATTAGTGGCGCCTCACTCTGTCTCACCTATCTCTTCTCCCTGCTGTTTGCCGGCCATAGCATCTTGCTGCTGTTGGCCTTGCCCTTGATCGCAGTATCGGCACTCAGCGCCGCCCGGCGCCTGATAGCGCCCCAGCGTCTGCTGGCGTTGACGGCGATCCCCGGGCCATTGCTGCTGGCCGCTAGCCTGTTATTTGCCGAGCAGGCCTGGCCGAGCTGGGTTGCCCTTATCCTGAGTATTTTGGCGGTGGGCTTTATCATCTCACGTCCTCAGCCCAAGGCTGCTGTGCCCTTCGATAGTCTTGGTTACAGCGGCCCCTTGATGGCAAGCGCCGAGCGCCGTACAAGAGTTGAGCCCACCCTGGTGGGCGACTCACCTGCCTATGCTCATGCTGCTGAGCACGCGGTAGGGCAGCACGGGATGGGAGAGGATGAGCCTGGGCTTGAGCAGGCATCTCATATGGCGTCTGATCTGGATGCGCAGCCCTATCAAGGTGACTCTCGTATCGATAAATATCCCCAGGATAGCCAACCCCAAGACAAGTTGTCACAGGGAATTAACTCGTTCGGGGCACAGCTGGCCAAGCTGTTTGGTAATACCTTAACCGCTATCAAGAGCCATCCTCGCGGCGCCCTGTTAGGCTTTGGTTGCCTGTCGCTCTTGCTTGGCAGCCTGTCCTGGCTTGGAGGGGGCGATGCCGCCGAACAAGTTGCAGCAGAGTCAGAGCCCGAGACGCAGATTGCCCAGGTGCCAGCAACAAGCATCAAGCAGGCGGCTATGCCAGATGGTTTTAAGGTGCAACTCGAGGGCAAAGTATTAATGCTCAGCTGGCTGGGTGAGCGGGGCGAGCCCGGCACCATCTGGTCGCTCGCCAGCGCCGAGGGCGACGGCAGCTGTAAGAACCTGACCTTTAATAATGGCGTGAGCTATCGGCCGATGATGGTGAGTCTGCTGGCCGACACCTCGACCCAGGCGCGTTTCTCGCCCCTTGATACGTCCGCCATCATTAACGATATTGCCATGCGCGGTAGCCTGACGCTGTGCGGTTATGAGTTTAGCCTTAAAGGCAGCCAGGCGGCGTTGGCCAAAGAGCCGGCCTTCAGGCCCTATCTCTAACTCCCTAATTCCATGAGTATGATATGGGCGGTTAACCGGCCGTCCGTGTCTTCTTTTCTTAAGACGAGCGATTGGTCTCCTGTGGTTTGATGTCGATGAAGTTTACAGATGTAGTGTCCGCAGGGGAAGATGATAATCCATCCCTAACTCTAGTGATCATGGCGGCGGGCCTGGGCAGCCGTTTCGGCGGCGATAAGCAGCTCGCCGAGTTAGGGCCAAAGGGCGAGACCATGCTGCAGCTGTCGATCGCCAGTGCCATCGAGGCGGGATTTTCGGCGGCGGTGATAGTGACCCGCACCGAGCTGATACCCACTCTTAAGGCGCGCCTGATTGATCTGCCGCCTCAATTTACGCTGCATTTCTGTGTGCAGCAGCTGACAGACCTGCCTGAATCCCTTGGCGTGTCTGCGAACGGCGCTAATCTTGAAGCGCTGGCAAGCAATAGAACTAAGCCCTGGGGCACGGCCCACGCCCTGTGGAGCGCCAGACAGCTGGTCTCCGGTCCCATGGCGGTGATCAATGCCGACGATTACTATGGCGATCGGGCCTTCTCCCTGCTGGCTCAAGGTTTTAAGCTGCGACCGACCCAGTGGCAGATGGTGGCCTATCCCCTCAAAGAGACGCTGTCCGACCATGGCGGCGTCAATCGCGGCATCTGTGTTACCCAGGATAATCTGCTGCTTTCTGTCGAAGAGTGGCTGAATATTGCCTGGCAAGGTGATAACCTGATGGGCTCGCATCAGGGACGGCTGGGCAATTTGGCGCCCGAGGCGATGGCCTCGATGACCTGTTGGGGCTTTACCCCGGACATCTTCGATCTCCTGGGCGAGGCATTGGCGGAGTTTGTGACCCAGCAGGGACATAAGCCGGACAGCGAATGTTATCTTCCCGTCGTGGTGCAAGCGGCCTTAAGGGATAAGGCGAAGGCTAGACAGGTGTTTGTGAGTCAAACCTCGGATACCTGGTTAGGGGTGACCTATCCGCAAGATATTGATTGGGTAAAACAAAAATTAATGGAGTTACTGGGTGATTGATTTTATAAGGCAGCAGGTGCTGCCGCGCTTTGGCGTAACCGCTTCGGCCAAAGTGAGTCCCCTTGGGAACGGTCATATCAATGATACATTTCTAGTGCGCTGGCCAGAGGGTGAATTTGTGCTGCAGCGCCTCAACACGGAAGTCTTTACTCAACCCCACGCCCTGGTATGTAACGCCCAGAAGGTGGCAAAGCATCTACAAGCAAAACATGAGGCCGGCGAGTATCACCTGAGCGTGGTGCAGCCGGTGCCAGATTCACAGGGTGAGCTAGCGCTGGACTTAGGCGAGCAAGGTTTTTGGCGTGCCATCACCTATCTGCCCTTCAGCCATAGCATAGAGGTGGTCGCAGACGCGGCCCAGGCAGAATCGGCCGCCAAGGCCTTCGGTCATTTCTCCCGCGCCTTGAGCGATCTCGATGCTAGCAAGCTCGAGGATGTGATTCCCAAGTTTCATCATCTGCCGGGGCGTATCACCCAGCTACAAGAGGCGGTGGCTAAAGACAGCCTAGGGCGCCTCAAAGGCTGTCAGGCCTGGGTGGACTTCGCCCTGTCTCAAGGTAAGCTGCTGAGTGAGCTTAGTGAAATCGAGGCGCAGCTGCCGCCACGAGTCTGTCATAACGACACTAAGATCAATAACATGCTGTTCGATAAACGCAACATGAGCAGCATGGCGATTATCGATCTCGACACCTGCATGCAGGGACACCTGATGTATGACTTTGGCGACATGGTGCGCACCTTTACCTCGCCAGAGGCCGAGGACTCCACCAATCTCGTTAAGATAGAGGTGCGCGAGCCTATCTTCGCCGCTATCTGTCGTGGCTACCTGAGTGAATTAGGTGAGGTGCTGAGCGATGTCGAGCGCGAGAGCCTGTGGCTGGGCGCCAGAGTGATCTGCCTGATGATCGGGGTGCGTTTCTTGACCGATCACCTTAACGGCGATGTTTATTTTCATATTCATCATGAGAACCATAATCTCGAGCGCGCCGCCAACCAGTTTACCCTCTATAAGAGTCTGTTGGCTCAGGGGGAAAGCCTCAAGGCTTATCTAAAATAGTGCGTGACAAAGGGGGCTGTTCGGCCCCTTTTTTTGTGGCCACCGGCGCATTTATCTCATGCCGAAATAGACGCTCTCTTGCTCGAGATCAACTTAAGGTGAACTCATTGATAAGTTTGCTATCAAAGCGTTAAGTTAGTTCGTACACTGCACTCAGTTTTCCGACTATAGGTGAGATAGATGCCACCCATTATCTGTAATACTGCACTAGAAGCCGTAGCTTTGATCCAGAGCGGTGAGACCCTCTGGACCCACTCCATGGGCGCGACGCCTAAGCTTTTACTCGATGCCCTGGCCGAGCACGCCTTGACCCGGCAAGACCTGACCCTGCTGCAACTGCATACCGAATGCGCCGAGTCCCTCAGCGACCCACGGCTAAAAGGCCATCTACGCCATCGCTGTTTCTTCGGCGGCTTGCCGACCCGCCTGCTATTGCAGCAGGGTGATGCCGATTATGTGCCCATCTTTCTCTCCGAGGTGCCCAAGTTGTTCCGCTCAGGCGAGCAACCCATAGACACGGCCATCATCCAGGTATCGCCGCCGGACAAGCATGGTATCTGCTCCCTGGGGATATCTGTGGAGGCGACGCTGGCGGCCTGTCAGGTGGCGGGCAAGATCATCGCCCATATCAACCCCTGTATGCCGCGCACTCATGGTGACGGCTTCATCCACTACGACAAATTTGCCGCCGTGTTCGAGCAGAGTATGCCGCTGCCGGAACATCCGCTGGCGGCCAGCGACGAGACCAGCCTGGCCATAGGCAGACACGTCGCCGAGTTGGTGCGTGACGGCGATTGTCTGCAGATGGGCATAGGTGCCATACCCGATGCGGTGCTCTCCTGCCTCACGGATCATAAAGATCTTGGGGTGCATACCGAGCTGTTCTCCGATGGCGTGCTGAACCTGGTCGAGCAAGGGGTGATCAACAACAGCCGTAAGAAGGTGCACCCGGGGAAACTGGTTACCGGCTTTGCCTTGGGCAGTCAGCGGTTATATGACTATGTGGACGATAACCCCTCCGTGGTTTTCATGGATATCGAGCAGGTTAACGACACCTCGATCATTCGTAAGAATCCCAATGTGATGGCGATTAACTCGGCGCTGCAGGTGGATATCTCGGGGCAGATCTGCGCCGATTCCCTAGGTACCCGCATCTATTCAGGTGTCGGTGGCCAGATGGACTTTATCCGCGGCGCCGGCCTGTCGGAAGGGGGGCGCTCGGTGATCGCCCTGCCCAGTACGGCGGCGGGTGGTAAGGTGTCCCGCATCGCCTCGGTACTCTCACCCGGTGCCGGCGTGGTGACCACTCGCGCCCATGTGCATTATATAGTCACAGAATATGGCGCGGCTAATTTGCGCGGCAAGTCGCTGCGTGAGCGTGCCAGGGCGCTGATCGATATCGCCCATCCCGATTTTAGGGAGCAGCTCTGCCAGGAGACCTTCGATATGTGGGGGTTAAGGGTTTAGTCTGCACGGCTAACGATAAAAAAGCCCCGTTTTGCCTGTAAAGCATATCGGGGCTTTTTCTCTCGTTTGCTATTTCAACATCTATTCTAACTTCTATCTCAACACCTATCTCAACCTATTGGTGCTTGCGTAGGCGAGGGAAGCAGCAGCTGAGAAGTGCAGCGTTAAGTTGCAGTCTGTTTAGGCTTTGTCATTAACATATTGGAGGCGATGGCAAACAGGCAGTAGCCGGTGAAAAACCAGAAACCTATCTCTAGCTGTGCATGCATTATAATCAGTTCGCCCATCTGATCTTCGGCGTTGCCGGCGAGGTAGCTGACAATGATGGCCACCACGAAGACATCGGCCATGCTCCACTTGCCTATGGCGTCGATAAAGCGCATAAGCAAGTTAGCCGTGCTGCCCCTTGTGAAAACCAGAACCGCCTGCGCCAACAGCTTGAGGGTGGGAATGATCACCGAGAAGGTGGCGATCAAGATGCCGACCAGCAGGTTACCGCTCTGCATCAGGTCTTCTACCGTCCCCAGGATACTGCGGTGCTTGCGATAGATTTCCACCTGGCCCTCAAGTTCGTTAAAGCCGAGGAAGGCCGATACGGATCCCAGCAGGCCTCGCACTTCGCTGTCTTCCGTCATCAGCTCTATGCTGGTCTGGGCAAACTGGGATTTTTCGGCTTGGCCGTCCAGGCTCAGCATAGGCAGGCTGAGTCCTGGGATAAGCAGGGCTAGGGCGATAAGAATTACTAGTAATTGAGGCCATTTACTCCGTTGTGACATGGGGTCTCCATCTTTCCTGTGTCGCCTAGGTTGCAGCGTTGGGATTTGGTTATACATTGATTGAAGTGAATACAGGCTGAATGTCGCCGCTCACTTGAGAGCACTTTTTTACCATGCCTTGTCTCGGCTTTGAAGCCCGGTCACTGGGAGTGAACAATACTCTTTGTCCGAGTGTGTCGGGAAACTCTGCTTATTTTATATGCGATATGGGGAAGTATGAGTATTTAGGCTATTCATTTAGAAATGAAAAAAGCCTCAATAATGAGGCTTTTAGTAAGACTGAAGCGCTTATTCCACGTTCTGGATCTGAATATGGGCTTGAAGTGTCAACTTATTTAAAATCAACGTCTTAGTTGAATTTCAACGTTTGATTTTTTGTCTTAGTAACCGATCAAGTAACCATTTGGTTGTTGTTAGCATGCTTGATTCTAAATAATGCTGCTTATGTCGGTTTTAATAAACAACGCCATAAACACTCATAGCGCAGGTATAGCATGTTTCATCATCGAACATATATCCTGCAGTCATGGACTCTCGACAGTGCTTGCACTTACCTATCGCTATTTTACTATCGTGAATAGCTTTAGCTGCTAATTTCACTTGTCGTGGTGTAGAACTGAGATCCATTCTCTTCTTTATAACCCATTCAAAGCACGGCTCATGGGGATGCGGCCATTGGACTACGCCAATCGAAATTGCAATGTCGTCTTCGAATCTATCAACACGCACATAACGGCTATAGATATAGCCTGATACTTGAGCTGACGATACATCAAAATGTTGTGCTACCAGCTTGCCGCAAGCATTAAATGCACAAGTTGCTTGACTAGAAGCTCTAAAGTTCGCATCGATCAATTTATTACATTTTGTGCAGATAAAAAATACTTGTGATTGGTCTATCGCTCGCGTAATCGCTTTTAAACTATGTGTTAATCTTTTGGGGTTCACATCAGTTTTCTTGTGAATTACTTTATCAAAGTATCCATTGTTGCTGCGGACATGAGCTGTGACTGTGAAATCTTTATCAAGATGAACAGTATAAAGAGGAGCAATACTTTTCTTGAATAAAAAGCCAGCGCAAAATAGTGTAGAGAACTCTAATATTCTGCGTTCCTTCGTTTCTGAATCGTAAATGGGATAAGACTGCAATCTGAAAGATTTAGCATTACCGGTCTCATATGAAGGTCTGCCTTTATCATCAAGCAGTGCTATTCCATCATGTGGCGTGGCTAAATCTAGATAACGGTCAATTAAATCTGGACGCCCAGTAAAGCAGATGGCGTTTTGCTCCAGCAGAGATTCAATAGTTGGAATGCAATCGAGATTCATGTCGTCTTCCATGTGACAGATTAATGCTGTTGATTAAACGTATTCTAACCAAAGCACCAAAATAGTGTTAGCGAGAGTTTTCAACTCGTACCAATAATGAGTGGGTTAACAACTTCTAAACTTAACTGGTGATTAAACTGTTTGTAAAAGATATGATTACATTGGAATAATCGCGCTACGAGGGAATGATGGCATCAGACACACAAGGCCAGAGTACTGAAAAAGACTCTGCAAACTTTAGTTTTCTCAAACCATACGACCCTATTTTTATCGATTTGGCCAGCAGTGCTGAACGTGCGTTTACCTGCGATCCCAACACCACCTTAATTAAGCTGCGCCAGTTAGGTGAGGCGATGGCGCAAGATATTGCGGCTCGGTGCGGCATAGAATTTGATGGAAAAACGACTCAAGCAGATTTACTTTTCAAAATTAATCGCGAGTTAACCTTAGAGCCTGTGGTCCGCCAGTTATTTCATGCCTTAAGGATTGAAGGCAATAAAGCAACTCACCAATTTAGAACCCAACATAAAGAAGCATTAGAAGGCTTAAAATTGGCCCGTAGCTTAGCCATATGGTTTCACAATGCCTTTGGCAATCTTAAGACACCATTTAAAGCAGGTCCGTTTGTCCCACCTCAAGACCCAAGCAAGCAGCTACAAGATTTACAAACTCAAATTGAGCAGTTACGCAGTGAACTAAACGATAACCACCAGAAGTTAAATGATAATCAACAGTTAACCGAATTAATCGCCCGAGAAAAAGAAGAATACGCGGTCCTTGCTGAACAAATGGACGCTGAAGCTCGGGTTTTATCAAAGCAGGCTGCTGAGCATGAAAAGGCATTAGAGCAGCAAAAGTTACTATTTGAGTCTCGTATTAAAGCGCTTCAAGCAGAATTGGCTCAACAAGCACAAGCAGACAGCAAAGCAGCCAGTAGAAATAGGTCAACCTTAAGTAAGCAAGCCAGCAAAGCAGGTCATCACATTGAACTAAGCGAAGAGTTAACTCGAGTGTTGATTGACCAGCAACTCAATGAGGCTAAATGGACTGCTGATACCCAAAGATTAGATTACCGCAAAGGCGCTCGTCCCGAAAAAGGTAAAAACCTCGCCATTGCAGAATGGCCAACATGGTATAAGGGCCAGCAAGGACGAGCTGACTATGTTTTGTTTTGTGGCCTAACCCCTATTGCAATTGTTGAGGCTAAAAAAGAGAACACCAACGTTGCAGGTAAAATAACCCAAGCTGAACGTTATTCTAAAGGCTATAAACTGCCATCAACACAACAAGGAGCATGGGAACTAGAAGGCCGCACTGTTGCTTGGGCGGATGAAGACGATGGCCACTATCACATTCCCTTTGTCTATTCCTGCAATGGCCGCGAATATAATAAACAACTAGCCGAGTTATCGGGCACTTGGTTTAGGGATACGCGCAAACACAGCAATGCAAAGAAAGCACTCCCACAGTTTCATTCGCCAGATGGCCTGCTCGATAAATTAAAACGCAGTCGTGAAGATGCTGAATTGCTACTTCAACAAGAGGGATTTGATTATCTAGGTTTGCGTGATTATCAACAAAAAGCCATCGAAGCGGTTGAATCGGCCTTAGCGCAAGATAAAACCGAATGCCTACTTGCCATGGCAACAGGCACAGGTAAAACCCGTACCATTATTGGCCTGATGTACCGCTTCTTAAAAGCCGAACGCTTTAGACGTATCTTATTTCTTGTTGATAGAACCTCATTAGGTGAGCAAGCATGTGAGGCCTTTGACGAAGCCAAGCTTGAACAAAACAAGGTGCTGTCGTCTATCTATAATATTGCCGAACTGGGCGATATGGCTAGTGAAGCCGAAACCCGTATTCAAGTCGCTACCGTGCAAGCTATGGTAAAGCGCATTTTTATGTCCGATACACCGCCACCACTTGATGAGTTCGACTGCATTATTGTAGATGAAGCCCATCGAGGCTATGCGTTAGATCAGCAAATGACAGAAGGTGAGCTCGCCACCCGCGATGCTAGCCAATACCTGTCTAGTTACCGCCGCGTACTCGATTATTTTGATGCTGTGCGCATTGGCTTAACCGCAACGCCAGCCAAGCATACAAGTGAAATTTTCGGTAAGCCCGTTTATACCTATAGTTACCGCGAGGCTGTTGCAGACGATTGGCTAATCGACCATGAGCCACCAATTAGATATGAAACCCAACTCAACAAACACGGTATCAAATTTGAAAAAGGCGAAATCGTCACCGCTATTAATACTCAAACAGGTGAAATAGAAATTGCCGAATTAGACGATGAATTAAAGTTCGATGTGGAGTCATTCAACAAAAGGGTGATCACCGAGTCATTTAACGATGTTATCTGCCAAGAGTTAACCAAAGAGTTAGACCCATTCGGCGATGAAAAAACCATGATATTTTGTGCCACAGACGTACATGCTGACATGGTAAAACGCTTATTAGACAAAGCATTTGTTGAGCTGTATGGCGATGAATACAATCAAGCCGCCGTGGCTAAAATTACCGGTCAAAGCGATAAAGTCAGTCAACTTATTCGCCAATACAAAAACGAACGCTACCCAAATATCGCCATTACCGTTGATCTTCTTTCAACCGGCATTGATGTGCCTAAAATTTGTCATTTGGTGTTTTTACGCCGTGTTAAATCGCGCATCCTATACGAACAAATGATGGGCCGAGCGACTCGTCGTTGTGATGATATTGGTAAAACCGCCTTCAAAATTTATGATCCTGTAGATATTTATAGTGCACTCGAAGCCATCAACACAATGAAGCCTATCGTCAAAGACCCCAAGATCACTCTTGAGCAGCTGGTGGATGAGTTAAGCGATGATGACCATTTAGCACAGGCACTAGGCTCGCCAGGTGAAAGGCTAGGCACTTGCCACGCCGATGATGTACTTAATCAGCTTGGCCAAAAAGTCATGCGGGTGATGCGTAAAGCCGTTAAAAAGGCGGAGAATAAACCAGAGTTAAAAGCTAAACTCGATCAACTTGAGGGACTATGGGGCGTCGCGCCTGACAAGCTCCACCAGCATTTACATCAAATTGGCCCTAAAGCAGCATCGCAATTTTTTAAGCAGCATCATGGCTTGCTTAATCAGTTAGCCGAAGTCCGTTACCTTGTTGGTAGCGATAAGATGCCGATCATCTATGAAGGGCGTGATGAGTTTAAAGAGCGTCAGCAAAATTATGGCGTACACGAAAAGCCCGCTGATTATCTTGAAAGCTTTAACCATTTTATTAAGCAGAATATTAACCAATCAGCAGCTTTATCAGTGGTGGTAAATCGCCCTAAAGACCTAACGCGAGAACAATTGAAAGAAGTGAAATTAATGCTAGATGCAGCGGGTTATAGTGAGGCGCATCTGCAAAGCGCATGGCGTAAAAATACCAACCAAGATATTGCTGCCAGTATTATTGGTTATATCCGTCAAGCGGCGCTTGATGAAGCCCTCATTCCCTTTGAGCAACGAGTCGCCAAAGCAATGCAACGCATATACAGCGAGCATGACTGGAACCCTATCCAGCGCAAGTGGCTTGATCGTTTAGCAAAGCAGTTCGTGCATGAGGCTGTGATTGATAAAGCATTTGTAAACCAACGTTTTGCCGACCAAGGCGGGGTAAAGCAATTTAACCGTGTACTTGATGATCAACTCGACAGCATACTTCATGAGCTAAACGAATATCTGTGGCAGGCCGGTTAGTCATTGATGGAAGTTGTTGTATTAATGGCTTCAATGCCTCGGTTTGATTCGCTTATGAATGTATCGTTACCTTCAATAGTCTCTCAAACTCGACCTCCTGAACGAATAGTATTAGTCACCGATAGAGTTGCTTTATCTGAATCCGATCAATCTAGTATCATGACAGCAGTAGCCCCAATACCTGTTACATTTTTGCTTAATGAGCGTTGTCACGGCGCTGCAGGTTCCTGGAATACAGGCTTGGCTTACATTAATGACTGTTATCCCAAAAGCTACGTAGCCATTCTTGATGATGATGACTACTGGTTAAAAAATCATTTAGAACTGTGTTTAGTGCATTCACGACATGGGGCCGCAAGCTTGGTTTTATCGGGAATATCAGTCATAAAAGACGGGCTTACACTAGCGAATAATATTCCTAAAAACTTAAAACAAAGCGATTTCTTAGTTGGTAATCCTGGCTGGCAGGGGTCCAATACATTTGCACTTTGTCAGTTATTTATAGCTGTAGGCGGTTTTAGTGACGGCCTTATTAGTAGTAACGATAAAGATTTGGCTATAAGAGTGTTAACGATTCCTAATTTAAAGGTTGAGTACACACTAGCAACAACCGTTTGTTGGAATTTAGGCGTGCATTCAACAGCCTTATCCGCTAGAGGTTCCAGACAAAAATTATTGGGCTGTGCACAATTTATCTTATTGCATGGCCACCGCATGACTCCCCCTCAAAAAGAACAATATTTTGAACGAATTTCTTCATTATTTGCTATTTCAGAGCAAGCAATAATCAATGAGATAAACACTAATAAGGATATTAGAATTGCATCAGGAACACTCGCATCAAGATAAGCGGTCATTAACTGTTGGGTTAGCCTTGCGTCAACTGACAATGATAAAAGAATGTGGGTTACATTATAAAAATGCACCTGTCATCATAGGTATCAATTTATGTAACCAGGCTGAATTTATTACTCAAGCATTAAATAGCGCATTATCTCAATCGTTAGTCACCAAAAACAGTGCACAAATTGTCATTCTAGATGACCAGTCGACAGACAATTGGCAAGCACGCTGTAAAACCCTGTTAGATCATCCTAGCGTGACAATTTTAACTGCATTTTGTGGCTCTCCAGCCCGAGCTCGCAACCAGTTGCTAGATTATGCATCTACCACTAGTGCTCACTGGGTAGCGCGCCTGGATGCTGATGACGTTCTGGATAATGCGAGAAGTGTTGAGTCTTTATGGTTAAAAGCTGAAGCATCAAATGCTGACTTTGCTATAGGGAGTAATAGATTAAAACAAGATGGTCATATTTTAAGTGTTACCAACATTGCGACCCCAGAAGTATTGCTTGATCCAATTAAGCTTACTGAATTTATTGGAGCATTTTGTCATGGGCAGTCTGATAATGAACTACCCTCATGCAACTTGTTACTTAACACTAGGGTTATTGAGCGATATCCAAATATACGCAGTGCAGAAGACCATTGGTTGGTAGCACGCTTATTATTGTTACCAGAATATAAAGGTGAAATCGTCAGCGCCCCTTACTATTGTGTTTACACCTTGGATGGTGCTGATACGATAAACAACAAGCAAAAAGCGATTTGGACAGAACAGAGACATCGTTTAGCAGTCGCAGCAAAACAATGGATGCAGGCACAAGCATTACCATTTCACTATCTAGGTTCTGGACAAGAAGGGGTTGTCGTTCAAAAAGGAAACAAGATTGAAAAGTCTTTTTATCCTTGGGCAATCGATGATGAGCATGTCCGATGGTTAAAACAAGCCTTACCTAATAACAACATCGTGCCTCAAGTGTGCTGGCACAAACAAAATGGCCAATGGAGTTACAGTACCCCTAATTTATATACCACTGAGATGCAGTTACCTGCGTCAGCAATCATTGTAGGCCAATTTTTGCAAGGCATGTATGCAGCAGGAATTTGTGGCTTGAATATAAAAAGAGACAATATTCGTCAAATGAAAGATGGCAGTTTGCATTACATTGATGTCGGGAGCGATATCCAGCCTCTTACAGCAAGCAAGTTTTTAGATATGTCTGCACGGTTATATGCCATTGCCATCTTACAACTGCCAGATGAAGAATTGGTTCGGCGCACTTCTTCCTCCTCACAAGATCAATCATTATCGCAATTAAAAGGCTTTGCAGACTTCTATTTAGCCTTAATCGAAGCGTTACATCCCAATGTGGCCTTAAATAAACCTGGTATGCCAATTTTCACCCATGTAGGGGTAGATCAGGAAACAACATTACTGATTAAAGCGTGTGCTCAGGATGCCGATGTGCTATTCACTCAAGTCTCGCACATTGTTACTCAACTAAATTATCCTAATAAATTCAAACAGGTATTATTGTTACTCGACAGCTACCAAGGACCATTTTTACGACAATATCAGCAAGGTGATTTCAACCAGTTGCTCACATCAGCCAACGAGTTAGTAAACAATGGCATCGTCAATGGGCTTCTTATCGCACCCACTTCAAGTGATGTGATAACTGTTACATACAACCAATGGTTTGGTGCGCCAACGGTTACACAATCACATACTGTTTCACAGGCTCCGCTTTTTTCTCAGATATGGGCATTTAATCAAGTCACTACACGTTACGTATTACAGTGTGATTGCGATGTGCTGGTGGGGCGAAAAGACTGGCAACATGACTATATAGCAGACATGAAAGCTGAGTTAATCGACCCTAACGTCATTAGCGTAGGATTTAATATACCTAAGTCTACGAATGCATTTTTACCTTACTTTGGACAAGATGGGCAATTTGCCCCCGAAGTCAGAATGGGCTTGCTAGATCTTGTTAAAATTAAGCAAACACTGCCAATAAGCAATCCTATAATTAATGATAAATACACATTAACTTGGCACCGCGCTTTACAGGCTCATCAAAATAAAATGGGGTTAAGTTCTTTACGTGGTGGGAATCCAGCCTCCTTCTACATTCATCCTCGCAATGAAGACAAACAATTATCAACACTCGAACAGATAAGGGACTTAGTTGCCCAAGGTCGCTATCCCGTTGCTCAAGAAGAGCAATTTGATTTAATTCCCCATGCAGATTGGTGCTACCCAAGGCGCACTGAATCAGTGATTTTTTTGTTGAAAGGACGACTCACTGCAGTTGATAAGCTTGAAAGATGTTTACAAAGTTTACGCATGCAATCCAATCAGTCCTTTGGAATCGTCTTAATTGATGATGCCAGTGGTGCAAGTCACAATTGGTGTTACCCAATGTTGCTCGATAAGCTGCGTGATCGCACAACCTTAATTCGGCACCAAAACAACCAAGGACGACTACCAAATTTTATCCAAGCTATTTCAGATGTTTGTGTTAATGATGACAGTATTATTGTGATTTTGGATCAGGATGATTGTTTAATGCGACATGACGTTGTTAAGCATATTGTTGATGCCGCTAAACAAGGTGCCGACTTAATCCAAATGCCGATGTTCCGACCTAATAAACCACTAAAACTGTATCAACCCAGCTACAGTGATATTAGGCAAAAAGGGGGAGGGAATGTATGGGCTCATCAGCGTGCATTTAAAAAGTCTTTATTTGATAGCGTGCCACATGCTTATTTTAAAGAAGACCAAAAATGGATACCGTCGGTTACCGATTACGCCACTATGTTACCCATGGCAGAGCTAGCTAAAGCCCCTGTGTTTATTGATATTGGCTACTCATATTTCCACCAGCGAGCGGAATATCCCCAAGAGGTCAAAGCTGAGCAAAGCCGATTCCTAAAAGCCATCTTTGCAAAAGAAGCATTAAGTCCCTAGCAGTAGCGATTGCTGGCACCATGCTAATTTTATGTGGGTATCTGCCAGGTATTTGGAAGCTTGATTATGATACAGCCACCAATTACTTGTTCTCTGTTGATCGCGTCGCAGATAGAAGTACCCCTCAGCCTGCTGCAAGCTTTCGATGGAACTGCTATTGAGCCAACAGTCCGCCGAAATATTGCTAATGAGCTTAGCCAAAGCAATATCATTTGGCGTTGTAGCGAGTGCTTTTAATAGCGAAAAAGGATCAGGTACATTGAGTGTGCCCAATAAGGGTTTATTTAAACGCAATGCTTTCCAATCGAATTGCTGGCCAAATTTGTGTATTAAGGCATAACGCCGCTCACCTAGCCAGTTATGGAAGTGACATGGATTAGGGATGTGGGTTCTTAATGTCGTTTGGCGGGCTATAGAAGGAAGTAAATTCATCCCAACGACTCTGGCTTGTATATTGTTAGCAGCTAATGTGGCCAGTAAAACAGTGCCACTTGATGGAACATTATTAAGATCAGTCTGCAGCAAGCTATACAGACTATTAAACAGTGCTTCAAACCCATCAAAAGGCTGGAGGCCTTCAATGTTAAATGATGAACTTAGCCCTGATATTTTGGGGTTCTGAATTCGGCAGACACCAACGAGTTCACTAAAACCCTCATTAAATACAATGATATTGGTGTTGTTAGATAAACAACATATGTCAACATCTTTAACGCCATTACCCAAAACGAGCCACTTCATTGCTTTTGTATTACCACAACTAAGCGTTCAGCTGTGTGCTTGGTTAGGTGAACCAATGCTTTTCCTGAAAGGGTATTATTGACATTGATTTGTTCACCAAAACGATTGCTAATGATGAAGTCACCATCCACAACATCAAAATTCCATTGATGTAGCCCATAATACTTAGCCGCTTTGCCCTCATTACGATAATGGTTCAAATAAAAGTAATGCTTAGGCTTTAAAACCGTAATCGCTTCTTCAATGACTTTAATGGGGTTGAGACAGTGATCTATGCTGTTGCGAGCATGAATTAAATCAAATGAGTTTTGCTCAAACTGTTGGCTAAGTCGCTCTCCCTCACCATAACGAGTCCAATATTTAGGCTGTAAATTAAGTGCATTCAGTATTTTTTGGTATTTGTCTGCCATAGGATCGATAGGTACTAACTCAATTTCATGTCCATTATGTATTTTACCGACTTTACTCACTGGCCCAGCACCAATGTCTAACACTTTTACATTCGTTGTTGCATCACTAGGAAGTAACTCGGCTAGATCTGCTTGCAAAGGGGTATTGTGTGCAAAATGGGGCGTTAATTTATCGCGGTTATTTAATAAATTGTGCTGATGGAACTCATCGCCCACTAAAAGCAATGCCAGCTTCCATTTGATAAATTGACCAACATCAGTGTTAGGCAAGTAAGGTGATATGACCACAAAGAACCATCGGTATAGTTTGCTACGCAAAATCTAGTTGCCTATAAAGTTAATGACATCAGTATGATACACCAATAATATGTGACTTTTGTCATAATTATTTTCGCTAGCCTGTTTGCGAGTCATTGTGAGTAACGACCTTTGGCAAAGTGGCTCAGAACTGTGTAATGTTGATGCCATCGACATATTCACTCAAAACACGTAACACATGTCGATTTAATCATGTTTTATAAACATGTTTGCTTTACATGTCGATTGAATCGACATAAGCTCACTGCATTCTCTGTTTATGTCGATAAATGAAGGTTTTTTAAACATGAAATGGCAAGCTGACCAAGCATACAACCATTTACCGCCGTTACCACTAGACAGCAAACTCGGTGAGTTGGCCGAAACCTTACCCATACTTAAAGCTTGTATTCCTGCCCGTGCCGCCCTTGCTGAGCTAAAGCAAGCCGGTGAGTTACTGCCTAATCAAGGCCTGCTAATCAACTTACTGCCACTGCTAGAAGCCCAAGGCAGTAGCGAGATTGAAAACATAGTCACTACCACAGACAAGCTATTTCAGTATGCCCAAGAAGATAGCCAAGCCGACCCTATGACCAAAGAGGCGCTGCGTTATCGCACCGCCCTATACCAAGGCTTTACCGAGCTAACTAGCCGCCCATTGTGTGTAACCACGGCACGAGAAATTTGCAGCACCATAAAATCAGTCCAAATGGACGTGCGCAAAGTACCAGGCACCAGCTTAACCAATCAGGCCACCGGTGAGGTGATTTACACCCCACCAGCAGGCGAAAACGTTATTCGTGACTTGCTCAGCAACTGGGAAGCCTTTTTACACAATGCAGATGATGTTGACCCACTAATTAAAATGGCCATGGCCCATTACCAGTTTGAAGCCATTCATCCCTTTATTGATGGTAATGGCCGCACAGGCCGCGTGCTTAATATTCTTTACCTGATCGACCAACAGCTGCTTAGCGCACCTATTTTGTACCTAAGCCGCTACATCGTGGCCAATAAGCAAGATTATTACCGCTTACTGCTTAACGTCACCACCAAGCTAGAATGGCAAGAGTGGATCATCTTTATCCTTAACGCCGTTGAACAAACCGCTAAGTGGACCACCTACAAAATAGCCGCCGCCCGCGAGTTGATTGAACACACCACAGAATATGTGCGTCAGCAATTACCCAAAATCTATAGCCATGAGCTAGTACAAGTGATTTTTGAGCAGCCCTATTGTCGTATTCAAAACTTGGTTGAAAACGATATAGCAAAGCGCCAAACCGCCTCGGTGTACTTAAAACAGCTGTGTGACATTGGTGTGCTTGAAGAGGTCCAATCGGGCAAAGAGAAGCTATTTGTTCACCCTAAATTTGTCACCCTGATGACCAAAGACAGTAATCAGTTTAGCCCGTACTTTGATACGAGTAACAACAAGTAATTAAACCAACTAATGTAAAGCATGCAGTTAATTAGCCAGCTGCAATCATGAGCCAAATTAAACATTGAGAACCCAATGAACAACAACGACATCGTACAAAAACTGTGGAACCTGTGTGACGTACTGCGTGACGACGGCATTAACTATTCAGACTACGTTACCGAGCTCGTCTTACTACTATTCATTAAAATGGTCCACGAGAACAGCGAAGCGGGCCTACTCAATAAGCACACGCTGCCAGAGGGCTGCCGCTGGACAGATTTAAGTAACAAAGACGGCTTAAACCTGCTTGATGACTATAAGCGCATGTTGCTCACCTTGTCGACAGGCAAAGACAGCGAGGGGAACACCCTACATGCCGACCCACTCATCCTCGCCATTTATGCCGATGCCCAAACCCGCCTGCGCGAGCCACGCCATTTAAGTCAACTGATTAAGTCTCTTGACTCTATCGACTGGTTTAGCGCGCAAAAAGATGGCTTAGGCGACTTGTACGAAGGCTTGTTAGAAAAGAACGCTAACGAGACTAAATCGGGCGCTGGCCAGTACTTCACCCCTCGCGCATTAATCGACTCAATGGTGAGGGTGATTAACCCACAAGCAGGCGAAGTCATTCAAGACCCTGCAGCTGGTACCGCAGGCTTTCTGATTGCCGCCGATACGTACATTAAAAGCCAAACCGATGACCACTTTGACCTAGATGCCAAGCAAGTCGAGTTTCAAAAAAACAACGCCTTTGTGGGGGTTGAGCTAGTCCCCTCGACCCGCCGCTTAGCCTTAATGAACTGCCTACTGCATGGCATGGAGGGCGACGAGGAAGGCGTCGTACATTTAGGTAACTCACTTGGCCAAGTCGGTGCCGCATTGCCTAAAGCCGATATCATTCTGGCTAATCCGCCCTTTGGTACCAGTAAAGGCGGTGATGCCTCTATCACCCGTGACGATTTAACCTATCCCACCAGCAACAAGCAGCTGGCATTTTTACAGCACATTTACCGCAACTTAAAAGCTGGTGGCCGTGCTGCCGTGGTCTTGCCCGACAACGTGTTATTTGAAGCTGGCGTCGGTACCGATATCCGCCGCGATTTAATGCATAAGTGTAACCTGCACACTATATTACGTTTACCGACAGGCATCTTCTATGCGGCAGGCGTTAAGACCAATGTGCTGTTCTTTACCAAAGGTTCTGAGGTCGACAAGCACCAAGAAGAAAACTGCACCACCAATACCTGGGTGTATGACCTACGCACCAATATGCCAAGCTTTGGCAAACGTACCCCCTTTGGCGAGCAACACCTAAAACCTTTTGAAGCGGTGTATAAGATTCCACTAGCAGAACGCAAAGAGGGTGAATGGAGCTTTAATGCCGAAGAGGTCGAAGTCGAAAGCACTGACGCTAACAAGGGTGTAGACCCACGCCTAGCACATAGCCGCTGGCGCGTATTTAGCCGCGAGTTTATCCGCGATACCAAAGGCGACTCACTGGATATTTCATGGCTAAAAGATGCCAACAGCGTCGATGCGGCTGATTTAGGTACACCAGAAGAGCTAGCGAATGAAGCCATGATTGAGCTAAAAGGCGCATTGGCCGATCTTGAAGCCTTGGTTAAGTCATTGGCTGGTGGGGTGAAAGGATGAGCCAAGTGATTCCAGAGGAGTGGGTTAATATTTTGGCATCTGATGCCTTCTCTTTGATCGCTACAACAGATAAGAAAGTTAAAACGAAAGATTGCCTTGATTTCGGTAAATTTCCTGTTGTAGACCAGGGACAAGGTAATGTTGCTGGCTATGTAAATGATGAAAATAAAGTTATCACAGTCGATGAGCCTCTAATCGTCTTTGGAGATCACACAAGAACTGTTAAATGGATTAATTTCAGCTTTGTTCCCGGTGCTGATGGAACTAAAATACTTCAATCTAAACGTTTCATAGAAGCACGCTTAGCTTATCATCAGCTATGTTCACTTGAAATTCCTGATAAAGGATACTCTAGGCATTTTAAGTTTTTTAAAGAGCTTAATTTTGCAATCCCCCCACTAGCCGAACAAAGAGTCATTGCCGACAAGCTGGATGAACTGCTGGCACAGGTGGAAAGCACCAAAGCCCGCCTCGATGCCATCCCCGCCATCTTGAAATCATTCCGCCAATCCGTCCTCGCCGCCGCAGTGAGTGGCAAATTGACAGAAGAATGGCGTGGGGAAAACACTCAGCAAAGTTGGGAAAATACGCTGCTGGGTGACATCATCATAGCTTCAGCTAACGGGTTATCTAAGAGAAGCGGTAAAGTTGGTCAAGATACAACCATTCTCAGGTTAGCTGACTTTAAGAATGCTATTCGTATTTTTGGTAAAGAGCGCCAAATTAAGCTTAATGAGAAGGAGCTAGAAAAATACTCCCTAAGGAGTGGAGATATTCTAGTTATCCGCGTTAATGGCAGTGCAGACTTGGCTGGCCGCTTTATTGAATATCGCCAAAATGATTGCTCTGAAGGTTTTTGTGATCACTTTATTCGCTTAAGACTCGATACTGAAAAAGTATTACCTACTTATTTGACCTTTGTAGCGAATGAAGGAGTTGGTAGGCATTATTTACAAAGTAGCTTATCAACAAGCGCTGGACAAAATACAATTAATCAAGGCTCTGTAAAAGGATTGAAAGTTCCCTTGCCATCAGTCCTTGAACAAGCCGAAATCGTCCGTCGGGTAGAAGAACTCTTAGCCTTTGCCGATAGCATTGAACAAAAAGCTACTGCAGCATTAGAACGGGTCAATAATTTAACTCAGTCCATTCTTGCCAGAGCTTTCCGTGGTGAACTCACTGCCGACTGGCGTGCAGCGAACCCCGAACTTATCAGCGGCGAAAATAGCGCCGAAGCCCTATTAGCCAAAATTGCGGCGGAGCGTGAAGCCATTAAAAAACAGCCAAAACCGAAACGCACCGCCATAAAAAATAAGACAGGTAGTCGTATGAGTAAGCAGATCATCAAAGTCGTTGACGCATTAAAAGAGGCTGGAGAACCGCTAAGTGGCCAACAATTATTAGCAGCAGCTGGCTACCCCAGCGATAGCGATACAGACCAATTGGAACAGTTTTTTTTGGATATCCGCCAGGAGTTGATTGTCGAAAAATCCATTGTGAAACTTGAGCGTGGTGATGACGGCCAGGATTGGTTTACACTAGCGCAGAAGGCTGCCAAAGAATAATATCGAGCTAGGATTGCCTATGAAAGTAGATAAGTTACATATTCGCTCTCGTTTTAAAAACCTTGAAAATGTGAAGGTGGACTTTGATGAAGACCACCTGATGACTGTTGTGGTTGGGTGCAATGGTTCGGGTAAATCCAACGTGCTGGAAGCTTTAGTGGCGATATTTCGTAACCTCGATTTGGGCCAGGAACCTCCGTTTTCATACGAGTTGATTTATCGACTTGGCGAGCCTCATAAATCAAATCAGTTTAGCGAACGATGGCAGGAAATCACCATTGATGCCGACCCAACTCGTGGCACTACTGCTAAGCAATACCAAGTACAGGTGCGAGACTTATTGGCTGACAATGTACCTAATGACATGTTTGGCAAGACGCTATCAGGCAATACCGTTCCGTTTTCAAAGGTGAAACGCGATAAGGAAGGAAAAGCACCATATCTGCCAAATTATGTATTTGCTTACTATTCCGGTCCCAGTGATCGCTTAGAGAATCACTTTAAGAAACATCGCACCGATTTCTACCGTCGCCTGCTCAAAGATGAGTTGGATTTAAAAGGCGATATTCGCCCGCTGTTTTATGCGAAACCTCATCATAGCCAATTCGTGCTATTGGCGTTTTTCTTATCAGAGCAAGACAACGCAGAAAAAGCTTTTCTGCTAGAGCACTTAGGCATTGAAGGTTTAGACAGTATTCACTTCGTGATGCGGCAACCTGGTTGGGCAAAAAAGAAAGGGGAATTGTTTTGGGGAGCTCGGGGCGTTGTTCGCCGCTTTTTGGACGAGCTAATTAAACACACGCTGTCACCGGTTAAGGTTACGCGCCAAGAAGATACCTCTTTGACTGGTAGCAATATTCGCAATGAGTTTTTTCATCTGTTTTTGCCTGATGTAGAGGCACTCCGTGAATTTGCCAAAGATCTCAGCCCTGATGAGTTGTTTAAAATGCTCGAAAGTACACTGCTTTCTGAAATCATCTCAGAAGTCAGTATTCGGGTGAACGTGTCTAGCAGCAAAGACCCGCTCACTTTCCGAGAACTCAGTGAAGGTGAGCAACAGCTTCTCACTGTATTGGGCTTGCTCAAATTTACCGGTGGCAAAGACTCCCTGTTTTTACTTGATGAGCCCGATACGCACCTCAATCCCTCATGGGCCGTGAAGTACTTGAAGTTCCTCCGTGATTTCGTACCAAACCATGAAACTAGCCATTTGCTGATGGTGACACATCATCCACTTGCGATTGCAGAGTTAAAGAAAGAGCAAGTTCAAGTGATGAAGCGGGGCGAAGCGCAACAAATAACTGCGAAGATGCCGGATGAAAGTCCACGGGGTATGGGGATTAATTTGATACTGCGCAGTGACATGTTTGGTCTTCAAACTACATTGGATGATGATACTAATCAGAAACTAAGTAATAGAAATGCTCTCGCCGCAAAAGACTCTTTATCTAAAGTTGAAGTCGTGCGTGAAAATGGATTTCCTGCGGAGAATGAAGAGCAGTATCTAGCCAGACTTAACTCGGAGCTCGGGCAATTAGGCTTTAACTTAGCGACAGATGATCCGGACTATCTCGAGTTTCTTCGAAACAAGTACCACGCCAATTAGGAGGTCGATCATTAATGCGCTGGATTTGTAAAGATGACATCGAGGAATGTTTGACTCAGGCTTGGCGAACTATGGCTGATCAAGCAAAAGCTGAACTTATTGCGGCTAAAACCCAAAAAGAACGAAAGGATATATTAAAAAAATCATCTTCTTCAAAGGTTTGGCGTGAATTTTATGATTTACTCCCTATAAATCTCAAGAGAAAGTGTTGGTACTGTGAGGCTGAAGATATACGTGCTGATATGCCCGTCGATCACTTCAGGCCAAAGAATAAGGTAGAAGAAGATAAACAACACGAAGGCTATTGGTGGTTAGCATTCGATTGGCAAAACTATCGATGTGCTTGTACGTTTTGTAATAGCCGGAGGGTATTTGATGAGACCGAGGGA
Source organism: Shewanella insulae (assembly GCF_009831655.1). Taxonomy (GTDB): domain Bacteria; phylum Pseudomonadota; class Gammaproteobacteria; order Enterobacterales; family Shewanellaceae; genus Shewanella; species Shewanella insulae. The sequence goes on along the minus strand of NZ_WRPA01000014.1, from coordinate 7,976 downwards.
GGAAAGGCTTGCCGTTTCCCACTTGAAAATCCAGATGAAAGGGCTATTGCACCTGAAGACCAAGATAAGCTGAGGAAGGAGCGTCCTTCGTTTCTTGACCCCTTTAATTCTCAAGATGAAAAGTTGCTTTGGTTTGACAATGATGGGTTACCTGAGCCGAAGCCATCTGCGACTGTTGAACAGCAGACTAAGGTCAAAAATTCAATTGAAATTTTTCATCTTCATGAAGCAAGAATCGTTCGGGAGAGAAACAGGGTTCGTTTAAATATTGAGCGAGAAGTTCGGGATATCAGGGATAATCGAGATGTTAAAGATGCAACTGATAGGTTGCGAAAAATGGTAAGAGATACTGAGAAGCTGTCTCGTGCTGCGGTCGTTTATTTGCGGGCTCATAGAGATCTCCCGGAAGTGAAAGATATTTTGAATTTGGATTAATGGTTTTTGCTAAGTCTGACTAGTTTGGACCTTAAGGACGAGAAATGGCCAACAGCATAACACCGCCACAATTCGAACCTGCTTTTGATATAGTCACAGCCATGCGTGAAGGGCGACTAAATCGCTCTAAAGCGATTGAGTTAATGGCTAAAACGGGATTTGGTCTGGCATCGGCCGCATTTTATCTGAATGCGCTGCTGATTATGCCAACAGGTGAGGTCTACAAAAAACCATCAGTAATAGCGCAACTCGCTATTATCTGCAGCGATTTATGGATGAGATGAACGCTTCCGAATTCACCACTGTGCTACGCTCGGTTGAAGGGCATATCCGCTATTACAATGAACAGGGCTCTGGTAAACAGCGCGCTTTGGCTAAACTGCTGGTGGAATTTCAAGAACGGGCTAGGGACTTCTATGGCTGGTCTGCGTTTAAAATTTCTCGACCTGTCGATGGCGTTGAACATGACTTGGTTAATGACTCTCGACAATCTGCTTTTCATGAAGGCGGTAGTAGGGCAATAGAATTAACTGTCCACGAGCGCGATCCTGCTGCACGCAAAGCCTGTATTCAGCACTATGGTGTAAGATGCCAAGTTTGTGATTTTGATTTTGAAAAAACGTATGGTGCTTTAGGCCAAGGTTTTATTCACGTCCACCATCGGATTGATTTGGCATCAGTGCAAACCTCTAGAGACGTTAATCCAATCGAAGATTTAATCCCTGTATGTCCCAACTGTCATGCAATGTTGCATTCTGAGCGGCCTGCGATGGCGGTTGAAGCTTTGAAAATTATTTTTGAAAGTCAGAAACCTACTAAGTAACTAATTGGCTCAGTAGGCTTTTCTGCGCTCTATTTACTGAATGCTTAGCAGAGGGATGAATGAATCATTGTTTAGGGCTTTGTGAAACAACTGGTCGATGGTATGAAGGAACGGATAGTATCGGTGCGCCCGTTCATTCGCCCATAATCGTTTCAGATATTGAGTTTGTGGGAGTCGAGGTACCAGACAATCCTTTTGGTAGTCTTGTATTTAGAGAGCATAGCTTTGACCCAATCACACGTATTCGGAGAGGTGTTGTTTATCGAGCTGCGACACACTCACCGGAAGGCTGGAGAGTTTTTGACACGGAACGCAATGACATTGCTGTTAGTGGTATCAATGGAGCTCGGCAACTTCTAACTTGCCCTAAATACTATATTAGCGATAGCTTGAACTTTTTGAGAGCGACAAAGCAAAAGACTAAAGTAGTGGTTGGTGACGAGCCGTTCGTAAGTCTTTGGCAGGTGGTGTCTATTGAAACTGCTGCTTCTGGTATGCTGCTGGTAACGCTGAAGGCCTTACATTTTTTAGATACTGTTCCAGAACTTCGAATAGAGCAAATTCCAAATGTTCAGTTATCTCAGGAATTAAAATCAGCGATTGAGAATGTTGAAATAGCTGCCAGCCGTTTAGGAGCTGTTGATACGGTAGATCGCTGTAGAGATGCGCTTTCGATAGTGTTTTCTCATTTGGGCTGCTGCCCAGATAAAGATTTAGCCGCGAGTGTGAAGGCATATGAAGGCTTAAGTCGACCCAATATCCAGAGTTGGTTAGGTTTCATGGTGGCAAGATTACATGCTCGTGGGAAGCCAAATGAGCAACGAAAGCAGAATACAAGACCATTGACTGACTCCGATGCGCAATTGGCTTTACAGGCTCTGAGGTTTATTTTGATTGAGCTTGGGTGGGCCGTTGAGCGTTAGTTTTCATCATTAGGTGATCTTTTTAGATATTGAGGGTTATTCACAATGGCATTTTTCAGTGAGATAAACGCATTTCTGTCTCTCAAAGACAGGTTTTGGAAAACGCCGTCACCAGTTCATGAGATATCTAACACCGCAAAGCGATTTATTCGGCTTTTTGAAGCTCATGGTGTCGCCAGAGCACAAATCCCTCATTTCTTTGGTCATGAGCTGAGTCTATATCAAGTAGAAAATGAGCAGGAGCTTTTAAAAGTACTGAGTCATCAGATATTGCAAGATGCTGCAGACTTATTCGGAGTAAAAGTTGAATGGTTAGAGGGCGCAACCGATGAGCTGTACGAACTGAATCATTTTTATAAAGCACCGCAGGCATTTGGTGTCTGGCTTGATCAACGTTTGGCAAAGGCTGTTAACCGAGATATAGATGGTTGGTTGCTCATCACGCATATGATTAGTGACCGATATGATGCCCTGATTTTGATGAGGGAATGCGTTGGAGAACTTTCTAGCCAACCCATTTACCGATATCACTTTTGTGATCTATGGATATATAGCTATTGGAAGTGTCGAGCTGATTTAGCAGCCTGCATAGCGCAGGGATGGAAACGACATTGTTATATCTATGGCCGGGAACTTAAGGTTAGCGTATTTGAAAAGCTCGCTTCACTAATGGTAATCCCTGATGCCGAATATGAGGGAACGGAAATCCTCGGTCGGCACTTTTATCCAGAGAATTTGGCCACAGAGCCCGATGATTTTGTTAAGGGAATATCCGAGGGGGAGTTTGGTAAATCCGCTGCCGTAGCGCGTTGGTTGGAATGGCACGAACGAGGTCTCATGCCCGCTGGATTTGGTGATTGCGGCTCCAAATTCCAGAGTTACATGGAAAGTATTAGCTGAGTTTTTACTATGTTATTAGACGATTTTTAGCACTATTGATATTTTGCTAATAGGGTTAGTTTTTGGTTTGCGAACCTAGATTGGGCGTTTTATTTACATGCTTGTTTTTCAAGCTTAAAAGATAGATAAATCACTGGCGGTATAAATTTTCATCAGTGATTTATCTAGTTTATATATGTCTATTCAATTAAGGCGTTAACGCCTCATTTGTTACTGCTTTAGTTACTCCCACGAGTATTTTGGTTAATGCTCTAGTTCTTGCCTACTAGCTAAAGCTGTCCATTCTTGGTGTTTGTAAATGCTTTTATCGTATTGAATTGTTTGCTCATTAAACATAGCAACGAACCCCCTCCAATCATTTAGGAAGGGTCTAAGTGAGCCGTTTACCATATCGTCCGCGACCTCAATACAGGGTTTAGAGGCGGTTTCTTTTCCTCTTAGGGGGACATACCTGACCAAATGCAGTAAACCCAGTTTCTCAATGGTATAGAATACATTTAGCATTTCCAGTTCTCTCGATGTGCGCTCCACAGTCATGGGAGTTTCATATAGTATTGAACCTGATTCGGCGATGATTAAAACATTTGTTGCCGAGCGATTTGAACGGCTAGCAGTAATTTGAAAAATAATGCGTTTTATACCAAGAGAAGACTTCAGCCCAGCTATAACTGCATCTTTGCCTGCATAGGTGGTAAAGCCGGTATCAATTCGCTCTACATATGAAATAAACTGATCGAATCGGTACGATTCTGTGCTTGAGTGTGGTTTTGTTGCGACTCCAACTAATGTATTGAAATTATTGAAACCGAATAGCGTTGAAAGAATGTGTTCAACTTTTCTTTGATCTTTTCCTAGACGAAGACCTACAGCGTCGCAGCCTCTTCGCAAGTTTTCTTTTAAGCGAGTCACATCTTCCTTGGAAGATAGTTTTAACTGTAGCATTTTGTTTTCCTTTATTTAATTCATCTGCTTATGGTCTCCCTGTTACCACTACAGAATTAAATTAGGATTACATAATCTGTCTGTAGGAATTTGTGTATCGCCATGAATTGGGAGGGCAAGCTCACAAAGCTTTATTGGCAGAGCGCATCGACCAACTAGGTAGACACTAACACCTAATGTTTTTTAAAATCAATCAGTTTTTTGCTCTGCTTTCAAATATCAGGATGCTGGCAGTTAGCCTATCAGCTACTGAACTCTTTTAGGTGTTAAAGTGAAAAAATGGACTTTTTTGAATACTGGAATACCTGTTTAATCAACCGGATAACCAAGCATAATGATGATTTTATCGTGTTTGGTGAGTTGAAAAGGCTTAAAAACTCCATCGACGTTGATGATATATTTGAATTTGGTTTACCACCGGGGCCATTCTTTGGGCCTTTAAAAACCGCGAAAATCGTGCTGTGTTACGCTAACCCTAGCCGTGATGCTAAAACTGCGGAAGTTGTAGCCTCGACAGCATTGAAAGAGCAGTTGTTCGCTCAACTTGATGGATTACAGCATTATCCATATCAAATCCCCGGCTGGGATAAATGGTTTAAGCCTGTAGCTAACAGTCTGTTTGATGGAGATTGTGAGCTGGCATCAAAGCATCTCTGCGTATTTAACTTGGTTCCTTATGCATCTTTCAATATGGATAAAGTACAAAGTTTTGCCACTAGCTTACCGAGTGTTTGGGCTGCTCAGGAATATCTGAGACATACCCTAATTCCGAAGGCAAAGCGGAATGAGATCTTGTTAGTTATTTGTCGCTCATCCCAATTATGGGGGCTTCAAACATCTCATGGGTGTGACAATATCATCGTGAACAAGACGCGAGTTGGTTTTACCGAGAAAACTAAGTGTAAGGTTAAGGCCTGGTGGCAAAGGCTTGAAGTGTAGTGGTCATCTTGCTACTTCCCTTATTAGTTGTGAATTTCCGTTAAGTTTGGTTGTAGATAGTACAGTGTTTTAACGTTGCAGAGTGAGTCGCAGGTACTGTTTTAATCTTTTTTGTTCTGGGCTAATAGATGTCCTTAAGGAGCTGCTAGACACTCTACCAGACTTGTTAGCGAGCAATTGAATTTCATGGTTAGACTCTGCTTTTGAGCCTGATAAGTTATCGAAATATGGCGCGGGGTAGAGTGGTGCATGTAAGTGGAAGAGGAGATGCTCTGCAGCGGTATCTTTGTAATAATGGTCTAATGCTGATTGGATTAGAACGAGTGCTTCGACTCCATCATATTCAGCGATGCAGTATTTTGTGGCTTCTAATTCCACGCGATATTTACACACTATATCTGTAACAGCATCACTGGCACTTCGATTGTGCTTTGCGCTTAGCTCGCAAATTTTTAGATAGGCTGTGATTGCGCTTTCCCAATCTGATGGCTTGATGGGGAGGTCATATCTTTTATTGAAGTGCCAAATAAATATGTTAACTAAGGCATTTACACGTACTGCAAGCTTTCCCTCTTTAGTCTTGGCGCCTGTTGAACGTCCACCGTGTAATTTGCAGCGACCGTTAGTTTTGTTGCCGTAGCGTTGGCACTTACCTCCACTACGAGTTTTTGCGCCGCAACGAGGCAAATTTTCCAGGTTGAATCTTGTCATTAATTACTCCTTGGCAGTTATCACTACATGGTTGAAGATCGTGATTACTTTCGGTTCATGGGGTTTGTTTTGTATTTTGATGAAAGGTATTTTTAGCTAGTACCATCAATTTGTACTAGACACCTTAAGCCCTTCGTTTTCCTGTGTTTGAATGTGTTTTTAGCCACCTTTACTAGTGGAGCAATTGCTATTAGTGGATCTTGGGTTTTTATCGGTTCATGGGGTATAGAGGGTGAGATCCACTGCTAAGTGGATCTGCAAGGTGGTGTAAGTTGGATGTCCTATTTCGAATAGACTCTTTCAGTTGCTGCGCATGTTTCCTTTCAGTAAACCAGGCAAAGGTTGACTTGATGGGGTTGGCGGCTTTTCTCATTGTACTTGCTATATGTTGGGCTTTTACTCTGTGCTGATTTATTTTAGCTGTGATAATAGGGTCAACTAAGAACGTATCTTTAGTATCGTCAAATGATGCTGCTGGTGGAATCTTATTGCATAGAAACGAACGTGCTTTGATATCGAGCTCCTTAGTTACTGTTTTTGCAAAGTAACTGAGACGGTAGATTGCATGCTTGAGTGATGATTTATTCCCACGACACATAATGTTGAAAGGGTTATCTACTAATGAAGCTATTCCACCAGCTCGTTCCCATAGCGATTTAAGCTGATTTAACAGTTTGTGTGGATAGTTAATTTTGTGCCCACTGAGCATAAGAGCGACATGATAGTGTTGTATTTCTGAATGATGCCGCTCTCTAGTACACAGGTATTGCACTTTACATTTGTATTGCTGAGATAATGTGTTGGCCTGCTGCTTAAGGAACTGATTGATCTGATTATTATCAGTGGAATACTGGCGAGGGTGTAAATCGATTCGAATGACCATGACTCTACTATAGTGACTTAACATAATCTCGCAGGTAGAAATGATTTTCTTCACGAGATGCGGCTTAAGCCCTTGCGATGAAGGTTTGTAGACATGATAAGCATGATCTTTATACATCATTAATGTTGAATTGTGCTTGTTGATACAGAACATCGTTTAAGCTTCCATTTTTGACATACCGAAAACAGGCAGTCATATATTATTTAATATCCGCCGTTTTATTGGGCTTGATCGATAGTGTTTGCGTGAGCCCTAACGGGTTTTAAGGTTTTTTAGTCGGTTTTGATTTGTAGGCGTAGTGCGTCAAACTGTGTCACTACATTCGTTAAAAAAGCAGGCTAAGCCTGCTTTAACCCGGAAAGTTGTGTACCCATTCACTTAGATAACCACTCACGGACATCTTTGAATAACCAGCATGAGCGACCATTCTCAATTGATGCTGGTTTGGGAAATTTTCCTGCTTTAATTCTTCGTCCTAAGGTTGAGCGGCTAATGCCTAGTAGTCGCTGGATTTCTGGCTTTCTAACGACACGATATTCATCAATGAAGTGAGCTAAGTGATCAGTGTTCGATGTTTTCATCAGCACTTTCCGCCTTCGACTGTTTGGCGTGAAGCAACCCACTCGGTCAGTTCAGATAATAGCCAACCGACAGAAGTACTTTGTGGATAGAGTTGTCTGCGCTTAGGAAAAAGGCCCTTTCGCTCAAGCGACCACGCTGTAGTGCGAGAAATAGAAGTAATTGCTTTACGCTCGGCTTCACGAACGATGCGGTCTGTAGATGTTGAATTAAGTTTTTTCATAGTCACTCCAGTACATGACGGGTTGTACAAGTTACGGGAGTGACTTTAATTTTATGTGTGGTTACAAAATAGAAGTATGGGGGGGGATAGGGTAATTAATTTTTGAGCAGTAGATACCCATACTCTTTCGCAAAAACATCAGCATTTATTTCACTGTAGCCCTTCATGCTTCGTCCTCGCTTTCGAGCTTCAATTGGCGCAAACATAGATATTTGATTATAAAAGTGAATAAATGCTTTACTTTCTAGTGATTTTGGATATGGCACTCTTTGATTAACGCAAAAATTGTCAATTGCTTTGATGAGTGTTTTCAATTTATAGGGCCTATTATTCTTTGATTGATAGAAGTGGGAAACAACATCTGAAGTAAATCGAAGCGCGATATCGAATTCATTTTCAAATTTATTGTATTCATTAAACGAAGCTTTTGCGTCTGCAAGTTTTGTGCGTTCGATATACTGGTAATCTTCAATAAACTGATTAAACTCACCATGTAGTGGCATAGTGAATTTGGCCACCTGAATAGACGAAGTGATAGACTCACTTCTGGAAAAAAGGTGGTAGAAATGAAGAACACAAGACCGACATTCAGTGCAGAGTTCAAATTAGAAGCTGCGC
>NZ_WRPA01000013.1 GCF_009831655.1 Shewanella insulae | reverse complement strand
TTTTTTGCCAAATCGATACCAATTAGAGTAACTTTCATAGTGGACACCTTTTGTTGATATTGAACCTTGTAAATTCAATATGGCGCTTTTGACGCCGACTTCACAAGAGGTGTCCATCTCATCATCCATGTGGGCTCTACGAAATCATCCCTGATTTCGAAGGCCAAAATTGTGTTTACACTGACTTCTATCGCCTCTTCGATTAGGCCATATTTGATGGTCGAAACAGGTAGAGTAAAGCCAAAATCATTCTAAATATGTGAAGTTTCACTTCATCTGCGCACCTAACAGTTGTTATCTTAGAAAGCTCAATACTAAGTTATTGTCATATATTAAGTTATCTGTTATGACTAAAAAAAATCTAACAGTTCTTGATTGGACTCTATGAGAAGTTCGGATTAACTCTCTAACGCATTGAAAGGAAACAGCATTGAGCGCTCATTGGACAAGAGAAGAGCTGAAAGCCGCAGTGGAAGCATATATTCAAATGCGTTCTAACCAAGCTAATGGCATTCATTTCGTTAAAAAGCACATCTATTCAGAACTTGCTAATCGTTTTGGACGTACCGAAAAATCATTTGAATTTCGAATGCAGAATATCTCTTATGTCTACTCGCTTATGGGGCGGGAATGGATTTATGGCTTAAAACCAGCGAAAAATGTTGGTTCGAAAATCGCAGCAGAAATCGAAAGACTCATAGCTGAAATTGAAAGACAAAATCTCTCCAATGTAGTCGAGTTTGAAACTCAAGTCGTATCATATAAAGCTGAGGGAAGTCTTTCCAAACCAGGTGGCGTCAAAGAACCGAGAAAAACTCATTCACAAGTAACAAGTTCCGATAGAGACCCAAAAGTTAAAGCCTGGATTCTTATGGAGGCATCAGGAAAATGTGAGTGTTGTGGCTCTGAAGCCCCCTTCACAACTTCTGATGGCGAGCCTTTCCTTGAAGTTCATCACCTTCGCCACTTGGCTGACGGTGGCTCGGATACCATAACCAATGCAGTTGCTTTATGCCCAAACTGCCATAGAGAAATGCACTACGGAATGAATAAATCTGAATTAAAGAAATCAATGTATAGAAAACTATCGAGACTTGAACAAGAGTAAAGGTATTACAAGTCAATCAAGTTCGCACCTCCAGCCCCCCAGCTCCTGGCGTATTGCCGAGTAAGGAAAAATATTGAGTATCGTAAAATCTATATCGTTTGCTGTTGCGGGTGTGGTTTTCATGGCTTCGTCAGCCTGTGCTGAGGTTGGTGTGCGTCTCGAGTATGGCAATCCTGGCGATGCGGCAGAGCAGGCGGTGAGAGAGGAACTTATCGCATCGGGAGTCATGAAAACAGGCGTAGCGTTTATCAATGACCACTTCAAACTTGCCGAGCCTCTTGTTATTACCCTTGGCGGTGATGATGGCCCGCTATTTGATGGCGAGAGCCCCAGCATCATGATCCCCTACACTTTCGTTGACGAGGTGAGGCACAGATTCGAACAGGCAGACTATGATAAGACAGGCGTGATGCCCGAGCAGGCGACCGATGATGCCTTGCTGCATACCTTGTTTCATGAGTTTGCCCATGCCCTCATCTACATGTACCAGTTGCCTATTCTCGGCAAAGAGGAAGATGCCGCCGATGCCCTCGCCACTGTGTTACTGATTGAGTTTTTCGATGATGGTCAGGAGATAGCGTTGAGCGCCGCCGATCTATTTGATCTTGAAAGTGACGACAGAGACGTCCTCAAAGATGAAGACTTTTGGGACGAGCACAGCCTGGACGATCAACGCTATTTTACTACCCTTTGTCACGTCTACGGCAGCGCCCCCAACAAGTATGTCGCCATCGTCAAGGAAGGGCTACTAGGAGAAGAGAGGGCCGAGCTGTGCATCGAAGAATACGCCGCCATCTCACGCAGCTGGCTCATGTTATTAGAGCCTTACATCAAAGCCAACGAAACGGAAAGCTCAGCCAGTAGAGGTGGTGAGCGTCCCTAAACATCACCTAGGCAAAACGCACCTGATCGGGTGAGCTGTCGGCGCTTTAAGGGATGGATTATATAAATCATCCAACTTGCCCAGCCCCCCAACCTTACGTCATCGACTAAGCACTTTAGTTAACAGCTTAAGAAACAAAGCTATCACTAAGGCTCTAAATTCGTTAGCGTATACTAAGCTTGGCTTACTCCCTCCGTCACTTGAAAGATAAAAGTCCAGCCCACAAAAGACAGGCCGAGTCGTGCAACCCAGGCAGTAAAGGATATCGAATGACCGACAAATTTCAGCAACTTGCAGACAAGATAGACGCCGCCTTGCTTAAAGGCGATGGCGACGTCATCTCAAGCACCTTAGGCGAGATAGCCAGCGCCGAAATAGCCAGGCTATTGGAGTCTCTGCCACCGAAAGAGAGGCTAAGCGTCTGGGCCCAGGTTCCCCCTCAGCGCTGTGCCAAGGTGCTCTTGGCCCTGCCCCAATCCCAGCGACACACACTGATCGAGCAAACAGAGGAAGAGAAACTGATCGCCGGCCTGAGTCAGATGCAGATGGATGAGCTGGCAGATATCGACGCCGATCTGCCAATGCCTGTGGTCTCGGCCATGGTGCAGGCGATGGATACCCAGCGCCGGCAGAGATACGAGCTGGTCAGAGACTATCCCGACCAGAGCGCCGGCGGCCTGATGGATGTAGATATCAGCGCCCTGCGCGCCGATGTCTCTGTCAAGGCGGCGCTGCGTTATCTACGCCGTCTACGCCAGCGAGAAGGTCAACTCCCCGAGCATTTGGACAGCCTGATGGTGGTCGACAGAAACAATACTCTGCTCGGCATAGTCCCTCTTAGCCTGCTGGTCTCCAGCGAGATGGACACCAGCATACGTGAGCTGATGTCCACCGAGGTCACCAGTTTCACACCACAAATGCCCGCCAATAAGGTAGCGCAGGCCTTTAAAGACAAAGACCTACTCTCGGCCCCCGTGGTAGACGACAAACATAAGCTGATTGGCCGCATCACAGTGGATGATGTGATCGACGTGATCCAGGACGAGGCCAATAAGGCCCTCTACTCTCAGGCAGGCCTAAACAGTCACCCGGATATGTTTGCTCCCATAGTGAGAAGTGCCACAAGACGAGCGCTCTGGCTCGGCGTGAACCTGCTCACCGCCTTCCTCGCCGCCTGGGTGATCGGCCTGTTCGAGGCGGCCATCGAGAAGGTAGTGGCCCTCGCCGTGCTCATGCCAGTGGTGGCCAGTATGGGCGGCGTCGCCGGTAGTCAGACCCTAACCTTAGTCACACGTGGCCTGGCGCTAGATCAGATCAATCGCAATAACATCATCAAGCTAATAGGGCACGAATTCAGCATCGGCGCGCTCAATGGGCTGCTTTGGGCATCCTTGGTCGCCGTTATCGCCCTCAAGTGGTTCGGCGACTGGCAGCTGGGGCTGGTATTTGGTCTCGCTATGGTGATAGTACTTGTCACAGGTGTCCTCGCCGGTGCCAGCATTCCTGTGCTGCTGAAGAAGATAGGCATAGATCCCGCTTTGGCGGGTGGCGTGGTACTCACCACAGTCACAGATGTGGTCGGCTTCTTCGCCTTCCTAGGTCTGGCGACCCTGTTCATCCTCTGACACCCTTGGCGCTGCCTTGGTGATCTTAAGCTCGCCATCCAGATGAAGATCCCGCTGTGGAAAGGCTATCACTATACCGGCCTCATTAAACAGCTTGTAGATACGAAAGCGGATGTCGCTGCGAATACGGCGGATATCCGCCTCTGTGTTGGCACACACCCAAAAGATGCCATCGAATATGAGTGCGTTGTCACCAAAGTCTTCGAAGATGGCGATGGGGGTTGGCGCGGTTAAGATCTCCTCGTGTTCATCCAGCGTCTGCTTGATGATATCGGCCACCCTCTCCACATCGGCCCCATAGGCAACGCCCACCCTGACGGTCGAGCGGGCGATGTTGTCGATAAGGGTCCAGTTGGTGACGGTATTTTCCAGCAGGTGGCTGTTAGGCACCAGCATGTGAACTCCGTCGTTACGGCGGATCAGGGTCGAGCGGGTATTGATGCTCTCCACCACCCCCTTGGTCTCACCTATCTCGAGAAAATCACCGATACGTATCGGCCGCTCCCACATCAAGATCCAACCGCTGATGAAGTTATTGATGATGTTCTGTGCCCCAAAGCCCACCCCAATGGCTATGGCACCGGACACGAAGGCGAAGGCCTTAAGGGGGATATTGAGGATCTCCAGGCTAGTCACCACAATGATGGCAATCGCCAGGATGAGGTAGATGCGGGAAAAGAGGTGCACCGCATCGGGGGCGACCTTGCGCGCCAGCATGGCGCGGCGGATCAGCTTGCCGATCCGGGTCACGATAAACCAGGCCAACAGCAGCAGCAGCGGCACCTGCAACACCTGGGAGACGGTTATCGCCGAGTCCCCGTAGGTGAAGAGAACGAAAGATAAGATCTCCTTGATATCCTGCCAGCTCATGCCATCCCCCCCAACTCGCTGCCGTTCATTGAGTATAACAGCCGGGGCGAAAAACGTGATTTAGGCATAAAGGTCAAGCGCTTGGCCTACTCTTGCTCTTAGATTAAAAGCTCAGCCAGAGTGCTGCGACCAGAAAAAGCAAGGCACCCGAGAGACGATTGAGCCACTCCCCCCGACCTCGCTGCAGGAGGAAGGCAGAGAGCTGACGCCCACCATAGGCATAGAGCAACAGGCAGGAAAACTCTATAACCACTACCAGCGTCAGCAAGACAAGTGACTGGAACATCATAGGCTGCTCCGGGCGAATAAAGGGTGGCAGCAAGGTTATCAGGAAGGCCCAAGCCTTAGGATTAGATATCGCTGCCGAGAAGCCACTCAGTGCCAGCGCGCCAGCCGACGACTGCGCCTTAGCCTCCACCTCACTGGCCCGATAGGGTGTGCGCCAGCTCTTCACCCCGAGATAGATGAGATAGGCGGCTCCAAGGTATTTCACCGTCAGCATTAACCATTCATGGCGACTCAGCAAATTGGCGATGCCGATGAGTGCCAAGGTGGCGATCGAGGCGATACCCACCAACACCCCCAGCATCATCCACAGGGTCCGACGCACACCTATGTTGGCCCCCAGCGACATCGCCAGCAGCATGCAGATCCCAGGTGAGACCGACATCAGAAAGAAGGTCAACATAAAGACCAATAACCATGAGAAATCCACAGTGCCTCTCCTATCTTAAGTGAATATTGTAAGTTACACCTGAGCGCCATCTTCGGTGCTCGCAACCAGCCCGGGCACGGAAAGCAGATATTGCAATCCCTTGGCATTGAAGCCATTAAGACTCAGCTGCTTTCGACTAAAGGGCGGATTAACCAACTTAGTACGGGTCGCCACCCGGTTAAACCAGTCGGGATTTCCCAGCGCCGCTCTGCCCACGGCCACCATGTCGGCCCCCAGATGCAACGCCTGCTGGGCACTGAGACCATCGGCTATATTCCCCGCCACCATCAGGGGAATGTCACCGGTAAAACCTTCGCGAATATGCGCCAGCAGCGAGCTGCCCTCGCCTTCATTCGGTGCCTTAAAGCTGTCCCCCATGGAGAAGTGCAGGTAGTCGATATCCTGGGTCGCAAGTATGTTGGCGACCTCCATCTGATGGCTCAGCGCTATGCCACGCACATTGGCATAGCTTTCTGGCGACAGACGCACCCCGACGATGAAGTTGCGGGGCAGGCGACGACGGATCTCGGCTATGATGTCGCGCAGCATCTTGGTGCGCTTAAAGACGCTGCCGCCCCATTCGTCGCTACGCAGGTTCAGGGTGGGATTGAGAAAGTTACACAAGAGGAAGTTGTGGGCGCCGTGGAGCTCTACGCCATCCATGCCCGCCTCATAGGCGCGCTGCGCCGCACTAACAAAGCCTTCGGTCAGCTCGGCAATCTGCTCACCGCTCATCTCCTCTACTCCGAGAGGATAGCGTCCACCGGCGGCGATGGCCGAAGGACCCATAGGAGCACGCTCGTTTAACTCCACCGAGGCACGCACGCCGCCATGATGCAGCTGCACTATGGTCAGCACCCGATGACGTCTGGCCATCGCAGCGACCTTGGCAAGCTGACCCTGTTGAAAATCGCTCATCAGACCTGGCTGGCCCTGCCAGCAGCGTCCGCCAGGCAATACCTGGGTGGCGGCCAAGATCAGTGTGCCGAATCCGCCTCGGGCACAAAGACTCAACCAGGCCATCTCGTCGCTGCTGAGATCGCCATTGTCCTCACTCATGTTATGGGTCAGCGGAGCCAAGACCGCCTTGTTCTTCGCACTCTTGCCTGCGCGGCTAAAAAGCTGTGGATGGGTAAAACTTGTCGTCGCCATAGGAGATATTCCACGTCAGTAAACTCATGGCCCCTACTGTACACACTCGAGCAACAGGATATAATCAAATCAAATAGCAAGAGTAAATTTCCCAAGAGGAAACAATATCAGTGAAGAATAAGCTAGATACCATCTACCTGATGAAACTGTTCGCCGCCATCGTCCACCATGGATCCTTTGCCGCGGCGGCCAGGCAGCTATCAGTTACCCCGAGCAAGGCCTCTAAGGATATTCAATACCTGGAAAGCCTGCTCGATACCCGCTTGCTGCAACGTAGCACCCGACATGTGACCACCACGGATGCCGGGGAACTCTTCTATCACAAGTCCCGGGAGATCCTCGAACTCAACGACGAACTGCTGGACAGCCTGAGCAGTCAGAAGACCCAGCTCAGCGGCGAGCTGCGCCTGACCGCCCCCGAGCTATGGGGGGAGCGCATACTAACCCCCATCATATTGGCCTTTAAACAATGCCACCCTGATGTTCGCATCAAGGCCAGCTTCTCCAACGAAACCAGCGATCTACACAGAGACAAGCTACATATCGCCTTTCGCAGCACTCAGATCACCAATGAGCCCTACCTGGCCCGCCTGATTATGGCCGACGAATCTCTGCTGTGCGCCAGTCCCGACTACCTGAGTCGACATGCGGCCCCAGAGAATCCCGAGGCGCTAACCCGGCACGAGATGATCACTCTCACCGGCAGAGACAAGGCGTTCGACCGTATCAAGCTGCTTAACGCTAATCAGAAGGTTGAAATTCAACTCGACGGCGAACTCTCCTTCAACAATAAGAATGCCATCTACCAGGCTGTTAAAGCGGGACTCGGCATCGCGGTGCTGCCCAAGTACCTGGTAGAGGCCGAGCTTCATCGCGGCGAGCTGGTGACCATACTGCCCGACTATCGCCTGGCATCATCCAACTTCTATGCCCTATACAGCCATAGGCGAAAAGACTCGGCCCTGATCAATCTGTTCATCGATTTCGTGATAGCCCAGATTACGCCGGCAACAGCAGACGCCAACACGCCTTCATGAAGTGAGCGGCAGATGGTTTATTATCGAGAGACAAGACGGATGCTGACCACGCAAATAGTTACAGAACTAACCAAAATACTCACCCCAACATAAAGCTCATACCACATCAGCTCCCCCGCCAAGCCCAGCCCCAACGGGCTGGCGATGCGTTAACACCTGCCAACGCAACATTTCATCACAGATAACAGATGAAATTTCATACAAATATCAGTTTAAACCCACACTTTTTCTATGCTTATCCCTGTCGTTCATTTTTATTTCAACAAAATGCAATAACGACTCAACCCCAGAACAGATAAGGGCTACAGCCGATGTACTGTGGGTTGTCACTGGCCCTTGCGCCTGGATCGGGGTGGAAAATTAGTTAGTTTGGATGTTAATATAGTTCGAGCACTAACTATTAGTTTTCTAATTACTTTTACAAGCCTATCAGGAGGGCACAATGTCGTCAGACAATGCAACGGAAGAAAATCTCATCTCACAGGCGTGGCACAAGCTCCACGGCAAGGCCACCTATGCCATGCAACTCACCTGTCTATTCGCCATCTTAAGTACCTATCTTTTTGTCATGTTGAAACCCGGCGGGATTCAAAATAACAAAGCGTTAGGAGGCCAATAAATCCATGCATTACTTAACCTACATCTCCCTCGCTATCTATTTTCTGGCCATGTTGGCCATAGGCCTGTTTGCCTACCGCCGCTCGACCGACGACGTATCGGGCTACATCTTGGGCGGCAGACAGGTGAGCCCTCAGGTCACCGCCCTCTCTGCCGGCGCCTCCGACATGAGTGGCTGGATGCTGATGGGCCTGCCCGGTGCCATGTTCCTGGTAGGGTTCGAGACCATCTACATCGCCTTCGGCCTGTTATTGGGTGCCTTGGTGAATTATCTGATTGTCGCGCCTAAGCTGAGGGTATATACCGAAGTCGCCAACAACGCACTGACGATTCCGGAATTCTTCGCCAAACGTTTCCATGATCCCAGCAGCCATGTACGCATCATCTCGGCGATCATCATAGTGATCTTCTTTACCCTCTACACCTCGGCAGGCCTGGTAGCGGGCGGTAAGCTGTTCGAGTCGGCCTTCGAGGTCAACTACGAGCTGGGACTGGTGATCACCCTAGGGGTGGTCGTGTCATACACCCTGCTTGGCGGCTTCCTTGCCGTCAGCCTGACCGACTTCGTCCAGGGCTGCATCATGTTTATCGCGCTGATCTTGGTGCCCGTGGTGGCCTATCAGGAATTCAGCAACGCCGATAAGATGATGAATTTCGCCTACGAATCTATCCCCCATTTCGGTGATGCGATGCAAAACGTCACCCTGCTGGGACTGATTTCGGCGCTCTCATGGGGCCTGGGTTACTTTGGCCAGCCCCATATCATAGTCCGCTTCATGGCTATCCGTAGTGTATCGGACATCAAGACCGCCAAGAACATAGGCATGAGCTGGATGACGGTCACCATCATAGGCGCACTGGCCACCGGTCTGGTGGGTATCGCCTATGCCAACAAGTTCGACATGAAGTTGAGCGACCCAGAGACCATCTTTATCGTCTTCTCAGAGCTACTGTTCCATCCTTTGATCAGCGGCTTCCTGCTCGCGGCGATCTTAGCGGCCATCATGAGTACCATCTCGTCACAGCTGCTGGTGTCATCGAGCTCGCTGACCGAAGATATCTACCGCGTAGTCTCGAAGAAAGCGGCCAGCGAAGAGGAGATGGTTAAGCTTGGACGCTTCGGCGTTGCCGGCGTGGCCATAGTCGCCAGCCTGCTGGCACTGGATCGCTCCAACAGCATCCTATCTCTGGTGAGTAACGCCTGGGCAGGTTTCGGTGCCGCCTTCGGCCCGCTCGTCCTGTTTAGCCTCTACAAGAAGAACCTGACCCACAAGGCTGCCGTAGCCGGTATCATAGCCGGTGCCGCCACAGTCCTCTTCTGGATCTATGCACCGGTACTGCCCGAGGGTAAGGCCCTGAGTTCTATGCTCTATGAGATGATCCCAGGGTTTATGGCCAGCAGCCTGGTGATCTGGGGAGTTAGTGCCTTAGATGGCGATCCCTGTGAGAACACCATTGAAACCTTCGACGAGGCCGGGCGTCAGCTAGCAGAGCAAAGATAAGGCGGGAAAAACATGGCAAACATACACTGGAAACGCATCGTCGTTAAGGTGGGTAGTGCCCTGATCGCGCCCCATAAGCAAGGATGCAGCAGCCACTATCTGCTGGGTATCGCCCAATTTATCGCAAACTGCCGCGCCAAGGGGGTCCAGGTCGTCCTGGTCTCCTCGGGTTCGGTGGCCGCGGGCTGGCACAGGCTGGGTGATCTCAAGCAACCTACGGTATCACAGAAGAAGGCGATGGCCGCCGCAGGCCAGGCCGACATGATGGCCACCTGGGACAAGTTATTCGACTTTCCCTCGGCCCAGCTACTGGTCACCCATGGTGATCTCAGGGATCGTGAACGGTACATCAGCATCAAGAACACCCTGTTCAGCCTGCTGGATCACGGCCTGCTGCCCATAGTCAACGAGAATGATGCGGTCACCACAGACACACTGCGGGTCGGCGACAACGATAACCTGTCGGCCATGGTCGCGGCGGCGGCCGATGCCGACGCCCTGATCATCTGCTCCGACGTTAACGGGCTCTACACCAAGAATCCCCAGATGCACGACGATGCCAAGCTGATCAAACAGGTGAACGAGATCAATGATGCCATCTATGCCATGGCTGGCGGCGCCACCAGCGAGGTCGGCACCGGCGGCATGCGCACCAAGATCGAGGCGGCCGAGAAGGCGATCGCCCACGGCATAGAGACGGTGATCATCAATGGCTTCGACCCAGACGCCTTCAATCGCCTGCTCAAGGGACAAAACCCGGGGACGCTATTCACCCCGTTCGACCAGCCCATGCAGGAGCATGTGCACTGGATGACCCACACCTCACAGGCCCAGGGCGAGGTGATCGTCGAAAATAACTTCGACGCTGCCCTGGATGACCAAGAGACGCAACTGACCAGCGACGATGTAGTGGCCGTAAAAGGCAACTTTTCCGTCGGTGACACCATCTTAGTGCGCAAAGGCGATGGCACTAAGCTGGCGAAGGCTCAGGCCAATTACAGCAGTTGCTTACTGAATTTTATCGCCAAGCAGCCGGACCGTACCTTTGCCCACGATGTGGAGCAGCAAACCGGTCCCATCTTAAGCGATGAGAACATCGCCATATTGGAGTAAATATGAGCATTATCGAAACCCTATCGAGGGATGCCGCCGAGGCCGCAAAGACGCTGGCCCAGGTCGACACCCAGACCAAGAACACCATATTGCTGGACATGGCACGCAGCCTGCGCGCCGCCAGCTTCGAGATCCGCAGCGCCAACCTTATCGATCTCGCGTCCGCCGAACAGGCTGGCCTGAGCGCCGCCATGATAGACAGGCTGACGCTGGACGGGGATCGTATCGAGGCGATGGCCCAGGGGATAGAGAACATCGCCACCCTACCCGATCCTATCGGTGCCCAGCGTGACCTGAGTACCCGTCCCAACGGCCTCAACATCAGCAAGATGCGGGTACCACTGGGTGTGGTGTGCATGATCTACGAGGCGCGCCCCAACGTCACCGCCGACGCCGGCGCCCTGTGCTTTAAGTCGGGCAATGCGGTGATCTTAAGGGGCGGCAAGGAAGCACTGCACACCAGCAAGGTGATCGCCGCCGTCCTGCAGAAGGTCCTCAAACAATATGGCCTACCGGCCGCACTGATCGCCGTGGTACCAGATCCAGATCGCGCCCTGCTGATGGAACTGATGCAACAGCAAGACACCATTGACGTCATCATTCCCCGCGGCGGCGAAGGCCTGATTAACTTCGTTACCGAACATAGCAAGGTACCTGTTATTCAGCACTTTAAGGGCGTCTGTCACCTGTATGTAGATAAGGATGCGGATCTTGATAAGGCGCTGGCCCTGCTGCTAAACGGCAAGACCCAACGCACAGGCGTGTGTAACGCACTCGAGGGCCTGCTGGTACACAGCGAGATTGCCCCTAAGTTTCTTGCCATGGCTGCCACGGCACTGGCCGAGCATCAAGTGAAGATCAACTGCTGCGCCAATTCCCAGCAATACTTCGCGGGCGCCCAGGTACTCAGCGAAGAGGAGTTTGGCCAGGAATATCTGGCGCTCGAAATTGCCGTGCGTCAGGTGAAGGATTTTGACCAGGCCCTCACCCACATTCATCGCTTCGGCAGCCGCCATACCGAGGTGATCTGCACCGAAAACGAGCTGACCGCCAAACGTTTCCAACGTACGGTCGACGCCTCTGTGGTCATGGTCAACGCCTCGTCACGCTTCTCGGACGGCGGCGAGCTTGGCCTGGGCGCCGAGATCGGTATCGCCACCACTAAGCTGCATGCCTACGGTCCCATGGGGCTGGAATCCCTAACCACGGAGAAATATCTGGTCAATGGCGACGGTCAGATCCGCGCCTAGCAAACATTCATAGGAGGCCCAACATCTCTTTTCAAGACCCGGGGTTAGCCCCCCAGTTACGCATCGCCTTCATCGGCGGCGGCAACATGGCCAGCGCCATCATTCGCGGCCTAGTCAAGCATGGCCACAAGAGCGAACATATCTTGGTATGTGCGCCGAGCCAGCATACACGTAGCCGCCTGGTGAAAGAATTTAATGTCAGGGTACATTCGGACAACAGCGCCGCGGTGGCTTTTGCCGACATCATCATACTGGCAGTGAAGCCCTTTATCGTTCCCCTGGTATGTGACGAGCTGCGTCCTCTGCTAGGACAACTCAATGAACAGCGCGGAGACCAAGGCGGCGAGCAAAAACTGGTGATCTCCATCGCCGCAGGGCTAACCCACGCCAGCATCTCAGACAAGCTACCGCGAAATACTCAGCTGGTCTGTGCCATGCCCAACCTGCCCACGGCCATCGGCAAGGGACTCACCGGCCTTTATGTACCGGGTCACCTCGACAGACAGGCCTTCGATGACGCAGAGCAGCTGATGCGCGCCGTCGGCGATACCGTCTGGCTCGAAGATGAGAATCAGATGGCCAGCATAGTGGCCACCGCAGGTAGCTCGCCCGCCTACTTCTTCCTGTTTCTAGAGGCAATGGAGAAGGCCGCTATTGCCCAGGGGCTACCACCCAAGACCGCCAGCAAGGCGGTACTGCAGAGCGCCATGGGCGCCGTCTCTATGGCGATGGCCAGCAAGGAGGGACTCGCTAACCTCCGCCACCAGGTCACCTCACCCAAGGGCACCACTGAGCAGGCGGTACTCGCGTTTCAGCACGGGGATCTCGATGCCTTAGTCGCCAGGGCGATGGACAGCGCCGCCCGCCGGGCCAAGGAGCTGGCGCTCGGCTAAGCCGCTCCTCTCCTTTTACCCTGGCACAAAATAGAAGAGGCGCGCTCTAAGGAGCGCGCCTCTTGTTTATCTCGCCTTTTATCTCAGTCGGTAAAATCCAAAGGGCTTATTTCGCCATGCAGTTGGCGTAGTAGGTTACGGTCGCCGGCCAGTCGCTAAACACACCGATCACCCCAACGTCTTTCGCCAACACATCCAGCAGCTCGAAGGCCTTGCCTTCATCCTTGATCGCCTCAGTGATGCTCTGATAATACCAGCCCCCCCCCTGAGTCAACAGGCCTGAGCGCTCCAGGGTCCAGGTGATGATCTTAAGGCCCGCGTCGTTGGCCGCCTTAGCATACTCCGAAGGCACTATCTTGCCCTCATCATCCAGCGTAACCAATACCCAGAGTGGCGGCGCTATGATCTGCACGCCATCATTTGCCAGGCTATCCATGCTGGGTGACCAGCTGCTACTGTCCTGGGGGTCGAAGTCGTTCAGATCATACCTGTCATCCAGATAGACCGCCTGCTGACCAAACTCGGGCGCATTGGCAATCCAATATTTCACGTCATCGAGATTGAACGACTGGGGATAGACACTCGATGGTGCAACACCTGCCGCCTGATACTCATCCAACATCATTTGGGCATAGTCCGCCTGCGTCATGCCATCAAACGGCATGGTCACGCTCGGCGACTTCAGCTCCGGGGTCATCTTGACGCCCGCCGCCTTAAACATGGCGATGCTCTCGGCGTGGGTCATCAGTGTCCCCTCACCGGCATAGAGATCCGTGCGCCAGTTGGGTGTGCCCGCCATATACTCTTCCACCGTGGTGGCATCTGGGTTGGCGCCATCCATCTTGCCCTTGAGACGCTTGAAATCCGCCAGGGTAATGTCGCTGGTACAACAGGTGGCAGTGGCGCTCACGCCGTTAACGGCATCGGCCGGGGTGAAGGGTGCGCTGCACTTGGCGGCAATATCCTCTATGGCCAGAATGTTGGTGGTGGTGGCCAGGTCGCACTGGGAGTGACGGCACACCAGCGCCTTGTCGGCGGTAAAGGTCACGTCACACTCCACCACGCCTGCGCCCGAGTCGATCGCCGCCTGGTAAGACTCTTTCGTATGCTCAGGAAACTGCATCGCCGCGCCGCGATGGCCTATGGCAAAGTCGCTGCGATAGAAAGGCCCCTGGCGACATTGCTCCAGCTGGCTCTTGAGCTCGCCATCGACCATCTGATCCACCAGAAACAGGGGTCTGACACCCACCTGGGCCGGCACCTGCTTATCAATGCCCATGGCCTGAGCGAGTGGGTTACTGGTTTCCTGATTGTCATCATCGCTGCTGTCACACCCGGCGAGAGCCAGGCTACCCAACAAAATCCCTGCCAGAGCCGTCAATTTAGTCGATTGATCTTTCACGCTATTATTCCTTAGATTGATCATAGTTGGCCAGGGATACTAGCCAGCGCAGATGACAGTAAAACAACATTATTGTGACGATTCATCGCTATTCGAGGTAATGTTCGCCCGCAGACAAGCCAGCAGCGCCTCTGGCGCGTCCAGGCTGATGTCGTGGCCGCAATTGGGCAACACTAGCGCCTCGGTATGATAGAAACTCGCCAATGCCCGGCTGCAGCGGGGATCGGCCAGATTGTCCTCGGCGGCGCAGATAAGCGTCACGGGAATACTCGACAGGGGCGGCGTCTGAAAGCGGGCGCAGGCGATAAGCTGGCGAACCCCATTACAGAGGCTGGTATGTCGCTCATTGCGCCAACGACTCCAGTTAGCGATCAACGCCAGGTTGTCGCCATGATGCAGACTAGTGTATTGCAGCACACAGGCCTCCACCAGGCTGAGGCCCCTGCCCAGCTGGGTCAGCTTGAGGCGCACTCCGCCTAATATCGCCCTCAGCAAGGGGAGCAGGCGAAAGCGGCGATACCAGGGGGAGAGATTGGCGGCGCTGCTGTTGAGCAGCACCACCTGGCGGACGCGATCCGGATAACGACTGGCGAGCGCCAGCGCCGTCATGCCCCCCATGGAGAGGCCGATCAGCACCACTGACTTGCCCCTGAAGGGATTGATATGAGGCAATACCTGGCGCCACACACTGTCACAATAGCCGTCTATCGACTTGGGACTCACCTCATCGGCAAGGCGACCATTACCGGGCAGATCCACAGTGATCACCCGCTCACCGGCATCAGTCAGGCGCTCGACAAAGCCCTGCCAGTGGCGCTCGTCGCGCATCAAGCCTCTCAGCATTACCCAGGTAGTCATCTCACTCCTCGATTAAACCAAAGCCTCAGCCCCTCGGCGGTGAGCATCGACAGCTCGGACGGCGTGAGCCGCTCCAGCACCCTGCCATAGGCGGCGTCGAGCAGAAACTGCATCAACACCACGTGACGACGCAAGATCCTGTGGTGCCTGTGGGGCGCCTGGGGGTTGAAGTAGCCGGGAAAGTTGAATAGCTGGCGCGGATTCTTGCGTACCCAGGCCCAGGACCCCATCTCTAAGGTTAGCGGTACGAAGGGGATCTTGCCGTCAACCTGGGTCACCAGATAGTCCCAGATGTCACCATGGGTGCGGTAGAAATGACTCTGGGGCGCTAGCTGATAGTGGCCGTGGTGGGGGTAACCCTTCTCGAACAACTTATGCAGTTGATAAACATAGCCGATGCCGGCGAAGGGCTCGCGGGTATGGGCATGGGGGAACCAGAGGTGATCCCTGAGCCCGAAGCCCGAGTGGGCATCCAGTACCAGCAGGCTGCTACTGCGTTGGTGTAACGAGGTGACATAGTCTATCAAGGCCTTAGTTTCAGCCGCCATCGTCTCGCCACGATACCAGGGCAGATGCTGAGAGAAGCGCTGACCGCCCACCAGGAAGGTCACTCCCTCCTGCGCCTCAATCGGCGCGTTGCGCATCAGATCCACATTCTGGCCATTGCCGCGACTGCCGCGCAGAAATCCCGCCGGATTCACTATAGGGATGAAGGCCAACCTTACTTTTCTTAACAGTGCCTGCAGGTGCGTGTCCCACTCGAGTCGGTTGAGCAGGCTGCCGAGAAACGCCAGCACCACCTGGGCGCCGATTCGCTCGACCCCGTGAACCCCACCGACAAAGAGCACACAGGGAGCGTCGGCATCTTGTGCCCCCAGCTCGATGGCAGTTACCGACAGCGCCTCACCGCGATAATAAAAATCCAGCAATGAGCGATGCCGAAAATGCGCCTGATGCTGGGCGATCAGCCGCTTAAGGGTATCTATCTCGAAGGCATGCTCGAAGGAGAACCGGCTCATTGCCCCAGCTTAACACTGCTTATCCATGGGCTTAACTTAGCCTGACAATGCGACAGAGAGATGACACAGATGAGGCTTCCACCCGGGCGGCATTGGGTAGGCCGCCCGCTTTTCCACTAATATTTACTTAGGGCTTTTCACCGTACACCGCAAGCAGCGGCGTATCTTTTGAGGATAACCCAATGAAAAATTTGTTCATCATAGTGGGCTTAGCGATCATCCCCTTATCGGCGGTCGCCGACTGGGGAATGAGCTACAGCCTGGGACAGACCGACCCCAAGTGGCATGGCTCTGACAATGCCAGGGCCCACAGACTCGCCCTGGTCTATCCGCTCCCTATGCAAGAGAACCTGCTCACCCGCAATCGACTCGGTATCAATCTCGAGCTGGCCTACCATTACTGGCAGGATTATACCCCCAGCGACAATCACGGCGTTTCTATCATCCCTCTGCTCACCTATCAATATCCCTTCGACAACCTTAGCCTCTTCCTTGAGGGCGGGATCGGCATCACCTATATCGACAGCGAACACTATCTGGATCGCAGCCTAGGTTCCCACTGGCAGTTCGAAGATAAGCTCGGTGCCGGCATCATATTTCAGAAACACCACAAACTTGGCCTCTCCTTTACCCACTACTCCAACGCCAACCTCGCCAATGAGAACGACGGCTTCAACGTGATCGGCCTCAGCTATGGCTACTTCTGGTAGTCACTGACAGGCATAAAAAAGCGCAGCCTAGGGGCCGCGCTTCTCATTCAACCACTAAGTTAGTTAGGCCTATGGGCACGAGGCGCCATAGATCTCGCTCACCCAACTGCTGTTATCGATGAAGGGATTACGGTTCTTCTGCCACTCGAAGATACGATTGTTGCGGCGACGCTCCCAATCGCTGACGGGATCTTGCTGATGCCAGCGATACAGAGTGCAGAGATCCCCAAGCAGGGGCTCGCCATTGCCGGTCACCCCGTTTACCACGCTAAGATCCGGCGTGCCACTGGCATCGTTGCCCTCATACCTGACATCCATGTAGAACACCATACGTGCCACATCGCCCTTCACCTCGTCGCGCGGCTCGAAGCTATCGGCATCAGTGTAGTTGCCCGGTGCTTCTGAAATCGCATCGCCGCCGGCGGCAAAATCCTTGTTGCTACGGCTGCTGTTAACTGTGACGTCCGCCGGACGCAGGTGATGCAGATCGGTATAGGCATACTGGCTACTGCTAGGGAAACCATGACTCTTGGCCCAGACGTGTTCACGGTTCCAGGCATCGAGTGAGTTACTCATACCGGCGCGATTCGTCTTGGGCTCGGAGCGGCCCGTGTACAAGAGGATCACGTTATTGCTGTTGGCCGGATCTTCATCGGCATAGTTGAGTCCGTCCCACACCTGACTATAGCTAAAACGGGTATGTCCCTTGATGATCTGATTCAGGCTGGCCTTTAGCGCCGCGCCGGTTTTTCCAATCGCGTCGCCATAGTAGCTGATGTAGACATAATCGCCATTGTCACCGGCCGAGCCATCGCCGCTCGAACCACCCGAGCCATCGCCGCCAGTCGCTACGCTATAGCTTAGGCTGAGCGACACGCCACTATAGGCCTCATAGGCATTGATGTTCACATAGTAGCGACCGACCACAGGTGTGGTGACGCTGCACTTCTCGTTGTTGCCGGTAAGATAAGGGGCGCAGTCATACTCAGACAGCGTCGGCTCGCTACCCTGGCGCAGGTAGAGATCGGCATCCCCTGTACCGCCACTCATAGTCACCACAACCTCGCTCGCCCCTTGGGGCAGGTCGAACAGGTAACTGAGGGTCTGCCCCTTGGCCGCGCTAAGGTTAGACTTTGGCTGACCATTGCCCAGCTGATTGTCGTTACCGCCGGCAGAACTGTCGCAGGCATCCAGGCTTCCCGAGCCCGGCGAGCCCGGATTGTCCATGGCGCTCCAATCGGCCTGTGACTTAGTGTTGATCACAGTCGTGCGCGCCAGGGAGACATCGCGCACATTGAGCGACCAGCCACTCAGGCCGCCTTCCCAGGCGACCACATCGATCTCTTCGCTCCCCTTCGACAGCCGCACGAAGTCGCCCGAGTTGCCAAGGCTTAACGACATGGGATATAGATCTGGATTGCTGTTAAACAGGCTGTAGAAACCTGCCTGGTTGGCCGCCACCGTATAGTAGGCGCCTGGGGCAAGAGTGCCCTGCAAGGCATAGCTGCTGCCGTTGTCGCTGAGCTGATACTGACTCAAGTCGATACTGCTGCACCCGGCGTTATACAGCTCGACATACTCTTCGACGCTGTCATTGTTGGGCGCATCGTATAACACTTCGCTGAGCAGCAGATTGGCGTTGGCATTGAAAGCCAGGCCAGCCACTAACGCGGCCGTTGATAACTTATACATATCCATCGTAAATTTTCACTCTAGTATTTTTTATTATTGAGCCCGGCCTGAGGCCTGGGCTGACCCCGCGCAACCAAGAAGATAAATCTTAGAGGGAGCACAAGCAGGCATACTAGCGCCCTAAGGTTACAATTTGAAACATTTAAGCCATCATCTTGATAACCTTTGATTAAAATCAAGATAACAGCCACTTCTCACCGGACTTTTACAGCAGGTGCTTTTACAGTAAGTGCTTAGAAATAGGTTCTGTCCGAGTAGTCGTAGAGCCACTCGGGGCGATAGACCACCATGAGGGTCACCGCCATGCCGTTCAGCAGCGCCTCGGGAAAAGCCAGCAAAGGGATCAGCAGCAGGTAGTTGTCTGTCAGATAAGCCCAGTCATAGTCTGTGCTGAAATAGAGCCAAGTTGACCAGCAGAGTATATGAAACACTATGCAGAGGAAGGCGTTCATGAATGCGCCGCAGAAGATGTAGACGAACAGGTGATGTGGCAGGTACTTAAATACCTGGCTGTAGACCACATAGCTGAGAAACAGCGGCAAGGCGATGGCTACCAGGCCATAGATAGCGAAGTCCAGTGGTAACTTGAGCATAAAGGTCGCGAAGAAGGCGACTGGCAACAGCAGCGCCAGGGTGGCCAGGCGCCAACCAAACATCAGCATCAATGTCACCAGGCCGAGAAAATGGACATGAATCCCAGGGGTGATGCTGGCGTCGATAAGCCAGAGCCCATTGACGAAGAAGATGGCCAGCAACAGGCGAGTCTGCAGCGCCTTATCCTTAAGCAGCGCCTTTACATCTTCTACCGGCCAGATGGCCCATAACCAGAGTGCCAACACGGCCATGGCCAGCAGCTGGGCGCCGCCGAATTGCCAACTGATCTCACTCCACCTTTGTAGCAAGAACGCCGTCATCGCTCTTACAACTCCTTTAAAATCTTAGCTACGCGTAAATGCCCTTGGCTAAACCGCTTACCCTTGGCGTTCACCCTAGCATAGACCCAGACTCGACGTCATCCATCCTTCACCTGTCAGGAGTATTGACTGGCGAAGACGAACTGAAAAATCACCTCGATATAAGCCGCTGTTAATCTACTTAATTTTGGGTAATAATTCTATGACGCAGTGAGAAAAGGGACATCATGCTTAAGTACTGGTACAAAGACTTTGCCCAATATCCGCCGGGTCACAGAGACTATTGGCGCACCCGGTTAATCGGCCATACCCTGCTGCTCAGCAGTACCTTCTTCCTGGTACTCACCCTGCTCAATATCTTCTATTTCGAAAGCTATGAGTATGCCACCCTAGACGCCAGCGGCTTCCTGCTCTCCCTATCGATTCTGGCCTTTTTCAACCGCACCGCCAACGTCAACCTCGCCTCCTGGGCGGTGACCCTGATGGTCACGGGACTTATCCTCCTGTTCGTCGCCTCGGTGGGCGGCTATGCCCATTCGCTCGTTTGGGCCACCCTGATCCCGCCGTTCGCCTTCTTCCTTCTGGGTCGTCAGCGAGGTAGCCTGGTCTGTCTCGTCGCCTTCGCTGTGTGCGCCTACATAGTCTATGGCCAGATCCAGGAGGCTAAGCCCGTCACCTTCGGCATGGGCGCCCTGTTCAATGTCATCGAGGTATCGATCGCCCATATCTTGCTGTTTCGCTTCTACGAGGGCACCCGGTCGTCTGCCTATCGTCAACTAGCCGCGCGCAACGCCAAGATCCAGACTCTGGCCGAGACCGACAAGCTCACCGGTCTCTACAACAGAGAGAAGCTCGACATCACGTTAGAAGAGTACGTACTGCTGAGCCATCACCGACAGACCCCCTTTTGCCTGCTGATTCTGGATGTAGATTACTTCAAGCAGATTAACGATGCCCACGGTCACCTAAGCGGCGATCGCGTGCTGGTCCAACTGGCCGACAGCCTCAAGACCCTCTGCCGTGAGGGGGATTTTTTGGCGCGTTGGGGCGGCGAAGAGTTTGTGATCTTACTGCCCGAAACCCAACTTTCCCTCTGTATCAAGGTGGCAGAACAGTTGCGCCAGGATATCGCCGGGCAGAAGTTTGATGGGCAATCACTCACCATCAGCCTGGGAGCCGCCCAGCTCAGAGAAGATGACACAACCAAGACACTGGTCAACCGCGCCGATAACGCCCTCTACCAGGCCAAACACACGGGCCGCAACCGGGTGGTGGCCGAAGCCTCAACTCCCAGCGTGCGCGCCGTCAACGATTGATCACTTACTCTATAAGGTCATTAGCGCGGCTTTGGCTCAGGCTTTCCAGCACTTGCCAATCACTACCTATGGCTAGTTTTCTGTCGGTGCCTAAGCTGCTAGTATGAATCCAACAACGAACTTAAAAAACCAATAATATGAGTACCCTAACTAAGTTAAGTCTCGCCGTTAGCCTGCTGCTTTCCGGTAGCGCCCTGGCACAAACCACCCTCATTCATAACCTCAAGGGTTACACCCTGGAACAGGGTAAGCTGACCCAGTTTAGTGCCATCGCCTTTAGTGGCGACAAGATAGATAAGATCTACCGCCAGGCACCGAGCCAGTTGCAAACTCAATCACCCAAGATCCGGGTGATCGATGCCAAGGGCCAGACCATGCTACCCGGGCTCATCGATGCCCACGGCCATGTGCTGGGCTGGGGGCTGAATCTTATTCGGGTCGATCTTAAGGGCAGTGAGTCTGAACAGGCCGCGGTAGCCAGGGTTGAGGCCTTTAGAAAGCAAAACAAAGATCTTAACTGGATTCTGGGCCGCGGCTGGAACCAGGTGCTCTGGCCAGAGAAAAGCTTCCCCACGGCCAAGACACTGGATAAGGCCTTTCCTGACACGCCGATATGGCTAAGGCGGGTCGATGGCCATGCGGGCTGGGCCAACAGCGCCGCCATGAAGCTGGCGGGCATAGATGCCGACACACAGGCCCCCAGCGGCGGCGAGATCGTCCGTGACGACAAGGGACAACCCAGCGGCGTGTTTATTGACAACGCCATGGCACTGATAGAGCAGCAGATCCCGGCACTGACCCAGGCCGAGCAGGCCCGCGCGCTGCGCGCGGCCATGACTGATCTCGCCAGACTCGGCCTCACCAGCGTCCACGACGCGGGTGTCGGTCACAATACCCTCGCCGCCTATCGTCAGCTAGCAGACGAAAAGCAGATGCCGATCCGCATCTACGCCATGGTCGCCGCCGACGATAGCCAGTTCGACCAGATCCTGGCCAAGGGTCCCTATCGCCATCCCGGCAGCATGCTGGATATCAGCAGCGTGAAGATCTCCGCCGACGGCGCCCTGGGTAGCCGCGGCGCCGCCCTGTTGCAGGACTACTCGGATCTCCATGGTCACAAGGGACTGCTGCTCTACAAGGAAGATGAGCTAAAGGCACTGATGCTTAAGTCGATGCAGGAGGGATTTCAGGTAAACACCCATGCCATCGGCGATCGTGCCAACAAGCTGGTGCTGGATAATTATCAGAGTCTGATCGCCAAGACCCACACCAAAGCCCTGAGACACAGGGTCGAGCACGCCCAAATACTGCAGCTGAGCGACATTCCCAGGTTTGCCGAGCTTGGGGTGATAGCCTCCATGCAGGCGACCCACGCCACCAGCGACATGAATATGGCCGAAGACAGGGTCGGCCCGCAGCGGATCGAGGGCGCCTACGCCTGGCGTAAGCTACTCGGCAGCGGCGCGGTGATCGCCGCAGGCTCAGATTTTCCCATCGAGTCGGCCAATCCCTTCTTTGGCCTGCACGCCTCAGTCACTCGCCAGGATCACGCTAACAAGCCCGTGCAGGGCTGGTATCCGGGCGAGAAGATGAGCCTCACCGAGGCCCTTAACAGCTTTACCCATGACGCCGCCTACGCCGCTCATCAGGAAACTCAGGTTGGCGAGCTACTGCCCGGCATGAAGGCCGACTTCATCCTGCTAGAGAGCGATCCCTTCACCATGGAACCACAGCAGCTGTGGCAAACCCAGGTCAACCAGACCTGGGTCAATGGCCGCAAGGTGTTCGATATAAAGGATGCCCAATAACGAAAGACTTAAAAAGCCCGGTTAGATGACCGGGCTTTTTTAGACTAACGAAATATTAACTGGCCAACAGGGCGCGATACTCTCCCTCCAGATAGGCATCCACCGCCTCGGCATCGATATGGCCAGCGTTATACCAGGCATACATCTCCTTGATTGCCAGATGGCCGAAACGAGTCCAGCCCACCAGGTTGGTTCTTAACAGAAACTGCACCATATCCCCGCCGGAGCGCAGCGCCGCTTCACCACCATCGATCAGACACATGCTACCGTGGGCCACCAACAGCATGCGCCTCAGCTCGGGATTGCTAGCCAGGGGAACACACTCAGACCAGGGCTTTTGATGGTAACAGCGCTGTTTCACCATCCAGCCTAGGCGAGTGATCAGCTCGGTCACCAGTACGGGCACACACAGGCCCAAACCATGGCGGAGATCATAGCCTTGCTCGAACACCTTAGTGCAGACCACCGCAAAGCTCTGCCGGTGCTGACCAAACTCCCCCAGCTCCATAAACTGCAACAGGTTATAGAAAGGAATGGGGATACCCGAGCCGCGTCCATAGTCGGGCTGGTTTCTGTTTATCCCCGAAGAACCGGACACGTCGGACATCAGATGCCCAAACCAGTTGGCAACGCCACAGAATATCTTAGCGATAAAATTGTGCCCCTGAAGCTCTGCCTCTGCCGATATGGTCACCAGCTTACCTTCGCTGACGAAACTGGCACTCTGGGTAAACTGATTGATGATGGAGAAGAACAGCCCCACTAGGCAGGGGCTGTGGGCCAGACTCTTGAGGTGGTGGTTCTTGGTACTCATGTGTTTGACCGCACCAGCCGTGCCATTGGGGCCAAAGGAGGTAGCCTGATCATAGTTGACGCTAAACTTGCCCTCTAGAAAGCTGATGGCGCTAGAGGTTTGATTGCCGCGGCCCCCCTCCCAGCCATTGAAGCGGGCAAAATTTTCCACCGCCTTCTCCGCCAGCTTATCGGCGCCCCTAGTCAACTGGCTCTCTTTGGGCACGCCACCGAAGGCGAGATCGATTAGGCCACCAATCACTCCTGCGGTTCCCGCGATCTGGTAGTCATACTTGTCACACTGGGACGACTTGAGGGAAAACTCCTCGGCGATCCGTTTCTCCAGTGCAACTCGCTGACTCAGGGTCATCAGGCGGCTATAGGGATCACTGCTCAGATCTATCCCCTGGGCCTGGGCATAGCCCTGCACCGAGGCCATATAGGCTTGCCAGCTCATCTGCTCATTGAAATCCATACTCGCCAGGGGCGATAGCCTACCTATGCTTAAGGTGCTCTCCTCCTGGGTTACCTCGCAGTAGCGACTCACCTCGGAAGAGATGACAATCTCTTCATCGAAGGCGATGCCACAGCTATCCAGTATCGACTGCATATCCTCTAGCATGGAGTCCAGCGCCTGATCGTTCTCGGCCTGATGCTGCTGCAATGCAGAGAGCGCCGCATCCAGCTCGGCCATGCGCTGCTCAGAAGCCTCGAGTTGATGCTGCTGAGCGAGCAAGGCGCCCGCCTGTTCATCCTTGCTCGCCATCAGGAGAAGATCCCTGACAACTTACCCTTAATCACATCGGCCGCCTTGAAATAGCCAATGGCATCGAACACGGCTGCCAGTTTATCCAGCTCACAGGTCGGGATGTCCGGCTTAATCCTCAGCACAGTGACGGCCTCAGTTTCATCCCCCTGCTGAACCTCCTCTTCCACCTTCTGATAGTATCCCATCACTAGGGCGTAGAACTGCTTCTTCACCGGCTCCTGAGTCAGCGACTTCAGCTTAGGCTCGTCAAGCTTGATAGGGCAGCGCAGCTTGATACGGCTGTTTTGCATCTTACCCGACTTCTGACTGAGGACATCGGCGGCGCCCGTCAGCGATGTCATCATCTTCATCAGCTTCTGCACCTTGGCATCTTGAATACCGTAGCTGGCCACCGCCTGATTAAACTTGTCGGTAATATAGTTAAGGTCGTTGATGAGCAGCGACAGGGTCGCCTGGGTCTGCTTAATCACCTCGTTGAGCATCAGCTCCCGGCGCTTGGTCTTATCCAGCTCGTTGGCACCGGTGAAGTGCTTGATCCCCTTATAGGCACCGACTCCCAGCAATACGGCAACACCTATGCCGGTTGCCATGCTGGAGAAGCCCAGTGCGCCCCCCAGCCCGAGGGCGGCAAGCCCAGAGGTCATGCCCGCCGCCGAGAGCCCCACCACGGAGCCCGACAGATAGACGGCAGCCAGCGGCACGCCGACCGCGCCCGCCTTGGCCGATAGCTCCTTCATGCCGCGCTTGAGGGCATCATCGGTAAAGTCCTCTCTGAGCATCTTAAAGTCATGCTGAATCGCCATCAGCGCCAGCTCTATCTCTTCGTCAGATACGCCGAACAATGCCTTGTTCTCCTCGAGAAACGCGAAGTTCTCATAAGAGCCGTCGTTAACACTCATATAGGTGCTGATAAGGTCTTTCACCAGAGAGATCTTCACTGCCTTGTTGTGGCTGGGTACACATTCTGCGTCTATGGTGGCCAGCAGCTCGGCAAGGGGACGTTGATTCTGCTCCGTGGAGAGGTAGCCCCTCAACTCGAAGCGAGATTCGGTGGTCAGCTCCAGCCGGGTCATCAGCATCAGGATCTCGGAAAACTCCTTCTTATCCACCTCACCATCATCGGCAAAGGCCATGTTGGCGATCACTTTGACATAGGCGACCTTTAACGCCTCAGACATCTCCGCCAAAGTGACTATCTGATTCTCCTCCTCGAAGTTGTCGCACTCGGTCACCGCGCGATTGAGGATCTCGGCCAGCAGCCGGTAGTCACAATCGATCAGGCCGTCTATGGTGTTACATGAGCCATCCTTTCTCAGGAGCTCGACAGCAACCTCCTTCTTCTCCTTACCCTTATCGTTTGTCGAAACATATTCGACATAGTCCACCTTCTCGATATCGTCATAGGGGAAGAGCATCGGGTCATCGAACATAGGCTTAAACACTAGGTGTTCCCCGGTGAAGGCCAGGCCATCCTTAGCGCTGCCAAATACCGTGTTGTCATAGATGGCGATGATGGTATTGACCCTGTCCACCAATCCCATTGACTTGGCCGCGTTGTTGAGTTTCTTTTCAGGGATCCCAGGGGCGACGAAGACATTCGTACTGACCGCGCCTATGTTCTCTTTAATAAAGGTATTGATCTCTTGCATGCTGCTTCCTTGTGAAATGCCCGCTTGATTGGCGCCCGAAATGAGTGAGCTATTTATAACATTTCCCGCCAAGGGCGAAACAAACCAAGGTCACAATCTCATGCAATGAAAATTAACAAAACGTTTAATAGACAATAGGTTATAATTTGATCGACAAGCTATGCCAAGCCGAGTCATAGTCCCTACACACACCAAGGAGTCGCAGCATGTTAGTCACCTTTAAAACCAAGCATTACGCCAATATCACCCTGTTTGGCGACGTGGCCCAGACCTTCCTGAAGATACTCGGCCATAGCAACTCGGTACCAGGCGCGATTCGCGCCGAAGATGTGCCCAGCGCCCTCGCCCGCCTGCAACAGGCGGTAGCCAATGCACCAACTCAGCCCTCACAGTCAGAGGATGACGAAGATGATAAGGGCCCCTATGTGAGCCTGAAACAAAGGGCGCTGCCCCTCATCGAACTATTCGAGTCGGCGGCCAAGAATAATGACAATGTAATGTGGGAATAAACTGTGATATGGGAAAAATCTAGACAACTTTAAATCGGCCCGTCAACCTCCCTAATATTTCCTACCGGGCCGATTTCATACATTTTACTATATTCATAACATTCTTCTTTCCCTTCTAAGCTAATTGAATTATTTCTATTCAAATTCTAACTCGCAAAATAATCCCACACCTCCCTCTTGTTTTTAAATCAAATCAATTAACACTTAATTAACAAGTGAAATAGTGTTACAAAAAAAAGCTCCATTAAAAACTTAAACAAAATAATATTAATGATTTATATGCTATCCCCCATCATCTCCCTAACACTTAGCACCATACGCGGGTTCAATTAAGCTTACCTCACTGTTTTTAAAGCAAAACAATGCAACAAGAATGATTAGTCATTTTAACCGACTAATCGCGCAAATTATATTCAAAATACTGCATAACTAACAAACAATATGAATATTTTCAAATGTCCGAAAAATGAGACATCTGTATAACTTTTGTTAACTAAAACCTACTAAATGTCACAACAGCCTGTTAGTATGCTGTCGAGTTTTTAAACTAAGGATGGTTAAATGTAGAAAAAAACTACAATGAAATTTGGATTCAGATTACTCATTTTCGATTTACACTTTTATTATAAAAATAAGGTAAAACATGAAAATTAATAAACTGAATATGGGGTTGTTGTTATCGCTAGCTTCTACAATGAGCTATGCCGATGATGTTGAAGTTTACTTTAATCACGTGGTCAATCCACCCGCCGTTCAAGCCAACCTTGAACAGAAAATTATCGAGCTAATCGATTCTGCCAATAGCACCTTGTATATGGCTATCTATGACCTCGACCTGCCCGGCATCGCCAATGCCATGGTGGCCGCCAAGCAACGCGGCGTCGATGTTAAGTTTGTCACCGACGAAGACAACATCGCCGGCGAGAACGACCAGGCCATCGCCATCCTGAATCAAGGCGGCGTCCCCTGGATAGACGATACCGAAAACGGTAGCGCAGGCTCCAAGATCCAACACAATAAGTTCATCGTCGTCGACGGCAAGAAGGTGCTCACAGGCAGCACCAACTTTAGCCAGTCTGGTGTACATGGCGATCTGGATGCCCAGGGTAACCTGATCAGCGAAGGCAATGATAACCATATCGTTATCATAGACTCCAACCAACTGGCCAGCGTCTATACCCATCAGTTCAACCTGATGTGGGGCGACGGCCAGGGCGGCGCCAAAGACTCTCTCTTTGGCCTGGGCAAGCCTGATCATCAGCTGGAAACCATCTACACCAATAACGACAATATCCGCATCGATGTGCAGTTCACTCCGCAATCCCCAAGCGTCTATGTGGGCTCGACCCTGTACAACATGCAGCAGTACATTCGCAACGCCCAGTATCGCATTCACCTGGCACAGTTTGTCATTAGCGCCCAGGATGTGGCCGATGAGATGGAGCTGAGACACGATGCAGGTGTCGAGATACAGGGCCTGGGTGACTCCTCTTTCTTCTCACGCTACTACTCTGAGTTCCAGGACATGCTGGGCATAGAGAAGCCTAATGCCTCAGGTAATATCGAGGTAGACAGCTACACAGGGGCCGTCAACAACATCTGGGAAAACCCTGCCGACGTGCGTGTCGCCAAGTTAAATGGTGGCGATAAGTTCCATCATAAGTACATGATCATCGACGACATGGTACTGACGGGCTCACACAACATCAGTGGCGCCGCGGCCTTCGGTAACGACGAAAACATCGTAGTGATCCACGACGCTGAAACCGCTGCCGAGTTCGAAGGACACTTCAGCTACACCTACTGCGTAGCAGGCAACGGCGCTGAGTGTGCGAAACCCGCCTATGAGGAAGGCACCTGGGAAGGGGTCTTCTTCAGCGCAAGCGACGTGAGTGTGGTGCTCGATATCGTCAATAACGCGACCCTGACCGAGCTGGATATTGACGCGGCCATGAACAAGACTGCCGCCAACAATATCATCGCCGCCAGACCGATCGCCGACATGGACACCCTGGCCGCCGTGCCATACGTAGGTAACGCCGCCATGATCGACCTGAAGGACTATATCGCTCAGTGGCAGAGCAAATAGTCTCTCGCTAAAGCATTAAGGGCGGCCTCTATAGGCCGCCCTTTTTATCCGCT
The DNA here is from genome assembly GCF_009831655.1 of Shewanella insulae. Taxonomy (GTDB): domain Bacteria; phylum Pseudomonadota; class Gammaproteobacteria; order Enterobacterales; family Shewanellaceae; genus Shewanella; species Shewanella insulae. The sequence continues at coordinate 113,475 of NZ_WRPA01000013.1, read as the reverse complement.
AAATAAGCAGCAAGACAGGCAACAGAATTAACGGGTCAGACGCTCTATGATCGCCTTATGCTGAGGATAGGCATCCAGCAGAGGCTGGCGTTCAAACAACTCGAAGTCCTCGAAGGTAAAGCCTGGCGATACCATGCAGCCCACCAGCGAGAAGCCCGGATTATTCATGGCTGAGCCGAATATACAACCCTTAGGCACCAGAAATTGTGGCCGCTGACCGGCGGCAACGTCCAGCCCCAGCTCAGCCGTGGTCAACTCTCCAGCTGCATCGATCATATAGATGGTCAGAGGCTCGCCGCCATGAAAATACCACATCTCGTCGGCGGTTAAACGATGAAAGTGAGACACCTCACCGGTTCGTAGCAGGAAATAGATACTGGTCCACAGCTGACGCCTGTCATCGAAGGCCTCTACCGCCCGATAGGAGGAGCGATAGTAACCCCCTTCCACATGTTGCTCTAACTGCAAGGCGTTAATGAAATCTTCCGCGCGCTGCATAACTTCTCCTTCTCAATATTTAATTCGCCTTGGCTTTAGGGCCCATGGCCTTACGCCAACGACCTAGCACTCTAACCTATATTGATGCTTCATGCTGTGACTCGAACTAAGCAACTAAGCGACTAAGTGACTAAGTGACTAAGTGACTAAGCGACTAGGTAAGCACGTCACATCATACCGCAAATAAAAAAGCCCAGGACTTGATGCCATGGGCTTCTCTTATCTTTAGCGTTTAGCCAGGTCTCAGTGCTTAGAGACGCCGTGACGAACCATCTCCTTACCCTGCTCGAACACTTCATCTGTGATCCAGCGGGCATGCAGCAGCTTGTGGTTCTTATCGAATACGGCCACAAAATGACGGCCATCGGCATTATTGGTTGCCATGCCGACGCCCTCGACCCCTTCCAGTCCCAGGCCACCGTTTTCTACCTGCAGCAGGAAGCTGGCTAGATCGTCCAGGTTATCGATTACGCTTTGCTCATCGCTCATCAGTTTGCTTCTCATCTCTATCGGCCTGCAATTAGGCCTAACTCAATGACGCGTACTCTACCCTGAGTGAGCCAAGATGTGAACCTTATTGGGCTAAAGCCCCCCCTGTTTACGATATTGGGCCGCCGACAGCAGGGCCATCACGGCGAAGAAGATGGGATCGCTCCAGCCAAAACCGGTAAATATTCCCTTCACACCGGCATAAGTGGTGATCACCACTCCCAAAAGATTGGTGAGGAGTAACGCCAATATCAGCTTCTTCGCCACCTCCCCCTGGGCTAACTCCCTAAGTAGCCAGGCCACAAGTGCAACGCCACCTAAGAAGATGCTCGTATGCTGAGACAGGAAATAGGCATACTGATCCTGTATCTTCACGCCATAGAGGGGCCATACCTGCAACGGCAGGAAAAAGAGCACTATGGCGAACAAGCCGTAAATGGCGCCGTGTAGACTCAAGAAAACCTTGTTGGTCATCTCAGCACTCCTTAGGCCAGCGGGGCCTTATTGATAGCCGACAGTGGCAGGTTAATATCGAAGATCTGACCGCGTACCTCGTCGACGCCCATCGCCTTGAGGCGGGCGCTGTGCATCGCAAGATAGGCACGCGCCGAGGCTTCATCTTCGAACAGATAGATGCCGCCGCCTAACTTATTCTTCTCACTCTCCGTCCAGATCTTCCAGATCATTCCAGGCTCCTGATTGATGGACTCGGCCAGCCCTACCAACTGCTCGGCCATCTCCTGACCAAAAGGGCCTTCAAATGCAAAATCTACCTGTAATAACTTGCTCATCGTCTCTCTCCAGATGCGGTTTAATTGATCATCAATCAGCTCCCTCCAAAGGTGAGGGAGCTTGTAAGGCTTCTTGGCAAACGTGCTAGGCGTTTTCCGTTGATGAGTGTCATACTACTCGCAAAATATAGACATTAAAGTTCATAATATTGCGCATTAATGTAGAGAAATTAAACCAATGAAACTCAAGACGACCCTAGATCAGTGGCAGACGCTACTGGAGATAGATAAGGCGGGCAGCATTCAGGCGGCGGCGCTGTCCCTCAACAAGAGCCACACCACCTTGATCTACGCAGTGAAGAAACTGGAAGCTCAGCTGGACCTGCCGCTGCTGCGCATCGAAGGGCGCAAGGCGGTGCTCACAGATCAGGGCAAGTCGCTACTTAGGCGAGCCAATGCCATGCTAGAGCAGGCTAGGACCCTCGAGGAACTCAGCACCCAGATCGCCAGCGGTTTAGAGTCACAACTCGTGGTCGCCATAGATCATCTCTGCGACCGCAGCTGGCTGTTTCAGCCTATGAGTGAGTTCCTCACCCACAACAGTGCCACCTCGGTCAAGGTGGTCGAAACCTCCCTGTCAAAAACCACCCAGATGGTGGTGGAGGAGCAGGCTGATATCTCCATCATCAATCTGCCTATCAAAGACTATCCCTCTGAGACCTTCGCCCTGGTCAAGCTTTACCCCGTTGTCGCCAGGCAACATCCCCTCGCCGCTATTCCCTCGCCGACTACGGCTGATCTGGCCATCAACCGCCAAATAGTGATCCGCGATCTGGGCGACACAAGTCAACAGGATGTCGGCTGGCTAAAGTCCAATCAACGCATCACGGTAGATAATTTCGACCACGCTTGGCAGGCGGTCACTCTTGGGCTCGGTTACTGCCGCGTGCCACACCACGTCATTGAGAGATACCGAGACCCAAACGTTAGCGTGCTCAACCTAGAGCATGCCCACAGCTATCAGGTGCCCCTGCATCTGACGCTCCCCAAGGGGGCAAAGACGGGGCCTGCGGCTAAACACCTCTATCAGCTGCTGTTGGCTTCGACGGCCCAGCGAGCGGCGCCTTAGTCGCCAGAAGAGCACTCAGCGAAAGCCCGGCCTTTAGGCGCAATAGGCGATTACGCTGCCGGAGTTGCAGCCCTAAACAGACAATGTTAGGGTCTGCGCAAGTTAAAAATCCTCTCGAAAAACAACAAGGAAAGAGAATGTTAAAGAAGATCTTAGCCAGTGTCGGCATAGGCAAGGCCAGCGTCGATACCATATTACTCGATGAGCAACTGCGCGCCGGAGAGCCCTTTCGCATCGAGGTAGTGATCACAGGCGGTGAGGTAGAACAGGAACTCAACGGCCTGGAGTTCGCCATCATGGCCGAGGCCAAGGCGGAAAAAAGCGTTGGCGACGATGAGATAAAATACAATAAGAGCCTGGTACTGCAGAGCTGGAAGCCCATGCTGAAGCAGACCATAGCCCCGGGTGAGACCATCACGCGCCAATTTAACCTCAACTTGCATCCGGAGATCCCGGCCACCCGCCTCTTCGGCCAGCGCATCGGCAAGATCTGGCTGCAGACCGGCCTGGATATCAAGAACGGCATCGACGGTAGCGACAAAGACCCGCTGACCATCTTACCCTCCCCCACCCAGCTGGCAGTGTTAGAGCTTATCGAGCAGGCGGGCTATCGTCTCTACAAGACAGATATCGAGGCGGGCTATATCCACGCCCACGAATTCTCCTCGCATCTGCCCTGCTATCAAGAATATGAGTTTAAACCTGAGTCTCACTCCTTCTTCGGCGCCAGGGAGCTGGAAGTCAGCTTCGTCGACAACGGCGAGGAGACAGGCGTACTGATCGAAGTGGATCGCGCCTTCCTGGGTGACGGTTATCGCAGCATCGCCATTCCCAACGAGCTAGACACTATAGAAGCTGTGCGCCCATACGTGGAAGAGTTACTCGGTTAATATCGCCACATTAGGACACCAAAAGCCTGCCGCCTGCAGATTGCAAGCAGGTGGCCAGGCTAAAAGCGATTCTCGACCGTGAGCACGATAGAATCTGTCTGATACTCCATATTGAGCCCATCCCATTTGGCCTCAGAGTAGGCATACTTGAGTCCCATCAGCCACTCTTCGCCCAGGGCATAGCTTAGCCCAGCTTCCGCCGCCACTAGCTGATTGCCAGACCAGGCCTGAAAACGTCCCATGGCATCGGCCGACAGGCCGCCACCGATATGATAACGGGTTAGCCCTTCGATAGAGGGCATCACCTCCAGGCTGCCCTCTCCGGCATACTGGCCACCGGTCAGATAGTCTGCCTCCAGCTCGACCCAATAGGCGTACAGGCCCCCCCCCAGCTTAAAATGCCAATCTCCCTGGGGCGCGAATCGATAGAAATATTGCGATCCCAGGCTCCACTGCTTAAAGGCCAGATAGAGGGAGTCGCCATCCTGATATTGCTTACCATCCAGTTCAAACTCTCCCGATAGGGTGCCAAAGACACGGGTCTCGTTGGGTGAAAGCTCCAGCTGTAACGACGTCACGTCAGAATCTAAGTACTCGTACATGAGATAGGAGAAAGGCTGATGATCGTCCACCAGCTGTTCATCGGGTAGCAAACTCTTCACCCCCGCCATACCGAGGGAATCAGTCATATTAAAGCCAAGATTGACGGCAAAACGATGACGTTTGGGGCCTTGGACGTAAGGCTGGGCAAGCTTCTCGGCGCGCGGACCAGCTCGTCCATTCAGGGGGCCATCCAGAGGCATTGAGATATTAAATTGCAGACCACCTTCATCGTTGGGAAAGAGGGATACGGCCAGACCTTGGTTATCGTATTGCTCGACGAAATACTGATTTACCAGGATGGCGATGCCAGCACCACCGAGAACATCATCGGCATAATGACGCCTACCATGTACCCTACTGGCCGCTACTACGCCGGCTCCAAGATAGGCAGGGATCCCCCAAGCGCTGCCATATCGCGACTGCAAAAAGGCTGCACCAGAGAAGGCTCCCGCGGAATGGCCCGAAGGAAAAGACTTATAACTGCCGCCCGCCACGGTCGAATTTGGTCGATAGCGCCCCACAGTGCTCTTGGTCACCTCAACGATCAATTGCGTCGTCAGTACAGAAAAGGTTAGCTGCTTGGCTCCCTCAAAGTCATCATAGAGCCAGGACGCCAGGTAACCCGTCGCCGGAATGGCGATCACCAGTATGTCCCCGGCCTCGACAAACCCATCGTCTATCGACTCATTAATGGCATTATCGGGTGCCGCCACGGCGGTAAGGCTCAGACTCATTGCCAACAGGGCGCTGGCTTTTAACGGCATGGCTTTTATTGGCATGGCTTTTAATGACATAGCTAGATTCTCAACAAAGCAAACACTTGCTCAAAGTGTAGATGCAAATTGGGTAAGCCGCGGCTAATCACTAGCCTAAGTGCGCCAAATTGCGTAAAATATCGCCGCCAATTAAACGAACCAAGTAATTGATAACTAAAAACAACCAAAAACCTTAGCAAGGAAAGCGCTAAGGCTAACCACTTAAGGACGAGTCATGGACCCTATCTCTCAGCTGTTTGCCGCCTATTTGGAAATGGTCAGCAGCAACATTGTCACCAGCTATGAAGATGCCGCCAACACCCGCCTTGTCAGTCAGCGCCTGGTGTATGAAGATACGGCCATCGGCTTTCAACATCAGCTGTGGCGTATCCGGGAGCAGAGCGTCTGCGCCGACACCAAACAGGACGTCACCCAATACGCCTATTGCACCCGCAAGGCCAAGCGCATGTTTACCAGTCTGTGCCAGCAGCTCTCCAGGCGTGACGATCTCAATCAGCACGGCAGACACCTGTCGACCATGTACTGTAACGCCTCCCTCAGCTATAAACCTATGATCGCCCACATAGGCAAGCCAAGCTCGCGCAGCGAGCAGCAACAGGCGCAGAAGCGCTGTAACGAGTTGATCCTCAAGGCGATGCAAGATAAGAGCCCCGAGGTGCAACAACAAAAGGCGATAGCCTGCGCCAAGGCCAACGGCTAATAGCTCGGCTAGCAAATACCAAAAAGCGGGCACAAAAAAGCGAGCACCAAGGCTCGCTTTTTTAGCTCACTATTCGCTACTCACTATCCGTAACTCACAGCACTAAAGATTACAGTCCGGCTTTAATTTTTCGGGCCTGATGCAGCTTCTTATAGCTCTCGATGAGACGCAGATGCGGCTCTATGCCTTCCAGCGCCATGCTGGTCTCGGTAAGGCCTGAGAAGCGTACCTCGCCGTTCACAGAACCTACCACCTGAGCCATCACCTCGTCACCAAACATGCGGGTAAAGTTACCGATGAAGTCCTCAAGCTCGAGCTCCTCATCCAGCGTCACCTCGAGTACCGCGCTCATCGCCTGATAGAAGAGGCCACGCTGAACCGTGTTGTCGTTAAACTGCAGGAAGTCTTCCACCAGCTCCAGCGCCTCTTCCTGGGCACCCAGGGCCAGATAGATGAGAATCTTAAGCTCGATAATGGTCAGCTGTCCCCAGACGGTGTTTTCATCAAACACGATGCCGATCAGGGTGCGGATATCCGTGTAGTTATCCAGCTGGCTCTCTTCCAGACGATTGACCAGCTCGGCAAGCTCATCGTCGCTCAGGCGATGCAGATTGAGGATATCCTCGCGATAGTCCAGCGCCTTGTTGGTGTTGTCCCAGATGAGGTCGTCCACCGGATAGACCTCAGAATAACCGGGCACAAGTATACGGCAGGCAGATGCCCCCTGCTCTTCAAACTCGGCGACATAGGCCTCCTTGCCCAGGCTTTCCAGGATGCCGAACAGCCCCTTGGCCTCCTCCTCGTTGCTGCCGGAGAAGTCCCACTCACAGAACGCATAGTCCGCCTTGTTGCTGAAGAAGCGCCAGGAGATCACCCCGGTAGAGTCGATGAAGTGCTCGACGAAGTTTTCCGGCTCGCTCACCGCCATGCTGTTGAAGGTCGGCTTAGGCACATCGTTGAGTCCCTCGAAACTGCGGCCCTGTAGCAGCTCGGTCAGGCTGCGCTCCAGTGCCACCTCGAAGCTTGGGTGTGCGCCGAAGGAGGCAAACACGCCACCTGTCTTGGGGTTCATCAGGGTCACACACATCACGGGGAACTGACCGCCCAGGGAGGCATCTCTCACCACCACGGGGAAACCTTGCTCTTCAAGCCCCTTGATGCCGGCAAGTATGCTGGGGTACTTCTCCAGCACGGCCATAGGCACGTCCGGCAGCACTATCTCCTGTTCGATGATCTGGCGCTTCACCGCGCGCTCGAAGATCTCCGACAGGCACTGCACCTCGGCCTCCTGCAGGTTGTTGCCCGCGCTCATGCCGTTGCTTAAAAACAGGTTCTCAATCAAATTCGAAGGGAAATAGACTGTCTCGCCATCCGAGCGGCGCTTGTAGGGGATGGTGCAGATGCCGCGCTCTATATTGCCCGAGTTGGTATCGATCAGGTGTGAGCCGCACAGCTCGCCATCCGGGTTATAGATCTCTAGGCTGTAGTCATCCAGCATACCCGCTGGCAGCGAGTCGTCATCGGTCAGGGCGAACCACTTCTCGTTGGGGTAGTGAACAAACTCACTATTGGCGATATCCAGGCCGAAGAACTGATCGTTATAGAAGAAGTTACAGTTCAGACGCTCGATAAACTCACCCAGCGCCGAGCAGAGTGCACTCTCCTTGGTCGCGCCCTTACCATTGGTGAAGCACATGGGTGAGGCCGCATCGCGAATATGCAGCGACCAAACGTTAGGCACTATGTTGCGCCAGGAAGAGATCTCTATCTTCATCCCCAGCTCAGCCAGAATGCCGGTCATATTGGCGATGGTCTGCTCAAGCGGCAGATCTTTGCCCAAGATATAGGTGCTGGTGTCGCCACCTGGCTGGCCCATCAACATGGCGTTGGCATCGGCGTCCAGGTTCTCCACCGTCTCAATCTTAAATTCTGGGCCTGTCTGCACCACTTTTTTAACCGTACAACGGTCGATGGAGCGCAGGATCCCCTCGCGATCTTTGTCGGAGATATCGTCGGGTAGCTCTACCTGGATCTGGAAGATCTGATTATAGCGATCTTCTGGATCGACGATATTGTTCTGGGACAGACGAATGTTGTCGGTGGGAATGTCGCGAGCCTTGCAGTAGACCTTAACGAAATAGGCCGCGCACAGTGCCGACGACGCCAAGAAGTAATCAAAGGGACTAGGCGCCGAACCATCACCCTTGTAGCGAATAGGCTGATCGGCGGTGACGGTAAAATCGTCGAACTTGGCTTCGAGTCTGAGGTTATCGAGAAAATTAACTTTGATTTCCATGGGGTGCTTTCCACTGCGCGCCAGCGCCTAAGGCCCAGCATGCTTTATTTCAAAATGAGACAATTGGGGGGAATTATCGGTGTTTTTGAGTCATTAGTCTTGGGTTAATTACCGAAAAAGGCCAAAAGGCCAAAATTAACCACCAGGGCGGCGAGGGAATAGCGCCGCCCCAAAGGGGATAATGAGGAGAACAGATAAAAGAGCGGATTAGGGCAATAGCTGGTTCTTCTGCCCCGTCTTGTGTTCATACATCAACTTGTCGGCCCGTTCTATTATGCTGTCGACATCGTCGGTATCGTGCAGCAGCTGGGTACAACCAAAACTCAGGCTCCACTCCTTGCCCGTCTTGCCTAGCCCCATGACGCCATAGGCGGCCTGGATCCGCTCCATGATATCGTTAGCACAACCGCCGTCACAGTCTACGAAGACGATCAAAAACTCGTCGCCACCGATGCGGGCAGCAAAGTCACCATTACGAATCGACATGTTGATCACCTTGGCTACCCCTTTTAGTAGGGCATCACCCGCCTCATGGCCATAGAGATCGTTAGTCTTCTTCAAATCGTTCACATCGATAAAACTCACCGCCAGCTCGGCCTTCTGGCGTCGGCTACGGCTGATACTCTTACCCAGGAAGTCTATGATGGCACTGCGATTATACAGGCCCGTCAGGGCATCGTGGCGGGCATCGAAGGTGAGCTGACTAAAGAGTTTCTGCTGCTCTACCTGAGAGCTAGCAAGCTTATAGGCCAGAAAGATAAACATGGGCGACACCAACAGGAAGGCGATGATGGCACTGTTGTTAAGATTCTTCTGCGCCGCCTGAATCTTGCTATCAGGTACAAACATGATCAAGAACGCACTTTCCTTGTTGATTATGTTAAACATTGAGTGAGGCGCAAGCTGAAAGCGACTGAAGTAATATTCGCCTTCGTCTGTCACCACCTTGCCCTGCTCCGCCTTCTGCATCTGGCGCCACACATTGGGATGCTCATCGCCAAATACCAGCTGCTCGCGCTCGGGGAACATGAAGCGCCACTCCTTGCCGGCCTCATCACCCTTAAGATAGAAACCCGCGCCGTTGAGCAGATACACCTTATCGTGGTCATGAACATTAAGGTCCTCGACGATCTCCAGCAGATCGTTACCGTTGTAATTAATCACCCCGGCTCCGATAAAATCCCCCGCCTGATCATAGATAGGCGTGGCATAGCGTATGGTGGGTTTTAGCGGTAACTCGACCTCGCCGTGCTCGACATTGAGATCGAAGGGCGACGCATAGATCTCCATAGGCTTAAGCCCGGCAAGCTCTCGAAAATAGTAGCGATTCGCCTTATTTTGTAGCGCCTCTTCGGGCACCAGATACAGGCTGGCATCCCTCTTCTGCTCGATACGGATCACCTCGTCGCCCTTGTCATTAAGCAGGCGGATCTGATCGTAATGCTTGTAGAGGTTACCGATTTGAAACATCAGAGAGGTCAAATAGTTTTTCGCGGCGAGATTTTCCTGCTGCAGAGTGGATATGGCCAGCTCACTGTGAGCATAGTAGGCTAAATCTGTCCCCACTATGTTGAGCTCGGCCAACAGGCTCGCCCGCATATTACCCAGCTCGGCATATTGGCGCATCTCCCGATCCCGGGAGATATTGCTGCTCGACGTCATATAAACAATGGCCAGCACAACAGACAGAAACAGCAGGAGCAGCAGTGAGTACAGCATACTCTTCTTGTATTTGGCGTAGGTCAGGTTGATTTCCTGAGAGTCATCTCTATCCATAACGGCGATATGTTTCTACTCAATCAGATTTAAAGATAGGGCCTTAAGCGGCGACCTCATTTTGGGGCTAGTATAAATTACTTTACCTTTCAAAACCTTAACCTTTTACGAATAACCGACGCTTAAATTCGACGTTAGCTAACCAAATATAAGAATCGGCGAGCTGGCTGACAAGCCCGAATGAGATGAGAAGGGAAACAAGTCGGGCTAGCCTTAGTCATCAGACTTGCCCGCTTCGCGCTTAACCAGGATAAAGGTGAGATACATCTTGGTTGGCAGCGAGAGTACCATACCTAAGGCCACACAGACGGCGCTGATGATGATCCCTGTCACCCCCATGTCTTCCATGGTGTCGCTAAAATTATGTAGATAGATACCTAGCAGGATCAGGCTGAGCCCGATGACGATACAGACCTTTAGCAGCCGAATAAGCTTATCATCTGTCACCAACGCCTCCTTTAACCCACATATCAAAACTCCCTAATATACTGACCAGTTATCAAAGCATTGGCATTGATTCAGATCAAAAGGATTTCTGTGGCCACAACCTGGAGGCAATTCTTTATTGAGCCGGCTCATTGTGAGACAAGTGGCAACAAGACCTGCATATAACTTATACATCAAAGGAAGGCTTCGCTACTCACCTGATTCTCTTCTATAGTCGCAAAAGTATTGGCGGGGATAGGTTTCCATTTCTCACTAGCCTTGTCCAAAGGTTCGGAGACGACCACAATACTGCCCTGTGGCATGAGCTCAAATTGATCGTCAAAATCTTGAATACACTCAGTATCCGACGAATAAAACTGAGTCATCGCCTCCTCGTTATGGGAAAACCTTAACGTATAGAGCCGGTCACCATCGGAGAGGGCACAAGAGAGATTCAACACCCCCTTGGGATTGACCCGCTCTAGGGCTACCAACACCCGTTCGACCATCTTCTGCAGTGCCAACTTAGGTGTTTTCTGTAAGCCATATGTCAGCGCCAACATAAAAAATGTCTCGCTATCTGTGGTGCCTCTCAGGTAGGGGTATAACTCAGGGGCTATCTCCAACTGAAGCTCACGTCGAATCTTCTCAAAATCACTGACATGACCATTATGCTGAAACAGCCAATTTTCAAATTGAAACGGATGACAGTTGGTGCGCTGTACATCACCTGTAGTCGTCGCCCGTATATGAGCGAAGAAGATATGCGACTCCACCTGATGGCAGAGGTTTTTCAGGTTTTCATCATGCCAGGCGGGCTTATCATCCCTAAACACCCCAGGTTCGGCACGTCGATTGTACCAACCAACACCAAAACCATCGCCATTGGTGCTTAGCAACACCCCAGCCGGGCTGATGTTTAACTCACTATTTAGACTCTGGGCTACCAGAGAGTGACTCGGCTGAGTCACTAAGGTATCCAAGAAAATGGGCCGTCCAGAGTAAGCTAGCCATCGGCACATAGCAGCTCTTCCTCCTGCCGTGATAAGGCGACCGTCAAGGTCTGCTCTCGATAAAAGCCCTTTGCCTCTCTCAGGGTATAGTCGATGATGGCGGCGGCGATGTTACAATCAGTGACAGTCTCGAGGCCCTGTTTACCGGTAAAATCAGGCGATACATTGATCTCCAGCAACAGTGGCCCGCGAGAGGAGCGCACAAAGTCGACGCCAGCAATGTTGACGCCTATGCTTTGGGTCGCCCTTAATACCACTTCCTCCTCTTCCTGGGTCAACCCCACAGCTGCAGAGTGAGCACCCAGGGAAACGTTGGCTCTAAAGTCATCGTCCTGAGACTCCCTTTGCATCGCGGCAACCACTCTGTCCCCAACCACAAATGCTCGAACATCCTGTCCGGCCGCCTCGGCAATAAACTCCTGAATCTGATAACTGACTCCGGCCAGTGAGAAGGTCTTACACAGATTATCGACCTCCTTTTTAGTTTTAGCTAAAAATACTCCTGTGCCTTCTGTACTCTCGATCAGCTTCACTACTATCGGCAGCTTCAGATGACCAACCAGGGTCTCTAAATATTCTGGAGTATAGGCAATGGCGGTGGCCGGAAATGGCAGTCCCTTACTCAAAAGATATTGCAGACACTTAAGCTTATCCCTCCCCAGGCGCAATGCCTCCGGTGATTCGCTGACATAGATTCCCGCGCAGATAAATTGCTGCAAAATATTGATGCCGAAATCTGTGTAGGAAACATTTAACCTGGGGATCACAATATCAAACTGATTCGTAATTACTTCATTTTGATAGTAAATTTCTGGGTTATTGGGGAGCAACTCAATACTAAATTGGCGCAGGTCGAGCAGAAAGGCGTCATGTCCCTTGGCGCGAGCTACTTCAACCAATCTGTTGTCATCATCAACTTGATTAGTTGTCAGGATAGCTATTTTCATAAGTCCTTCATTAGTTTTTTGGTGAACAAATTTTCGACTTGTTTAAAAGTGTAGCAGCCTCAGCTCAGATTGCCCCCACCAATTTATTTCCTGGTAAAACATTAAAATGATTCACCTCTTTTGACTGATTTCACTTGAGAAACCAGTGAGTTTTACTAATGTAAATAGTTATAACTGATATTAATTTCAGCTTAACAGGAGTAATTATGTGCGGGATTGCCGGAGAACTCTCTTTTACCAATGCGGTCGAGGTAAACCATGTCGCCACCATGCTGGATAAACTGGCACCAAGAGGGCCGGACGGACAGGGCCTCTATAGCCAAGGGGCCTGCTGTCTGGGCCACAGGCGATTAAAGATCATCGACCTGAGTGAACATGGCGCCCAGCCTATGGTTGACGCCGAGCTAGGGCTTACACTGGTATTCAACGGCTGCATCTACAACTACCGCGCATTACGGGCCGAACTGACAGAGATGGGCTACCGCTTTTTCTCCCATAGCGACAGCGAGGTGATACTCAAAGCCTATGCTCAATGGGGTCGCCGATGTGTCGAAAAGTTCAACGGCATGTTTGCCTTCGCCATTTATGAGCGTGATACGGGACGACTCTTTATCGCCAGAGACAGGTTGGGCATAAAACCCCTCTACTACCTCAATAATGGCCACAGCCTGATATTTGCCTCCAGTTTGCCAGCCCTCCTGCGTCACCCCGCCGCCGATACCGAGATAGACCCTCAGGCCCTCAACCACTACCTCTGTTTTCGGGCCATCGTCGGCGACAAAACCTTATTCAAACAGATCCACAAACTCGAGGCAGCCCATTGGATGCTGGTGAGACCCGACGGCCAGGTTGACCACCAGTCCTACTGGCACCTCTCACCAGGCTCTAGCCTTGAGACGGAAACCGAGGAGACCTGGTCTCAACAACTGGAACAAAAGCTGTATGAAAGCGCCAAACGCCGCTTAGAGGCCGACGTACCTGTGGGGGTTCTCCTCTCCGGTGGCTTAGATTCTTCATTGATTGTGGGGCTGTTGCACGAGCTGGGACAGAAAGAGATCCATACCTTCTCAATCGGCTTTGATGATGTCGAAGACGAGTTGGGTAATGAGTTTAAATACTCAGATCTAATCGCCGAGCACTACCAGACTCGACATCAAAAGATAACGGTCAGTCACAGTGAACTAATTACCCACCTGCCCGACTGCGTGATGGCAATGTCTGAGCCCATGGTGTCTCACGATGTGATCGGCTTCTATCTGCTGTCTAAAACCGTCAGCCAACACGTCAAGGTGGTTCAGAGTGGTCAGGGGGCTGATGAGGTATTTGGCGGCTATCATTGGCATCCCCCTATGGTCGATGCCACTACCGAAAATGAGGCGCAAACCTATCAGGATGCCTACTTTTCCTGGCAATATTCAGAATACCAACAGCTCGTCGCCGAGCCGCTCCTCGATGGCGACCATGCGGGCGATTATGTACGAAACTACTTCGCCCAGTGCCCGGCCGAACTCGCCATCGACAAGACCCTGATGCTGGATACACAGGTAATGTTAATCGATGACCCTGTTAAGCGAGTCGATAACATGACCATGGCCTTCGGGCTCGAAGCCAGAGTCCCCTTCTTAGATCATGAACTGGTGGAACTGGCCAACCGTATCCCCTTTGAGCTAAAGCTCAAGGAAGGGGGGAAATACCTACTCAAACAGGTGGCGAGACGCATCATACCCCATCAGGTGATAGACAGGCCCAAGGGCTACTTCCCTGTCCCTGGCCTGCGTAACATGCAGGGCCCCTATTTAGCCCTCGCTAAAGAGGTCTTTTCCCGTCCAGAAGCCAGAGCAAGGGGGATCTTCAATATGGACTATATCGACGCCATGCTCGCCAGCCCAGAGCAACAACTCACTCGCTTCGGCTCGCGTCTGTGGCAGGTCACACTCTTAGAGCTCTGGCTACAGCTTCATCTGGACAAAGATACCTAGCCTCTCGCCAACGCCAATGAGCATGGCCCCCTAGCAAGCTTGAATCAAAAGCGAGATCTCGGGGGAGTTGAGCAGTGCATCCAGCTCATGGGGCTGAGAATGAAACCAGAAATCCACCGCCTGGGGCGCGACAAGTAGCGGCATGCGATGGTGATAGGGCGCGCAGCTGGCAATCGGCTTAGTGGTCAGGGTCACCAGGGCGTGGCGGCCATCAAGCTGGGGATAGAGGATCCCAGCCATCAAGAGCGGCTGCTCGTCGCGCCCCTGAAACAGGTATTTGTGTTTAACAGCGCCCGCCTGCTGCCACTCGAACCAGCCGCTACAGGGCACCAATACTCTGTGCTGAGCAAACGCCTGAGCGAAGGTGCGTTTCTGCCGCACCGTCTCGGCCTGAGCGTTGATCAACAGCCGCTTGGCCCAAGCTGGCTTTATCCCCCAGCTGGCATCGATCTGCTTGAGCGCCGCCCCATCCAATGCAATGGTCGCCACCTGCTGGGTCGGCCTGAGATCCCTGTTGGTCTCGCTATGGAACTTAATCCCCAGCTGACCCGACACCCAGTCGCACAGGGGATCGCTTATCACGTTGAGTCGCCCACACATTGACTGTTCCCTCTTTAGCAAAAGTTTCACCCGCTTATTACCCCATACTCGCAGAAGCAGGCTAACTAAAACAATAAAGAGACATGAAAAAGGCTGCGATGCAGCCTTCGTCTATACAACTAATGTTGACAATCTATACTCACAATCTGGTTGTCGCCAACTTAGCACCAAAGCCCAGGAATACGCCTCCCGAGAGGTAACGTATCACCCTCGCCGCCCGGCGACTGCTCAACCAGGCTCTAAATCTCTGCGCCATCAGGATCACCACGGAAAACCAAGTGGCAACCACTGTGGCCTGAATCGCGCCGAGCAGCAGGCTATCACTCACCACTCTGTCCAATGACACAAACTGCGGGAAAATAGACAGATAAAACATGATGATCTTTGGATTAAGCATATTGGTCAGAAAACCTTTGCTAAAACTACGCCACAGCGCCTCCGCGCCCGGCCTATGACGCTCCCCCTTAGTCTGCCTCTCATCCTGAGCCGACTCGGTAACAACTAATTGTCGGGTATGCCATCCGGCTCGAATGCTGCTCAAGCCCAGATAGATGAGGTAGAGGACACCTAGATACTTGAACAGCATGAATGCCCAGCTTGACTGACTCAACAGAAGGCTCAGGCCATGAGCCGAGACAAAGGCATGCACCAGGAAGCCACAGCTCACACCAAGCACATTACTCCATGCCAAGGCGCGGCTTTCGGTTAAGGCGGTAAACAGCACTAACAGTGCGTTAGGGCCAGGAATGATGGCAATCATAAAAACTATGCCAGCGAAGACAACAAGGGTATCAATACTCATAATGACTCCTAGAGACCATAACCAGGTCTCTTTAAATCTATGCACGGACCGACAGGCTGCATTGGTCGAACACTCGTCGACGCAACCTAGGTCAAATTAACTTGTGGGGTTAGCTAACTGGCTAACCGCGGCGTCATGCCAATCAGCCCTGTGGTGGGCAGCGATTAGCTCGCACACAAGCGGTGCATGGGGTCATTACGACTTCCTTTTTCTGCAAAAATATCGATGGATTCTGATTCAGCAGATTAACCCGCTAGCAATAAAGGCACAAGCAGGCTAATCGACTGCATGAAATTTTTTCGCTCACTTTCCTTCCCAGACATATCTACCTAAATATCGAGACGGGTCCAATCATGCCGAAGCGAGAAATTGTTAATCTTCTGTGATTAATCACACACTTAGGCTGGTGCTTAGGTTTCTTTTCAATTCGGCTAAAGGTATAGTTTTTAACAAACGTAACCCCAGATCATGGCGCCGCCTAGTCAATCACTCAATCCAACTTGCGCCATGACACCTCAGCTCGGACACGGAAGAGATAATGATAAAACTGATCATTCTTGGCTGTTTTGTGGCATGGATGTTTATTCGCAAGCTCAGCAAGTCTAAACCCGACTCGATTTGGCGACTCAAACTAAGACGACTCGCCCGCTACCTGATGCTCGGCGCCGTCGCCTGGTTTGTGGTCGTCGCCTTCGGCTCGGTAAAATATCAGATCTACACAGACAAGATATTTACCTACAAGAGCAAGGTACAGACAGTGTTTGCCTGGGAAGAGAATCGCCTGCTCCCCATCAAGGCGCTGGCCAAGCCGGTGTTGCTGTCGCTGGATTACCAGACCAGCTACCCCATGAGCAAGACCACAGAGAAGTCCCTCAGCCAGCAATTCCCTTATGAGCCCCGTTCTCAGGGGCTTAGTCAGTTCTTAGGCACCCTGCTGCTTCTCATCTGGCTCACCGCCTACCTGTCTCGCCACCGCCATACCGACAAGCGCTGGCAGGAAGCCGTCAGCACTGACACCAAGGCAGGCTATCGCGACTTCTTAACCTGGGCGCGCAGCAACCCCCTCAGGCGAGCCCACTGCACCGGCATGCTCAAGAAGGCGGATATCGCCATGCAATCTATCGATCAGCGCGGGCGCCTGAAACTCGAGATGTACCGCAAGGGCTGGGCCGAGAGGGGACTCAACGCCGAGTTCCTTGACATGCTGCACAGAGTGATTCAATCGGGTCATTCGCAGATCAGCATCAAGGCCGCGCATACCCCCTGTCGTAAGTCTGCCGCCGAGATCGACGATATCAATATGCTCGTCTCCGGCTGGAGTGGCTTAGATCCTAAGCTCTTCATGCAGCGCTACTATGCCAATCGCAAGGCGCGCGCCGAGCAGAAGGCCGAGCCCGATGCCTTCGAGGCTCAGCTGCTCAAGACACCTGAGCACCTGCGTTTCACCTATCCTGAGCCCCATGTCGCCAGCAGGCTACTGGAGAAACAGCTTGCCAGCGTGCTAAACCAGGGCAAGAAGCGCTTCCTTGGCGACGAGCTGGTGCAGTTCATTCCCCATAGCGAGATTGGGCTTAAACAGCCTAACGTACGCCTGGAATTCAGCTACATGCAGTCGCTCAACACCCAGCAGGGTAAGCGTGCATCCGGCGTCTGGACGGGAGAGCTCAAACACAAGACGATCACCATGGGCGACACCGAATATCCGGGTGGCAACATGCTCTGGCTGGTATTTGGGCTGGTGTTCGAATGGCGACTGCTGATAGATGAGCAGGAGGTTGCCAAGGGAGAATATAAATGTTTCCCCGATTCCAACGTCTGTAACATTAGCCGCCCAACCCAACAAAAGATGCCGGAAAAGGCGGAGATCGAGAGACATATCTTCGATGTGGTCGCCCTCTCTAACATCAGCTCCCTCTTCGCCCAGATGATGGGCATGAGTGAAGAGCGCATTAACGCTCATATTATCGAACTGAATAACCAGACGGCCTTTGAGGTAAAACGCCAGACACAGGCGTCAAACAAGTTGGCCGATAAGCTCGAAGATGCCCTCAGAGGCGAGGCGCTGGACGAGCTGATCAAGAGCAGCGGTGAGGAGCTTTACCGACAAAACAAGGAGATGGTCGATGCGGTCATTCGCGACTATATCGTCAATCACGGCGATACAGATACCGTGTTGATGATTATCGACCTACTGGGCGATGCCGCACCAGAGCTGGCCGCAGGACTGCTGCAGATCATCGGAGGTTCAGATGAATAAATGGATTTTACCTTGCTGCACGGCGCTGCTACTGCTGCTCTCTCCCGAGGTCGCCCACGCCGATCTGAAGCAGAAGATCAAAGACAAGATTGAAGACGGCATCTTCGAGGCCTTCGCCGGTGAGCTGGCCAAGCTGCCCGGTCTGTCACACCTGATCGCTCAGGTGGAGAGCAACCAATATCAGCTGGTGACCGCCAATAAGAATGCCGGCATGTTGGATCTGGGCCGCAACTCAGATCTCGACAAGGCGACCCTGTCGCGTCGCGCCAATGGTGCAGGTTTCGAGATAAGCCGCCAGGCCTATCTTGCGCCCGGCACCTACTGGCTCAAGGCCAGCCCCAAGGACAAGAAGAAACAGGCCATCTCGCGCAAGATCTATGTCCAGGCCAAGCGCCGCAGCATCACTAACCTCACCTTCTGGGAGAAGGGCCGTAAGACCTTCCCGCTGCAGGTAGTGACCCAGCCGACCACGGCTAAGGTCAGGGTGATGAACATAGGGCCCAAATATGAGTTCGGCATGCCGCTCGCCGCCGGTAACTACAAGCTGGAGATCAGCGACAAGGGCTATAAAACCCGTAAGCTTACGGTGAGACTGGACCACAACCAGAATCAATTTGGTGTCAGCCTGCAGCCCATCGGCGGCAAGACGGTCGAAGCTGACACGGCCAGCGCCAATGACAGCAAGGCGAGCGTTAAGGACAGCGAGCCGGCACAAACCAGCGCGATTAAACAGGCCGAGAAATCGATCGACGCCGAGTCAGATAAAGACTCAGGCAAGGCCAAGAAGAAACCATCCTCCACCATAGAGGCGATCGTCTGGGTCTTGATGATCGGCGGCTTTATCTTTATCTGCTGGCTCACCTACAAGCTATTCACCTTTATCTTCACCCTGATGGGCAGCGCCTGGCGCAAGCTAAGCGCCTAGCGTAAGCGGTCAAAGAGACTCATCACAAAGGGGGATAGCCGATTTGGCCATCCCCCTTACTTTTTCCCTTGAAAACTGGGCTTAGCTATCGGCATCGAACCTGGCCTGGCGCGCCTCGATGATGCTGCACTGGGTCTGCTCCATCAGCTCTCCCAGGGTAATGCCCGGGGTCTCGTGGATCATACGTACCAACTTGACCGACAAGGGTTCTAACTTGTCGGCGTGTGGCAAGAGCCCCGCCTCGAGCTTGCCAATCAGATAGGGTGCCATCGCCGGCTGACGCTGCTTCAGCGCCAGGGTGAAAGACTGCACATCTACCGCACCGCCTGTCAGTTGCCAGTTGCGCGAACGCCGCACCCGCTTCAAGCTACAGCCAAATTCAACCGCCAGGATCTGCGCCTGTATCACCTGCTCCCGCCCGATGCGATGGATCAGCGAGGGCAAGGCGATGACGATTGCTTCATTCATGGCGACAAACTCCTCTAGATATGGGCGGCAACGGTAAAACAGGCAGGCCATTTTTCCAGTCCCCACACAAAAACTCAAGGTAAAGGCGCAACCGCCGGTCTACAGCCTGTTATATCTTGAGCCCACCAACACTATTGCCTACAATAGCGCACAACTCATTTGATTAAAGATAACTACTATGACCGACACTAAATCACTACCTGCATTGCCCGATCGCCTATCTGTCAATCCACGTAGCCCACACCATGTGGCCGACTACTTCGAGCACGACATAGGCATTCTCGTCAACGGCAAAGAGCGCTTCAACGTCGAAGAGTATTGCGTCAGTGAAGGCTGGGTGAAGATCCCTAGCCCTAAGGCCCTGGACCGTCACGGCCAACCGCTGATGATTACAGTCAAAGGTAAAATCGAGGCTTTCTATAAATAAAGCGGCAAGCTTAGATAGAGTCACGACACTAAAGGGAAGCTAGGCTTCCCTTTTTCATGCCTGCTCTGAATCCTAAGGCGCCGACACCTTGAGCCCGCTTAGTTTTACGAATCTTTATCGCCAAAAATTCTTGATCCAACACATATCTTTGGCCGTATCACTCTGCTACATTTGGTTATCAAAATGTGAAATATTGGCCTGGCTTGCTTTGGCTATGCTTATCAAGACTTTAGTTACTAATACCTTAGCTACTAGGAAATGGATTCGAGGGGCTATTGTGACTCGGTTACTCATCACACTCATCTCGCTGACCCTACTGGCCACAGCTACGATCAGCGCCAATCTAAGTGCCAAGACACTGAGGTTTGCCGTGGTGCCTAAGTTTTACGGCGCCTTCTTCGATCAGAGTAAGCTCGGCTGCCAAGCCGCCGCCAGACAACTCAAGGATGTTGAGTGCATCTATCTGGGGCCAGAGATCTCCAGCGTACGCCTGCAAGATAAGGTGATCGAGCAGCTTATCGAACAAGGGATAGACGGCATCGCTGTGGCCATCACCCAGTCCAAGTTTCTCGCCGAGAACAGCCTCACCAAGGCCAAGGCCGCTGGCGTCCCTGTGATCACCTATGACTCTGATTTCGACGCCCCGACCCTGATCGAGCATCAAGATCTTCGCCGCGCCTATATCGGCACAGACAACTATGCCTTTGGCCTTGCACTGGGCGAGCAGCTCAAAAAACTCAGGCCCAATGGTGGCACCCTAATCATCCAAACCGGCCGCCCCGACTCCCCTAACCTCAACCAAAGGATCATGGGCATTCGCAGCGCACTGTCTGGCAAACGTTACACCACCCCGCCCGGTAAGCGCCTACAGAACGACAATGGCTGGACAGAGCTCAGGGAACCTTTCTCCAACTTCGATCAGCTCGGTCAGGCGCTGAGGCAGATGGAGTCGGTCATGAAAGGCAAACCCATCAAGGCCGACTCCTTTATCGCCGTAGGCGGCTGGCCGCAAAATGATGAAGCCCTGTATCGCAAGATGATAGCGCCATATAAAATTAAACTAAATAACAAAGAGATAGTCGTAATCATCTCGGATGCGGCGCCGCCACAGCTCGCCTTATTGCAAGACCGCCTTGCCCATACCAACATAGGCCAGAGCCCCTATGAGATGGGCCGCCAGTCAATCTTTACCCTGCACAAAATCGTCAGCAACCAGGCGTTCGAACAGATCGTCTACACTCCCATCAAGCTCTGCACGCCCGAAAACGCCGAGACCTGCACCAAGAGTGCCAGCGACTCAATCGCTCAGAGACAAAAATAGGCAGGGCCTTAGCCCTGTATAGCCCCTCTCCTGACACACCTAAATTCGATATCTCGTACGAATAAGCAATGATGCGACAGTTTCAGGCAAGCGAAAAAACCGAGTACCGGCCTAGCATAACCAATGAACAGACTCATTGTATTTAGGAGGCCGAGATGTCTAAGACACCAGGTGTCGCCCAACAAATTTTTGGCGAGTTTGCCCCCAAGCTCGCCCAGCTAACCGACGAGGTACTCTTCGGCCCAGTATGGGGTGGAGATGAGCTATCCCAACGAGACAGAAGCCTGATCACTGTGGCCGCCCTCATCACCCAGCACAGACCCGACCAACTGCGCTTTCACCTCGCCAAGGCAAGAGAGAATGGCCTGACGGAGCGGGAGCTGATTGAGGTGATCACCCAACTGGCGTTTTATGTCGGCTGGCCAAGCTCGATGACGGCGATTCAAGTCGCCCAAGAGGTCTTCGCCGAATCCTAAACGGATTTGAGAGACCTAACCCACCTCACCAGTCTCGGGACAAGGCAACCTAGCCCCATTGCCTTGCCCTGGCCTACCCAGTCCTACCGCTCGCACTCAGGCAAGCAAGATCATCGCTAAGCCAAATCCCAAAACTTCCCCCTCAAAACCTAATGCAAAACCTAATGCAAAACCTAGACTTCGGAGTTTTAGGCAAGCATGCACGATTTTCGTGTATTCAAGCCACCGGCCAAATTATCGACAATTTAGCCATGGCCAATTTAAACCATTATGCAGGAATCAAGATGAAGAGAACGCTAACCGCATTGGCCCTTGCGACCCTAATGGGCTCAGCAGGCTTAGCCTCTATCGGCGGCGCCATCGCCGCCGCATCCGACTATCAACCAGACCTATCCCGAGGTGCCAACAATTTCTATCACAGCGAGCAACTCACCATGAAGAAAGTTACCTTTAAGAACCAGTACAAGATGAATGTTACCGGCAACCTCTACTTGCCGAGCAATATCAAGCCCGGTGAGAAACGCGCCGCCATCATAGTCGGCCATCCCATGGGCGCGGTCAAAGAGCAGAGCGCCGTACTCTACGCCCAACAATTGGCCGAGCGAGGCTTTATCACTCTGGCTATCGATCTCTCCTTCTGGGGCGAGAGTGAAGGCGAGCCGCGTAACGCAGTTTTACCCGACATGTACGCCGAAGACTTTAGCGCCGCCGTGGACCTCTTAGGCACCCGCGACTTCGTCGAGCGCGAGCGCATAGGTGTGCTTGGTGTGTGTGGCAGCGGCGGATTCGCCATCAGCGCCGCCAAGATAGACCCACGTATGAAGGCCATCGCCACTGTGAGCATGTACGACATGGGCGGCTTTAGCCGTCATCTGTATGGCAAGGTGCAAACCCTTGAGCAGCGCAAGCAGATCATCGCCGCGGCGGCCAAGCAACGCTACGTCGAATTCACCGGCGGCGAGACCCAGTACACGGGCGGCCCCCCCCATGAAGTAGATGAAAACTCTCACCCTATCGCCAAGGAGTTTTACGACTTCTATCGCACGCCAAGGGGTGAATACACGCCTGAAGGCTCCTCGCCCGAACTGACGACACATCCCACCCTAAGCAGCAATACCAAGTTTATGAACTTCTATCCCTTTAACGATATCGAGACTATCTCGCCGCGCCCGTTACTGTTTATCGCCGGCGAGCATGCGCACTCTATCGAGTTTAGCCAGCAAGCCTATGCCCTCGCCGCCGAGCCCAAAGAGCTCTACCTGGTGGAGGACGCCGGCCATGTCGACCTTTACGACAGAGTAGAGCTGATCCCCTTCGATAAGATCAGCGCATTTTTCACCAACCACCTGTGATTTATCTCTGGCATGACACAACATCCAACTTAACGGATTAGCCATCGAACACAGCTAAGCTATAAGGCGCCCATCGGCGCCTTTTCTCTCTTGCATCTCCATCTCAAATCTCCTCCCGTCAAACCACCTCTGCCGCCCGCCCACAACCTGGAATCGCCTCTAGCCAGAATGATGACACCGTGGCAGCGATGGCCGCCGCCACGCCCAGAAGCACACAGCCGATACAGATCTGAAACACGCTAAAGCTGCTTGCCGCCTGGCAGGCCACCAGCCCAGGCACGACGGCGCCAGCGTAAGAGATCACGAAGACACTCGAGAGCAGCCCGGCCCTTTGCTCCACGGCTAGGCCCGCCAGCAAGACATTAAAGCAGGCCGTGGTCGCCGCTCCTTGGGCTATGCCCACCAGCAGGCTGGCGCACAAAAAGGCTAGCAGCCAGCCACTGTCCAACGAAACGAGAATCATCAACGCCGCGCCGATATAGAGCAGCATGCCAAGAAGCACCGCCCGCCTCGGCGTCAGGCCACTGGTGAGATAGCCGCCCATCGGCGTCAGTATCATCACAGAGGAGAAAGCCAGCGCAGCCAGGATGGGACTGTTAGTGCCAAGCTGCTCGGCAACAATCGACGGACCAAAGGCTTGATAGAAGGCGCCCAGCGACCAGGTAGCAACTACCACACAGGCCAGGGTCAGAAACGCCCATTTTCGCATGGCCGGAAAATAGAGCCGCGGACGCAGCGAGGCCAGTGCACTAACATATCCATCAGCACCTGCACGCGACTTGATACTTTCAGGTGAGAATAAAAACAAGAGTAAACAGAGAGATAATATGGCAATCAGCAAGATGAAGATCAGCATCCTAGGCATGGGCGCCCAGGTGACTAAGGCCCCGCTCACAATGGCGCCACTTGAGATACCTATCATGGGAGAGGTACTGGTGATCGCCGCGACTAACCAGGCCGGGCGGCCGCGAGAGGTATCCACCACATAGGCGCCTATGCTGCCGGTGGCGATACCACAGGCAAAGCCTTGCAGCGCCCTGGCGGCAAACAACACAAGGATATGCTGCATATTGAGCAACAAACAACAGGAAGCCACTGCACACAGCAGCGCGGCGAGGGCCATGGGCTTGCGACCAACAACATTAGACAGACGCCCAAACACGATAAGCGCCGTGGCGGCGGAAAAAAAATAGCCTAAGGAAACCAGACCAAGATCTGCATTAGAAAGACCATCGTCTAGCCGGTAGCTATTAAATAGCGATATGGGGGCGCCGGCTGTCGCAAACACCAAGATCAGCGCCGTTGCGGCAATCACAAATGCACTGCCCGTTGCTAACCTCATGGTGTACTACTCCAGTTTCCTTAGACTAAAACTGCAATGATGAAACCTGAAACTTACTCTGCCGCCTCGATCACCACCTCAAGGCTATCCGCCATGATGAGCCCGCCGAGATCGCCACCGATATGCGCTAATGGGATCAACCCGGCGGCGTAGCCAAAATCGCGATAGAAAATGGCCAGATTACCCCAAGGGGCGTAGTAACAGATATCGCCCAATCTCCCCTTAGCACCTGGGGGCGCCGAGTCGGTTGTCAGCTTACGCGGCAGATACGCTATCTTCTCCGTTTGGGCGTAATCTTTCAGGGTGAACCGTTGCGGCAACAGGGCATAGAAATCATGTGCCGTTGGGTTATCGACCAAGGTGGCGCATAGGCGTTCTCCCTTAACCACAAGTTGAATCTTCATCGTCATCGCCCGTCTCTGATTATCGAAAGTGTGCTTACCCCATGCTGGCGCTACCGAAACAGGGTCTGCCAAGGATTGGTGCGCCAACGAATGGTTCGCGTCACTCAATGCCCCTCATACTGGGCGGCCCTGACCGGCTCAAGCCAGTTTACGACGCTGCCCGCTTTCGCCTCCTGCACCGCGATATGGCTCATCGCCGTCTTGTCGGTGGCGCCATGCCAATGCTTCACATTGGCCGGGATCTGCACCACATCGCCTGGGGCTATCTCGACGCGCTGACCATCCCATTGCTGCACCCAGCCCAGGCCGCTGGTAACGATTAGGGTTTGACCTATGGGATGGGTATGCCAATTGGTGCGACTGCCCGGCTCGAAGGTGACCATGGCGCCCGAGGTGCGGCCCTCACCCTTGGCGCCGAACAGAGGCTCGACCCGCGTCTTACCGATGAAATAGGGCTCCAGGCCCTGCATAGGCAGCTGAGTGCCATTGCTCGCGACGCTGATCGATGGCGGCGAGAGCGTCTCTCCCACCACCTGGCCACTCAGGCCCAGAAAGGATGAGGAAATAACGAATGCAGAGATGATGGATTTCATAGACCCTCCTAGCGGGAGCAAAACGACACGCTGGCATGCACCAGAGCAGATGGGCACCATTCTTCCAGCTTGCCGGGGCGATCTATAGTCTATTACTGGCAAATGCTTGCCTAATTCTCCGAAAAGGCAGATTAATCCGTTAAGTGCCAGCGCGATTGGCTTACACTTATTGCAACGTCAAACATCCATTCCCCGGCTATCAAGGAGGCCATACCGATGCAAGAAAAAGTGATTCAGTCTCTCTCAGCGGCCATCGCCAAAGAGGTCGAGCACCGCACTCAAGGAGTCGACTGGTGCGAAACCGAGATCGCGGGGTTGGACTTTTATCGCCAGTCGGCGCCCACCAGCTGCTCAGTCTGCGTCGTCGAGCCCAGCATTGCCCTGGTGGTGCAAGGGGCCAAGGCAATGACCCTGGGGGAGCAGACCTTTCGCTACGATCCGTCACGCTTCTTAATCACCTCGCTGGATCTGCCCGCCAAGATGCAGGTGTTAGAGGCCAGCCAAGAGGCGCCCTATCTGGGTGTGGTCATCAAGTTGGATCTGGCGGTGATGAGCGACCTCATGTTGCAGACACCGCTAACAATGCAGAAAGAGACGGCATCGGATCAGGGGATGATATTAGGCGCCACCACACCTAAGTTACTTGGGGCTATCTCACGCCTGGTTAACCTGCTGGATGAACCCGAATCCATTGCCGTGCTGGCGCCGCTGATTAAACGTGAGATCTATTGGCGCGTGTTGATGAGCGAGCAAGGCGCCCGCCTACGCCAGATTGTCTCGGCCGGTAGTCACGGGCTGCGTATCGCCCGCACCATAGAGTGGCTCAAGGTGCATTACGACCAGCATCTTAGCGTCGACAGCCTGGCGGACATGGCCAGAATGAGTAAATCCACCTTTCACCACCATTTTCGCCAGCTCACCTCCATGAGCCCGCTGCAATATCAAAAACGCCTCAGGCTGTTAGAGGCGCGCCGCCTCATGCTGGGGGAAGATATCGACGCCTCGGCCGCCGCCTATCGCGTGGGCTATGAGAGCCCATCGCAATTCTCCCGGGAATATTCCCGCCTGTTTGGCGCCTCCCCCAAGAAGGATGTGGCAACCCACTGGCAGTAAGCTGCTGGATTTATTCAGAGATTTTAGTCTACCGGCCGGTAGAGCTGATTGATGAGCGCCGCCGCAATCGTGGTGGCAGGGTCACGCCCATCCACGCTAGGTGCCAGGTTAGTCCAGACCACCAGGGTCACCTTGTTTTCTGGGTCATGGCCCATGAAGGAGTTATAACCCGGCAGCTCGCCGGTATGACCATAGAGCTGGCCGAACTTAGCGATACCCAGGCCATAGTAGGCGGTGTTGGGATTGTCGGAATCGATAGGCTTTACGCTGGCCAGACGCAGTTTCTGCATCTCCTCATTCAACAGCTTGCCGCCAACCAAGGCCTCGACCCAGACCTGCAGCTCCCTGGCGGTAGAGATCCCCGCACCAGCCGCCCAGCCCCAGGAAGGATTAGCATGTGTCTGATCCCCTGGCGTTATTACCCCATCGCGCGCCTCCTGCTGCATCGCCTCAGGCAGCGCCCCGTCCATGGTCAACACATTGGTGCCATACATAAAGCCGTGGGCGTAGGGCTCGGGCAGCACGTTATCGGTGATCTCAGGAAACAGGGTTTGTGTCATGCCGAGTGGCGCAAACAGGCGGCGCTGCATGATCTCAGGCAAGGTGCTGTCATCCAGCTTCTGGGCGATCAGGCCAAGCAATACCGTATTGGTGTTGGAATAACCAAAGGCGGTGCCCGGCGCAAAATCCAGCGGATAGTCGAAACTCAGCTCAAGCAGCTCAACTTGAGTCCAGGCCTTGGTGGGATCCTGATCTAAGGTCTGATTTAGCGCTAGTGTGGTGGTGTAGTTATGTAGGCCACTCTCCATCGACAGCAGCTGAGCTATGGTGATCTGCTCACCCCTCGGCACGCCAGTCCAGTGCATGGCCACGGGGTCACCTAACTGAAGCTTACCCTCCTGCACCATCTGTAGAATGATAGTACCAACCCAGGTCTTGGTATTGGAGCCAACCCGCAGATGCTGTTCGAAACGGGTCGGCTCGCTGCCGCCATACCGGCTCACCCCGTAGTTGTATTCAAAGTTCCCCTTGGGAGTATGCAGTATCACCACGGCGCCGGGCACCAGCATATCCTCGGCCAGCTGCGCCACCATCTGCTGCATCTTGGCCGTGTCGATGGCGTTAAGCGCCTCCTTGTCGTCACTGTTGCAACCGCTGAAAGCGGCGCAGATTGAAGTGACCAGCAAGGCACTCACCAGGTTGCTCACCAATGCTTTTAAGCCAGCTTTATCCATTCTAGAGTTGCGCCGTTCCCAGGTATTTTTCAACATCATTCACACTCCCTTTGTCATCCTGCATCCAGGATCCGAATCCTAGCAAGCCTAAAAACCGACCATCCATTGCAATACCCCAAGCTAGTCCGGTTTCGATTGGGATTCAAGCTAAGTTGGCAAAGCCGCGATTGAAAAGCCTGCGAGTTGAAAAAGTGATGGACAAGGCTTATTGTGCAAACAACTCAACTCGGCAATGACGCCAACCTCGAGAGATGGATATTCGATGAACCTCAACCTTTTATTCGCAATGGCCTTTGGCTTTATCATCATTTTGAGCCTGCTGTCGCGACTAGGCAGTAGGCCCAGCAGCCGCCACTACCAATATCGTAAACATAAAGCCCTGTTTACCCCTGCCGAGCGCTCATTTCTGGGGGTGTTAGATAACGCCATTGGCGAGCAATACCGTATCCTTAGCAAGGTACGCATTGCCGATGTGATCACTCCAGAAAAAGGGATGACGCGCCAACATTGGCAAAATGCCTTCAACAAGATCTCCGCCAAGCATTTTGATTACGTTCTCTGCGATAAGCAGACCCTAGAGGTTATCGCGGCCATCGAGCTCGACGACAAGAGCCACAAGCAGGCCAAGACCATAGCGCGCGACCAGCTGGTGGAAAATGCCTGCCACACAGCGGGGCTTGCTCTGATTCGGTTCGACGCCAAACGCAGTTACCATGTCGATAGCGTAAGAACCACTATTGCATCGACACTCGAGCCCGAATTTGAGCCCGAAATTGAAACCATTCCCTTAATAACTGCGAGCAGAAATTGAAACCATTCCCTTAATAACTGCGAGCAGAAATTGATCGGCCAGGGCCTTGGAAAATAGCCAATGTCATCCCCATGATTTTTATGAGTTAGTCTTGTTGACTCAATACCTATGAATAAAGGCGAGAACACTCAATCCGTCAGACTTTACTTTGTGTTGAGCGCGGCTTGATTTATTATTGTTCTCGATAAAGAATTGTTTTTGGTTAAGTCAATATATTCAGCCACATAGAATAGGAACCCTAAGTAGATGATGAGCAAATGGGCGATACGTTTTTTGCAAATGGCCGAACTGGTAGCCTCATGGAGTAAAGATCCCTCCACCCAGGTGGGCGCCGTAATCACTGAAAACAACCGAATTGTCTCGTTAGGCTTCAATGGCTACCCGCGCGGGATCTCCGACAGCGCCGAGACAGATAACCGTGAGATGAAACTGCTCAAGACACTGCACGCCGAAGAGAACGCCATTCTCTACGCCAAGCGCGACCTTAGCAGCTGCGAGATCTGGGTGACCCACTTTCCCTGCCCCAACTGCGCCGCCAAGATCATCCAGACTGGGCTAAAAATAGTGCACAGTCCGCAACCCAGCGACGACTTCCTTTCCCGCTGGGGCGACAAGATCAAAGTCAGCCAGGATATGTTTGACCAGGCTGGCGTCGAGGTCGATTGGATGCAGGTTGAACCATCATAACCTGAGTGATTCATGCCCTCGGGGCACAAATGCCTCCTCGAGTATGAAACCGTAAAATTAGGGCTAATGGATTTAGCCCTTCTAGTCTAAGGAGAGATGATGAAATCAAGATCTAACACCTCAAAAGCCCGCCACGCAGAATCACTGATCAAGATCGGTGAGAATATCCATAACGCCATTATCCTCACCTTATTTGTCGCCCCTATGATCTTTCTCAGTAAGCAAGTTATCGAAGGGAAAGTGGCCGGTATATCAGGGCTGTTGATGTTAATACTCGAAAACCAATGGCCACTTCTCTTGCTGTTTTTGCTAATGCTCCCCTCTACCTATTTAGGCGTGAAATTTAAACATTGGGGATTCGACATTCTTGATGAACTCGATGGTGCAACCGGAAAAGAAGACGATAGCCATCAAACACCAGAGCTAAGCTAACACACACCATCACAGATGCTCGCTAACTTCCCCTCTGCTCCCAATGAGACTGCCCCCTAAACACTTAATGTAACAATTGGAAATATGTAAGTGTTGGAATACATAGCAAATCCCCTTTATTGTCGATAAAGCGAACAGCATAAAAGTGACTTCTCAGGGACAGGACATAAGAAGAATAGGAGCAACACCATGAAGCTTAACCATTCCACACTCACAATGATGTTTCTTGCTTTGGTTGGATGCTCGGTCAACAACCAAGAATCGACAGCCGCCAATCAACAACTCGCTCGTCAGCAGGCATTCGAAAACACCATTCGTTCAATCGATAGCGATGGTAACAGCAGCGCGTTAGCCAATACTTTGAAAGCCCGAATGAAGGCTTATGGTGTCCCGGCGGTGAGTATTGCAGTATTTGATAACAACCAGGTTATCTGGTCTAAGGGATACGGAAAATCAGACATAGCCTCGAACCAAAAAGTAACCACCGAGACCCTATTTCAGGCGGCTTCCATTTCAAAAGCGGTCACCAGTGTCGCAGCGTTTAAAATGATTCAGAACAGCAACTTTAAGCTTAATCAAGATGTGAACTTAAAACTAAAACGCTGGCAGGTACCCGAAAATCAATTTACTCAACAGCAGAAAGTCACGCCAAGTCGCATCATGAGCCATACATCTGGGCTGAATGTCTCCGGATTCGAAGGTTATGCCCAAAACCAAACGCTCCCGTCCGTAGTTCAAATATTACAAGGCAGTGACCTGAGTAACTCCCCTGCCGTCAGGGTCTTTCAAACACCGGGGGAATCTGAGTATTACTCTGGCGGGGGCATGACAGTCTTACAACTCTTGATGGAAGATACAAGTGAGCAGCCTTTCTCACAACTAATGCAACAGTTGATACTCAAGCCGTTGAATATGAAGCAAAGCTCATTCGAACAACCTAATGAACTCCAGGACCAAATTGCAAAAGGATACGATAGCCAGCAAACCATGATTGAAGGAGGCTACCATCTCTATCCAGAGAAGGCTGCGGCGGGTCTATGGAGCACGCCCACCGACTTGGCAAAATTTATGATAGCACTGGGTAAAGCCTACCGTGGCGAGGATGAAACTTTGCTATCACAACAATCGGCCAGAACAATGTTAACCAGAGTACCCGGCGCGGGTGGAACAGGCATAGGAATAGATGGTGAAGCAGACGCTTTTCGCTTTAGGCATAGCGGCGGAAACGCCGGATACACCTGCTATGCAGTTTCTTTTGCAAATTCGGGAAGAGGCTTCGTTGTGATGACAAACTCGGACAACGGTTTCCAATTAATCCACGAAATATCCAGAGCCGTTTCAGAGGTTTATGGTTGGCCTGCATTGTGGATGCGTGAATAGTGCCATTGCCGTCTCGCGACTTTTAACCAAGGCCATTAATACCAGCTACTCCATAATTGCGTCGCTGGCGATGATAAGACAATGAAGCTAGGGGCTTCGCCGCGTAGTTGACTCAGGCCAATGAGCAGCCCAAAAAATCAGGCACCTTTCGGTGCCTGAAACAATTTACAGCCCTTAGCTTTAATTCACCAAGTTGAAACTGCTGCTGGTCGGCACACCATCCCAACTGCCACTGACATCGGTGACGCTAATGGTATAAGTGCCTAGCGCCGTACCACCATTGCCTTTCTTGTTGGGCGCAGCCGTTTTCCAGCGGACCTCAGCAACTCCATTACTGTCACTGGCGCCGCTAACAAGGGGAAAACTTTCCAGCGTCGCAGTGTTGGTCACATTCATACTGACTAGGGCACCTTCCTCTAGCTCGCCACTGGCTTCCTGTACCAAGGCTCTAATGACCACCTCATCACCCACAGTAATAGTGCTTGAAGCGATATAAGTGGTTGTCTGAGACTTGCCTTTGCCACTTTGCTGTAAATACCCGGTACTGATACTGCTCACCCCCAAGGTATCATCGGTCACAGGTGCAGAGCCCCACGTGATTGACGCCATCAACTGCGGCTTAGCCATGCCGGTATTGAGCCAAGCTTCCAGCATATTATCGCCTTCGGCGCCGAGAAATGTGCTCTGGCGATTATTGGCCAAGTGGAGGAACTGGATGTACTCCCAACTGGTGCCTTGGTAAAGCAGGTCGATAGTGGCATACACAGCACCAGCCGGAGGATTGAGAGTCAGCCGATCATAATAGTCATACACACCGCCAACACCGGGATCGCCAAATTGATTGGCGGGCACCGGCAGCGCGTTGCGTCTTTTAGCCTCATCGAAGCTCATGCCATAGGGAGGAATACGATTGTCGGCCACCACACGATTGTTTAACGCAAAGTGAAAACTCTCCGCCACATTGTCGGCACTACCAGCGGCTAAATCCGCCAGAGTCGTTACCACCTCACCACTCAAGCGGTCATAGGCTAGCGCTATATCACCGCTGACCCCTAAGGATACTAACCGCTCAGCCCAGGCTTGGGTGATCCCATAATGCGCCGAATAGATACGGGTATTGGCACCAGTTAAATCCACTATCGATTCCACTTCAACAGCAGTGCCACCGGCAGGATTCGCCACTGTCACACCTATCGGCCCATAAGCGCCATCTTCACGTAACATTTGCTCGTCACCGTCATACCACTTGATGTTAAGCCACATACGCCGACCTTCGGGATAACCCGAGATCAGTTTATGCCCGGTGAGATTCACCACAGTGACCAGATTACCGTCCACACTCAAGTTGGCCGCCTGTTGCAGATGCTGCTTCGCCCTTTCGGTCGCCAGATCGATAGCCGACAACTGCACCGCTGTCAGCCCATCACCCAGCCTTAGCTGCGAGCGACTATCCTGATATTTGATGACATCGCCAATCCAGCTGTTACCGCCGGTAAAGTCATGTTGCGGCAAGTCTTTACGCACTTGGACACCGCGCTTATTCGCACCGGCGCCTTGCACTGGCCGCATGTGACAGCTCTGACAGCTGAAATAACGAATATCACCATCGGCATAATTACCGCCGGTTCCCGCTAATAGCGCAGCTTGATAGGTCTGCTCAATCGCGCCGCCTGGATGACGTAAATTTTCAGGCAGAGACAGAAAGTCAGCCACCTGTGTGGTGGGAAATGCACTGGCTTTATACTCGCTAAAGGTGCGCTCAACCACCCCATAGGCATAAGGAGGATTATTAAACGCGGCCTTATCAACCACAGAGCCGCCCACATTTGGGGTTCCACTGGCGTCCTGAGAGGAGATCACCAGCGGCGCTCCGGGCTGCGTGCCATTACCCGGGGCTAAATCGCCCACCACAGGGTTGGAAACATCATGACAGGAGCCACAAAAATCCACATGGCGATGAAACTTAGACTGCATAAACTGATGACGGGCATCGGCATCGACATAAGGGCCTAACTTGGCGCTGCTGGCATTCCAGAGTGACAAGATGCCGCTACCGTAGAAACCTTCATCGGCACTTTGGCATGTGCCCGACGGCGCTAATGTCTTATCGCTACAGTTAGCGATAAAGGGTGCTGTCATCGCACCTTGCAGCACGGGATCGGAATTGTCGGTGTTGGTCATCACATGGCAGGTATCGCAATCCACGCCATTGTCATCCATCGCAGGAATTCCCGAACCATCGGTTGGGGTTGAATGCCCCTCATACCAGCCTTTGGTGCTGTGGCAGCGGATACAAAAATCCCCTGCGCCATCAAAATCTTGCTCTGCCACCGCCATGGTCGCCCAGAAGATCGGATCGCGACTGGCATTGGCCATGGCACTACCGCGCCAGCCCGTAGCAGGCTCATATTCAGGATTGGTTTTGTTATAGCCAGAGTGGCAGTTATCACACTTATCCGGTGACTCAAAGTTGCCTGCTTGCCCCTGCTGAGTCCCAGGCATCTGCACTTCGGTAGGCACCACATCTGCCGCAAAACATTGAGCGATGAGCAAGCTCGCGCCAAGCGCGATAAAGGGGAGTCTATTGAACATCATATTTGCCTCCATTGATTCTAAGCTGTGGAAAGGCGACAGCTAACGATTAAATTTTAACCAATGGGGTTTATCTAATATTGACCTACCTCAAATTAGGTAAGCTTTGTTATAACATTGTGAACATACTGCCATGAGCATTAGACCCTTAATGACTTAGCGTCATAGCGCTTGTGAATAAGTAGAGTAATACCAGAACGCTTTTACGAGTTATTTTCCACCATGAACGTTTTGACTTCTTATCGTTCCAGTCACAAAAAAACACCCAAGATATTGAATAATAGATAAAAACCACGAAAAAAATGATGACCAAGTGGGCGGTACGTTTTTTACAGATGACCGAACTCGTAGCGTCTTGGAGTGAAGAGTCCTCTACCCAAGTGGTTAACGTAATCACTGAAAACAAATGATGAGCTTGCTCTGCATTGACTGTCTCTAAACCATCTCTCAGTACTCGCTAAATACTTACCAGAATCCCCCACCATTATTCTCACTCTCAAAATGCTTCTGGCGCAGATAGGAAATCGAAACCTCGTGCCACTTGATCCCTATCGAGCTTAGACCGTCACAGATCTCCTCAATACGCGTATCCAGATAGATATCCATGGTCAATTCATCCAAATATTTTGGATTGCCAAGATCTACCTCTTGCAGTGGATGTACCACCATAAAAAACTCTGTGCCCGGATACCTCAGGTGATCAAAGTAGTTATGGATAATGGTCTCGACTTTCTTCATGTCATCGACCTGCATGGCAAAATAGACATCGAGTTCTTGAGCACGGCCAGTCGTATCCAAGTCACGAGCACGGCGTATAGGGTCTATGCTGAGTCCAATCTTAATCTGGTTGAGATTTTCAGGCTCACGCATTACATAGATAAATCCAGGCCCATGAGGATCATTAGTATTAGAAAATCGCATGTAGCCTCTACTTTCTTGATTAATTACGCCAGGTCTTCACGAGTCTACCTTAGAGTCAACAGCAATGAAGATCGAGCCATCACAGAACGCTAGGCCCACTAATAAAGCTACTCAACAATTGCGTCGCTGGCGATGATAAGACAATGAAGTTTGGGGTTTTCGCCGCGGAGTTGACTGAAGTCAATGAGCAGCGAAAATCTCTAACTGAGGCAGTATTATCAAGCTCAAGCAGCAATTAGCGCGATGAGGCCGTGCTGCTGTCCCACAGCATTTGTAACTGCTACCAATCGGTCTTTTATCGCTTGTTCTATACCCGTGCCGTGCTCAAGCAAGTCATCAACGGCGATGAAAGCGATGGTCATCAGGCGACTGCTCTCGTAGTGATAGGCGTAACCCGGTTCGACTATCCAGTTCTCTGAGGTTAACTGCTCGGCCTTCTCATCCAAGGTTCTGACCAGGGTGAAATCGAAGGTTAAGACGTGGTCTTCCTTGCCATACCAATCCGCCTTTAATGCCTGGAAGTTAATCCACATCTCAAGCTTGGCCAGTAAGGGCTTAAGTGAACTCGAAAATCTATCATCGGCTGTGATGGTGATGGGGAATCCTTGCTGCATGGCTCTCTTTACCTCTTGCGTAAGCTTGCCGCTTACTTTACCCGCCAGCTTGCTCTTGTTCTTGGCTGCCGGAAATGACCTCGGTCTGTCGATAGGATTTGATTGTGCTGGTGAACCGCCTCAGATGCAATGGTAAAGACCAAATCCCAGGGCGCAATCTTCCACCACACCTTGTTGAAATTTAATGGTTAAGTTACTCTTGCAACGCTAATAAACCATGGGGATGGATAGGGTTTGCAAGGGATTCTGAGCTACTACAAACAGTGCTTTGCGCACGACAGCGCCGAGATCAACCTCTGGTCGTGTCATAAGCTGGCCGAGCAAGATCAGCTGCTGCTACAGGGTGAAGATGAGCTGGCCAGTGGCTTTCTCCCCCGCCTCCCCCTGCCCCACGCCTTAGCCTCGGCATTAATGAACCGCAGCGCCCTCTATCTGCGTGAGCGGGTATTACTGCATTGCAGCCTGTTCTTTAGCGGCACCATAGAGCTCAATGGCGAGCGGCGTAAGGTGGTTACCCCGCTGCTCTATCGCGAGTGCCAGATACAGGCCGATGGCGATGAGATCTTTCTGCAGGCCAGCGAGTCATTGACAGGGCAAAACCCTTTTACCATCAACGAGGCGCTACTCGAAAAACTCGTGGTGGAAGGCCATAGCCTAACCCAGGAGCTACGCGATAATCCCACCGACGTGAGCGGCTGGATAGCATGGCTGCGCGCCGGACAGGCCGATGTGGATGCCACCCAGCTACTGCATTTTCCCAAGCTGATCGATGAAGCGATATTTGAAGGCCTAAGGCGCAAGCGCAAAGGCTTTCTGGTGAGCCGCAGCCAACTGGTGCTGGCCGAGCGATCCCTAGCCAGTCGCGGCATACTACACGAACTCGACCTATTGATGGCTGCGCCTGATCTTTCGCCACCGCTACAAGCCCTGTTTGCCGAGCAGCAGCCATCGCCCCAGAGCAAACGACAGATAGTTACCCAGCAAGACTGCCTGCCGGGACTGCTGAGTAATGCCCAGATGCAGGCGCTGGATATCGCCGCCAACCACACCCTAGGGCAGATCTCAGGCCCGCCCGGCACAGGCAAAAGCTACACCATAGCCACCATAGCCGCCGAGCAGATATTGCGAGGCAAGTCGGTATTGATCGCCGCGCACACAGATGTTGCCGTGGACGTGATAGCCGATAAGTTGCAGCAACAGTTTCAGCTGGGCAGCAGCCTGATCCGCGCCGGTTCGCCGCAGTTTATCAAGCAGCTCAAGTCCCAGGTGGACGACATGCTTAACGGCATACATCCCGTCGCCAACAAGAAGGTAACTGACATTGAGCTGCAGAAGGCCTACAAGCAGCTCGATATAGTGACCAAGCAGCAAGCAAAGTTGGAAGCCAGTTTTACCCGCCATTGCAAGCGCGCAATCGGCCGAGGCCAGAAGCTGGCGAGGCTCGAGCAGCAAAAATCCCGCTGGCGCCTGCCCTACTATAACTGGTTCTATCGTGGCGGCATTAAGCGCTTCTCCCGTCAGTGGGAGGTGCTCGACAGCTTAAACAACTTGATAGCGCAGAAAGAGAAGCTCAGCCTTGAGTATCTGCAACTGGCCACAAGCCACAGGCAAAACCGCCTGCTACAAAACAAGCGCAGCTCCTTGGTTAACTTTGCCAAGGCGATACGGGCACGTCAGTCGGCGAAACAGCTGGAGGCTTTCTACAACAC
Source organism: Shewanella insulae (assembly GCF_009831655.1). GTDB lineage: Bacteria > Pseudomonadota > Gammaproteobacteria > Enterobacterales > Shewanellaceae > Shewanella > Shewanella insulae. The sequence goes on along the minus strand of NZ_WRPA01000013.1, from coordinate 76,761 downwards.
AGACTTCTCGGCGCTGCAGCAGACCTTTCCCATCTGGTTATCCAGTCTCGCCAATCTGCATAGGGTGTTGCCCCTGCAGCAGGAGATGTTCGATCTGGTAATCATCGACGAGGCCACCCAGGCCAATATTGCCGAGTGTCTGCCCGCCCTGCAGCGCGCCAAAACGGCGCTAGTGGTGGGCGACAGTAAACAGCTGAGACACTTCTCGTTTCTCTCTCGCGAGAAACAAGCCAGCATTCAAACCCAACTCGGTATCGCGCCAGACAGACGCGGACTGCTGAGCTATCGCGATGCCAGCATGCTCGACCTGGTATCAGGCTCGCTGAGTGCCCAGGCGCAGGTCGCCTTCCTGGACGAGCATTTTCGCAGCAAGCCTGAGCTTATCCAGTTCAGTAATCAGGCCTTCTATCAAAATGCCCTCAAGGTGATGCAGCATAGGCCCTGCACCAGTTCGGGGCACCTGCACAGAGTTCAGGTTAATGGTGAGCGCGACGCCAAGGGGGTTAACCTCCTCGAGGCCGAAGCCTTGATGGACAAGCTAGCCAAGCTTATCAACGAACAGGCCGATGCCTTGGTGCCCTCCAGCATTGGGGTGCTCTCCTGTTTTAGACATCAGACCGAGTATCTGTCGAAGCAGATCATGGCCCGTTTCAGCCTGGCACAGATAGAGCGTCATCAGCTGCGTATCGCCACGCCCTTTGGTTTTCAAGGCGAGGAGCGCGACATCATGCTGCTCTCTTTCAGCGTGACCGCACAGGACAGTCGCGCCGCGGCCTACCTTAACCGCGCCGATATGTTTAACGTGGCCATCACCCGCGCCAAACAGGCTCAGTGGCTGTTTCTGTCATTGGATGAAACCGCGCTGCCTAACAATAATCTGCTGGCCAAATACCTCACCTCGGCAACCCAATTTGAGGCTAAACACAACTATGTCGATGCCCTCGACGAGTTTGGTCAGGCGGTGACCCAGGCGCTTGAGGCAAAAGGCATTACTGTGTGGCGCGCCTATCATATGGCGGGACTGGAGCTGGATATCCTCTGCCGCTACGGCGACCAGTATCTGGCGATAGACTTAATCGGCTACCCCGGCCCCTGGAAAGACTTCTTCGAGATTAATCTCTACAAGCTATTGCAGCGCGCCGGCGTCAGCCTGATGCCCCTGAGCTACGGCCTGTGGAGCCAGCAGCAAACCCTGTGCATCGACCACATCTGCAAGCAGTTCGGCATAGCGCCCACCCAAGAGGTCGCTTGAAGAAAATTCAATTGCCCACAGCCAGTTAATACCGCAAGGTTATATTTTTAGAGCAAATGGATAGCAAGTATGTCAAAGGGAATGACACAGCTTAACCGCATACCTCTACCGTTTTTATTTCCGGCTTTATTGCTGACTTTATCACTGACCTCCACACTCGTTTTAGGGCTGTCAGTGGGTGCCGCAAACGCCGCCATCCCCAGCTTGGAAAATACCGACCCACAGGCTCACTACATAAAGGACGTGATCGATAACACGGCAAACCTCACCTATCGAAATAACGCCCAACTTGAGAGCGGGCAAGAGCTTCACATGGTAAGCGAAATCGAGCTCACCTTAGCTAGCAACGGGATTGATGAACAAGCCACACCACAAATCAGCGCCGCCAAATTCCTCTCCGCCACCATGACACTCAACTGTGATAGCGACTGCGACACCATGAACGGCCTAAACCGTCACGCTGGGCAGCTATTTCTCACCTTTAATCGTTACCTCGCCAACCTGCCTCAACTTAACCTACGGAGTGCCAAAGACGTTAAGGTAAAAGATGATAACGAGTCGCTATTTATCCGCATCTCGCAAAGCAAGGCCGAGATATCTAACTTATTAACAGCGGACATTGAGAGCGGAATTAACGAAGGAAACCAACCCATAGTTTACGTCAAACTCCTTGGCGAACATGGCTTAGTACTACACCTCAAACTCATGCTTACAGGCAAAACCTGGTTAATCGCAGAGACCATTGAAGAAGGCTTAAGAAGCACAGAAACCGCTAAAGACGGCTTGAGCGTAGCAGAGCAACTGCCCTTGATTAACTTCAGCCAGAGCGAGTATAAGGTCTTTCATCAAAACAGACCTTGGGCCGAGCACTTTGTAATGAATAAGATCCGCCTGAACCAGTGCTGGCACAGGACTATCGCCACGACACGACTCACCCCCGACGGCACCACCACAACCCAAGATAGAGACGTCGTCACCTGCGACTATCAATACCGTTAACCACTCAGGCGCAAACAGCTAAAACGAAGCCACGCAAAACTAACGAGCATTAAAAAAAAGCGAACCTTAGGTTCGCTTTTTTTAGAGGAGGATACTCTCCCAAATGGCGTTACTGCCGAAGATAAGACAAGGAAGCCTGCTGTTTTCGCCGCGCAGTTGACTCTAGTCAATGAGCAGCGAAAACAACGGGATGACGCCGTGCTATATAAGCTAATTAGCCAACAAAAAGCGAACCACAAAGGGTTCGCTTTTTTATATCTAAACTTCAGATGAAGCTAGCTATTACATAATTGCGTCGCTGACGAAGCTAATGCAAGGCGGATTGAGAGCTTTCGCGCGGAGTTGACTTGTGTCAATGAGCACGAAAGCTGAGATTCAACGCCGCAGTAGCGAGTCCAAGCAGCAATTATTTGTAATCGTCAATCGGTGCACATGAGCACATTAGATTACGATCGCCGTACACGTCATCGATACGATTCACAGTCGGCCAGAACTTATTAGCCTTAACCGCAGCCGTTGGGAACACTGCGACTTCACGGCTATATGGACGTAAGTCGAACTCGCTGTCCATGATGTCGGCCATGGTGTGCGGCGCGTTGTGCAGCGGGTTGTTGTCCGCTGGCCATTCGCCTGCTTCAACCTTGGCGATCTCGCCGCGGATGGCGATCATGGCTTCGATGAAGCGATCCAGCTCGGCCTTAGACTCAGACTCTGTCGGCTCGATCATCAGGGTGCCCGCAACCGGGAAGCTCATGGTCGGCGCATGGAAGCCGTAGTCGTTCAGACGCTTAGCAATGTCCATCTCGGTGACGCCAGAGGCTTCTTTAAGCGGACGCAGGTCGATGATGCACTCGTGCGCCACGCGGTCATTACGGCCTGTGTAGAGCACAGGGTAATGGGCAGACAGCTTCTTCATCACATAGTTGGCGTTAAGCAGTGCCATCTGAGTAGACTGTCTCAGGCCCTGGAAGCCCAGTAGCTTGATGTACATCCAGGTGATAGGCAGGATGCTGGCACTGCCGTATGGCGCTGCCGATACCGCACCGTTGTTGTCAGACTCACGACCATGCTTAACGACAACGTGGCCGGCAACGAATGGCGCAAGGTGAGATTTCACGCCGATTGGGCCCATACCTGGTCCGCCGCCGCCGTGTGGAATCGCGAAGGTCTTGTGCAGGTTAAGGTGCGACACGTCTGCGCCGATTGAACCCGGCGTGGTAAGCCCTACCTGAGCGTTCATGTTGGCACCGTCCAGGTATACCTGACCGCCGTGCTGATGGATCACTTCACAGATCTCGCTGATGGTCTCTTCGTACACACCGTGAGTCGATGGGTAGGTGACCATGATGCAAGAGAGGTTTTCGGCCATTTCGGCAGCCTTGGCCTTAAGATCTTCCATGTCCACGTTACCCTGTTTGTCACAGGCGGTAACCACAATCTTCATGCCAGCAAGCTGGGCCGAAGCTGGGTTAGTACCGTGGGCAGACTGAGGGATCAGACAGACGTTTCTGTGGCCTTCACCGCGAGACTCGTGGTACTTCTTGATAGCCAGCAGACCGGCGTATTCACCCGATGCACCCGAGTTAGGCTGCATGCACATGGCGTCGTAGCCGGTGATGTCGACCAACCAGTTAGATAGCTCTTCGATAAGCTCGGCATAACCCTCGGCCTGATCTTGAGGGCAGAAAGGATGCATGTTGCCAAATTCTGGCCAGCTTACCGGCATCATCTCGGTCGCCGCGTTGAGCTTCATGGTGCAAGAACCCAGTGAGATCATCGAGTGGTTCAGTGCTAAATCTTTGTTTTCCAGACGCTTGATGTAACGCATCATCTCAGTTTCGCTGTGGTAGCGATTGAAAGTTGGATGCTCAAGGATAGCGTCTTGACGTACCAGCTCGGCTGGAATTGAGTTGCTGCCATTGGCAATGATGTCGGCGTCGATTGCCGCTACATCCAGGCCATGACCTTCGCCCAGTACGATATCAAACAGCTGCGCCACATCTTCACGCGTGGTGGTCTCAGCCATGGCGACACCTAAGATGCCGTCGCTGTCGATACGCAGGTTAACTTCACCGGCGATGGCGCGAGCCTGCACGGCGGCGCTATCTGCAACCTTGAAGGAAACGGTATCGAACCAGGTGTTGTTTACCAGTTCAACGCCCTTGGCTTTCAAGCCAGCTGCGAAGATGTCAGCCAGACGGTGGATACGGTCGGCGATAATCTTCAGGCCTTGTGGGCCATGGAATACGGCGTAGAAAGAGGCCATGTTGGCCAGCAGCACCTGTGCGGTACAGATGTTTGAGTTAGCCTTTTCGCGGCGGATATGCTGCTCACGAGTCTGCATCGCCATACGCAGCGCGCGGTTACCGCGGGTGTCTTGTGACACACCGATAATACGGCCAGGCAGCGAGCGCTTGTGTTGGTCACGGGTCACGAAGAAGGCGGCGTGTGGACCACCAAAGCCCATTGGTACGCCGAAACGCTGGGCGCTGCCGAAGACCACATCGGCGCCCATGGCACCTGGCGACTTGAGCGATACCAGCGACATGATGTCGGCGGCCACAGTCACGATAGCTTTCTTCTCTTGCAGCGCGGCGAACAGCTCGGTGAAATCGGTGATTTGACCATAGTGGTTGGTGTATTGGAACAAGGCACCAAACAGCTCGTAGTTAACCGCTTCGCTGGCTGGGCCAACCACGATTTCGAAACCGAAACACTCGGCGCGGGTCTTCACCACGTCGATAGTCTGTGGGAACACATCGTCGGCGATGAAGAAGATGTTGGCTTTCTTCGCCTTAGAGACACGCTTGGCCAGCGCCATGGCTTCGGCGGCGGCGGTGGCTTCATCCAGCAAAGAGGCTGAGGCCAGATCAAGACCGGTAAGATCCATCGACAGCTGTTGGAAGTTAAGTATGGCTTCCAGACGGCCCTGGGCGATCTCTGGCTGGTATGGGGTGTACGCCGTATACCAACCAGGATTTTCGAATACGTTACGCTGAATCACGCTTGGCACGATAGTGCCGTAGTAACCCATGCCGATGTAGCTCTTGAACACCTTGTTCTTATCCGCGTACTCGCGAATTGAGGCAAGGCCTTCGGCTTCGCCACAGGCGCTGCCAACGGCAAGATCGCGTCCAAGACGGATCGACTCAGGGACTATCTGCTGCGTTAAATCTTCTAAAGATTCTGCACCAACGAAGTTCAGCATCTCTTGCTGATCTGCGCCGTCCGGGCCGATATGACGACGGATAAATAGTTCGTGCTGCTCTAACTGAGTGAGGGTTTCAGTGGTCATGATTAACCTAGTTCCATATTTGCCAGTATCCTAGCTGTAGGGGGCTGGTGTTACCGGTCTCGTTGTTTGACGTGGTTCTGCTTCTCGTTATCGGCCGGCATATTGCGCGGGCTTATAACGAACGAAGCCCCATCTCTTTGCGATATGGGGCTTCGTGGGCATCGACAATTACTCTTCGTCGATAACTGCTTGATAGCCTTCGGCATCAAGCAAATTGTCTAGTTCGCTCAGGTCGCTAGGCATGATGCGGAAGAACCAGCCATCGCCGTATGCGTCGCTGTTAACCAGCTCGGGAGAATCTTCGAGCGCTTCGTTAACCGCTACTACTTCACCAGAAAGTGGTGCGTAGATGTCTGAAGCGGCTTTTACCGACTCGGCTACCGCGCAGTCGTCACCGGCGCTAACGGTGTCGCCAACTTCTGGCAGCTCAACGAATACCATGTCGCCTAGAAGCTCTTGGGCGTGCTCACTGATACCAACAGTGTATGAACCGTCTTCTTCTTTGCGGATCCATTCGTGTGAAGAAGCGTATTTCAATTCAGTCGGAATATTGCTCATTATTTTTGTTCCTTGTTCCGTAGTGCTAAATTTTAAAAACTAAGACTGTATAACCACTCAAGCGCCTGTCGTTCGACTGGGTTAGCCGATATTTTAGCAGCTTTGGTCCGAGTTGCTTAGGTAGAGCAACCCGGCCCCGCTATTGCCCTTTTGGCAGCCTGACGGCTAAACAGGGATAACCCTTATCAAACAGTTAGAAGGCCTGCTTACCGTTGCGCACGAAGCTAGGTGCGATCACTTTAACAGGGACGCGCTTCTTACGCATCTCTACTTCTGCGACATCGCCAACAGAATTCGGCACGCGGGCCATGGCGATAGAGTAACCTAAGGTAGGTGAGAAGGTGCCGCTGGTGATAGTACCTTGCTGCTCAACGCCGTCTGCGTCGGTGAAGAAGACTGGCATGCCGGTGCGCAGTACGCCCTTAGCTTCCATCACCAGGCCAACTAGCTTGTCAGCGCCGGCGGCTTTGATAGCGGCTAGCGCTTCGCGACCGATGAAGTCACGGTCTTCGGGTTCCCAGGCGATGGTCCAGCCCATGTTGGCCGCCAGCGGGTTAACGCTCTCGTCCATGTCTTGGCCGTACAGGTTCATGCCTGCTTCTAAACGTAGGGTGTCGCGGGCGCCCAGACCACACGGCTTAACGCCAGCGTCTAGCAGCGCTTGCCACAGGGCTTCGGCTTCCGTCTCGGGTACGATGATCTCGTAACCGGCTTCGCCTGTGTAACCTGTGGTCGCGATGAAGAGAGAGCCAGACTGCACACCGAAAAAAGGCTTCATGCCTTCGACCGCTGTGTTTTGCTCGTCGGAAAATACCGCGGCTGCTTTCGCCTTAGCGTTAGGCCCTTGAACGGCGATCATCGCCAGCTCAGGACGCTCGGTGACGGTCACGTCATAGCCTTTAACTTGTTCGGTGATCCAGGCGAGGTCTTTCTCGCGAGTGGCCGAGTTCACTACGATACGGTAATGGGTGTCGCTGAGATAATAGGTGATCAGGTCGTCGATAACGCCTGCGTTGTGGTCTAACATGCCACCGTAGAGTGCCTTACCCGGCACCTTGAGTTTGGCGACGTCGTTGGCCAGTAGTTTACGAAGAAAATCACAGGCCTCAGCACCCGTAACATCTACTACTGTCATGTGAGACACGTCAAACATACCTGCGTCTTGACGCACAACATGGTGTTCTTCGATTTGAGAGCCGTAGTTTAGCGGCATGTCCCAACCGTGAAAGTCGACCATTTTGGCGTTAGCTTCTAGGTGCTTGTTAAAGAGTACAGTTTTATTAGCCATTATTATCTCTTCTTTTTTGCCCTTTTCGGGTCTTACCTGGCGGTGCCTCAGCGCTAGGCAAAATTGATGAAATGGGGCAAAGGCCGAAAGGGTCGGTCAAGCACTATCTTGTCATCAATAGGCGGTAGCGAAGCAGGCGGTCATGGTGAACCACCTCGAACTGACACACCTGAACCTAGGGTACGTAGGGCCAGGATGTGATTGCAAAGATGAGTTTTTGCATCAATTGCGTCGAATAAGATGCATCAACAAATTCTGTTTTAAGATACGCGCTTGGTATCAAAATGCGGCGAAATTATACCTTGCGTCACAGTTTTGTATACAAGAGAATTTTCTAATCCGAACCATTTTCCCATTACTTTTTCTCATGTTAAAAATGTAGTTTTGTTACATGAAAAACCGTATATCAAATCAAATGATGTCAACCACTTGTATTTAAAAACAAAATGATAAGGTGCCGCATTTTTTTCCAGCTTATTTACACAGCTCAGGCAAGCGGGTTTTGTTACCCATAGCCTGTTGCATAAACAGTGTTTTCACAGGAGAAAGGTTATCTACTAGGTTGAGTCCCAGATCCCGCAGGGCTTTTTTCACCGGATTACCGCCCTCGAACAGTCGCTTGAAACCTTCCATCGCCGCGATCATCTCCAGCGCATCCGCCTTACGCCAACGCTCTAGCGGACGTAAATTGGCATAATCGCCGATATCCTTGCCCTTGGCCTTGAGTTCGCTCAGGGTCTCGATAATGGCTGCGGCGTCTAAGAAGCCCAGGTTAACCCCCTGACCAGCCAGCGGATGTATGGTGTGGGCCGCATCTCCGGCAAGTACCAGACGGTGACGGGCAAAGTGACGGGCATAACGCATCCGCAGCGGGAAGGCCTGGGGCTCGCTCTCGAGCGTGCACATGCCCAGCTTTCCGTCGAAGGCGGCGGTCAGGCTGCGCTCGAACTGCACCTTGTCGCCCTCCAGCAACGCCTGCGCCTTGGCCGGTGGCACCGACCAGACGATGGAGCAGAGATTTGGTTCAAACAGTGGCAGAAACGCCAGTGGGCCTTCACTTAAGAACACCTGTCTGGCGGTGGCATTGTGGGGCAGCTCGGTGCGAATCGAGGCGACGATGGCGTGATGACCATAATCCCAGAAGGTCATGGGGATCTTGCACTGCTCGCGCACCCAGGAGTTGGCACCGTCGGCGCCGATCACCAAGGCCGCCGACAGGTTGTCGCCGTTATCCAGGGTCAGCCAGGCCTCACGCTCGCCAAAGGCTATCTTCTCCAGGCGGTGATTTTCCAGATGAGTTATCTCACTTAGCTCGCCGGCACGGGTCGCCAAGGCATGGCTGATGTTGTCATTTTCTATGATGCTGCCCAGGGTCTGCTCGCTGATAGAGTGGGCATCGAAACCTATCTTGCCCAAGCTATCCTTATCCCACACCGCCATTTTCTGATAAGGGCCGACGCGAGACTCGTCGATATAGGCCCAGGCTCCAAGATGAGTAAGCAATCGCTGACTCGCCTTGTTGATGGCGCTGACTCTTAATCTGGCCTCGCCGGATACCGCCTGGGTTTCCCCGGCATCGATCACCACGACTCTCAGCCCTTCCTGCCCCAAGCCAATGGCGGTTGCCAGCCCGACCATGCCTCCGCCGATGATGGCAACGTCATAGGTTTGTGTACTGAACATATAGCGATCCTTTATCCAAGTTGACTGGCAGATTGGGGTGATTTCCACCCCATGGCTTTGCGGGCAATGGGCGTCTTGAGCGGCGGACACCAGGAGAGCAGGCGTAGCCCCAGGTTACGCCCGGCCACCAGGGGCCAGTGCTGATTGGAGAAGCCGCGCACTAAGAATTCGACATTGGTGATGGTGGTGTCGCGATCTTGCTGACGACGACAGAGGTATTCGTGGGTCAGCCTGGCGCCGCCGATATCCTCGCCGCGTTCGAGCGCCTCATCGATCACCTCCAGCAGACAGACCAGATCCCTAAGCCCCAGGTTAAAGCCCTGACCGGCGATAGGGTGCAGCGTCTGCGCCGCGTTACCGATAAACACGGTGCGCTGATAGATGGGACGGGCCATGTAAGAGAGCTTTAACGGATAGGCATGACGCTCGCCCACATCGATAAATCGCCCGGCGCGGTGGCCAAAGGCATCTTGCAGCGCATCTAAAAACGCGCTCTTCTCGGCCCCCAGCATCAGCTCGGCATGTTCGGGCGCTAGGGCCCATACCAGGGAGACCCGGGGCTGACCATCCACATTGGCCATAGGCAGAATGGCCAGCGGGCCGCTGTCGGTGAAACGCTCATAGGCCCATTCTTGATGGGGCTTGTCGGTGAGCACGTTGGCCACCAGCGCCACCTGCTCGAAATCCACCTGCTCAAGCGGCAGCTTAAAATCTTGTCTGACCTTAGAATGTAACCCGTCGGCCGCCACCACCAGCTTGGCGCTTATCGCGGTGCCATCGTCTAGCATCAGCTGCTGCTCATCGACCCCGGCAACGATACTGGCCACCTTGGCGGGACAAAACAGGCTGACTTCCTCTTGCAGCAGCAGGCTAAACAGCTTGGCGCCGACACGCTCGAGTTCCACCACCTGACCCAGATAGGGCAGATGAAAATCTTTAGCATTGAGTGTGGTCATGCCGAAATGGCCGCGATCCGAGACATGGATATTCTCGATGGCCGTGCCCAGATGGGCCAGCTTGGGCCAGATGCCGAGACGGGTCAGCTCGAAGATGGAGCCCTGGGCGATGGCGATGGAGCGGGCGTCGAAACCCGGATGGCCGTCACCGGGACGGTTTGCCTCAATAAGGGCGATGCGCAGCACCTGCTGCCGTTGCTGTGCCAGGTTGGCCAGGCCCAAGGCCAGGGTAGCACCTGCCATGGCGCCGCCAACGATGGCGATATCAAACTGCTTAGGGTCAGACGAAGTGGTCATTCACTTTCTCTATTGTTGGCAAGCGCTTAACTGGCGCCTGCCGCTTCAAATGCAGACAATATTAATGAATCATGGGGTCTTGATCTTTGATCTCACTCGGCTCGGGACCGAATTCGGCGTAACAGAGCAGCGCCGCCATGCGGGCAAACTCCATTAGCTCTATGTAGGCCGCCTCAGACTCTTCATCTTCGGCCACATCGAACTCTACCTGGGCTATCTCGGCGAGATCTTGGATCACCTCTTTCACGTCGCTGGAGGCGCGATTGAGCCTAGGCTGCGCCATGGCGATGCCCGTCAGGAAGCTCTGCACCCATAGCGAGAGCGCCTCAACCCGCTTGGTCAGAGGCTCCTCCTCTTCCGGTGCCATAGGCGTGAAACCGAAATCGGCATCTGTGATACGTGCCAGGGTATCTTGGTAAAGCTCTTCGAGCAGCTGCACCAGAGAAGGCGGCGGCAACTGACCGTCGTTGATCAGCTCGAGTAGGGGCTTAATCCACTCGCTCTTGGCCTGACCGACACCACCACAGATCAGTCCCACCAGGGAGCCATGGACTTCAACGGGATGTTGGGCAATATCGGCGGCGTTAAGCTCGGCGAACAGAATTTCGATGCGTAAAGAGGGAGGGGTTGCCATAAGGTGTTCCAATCATAATATCACTCAGGACATGCTAGCAGATCTGGCCTGCGCGACCAAGCCAAAAGCATAGCCCAAAGGCCAGGTTACGACTCAGGCAGAGCTAAGCCACCATGGCCCTTGCGCACTATTCACACAGCCTTAGACCGTCAGGGCTAAGCTATTGGTTATCTAAACAACATTTAATCTAACAAAGTGTTATTAAGGCCCCAGTGTTATTGCACTTTCCAGGGCAGCCCGATATAGTCCGCTCAACGACAGGATAAAAGGATCTACATCGCAAATGAGTAGCCATGCTATCGAGATTAGCTTATTGGGCCGCACCTACTCCATCGCTTGTCCGATAGGACAGGAAGATGCCTTGCGTCATGTGGCCAACAAGCTGGAAAAGCAGCTGAGTTCCCTGCGTGCTAGAACCAATAACCTTAGCCGGGAAGAAATTGCCATCATGGCAGCGTTAAATATTGGCTACGAGTTATTGGAAGAACAGAAGAAGAATCAAGATTATATTAAGCAGATGGATGAAAAAATCGGTCTGCTGCAGTCGACCTTAGAGAGTGCGCTGGTTGAGCGCGCAACAAAAGGCGATTAAACTGTAATTACGCGTGAGGCGAAGTGATTTATCATTGAAATCACTGCCCGACCGATGAGGTCGATACGCAACAATTTTGCTCCCTGTGGTGTGCGTGAGTCGGTTATGTCCCTGTGCCGATATTTACAAACTCAGGGTGAATGTTTTAATGACATTGCGCAAGCTCGGCGCGAACCGAGAAGCCTTAGGATTTAATCATTTACCCGCCTTGAACCTACGGTTCAAGGGCTACACCGGTAACGGCATCTTGGGGAGCAATTCAAATTAGAGAGGCCAGAAGGTATTGATCTAAAAAGATAACCTTCTGGCTTTTTTATATCCCAAGCAAGCATCCCGCCTCGAAACCCTTATGGGTTCAAGGGCCACACAGGTAACGGCATCTTGGGGAGCAATTCAAATTAGAGAGGCTGGAAGGCATTGATCAGAAAAGGTCACCTTCTGGCCTTTTTATACCCCACGCAAACTGCCCGCCTCGAAACCTATGTGGGTTCAAGAGCTACACAGATAACGGCATCTTGGGGAGCAATTCAAATTAGAGAGGCTGGAAGGCATTGATCAGAAAAGGTCACCTTCTGGCCTTTTTTATACCCCACGCAAACTGCCCGCCTCGAAGCCTATGTGGGTTCAAGAGCTACACAGATAACGGCATCTTGGAGAGCAATTCAAATTAAGAAGCCAGAAGGTATTGATCTGAAAAGATAACCTTCTGGCTTTTTTGTATCCCTAGCAAACTGCTCGCCTCTGCCCACCAGCTAAATTGCCGAGCAGTTGAAAGTACAATGGCAACAGAGCTAGACTGCGCTAATCAGATAGAATAGATGACAGCCTTTAATGGAGTTAAGGATATTGAAACCAGCCTTTGCGCCGAGCGCCGCCAATCAGGAAAATCGTCAGGCGATTAGAAATCAGATCCGCATTGCGAGACGGGCAATTCCCGCCGAGGCTCAGAAACGAGTTGCCCAAGAGGCGGCCAGCAGACTGATGGATATTATTTACCAACGTCAGGCCAAACATGTGGCGCTTTACCTGACCAGTGACGGCGAGCTAGATACCCAGCCCCTGATTGAAACCCTGTGGCAGGCAGGCATTAACGTCTATCTGCCACGTCTGCACCCTTTTTCACGAGGTAACCTGCTGTTTTTTAAATATCATCCCACTAGCCATCTGATCCAGAATCGCCTAAAAATCTGGGAGCCTAAGCTCAACATCATTGAGATGATCTTGCCTCAGGAGCTCGATGTGATTATCACGCCTCTGGTGGCCTTCGATGAGCAGGGCAATCGCATGGGGATGGGCGGCGGCTATTATGATCGCTGCCTGAATGACTGGCAGTTAAGAGGTAAACCCTATCCCATTGGTTATGCCCATGACTGTCAACGGGTTGCAGCCTTGCCTACCGAGCATTGGGATGTGCCCCTCCCCCTAATAGTGACCCCATCGGCCACTCACTCAGCCTAAACATTTGCCGCCACAGATGAACTAACGGCTGGCCTGTTGCTGCAGCCAATAGGCATTGCGTTCAAAACCATGGGCTGCCAGTATCTTACTCAGCTCACCACTGCCTTGCAGCTCGGCCAGGCTCACATTGAAATCATCAAGAATCTTCTGATGGTCAGGCAGCTTTTTCGACACTCCAAGATGAAACAGTTCCACGCCTAATGGCTCACCTACCACCTCAAACTTATCCTTAAACTTGTCACCGGATTGTGCGATAAGGTATTGCGCCACATCTTCACTGATCAACACTAAGTCGATTCGCCCGGCGAGCAGCTTCTTTAAATTGACTTTATCTGAACTGGCATCCTCTGTTTTCAGATTGGCATTCTGAAATGCCACCGGATTAGCATATCCTCGGCCGATACCAATGCGATATCGGCTAAGATCCGCCATGGTCTCAAAAGCTATCTGCGACTCAATTCTCTTATAGAACACTATGTTGACCGACAGCAGGGGGGCAGAAAAAGCAATCCACTCCTCCCGCGATGGACGATGCCAGACTCCAAGAATTACATCCGCATCACCTTTCTTCATCATGGCCTTGGCTCGGGCAAAGGGATAGTAACGATGAGACATAGGATAACCTGCATGCTGAAACACAGCCTGGGCCAGATGATAGATAACCCCTTGGGAAGGCAGGTAGGGCGAATAGAAAGGCGGATAGTCATTTGAAATGCTGATGAGAGCGGGCTTATTAATCGGCAAGTTTAAAGGCTGGGGCGCCGTCTCAATGCCGACGGGCATTGCACCATCATCGGCCTGGCTGGCGACAGGAAATAACGTCAGCCACACTAGGCCCAAGACCAAAAGCAAACGGCAGACCGGCCAAAAACCAGGCGATGGTATTAATCTACGCAGGCGGCAAATAAAGTTCGCTCTCACTGAAACACATACATTGGCCATAACTCAAGTTTCATAATAAATTACAATTGGATAATTCACAGTCTAGCCTAATTTTTCGGGGCCGTTGTTTAAGCTGCTGGCCGAGTGCAGCATCGCTAAATCCACTTTGAAAGCACAGAGAAGACGGGCTAAAGTGTGCTGACACGCTTAAAGCAAGCAGACTCCCCTATTATTAGGGATTAGCTTATCTCATTAAGGAAGAGACGATGAAGATTAGTGCAAGACTCCTCCCACTAGCGCTGCTGGCCCTCGGTGCCTGCGCCCAGCAATCCCGTCAGCCAGAACCCCCAACGCCTGAGCCACAGGTCTCTGCGCCTGCGGTGCCCCTTGGCGACACCAGCCGTAATGCCTTGGATTGGCCAGGACTCTATCGGGGCACCCTGCCCTGCGCAGACTGTCAGGGGATAGCCATGAAGTTGCAACTCAATGGCGACAACAGTTATCGATTGAGTCAGGAATACCTAGGCAAGCCAAGCACTAACGCTAATGTCACGCTCAGTGGGCAATTTAACTGGAATGAGACGGGTAGCAAGATCACCCTAGACGCCAAGGCCAGAGGCATGAAGCTTCAGGTGGGTGAGAATATTCTCTTCATGCTGGACGATAAGGGAGAGCGGATTAAGGGAGTACTTGCCCAGCAATATCAACTGTTGAAAGCCAATTGATATTGCCTGTCAGACTTAATTTGATTTACACCAGAGTTGCACACAGGGCGTGTCACCCACATTAACCTCAAATCCGGGGCAATGACTGGCGAAGTATTTGGCCTCCTGACAGGAGGTCATCTGCAGGCACTGCTGCCGGGCATCACAGCTAAAGACCACATCCTGTAGCTCCTGCTTGCCCACGTAATATTCGGAACCGGGTGGAAACAGTCCTTCTGGCGGCTTAATATCCACATCGGCTGAGTAGTCGTAGTTGACCATAAACAGATAGAGTAGATTACCGAAGGCGATCGCCAGGGCCACCAGACCGACTTTGACGCGCCAGCTGATCGCATCCTCACTATCGAATCTATCATGGGATTCAAAAGGAGAAGTCAGGGTGATGGGATTCCCCAGATCTATCTCCCCCTTGGTGACCTTTGTGCCTCGCAGCGAGTCTTTCCACTGGCGATACACCACAGATTCACCCTCTCTGGGCATATGTTCATAGGGGAGTAAATTGATGCCAAAAATTCTGAGTTCGTCCGATCCATCGTCCGGGGCAATAAAGCCTACCCGCTGCTCCTGATTCCAACGAACAAGCGTTCCTCGCTTAGCTCTAATATCCATATTCCTGTCCGCCTTGAAAGCCTTACCTGGGAGGCGGCTACCTACCCAAGCCACTGTAACCCGTCTAGATAATGAAAGGGCCACCCCAAGCCATTAACAGATAAGTTACAATCATCTATCAATATAATTAGCTTTTCATCGTACGGCAAGTATGATTTTGTAGCAGCTTAGTGCGGATTTTATACCTGCCAGTCAATCGGCGGCTGACCGGAGGCCTTTAACAACTCATTGATTTTTGAGAAGTGTTTGCAGCCGAAGAAACCGCGATAAGCAGAGAGCGGAGATGGATGCGGTCCGCTGACCAGCTGATGCTGCTCTGCCTTAATAAACTTGCCCTTCTTCATAGCATGCCCACCCCATAAGACAAAGATGATCGGCCGATTTTGGGCATTGAGTAACTTTAAGGCGTTATCGGTAAAGATCTCCCACCCCGCCTTGGCATGGGAATGCGCCTTGCCCTGCTCCACGGTTAATACCGTATTGAGCATTAAGATGCCCTGCTCGGCCCACTTGGCCAGATAACCATGCTCGGGGATCTCAAATCCATCGATATCACTGGCCAGCTCCTTATACATATTCACCAAGGATGGCGGTACCTTCACCCCAGGCTGCACCGAGAAACAGAGGCCATGTGCCTGGCCCTCTCCGTGATAGGGATCCTGACCAATTAACACCACCCTGACCCTATCCAGGGGCGTCAGTTCGAAGGCGCTAAATACCTGCTCCTTAGCCGGATAGATAGCCTTACCCGCATCGCGTTCCCCTTGTACGAAAGCCTGCAACCGGCCAAAGTATTCCTGCTGGGCCTCCTGATCGATAAAATCTTGCCATTGGCTGATCTCTGTCATAGCTATCTCTTTATATTCTTTCAAAAAAAACTTAGAATCGAGTGGAATTTCTGGCGTTATCCGGCTCAGACAATAAAAAACGCCAGATTAAAACCTACCGAGACGAGTCTCTACAACCCCAAGAGGTTTCCACGATGTCCTTGGCCCATAAACGCGGTTTTACCCTTATCGAACTCGTGGTCGTTATCATAGTGCTGGGGATCCTTGCGGTAACTGCCCTGCCAAAATTTATCAACCTCTCCGAAGACGCTCAAGTGGCCAGCGTTAAGGCGACCGGCGGCGCCTTAAAATCCGGCATCGATCTGGCCCACTCTGTATGGGCCATACGTGTAGGCTCCGGGCCGGCAGAAAACCTTAAGACCTTCGGCGACAGCGAGACCGGAGAAATGGATTTTAACGCCAATGGCTGGCCGGCGCAGCACTACTTTACCGATAATGAGGCCTCGCCGCAGCTGGATAACGTAGAAGATTGTATCTCGGTATGGGAAACCGTCTTCGAAGCCGACGAGCCCAGCGTCTCACGCAGCGATGCCCAAACGAGCACAGACTATAAGGCCAACTATATCAGCGCGAATCAATGTCGTTACCACCTTAGCGACAACCAAAATCTCAGCATCTACTATGATTCACGGGATGGACGGGTGCAGGTAGACAGCGATCCCGCCAGTTAGCCAGTATCGCACACAGCTGTTGGCGATACAGATCCCAATACGCCAAAAACTTTGCTTCATTAACGGCTAATTTACGTTACTATGCCTGCATACTATTGACCTACCTGTGAGCATGCGCATGTCAGAACAGCAAAAAGAGACCACGATTTTTCAGTTAGCCGATAAGTTTATTGCCTTAGCCAACGAGCTTAGCACCGAAGAGCAGGATATCGCCAAAGTAGGTACCGCGCTGCGCTTTGCTGCCGCCCGCTTTAACGCCTTCGAGGCCGCGCTAAAATCTGCCGATCTTAAGGCCGAGAAAGCCAATGCACTGGAGTGGTTTACCAAAGAATACAAGGATATGTTGAACGATAACTTAGACGATCATATCGACAATCCGCCTACGGCTCAGCAAGAGCCAACCAAAGATGAAGCCGTGCAGGTATTTAACGGCTAGTCTGCTTAGGTTTAAGCATAGATAGATAAGAAAATGCGGCTAAGGAATATTCCTTAGCCGCATTTTTATAAGAGCTTATCCCCTTCAAGCAATACCAATTCAGGCTAGAGGGTCACCAACACGCGCACCGCCAGCAGAATCAATACCACGCCAGAGAGCTTATCGATTAGCGACGCCTTCTCTCTTAGCTTAGGCAGCACAGATTTGTGCGACAGCAAGAGCGCGATCAGGGTGTACCAGAGGCCATCGACCACCAACGGTGTCAACACGATAAGCGACTTGCCCCACAGCTCATCGGCCACCATCACAAACTGACTGAAGAGCGCCAGGAAAAACAGCATGATCTTAGGATTAAACAGCGAGATGGCGATGCCGTCTCTGGCCGCCGTTAACCAATCCGTCGACTTACCCGCCGCCAGCTTGTCCGACATGCCGCCCTTAGAGCGTAGCGCCTGCACTCCAATATAGGCGAGATAGAGGGCGCCGAGAATCGCGATACCGTTAAATACCAGCGGCGCCTGCTTGAGCAGCACCGCCAGCCCCAGTAGCGTCACCAGGGCGTAGACACCTATGCCGATAGAATGCGCCCAGGCACAAACGATGCCGTTGGCCCGGCCACCGCCTAAGGTATGACGCACCACCATGGCCAGACTCGGCCCGGGCGACATGGCGCCCAAACAACAGATGGCCAACAGCCCCAGCCATGCACTAAAACTCATCTTTCATCCTCGCGGTCCTGATTAATCCGCCTGATAGAACTGGCGAATATCCTTGGCCAGCGCCTTTAGCGACGAGGGCTCAATATACATCATATGGCCCGCCTCGTAGTAGTGCATCTCGACGCGGCTATTGTCTATGCCGTTATCGGCCAGGGTGTTTTCTGTGGCGAAGAAGGGAGTGGCAAAATCATAGTAGCCATTGGCCACCAGGATCCTGAAATCCCTGTTCTCTCGCTGGGCGCGACCGAGATAGGGGGCCACATTCACATAGTGCATCTGTTTGCCGCTGATGCTCCAGTTCCAACCACGGTTAACGTCGACGGAGAGCACATTAAAGGGGCGGGTGATCTTAACCCCCAGATCCTGATACAGATACTGATGAATGGCCGCCGTATAGGCGCCATCTATACCATAACCGGATGGATCGGCATCATTACGCTCGCCGCCGCTGTCATAGTCTACGCCCAGATAGCGACTGTCCAAGCGCCCGACGGTGCGATCTTCACCCCTGAGCAGCTGCTTGGTATAGCGACTGGCGCTGACTCTCAGATTCACCCTGTCCAGGTAGTCCTCTGTCAGTCCGGTAAAGCGTGCCAGCTGCCGGCGCACCGCCTGATACTGTTCCTCAGGCAGACGACTGCCCTTGAGCAGTGCCAGGGCGTAATCGTTCATCGCAAACTGACGCGCCGCCTCGACAAAGGCGCTCAGCCCCATCGCCTTATCGGCCGCAGCAACTCTGTCATGGTATAAGGCGGTCGCCGCCATGGTAGGCAGAAAGCCGATATAGGGTTGGTTGTTGCCCGGCTGATAGCGAGCATGGCTGAAATCGAGAATCGATGAGATCAGCATGACGCCGTTGACCGAGATATCTGTCCAACCAGATTGCAGCTCGTCCACCAAAGCCGCGGCGCGGGTCGTGCCATAACTTTCACCTGCGATATACTTTGGCGAGTTCCAGCGGCCATGTTCTATCAGCCAACGACGGATAAACTCGGCAATCGACTGAGCATCCTCTTTCACGCCCCAGAAATCCTGGCCCTTGTGCTCACCCAGGGCGCGGCTAAAGCCTGTGCCCACGGGATCGATAAACACCAGATCCGACTTATCCAACATGGAAAATTCATTGTCCACCAAGCGATAGGGCGCGGCGCCATCGTCTTTGGCATCACCCGGCACCACCACACGCTTGGGGCCAAACAGTCCCATGTGTAGCCAGAGCGAGGCCGAGCCTGGACCGCCGTTAAACACAAAGGTCACAGGGCGTGGCTGCTTACTATCTGTCTTGGTGCGTAGATAAGTCACCGAGAAGATGCTGGCCAGCGGCTTGTCTTTGTCATCTTCTAAGATGGTTTCCGAGGCGATAGCCTCATAGTGCACCCGCTCACCATTTACCCTTACCTGACCTGTGGTTTGATAAACCTTAGCTTCTGGTATAGATATCTCAGTCTTGGCTTGTTTACCGTTAGGCTTCTCCGCCGCCTGACCCGGTAAGCTCAGAAGCAGCAGAGACAAACCCGCCGCCCCCAGCAACCGCCTGGAAAACTTGAGCCTAGATAAGGGATGAGTTTGATGATTGAGTGGATGTTGACTTGAGTGTCGCCAGCTAAAAAGATCGGCCATGAAGCGCGTCCTATTATTGTTATTCTCACTTGGGCAGGTCAGCTTACAAAGAATCTTCGCCCCTCGCAAAGCATCAATTGCAAACAAATCTTTCACGCCGCGACCGTCAACAAGCTTAGATTAAGCCAGAGGTGTTAGACTGTAGCCCTAATGGCAATAGCATAAATTACGCTAATGAAACTACAACTAGGGACGGCATGAATAGTATCTTATTGGTCAGCGCACTCACACTGGGGTTACTGCTGAGTCTATTGCTTTGGCTCAGTTACAAGAAGGCCAGGGGCAATCAGATTCCCACGCTCGTCTTGGTCTTGCTGCTGGTATTTGCCACCATCAATGGCGTCATCAGCTATTTTATCTACCCCAAGGCAGATGCCAATGCCTATAAACAGCTGGTGTGGCAGTCGCTAAGACCTAATGCGATCCCAGGCCAACTGGCCCAGGGCAAGACGGTGTTTGTGGATGTCAGCGCCGACTGGTGCAACATCTGTAAGGCCAACAAAGACAGGGTGCTGCATCAGGCTTTGGTGGTTGAGCGGCTAAAGGATAAGGATATGGTGTTGATGCGCGGCGATCTCACCCAGAGCGATGCCAGGATAGAGGCCTATCTCGCCAGGTATCAGGCCTATGGTGTGCCCTTCAATATCGTCTACAGTCAGGCTCACCCCAATGGATTGGTGCTCCCCAGGGTACTGTCTATAGAGGATCTGCTCACCGCCCTTCCCCCTCGCGGCTAGACACGTCCAGCACCAGAAAGCTAAAAAAGAAGGCTGCGATGCAGCCTTCTTATCTTTATTGCTAGCGCCTAGTGATTTCAATCGCTAACGCCTGGTCATTTCAATCGCTAACGCCTAGGGCGCCGAGATTAGAAGCGATAGTTCACGCGACCATAGTAGTAGCCACCGTTGTAATCGAACGGGCCACTCTCATAGTACACGGCACCTAGCACGCCACGGGTGCCGTCTTTCAGCTTCTGCGCCTCCTGGTCAAACAGGTTGTTGGCACCGATAGAGACCGTTAGGCTGTCTAGGAACTGATAACTTAGCTCCAGATCCACTGTGACCGCCGAATCGGCCATCTCCGAGCCCCAATCCGAGGTGTCGTCGGCGTGGGTCGCATAGTACTCGCCGAAGTAGTTACCACGCAGTGACATGCTGAATCTGTCCCAAGACTGAGCCCAGGTCAGGGTCGCACGATGCGCCGGAATACCATCTTCTAGACGACGCACCTTACCCTCGTCAGTGGTATTCGGATTGTACTTATCGACACTGGTATCTGTCCAACCATAGGCCAGGCTGAACTTGGTATCACCCGACAACAGCTGAGTATCGTAGGAGGCCACCAGATCGATACCCTGAGTCGTGGTATCGAAGTCGTTGGTGTAGTAAGTCACCGCAGAGATCAACTCTGGAAACTCGACACCGGCGGCGCGTAGCGCGTCATAGTCATCGGCCTCAACCGCTATCTGGCTCGACTGCGCGATACGCCCCGTCACCTCGATGTTGTAGTAATCCAGGGTCACGAAGAGGTTTTCATGCTCGAATACGGCGCCGAGAGCGTAACTCACCGACTCCTCAGGTTTAAGAACCTTACCGCCATAGAAGGCCGATAGCGGATCCGTTGGCGGCGCGATAAAGGTCTGGATCAGATCGCCTTCGACGATAGAGGTCTGAGTGTTCACTACGTTCTCCTGACCCACGGTCGGCGCACGGAAACCTGTGCTGTGCGAGGCGCGGAAGGAGAGATCGTCTGTGGCAGTAAATTGCGCCGTCAACTTGTAGTTAAGGGTATCACCGAAGGTTGAGAAATCCTCGTAACGCAACGCGGCGCCAAGTAACCAACGCTCACCCAGATAGGCTTCCATGTCGGCATAGACACCTATGTTGTTACGTGAGTTTTTGCCCGCCGCCTCTGGACCGAAACCCTTGAAGCCGTGAGAGCCAATGTTGAAACCTTGGTCGGCGTAAGGGCCGGCCACCCAAGAGGCTTCCTCGCCCTGAGTGATCTCGAATGACTCTTCACGCCACTCGAAACCTGTAGCGAAGCTGATATCTTCGACGCTGCCCAGGGTGAGCATACGCGAGAAATCCAGGTTAACCGTGGTCTCGGCCTGCTCATAGGCGCCGGTTTCAAAGTCGGTGGGTGTGTCTAGGCCCAGGGATGGGTTAAGTGAGTTCTTCAGGCTGAAGGTCGACTTGTTGTTACCCATACCGGCACTGAAATCATAGTTCCAGGCACCTAGCTCACCTTTTACACCGGCAAAGAAGGAGGTGTCTTCCACCGTGCCGGCAAACTGTGGCGTATAACCACCGGGACGCAGCTGGTTCATAGCGAAACAGTTAGGGTCGGCCACCATCGCCTTGTAGGCATCGGTTTCGAGTACGTTCCCGTCACTACCATCGGCATTCTTAGGAATTGGCACCACGGCACAGGTAGAAGGATCGCCATTGACCGCCCCCACCAACAGGGTTTCACCGCCATCTAACGAGTAGACGTTGCCGCGGTTGTGTGGATTACGATAGTAGAAACCACCGACCACATCGCGCGAAGAGAGGTTACCGAAGGCATATAGGCGCGCATTGTCGTTGATGTCGTAGCCTGAGTTAAGGAAGAAGCTGTAGTCATCTTTGATCTCAGGGTTACCCCACACCTGTGCCGGATCTTCTATAAAGGTGTTGCCCTGGGCGCTCAGATTAGCCGCATCTGGGCGCTGTATGCTGCGACTGGTAGGATCGGCATTCTTGTATTGCAGGCTGAGGTTCACGAAACCTGCATCAGACAGTGGCAGCCCCACGTTGGCATCGATTGTGGTGGTAGCACCGTCGCCCTCATAGTACTCGCCCTGACCGACTGTGATAGAGCCGCCTTCGGCGTCATCCTTAAGAACAAAGTTCATCACACCGGCGATAGCGTCAGAGCCATATTGCGCCGCCGCACCGTCACGTAGCACCTCGACCTGTTTTAGCGCCGCACTCGGGATCACCGAGATATCCGGGCCCTGGGCACCGTCGTTGATGCCACCGCCCTGGAAGGCGATCACCGAGGCGCGATGACGGCGTTTACCGTTGACCAATACCAGGGTGCTGTCTGACGGCAGGCCACGCAGGTTGACCGGACGGATCAGGGTGGCCGCATCACTGATAGGTTGGGCACGGGAGTTAAAAGATGGCACAGAGGTCACCAGCATGTCGATCATGTCGGTCGAGCCATTCTTCTTCAGATCATCGCTGCTGATGATATCGATAGGTACCGGTGAATCGCCGATAGAGCGCGGCGCAGAACGTGTTCCCACTACGGCTATTTTTTCAATATTCTCAGACACTTCTGCCTGTTGATCATCGGCAAACGCCTGTGTACTCGCTAACGACCCTGTCAATGCCAAAGAGATGGCAAAACTCAGCGCACTCACGCCGAAACCTTTATTTTTATGTATTGTCATCATTTTTCCCGCATAGTTTTTTTTATATTTCGCCATCATTCGTGCCTTTTTCACACGAACCACCACAGGCATTCCACAGAGTGAAATGAACACATTTCATTTACACTTTTATAACAAACAAAAATTAATTGCTAATACTAATTGGTCTAATTTAGACGAGAGCAGGATACGAACACGGACTAAAAATCGAACAAACATAAGGAATTCACTATAAAACCCCAAAAAGATTAGCCATTAAAGCTCAAACAATTTCGATTAAAGCAAATATTCAAAAGATGCGAAAAAGTTAACCCATGATTAACATCTACCTCTAATGAGATAGCAAAGAGGCTCACTTCGGCATGGGACAAACCACAAGAGCCAGACAACTGAAGACGATTAGCGATATATCGCGCTATTGATTGATGACCATAACTAAGGAAAGCGGTTAATATAGGGAGCAAACGATATTCCGGTCCTCTTATTTCGAGAGAATACACAATAATCATTGCCAGCAAGGAGCGGCAGACATGGCTTGTAAACACCCAAGGGTCGATGATGCCCATGTGGACTTTCTACCCGAGAACAGACTGCTACTCAACGCGGTAGGCGAAGGGATCTACGGCTTCGATCTCGAGGGCAACGCCGTCTTTATCAATCCTGCCGCCGAGCGGATGACGGGCTGGAAGGCCGAGGAGCTGCTGGGTAAGAATATCCACGACTGTCACCACCATAGCCATGCCGATGGCAGCCCCTATCCCCAGGAGGAGTGCCCCATCTACAACACGCTGCACGACGGCATCGCCCGGGAGATCAGCCACGACCTCTTCTGGCGCAAGGATGGCAGCAGCTTCCCGGTGCATTACACTTCGACCCCCGTCTATAAGCAGGACCGCCTCATAGGTGTAGTCGCGATATTTCGTGACATCAGCATTCAGAAGCAGACAGAGGCCTCACTCAGGGAGGCACTCAAGCAGGTACAGGCTCTATCGGAGAAGCTGGCCAACGAGAATGACTACCTGCTCACCGAGCTGGCCAGCCACCGTCAGGAGGTCAACATCTCGGGCGAGAGCGAGGCGATACAGTCGCTGATCCAGCAGATAAAACTGGTGGCAAACACCAGCAGCACAGTACTGATCAACGGCGAGAACGGCACCGGCAAGGAGTTGGTAGCCCGTAACATACACGCCCTCAGCGATCGCAGCGATCAGCCCCTGGTGAGCGTCAACTGCGCCGCCTTCTCCCCCACCCTGTTAGAGAGCGAGCTCTTCGGCCACGAGAAGGGCGCCTTCACCGGCGCCACCAGCCGCCGCAAGGGGCGATTCGAGCTGGCCCATCGGGGCACGCTATTTCTCGATGAGGTGGCCGAGCTTTCCCTCGAGGCCCAATCAAAACTGCTCAGGGTGATCCAGGAGCAGGAGTTCGAGCGAGTGGGCAGCAGCACTCCTATCAAGGTGGATATCCGTCTGGTTACCGCCACCCATCACGATCTGCTTAAGCGGGTACAGCAGGGTCTGTTCCGCATGGATCTCTACTATCGCCTCAATGTCTTCCCCCTGCATGTGCCGCCCCTCAGGGAGCGACTACAAGATATTCCGCTGCTGGTCAAAGATATAGTGCTCAACCTAAACCATAAGCTGGGCAAGAAGATCAAAGGGGTCAGCAAGCAGGGCATGCAGCACCTGATGACCTATCACTGGCCCGGCAACGTGCGTGAGCTGCAGAACGTTATCGAGCGTCAGACCATACTCTGTCACGGTCAGATCCTTCAGATCCCGGCGCTACAGGCCGACCCCCAGGCCCAGGACAAGGGGGAGTCTCAGACCCTACAGCAGGTGGAGGCCGCCCATATTCGCCGCACCCTGAAGCGCCTCAACTGGCGCATCTCGGGCCCCAACGGCGCCGCCAACGTGCTCGGGCTGCCGGCCAGCACCTTGAGATCACGCATGCTCAAGCTGGGGATCAAACGCCCGGCCTAATGCGTCTTGGGTGACACCACACAAAATAGCGATATATCACCGATGCACGATATATCGCTATCTAAAAATGAATCACAAGAATTAAACTCACCATATTTCAAAGACTTAAACACTTTCAAAACTTGGTTCCCAACTTGCATTGGCTGTGGCAATTCCCTTAGCAAGAGTTTGGAAAGCCAATGAGTCAAGATCTCAGCAGTAAAGAGAACCCAATCGCCACCAGGGCCGCCCTGGGCCAGGCCATCCCCGTGACCAACCTGCCGGTGCAGCGCGGTAAGATACACATTAAAGAACAGAAGGGGCGCTTTCAGCGTCTGCGTACCGGCCTCAACAGCCTGCTTATCCTGTTCTTCTTCCTGTTGCCCTTCATCCCCTATCAGGGCCGCCAGGCGCTCCTCTTGGATGTTGAGCGCCAGGAGTTTCACTTCTTCAGCCTGACCCTATGGCCTCAGGATTTCACCCTGCTGGCCTGGCTGTTCATCATCGCCGCCTTCGCCCTCTTCTTCGTCACCGTCTTCTGGGGCCGCGTCTGGTGTGGCTATCTCTGCCCCCAGACCAGCTGGAGCTTCGCCTTCGTCTGGATAGAACGGCAGATAGAGGGCAACAGCAACAAGCGCCACGCCCTGGATAAGGCCCCCTGGAGTCTTGAAAAGGTTGTTAAACGCGGCGTCAAGCATCTCGCCTGGGCATTGGCGGGGCTGATCACCGGGTGTGGCTTCATCGCCTACTTCATCCCCGCCAGTGAGCTCTACCCACAGATCTTTACCCTAAGCGCCAGCTTCTGGGTTACCGCCTGGGTCTGGTTCTTCGCCCTGTGTACCTACCTCAACGCGGGCTGGATGCGCGAACAGATGTGTCTGCATTGCTGCCCCTACGCTCGCTTCCAGTCGGCCATGTTCGACGCCAATACCCTGACCGTCTCCTATGATGCCGCCCGCGGCGAGTCTCGCGGCCCGCGCAAACGCAAACAGGCCACCGACCTCGGCGACTGTGTCGACTGTAACTTGTGTGTCGATGTCTGCCCCACGGGGATCGACATTCGTAACGGCCTGCAATATGAGTGCATCAACTGCGGCGCCTGTGTCGATGCCTGCGATCAGACCATGGACAAGTTCGGCTATGACAAGGGTTTAATTCGCTACGCCAGCGAGAACGAGCTGCAAAAGAAGGAAGTGAAACGTTTTACCTCCTTCAAGTTTGTCGGCTATGGCATCGCGGTGATCACCATGCTCAGTGTATTCGCCCTGGATCTCTATCGTCACCAGAGCATAGATCTCAACGTCATCCGCGACCGCCAGAGCCTTTACCGCGAGGTGGGAGACGGCCGCATCGAAAACAGCTACACCCTGAAGATCCGCAACAAGACCCAGGAAGATCACCAGTACCTGATAAGCCTCGCCAATACGGCAAACCACGGCATCGCCAAGGAGACCTCACAAAAGGTGCTGATCAGGGCCGGTGAACAACTTAGCTACCCGGTAACGGTTTTCGAACAGAAGCAGGCGGACTTTGCCGGCACTAAGCTGCAGAAACAGACCATCGCCTTCACGGTAACCAACCTGAGTAACCCCAAGGAGAAGGCCTCCCAGGCCAGCCCCTTCTTCAGCCTGAGCGCCTTCTAAAGACGCGAGCATGCCTCGGTGGTGTTACTTGCCACCGGGGCCGACACTTAAGCACTTCCCCTTTCTATCACTTTCAAGTCTCACTCTTCCCCTCCCCTAAATAACTGATGGCACAAGGCCCATCAGGTCAGACCAGCCTGGTTTCATCACGCTTAAAAATAGCGATATTAAACAGATAGATAAGAGTTAAACGATTGTTTTATTTTAATCCAGTAGAGGTTGACCTTAGGCCAGTTTTAGCACAGTCTAAACACTTGTTTGATTTTTAGCTGCGCCCAAGAATACCGACAATAATAAGCAAAGGAGACGCGTCCATGGCCTATGACTCGCACGCCCATGTAGATCTGGAAAAATATGCCTCGCTAATCGATCTAATCGAAACCGCCGCCGAACGCTTTGGCGACAAGACAGCCTATGTGTGTCTGGGCAAGGCCAGCAGTTTTGCCGACATAGAACGCGACTCCCGATACTTCGCCGCCTACCTACAGCAACATACCCAGCTTGAAGCGGGCGACAAGGTCGCCATCCAACTGCCCAACCTCACCCAGTTCGTTATCGCCGCCTATGGGGCGCTCAGGGCCGGCATGATACTGGTCAACACCAACCCCTTGTATACCCAGCGAGAGCTGATCCACCAATACCGAGACTCGGGCGCCAAGGCCTTGGTGGTGCTGAGCGATCTGCTGCCCACGCTGGAAGCAGTGGTCCCCGAGACCCAGATAGAGACGGTAATTTCTACCCACCCGCTGGATCTGATAGCGACCCAACCCCAGGCCGACAGCCAGCTGGCTCACATAGGCTTTAACCAGGTATTGGCCCTGGGCAGCCAGGCCGAGTATAGCCCGGTACGGGCCGAGCAGCAGAGCCTGGCGGCACTGCAATACACGGGCGGCACCACGGGCCTCTCCAAGGGCGCTATGCTCAGTCACAGTAACCTGCTGGCCAATATGCTGCAGGTACAATCACGCCTATCCAATAAGTTTGTCGAGGGCGAAGAGATCTTCATCGCTCCCCTGCCCATCTATCATATCTATGCCTTTATGGTGAATTTTGTCTACTTTGAACAAGGTGGCTGTAGCGTACTCATCCCAAATCCGAGAGACATCAGCGCTTTGATCCAGACCATGTCACAGCATGCGTTTACCGGATTCGCCGGACTCAACACCCTGTTTGTCGGCCTGTGCCATCAAAAGGCCTTTCAAGGACTGGATTTCAGCCACCTTAAGATCACTATCTCCGGCGGCACAGCACTGACCCAGGCAGCAGCATCCATATGGCAAACCACTACAGGCTGCACCATCTCCGAAGGCTATGGCCTGTCGGAAACTTCGCCCGTGGTCTCCCTCAACGCGCCGGGACTCGAGTGTCTTGGCACCATAGGTCGCCCGGTGATCGACACTCAGGTGAAGATCATCGACGCCAATGAACAAGAGGTTCCCCACGGAGAGGTCGGCGAGCTGGCTGTTAAAGGTCCGCAGGTGATGAGCGGTTACTGGCAAAAGCCGGACGAGACCGCCAAGGTGATGACTCAGGATGGCTTCTTCAAGACAGGAGATATTGCCCTGGCTACTGATAATGGGATGCACAAGATAGTGGATCGCATGAAAGATATGATCAATGTCTCCGGCTTTAACGTCTACCCTAACGAGGTGGAAGATGTGCTGTCAGCCCATGAGAGCGTACTGGAATGTGCTGTCATTGGTGTCGAAGATAGCCGCAGCGGCGAGGCCGTTAAAGCCGTCATCGTGCTGAGAGACCCTAAATCTCATCACCAGATGACCCAAGAGGCGCTGCTATCTCATTGCCGCGAGCAATTGGCGGGTTACAAGGTGCCGAAGATTTTCGAATTTACGGCCGCCTTACCTAAATCGACCGTGGGCAAAATACTACGCAGAGAGCTAAGACAATAGGCCACGCATCACGCCGGGGATTCTCTCAACGCCCGGCGCTGACCTCGCCTTTGCTCATCCCGGCCAGATAAGCGCTTGGGTATCAAAGCCCAGCGCCTTGGCCTGATTCATAAAATCCTGCTTTAAGCTCTCATCTATCTCTGGACTGCGCGCCAGCAACCAGAGGTAATCTCGGTTGTAGCTGGTCACAAAAGCGTATTGGTAATCACTGTCGAGCCGGTAGATCACATAGGCACCATAAAAGGGGCCAAAGAAGGAGACCTTAAGATGACCAATATCTGAACTCTCGACAAAGTAGGCCTTGCCTTCGGCAACTTTCCAGCTTTTATCCGCCGCCGAGTAGCCACGGTTGATCACACTGACACCACCATCATCACGCAGTCGGTATTCTGCGCTCACCTGACTGAGGCCGCGCTCGAAGCCATGATCTAAACGAGCGATCTCATGCCAGGTGCCCAGATATCTTGAGAGTTCAAATCCCTCAATCGGCGCTATGCCCTTGGGCGCGCTGGTACAGCCACTCAAAAAAGTTAACAGACAAACCAAGCTCAGGGTTAACGGCCATTTCATTTGGATACTCCAATTATTGAGGTGTGCTTGAAAAATCATATCTTTAAAGCAATACGCAGCGATTTTCCCTAAGGTTCACTAGGGGCTAAATTGCTTTCCTATCGCACTTTTATTGGGCCTTCAACTCTTGTTCTCCCTAAGCGTTAGCCCGCTCACAAAGTATAAATTTTAACCAACAAATCACTATTCTTTAACTAAGGTGCCCTTAGAATGAGTAATACCATTAGAAAAAACTCATTAAAAGGTGTACCCAAGATGCGATCCTTTACTCTACCCCTTACCCTCATACCCTTTGCTCTTTCTGGATTTATGTTAGCGGGCTGCGGCGGCTCAGACGATAACACCCCACCAGAACAAGTTGTTAGCACCGGCAGTGTAAGTATTGCCATTTCAGATGCCCCCATGAGTCAGGTCAGCCGGGTCGAGTTGGTGCTCGACAAACTGGTGATGACAGATGCTCATGGCCAAGTACATAGCCGGGATATGGCTCAACATAGGTTTAATCTGCTCGATTACCAAGGTAAAGAGAGCCACAAAGTGATCGATGGCCTCGAACTTCCTGCAGGCCAATATCATGATGTGCATTTCACCTTAGTCAACGGCGATCAGGCACAAGGCTGCGCCATTGAGAACGGTCAGGGCTTACACCCCTTGATGATAGAAAATGGCCGCCTTCCTATGGCGAACTTTACCCTAGGTGAACATCAGCACCTTAACCTGACGATGGAGATTGATCTCTACCAGTCGATGCACTTCTCCGACGGCCAATATCAGCTCAACCACCATGGTATCTACTCCGTCGACGACGACACCATGGGGCATATCTTCGGCGAGATGGATCCCCAGTGGATTGCCGATTGCGAGACCCAATACGCAACTAGTGCCCCCGAGGGCGATCAGTTCTATCACATGGCCTATCTCTACCCGAGTGAGGTAACCAGCCTGTCGCAGATGGGGGACATAGCCCAGAGCCGAGACGACGGCCTCTTCTCCCCGGTAGCCATCTCTCCCATACACCAAGATATTAATGGCAACTGGTCGTTCGCCATGGGCTACCTGCCTTCTGGCAGCTACCGTGTGGGTTACACCTGCCTGGGACACCTGGACGACCCGGCGCAAAATGACATGACACAAGGAGCATTCAAGCTATTTGAGGATGGTGGTGAGATAGGTGTCGAAGATGGCGGCAGAGAAACCCGCCACCGGTGCGGTGGTGGCCACGGCGGCCATAGAGGCTAATAGATATACGATTAGATAAGGGCAAGCATCTACGGCTTGCCCGACTCTCTACTCACTCTGGCGTCCTTTAGGACTCTTCGGTAAGTAACTGCAGGCTGGCAAACTCACGGTAGAGGCTGTTGCTCTGCATCAGCTCACCATGGGTGCCGCTGGCGATCAGCTCCCCCTTATCCATCACCAGAATACGGTCGGCGTTGAGCACTGTAGCCAGGCGATGGGCGATGATCAATGTGGTGCGCCCCTGCATCAGCACATCCAGCGCCTGTTTCACCTTCTGCTCGCTCACCGCATCCAGGGCACTGGTGGCCTCATCCAGCAGCAATACCGGTCGGTCGGCCAATATCGCCCGGGCGATGGCAATGCGCTGCTTCTGGCCGCCGGATAGACGCACGCCGCGTTCACCCAGATTGGTCTGATAGCCCTCGCTAAAATCATGAATAAACTCATCGGCGCGGGCGGCAAAACAGGCCGCCTGCACCTCCTCCAGGCTGGCGTCGGGGCGACCGTAACGCACATTCTCCAGCACGCTAGTGGCGAAGATCACCGATTCCTGGGGCACCAGGGCATATTGCTGGCGTAGATCCTGTGGTCGCAGGCTGGCGATATCGATACCGTCCAGGGCGATCACCCCGCTGTCTAACGGGTAGAAGCGCTGCAACAGCTCAAACAGGGTACTCTTGCCGGCGCCGCTCGCCCCCACCAAAGCCACTCGCTCACCGGGAGCGATATGCAGACTCAGGCCACGGATCACCTCGATGCCAGCCTGCAGCTCCATCTCCTCAGCGCTGTCGACACAGGCCTGAGCAGGATAGCTAAAACGCACCTGCTCAAGGCTCAGCTCGCCGCGCACCTTGGCCGGCAGACTGGCAGGGTTTTGCGCCTGAGGAATATCGATCGGCGTTTCCACCAGCTCGATCAGCCGCTCCGTAGCACCGGCGGCGCGCTGGATCTCACCAATCACCTCGCTGATGGTCGCCACGGCGCCCGCCACCATCACGGCGTAGAACATGAAGGCGGAGAGCTCACCCGGGGTGATCGCATCAATCATCACATCCTTAGCCCCCACCCAGGTAATTAACGCAATGGCCAGTATGCTGAGAAACATCACCAGAGAGATGAGTATGGCGCGGTACTTGATGCGTCCCCTGGCCGCCTCCATCACCGCCTCGACCCGCTCGAAAAACAGCTGCCTGTCGCTGTCTTCATGGCAATAGGCCTGCACAGTATGGATCTCGTGTAGCGACTCATCCACATAGGCACCCAGGTCTCCCACCCTGTCCTGGCTGCGACGAGACAGCTCACGTACCTTACGGCCAAAGAAGAAGATAGGCCCAAGCACCAGGGGCACGGCCAGCAGCACCAGGGCGGTAAGTTTAAGGCTGGTGATCGCCATCATCACCAGGCCCCCCACTACCGTGACGCTGGCCCGCAGCGCCATGGAGAGGCTGGAGCCCACCACTGATTGCAACAAGGTGGCGTCTGCGGTGAAGCGCGAGATCACCTCGCCGGTACGCAGCCTGGCGTAGAAACCAGGGGAGAGCTTGAGCAGGTGGTCATAGACCTTGAGACGAATATCGGCGCTCACCCGCTCCCCGAGCCAGGTCATCAGATAGAAGCGACAGAAGATGGCCGAGCTGCTCAGGGCCGTGATGCCGATCACCAGCAGGATGATCTCGTTGAGCCGCTCACCGTTCTCCCTAAGGAAACCTTCGTCCACCATGAGGCGTACCCCCTGGCCTAGGGACAGCCAGGCCAGCGAGCCGATAAACAGAAACACTATGGCGGCGAACACCTTGCCGCGATAGGGACGCAGGAAGCCGCCTATCCAGGGCAGAACGGCTTGCTTAGCTCCTGGTCGCTTAGGTTGAGGTGCTGACCGCTTAGGGCCGGAAGCTGCATCATGAGAGGCAGTAGGTGAGAGAGGTTGAGACAAGCTGGCATTCCTTTTCGGCAGCGGTATCAGGCTTGGCAAACAGAATAACAAAACCCGCCGGGAAAAGCGGGTTTTGTTTGTTTGCGGAGATTAATCGGTCGGGATCTGACTAGAACCAGGTCAGGCCGATACTGATCACTATGCCTGTGATGATCAACTGCATCAGGCAGAAGCCCATGATATCCCTCGCCTTGAGCCCGGCGATCGCCAGCACAGGCAGGGCCCAGAAAGGCTGGATAAGATTGGTCCAGGCATCCCCCCAGGCCACCGCCATGGCGATACGCGCCACATCGGCCCCCAAGGCCTCGGCGGCGGGCAACATGATAGGTGCCTGCACCGCCCACTGGCCCCCACCGGAGGGCACGAAGATGTTAACTATGCCGGCGCTGATAAAGCTCCAGAACGGCAGGCTGTCGGCACTGGCGATGGCGACGAAACCCGACGAGATACTCTGGGCCAGCCCCGACTGCACCATGAGCGCCATGATCCCCGCGTAGAAGGGGAACTGAATCACTATGCCGGCGCCGCCCTTGATCGCCTCATTAAGGCTGGTCAGCAAGCTGCGAGGCGTCTGATGCAATATGATGGCGAGGAACAGAAACAGGTAGTTAACGATGTTCAGATTGAGTTTACCGCCGGCGACGAAGAAGTATTGCCCCAGATATACCAGGCCTGCCCCACCCACGGCCCAGGCCAGCAGGCGGCTGTTTTCCAGGTAATCCGCCGGGCGGGTGACAGCCTCGGTCTCAACTTCGGGGTCTGCTAGCTTTTCCCTGTCGACATAGATGCTCTCCTCCTCGCTTGGCAGCATGAAACGGTTAACCAGAGGGATCAGCACGAAGAGAACGGCCAGCAGCACCAGGTTAAACCCGGCGAAGATGGTGTTGTCTGTGGCGATAATGCCTATCTTATCCTCGGCGAAATGACCCTCGGTGGCTATGGTCAGGGGAATCGAACCAGCGAGGCCACCATGCCAGACCACGAAGCCAGAGTAGGCACTGGCCACCAGCAGACGGTAATCCACCTTCACCTGACGCGCCAGCGCCTTGGCAAACAGGGCACCGACCACTAGGCCGAAGCCCCAGTTGATCCAGCTGGCAAGCAGAGATACCAGAGTCACCAAGATGATCGCCTGGGGCGCACTCTTAGCCAGGGCGGCAATACCATCTAACAGGCGTTTAATGGGCGGCGAGCTGGCCAGCATGTAACCGGCCACCAGCACCAACAACATCTGCATGGAGAAACTGAGCAGTGCCCAGAAGCCTTGTCCCCAGTAGGTCACCAGTTGCAGCGGGCTCTGCTGTTCCACCACCATGGCGGCACCAAACACCAGCAGGGTGAGGAGTAACACGAAAATATAGGGATCGGGTAAATAGCGGTCGACCAACTTGACCAGAGGTTTTGCGGCCTTATTGAGCATGATCTTGTCCTTGATAGCAGGGTATTATTATAGATTGAATTTGCCACAGACAGGTTAAGCGATAACTTAACAAAATCATACTCATACTATGGTATAGGGCGCGAGGCCATACCAGCGGCCAAGGTTCACCACCCTAAGCCTCGACTCATGTTATAGTGAGGCCATCATTCATCAGCTAAAGACGTTATGGCGCAGCAGATCTCCACCGAAACCAAAGATGAGGCAATGAAAATTGCCAAGGCCACCCAGAAACCCGGGCAAACCAAGGAGCAGACCAAGCTGATCGCCCAGGGAATAGAAAAGGGCATTGCCGAATATAAGAAACGCCAGAAGAGCAAGGCCAGAGACAGGGACAAGCAACGCAAGCAGGCCCTCAAGGAGAAGCAGCGTCAGACCATAGAGAGAGCCGATGACCAGCCCGAGGTGACACGAGGCGGTAGCAAAATGCCCTGGCTGCTACTGGCCCTGAGTTGGCTAGGTTTTATCGGCTTCTACCTGCTCAATCACTAAGCGAGTTCAATGGCTAAGCCTGTCATTCCACCTTGTCTATCAGCCAGGCCTTAGCTATCAGTCAGGCCTCAGCGATTGCACTATGGTCTCGATATTTCTGGCCACCCAGGCCTTGTCGATAGGACCCCACTCCTTGAGTCGATAATAACCGTCATTATGACGCTCGCCATCCTGCACGAAGACACAAGTGATACCTATATCCCCCATGGCGGCAATGGCATCTTGCAAGGTGCGCCGCGGCATGGTTGTGGCCTTGTTCAGCGACAGCAAGTTATGCTGCTCGCTATCGATAAGATGGGCCAGATAGAGCTTTCTCAGGAAGGCGATTTTCTGCTTAGACAACTCGGTGCTCAAAGCATCCTCTCTCTCATTTGTTTTTATTATCTTGTAACATAAAAGATACATCACATACAGTTGCAAATGGCTGACAGGCAAAGGAAAGATGTTATAGTCAGCCACTAGGTAATTTAAGCAGGATGACAAATGGAAGATGTGACTCCTCAACCTTCGGCATCAATGCAGGTCAGACGTCGGCTGGAGCAGCCAGACTGGCTCGCCATAGATGAAGTGCCGCTGACACCACTGGAGCAGGCCTATCTACATCAGGTACAGATAGAGAACTTGCTGATCTTCACGCCGCTGCTGATCATAGCCCCCCTGGCCGCCATGCTGCTCAACCTGCCGGGAAGCCTTATCCTTGCCCTGGTGACGGCGCTGCTTATGCTGGCTGGTATCGTCAGCTACGGCCGCTACAGACATGCCCTCACTATCGCCTACGGTGTGTTCGACCATGAGTTTATCATGCAGAAGGGATTAATTTGGCACAAGAAGATCGCCCTGCCCTATACCCGACTGCAGCATGTCAGCCTGTCTCAGGGACCGCTGGAGCGCTATTTTCATCAACATACCCTCAAGTGTTTCAGCGCAGGTAGCGGCAGCGCCGAGATCAGCCTGCCAGGCCTGGGCGATGACACCGCCGAGCCGCTGCGCAGACACCTGCTGGCCAAAGCCTCCCAGAAACAGGCCTCCCAGATACAGGCATCGCAGAAACAGCCCCTCACAGAACGCGAGGACTAACCCATGAGTGCCCGCTTCGCCCAGTGGGCGAGCCTGTCTCCCTGGTCGATCATCAGCTTCAGCGTCGGCAGCCTACGCCAGCTACTCACCAATGGTTATGCCCTTATCCCCCTGGTCTACACGGGTTGGCAACAGGGGTTTAACTCACCCTGGCTGCTCTTGGTCGCCGCGGGGCTGGTCTTGGCCACCCTGTCCTATGCCAGCCTGCAGTGGGCCAAGTATCGATATCGATTACAAGACGCCAAATTGGGGATACGTCAGGGGTTGGTGTTTAAACGCGCCCAGGAGATCCCCCTCAATAAGATACAGAATGTGCGTCTGGAGCAACCCCTCTACTTCCGCCCCCTCGGCCTCTATAGCCTGGTGGTGGAGACGGCCGGTTCCAAGCAAGATGAGGCGGTGCTGGCGGCGGTCAACTATCGCCAGGCCATGCTACTCAAGAAACACCTGTTTGCCTCCCAGTACCTGCAGACGAGTCCAGAGGCTATGCCTGCCGATGGCGAGTCGACGGCGCATGTTAATGAGCCACTGCAGGCTGGCGTAGCAGCCACTACGGCGAGTGTACAAACCTGGCGTCAGAGTGAAGGCCTGGTGGTGGCTAAGGATCTCAAGGCGCTGCTAATCTTCGGGCTCTATCACAACAACCTCGTCTGGCTCTCCATTATATCCGGCTCCATCATAGGCCAGGTAGACTGGGAATCCCTGGGACAAACCAGCCTGGTGCAAGGGGTCTGGCACTGGTATCAGGCCAACGTCGCCACTGGGCTTGTCTATCAGATCCTGGCGGCGCTGGCCGCGTTGGCACTCCTCGCCCTGCTGCTTTCTTTAATCTCCATCGCCTCGGCCGTGCTTAAGTATTACCCCTATCGCCTCAGCCTGCGCCAGGGCACGCTTCATCGAACCGGCGGCATACTGGCCAAGCAACAAGATGCCCTGCGCCTACACAGGGTACAGCTGGTACGCTTCGAGCAGCCCGCCATAGGCCGGCTAATCGGCCGCTGGACGGTGCATTTCGAACAGGTAAAGGGCAATGAGGTTGAGCAGCTGAGCAAGCGTCACCTGCTGATCCCCAGCATGACCCAAACAGAGATCCCACAGGCCTTAGACCGACTAGATGGCCTGGCGACTAAGGCCAATGCCCTGCCAGACAGATATCAGGGGATCGACAGCGGCTGGCTTTGGCGCCGCGCTATCCCGCTGGCATTGCTCCCCGTGGTGATGACCCTGCTCCTCGGCCTCACCCCCTTTACCGAACTCCTCTTTGGTTTCACCCTGGTGGCGCTTATCGGCCTCTATCTCAACTATCGACAATGGGGTTATCACCTAGCGGGCGACGACTGCTGGATACATACAGGCGTGCTGGGGCAGACCTGGCAGTTGGTGCCACTGAGTAAGACTCAGGATGTCTGTATCTCACAGACGCCGGGGCAGCGGCGTAAGTCATTGGCTAGCCTCCACTTAGGCCTGGCCTCTGGCCCCTTAGTGATCCCCTATATTCCCCTCGAAGAGGCTAGATTGATCGCCGAAACCGCGTTAAATTTGACCAGGGAAGATCCCACAAACTGGATATAACTAACACGGGATATAGCTAAAACTGGATACTAAGCCCGAAGATAAGGAACACAGATGAACAGGATAAGCCATGCCCCAGACGACATCATTCGCTTCTGGTTCGAGGAGATAGAGCCTAAAGCCTGGTTTGTTAAAGACCTCACCTTCGACAAGGCTCTCCAGGCCCGCTTCGGTGAGCTGCTCATCCAGGCCAAACAGGGCGAACTCTACCACTGGCGCACCACACCCCAGGGTCGCCTGGCGGAGATCATAGTCCTGGATCAGTTTAGCCGTAATATCTACCGGGATACGCCAGAGGCGTTCGCCGCCGATCCCATGGCCTTGGCCCTGGCTCAGGAGGCCGTAGCCGCCGGTATCGATAAGCAACTGCAACCTAAGCAGGTGCCCTTTCTCTACATGCCCTACATGCATAGCGAATCCCAGGCGATCCACGAGGTGGCGTTGATCCTCTTTAGCCGTGAGGGCGCCGAGAACAACCTGGCATTCGAGCAGCGACACAAGGCCATTATCGACCGTTTCGGCCGCTATCCCCATCGCAATGGCATCTTAGGGCGCCAGTCCACCGAGGAGGAGCTGGCGTTTCTCGCCGAACCTGGCTCGAGTTTCTAACTTATCCACCGAGTCATTCCCCATTAGGGCGTAAGGAGTACCCATGGAGATCACCCTCACCCACGGCCTGCTTCTGGTCGTCACCGGCTTTCTGGCTGGTATCATCAATACCCTGGCCGGCGGCGGCTCTAACCTTACCCTGCCGGCTCTCATGGTGATGGGCCTGCCCGCCGAGGTCGCCAACGCCACCAACCGGGTCGGCGTCACGGTGCAATCGATCACCGCCATGATTGGCTTTCACAAACATGGCAAGCTAGATACTGATGACAAGGGGCCGATTCTGCTGCCAACCATACTCGGCGGATTCATAGGTGCGGCATTAGCCGCCTACGCCCCCAGCACGCTGATCAAGCCCCTGCTACTGGGCACCATGCTGCTGATGGCGCTCATCATCTTAGTGCGCCCCGCCATCATAGCCCCCGAGCTGGGCACCCCGGTCAACCGGGTCAAAGACACCCCCAAGTCCTGGTTCTGGCTGACCCTGGCCGGGATCTACGGCGGCTTCGTGCAGGCGGGGGTGGGCTTCGTCTTGCTGGCAGCCCTAGCGGGCAGCCTGAGGTATGATCTGGTCAGGGCCAACGCCCTAAAGGTGTTCTGTACCTTATTTTTCACCCTGGCCTCCCTGCTGGTCTTCATCAAGGAAGATCTCATCCTCTGGGTTCCCGGGCTTATCCTGGCCGCAGGCACCATGGTGGGCGCCCACCTGGCAGTCAAGCTGGCCATCAAGGTCAGCCCCAAGGTATTGAAGTGGTTTCTGTTTCTGATGACGCTTTGCGGCAGTGTCGCCGCCATGCTCAGCGATTAAATCGGGGCAGGAAAGCTAGGGTCACTCGAGCCAGTCGATCATGAAGCTGATGGCGCCGGCGTTATCGCAGCGCCACACCCTCACTTGCACCGAGGGCTTAAGCATCCCAGGAGACAGCTCGAGCCGTTTCCAGTCAGGCAGGGTAAACAGTCCGCCATTGAGCCGCATCTGTTCGAGTGTATAGGCGATATCCAGGTGCTCCAGGGTGCCATCGACGGTGCGAACGCCAAAGGCTAACTGAGTCTCGCTCCTGTGATAATTAAATACCTCCCCCTGCCAAGACGTCAGCTGGTCACGGCCACAGGGTACAAAGTCTGGGGCACGCAGTCGCTCCGCCAGGCAAGGACTTCCCCACAAACCAAGGCCTATGGCGAAACACCATAGGCCAGCTTTCAGCAGTGAATTGCCCATGAGGCTAGTTGCTTGGCCAGCGATAGGCACCGCTTAAGATATCGGCGCGTTCCGACTGGCCCGGAGTAAACTCAAACATGCAGTTGTCGTCTGTGTAATCCATGAAGTTGTAGATGGGATCCTCACCGCCATCCCGTTTGCAGGTATCGCGTCCCGTTGGGCAGCCATAGGCCGCCGAACGCTCTGCCGCGGTATCGGCTACCTGGTCGCCAAGACTACAGCCCCCCTGGAAGGTGTGATACAGGCCCAGCCAGTGACCAACCTCATGGGTGGCGGTATCGCCTTCGTTGTACGGCGAGGCAGTGCCGCCGGGCAGTGACTGATTGAGGATCACCACGCCATCATCGCTAGGGTTACTGGCATAATCTGTGGGGAAGGTCGCCCAGCCGAGCAGGCCGCCGCCTGGATTAGAGACATAGATATTAAGCGTGTCGGCGCCGCCCATGCGAAGGGTTTGTTTCATCGCCTTCTCGGCCGTACTACCTGGCCCTGCGGTATACCAGGCATCGTTTTCTGTTTTTGTTGTCCCCATCAAGGTGAAGCTGAACTTGGTATCGAAACCACCACCGCCATCGGCGCCAGAGAAGGCGTTGTTCAGTACACTCATCTGATCCGCAACCAGGCCAGACACATCGCCGTCGCCGCTGCTACTTAGAATGAGATGGACATAGACGGGAATATTATACCCCACGGCCGAATAGTCACCGCCTGTGCCGCCATCGCCACCACCGCCGTTGCCGTTGCCGTTGCCATTGCCATTGCCGTTACCCACACCATCAGGCTTCTTCAGGGCCTTGAGGTGTTCGTTTAGCATGCGCACCTCGAGATCCGAGGGGGTACGGGTACCGCAGCGCAAGAATGCGGCGTTACCGTTGGCATGGTCGAAGGCCGGAGTCGAACTCGTCTTAGCCTGCTCTTGACCGGCCAGCGCCTGACCTGCGAAGACCAGGGCACTTGCCGACATCAGCAGCAAGCCAGATAGGAGTGTTATGCTTTTTCTCATGGGTGCCTCACCTTAAAAATCTGATCCAGTTCACACCACTGAGTATAGGAAAAGCCGCCAAACTTGCTAATGCAAAGGCGAAAGCGGCCACCAAGCCTGAAAACTGAGCCTTATTTCTTTACATTTGACACAAAAGTAAATGATAACCATTCCCATTTAAAGTCCTGCTTTTTTTGTATATCATTTGTTGCGTAAATTTGGTTGGCGTGCCAAGTCCCTACGGCCCTTGCTCCGCCCCACTATTCCTCTATTGCTAAGATGACGACAGATCATGAAACTTAAGCCTATTTCCCTCGCAATATTCTGCGCCCTGAGCATGGCGACTGTGCCAGGCCACGCAGAGACTCAAACTGCTCAACTTGATAATGACAGCCAACAGGGTGACCAAGAGATCGAGAAGATCGAGGTTCGCGGCCGCTATGTGCAAGGCTATAACGCCCACTCGGTCGGGGGCGCCTCGCGCCTGGACCTTGCCATCATAGATATTCCTCAGTCGGTATCTGTGATCACAGATGCTCAACTGGACGACT
Organism: Shewanella insulae; assembly: GCF_009831655.1. Taxonomy (GTDB): domain Bacteria; phylum Pseudomonadota; class Gammaproteobacteria; order Enterobacterales; family Shewanellaceae; genus Shewanella; species Shewanella insulae. Next base: position 36,631 of record NZ_WRPA01000013.1, on the reverse strand, counting down.
TCCAGCTCAACGACATCAATAGCGCCCTGGACAGCGCCACGGGCATCAATGTCGAGCGCATCGAGACAGACCGCACCTACTACACCGCCCGCGGCTTCGACATCACCAACTTCCAGATCGATGGGGTCGGCCTGCCACTGACCTCGGGCAACAACCACGCCGACGAAGATACCGCCATCTATGATCGTATCGAGGTGATCCGCGGTGCCAACGGCCTGATGACGGGTGTGGGTAACCCTTCGGCCACGGTCAACTTCATTCGTAAGCGCCCCACGGCAGATAATCAACTCAAGCTTCAGGCAAGTTACGGCAGCTTTAACAACGCCAGAGTCGAGGCCGATGCCAGCGGCCGTCTCAACGACACCTTCGCCGCCCGTGTGGTAGCGGTGAAACAGCAGAAAGACTCTTATCTCGACCGCTATGAGACAGACAAGAGCGTGCTCTATGCCTTCATCGAGGCCAACCTGAGCGACGACACCAGCCTGTCGGTCAGCCACAGTTACATCAACAACGATGCCACCGGCAACAACTGGGGCGCCCTGCCGCTCTACTACACAGATGGCAGTCCGACAAACTACGACAGATCCACCAACACCTCGGCCAACTGGTCTAACTGGCAGGTGATCAAGCACAATACCGTCGTGGAGCTGAGCCACTACTTCAGTGATGACTGGCGCCTGCGTGCCACCTACTCCCACAAGAGCACAGACGAAGACACTGAGCTCTTCTACGTCTACGGTACCCCAGACAGAGAAACCGGCCTGGGCCTCACCGGCTATGGCAGCGAATATGACTTGGACGAGAGCCATGATCTGGTGGATATCTATGTCGACGGGGAGATCAGTCTGTTTGGCCGCGAACATCAACTGGTGGCCGGGGTAAACTATGCCGAGGTGGACTATATCGACAGCTCACTATACGACTACACCACGGGCAACGGCTTCCCAGCCATGCCGGATCTCAACGACTGGGATGGCAACACGCCTAAGCCTGTGTTTGCCGACAAACCCAAAGGCAGCGACGTCAGCGCCAAGCAACAGGCCGCCTACTTCACCGGTCGCTTTAACCTGTTCGACGGTTTCCACTTCATCGCCGGTGGCCGCTTCAACAAGTGGCAGGCCGAAGGGATCTCCTATGCCAAGGTGCAAGATGTAGAAGACAGCCAGTTCATTCCCTACCTGGGCGCCGTCTATCGCATCACCCCAGAACTCGTGGCCTACGCCAGCTATACCGAGACCTTCAAGTCGCAAATCGAGAAGGATATCGATGACAACCTGCTGGCCCCAGTGACAGGAGAGAGCAAGGAGATAGGCCTTAAGAGCGAGCTGTTCGACGGCCGCCTGATCGCCAGCCTGGCCTATTTCGACGTCCAGCAGGTCAACCTGGCGGTGCCGGATCCCCGCACTGCCGATCTGCCACCAAGCGATCAACGCTACATAGGTGCCGATGGCATCAACAGCAAGGGCTATGAGTTAGAAATCGCCGGAGAGGTGTTCGATGGCCTCAACCTGAGCCTGGGCTTCACCGACTTCGACATAGATGGCAATGACGACAACGCCAAGGTAGTCGCCTCCTACACGCCGAGTCGCCTGCTGAAGTTTGCCGCCACCTATGATGTGGCCGCCATCGAGGGCCTCTCGGTGGGGATGAACATGCGCTGGCAGGATGATATCTACCGCGATCAAGGTGTGGTCGGCGACGGCTTTGCCAATGCGGGCGAGGCGATCATCACCCGCCAGGATGCCTACGCCATCGTCGATCTCATGGCGCGCTATCAGTTTACTGAAAACTTGCAGTTGAGCCTCAACGCCAACAATGTGACCGACGAGAAATACCTCAACAGTCTCTATTGGGCCCAGGCCTTCTATGGCGCGCCGGCGAACTACAGCGCCACCATTACCTGGAAGCTTTAAGCTTGAGCTGAAAGCAAACCAAGCCACCAGCTAACAGGCATTAAAAAGGGCATGTCGCCGACGCGATATGCCCTTTCTTATGTGTCTCATCCTAAGCAAAGGCTTAAAAGCCAATGCTAAAAGCGAGTATCTTTATCAAACCAGCTCGGCCAGCATCTCATCCGAGTAAGTCACCAGCGGCTGTCTGTCGCGCACCCTGACCACATAGTCTGGATTAGCGATGAAGGGGCGACCAATCGCCAGCAGGTCGAAGCGGCCATCGGCGATGGCCTGGGCCCCCGTCTCGGCACTGTAACTTCCGACACCCACTAAGGTCTGGCTGTAATGGCCACGCACATAGTCCGACACGCGTCCGCCGAGATAGTCGAATGTCAGAGCATCATCGAAGATCCCCACATGCAGGTAGGCCAACTTGCGAGACTCAAGCTGTGTTAAGAAGTAATCGAACACGGCGCGATCCCGGCTGTCGCCCTGCATATTGACATAGGCGCCCGGCGACACTCGCAGTGCGGTGCGCTCATGGCCGATACGCTTAACGATGGCGTCCACCACGGCCAGCGGGAAGCGTGCCATATTCTCCGGCGTGCCACCAAACTCATCATCGCGGCGGTTACTGTCATGATGCAGGAACTGATCGATGAGGTAGGCATTGGCGCCGTGGATCTCGACGCCATCGAAACCGGCATCTATGGCATTGGCCGCCGCCTGGGAATAGTCGGCCACCAGCTGTGCTATCTCATCTGTGGTCAACGCCTTAGGGGTCTCATAGGCCAGTTCGCGCTGACGCGGCACCGTGCCTTCAATCTTCACCGCCGACGGCGCTACCGTCTGGCCACCGAAGAAGTGCGAGTGCGCCACCCGGCCTGTGTGCCACAGCTGGGCGAAGATCTTGCCGCCCTTGGCATGCACGGCGCTGGTCACTCGCAACCAGCCCTGGATCTGCTCAGGGGTAAACAGGCCCGGGGTATTGGGGTAACCCTGACCATCGGGGCGAATAATCACCGCCTCTGAGATGATAAGCCCGGCATCGGCGCGGCGAGCATAATAGTCGGCCATCGCCTGGGTTGGTACCAGATCATCGTCGGCCTGACAGCGGGTAAGCGGCGCCATCAGAATCTTGTTGTTGAGGGTAATACTGGCATTAAGCGCATACGGCTGAAACAGATCGGCTGTCATAATCGGCTCTCTTTCTTGAATAAGCGTTCAAGATACTCCCAGTCAAAAAAGGATTCAAGATCTTTTTTGAATGTTCATTCAAAATTAAGTACAATCCCATTTATCGTCCCGACGAGCAGCCAAAGAGTAAGATGCGCAACGCCGAATTTGATCGCCAGCAGGTACTGAGACAGGCCATGAATGCCTTTATCGACAAGGGCTACGCCAAGACCAGTATGCAAGATCTCACCAAGGCCACTGGGTTACACCCAGGCTCCATCTACTGCGCCTTCGACAACAAGCGCGGCCTCTTGCTGGCGGTGATAGAACAATATGGGCAAGACAGACAAGCCGAGCTAACGGCCTGTTTCGGCTCAGCGCTCCCCTTCCCCGAGCAGCTTAAACAGTATCTGACCGGCATAGTCGATGAATGCCAGTGCAAGGAGACCCCCAAGGCCTGCCTGCTGACAAAGGCGCTCAATGAGGTGGCGGAGCAGGATGAGATGATAAGGGACGCGGTACAATCGCATCTAGAGAGTTGGCAGCAGGCGCTCACGACCCAGTTTGAGCGGGCCGTCGACAGGGGAGAACTTCAGGGGGATGGCGCTCATCTGGCGCGTTATTTCGTCATGGGGGTCTATGGGCTCAGAACCTTTGCCCATACTAAGCCGGCGCCAGAGGTATTACACGCCCTGGCGGACCAGCTCTATCGCGACACCTGCCGCGGCTAGGCTATTTCACCACCATCACTGGGCACTTGGCCTTATTGGCCAGCTCCTCGGCCACGCTCGGGTTCAGCAGGTGTGTGAGCCCGGTATGTGCATGACTAGCAATCACTATCATGCCCACATCATATTCTTCGGCATCAAGCAATATCTGACCTAACACGCCCCCGGTACGCACCTCGCTGTGAACCTTGAGATGGGGTGGCATCTTGATCTGCGCATCCCTGACGATCTCACCCAGCTTGCCGTTGGCATAAGCATGCAGGTGCTGCTCCAGCTCCTCCTGACTCTCCACCACTATCCCATAGTTATGGGCGCCGTATGGTTCACTGACCACATGAACGATACGCAGATCCACACCATAGAGGGTCGCCATCTCGATGGCGTAGCCTAAGGCGTGAGAGGCCGTCTCGGAAAAATCCGTTGGGCACAATATTTGACGGGTTCGCATATTCCACCTCCTCAAATCGGGCGCTCGTCTCCCTCTGTTGTAAACGGTCAGACCGACAGCGCCACTGGTAGCGGGCTCGCCACCAGCGCTATTTCAACGCAGGCTCTGCCGCCCACCTGCGTTCCTTCGCCAACCGCCTACTTCACCACAAGCACAGGACACTTGGCGCGATTTGCCACAGCCTCTGCCACATTATTATGCAGAAAATGCGACAGACCTTTACGGCCATGACTGGCGATCACTATCATGCCGACATTACTCTCTTCGGCCTCGGCTAAGATCTCGGTCACCGCATCACCGCGACGTATCATGGTTTCGATAGGCAGGTTACTATCGAGCTTTGCCAGCAAGGACTTCATCTTCTCGGCGGCGGCATCTTCCATGGACTGGGCCAGCTCCTCCGGCGTGATGGCGAGGATCTGAAAATTCTCATCACCCATTGGCTGCTCGACCACATGGAGTAAGCGAAATCCCACCTGATACAGATTCGCCATCTCGATGGCGTAAGACAGGGCATGGGAAGCCGTTTCAGAAAAATCTGTCGGGCATAAAATTTGACCTCTTCTCATCTGTTACTCCTTAGCTCTATCGGCATTCGCTCCATTTAAGCATAGCGGATAAAGGTGACAAGGGCTTAGCAGAAATCGCTTATGTGACAAGCCTTTTTCATCAGCTATCTCAGCAAGCCTTAGGCCTTGGCATCCCCCTACTCTGAGCCATAGCCAAGCAAGCCCTGCCCACTCCATCCCTTAACAATCAATACAGCCAGTCCAGGGCGTCACGCTTATCTTCGAAGAACTTAAACTCCCCTGGGGTAAACCAGTTAACCACCCGGGTCGCCCACTCCTGTAGATCCCCCTGGCCTATGATGGCCACCCGCTTAAACTCCTTGCCGTGCTTCATGCCCAGCTTAAGGTCATCCCAGGCGGCATGTAGCGACAGCCCATCGAGCTCTGTGATGTCGACAAGCGCCACGATTTCGGGTGTCTTGATGCCCGCCAAGGCTGACTCCAACATAGGCGTCATCTGCTCATAGTCTTCGTGGGTCAACTTGCCGACGGCCTTAAAGGCAAGGTAAAAATCGTCCTGATTTCGCTCTATGCCTATGGCGATCCCATGTAGGTATTTGCTCATATCAAGCTCCTGTAATCCCAACTGAAAGTGCCTATTTCATTTTAGGTTTTCGGTCATACCTCACATTTGATCTGGATCACACTTTTCATCGCCATCGCACATTATTTGACCTAAGCATTGTCACGTCCTATTATTAGACCGACTAATCAGTCGGTTTTGAATTTTAGCCATCTGCCCCCTGATCTGACTTGGAAGAAGAGACAAGGACATTTCGCCCACTAACGTCAGTAACAAATAGAGGATAAGCACCATGAACATGCCCGCAAACCTAGATGTCGGCCAAGGCCTCAAACAACTGCTGGCGAGGCAGAAAACCAGCTTCCGAGAACAAGGTGCGCCCTCGAGGCAGCAACGTGAGGCCCAGCTTATCGCCCTCAAACAGGCGCTGCTGAGCCATCAGCAGGCGATCGTCGAGGCCCTCAATGCCGACTATGGCCACAGATCTAGCGACGACAGCCGCATCTCAGACATCATGCCCTGCGTCAACAACATCAACTACACACTGAAGAAGCTCAAGGGCTGGATGAAGCCCAGCCGTCGCCACGCGGGCATCTTACTGGCACCCGCCAAGGTGCAGGTGCAGTATCAGCCCCTGGGAGTCGTCGGCATAATAGTGCCGTGGAACTTCCCCGTGATGCTCTCCATAGGTCCCTTGATCACCGCCCTGGCCGCCGGCAACCGCGCCATGATCAAGTTGTCTGAATTCACCCCAGAGACCAACAAAGTGCTCAAACAGATGCTGGCCGGCCTGTTCAATGAGACCCAGGTGGCAGTCGTCGAGGGTGAGGCCGAGGTTGCCGCCGCCTTCTCGGCGCTCCCCTTCGACCATCTGCTGTTTACCGGCTCAACCACAGTTGGCCGCCATGTGATGCGCGCCGCCGCCGACAACCTCACCCCAGTCACCCTGGAGTTGGGGGGCAAGTCGCCGGTGATCATCGCGCCGGATATGCCTTTGGATACCGCCGTGGAGCGGATGATCTACGGTAAGTGCCTCAACGCCGGGCAGATCTGTGTCGCCCCCGACTATGTACTGCTGCCCAAGGGACAGAGTCAGGCGTTCGTGCAGGCCTTCATCAACAGATTCAAGCAGATGTACGGCGAGATAGGCCAAAACCCCGACTACGGCGCCATCATCAACCAGCGTCAGTTCGATCGCCTGCAGGCAGTGCTGCAAGACGCCATCGACCTGGGCGCCAAGGTGACCCCCACTAGCACTGAAACCATGGCGCCCGGTAGCCGTAAGCTGCCGGTGCAACTGATAACCGGGGTGAACGAGCAGATGAAGGTGATGCAGGAGGAGATCTTCGGCCCACTCCTGCCCATCGTCGAATATGACAGCCTGGAGTCGGCCATCGACTATGTGAACGACCGCCCTCGTCCGCTGGCGCTCTACATCATGAGCTTCGACGCGGGCACTCAGCAGCGACTGCTGGAGCATACTCACTCGGGGGGCGTCTGCATCAACGAGACCGTATTCCATGTGGCGGCGGACGATGCCCCCTTCGGTGGCATAGGTCCCTCGGGCATGGGCCACTACCATGGCAAGGAAGGCTTCCTCACCATGAGCCACGCCAAGACCATATTGAGCCGTGGCAGGCTCAACACAGGCAAGCTGGTGCACCCTCCCTATGGTAAGGCGATTCAGCAGCTGCTGATGAAGCTGTTTTTACGCTAACGGATAGATGCAGATGACAGCAAGCAGCAAACGCACCAAGAAACAGGCCATCTTAGAGACCGCCCTAGGGTTGTTCGTCAGTCAGGGCTTTCATGGCACCAGCACGGCCACCATCGCCCGCGAGGCAGGGGTCGCCACAGGTACCCTGTTTCACCATTTCCCCTCCAAGGAGCAGCTGCTCGAGCAGCTGTTTCTCGGCGTTAAGCAGGAGTTTGCCGACGCCATACAAGCAAGTGCCAGCAGCCGTGGCAGCCTCAAACAAGATGCCGAACAGCTGTGGTTTGCGGCGCTAAACTGGGCCATGGCCAATCCACTCAAGCAGGCGTTTTTTCAGCTCTACTCCATGTCCCCCAACCTCGAGCAGTCGGTGCGGGATCAGGCGATGCACGGCATCTTAGGTTTCATCGCCGAATTAATCCGCCAGGGCCAGACTAGCGGCGAGCTGGCCGAGTATCCTATTGAGCTGATGCAGGACAACTGCCACGGCCAATACCTGGCCGCCACCCGCTACTTTGTGGACCACCCGGAGCGCTGGCAGCAAGCCCATGAACGCAGTGCCAGCTTCGCCCTCTTTTGGAATGCGATGGCGGTGCGGTGAATCACTCCTGCCAATCGGCAAAGTGTGCTAACAAATGGTCTATAGCCATTCGCGCCCGCATCGGCAAGAAACGACGATTTTGATAGACAATCCAGCTGGTGATCCCCCGATTCCAGTATGAGGACAATACAGGTACCAGACTGCCCTTGGCTAGCGGCACAATAAAGCTACTCTTGGGCAGGTAGGCGATACCCAGATGTTGCTCCGCCGCCGCAATCACGGCAGGCACATTATTACTGCGCCAACGTCCCTCGACCTTAATGCTCAGCTCGCCATCCCCTTGCTGGAACAGCCAGTGATCATTGTTCGAGATGATGCAGCTATGCAGTCTGAGATCCTGCGGCGTCTTGGGAATACCAAACTCAGCCAGATACTGAGGACTGGCCACGGCCATCATGTCTCGATTAGCCAGCTTACGCGCCACCAGCCCCGAATCTTTAAGCGCCCCAAAGCGAATGGCGAAATCGATACCGTCTTCGACAAAATTGACCATACGACTATTGAAGTCCATCTCTATCGTCAACGCTGGATGCTGCCTTGCAAAGTCAATCAATACCGGCGCAATATACTGCTCAGCAAAGGCACCTGCGGCACTGACTCTCAGCGTGCCGCTTAGCTGCAACTGCTGCTGGGTCACCTCCTCATTCGCTTGCCTAAGTCCCACCAATAGATTCTGACACTGACGATAATAGCCCTGCCCGGCCTGAGTCAGACTGACACTGCGCGTAGTACGCGCAAACAGGGCGCAGCCCAAACGCGCCTCGAGTCTTGCCACCTGACGACTGACATGACTGGTAGAAAGTCCCAGTTGACGAGCCGCCGCAGAAAAACCGTTAGACTCGGCAACCGCTATAAATTCGACAATACCCTCAAAGCTGTCCATGAATCACCATTATTGCTATATAACAATATTAATTTACCATTAATCAGGATTATCGCCACACAAGGGAAGAATTACAATGAGTCCACTTTCAGTAACAGAGACATTGCATCATGAAAAAAGTACTTATCTATTTGACAAACCACGCGACCCTAGGCGATACCGATGAGGCCAACGGCACCTTCGCCCCTGAACTCACCCACGCCCTACATGAGCTGTTAGCCGCAGGTTTGGATTATGACCTGGTTTCAATTAACGGCGGCAAGGCACCACTGTATGGCACAGATATCGAAGGCGATGAGATTAACGCCTCTATGCTGCAAGACGCCGCTTTCATCAGCCGAGTCAACAACACCATTCCAGCCTCACAGATCGACATCCAAGAATACAGCGCCATCTACTACCCCGGCGGGTTTGGTCTATTGTCGGATTTAGCCCACAACCAAGAGGTTGCTCGTCTCAGTGCGGCGCACTACGAAAATGGCGGCATCATAGGCGCAGTCTGTCATGGGCCTGCCGGCCTGCTCCCCATCACCTTGAGCACAGGGCAAAAACTCATTGCCGATAAGTCTGTCACCGGCTTTACCCGCGAAGAAGAGGTCGACTACGGGACTATCGATAAAATCCCCTTCCTGCTCGAAGAAGCCCTCACCCGCAGTGCCAAGCGCTATAACAAGGTGCAACCCTGGAACGCTTTTGTCATCGAGGATGACAGGCTTATCACGGGGCAAAACCCCGCCAGCGCAGGCGCGGTCGGTAAGGCCATTGCCGCGCACTTAGCCTAATCCCAGGCAGGCACTCATGGTCACAACGATGGCCATGAGTGTCACCCAGCGCTCCACGGTTCACTCTTTTGATGTTAGTATCAGCAACTTAATTCATATTAGTTTGCCGGGATCATCATAAGGGAGCGCAACATGCCTGTAGAAATTCAGCGACGTCAGCTACTCAAAGCCTTGGCCGCAGCGGGCTTGTTAACTCAGTTATCGCCCCTGAATGGCTGGGCAAAAACCGCAGGGAAGCCCCTCTATATCGATGGCCTCTCTTTTCTGCCCGATGATTTAGCCGATCTGCACGCCTCGAAACTCGACGCCTACCTGTGTGATATCTCCGCCATCGAGGCCATAGAACAGGCCGACGGCACCACCAACTACAAACGCACCTACAATGCCTGCGTCAATAGCATAAGCGAGGCCCTGGCTAGGGTGAACGCTAACCCAGACAAGCTGATACTGGGGCGCAGCGCCAAGGATATAACGACCGCCCATGACAGCGGCCGCACCGCCGTCTTCTTCCAGATCCAGGGAGCAGACTGCGTCGAGCAGAGCATAAATCAAGACCTCAATCAGGTGGATGAGTTTTATGAGCGCGGCCTTAGGGTGCTGCAACTCACCCATCACTATGGCAACCTATTCAGCGGCGGCGCCCTGGACAACGACGGCAAGCAGGGACTCGACCTGCCGCTGACAAAGGCCGGTCATCAGCTGATCGACAAGCTCAACGGCAAGCAGATGCTGATCGATGTCAGCCACTCCAGCCCCCAATCGGCACTGGACTGCGCCAAGGCCAGCCGCGCGCCAATAGTGCAGAGCCACGGCGCCGTGCGGGCCATCGTCAATCACGCCCGCTGCTCACCCGATGAGGTGATCAAGGCGATCGCCGACACCGGCGGCCTGTTCGGCGTCTTCATGATGACCTTCTGGCTGACCACTGAGCACTCGCCCACCACAGACCACTACCTGGCCCAGCTCAAGCACGTGGCCAATGTCGGCGGCATAGACGCCGTAGCGATTGCCAACGACTACCCGCTGCGGGGCCACAAGAAGCTATTAGAACTCAACAACGACAACGCCGAAGGGGTGAAACAATATGTCCAGTGGTGGCACAGCCTGCGTGCCCGAGGCGTACTCGGCTTCGACCAGGAACCTCAGCACGTGGTGATCCCAGAGCTTAACCATATCGAGCGTATGGAGCGAATCGACACCGCCCTGTCCCGCGCCGGATTCAGCAGCGGCGATCGCAGCAAAATCATGGGTGGGAATTGGCAGCGGGTGTTGACCGAGGTACTAGGCTAGTCCCTCTGACCCAGGCTGGTTACTCTAACCTAGGCTGGTTAACGGCCAGCCTAATAACGCTTTCTTAAAGTTTCCTTTTAGAACATCTACCCGATTTCGTATTTGAAAGGCATCCTTTAACCAAGACAGCATGGTGTATCAATTGCCTGCGGCAGGTGCAGTGCATGGAGGCACCAATGTCGTGATCACATGGATGTGAATGAACGACCTACTGTGCAAACACGCTTTTGGCACGCAGCAAGTCCATCCTTGGATGCTCTGCGAAATCATCCCTGATTTCGAAGGCCAAAAGCGTGTTTACACCCAGTTATCCGTCTCTTCGATTTGACCTTAATGGAAAATTTCTGGATACAAGCTTGTGAGATAATTGGCTTTAACTCACGGATTCAAAATTAAAATGTCTATGGACAACAAAAGCTCTAGTTAATGGCAGAGCTAACTTACAATCAACACCACCGGTATAATAATGCTTAAGCAAGTAAGAATACCAAGCCATACAAAGATAAAAATTGCCCCATACCAGCGACCTAAAGCACTAAATGTAGGAAAAAACCTACTTCTCTTCTTATCTCCAAAGTCAAAGCTTAATAACAACAACCCAAAACACCAGAACAAGACCAATCCACTAAGAAAAACAAACTTAATTTCCTTTTCACTAGGTTCGATTCCATTGATCAGAGGGATAACCATAAACTTTAATATCGGTACTAGGCTTGCCAGTAAACCAATCAACAGCCGGCCTCTATAGGGCCTGACCTTCAGTGCGACTAAGTCCATTTTATCTGGCAGATTCATGTATGTTAGATAAAGTCATCAGTTTTAATTGGCCACTACACACCAAAATGTGTCCGGTGGAGCCTCTTGTTACCTTTTAATGTTTGTACGTATCTATGTCTATGAATGCACCAATTTCACCTAAAAAAGATACCGTTTCTGTTTCAAAGCCAATCGCAGGCGTTGAGTGTTCTTCGTTAACAGAAAACCAAAGAACAACCTCTAATCGTGGCTTTACTTTAAACTTCGCAATCGCCTGAATAATCAAATCTTTTTTAGGTTTAAGTACATTGATGATTTCAGTGGCCATATCAAAAACATCAATATACTCGTTAACAACGTTTTCAGTAGAAACAGTCCAAGAACTTTTTTTCGGTAGTTTACCGCCTGCTTTGCTACCCTTCCTCATTATTGAGGTTGGTTCTATTCCAATAAATTTGGTCACTTCATCAGGATCAAAATTATCACCATCTAAAGCAAAATATACTCTCCCTTGATTTGTATCCACTCAATACTCCTTGAAACCTAACGTCCGCATTTGCTGCTGGTTTGAAACGAAGCGGAAGCAGCCAACAGTTTTGTGTCCGGCTTTAAGGCCATGTTAGGCTTTTTTCTAGGGAATCCCCAGATAATTCCTTGTACAATCAATTAGTAGACACGCATGGTGCTGTTTGATCTAATCAATTTCGCCAAAAACAAACTAGAACAACACCATGCGCGACATTACAATACTACATGACTCTCTTAGCAATCAATGCTCTTCCATCCACAAAAAACGTCTTAATTCTCTTATGGTTGCCACTAAATCATTACTAGATGGTGATCAACTATCTTTGACCCAGCTAGGCCGTAATATCTCTGGCAATGTGGCGCCTAAACACAGTATCAAACGCATTGACCGCTTGCTCGGTAATCACCACATCAATAACGACCGATTGACGATATATCGATGGCATGCAATGCATCTTTGCGGTGCTAACCCAATGCCTATCGTACTTGTCGATTGGGCCGATGTGAGAGAGCAACTCCGTTTGATGACATTGCGCGCCTCCATCAGTGTTCAAGGGCGCAGCGTGACCCTTTATGAGCGTACTTTTGAATTCAAAGATTACAACGCACCTCGCAGCCACAATGTTTTTCTCACTGAGTTGGCAAAGGTGCTTCCGAATGGCTGCTGTCCACTAATCGTCACCGATGCTGGCTATCGCAATACTTGGTTCGCTCAAGTCGCCAGTCACGGCTGGTTTTGGTTAGGGCGTGTTCGTGGTGACGTCAGTTATCAGTATGTTGGAACATATCGATGGCACTCCAATAAGTCGCTTTACCCAACAGCAACGAACAAAGCCAAATACATCGGCCGTGTTAACCTCGCTAGGAAAAGCCCATTGCCCTGTCATTTACACCTGTACAAAGCGAAAGAAAAAGGTCGTAAAGACCGTCGTTCCTCAAAGGCTGGAAGAAACCATACCGCTCAAGCAAGCTACGGAAGAAGCAGCAAAGAGCCGTGGTTATTGGCAACCAACTTACCGCCTAACCACTTTAACTCGGTTCAAGTCACAAAGCTCTACGCTAAGCGAATGCAGATTGAAGAGACCTTTCGAGACTTGAAGAGTCCACAATACGGCATGGGGCTGAGGCACTGCAAAAGTCGTTGTCCGAAGCGGCTAGATGTGTTGCTGCTCATCGCTATGCTGGCTGAAATTGCCTTATGGCTAATTGGTATCGTTGCCTTACATCTAGGCTGGCAAAAACACTTTCAAGCCAACACCATTCGGCACCGGCCTGTGCTGTCGATTGTCAGATTGGGGAAAGAGGTAAGGCGAAGAGAAAACTATCAAATAACAGCGCAGCATTTACACTGGGCAATGCATGAATACATCAAGTTGGTTCACACTGCTGGGAGACCTGAATTATGAGGGGATCCCCCAGGGCTTTTTTAAGGTGGTGCTCATACTCGGCTGTTAAATATGCGTAGAGCATGAGAAAAATCCCCCCAAGTTTACCGACCTTGCATTTATTGTAGTAACCAGTTTCGGCTAATTTTTCTTTCTCGCCGTCTGTCATCGCCGACTCCATTTCTTTAATCTCTATGTCGGTTATTTCCTTATCCATGTCGTGGGCATACTTATTTCTCAACTTATTAATATAAAGTAGCAACCCCTTTTGCTCCTTAAATATTCCTTCTAACGCAATAGCTAACTCAACCTTCTGACGAAAGTTAATTCTATCTATTGAAAACTCATCTGATTTTGGGAGTTTCAATTCGATGATTCTTACCAAATAGTGCTCTATAACAAGATGACATCTCATAACTATTTGAAGGTCATCTTCCTGGTTAACCAAATCAATTACTTTTTCATCCATAGATATCTATACCAGTATGCCTAACAGCTTATTAGTGCGCATGTGCGTTTACCTCGTTAGAACCGTGAACACGCGCATTGTTAACTAATTGTATTGCAACGAAGTTATCACCTTTACTTCAAATACACCATCCAGAAAAATGCGCATGTGCTTTTCCAAACCTCCCGCCTAACAAACTTAAGCTTAAGCACATGAATTTAAGAGCTTTTTAATCACACGGTTTGCCACCTATAGATAACAAAGCGGCAAAGATGCACTAAGTTTTCCTATCTATCGGCAACAAATGCAGTCAAATCGAAGAGACGATGGATACCGAGTGCAGATACGCCTGTGACCTTCGGTTTCAGGGATGAAACCGCAGAGCGGCCAGGGATGGCGAACAGCGTGTCACGGGTGTATCTGCACATACGTCGTTCTCTCACATCCCTGTGATCACGACATTCGTACTTCCATGTACAGCACCCGCCGGGCAGGCGTTAGGTAGCAATGAAGGTACGACCTTCAATTCCCCCTATAAACTCACATACCGCTGAATGCCAAACCATTAACCCTCAACACTGTGGCAAACAACCAATCCCACGATACACTGAAACTAATATCACTAAGAGATTCAACGCAGAAGATAAACCATGCCCAAACCATCCTGGCTACGCCTGCTGTTACTCACCTCGGTCACCATGCTGGCATTCGCGGCTAATTCGCTGTTTTGCAGGGAGGCCCTGGCATCGGGCAGTATCGGCGCGGCCAGTTTCACCCTGATACGTATCGCCTCCGGTGCTCTGGTGCTTGGGCTACTCGCATTGCCCCAGGTTCGCACCGGTGACCTTGGCGGCAGCTGGCTATCGGCATCGGCGCTATTTGGCTACGCGATTGCATTCTCCTTTGCCTACAACAGCCTAAGCGCAGGGACAGGCGCCTTGTTGCTGTTCGGTGCGGTGCAGATCACCATGATCCTCTACGGTTTGTGGTCAGGCGAGCGGATCAATCGAAAACAGATGGTAGGCGCCATGCTGGCCGGAGGCGGACTGGTATGGTTAGTGCTACCGGGCGTAAGCGCTCCGCCTCTAATAGGCGCCGTGCTGATGATAATCGCTGGGGTTTCCTGGGGCATCTACTCCCTGCTAGGTCGCGGCACAGAGCGCCCAACCTTAGCCACGGCGGGTAATTTTATTCGCGCGGTGCCCATGGCCCTGGTGCCTTTTGCCCTGCTCGCTAATTCCGAGACGATCAGCGCCACCGGGATTGGCTACGCCGTGGCCTCTGGCGCCCTCGCCTCGGGGCTGGGCTATGCCCTGTGGTATTTCGTGCTGCCTTCGCTTTCTGCGGTAACCGCCGCGACCGTGCAGCTCAGCGTGCCTGTAATTGCAGCCTTTGGCGGCTTCATCTGGCTAGGTGAATCGATGACAAGCAGACTCCTGCTTGCCTCCATTGCCGTACTCGGTGGCATCGCCCTGTTTGTCATGAGTAAACAAGGCAATTGAGCCAGCAATGAAGTTAAATCGAAGACGCGGTAAATAATGATGTAAACACGATTTTGGCCCTCGAAATCAGGGCCAAACACAAACCTTGAAGCCTAGGCTACTTAGGCTCGATCTGCTCCACCATCAACTGTAGGCTCTCGTTGCCGCGAAACTCGTTGATATCCAGCTTGTAGGCGACCTCTGCGTATTGGATGGTGGCATCGGGCCAGGTAGTGAGATCCACGTTGAAGGCGATGGCATCTACCATGGTCTGGCCGCACTCGCTCTCAAGCACGAGTTTGAGGTGACGCTCGCCGACGATCCGCTGCTGCAGGATGCGAAACACGCCATCGAATATCGGCTCGGGGAAGTTCTGCCCCCAGGGACCTGCGCTGCGAAGCTCCCTGGCCAGCGCCATGTTGAGCTGGGCCGGGTTTAGTTCGCCGTCACTGACAATCTCGCCAGTCAACAGCTCCGGCGCGAGCAGTTCGCGCACCGCCTCATCATAGGCCCTGGCGAAACGCTCGAACTCACCGGCGCGCAGGGACAGACCCGCCGCCATGGCGTGACCGCCGAACTTGATGATCATCCCGGGATGACGGGCATTGATCAGCTCAAGCAGGTCGCGCATATGCAAGCCCTTAATGGATCGCGCCGAGCCCTTGATCTCCCCCTCGCCCGCTTCGGCGAAGGCAATCACCGGTCTGTGGTACTTATCCTTAATGCGCGACGCCAGGATGCCGATCACCCCCTGATGCCAGTCTTGCTGATAGAGGGCGATCCCCCAGGGCAGCTCGGCCTCATCAAGCGACAGACTCTCCAGGCTCTTTAGCGCCTCCTGCTGCATGCCGGTCTCCAGCTCCCGCCGCTCGGCGTTGAGTCCGTCCAGCTCGCTGGCCATGCGGCGCGCTCGCATCATGTCGTCACACAATAGGGTCTCTACCCCCAAGGCCATCTCGTCCAGGCGCCCGGCGGCGTTGAGCCTGGGGCCGACCGCGAAGCCAAAATCAGAAGCCACGATGCGAGAGGTGTTACGCTTGGCCACTTCCAAGAGCGCGGTAATGCCCGGGCGGCAGCGCCCGGCGCGCACCCGCTTGAGGCCAGCGTCCACCAAAATACGGTTGTTGGTATCCAGCGACACCACGTCCGCCACTGTGCCCAGAGCGACGATATCCAGCAGGGTGGCGAGATTGGGCTCCTGTATGCCCTGCGCCTGATACCAGCCACGCCCTCTCAGCTCGGCCCGCAGGGCCGACATCAGATAGAAGGCAACCCCGACCCCGGCGATCGCCTTGCTGGCGAAGCCGCAACCCAGCTGGTTAGGGTTCACTATCGCATCGGCCTCGGGCACGCTGTTGCCCGGCAGGTGATGGTCGGTGATCACCACCTGCATTCCCAGCGCCTTGGCTGCGGCGACCCCTTCGATGGAGGAGATGCCGTTATCGACGGTGATCAGCAGCTCAGCCCCCTTCTGCCGGGCCACCTGGACTATCTCAGGGCTGAGGCCATAGCCGTAATCGAAGCGGTTGGGGATGAGGTAATCCACATTGGTCGCCCCCATCATCCGCAGGGCGAGCAGGCAGACACTGGTGGAGGTGGCGCCATCGGCGTCGAAGTCGCCGACGATCAAAATCGATTGCTGCTTGGCCATGGCGTCGGCGATGATGGCCGCGGCTTTGCCCACATCCTTTAGCGTATCGGGGCGCAGCAGGTTAGCCAGCGCCAACTCGCAGTCGTCCACGGTGCAGCCTCGGCTGGCATAGACTTGCTTTAAGATGGGAGAAAGATGATTGGGTAGATGGCTGTCATCTACCTTGGGGCGGCGCACTATCTTATGGATCACGACTCAAACAACCTCTAAAAATCTTGCGGCTAGCATAGCAAAGCCAGCTCGGAACACACAGCAAAAGATGGCCAAAAAAAAGGTGAGCCTGGGCTCACCTTGTTTCGCGCATTAGCGACTTATTGGACGCTGTCCAGCACCTGGAGCAGCTGCTCAGGCGGCTGATAACCCGGGATCATGGTACCGTCTTCCAGTATGATGGCTGGCGTGCCATTCACCCCAAGACTCTGCCCTAGTTGATACTGCTGAGCGATCTTGGCATCACACTTAGCCCCCGAAACCTGCTTACCCGCCTTGGCATCTGTCATAGCCTTGAGCGGATCGGCCGAGCACCATACGGCTTCCATATCCACGGCGTTTTTAGACGGCACGCCCTGACGTGGGAAAGCCAGATAACGCACTGTGATGCCCAGGTCGTTATACTCGGCCATCTGGTTGTGCAGCTTGCGGCAGTAGCCACAGGTGATGTCGGTAAATACTGTCACCACATGCTTCTCATCCTTGGCCTTGTAGACCAGCATGTTCTGCTCAAATGGCTTGATTGCCTCCATACGCGGGCCAGCTAGGGCGGCCTCGGTAAGGTTCTTCATGCCGTTGTCGAGATCATACAGGTTACCGTGGAACAGCTTGCTGCCATCTTTGCTGACATAGAGCACGCCACGGTTGGTGATCGCTTCATACAGGCCTGGAACCGGTGACTGGTTAAGGCTTTGCACCTCGACGCCTAGGGTGTCTGATAATTTCTGCTTCAACTGGTCGCCATTATCGACCACGTTGTTCGATGCCGCCATCAGGGGGGTAGCCACCATGGCAACAACTAAGGTGAGCGCTCGGGTAAACTTCATTACAATTCCTATAGGGTGTTAGGGCTAATAGCATTAAAGCAAATTAGGCTGCCGGTATACCAACCTAAATTGTTACTAAAACTTGCTATGTCCAATATGTCATTTTTATAGACCGGCCTAGAGGCTGAAAAGTTACATGCTCATGGCCGTTAAAGCAAACGAATAATCGCAATGACCGCCATAACTTAGGCTATCACGGTGCAATTTTGTGGCTTTGGCATCAACCTCTTGGGTGATGTGCTTGATGCAGCTGCGCCAATCTGGCCTTGGCCACATGGGTATAGATCTGGGTGGTTGAGAGGTCGCTGTGGCCCAGCAATAGCTGCACCACCCGCAAATCCGCGCCGTGATTGAGCAGATGGGTGGCAAAGGCATGCCTCAAGGTGTGGGGCGACAGGTGCACCACTATGCCGGCGCGCTGGGCGTAGAGCTTGATCCTGTGCCAAAAGGTCTGGCGGGTCATCATGTTGCCACGCTTGGAGGGAAACACCACGTCACTGACCTTGCCCTTTAACAGTTCGAACCTGGCCGCCTTGAGATAATCTTCTATCTCGGCGCCCGCCTGCTCGCCAAAGGGCACCAGGCGCTCCTTACTGCCCTTACCCACTATACGTACCACCCCTTGTCTCAGACTCATCTGATCCAGCGTCAGCCCCACCAGCTCAGATACCCGTAGCCCGCTGGCATAGAGCAGCTCCAGCATGGCGCGATCTCTGGCCTCGACGGGATCCTCCCGGTTGGGTTCATTAAGCAGACGATCCACATCGGCCTCGCTCAGGGCATCGGGCAACTTTCTCGCCAGCTTGGGCGGCTTGATCATCGCCATGGGATCGACCTCAATCAGCTTCTTGGCCAGCAGGTATTTATAGAAGCGCCGCAGGCTACTGAGCAGCCTGGCGCTGCTGGTCTTGGCAAAGCCCTGCTCGACCCGCAAGGCGAGATAGTCACGCACCTCTTCCTGACTCGCGGCTAACAGGCTGAAACCTGTCTTCTTTAGGTAACGGTCGAAGTGGTTGAGATCGCTGCGATAGGCCTGCAGCGTATGATCGCTCAGCCCCTTGGCGGCCCAAAGGTCATCGAGAAACGGCTCGATGAGGGGATCGGTGTGATATTCGTTGCTCTCAGCTAGCACAAGAAATCCTTTAGATACAAAAACGGTGCTAACTCTTAGCGTTAACACCGCTATCTTACGCTATGGCTTAGGCTGGCATCAATTTAATACCGCTTCACCTCGTGGGCGTCGCACCATCAGGCAGGCAAAGATGGTAATTGCCGTAGGAATTAACCAGGCCATGCCCTGAGCCGACAGTGGCATAACATCGAACAGGCTCATGTCGACACCGGCCGCCTTGAGACCGTCGATGATGCCAAACACCAGGGCCACACTCAGCACCATGCGGTGGGCAAAGGCTGGCTGGGCGAAACGCTCGGTCAGGTATGTCACCGCCACCAGGGCGATCGCCACAGGGTAGATGGTCACCAGCACAGGAATGCTGATACTGATCAGCTGAGCCAGACCAACGTTGGCAACCACGGCGCAGGTGACACTCATCACCACAACTAACAGCTTGTAGGAGAGACGAGGCATCAGCTCGTTGAAGTACTCGGCACAGGCAGAGACCAGACCGACAACCGTCGTCAGACAGGCCAGGGTCACCACGGCGGCAAGTAGCAGCTGACCCGAGGCGCCAAACTGGTGGTTCACATAGTTGGTCAGGATCACCCCGCCATTGTCGGCGCCTACGGCTAGATCGCCGGCTGTCGCACCCAGATAGAAGAGCGATACATAGACGAAAGCCAAGCCACCGGCGGCGATAAAGGCCGCGCGCACCAGGTACTTGGTCTGCTCTCTTGGCGAGTCCACGCCCTTCTTACGCAGCAGGTCGATAATCAGCATGCCGAAGATCAGCGATGCCAGAGTATCCATGGTGTTATAGCCTTCGATGATCCCCTTGGTTAACGGGTTCGATTGGTAGTCGCCCACTGAGGTTGCCACCTCTGAACCCGGCAGGATCACCACAGAACTCGCCAGACCCACCAGCAGTATGATCATGATAGGGGTGAGCACCTTGCCCACGCTGTCCAGCAGCTTGCCGGGGAACAGCGACAACAGCATGGCGATACCGAAAAAGATGCTGGTGTAGAGAAGTTGTGAGCTGGTCAGGACGATGCCGGCGACCTCAAAACTCGCCTGGGCATCTTCAATAAAGGGCTTGTAACCCATCTCATAGGCAACCAGGCCGGCGCGGGGCGCGGCAAAGGCTGGGCCTATGATGATATAGATGGCGATAGCCAGCATGGTGGCGGCAAGCGGCGGCAGCAGGCCCATCACCTTGCCATTGGCCTTTGCCACGGCAATCAGGGTCACCAGCGGCAGCGTCACCGCGGTCAGCAGGAAGCCTATCATGGCCCAAGACATGTTCTCACCGGCAAGGAATCCGGCTAGCGGCGGGAAAATCAGGTTACCCGCACCCAAGAAGAAGGCAAAGGTCATGAAACCTAAGCCCAATGTATCCGTCAAACTTAATTTATTGTTCTGCACACAACGCCCCGTTAATCTGCTTTGTATAATGATCTTAATCGCTTAGTGGAAATTATTGGCTAATAACCGCGACCTTCATTGCGTGTAAACTTCTTATTACACGTCTCCGTGGTAAATCTAGCCCATTCTTGGCTACTTCTTGAACGACAGCAGGATTAACTAACGCTAAAAATGCATTCAAACTGGCTTACCTAGCTCAAATCAAGGCTTTCAGCCCTGACAAGAGGACCTACTATTAGCAAAAAGGCTAACGAGACACAAGATTTGGGCAACCAATCGACGCAAATGAAAGCGCAAATTTAACAAGTTGGACACACTTCCTTTTCATCCTTCATGTCACGCAACATTTGGCCCTAGCAAGATTCACTGTTTTAGCCTCTGGTAACAGGGCACTTTCCGCGCCTAGCGGGTTTCTGCATTTGGCGGGATCACGTACAATGCGCCCCCAAGCATCTTAATCCCCGAAAGTCAGCCCATGCCCTTTACCTTTAAGCAATTTCACGTCGATGACAGCCACTGCGGCATGCCCGTCAGCACTGACGGCGTCCTGCTGGGCGCCTGGGCGCCGCTTACCCAGGCCAAAACCATACTGGATATCGGCGCGGGCAGTGGTCTGCTGAGCCTGATGGCGGCTCAGCGCAGCGGGGCGGCCATACAGGCACTAGAGATAGATCCGCTGGCGGCACAGGACTGCCAACACAACATAACGCAGAGTCCCTGGGGCGATCGCATCACCCTGACCCAGGCGGATCTGCTAAAGTGGTATCCCGGCGTACAAACAAAGTTCGACCACATCCTCTGCAATCCCCCCTATTTCGACAATGGGCCTCAGTCTCAGTGCAGCAAACGCGCCCAGGCCAGACACACAGACAGCCTGGCTTTTGAAGACCTTTTAGGTGCCATCAAGCAGCTGCTCAGCCCCCAGGGCAAGGCAAGCCTGATCCTGCCCAATGCCAGTCTGGGACGATTTCTGCCCCTGCTGGCTCAGTTTGAGCTGCGGCTAAATGCCAGAGTCGACATCACGACAGTGCCCAGCAAAACGCCTCAAAGGCATCTGTTTTGCCTGAGCCACGGCGTCTCGAACGCCGAGTCTAGCGAACAGATAGAGGCGGAACATCTCAGCATACGCGATGCTTCTGGGGCCTACAGCGAGGCTATAGTCGCCCTGACCCAGGCCTTCTACCTCAAGCTCTAGAGCGGGCCTAATCGGCGAGGCGAGCGACTCGCACTTTACCCAGCTTTGGGTGTATAATGCGCGGCTATTATTTTGAGAGACGCAGCGCATGCAATTTGAAGATTTCCACCTTGACGACACCCTGCTCGAGTCGCTCAAGGCGATGGGCCATCTTGCCCCCACCACCATCCAGCAACAGACGATTCCCTTAGCACTGGAGCATAAAGATATTCTGGCGAGGGCACCGACAGGCACGGGCAAGACCGCCAGCTTCCTGCTACCGGCGCTGCAACATCTGCTGGACTTCCCCCGCCGTTACTCGGGCCATGCGCGCGTGCTTATCCTCGCCCCGACCCGAGAGCTGGCCAGCCAGGTACACAGATACGCCTGCCACCTAGCCACCGACCTGGGCCTGGATATCGCCATCATCACAGGCGGAGTGCCTTACGCCCCCCAGGAGCAGGCGCTCAAGGAAAACATCGACATCCTGGTGGCTACACCCGGCCGTCTGATGGAGTACCTGGACAAGGAACTCTTCGATGCCCAGTCGGTGGAGATCTTGGTGCTCGACGAGGCCGACCGCATGCTGGACATGGGTTTCTCCTCCGCGGTGCAGTCTATCGCCATCGAGGCGCAGCAGCGTAAGCACAACATGCTGTTCTCGGCGACCCTGGAAGGGGGTGGCGTGAGCCGCTTCGCCGAGATGCTGCTGACCAATCCGGTGACCATAGAGACCAAACCACCCCGCAGTGAGAAAGCCAAGATCCACCAATGGCTGCACCTGGCCGACGACAAAGATCATAAGTTTGCCCTGCTGTGCGACATTCTCAAGCGTGAAGAGGTCAGCCGCGCCATCGTCTTCGTTAAGACTCGCGAGGTCGTAGCCAGCCTGGAAGGTCAGCTGCAACAGGCCGGTATCAACTGCGCCTTCATGCGCGGCGACATGGAGCAGAAGGCGCGCTTTCAGGCGCTGGGCCGCTTCACCAAGGGCGAGGTTAACGTGCTGCTGGCCACAGATGTGGCGGCCCGCGGTATCGACATCGACGGCATCACTCATGTGATCAACTTCGATATGCCGCGCTCGGCAGACACCTATGTGCACCGAATAGGTCGAACCGGCCGCGCCGGCAACAAGGGCACGGCCATCTCCCTGGTGGAAGCCCACGACATGCGCGTCATCGTCAAGATCGAGCGCTATATCGAGCAGCCACTGAAGCGCCGGGTGATCGACTCGCTGCGTCCTAAGCACAAGGAAGCCAAGGTACCCACCAAGAAGAAGGTGAAGAGCGGCGACAAGAAGAGCCCTAAGAAAGCCAAGAAGAAGCGCTAGCGTCTGCATCGGTACCCCCCCGCCATCTCGGCGATAAAAGCGTCCCTCAGGGGCGCTTTTTTTTTGGCAATTTAACAAGTCGATAGCAAGTATCGCTAGCTTCACTTGATTTTCAATATGTTAAATTGGTTTAACAGAGTAAATTTGACACATTTTATTTACAAAAAGACTTTTGCGCACAGAGGAGACTCTGGTAATTTATAGGGCATTCGCTCAGCACGGAATAGCATGAAGTCAATGATAAAAATTATCCTACGAAGAGTTTTCCCCCCCATCCTCATCCTGATCGTCTTCGGCCTGTTTGCCGCCCTCTTGATGAGTACTCAGGAAGCCCCAGAGCAGAAAGAGGAAGAGATGCCGGTCCCTATAGTGGACGTGATGCCGGTACGGAGTGAAACCGTTTCATTAAATTTGCCCTCCTACGGGGTGGTGCTACCCAAGAACAAAACCCAGTTGGTTACAGAGGTGCAAGGACGCATGCTGACCATCTCGGACAAGTTTGTCGCCGGTGGCATAGTCAAGCGCGGTGATATGCTGGCGCAGATCGAACCCTCGGATTATGAGGCAGATCTGATGCAAGCCCAGGCCACCCTGGCCCAGGCCAAGGCGGCGCTGGATGAAGAGGTCGCCCGCGGCGAAGTGGCTAAGAACGACTGGAAGGGATACGACGGCGGCGTACCGCCTGAGCTGGGCCTGCGTGTGCCTCAGCTTAAGAAGGAGCAGGCCAACGTCAAATTTGCCGAGGCGGCCCTGGCACGTGCTCAGCGCAACCTGGAGCGTACCACCATACGCGCGCCGTTCGACGGCATCATCAAGGCTCGCAACGTGGATCTGGGTCAATATGTCACCCTGGGCACTAACCTGGGCGAGCTATACGACACCCGCGTCGCCGAGATCCGTCTGCCGTTAGCCAACCATGAGCTGGCCTACCTGGAGTCTATCGACAATCCCGACACCCAGGTGACCCTGAGCGCCGAACTGGCGGGCCGCACCGTGAGCTGGATAGGCAAGATAGTGCGCAGCGAAGGGGTGATCGACGCCGATAACCGCATGGTCTATCTGGTGGCCGAGGTGAAAGACCCTTACTTAAGACAGAACAAGGCCGAAGGCCAATTGCCGCTCAAGTATGGCAGCTTCGTCAACGCCATCATCAAGGGCCGCACGGTTGATGGGATCGTCAAGCTGCCCCGCTATATCGTCAGGGATCATCAAGTCGCCGTGGTACGCGACGACAACACGCTGGAAATGCGTGAGGTCAACGTGGTGCGTAGCGGTATCGACAAGGTCTATATCAAGGACAGCCTGAAAGATGGCGAGCGCATCTCACTGACCACAATCAACAACATGGCCACAGGCCAGCTGGTGAAGGTGATCGGCGAAGAGGACAAGTCCCAGAGCCAAGATCAGGAGGAAGATAACCAGCAGACCCTAGTGGCAGCAGGTGATCAGTAATGGAGACCAATACCCGTAAAGGCATCATTGCCTGGTTTGCCCGCAACAGCGTGGCGGCCAACCTCTTGATGTTTGCGCTACTTATCGGCGGCCTGTTCAGTACCCTGTTGATCAACAAGGAGGTCTTCCCCTCCTTCGAGCTCAACTATCTACAGATCTCTGTCGCCTATCCCGGCGCCGCCCCTCAAGAGATCGAAGAGGGGATCAATATCAAGATCGAAGAGGCGATCCAGGATATCAGCGGCATCAAGAAGGTGACCTCGGTCGCCAGCGAAGGCTCTGGCAGCGTCACCATAGAGGTTGAAGACGGCTTCGATGCCCAGGATATCCTGGACGAGGCCAAGCTGCGTATCGACGCCATCGCCACCTTCCCCGACAATATCGAGAAGCCCAACATCTTCCGCATCAAACCGGAAAACAACGTCATCTGGGTCTCAGTGTATGGCGACATGAACCTACACGAGATGAAGGAGCTGGCCAAGAGCATACGCGAAGATATCACCGCCCTGCCCGCCGTCACCCGCGCCCAGGTTACAGGTGTGCGCGACTATGAGATCGGCATAGAAGTGTCGGAAGACAAGCTGCGTGAATATGGCCTGAGCTTCGCCGATGTGGCGATGGCGGTGCGTAACTCCTCCATCGATCTGCCCGGCGGCTCGATTCGCGCCGAAGATGGCGACATACTGCTGCGCACCAAGGGCCAGGCCTACACGGGCGAAGACTTTGCCAAGATAGTGGTTAAGACCCGCAAAGATGGCAGCCGCATCATGCTGCCCGAGGTGGCCAACATTCGCGATGACTTCGAGGAGCGTCTGGAATATACCCGCTTCAACGGCAAACCCGCGGCCATCATCGAGGTGCTGAGCGTCGACGATCAGAACGCGCTGGATATCTCCTCTCAGGTGAAAGCCTATGTGGAGGAGCGCCGCGCCACCCTGCCCGCCAGCGCCCAGTTAGACACCTGGGGCGACCTGACCCACTACCTCAAGGGGCGTCTCAACATGATGCTGTCGAACATGTTCTACGGCGCCCTCTTGGTATTTATCATCCTGGCGCTGTTCCTCGACTTGCGTCTGGCCTTCTGGGTAATGGTGGGCCTGCCGGTCTGTTTCCTCGGCGCCATGCTGCTGATGCCCCTGGAACCCTTCTCGCTGTCGATCAACATGCTGACCCTGTTCGCCTTTATTCTGGTGTTGGGGATAGTGGTGGATGACGCCATAGTGATCGGCGAGAGTGCCTATACGGAGATCGAACGCCACGGTCACTCGCTGGATAATGTGATCAAGGGGGCCCACAAGGTCGCCATGCCCGCCACCTTTGGCGTGTTGACCACAATAGCGGCCTTTATCCCCATGCTGATGGTGTCCGGCCCCATGGCGATCATCTGGAAGTCCATCGGCCTGGTGGTGATCCTCTGTCTCGCCTTCTCACTGGTGGAGTCCAAGCTGATCCTGCCTGCGCACCTGGCTCACCTTAAGCCGCGTCGCCCGAACCCTAATCCCAACCGTTTCGTGCGCTTTAAGCTGGCGCTTAACAACAAGGTGCAACACTTTATCCACCACAGCTACCGCAGCTTCATCGGTCGCTGTATCGAGCACAGATACAATGTGGTCGCCACCTTCGTGGGCGTGCTTATTCTATCCGTGGCCCTGGTCGCCAGCGGTAAGGTACGCTGGGTCTTCTTCCCCGATATCCCCTCTGACTTCATTCAGGTGAGGCTGGAGATGGATGTGGGCAGCTCAGAGGCTAACACCCTCAAGGTGGTCAAGGAGATCGAGAACGCCCTCTATGTAATGAATGACCAGATGGAAGACGAGTACGGCAACCCAGTGGTGAAGCACAGCTTCATCAACATGGGCTCGCGTACCTCGGCCTTCATCTTCGCCGAGCTGACCAAGGGTGAAGACAGGGAGGTAGACGGCGTCACTATCGCCGATGCCTGGCGTAAGGCGCTGCCTGAGCTGATCTCGGTGAAGAAGCTTAACATCAACGCCAGCACCAACGACGCCGGCGGCGATATCTCCTTCAGGCTCACCTCGAGCGATCTCGAGCAGCTCTCCCAAGCCGCCGACGAGCTGAAGCAGAAGCTACGCACCTACGAGGGGGTGTATGACATCTCGGACAACTACTCCTCCGGCAGCCACGAGATCCGCCTGGCGATCAAACCCGAGGCCGAGGCCCTGGGACTGACCCTGTCGGATCTAGCCAGCCAGGTGCGTTACGGCTTCTACGGCTATGAGGCCCAGCGTATTTTGCGCAACAAGGAAGAGGTCAAGGTGATGGTGCGCTACCCGCTGGAGCAGCGCCGCACCCTGGGGCATCTGGAAAACATGATGATCCGTACGCCCCAAGGCACCTCTGTGCCCTTCTCCACTGTGGCGAGCATAGAGCTGGGTGATTCCTACTCTTCGATCACCCGTGTCGACGGCCGTCGCGCCATCACGGTTATCGCCAACGCCAACAAGAATGTGGTGGAGCCCTCTAAGGTGGTAGGTGAGATCCAGAAGGACTTCCTGCCTTATCTTGAGAGCAAGTATCGCCACATCTCCACCACGCTAGATGGTGGCAGCGCCGATGAGCAGAGCGCCATGATAGGCCTGATCCAGGGCTTCTTCTTTGCCATGTTCACCATCTATGCGCTGATGGCGATTCCGCTCAAGTCCTACAGCCAGCCGCTGATCATCATGTCGGTGATCCCCTTTGGTATCATCGGCGCCTTGTTCGGCCACTTCATCCTGGGGCTCTCCATGAGCGTGCTCAGCCTGTGTGGTATCGTGGCGCTGGCCGGGGTTGTGGTAAACGACTCGCTGATCCTTGTGGACTTTGTTAACCGCGCCCGGGCCCAGGGCCTGCCGCTGAAAGAGGCGGCCATAGACGCAGGCTGTTATCGTTTTAGGGCGATCATCCTTACTTCTATGACCACCTTCGTCGGCCTGGTACCCATCATCCTAGAGCGCAGCCTACAGGCGCAGATAGTGATCCCCATGGCCACCTCGCTGGCCTTCGGTATCCTCTTCTCGACTGTGGTGACCCTGGTGCTGGTACCCGTGCTCTAT
The DNA here is from genome assembly GCF_009831655.1 of Shewanella insulae. GTDB lineage: Bacteria > Pseudomonadota > Gammaproteobacteria > Enterobacterales > Shewanellaceae > Shewanella > Shewanella insulae. The sequence continues at coordinate 9,185 of NZ_WRPA01000013.1, read as the reverse complement.
ATCATTCTCAACGATATCAGACGCCTCTTCCGTTGGTGGTGGCAACCCCGCAGCTATCGCATCGAGGGTGAACAGTCCTAATCTATCTAAATTCAAAGGGAGGCTAAGCCTCCCTTTTTGATCCAGCAGAGGTTTTCGCCGCGTCAAAAGCGGTAGACTCATGCCATCACCTTTGCAGGCCGCCTTTCCAGGGGCTTGTTCAACACAGCTTACCCGTGAGAGCCATGAGCCAGTCCACCTTAGTCTACGATATTCGCAACAGCCGCTACCTCAACATCACCGGGCGCTGCACCCTGCGCTGCCAGTTCTGCCCCAAGCATAACGGCAGCAAGCAGGTACACGAGTATCAGCTGGATCTCGACCATCAACCCAAGCGCGAGGAGATCATCCCCCTGCTTGGCGAGGTCAGTCAGTTCGACGAATATGTGTTCTGCGGCTATGGCGAGCCCACCCTCAACCTCGACACCTTGCTTGGCGTGGCAAGTGAGATAAAACGCCGCGGCGGCCGAGTTAGGGTCAACACAGACGGGCTTGGTAACCTGTTCCATCGGCGCAACATACTGCCCGAGCTTGCCGAGGTGGTCGACGCCCTCTCCATCTCGCTCAATGCCGATACAGAGGCCGCCTACCTAAAACACTGTCAGCCCAAGCTCAAGGGGGCCTATCAGGCGCTATGGGACTTTATCCGTCTGGCTCCTGACTATATCGATCAGGTACAGGTGTCGGCCATAGATGGCTTGGAAGGGGTGGATATCGACAGGTGCCGCGCCCTGGTGCTCGATGCCAAGGCGCAGTTTAAACACAGAAAGCTTGGCGTCGTCGGTTGAATTACCAAGGCGTCATCCGATGATTTACTCAGGCGTTGCCGGTTTGTAACCGACTGTGTTCTGCGGCGAAAATCATGCTAACATAGCCGCAATATCACTGGGGAAACACCGCTTGCAATGCTGACGCAGAAACAACCACAACTGATCGCCGGACAGGGGCTGCACTGGTCTGCGCAACGCATCTTCTCGGTGGTCACCCAGATCATCATCTTGCTGATCAGCGTCTTGCTCCTCACCAACGTCATCATCACCCTGGGCGAGCGTCGCCTACAGGAAGATTGGGCCACCCAGAGATACAGCGAGCTACAATCTGTCGGCACCCTGATCGCCGACAAGGTCTCCTTCCAGCAGTTTCGTACCCAGATGTTTGCCAACGACGAGCTACTCAAACGCTACCTGACCATCCCCAGCGAGGTGCGCCAACGCAAGCTGCAGGAAAGCTGGGAGGTGATGATACGCAATATCCCCGAGTTGCTGGACATCGCCCTGTTCGATCCCCAGGGCAAGTTTAAGTTTTCCACCACCAACGACTTTAGCCGCGATCCCCTGCCGCCCTCGTTGCTGGGCGGCGCACGCAACATGGGCGGCAACGAGGTCTATACTTCGCCATTGGAGTTCACCCCCATCAAGGGCAAGTTGGAACCTTACCTGTATCAACTGGCCTGGCTGGAGAATCCCGATCAGAGCATTCGCGGTTACCTGCTGACCTACCAGTCCATGAGCCGCATGCTGAAAAGCATCAGACCCGCCTATTCCAGCGCCGAGTCGCCACTCTTGATGCTCGACACCCAGGGCTTGCTATACGCAGGCGCCGAGACCAAGCCGACCATCAACCGCATCCCGGATACCATGGGCGGCAGCCTGCGTCAGACCTATCCGGCGCTGTGGCGCAAGATGGCCATGAGCAACTTCGGCCAGTTCCATGGCGACGACGCCACCTTTGTCTACCTCAAGATAGAGCTGACAACCCAGTATGAGACGCGCCGGGAATACTACCTGGTCTCCTATGTGCGCAACGACGCCATCGCCGAGCTGTTCTCCGAGTGGCGTAACATACTTATCGTCGGCGCCGTGGTGCTTACCCTGCTGGCGTTGGCGCTGATCCTGCTGAGCCACTCCTACCGCATCGGCCAGCGCTCGCGAGAATACAGCATAGAACTGGCCCACCGCCTGTTCCACCAGGATATCGGCTGCGTGATCATCAACGACAAGAACCGGGTGATGACCGCCAACGAGAAGGCCGCCGAGCTGCTATGCCTGCCCTTGGACGAGCTGCAAGATCGTAACCTGCAGCGGATCCTGCAGTTCGAGAACGAACAGTACGCCGAGGTCGCTGCCCAGCTTGAGGCCAATAACAAGTGGCAAGGGGTTATCGACTTCGACTCGCCCGGCGGCAGTCATCTGGCGATCACAGTCACCAGCTCGCCGCGCCGCAGCCGTCAGGAAAAATATTATCTGGTCACCTTCGAGGATGTGTCTCAGCTGAGAAAGGCTCAGCATCAGGCTAAGCTCAACGAGCTGCTGAACGACAACGCCATCCCCTGCGCCCTGGTACAGGCCAACGGCATGCTTGAGCTGGCCAACCAGGCCTTCATGCAGCTGGTCTCCATCCATGATATTCAGGGCAAGAACCTCACCGATCTGCTCAATAATGACCTCAGCTCCCAGTGGCCGAGGATCACCCAGCAGATCTTGCTACAGGGCAGCTGGAAGGGACAGATCCTCTGCGACCCCAACAGCAAGGAGAACACCTGCCTGCAGGCGACCCTCAAGGGGCACCTGGACGCCGCCGGTGAGATAGAACATATCGTCTGCACCCTGGAGCAGGCGCAGAAGCGCGCTTTGCTGCAAGACACCGGCGACTTCATCCCCCACCGCAGCGCCATCCTGGTGAACCTCAGGGATCTGGACGACTACTTCAAGTCACTCAGCCCCGTCAGTCGCGAGCACTCCAGCCTGCTGCTGATCGACATCACCGCCGAGAGCATGCTGAGCCACATGAGTGATATCGGCCAGCTGGAGAACCGTCAGCGCGAGGTGGAGATCCATATCCTCAGAACCCTGCCGGTCAACTACCAGATGTCTCACTGGCAGCTGGGCAAGCTGATCGTGATACTGCCGGATACCAACTCGGACGACGCCCACCACTTCGCGGTGAAGTCGTTAAATGGCCTCAACGAGATAGGCCTGGGTACTGGGATCTGCATGGGGATCGCCAGCTATCAGACAGGCCAGAACCTGGAGCAGTATCTGAGTAACGCCGAGGTGGCACTCAAGCGCGCCAAGCAGATCGGTGAGCAGAATATTTGCCAGGCGTTTACGAGGCAAAACTAACGCGGCAAGACTAATGCGGCAAAACTAAAGCCCACACTAGACGCCTGACGGAGTCAGCATTACTGATGCATGGAAAGGATGTAATCTTCCAGGCAGTGTTGCAGCCAAAATGGCGTCGTCACCTTGCCACTCGCATCGAGCCTTAGCCATAGATAGACTGTGGGGTGGCTGAAGTTTTCCAAGATGATGTTGTCCTGCACAAGCTCTATCTGCTGCGCGCGCAGCCCTTTGATGTTTCTCAAGAAATTTACGGCTCCCTTCACGCCGATGATAATGATGGCATCTGACTTTAACAGGCTGTTAGCCGCACTACCCAAGTCGGGCGCCGTGGCATAGATCTCTAACTGCTTCCCGACTCGCTTGGCATAATTTCCCAGCGGCGACTTGTTGGCGGGGAACGGCATGGTCCTCAGCTTAACCAAGGGGTAATCGATCATGTTATCCACATTGGGCGCCTGCCAGATGGGATGATCTTCCCGAGCAACAAGATAGCCGCCACGATGCTGAATAACGGATTTAGACAAGATGGCGCGATCATTTGCCCGCTCGAAACAGATTGCAGCGGCGATCTCGTCGTTGAGCAGTTGTTGCTGGGTTAACTCGCCCCAGGGGGACGTGCTCACCATCAACTCGCTGTCAAAGACACGATAAGCGGCCTGCTTGACGCTTTGGGTTAAATTAACTTCCAACTGAGGCACTGTGGCGATTTCAACATGGTCGTGAACCGCCCCAGTCACACCACGCATCAAGAGATCCACTTGCTGACGACACGCCAGCATCTCGTTAAACAGAGGGTAGAGGTCGTGGGCCCTGTCTGTCGCTTGAAACTGGCTTTCCCTGCGAATAAACAAAGGATCATCGAATACGTTACGCAGTGCCGCCAGGGCACGGCTTACCTTGGGCTGTGACAGGTCTAAATGATTTGCCACCTCGATGGCGTTCTTCTTCACATACACCTGGCAGAATATCTCTATGGTCGACAGGGAAATATCCAGCAGCTTATCCTTTGGCATAGCCAGCTCCTTCACAGTTGAGAATAACATTTCCCTGGATATAGGAAGCTATCTCCTGCTCCAACCATGGCGGCCTGTTCCCCCCTTCTCTGAGCTTGGTTAAGTAGTGACGATGACCATCGGCGCGGCGATTGAGTAGCCTGTTTTGATCCTCCGGCAACGCCAGGGCCGACAGATTTGCCTTAGCACATAGGAAGGCGACCGCATCGCGATAACAGATAAGGGTTAACGCATCGCTACGCTCCAGCTGAATCATGAGATCCGACAGCAAACAGACCTTGGCAACCAGGTTAATGGGCAATCCCCTGTCTAATGCATAGAGGGTAAGCGGGTCATGTTCCTGCTCCAGCTCATGACCGTTAAAGCTTATATAGGGATATTGCAGCATAGCCTCAATATCCGCCCGAGCTTCGTGATGAAAAATCGGATGCTGCTGGTTGCCTACCAGCACATAGGCGTCTGCCCGCGCGACAAAGTCAGACGATAACCGTTCAGAATTAAATGCCCTCAGGGTAATGGCTAAATCCACATTCTGACGAATAAGCAGCTTGTCAATATCATTGCTACAAGGCTTAATATTGAAGGTATAACTCTGCTTAAGCTGAGAGGCCTTGTCATGCAGATAACTTAACAGGTTTAGTGAAATAGGAGGCGGGCAGGCAATCGTCAGCTCGGTATGAGACTGCTCGGTATCCTTACTGGCACAGGAGAGACTCGCCTCAGACAGGGCTAACATCTGCTTCAGGTGAGGATAGATACTCTGGGCAAAAGGCGTATGTTCGAAACCATGCTGCCTGCGGACAAACAAGGGTTCATCGAAGGAGTGGCGTAATGCCTTTAAACTCCGGCTGACTTTAGAAGATGCCACCCCGAGTTGCTGGGCCACCTCAGTGGCATTTAAGGTATCAAACAGTAAGACAAACACTTTAATATTGAACAGGGTATTAGTATTAATCTTGCTCATGCCTCTCCTTGAAGAATCGCCCTTAAATTAGGCTTTAGTGCCGTTAGCTAATGTACGCTAAGTCACCTGGCATTACGTTTACCCAGTGCAAACTTTTATCTCTTTCCCCGTGCATTTGTTAAATATGTGACATCGAAAAATGCCATGCCTCTCTGACACAGATAACCGACAGCCGGGAATAACCCGACACCATAAAAACAGAATACTTCATATTAAACATGATGATAGATAGACATAGACCTCTGAAGATAAAATTCATTTTTGCCATTTGCATAATATGAATATGAGAGTTCCACTTTCTAAAAATCGAGATGTCTCACTGGTAATAGCAAGCCAAACAGACCACCGCACTAAAAATAGTCGCACCAGCAAAGCAAACACCAAACAAACATCAAGCCAGGCAGTGTTTTATACAGCTGAAAACTTTATTGTTAAGGTGATGTGCTTCATATCTGACAAAAGCCCGCTTCTTTAACATTTCTCCTGGCTATACCCCAGTGGTTTATCTTGGAGAAAAAATGATGATAACAACAAAAACAACCACACTGGCGGCACTTATCGCTTCGGCAATGATGCTGTCGGCCTGTGGAGATGGGAATGATGGAAAAGATGGTATCGACGGTGAAAATGGTCAACCCGGTACACCGGGCACACCTGGCGCCGTCGGTTTACATATTGACATGGCAGAAGAAGCTATCGCCAATATCAACAAGGCAAGCTATGCCGACGGCATCATAAGCGTCGACTTTGAGCTGGAAAACCGCCAAGGCGTAGGCCTGTTTGGTTTAACTGGTGAGAATCCGTTTCACGATTTCCGCTTCTCATTGGCACAGCTGCAAACCCATGAAGGCAGCGACCTGAAACAATGGATATCCCTGCTCAACGACACCACCAACGACGACGGCACCACCTTTGAGCAAGGTTTCGAGAAGATTAAAGACTGTATCGAATGCCTAGTCGATCATAACGACGGCAGCTACACCTACACCTTTAATACCAACCTGCTCACCGCCGAAGATGCCGCCGGTATCGAGTTTAACCCTGACCTGACCCAACGTATCGCCATCGAGATGCAGTTCGAATATGACTCAGGCCATGAACTGGCCGAAAATGCTCACTTCGACTGGATCCCCTCCACCAATGGCAGCGAAGGCATAGAGAGCCGAGAGCTGGTGACCATGCAGACCTGCTACACCTGCCACCAAGCCGATAGCCTCAAGGCACACGGTGGACGTCGCCTGGATCTGGAGAACTGCCAGGCCTGCCATAACGGTATAGTCACAGATCCCAATGCCATCTCTGTCGAGTTTGGCCACATGGTCCATGCCATCCATATGGGGCCACACCGTGAAGGTAAAGACGCAGATGGCAATGTGGTGCCCATGCCATACACCATCGCCGGTTACGGTGGCGATCATGCCTTCGACTACCCCGCCTTCCCGACAAAACCCTTCATGGACTGCGCGGCCTGCCATGTCGAAGATGACAACTTGGCAGACAAAGATCTCTGGCTCGCCAACGCCAATGCCAACGCCTGTACTGGTTGTCATACCGACTCGCCAGCCCAGCATCAGTCAGACAAGAACCCGGCGCTGAGCTGCACCGACTGTCATAGCGCCGCGGTGCATGGCGATCATGCCAAACCCTATCAGGCAGCCAAAGACTATGATGTCACCATCAACAAGGTCGCCATCTCTGCCGCCAACGAGATCAGTTTCGACATGGCCATCACAGATCCAGCCGGTAACCTGGTGAGCCAGCAAGAGGTCTACAAGCTTGGCTACAGCAAGCCTTACATGGTGGTGAGCTGGGACGTCGAGAAAGATTATCCCGACTATGATCAGTCGCCCTACAGCCAGCGCCGTATCGACATCAAAGATCCCACCAAGGCGACCTGGAATGCCGACAACAGCGTCAGTGTAAAGGTCGCGATGAACTTCCCAGCCGACATCGCCTCACGCTCGCTGGAAATCCTGCCTGTACTCAAGGTTTGCTTTGCAGAAGGCAGCGGCACCCGTGTTAGCTGCGATGCCGACAACGCCTACCCTGCCTATGTGCAGACCGATGCCTTACGCACCGTGCTTGATGACAGTGAAGCCGTGGTGGCCGATCGCCGCGCCATCATCGACAGTCAAAGTTGCTATGGCTGCCACAGCTTTGAGTTCTATCATGACTCAAACGGCGTCAACTGTATCGCCTGCCACACCAATGACAAGAAGCTGGGCGCGGTCGAAGACGCCAACGGTGACGCCGTTGCCTGGGGTGAGATGAAGTCCACCAGCTTTATGTACAAGGCCCACAAGGCGAAAGGCCATGACAATGGCCATGGCGGTAGCGGCACCCTGCTAAAGACCGACTGCATGACCTGTCACTCGGCCGAGCAAGGCTGGGGCGGCCTGTCCTATGGCTTTGAGCTGGGTCGTAACCCAGGACAAGCCCATACGGTACCTAGCTTCATCCCAGGTAAGAGCAACGACCCTGCGGTCAATCCGGTAGCGACCTGGTATGCCTCATCCGATGCCGCAGCCTGCATGAGCTGTCACCAGAAATATCTCTCGGAGGCGGCCGTGGCTCACATGGAAGGCAACGGCGCCTACATAGGTGCCGACAAGGCCAGCGCCAAGGCGGCACGCGAAGCCTGTGCGACCTGCCATACACCTGAGAAGCTGATGCACGCTCACGGTCATCAACTGTAAGACCCAAAGGTGCTCGCCCTCACCGAGCACCGAGTTCCACCCTGCAATGTCAAAGGCACCTTCGGGTGCCTTTTTTTGTCGCTAAACTTTTGGTTTAGCGAGTGGGGTTAAGGAGCGCCCGGCATGGCGAGTTTATGCCTTTCCTCTGGCGAATTTTCTGTGTTGTAGCGTCTACCGGGTTTGTTGTTGGAATGCGAGTTGAAGGTTGCACCTTCGTGGCAATCTAACGCCTGCCCGGCGGCGATGTGCAAATTTCGCCGTTGTAGCGACTATCGTGTGTGTTGTTGGGACGCGAGTTGAAGGTCGTACCTTCATGGCAATCTATCACCTGCGGTGAGCTTATGTGCAGATACTGCTGTGACACGCTATAAAGCCATCCTTGGCCGCTCTACGGCAGCATCTGACGTGAATGGACTCACAAATGCCGCGATGACATGGATGTCAAAGAGCGGCCCTGAAACCGAAGGTCACAGCCGTATCTGCACTCGGTATCCAACGTTTCTTCGATTTGGCCTCATTTGATGTAAGTAGGAGGGCTAGATGAGTGTTCGGCAGGTTGCCAAACTCTACTCGCTAGACTGCGCATCTATACAGGTATAATGGGATTTAGCAAAAAAGCACCCCTTTCGCTTCCTACTATGTAATCTTGCTGTTCTCGCTTTGTTTTTTGAAATTTCGTAACGAATTGATTAAATCTAGTAAAAAACTGAGCATCAGCCATTTAATAGGGAGTAGTGGAGGTCTCGTTAAATGAAGTCTCGCTTTATTTTCGGGCTGCTTATTTTGTCCTTGTTATGTAATGCTGTTATTGATATAAATTTCAGATATTTAAAAAAGTTTGCCGCGATGTATATTAGTAGGGAGTGATTTACATAGGCGGCATTCTCGCTAATAAGCGTTATGTGCCTAAAGAATTATGACTCTATCAATCGTTGAATCTGGTATATGGTTTTACGCAAATTCAATAGAGAAGCCTGTTGATATAATCAGCCTCAATTACGATTGGTGGTTTGAGCTAGCAAAAGCTGATGATCAATTAGAACCTGACGAAAAACCTGAGCCTTTAAATCAGCTTGGCGTTTTATATTACGTGCGCTTTAAGCATGCCACAGAAAGTGACGAGCCTACTTGGCCTGATTCAGTAGGTTGTCAAACAATTGAAGAAGCTAAAAAAATAGCGCAAAGTAAATCACCATCTCAAATAGTGTGGTCTATGGTCGGCACATAACAAGTGACTGTGGTGTTTAGTCAATATATTTATCCGTTTTTTGCGCACCACAGCTCCTCGCTTTTAAGCATGGTATTCAAGATCACGATGAGCTTTCGCATGCAGGCGATCAGTGCTACTTTT